>CAZRYS010000004.1:146394-305885 GCA_964604365.1 uncultured Terrimonas sp.
CGACTGGTGAGGACTACAGCCGATAGGCGGAATTTCAAAAAGACAAATTGCTTATTTGATCTTATCAAACCTGAGGTGCATTACTCTTCCGTCGTTTACTTCAAAACCAACCACAGCGTTTTTATTATTGGTAATGATTTTCAAATGGCGCATCCACCAATAACTGCTAAATAAATGATTACCTACCTGCTTCAATTCGCTGTTCTCATACTTACTGTTTGTGAGAACAAGTTTTCCATTTTCCATAACAATTGAATACCTGGTGTCAAGCTCGGGAGAATAGTATTCACCCACATATCTTTCAGGGCGTATGTCAGCATTATTGTTAGCATGCTCAAGTGTACGATCGGCGCCGGGCCAACTTTGATAAACCTTTGTTATTTTATTCTTATGGGAGAATACAAACTTTACATCCGGTGAACTGGCTACCACAAAACTGTCCTTACCCACAGGAAGCAGCAAATCACTATTGCCATATCGCTGCCAGTAGAACTTTTTATTCTTGAATACAAAACTAAATTCAGCGCCTTCTTCAGAAACATACTCGCCGATATATTTTTTAATGCTGACGGTATCTTTCAATACAGCCTTGGAACTGTCTGCAGCGGGTTTGGTGGAAGGAGTCGTGCCGTTCGTAGTATCCCTAATAAAAAGATCAACTAACTGATAGGTTTTTTGGTGTACGTTGATATCCCCCAGGTTGCTCAGCACCATAAAGCCCATTTGTAACTCTGGAAATACGGTGAGATAGGTTCGATAGCCCGCATCGCCTCCGGAGTGTGAGTATTGCTTGTTCCCTTTATAAATATCAGATACAACTCCCAATGCATAGTTTAACTCTTTCCCGTTGTTTAACACCCCTTTTTGCACCAATTGCTCAATATCTGCACCGGCACCGGCAACAGGATCATAAAAATTCGTTACCCACCTGGAGAGGTCGTTGATGTTGGTAAACAAACTGGTAGCACCGGCATTTGAATAAGACAAAATGCTATTGGAATACAAGGAAGGACTTTCCCGATCGTAGGAGTAGGCTCTGTTTTTTACAACTTCGGTATAGTCATCGTGGAAATGGGTGTTGGCCATGCCCAACGGTTTGAAAATGGCAGAGTCTGTAAACTCACGCAGCGTTTTTCCTGTAACCGATTTCACTATCTCGGCTGCCATCGTGTATCCACTGTTAGAATAGAGATACCTTTCTCCGGGTTTAAAGTTTAGTTGCTGTTGTTTGCTTAATATTTTTACAATATGATCTTGTGTAATGACATCATCTATACGGGTGCCGGATACAGCCAGCAATTGCCACTGATCGCGAATACCGCTGGTGTGATTGAGCAGATGGCGGATGGTGATTTTTTCTTTCAGATCTGGAAACCAGGAAAGGTGCTTTCTTATGTCATCTTCAAGTCTAAGTTTTCCCTGGCTCGCGAGCAGCACAATGCTATAGGCCGCAAACTGCTTGGATACAGAAGCCATATGAAAAATGGTTTCAGGCATAATCGGAATAGAATATTCCAGATTGGCCATACCGTATCCCCTGGCAAAAACCAGAGAATCGTTTCTAACAATGCCTATAGCGCAGCCCGGACTACTGTTGTTCCATTCACTGAATAGCTTGTCTATTTTTTGTACTACTGAATCTGGAATGGATTGAGCGGTGGCAGCCTGTATGCTCCAAAGCAAAACAAAAGTCGGTAACCATTTAAGAAGGCGACGAGATGTTTGCATGTATTGTAATTTTCGTGGCAAAGGTAGCGGATTGAGTCATAGCCGGTTTACCGCACATCATTTTTTCTTGCAGGCAGGCGTGCTGCTAAAGCAGGCTGACATGCATTCGACAAATAGTTACAGATTGTCGATAAGCTTGTTGGTGACGGCGCGATTCCTTGTTAAATATCTTCAGTCCGGCTAAGCTCATATCAACACCATTGTGTAAAATAAGGGAGAATGTATTCCTGTAATACCAGCTTATTTACAACCTAATTGCCCAGAATTTGTTCCAGCTTTTCGTGCAGCTCGTAACCTCTCAGGTTTTTTCCAATAATTTTTCCAGAGGGATCCAGCAATAGGTTCTGAGGAATTGATTGAATGCCATATAATTTTGCTACTGCATTATTCCAGTATCTCAAGTCGCTTACATGGGTCCAACTGAGCTTGTCATCGTGTATTGCTTTTATCCACGAAGCCCTGGCATTTTCTCTATCCAGCGAAACTCCTAATATGTCAAATCCCTTGTCTTTGTATTTCTGAAATGCCGCTACAACATTCGGGTTCTCCTGGCGGCAGGGACCACACCAACTCGCCCAAAAATCGACCAGCAAATATTTACCACGAAAGGATGATAATGTAACGGGGCTGCCTAGTGTATCATTTTGTGTGAAGTCTGTTGCCATTCTTCCAATGGTCATTCTGCCCGCAACATCAATTCTTTCTTTCAGATTAACGGCTGATGGGTAAGACTGTACTTGCGGAGATAATCCAAGAAACAAAGGTTCTACTTTTTCGATATCAATCTCCGGATGGTTGCCGGCGTACTGCTGTAATGCGAACAATGCAATGGCAGAACCGGGATACTGTTGAATAAAAGAATACAAAACAGCATCTTTTATTTTCCGCTCCAGTGCCACCGCTTTAATTTCTATGCCTCGCATTTTGCTGATATCATTGCTGTCACGGGCTGCTGTATAGTCACGCACAAATTGTTGCATGCTGTCGGCATAGGGTTTCAGCGTGTTCTCAAAAACCTTGTACACCGATGCTTCTTTAGAGCCCTTTATGACTGCATTAGATAGAGAATCTTTACCGGTAATTTTTATTTTACCAGCTTCCAGAAAAGTAATCAGTGTGTTGCCGGCAACGACTTGCTGTAAAGAATCCCCGGACTTTACTTGTAAACGAAAAAAAGTGGGTTCCGTGATAGCACCACTGAATTTAAATTTCCCTTTTTTTGTCTGGACGCTGTCTGTTACCTGGTTGAGTCCATTCATATAGTAAAGGTGTATCCATTCTGTGTCCTTAACTTTTTTCAACTTACCGGAAATTGTAAAAGCTTTCTCATCCTGCGCCTGCAGAAAAAACGGAAACAATATCAACAATATGGCTACCATTCTCATCCGGTACATTTTTACTGTAAATTTAACGATTATGTGCATGCGTACAAGCTATCCGAAGCTTGGAAACCTTGGGTCAATATGTTCTTTTCCGTTTTGAAACGGAAAGACAGCTCCAACTAATCAGCAATCTCTTTTCTCCTCAGTGAGCGAAATCTGTTTCGTAGTTACCACGAATACGTTCTGCCGGAGGATTGAAGTACCCGTATTTAACATCAGGAAATTCATCGTGTATCAATTCCATCATTTGTTTGATGCCCATACATTCACCTGTATCATACTGTCCTATTTTGCCCATATACCAATCCGGGTCAATATTAAAATTGCGCCACTGTATCATATTCAGCCCTGTATCCTTTATCACCTGGCGCAGGGCTTCATATTCTTCGATACTATCCGTCATGCCGGGAAATACAAAGTAGTTAATGGAAGTCCAGCCATTGTAGCGACGGACTACTTTTAAACTTTCTATGATATCTTCAAATTCATAATTGTTCGGACGATAGTAAGCTTCATATATGGGTTTGCGTACCGAATTGGTACTCACCCGGATGCTGTTAAGTCCGGCTTCGCAAAGCGCCTGTACAGAAGCCGGCTTAGAACCATTGGTATTGATATTTATACTACCGTTGGGGGTATGTTTCCTGATTTCACGGATGGCCTTTCCGATGGTTTCCCACATTAATAAAGGTTCTCCTTCGCAGCCTTGGCCAAAACTGATCAGCGGAAACGGTGCTGTTTGTAAGTGGGGTACCGTAAATTCTACGATTTCTTCAGCCGTAGGCTTAAACGTCAGTCGCTCTTGCGTAGCTGGTATGGTTTCATCTTCTGGCTGAAACGAGATACAACCTACACAATTGGCATTGCAGGCCGGAGAGGATGGAACCGGGCACTCCCAACGTCCCATAAAATAATTACGGGCGGCAGGACAATGGTATGTATTGCAACAGTTGTCTGCCAGGTGTTTTACCAACCGGTTTTGCGGATAGGCTTTCAGTAAATGCTGTACTCCGGCTTCAATGCTGTTGTTGTCGTATCCACGACATTCCTGGCGTATATCCTGTTCTATTCTTACCGCTGGTACATAAAATTTGTCATCATGCCATGCAGCAGCAGTATAACAGAATAATGGAAGTGTTGGTGCATCAGGTTCAGATTCGTAAGCCGATAAATATAATCCCGTATGGGCAGGAGGTATAAATGCAGCAACAGCCCAACCTTTTTCACAGAGCCGCATCTCACCCGTTTCCACATCAATGCCAATCCCTCTTCTTCCAGGCAATTCGTACAACGAGCCCCCATCCGGCAACTCAATCCAATCTTCTACTGGAATAGGCAATGCATCCCATCCTGTTCTACCAACGGTATACAGGGAAGTATCCTCAAATATATTTCCCTTACCGTCAGAGTAAAGTAGGTAGGGAGATTCGAATAGTACCATTTAGTTATTTTATTTCTGATTGTTGGGTTTTCGATTTGTTATTAAGCGATCCGAAGTTTCCAACTTCGGATCAATATGTTCTTTCCTGTTTTGAAACAGGTGAGAAAATTGAACACAAGAAGTCAGCAATCCCAAAACTATTTATGATTTTTAATTGTGCTTCAAATCAGCAAATCATACGTCTGCCATCCCAATCTATTTATTCAAATTGAATAGACTGTCTACAAATTCGTGTTTGTCAAATACCAACAGGTCTTCCATTTTTTCACCCACACCTATAAACTTCACCGGTATTTTAAATTGGTGTGCTATAGAAAGTACCACTCCGCCTTTTGCGGTTCCATCCAGTTTGGTTATACTCAGCGCTGTAACATCGGTAGCGGCTGTAAACTGCTTGGCCTGCTCCAGCGCGTTTTGCCCGGTAGAGCCGTCCAATACCAACATTACTTCATGTGGCGCTTCCGGAATTACTTTTTGTACTACTCTTTTTATCTTGCTCAGCTCCTCCATCAGGTGCAGCTTATTATGCAACCGTCCTGCAGTATCAATCAGTATCACATCCGCATTCCTGGCTACACCACTGGTTACCGTATCAAACGCTACAGATGCGGGATCGCTGCCCATTTCTTTTTTCACGATGGGTACACCCACCCTTTCGCTCCAGATGGTTAACTGGTCTACTGCGGCTGCCCTGAATGTATCCGCCGCACCTAGTAATACAGATTTCCCCGCTTTTTTAAAGTTGTGCGCCAGTTTGCCGATTGTGGTTGTTTTGCCCACACCGTTAACGCCTACCACTAAAATCACGTATGGTTTTGCCGGCAAGTCGGAATCAAAACCGTAATGGTTATTTTCGGGGGCGTCCACCAATATGTTTTGCATCTCCTCCTGCAATATCCCATTCAGCTCGGTGGTATTGAGGTATTTGTCCCGGGCAACCCGCTCCTCAATTTTTTCGATGATGGCTACGGTAGTAGTAATACCTACGTCGGCACTCACCAATGCTTCTTCCAGGTTATCCAGCACTTCTTCGTCTACCGTACTTTTGCCGGCAATGGCTTTGGTAATTTTGGATAGAAAACCTGTTTTTGTTTTCTGCAGCCCCTGGTCTAAGCTCTCCTTTTCCTTTTTCCCGAATAATTTTCCAAAAAATCCCATAGTCTCTGTTTAATAGTAAAGATCCAGCCGCATTAAAAAATCGTCCTGCTCTATATTCAATGCAAAGTTAAATATTGCTGTGTCGAATACCGAGAACCCGGCTTTTTGATAAAACTGAATGGCTTTGCTGTTTTTTTGCCAAACCTGTAGCCATATTACATCGTATTGGTTGCTAATGGCCATTTGTATACAACTATCCATCAACTCTTTTCCTACTTTTTCGCCCTGATATTCTTTCAACACATATATCCGTTCAATCTCCAACGCTTTCTTTCCTTCAACTCCTTTAATGGTACGATCATTTCTAAGCTTGGTAAAAGCTACCGGCATTTCATTTACAAATGCCAGGTAAAAGTCTGTATCCTCGCGGGTTAACTCCGAATCAATTTTTTCCCTGTTGAATTTCTCTTCGACATAGGTGTCCAGTATTCCGTTCAGCCCTGCCTCAGCATAGGTTTCCCAAAAAGTTTTTTTTCCAATACTCACAATAGAATCCAAATCTTCAATACCCGCTTTCCTGATAAAAACTGTACTGCTCATATTATTTATAAAAATAACAAAAGCTGTCCCGAATTTACCGTGACAGCTTCAAATTTTATCTTTAGATCAGTACTATTTCTGGGCTAAAAAATCTTTTATTTTATCCTTATGCACAATAGACTCTTTAAAAGTATATGCACCAGATTTTGGACTGCGTACAGCCCTGATGACTTTAGTCCAGTTTTTTGCCTCAGCGGCTGCCTTCTGGTCTTTTGATTTAATCGCGGTTTTAGCTGCTTTTGCCATGATACAAAATATTAGATACCAGGAAATCCCGGCTAATTATTTAATTTCTTTATGAACGGTTACTTTCTTCAAAATAGGGTTATACTTCTTCAGCTCCAGACGCTCAGGAGTATTTTTCTTGTTTTTAGTAGAAATATACCTGCTGGTACCGGGCTGACCACTTGTTTTGTGTTCAGTGCACTCCAAAATCACCTGCACCCTGTTACCTTTCTTAGCCATAGCTATATAAATTTAAATTGTTATCAGATTTTTTCTCCTTGAGCACGCAACTCTTTTACTACTGTAAAAAGTCCTTTTTTGTTAATGGTTCTTAAGCCCTCAGTTGACAACTTAAGAGTAATCCACCTGTCTTCTTCTGCCAGGAAAAAACGCTTGGTTTGAAGGTTAGGTAAAAACCTCCGCTTTGTCTTAATATTTGAGTGCGATACATAGTTTCCAGTGATGGGAACCTTACCTGTAACCTGACATACTCTAGCCATAATCCTATTTTTTTGGGAGTGCAAAGTTCGGCAAAATATAATTAATATCAAAAAGAATTTCTTGATTTGCCGAAGACGGCGCAAAAATAAGGAGTTTTATACATTAATATGGTACAAAAAGCGTTTCACTACTGTCCAAAGTTCGATATCCAATGAAAAGAATGCCGGTTTTATTCAAGCATCTTCTATTTTTGTTATCATTTACTTTTATATGTATTATCACTAAGGCTCAGTTGAATTGTTCAGGAGGACTTTTTCTCAGCGATAGTATCATTGTTTGCGAAGGCACCAGCTATCGCTTACAACTACCTGTAATACACGGAAGTATAACTTATACCTGGGAGAATGGACAATCTACCGATTATATCGACATTTCAGACACCGATATGTATAAAGTGAAAGTGTCGGATGGAGTATGTACGGTTGAAGATAGTGTGTATGTTATTTTTAACTCACTGATACAGATACCGACCAAACGAAATGAATTGCTGTGTTTAAACGTGCCGGCTCCCCGGCTGACTGCCTGGGGCGAATCGTTAAAATGGTATAGCACTGCCACCAGCTTAGACGCCAGCTCAACAGCGCCAATACCTGCCACTGCTGATACGGGTACCTTTTATTATTATGTTTCTCAAACTATTTTGGGGTGCGAAAGTCCCAGGGCCCGGGTAGTCGTGGAGGTGATTGATAAACCCAGTTTCGACCTGGGGGAAGATATTATTATACCCTGCGGCGCCCCTGGTGTAGTATTACAAACCGTAGCCCAAAAATATACGACTTATGCCTGGCAGGACGGATCGACCCGCCCTGATTTTACGGCGACAGAGGCAGGGAAATACGTGTTAAGGGGGGAAAATATCTGCGGCAACCTGGTAGACACAGTCACAACAGTTGTTTGTGATACCCGCTGCGTCAATTTTCCGACAGCTTTTACACCCAATGGAGACGGGCTGAACGATATATTTAAAGCAGGGGCATTTTGCCCGGTCCCCAGTTATCACCTGGCAGTATTCAATCGTTTTGGTCAAAAAGTATTTGAGACTACCAATCCGGCAAATGGATGGGACGGAAGGGTGAATGGCAAACGAGCAGACCTTGGTGCATATACTTATTTTTGTGTCTATTATGATTTCATGCTGAAAAGAGAGTTGAAATTGAGAGGGCAGGTTAACATTTTGAGATAGTATAAACCCATGAGGTTTGCAAACACTGCTATTCTACCCGGCAAACCTCACCCGTTTTCTTAAACAAAAACTTACATTTGCGGAAAAGGAAAGTACCTATGTCGGAGGAAAAAAGCCTGAATTTTATTGAAGAAATTGTAGAGGAGGACCTGAAAAATAAAAAATACCCTCAAATTGTTACCCGTTTTCCACCTGAACCCAATGGATACCTTCACCTCGGGCATGCATCCAGCATATGCCTCAATTTTGGATTGACGGAAAAATATGGCGGGTATACCAATCTGCGTTTTGATGACACAAATCCTGTAACAGAGGAAACAGAATATGTAGAAAGTATTAAAGCAGATGTAGCCTGGTTGGGTTATAAGTGGGAAAATGAATTATTTGCATCGGACTATTTTGATACGCTTTATGAGTACGCCATACGACTGATTAAAAAGGAACTGGCATATGTAGATGACAGCACATCAGATGAGATAGCGTCCTTAAAAGGAACACCCACCGAACCGGGCAAGAACAGTCCTTACCGGGATAGAACGGTTGCCGAAAACCTCGACTTGTTCGAGCGAATGAAAAAAGGTGAATTTGCAGACGGTGCAAAAACATTACGGGCCAAAATTGATATGGCGCATACCAATATGTTGATGCGGGACCCTGTTTTGTATCGCATCAAACACGCACATCACCATCGCACGGGAGACAAATGGGTGATATACCCCATGTACGATTTTGCACATGGGCAGAGTGATAGCATAGAAACGGTTACACATTCTATTTGCACGCTTGAGTTTGTGCCACACCGTGAGTTGTACGACTGGTTGATAGAAAAGTTAGAGATATTCCCCTCCAGACAATACGAATTTGCCCGCCGGAATGTAAGCTATAGTATTACCAGCAAACGAAAATTGATGCAACTGGTAAACGAGAAATTGGTGGAAGGATGGGACGACCCGCGGATGACAACCATCAGTGGCTTGCGTAGAAGAGGTTATACACCTGAAAGCCTGCGTGATTTCTGCGATAGAATAGGGGTAGCAAAAAGAGAGAATGTAGTGGATATGAGTTTGCTGGAATTCTGCATCCGCGAACACCTGAATAAAATAGCGTTGCGCCGTATGGCGGTGCTGGATCCCATTAAAATGGTGATCACCAATTACCCCGAAGGACAAACAGAGCAGGTGCAAAGTGAAAATAATCCTGAGGAAGAAGATAATGGTGGTACAAGAGCCATTCCTTTTTCCAGAGAATTATGGATAGAGCGGGAAGATTTTATGGAAGTGCCGGCAAAAAAATGGTTCCGACTGGCACCGGGTTCAGTGGTGCGCTTAAAAAGTGCCTATATCGTAAAGTGTGACGATTTTATAAAAGACGGGAACGGCAACGTTACGGAGCTGCGCTGTAGTTATATTCCTGAAAGCAAAAGCGGAAGCGATACTTCCAATATCCAGGTAAAAGGGACCATTCACTGGGTGAGTGTGGCACACGCTGCGGAAGCGGAGGTGCGGCTATACGACCGGTTGTTTAATGTAGAAAATCCTGCGGACGAAGAAGACTTTCTGAAATGCATAAACGAAAACTCGCTGGAGGTAGTAAAAAGGGCTTATATAGAACCGGCGTTGGCTGCTGCGCAACCAGGCGAAAAATTTCAATTCATTCGCAAGGGATATTTTACATTGGATAAATCATCTACAACCGGGAGCCCCGTTTTCAACAGAACGGTCACATTGAGAGATACCTGGGCAAAGGAAAAGAAGAAATAAGCTATTGAATAATTACTGAAAAGCGGTAACAAGCAGACGACATGGAAGATATATTGTCACTTATACCACAGCGCCCACCATTTGTAATGGTAGATGCCCTGGTGAATGCTGATGACACTTCGGCCACTACGCGGTATAGGGTGAAT
Source organism: uncultured Terrimonas sp. (assembly GCA_964604365.1). Taxonomy (GTDB): domain Bacteria; phylum Bacteroidota; class Bacteroidia; order Chitinophagales; family Chitinophagaceae; genus Agriterribacter. The sequence continues at coordinate 156,459 of CAZRYS010000004.1, forward strand.
GCTGCTGATATTTTTGTTGAGAATGGTTTTTTGACTGAGCCGGCTTTGATAGAAAATATTGCGCAAACGGCAGCCGCCCGGATGGGGCATTTGTGTCGCCTGAGAAATGAAGCGGTTCCGGTAGGTTTTATTGGTGCTGTGCAACAATTTGAACTAGCAGAGCTTCCTGCAGTTGGGGATGAACTGGAAACAACAATTGAAATTAAAAACCAGGTGTTTGATGTAACTATCATATCGGGCGCAGTGTATTGCAATGGCAAAATGCTGGCGAAATGTGATATGAAAATATTCATCAAGCCAGACAATCAAATAAAAACAAACTAAGATGAAAAAGATAGTCTCTCTATGCATCGTTGCGTTGTCCGTTTTGTCGGCTTCAGCACAATCATTAAAAGACTTTTTTAACAATGCTGAAACGCCGGCAACCTGGTTGGGCATCGATTTTACACAAGCCAAAGTGCTGAATGAAGCTGCTGTGACTCCTACTGCCATTAAACAGAATTTTGCAGGCATCAACCAGTTGATATTGAATGAACCAAAAAAGTTTTTTGTCGATGTAGCCTTTAACAAGCCGGATATCAGCAAAGACATCAGTTTTGTGAATGCAAAAAATGACAAGGTAGATCCCGATAAGATTGTAGAGACCAGCTCTGACGAAGTAAGGTTAAAAAAAGAAACGATTGAGTCTATCGTTAAAAGTTATTCTTTTGGAGACAAGAAAGGGATTGGTGTCATGTTTATTGCGGAAGTTTTGAATAAAGCCAGTGTTACGGGAGCGTTTTATGTTACTATTATAGATATGGGGTCTCGTAAAGTACTACTTACAGAAAGAATGACCGCTAAGCCCGCAGGTTTTGGATTCAGGAACTACTGGGCTAAAACTGTCCATGAGATATTGAAGCAGATAGAAAAAGGAAAATATAATGAATGGAAAAGCGCAAATGGATAACTTCGCCAAAAACTAACGCGAAGAATAGCTGATGCAGAAAACATTATCGGGAAAAATTGAAGTAAACGTAAGGTTTAATGAAGCAGATCCGTTGGGTATAGTATGGCATGGTCACTATATCCGTTATTTTGAGGATGGACGAGAGGCTTTTGGGATTGAACACGGAATCGGCTATCTGGATTTCTATAAAAACGGTTTGGTAATACCTGTGGTGCATGTGGAATGTGATTATAAACGTTCCCTGAAATATGGTGAGAAGGTAGTAGTTGAAACTATTTACACCCCTTGTGACGCCGCAAAGTTGAATTTTGAATATAAATTATACAACGCTTCTTCCGGAATACTGGTAGCCACCGGCTCCTCCGTTCAGGTCTTCCTTGACAAGGAAACTTCCACCTTACAACTAATCAATCCGGCTTTTTTTGAAGAATGGAAAAAAGCAAAAGGTTTTTAGGATATTTGACGCAATGAAGCAGCCGGTTTATTTAATTGCAGAAAATATTATCTCTCCGCTGGGTTTTACCGCTTCAGAGAATCTGCTGCAATTGAGAGAGGGGCTAACCGGTGTCAGATTGCACGAAAAGGCAACCTTTTCTCCCATCCCTTTTTACGCTTCTTTGATTGAAAAGGATATAACTGCCGGATTAGAAAAGTTTACCCGTTTTGAGCAGTTGTTGATTAAATCAATAGCAAATGCGTTACCCAATGCTTCGTTACCAGGCAACAACACAGATACTGTATTAATTATTTCTTCTACAAAAGGAAATATCAGCCTTTTGGAACAGGCGCCTGTCGATACAGCATTGAAGCGGCAACTAACGCTCCATCACTCTGCCAAATTAGTCGCGGCACATTTTGGTTTTACTAATACTCCCATCATCATAAGTCACGCCTGTATCTCTGGTTTGGTCGCCATCATTACTGCCATGCGTTTGTTGCAAGGTGGACAGTATAAACATGCAGTGGTGGCGGGGGCAGATGTTATCAGCCGCTTTGTGTTATCCGGTTTTCAATCTTTTCACGCCGTGAGTGATGAACCTTGCCGGCCTTTTGATGCTGCCAGAAAAGGGATAAACTTAGGAGAAGGGGCCGCAACGGTAGTGTTATCCTTAGAAAAGCCTGCGGGAAATGCGATACAGGTCATGGGAGGTGCCACCAGTAATGATGCCAACCATATCTCCGGACCCTCCCGTACCGGGGCGGAACTCTTTCAGGCAATAAAAGGTGCATTTACGGATGCGGGGATAAGCAAGGATGAGATAGATTGCATTTCTGCTCATGGCACGGCTACTTTATACAACGATGAAATGGAAGCCAAAGCAATGAATTTGGCAGGGTTGCAACAAGTTCCTTTACATAGCATAAAAGGGTACTACGGTCATACACTCGGCGCGGCAGGGGTAATAGAAACCGTGGTTTCGGCACTTTCACTGAAGGAGAATATATTTTTGCCGACCAAGGGCTTCAGCCAGCTGGGTACTACGCAAGATGTGCAAGTTAACAGTATCTTGCAGCATGGCAGTTTTAATACCTGCCTGAAAGTGGCGTCAGGATTTGGTGGATGTAACGCAGCATTGATATTACACTCAACATAAAAAACAACAGGAGGAAGATGGACTTTTATAAAAAAGATACCAAAACAGCGCTGGAAGCAAAAGGTCTGGCGCAATACATAGCATTTGGACCAGTAATATTTCAGGTTGCCCGGGTAATGAGAGATTCCGGGATTTTAGGTACCATTGAAGCGTCGGGTAGCTTAGGCGTTACCATTGAAGACTTGATAGAAAAAACCGGTGTTTCCAGGTATGGTGTGCGGGTGTTGTTGGAATCGTCATTAGGTATAGGCTTGGTATTGGTAGACGATAACAATAAATATACCATCACCAAAACTGGCTATTTTATTTTGCATGATCCCTTGACCAAGGTAAATATGAACTTCGTGCACGATGTGTGTTATAAGGGTTTGTTTTGGTTGGAGGAAAGTATCAACGAAGGCAAACCTGAAGGGCTGAAAGAATTAGGTGACTGGAATACCGTGTACGAAGGATTATCTCAACTACCCTCTCATATACAAAAAAGCTGGTTTGGTTTTGATCATTACTTTTCTGATATAGCATTTCCTTTGGTATTGCCACATGTATATAAAGAGGACGTAAAAAATCTACTGGAAATCGGGGGTAATACCGGTAAGTGGGCGATGGCTTCTGCAAAGTATTCAAAAGATGTGCATGTGACGATCATGGATTTGCCAGGACAGTTGAATGTGGCTAAAAAGAAAATTGAAGATGCCGGCATTAGCGACAGGGTCTCATTTGTTCCCGTGGACGTTTTGGATGAATCGCAACCGTTCCCTACAGGTTTTGATGCGGTTTGGATGAGCCAGTTCCTGGATTGTTTTTCAGAGGAAGAAATCGTATCCATTATGAAACGTTGTGGTGCTGCCATAGGAGATGATGGGTATATAATTATTCTGGAAGCTTTTTGGGACAGGCAAAGGTTTGAGACTGCCGCATTTTGCCTCCAACAAACGTCTATTTATTTCACCGCTATAGCCAATGGCAACAGCCAGATGTATGATTCAAGGGTTTTTATAAAATGTTTGGAGGATGCAGGATTTGAAGTGGTAGACACCGTGGATGGTATAGGGCTAAGTCATACATTGTTGAAATGCAAAAAGAAGAAGTAAATATTTAAACGAATTGTATGCAAACTGAAAAGACAGATGTGTTGGTAATAGGTGCAGGGCCTTCGGGAACGGTGGCTGCTTCTATTGTGCACCAGGCAGGATATAAAGTAAGGGTTGTAGAAAAAATGAAATTTCCCCGGTTTGTTATCGGCGAGAGTTTACTGCCTCGTTGTATGGAGGCATTGGAGGAAGCAAAATTTCTTGATGCAGTGAAAGCAAGAGGGTACCAGGAAAAAAATGGTGCCAAGTTCGTGAAGAATGGAAAAGTATGTGATTATCAGTTTGCAGACCAATTTACCAACGGTTGGAAATGGACCTGGCAAGTACCACGGGCAGATTTTGACGCTACGCTGGCAGATACAGTAGAAAAGATGGGCGTACCGGTTGCTTATGAAACCACGGTTACTGATATTAAGTTTGATGATGACGGTCGATCGGTTACCACGGTGGAAGATGCCGCAGGCAATAAACAGTATATCGAAGCCCGATTTATCATTGACGGTAGTGGCTACGGACGGGTGATTCCAAAGTTGTTCAACATGGAAAAGCCTTCCAATCTGCCACCAAGAAAAGCATTGTTTGCTCATACCGTTGATAAGAAAAGATTGATGTCTGATGAGCCTAATCGGATTACGATTGTGGTACACGAAAAGGGGGTCTGGATATGGATTATTCCTTTCTCTACGGGTATCACTTCTGTTGGTTTTGTTGGCGATCCTTCTTTTTTCGAAAGATTTAGCGGTTCTCCTGAAGAGCAATATCGCGCCATGCTGGCATCGGAGAAAGATATAGCTGAACGATTTGAAAATGTAGAGCTGGTATTTGAGCCGAGAACATTACAGTCGTGGTCGGCTACTACAGACAGGTTTTATGGCAACGGTTTTGTGCTAACGGGAAATGTAACCGAGTTCCTGGATCCGGTTTTTTCATCCGGCGTTACCCTGGCAACAGTATCCAGCCAACTGGCAGGGAAACTGGTCGTTAAAAAGCTGAAAGGCGAACCCGTAGACTGGAATAACGAATACATGGATATTATGATGCAGGGCGTTAACACTTTCCGTTCCTATGTGATGGCTTGGTATGAGGGAACGCTCGACACCATATTTTTTGCAGACAATCAAAACCCACTGATTAAAAGTCAAATATGTTCGGTTTTGGCCGGATATGTTTGGGATACCACCAATCCCTATGTACGCGACCACGATACCGCGTTGAAGAAACTGGCAAGAATTATCACCATCCGGGATAGCTTGTGAGATAACAATGAGTTAGTGTTGTTGCCATATGATTATGAGATTGCTGATTTAAAAACCAAATTTGTCTGCCCGTTTCAAGAGGGGAAAGAATATATTGATCCAAAGTCGGAACCCGTCTTCTTTTCAACAGGTTTTTCCTTCTCCGGCAATCAGACTACCGCCGGAGAACAATGGATCATCTAACTGGGATGAATGAAGTCTTATCGCTACTCAATACCAAAATTTGAAGTTGGATTGCAAGGGCATTTACACTGGCTGGAAGATATTAAGATTCGTATTTAAGTGGTAGAAACAGCCCTACGCAGTTTTTGTTTTAAGTACTGGTTTCAGTAGAGAATAAATTCCGAAGAGCAGGGCAGAAAAAAACAAGGTAGCGTACAACGAATTTCTGTAGAATGGTAAGCCATCCGCCAACGTCATCATCAATCCCTCCCAGGTTTTAGGGCGTTGCAGCCCGGTGCCACTTAACCACACAAAAAAATTAGACGCCAGGAAATAGATAGTAGGTCCGGCCAGGGATGCCAACACCACATTCAACACATTTATTTTTCTCACGGCAAAACCAATAAAAGTCAACACGGCAAACAAGATGTAGTTGGTGAACTGTCCTTCGTAAAAGCCCTGGATCTGCGAAAGATTGGCTCTGTACAACACTTCGAAAATAAGATCCGATAAAAACATAGAGAGAATGGGTAATGCAAAAGCCCACTTCCCGTCTTTAACTACCATACCGGCAAATAAAGCAATAGCAATCTGCGGCGCAAAACCATAAGGCCTGCCAGGTACCAACCGGTATAAAGCTGCTACAACAACCAATACAGTCAATAAGATGACAATCCGGGAAGACTTCATAATCTAGTGTTTGAAAAGCAAAAGTAAAAAGAATTTATACATTACGGCATTATTTCACATGTAGATACAAGCAAATTGAGCTTTATTTCTCAGCGGGTTCAGTAGGGAATATGCACTGATACTCCAAAGCAAATTCAACGTTATCGAAGAATATCAACCATCGGCCGAAGAGAAACATACCTTGAACGAAAGTATTTCAGCAACACATAAAAACTGATCATCTTTGTATTGTCATTAATGATTGAACAATATCCAGCGAAACCCAAAAATCCAACCCCTGAAGAATTGATCCATAACCCTTAAGAAAGATCCCTAATCCCAAATCCCTGAAAACCAATCAATACCTAATGGAAAACAATACAAATCCATGAAGAATCATTTCAACCTTTGACAAAAATTATTATCAGTATTTCCGTCCAATTTTTTTTACTGATCAAAGACCACACGCCTGTGTGGTTTTTTGTTGATATACACTAATTATTTCCCCATCATTTGTTGATCTCCGCTCATCCGACCTTCAACTTAAGCATCAGGAAATTTCCGGCATAGGGGTAATCCGATGTTGGGTTGTCTCATAATAAAAACAATCATTCTGGAAGCAATTATCTTTGAGCCCGGAGCCAACACAATTAAATTGGATAAAAATCTAAGGGAATCCAGGAGTATATCCCTAATACTGACGGAAACAACCTTCGAAGCGTTGTTCAAGGGCTGTTTCAGGGAGTTGATGACCTATGCTTATAGCTTACTGAATGACCAGGCAATGGCAGAAGAAGTGGTGCAGCAGGTGTTTTTTAAAGTATGGGAAAAACGTGATCAGTTGACATTTGATGCTTCTCCCAAAGCATATCTTTATAAATCTGTATATCATCATTGTCTGAATTTAAAAAAACACCAGAAAGTAAAACAGGAGCATGTATCGCATACCATACGAACGGAAAGAGAATTCACAAACGATGTTGGCGATATCTCCAATAAAGAAATGGGGCGGCGTATCCAGGATGCCATCAACAGATTGCCACAGCAATGCAAACTGATTTTCCAAATGAGCCGCTTTGAAGACCTTAAATACCGGGAAATTGCTGATCGGCTGCAGCTATCAGTAAAAACGGTAGAGGCGCAAATGGGTAAGGCGCTGAAACAGTTGCGTGCCTTGCTCGGCGATTACATAACAACTATTCTGGCCTTGATTACCTGTATCATTAACAATTAAAAGTAGCGAAGTGAATATCCACGAAGATGAAATACATATATTGCTGGCGAAGTACTTTGCCAACGAAGCCGACGCTGCGGAAGAACAGCAGGTGTATGCATGGATAGAGCAAAGCGAGGAAAACCTTCGTCACTTTGAAGGATATATGCAGTTATGGGAGCAGAGCAGGCAAATGCCTCACCTGGAAATTGACGAAAACAAGGCCTGGAAACGTTTCAAAAACGATTTTATCAGTAAACCTGTCATAGACATCCGCAAGTCTGGACAGCCAAAACTGTGGATAAGAATAGCTGCTGCCGCAGTTTTTTTACTCGTGGGTGCCTGGCTGACTTATCTGGTATTTTCCGGGACTCCAACAGTATCCATTAGCCTGGCTGCTACAGCTACGGCACAGACGTATACTTTGCCCGATCGTTCCGTAGTAACGCTCAATAAACATGCAAACCTGTCTTATACAGATCAACCAGGAAAAAAAGAAAGGTCCGTAACCCTTCAGGGAGAAGCCTTTTTCAACGTAACAGCCGACAAAGAAAAGCCCTTTGTCATTACAGCCGGACAGGCAACTATTCGGGTGGTGGGCACTTCGTTTAATGTAAAAGCAAACGATGACAACACAGCGGTAATTGTAAACAGTGGAATTGTACAGGTGACGAAGAACGGCGAAACAATAGAACTTACAGCCGGGGAGAGAATAACAGTAACGCCAGATATAACATTACAAAAATCAAAACAGGAAGACCTTTTATATAATTACTATGTAAGTAAAACTTTTATCTGCGATAATACTCCCTTGTGGAAGCTGGTTGAAAAACTGAATGAGGCATACGGTGTTAATATCACTATTTCCAACAAAGAGCTGTCCAGCCTACCCCTCAGCGTTACTTTCAGTGAAGAGGGCCTGGAGACCATTCTGGACATACTCGGCGAAACGTTGATGATTACCATCACAAAAGAAGGAAACACTATTGATATCAAGTAATGTTTACATAGTGAAGAGCTTATGAAAAAAACAATGAAATCAATTTCAAGGAGCTTGTTGTGTATACTACTAGTAGGATATATACAGCCCATAACGGCGCAGGATATCCTAAGCAAAAGACTCAGCTTTACCGTCCAACAGCAACGCCTGGACGATGTGCTTACTATTATCAGCAACAAGGGAAATTTTTCATTCTCCTACAACAGCAATATCCTTAAACGGGATAGCCTGGTCAGTTACTCAGCCTACGACTTCACTGTTAGCCGGATTTTGAGTGATTTATTAAATGCCGGTTTTGAATACAAACAGAGTGGCAGCTATGTTATCATTCGTAAAACGGCTCTGCGTGTAACCTCTGTGATGCAACAATCACCCAGCGGAGAAAATGTCTTAACCATTACAGGCTACGTTGTCAACAGCGAAAATGGAGAAAAGCTTAGTAATGTTAGTATTTACGAACCCACGCATCTGGTGTCTACCCTTACCGATGAACAGGGGCGATTTTCCATAAAATTGAAAAGCCGGCATCAAACAACATCGCTGGCAGTCAGCCGTAGTATGTTTGAGGATACAACCGTTCTTATCAATCCAAAATACAACATGCAATTGGAGATAGCCATAGTACCGGCTTTCGAGCGCCCCCTTATCTCCACCGTCAACATGTATAACCGGGTAAATCCGGTAGAACAAAAAGACAGTTTGTTTGTTCCGGAAATAAAACCGGATATGATTGAGTACAATCGGTTTGCCAGGTTTCTGTTAAGTACCAGGCTAAAGGTACAGAGTATAAATATCAACGAGCTTTTAGGAAACAAACTGATGCAGGTATCTATAGTGCCAGGCTTTGGAACGCATGGCAGAATGTCCAGCCAGGTTGAAAATAGGTTTTCGTTGAATATTTTAGGTGGTTATACCGGCGGAGTAAACGGTGCAGAAATCGGCGGACTGTTTAACATCAACAAAACGGATGTAAGAATAGCACAACTATCCGGAGTACTAAACCTGGTAGGCGGCAATAGCAATGGTATGCAGGTAGCGGGTGTGCACAATACGGTTCTTCAACATGTGCACGGGGTACAAATAAGTGGTGTAAGCAATCACGTAAACAAAAACATGACAGGTGTTCAGATCAGTGGCGTTGGCAACCTGGTAAAAGACAGCCTGGAAGGCATTCAAATGGCGGGGATCAATAACCATGTGCAAAATCATAGTAAGGGATTACAAATAGCCGGTATTGGAAATATCACGAAAGGGGACGCCAGGGGTGTTCAGTTAGCAGGTATTTTCAACTATGCTAAACGACTAAAGGGCGTACAAATAGGATTGATAAACGTAGCCGACACGGTAGATGGATATAGCATTGGATTAGTAAATATTGTAAAAAAAGGATATCATAAACTCTATGTTTCCAATAGCGAAATAACACATCTTAACCTGGCCTTTAAAACCGGTAATGCCAAATTGTATAGCATTCTCCGTGGTGGCTCCAACTTTTCAACAAACGAAAAGTTATTCAGCCTGGGGTATGGCATCGGCACCAATTTACCATTGGGTAAGGGTTTTAGTTTTCAACCGGAAGTCAGCTCCGACTTTTTGTATACCGGCAGTTGGCAAAATACAAACTCTCTACACAAAATAAATCTGCAATTTGACTATCGGCTTTCCAGCCACCTTTCTGTAACAGCAGGTCCGTCTGTTGCGTTGTTGTATAGCGATCAGCAAAAATACGTGGCGGGGTATGCGAAGCCTTCCTATCACTCCGATAGTTTCAACTGGTTTGGCACGGATATCCTTAGAACCTGGTTGGGCTGGAATGTAGGATTAACACTCTTTTAAATACATAGCAGGTGTTTTAACAGTTCCAACACAATGACTGGTCTGTAGTTTGCAAAACCAAAGTGTAGGAACAACATTCGTTAAGAAATTTTGCCCAATCGATCGTAAGGGTATTCCAATTCTGTGTTGTCCTACTAAAACAATCAAAAAGAAACAGTATGAAAAAAATGGGGTTGATCTTCTTGTCGTTCGTCCTTGTGTTCGCTTCTTGCAAAAAAGAAAAGGTTGTCTCTCAAAACGATTTGCCAACCATCGCCAACACTTATATCACAACTCATTTTCCTGATCAAACGATTCGTCAGGTAATAAAGGACATGGATAATCTAAAGACCACCTATGATGTCATCCTGGACAATGGTGCCAAACTTGAGTTTAACAAATCAGGAGAAATCAGGAAAATTGAAGGAAACAGCAAACTACCTGATAGTGTAATTCCATCACAAATTCTTAGCTATGTGCAAGACAATTATGCAACAGAATTTATTAAAAAATGGGAATTGGAGGACAACAAGCAGGAAGTAGAATTATCAAACGGACTCGATCTTGAGTTTGATAAAAATGGTAATTTCCTGAGGATAGACGGATAGTTTAAGGGGTTCAATATAGCGAAGCGGGCTGCCTTTAGGTGGCTCGTTTTGTTATATCCTACCAGTAATTCAGCTTGTCCTCCCGATTGGCAAACAAATTATTCACAAAATAGATCAGTGATTCGCCTCCAAATGTTACAGTACCTTCGTGTGATCCATACACGATCCATTGCCAGGTGCCATCACAATAAATAGTTTCGTAGCAGTCAGGATGAAAGCTGCTAAATTCAATTTCTGCGTCCCTGCCATCTTCAACAACTTCGTACAATCTATCGGAGGCTAGTTTCTTTATCGTACTTATTATTTGCAGGTAATCCTTGTCTGTAATATATTCCTTCGATAAAAACACAGTTGGTTGCGGACTCAGTTTTTCCAAAGGGTCCCAATAATCCCCCTGAAAACCCCAATGATTTTTAAGCGCTTTTCTCACTTTTTCACTTTCCTCTTTGGTCAGCCTGCGCCTATAGGGAAGAGGCTCCTGCTTTACGATGATCTCCGAATCCAGATATACAATATAGTCAACGAACTTATCTCTTTCTTCTGCCATAGCCTGCAGTTCAATAGCATTCTGTTCACCAGTTGTAAATGAGCTATTGGCAGACGTGCCAATTTCAATCAGCGCTGCCTTGCATTCCGCTACGGTCATGACGGTATTTCCCGTGAGGGCTTCCACCCCATCCAATATAGCGGTGATTACGTTGTACCGGGGAAAAAGATTGTAGTCATTGTCGGTGTAGCTGTAGGGGATATCCGCCCCCGTCCGTTCTTTGGAGTAACGGTCTGCCCAATAGGCGAAATTATTTTTCAGATAATGCCTGGCGGCCGTGATCAATGCATCAGTATTCATTGGTTATGTCCTGTAAATTATTTATCTATGGTATAATATAAATTCCCCAATTGCGTGGTGAAGACATAAGAGTATTCAATTGTTATATTCCGAGAGTTTTTGCAAGAGCCGTTTTTCCAGAAAGTCATTACATCCTTGTAGTTCAGTCAGAATTTGTAAAGCTTCCATTTTGTAGGTTTCAACTTTTTCCGGGCTCCAATGCAGCGGTGGCGTCTGAAGATTGGTGATCCGGTCGGCCAGTTTTACAGCCCACACTTCTTTAGGTTGTTGTTTAATTCTATCCAGACTATCCTGCATTTTTTCAAACTGTGGCAGGTTTGCATTTTTGGTAAGAGCAAATACACCATCTGCCACTTGTTTACCAAACCGTGTTTCCAACTCCTGGTAAGAGGTTTGGGTATCTTCCAACGTATCGTGTAACAGTGCCAATTGTACAGCAAACCCCGCATCAAGATCGGGAGAGTCGGCCGCCGCTACTATTATCTCCATCGCCACATTGGCCAGGTGCACCAGGTACGGCAGGTCGGTGCCGGGTATAATCTGCTTCTGTTCGCCGTGTCTTCTGGCTGCAAATTTTATTGTTTCCTGGTATATCGTTTGTACATCCATATACTTGTATACGCTACGCTATTAATGGCTCTTTCGCTCATCCGCTATGGCGGCATTTTATTTTTCTATTTCGTCCACAAGGTTACCACCCCACGTAAGCTTAAACGGTTTGTCGTTTTCTGATTTCCAAAAGTAACTCAACAATTGTTGTTTCCATTCTCCGAAAAGAGCAAACTAAATGTTTAATGAAAAAAAATCCTTGGTCTTCTGTTTTCGCAAGAATGGTATTCTTATGCATGATAAGATAACAAAGAAAATTCACACATCGTTAATCTATTAGTTTGTACCTTTCCTTATACAAAAAAGCGTTTTCTATGGACACCTTACAACAGCTCAAAAACGAGCTCACTGAAGAGTACAAAACCACCCAAAAGTTCCTGGAAGTATATCCAGAACAATTGAATGACTACACGCCCCACCCCAAAAGCATGAAAATGATGCCGTTGGCGCAGCATGTAGTAGAAGTTTTTGGATGGCCCTCGGTGATGCTTACCACTGAAATTTTGGACTTTGCAGACGGACCACCGCATACAGCTTTTACAACAAGGCAAGAATTGAAGGATGCATTGGCAAAGAATTACAATGGTTCGATAGCCTCACTTGAAAAAGCAAAAGAATCGGATCTCGAACCTAAGTGGGCTTTAGCGTATAAGGGACAGAAATTAGCAGAATGGACAAAGTATGCCGCCATCAGACATGCGCTGAACCAGGCGACGCATCACCGGGCGCAGTTGGGCGTTTATTACCGCCTCAATGATGTGAAAGTGCCCGGCAGTTATGGTCCTTCCGCTGATGAAAAAGGCTTTTAGATGATTGTGAAAAGCGGCACTATCTTACCGTTTTTAAATAGCCATTCGAAACAGTTTAACTCAGGGAATATCCAGGTACTTATGCACCTGCAGGCTCAATTGCCACTGCGGATTTGCTTTAATATAATCAATGATCAGTGGTGTCATTTGCGATGCTTTGCTCCATTCCGGCTGCAGATACAATTTGCAGTCCTTGTTTGTTTGCGCGGCATATTGCGCTGCCCAGGCAAAATCCGACTTGTTATAAACAATTATTTTCAATTCGTCTGCCAGTAACAGATTTGCCGGCAAAGGAGCCTTAAACTTTTTAGGAGACAATGTGATCCAATCCCAATTGCCACTCATTTCATTGCTGGCGGAAGTTTCAACATGTGTTCTAAAACCCGCTTGTTTTAAGGAAAATGTCAATGCATCCAGGTTGTGCATCAATGGCTCGCCACCGGTTACTACAGCCAATACCGTATCGGGTATAGCATTAGCAGGGATAGCAGCCTGGGCGGCAGCCACTATTGCATCGATACTATAATGTGGATGCGCATTTATATCCCAGCTTTCTTTTACATCACACCAAACACAACCTACATCACAGCCCCCTAAACGAATGAAATAGGCTGCCCGTCCCTGGTAAACCCCTTCTCCCTGCAGGGTATAAAAGGATTCCATCACCGGCAATGTTTGTATTATATGTGTATCAGCTACCTGCAAAATGTTTAAAAATTACAAAGTCAAGAATGGCAATCGTGGCAGAGATAACATTTCCGACCAGGAAATAATCGTTGGAAACTTTTGAATCCTGGTATTCTTTTAACCGTGTGCCCAGTTTCAAAGCGCCAAAAAATACGATCACAGTGGGAATATCACAGCACAGTCCTAAAAAAATCATGAACCGTTCCAGGATTCCCTTCATTAGTGTGCTGGCACCTTGTTTCCCTTTGCCCTCGTATTTTCGTCGGACAAAATAGAATACAATACCGGCAATTATTTCTCCAATGGCAAAAATACCGGCAAACCACAAAATATTAAAGAGGTACAAAGGCATTTTCCAGAATCATTTGTTTAATAATGTTGTACTCTTTTATTTTCAGCGACTTTTTCCGTTTCCACATCTGGCTCCAGGTCTTATTATTTTTATCTGCTACTGTTTTATAATCGTCATAGTGCAAAAAATCGCTGATCACTCTACTGTCTTTACTATTCCAGTCATCTTTAATAGATTGGTAAAGCGTGAATAGGTTATTATAGTACCCGTCATTTTTTGTACCAAAAATCAGGAAACGGGAATCTTCTTTTTTTAATCCATTCAACTTTTCCCTGGTATCTGTCAATCCTGCACCCAGCATACCGTGTGCTATTTCCTTGTTTATAGGGGTTTGGATACTCCCCCAACCCAATACATACCGCAACGCGAAAGGATTACCTCCTTCCAGCAACTTTTCCTCCATCATAATGATCATTTGTAAACCTGCTGCCGTAGATATTGGTACGCCCTGAAATTCATCGCCAAGTGTAACCGTAAATGGCGACAAAATAGCAGACTTCATTTGATTATTAACATCAGTTGTTAAGCGCTTCAGTTCTACGGCGACAATATTTTGCCTATCCATCCTGCTTTTAACAACATCTGCCATCAGAATAGCATAAGACTTCATTTTTCAAAAATAATGAAAAAACACATTTTTTTCAAAAATAATGAAAAACTTATTGAAGAGAGGCAGCCAGGTAGGTATTTTTCATCAGGGCGGCGATCGTCATGGCCCCTACTCCACCGGGCACCGGCGTAATAAAGCTACACTTAGGCGCCACTTCAGCAAAAGCTACATCTCCTTTTATAGCATATCCTTTCTTCTTCGTAGCATCCTCCACACGCGTAATACCTACATCTATCACCACAGCTCCTTCTTTTACCATTTCAGCAGTTAAAAATTCCGGTTTACCCAATGCCGCCACCACTATGTCGGCCTGCAATGTAAGTTCCTTTAGATTATGTGTATGGGAATGACAAATGGTTACGGTGCAATTTCCGGTGGGCGTACTCTGACTCAGCAGGATACTCATCGGTCTGCCTACAATATTGCTTCTACCGATCACTACCGCATGTTTACCCTTGGTATTTATTTTATAGTGCTCCAGCAACAACAATACACCATAGGGGGTTGCTGGTATATAAGCGGGTTGCCCCTGCACCATTTTACCAATATTGGATGGATGGAAACCGTCTACATCTTTCTCAGCAGCAATTGTATTGATTACATTCTCCTCAGAAATATGCTTTGGCAGCGGCAATTGCACCAGGATACCGTTCACATCTCCCTCATCGTTCAACTCCCTGATTTTAGCCAGCAGCACAGCTTCTTCCACATCAGCATCAAAACGAATCAATGTAGATTTAAATCCTATTTCTTCACAGGTTTTCACTTTCGCAGCCACATAAGTTTCACTGGCGCCATTGGTGCCTACGAGTATAGCCGCTAAATGCGGTGCTTTTTTGCCACCCGCTGTCAGGAGGTCTACCTTTATTTTTAACTCATCTTTTACGGCTTGGGCAACCAGCTTTCCATCTAAAATATTCATGCGGCAAAGGTAGAGTAAGAATTGAAAAGGAAAAATGTTAAGGAAGCCTGTGTGACAAAAGTTAATAACTTTTTTGAGTTTTTTTATTGGTACAGCCTTCTGTATATCTTTGTGTTATGTTATCAATCAGCAAAAGGGGAGAAATCATGCCGGCTTCGCCTATACGGAAGCTGGTACCATACGCAGAAAACGCCAAGAAAAAAGGGATCCAGGTATATCACCTGAATATTGGTCAGCCCGATATAGAAACACCAAAGCAGGCGTTGGATGCGGTACGCCATTCAGACTTCGCCATACTGGAATACAGCCATAGTGCCGGAAACGAAAGCTATCGCCGCAAGCTTGCTGCTTTTTACCAGGGAATCGGTATTGCGGTGGATTACACACAAATGTTGATAACGACCGGGGGGTCGGAAGCGATTTTCTTTGGCATGTTAAGCTGCCTTGATGAAGGGGATGAAGTGATTGTTCCGGAGCCTTTTTATGCCAATTACAACGGCTTTGCCGTGGAAGCGGGTGTCAAAATAGTACCTGTAACTTCGGGGATAGAAACCGGCTTCGCCTTGCCTTCTATTACAGATTTCGAAAAAAAAATCACGTCCCGCACCCGGGCTATAATCATATGTAATCCTAATAATCCTACGGGCTATCTTTATAGCAGGCAGGAACTGGAGACATTGGCGGGCATTGTAAAAAAACACAATCTGTATCTTTTTTCAGACGAAGCCTACCGGGAGTTTTGTTATGGTGGCGAACATATCAGTGCCTTACAGTTGCCCGGCATCGAACAAAATGTAGTACTGATGGACACTATCTCCAAAAGATATAGTGCCTGCGGTGCGAGAATAGGGGCATTGGTAACCAAAAATGCCCAGGTGATTAATACCGCACTGAAATTTGCCCAGGCAAGACTGAGTCCGCCGTCTTTCGGACAAATAGTAGGTGAAGCAGCCCTGGACCTGCCACCCGATTATTTTGATGCAACAGAAGCAGAGTATAAGTTGAGACGAGATACACTTGTAAAAAGACTGAATGATATGCCTGGCGTTGTTTGCCCCAAACCCGGGGGTGCTTTTTACGCAATGGCCAAATTGCCGGTAAAAGATGCTGATGCATTTTGCCAGTGGTTGCTTGAGTCATTTTCTCATGAAAACCAAACCTTAATGCTGGCACCTGGTTCTGGCTTTTACAGTACACCCGGACTCGGATTGAATGAGGTACGGCTAGCCTATGTACTGAATACAAACGCCATTAACAAAGCAATGGACTGCTTACAAAAAGCCCTGGAAGAATACAAGGACTAATGTTCCGTAAATGAAGCGATTATGCTGAAAAGGATGTATTTACTGCTTATACTAACGGTTATCAGTACCGCTGTTTTCGCACAGGTTCAGTTAGGTATAAGAGCTGGCTTAAATCTTACCAACCTGGAACAACATAAAAACGGAGAACGAAACCAGAGTAGTTTGAAAACCGGACTTAATGCTGGTCTGACGGCAGACTTTTCGCTAGGAAACCGATTTCTTCTACAACCTGGTATATTGTATAGTTCTAAAGGCTTTAAGGATT
This sequence comes from uncultured Terrimonas sp., assembly GCA_964604365.1. GTDB lineage: Bacteria > Bacteroidota > Bacteroidia > Chitinophagales > Chitinophagaceae > Agriterribacter. The sequence goes on from CAZRYS010000004.1 coordinate 173,222, forward strand.
ATGGAGCAACCAAGCTGAAGGCTACAGCGCATTATATAGAACTACCGGTAACGCTGATCTACAAATATGCTCTTGGTAGCGGCAATGTGATTGCGGGAGCCGGTCCTTATATTGCATATGGACTAAGCGGTAAATGGCTTACACCGGAATACCTGGATGGCTTTAATTCACGTACCGCTATGGAGGGTGTTTTGCAATTTACCAATGATACCGACAGACACCATTACTACCTTATTACGCCGGGAGAAGAATACACTTTCGGCAAGGCGCTGGATTGGGGTGCCAACGTTTTGATCGGATACGAAATTCAAAAATTTACTTTGCAATTCAATGGGCAATTCGGTATTGCTAATCTTGCGCCTAAAGTAGACGGCGACGTCACCTCCGACAAACTCAGAAACATAGGAGTTGGACTGTCTGCTGGATATAAATTCCTTTCTAAATAAGCAACTTCCTTAAGAAATTCTACCCGATAAGATCTTGGCATCTGCGGTAGTCGTACAAATTACATTCACTAAGGATGGTAATATTTTTACCATATTTAGTAAGATTTGCCTGATCATATTATAATATCAATATTAGACCATCTTATAAATATTAACAAGTTTTGAAAGCATGTGGTAAATTTGCGGCTTGCTTAAGCTGGAAAACATATCGCTCGTGCAATTCAGGAATTATGACAACCTAAACTTGTCATTTTCAAAGAGAATTATTGGTATTTCCGGCAAGAACGGTTGTGGTAAGACCAACCTGCTGGATGCGGTCTATTATCTTTGCTTTACCAAAAGTTATTTTGGTAAGTCTGATGCGCAAAATGCACAGTACGGAAAAAAAGGGTTTCGCATCGGTGGCAGTTTTACACAAACAGACAATCCATTCGATACAATCTGTGTAGTTAGAGAAACCGGGAAAAAAGAGTTTAGCGTCAACAATGAGGTCTATGGAAGAATGGCGTCTCATATTGGCAAATTTCCTTGTGTAATGATCGCACCCGACGATGTGGCTATTATAACAGAGGGAAGTGAAGAAAGACGGAAGTTTATTGACTATACCATATCACAAATGGATGCTGCCTACCTGCAAACGCTTATAGACTATAACAAGTTGTTGCAGCAGAGAAATAGTCTGCTAAAACAAGCGGCTGATTACGGCAAAATGGACGAGGCATTGTTTCAGGTAATAACAAATCAACTGATAGAAGCCGGCAAAATCATTTTCGACAAACGAACTGTTTTTTTAGCAGAATTTATACCAATAGCCACGGCCTTGTATAGGGATATTGCTGGCAATGACGAAAAGTTAACTATTCGCTATACAAGTGGTTTGCAAACTGCTGATTTTAGCGACTTACTGTTGCGTTGTCAACAAAAAGACCGATTACTGCAGCGAACTACACAAGGCACGCATCGAGATGACCTGGAATTTGAATTAGATGGGCAGGTTTTTAAAACTGCTGCTTCTCAGGGACAAAGAAAAAGTTTACTGTTTGCATTAAAACTGGCAGAATTTGATATTCTTGAGCGTCATAAAGGCTATGCTCCCATTCTACTGCTGGATGATGTTTTCGAAAAACTGGACGAACACCGGATGATCAACTTATTGACCAGGGTATGCGTAACCAATGAAGGACAAGTATTTATATCTGATACACACTACGACCGCTTAACAGAAACGCTCCAAAAACTGTCGGACGATTTTTCTATCATTCAATTATAACCATTTCTATGCTTACCTTGCACCCATGGGTGAGTATTCAATGGGTGATGCATTAAAAGTTTTTTTGCAAAAAAGCAGATTAAGGGGCAATATCCGGTCCCTTCAAATAACGGATGTCTGGGAACAATTAATGGGCAAAACCATCGCCCGTTACACCGATAAAATTCAGATAATAAACAATACACTGTTTATTACCACAACCGTAGCCCCCTTAAAAAACGAACTTCTCTATCAAAAAGAAAAAATAATACAAAGAGTAAATGAAGCAATGGGCGAAAAGCTGATCAATGAGGTGGTGATACAATAGCTATTGAAGCCTTTTCTTAGCTTGTTTTACGATAATTGAGTATAGCCCATCCATTCAGAAAAACCGCAAATCCTATAAGATAAAGAAACTCTTTTTGTACATCTTTCCACTCGCTTCCTTTCAATATAATCATCCGATCCGTTTTGATAAAATGGGTAACCGGGGTCAGTTCAGAAATTACTTTTGCCCAACCGGGCATACTATCTGTACTGGTAAAGAAACCACTCATTAACATGAATATCATCATAAAGAAAAATGCCACAAACATCGCCTGTACCTGGTTGCTACTATAGGTGGATATCAACAATCCAAAGCCCATAATGGCAACGAGATACACCATGGCAAAGGCATATAACATCAGAATATTTCCCCGCGGAAGAATCCCGTACACTGAGGCTGACACCAGCAATCCGATAGTGAATACAATCATACCAATGATCCAAAAAGGCGTTAGCTTCCCAATAATAAACTGCCACTTTTTTACAGGCGTAACATTAATTTGCTCAATAGTGCCTATTTCTTTTTCCCGAACAATATTTAATGCAGTAATATAACCGCCTATCAAAGTGAGTAGTAATACCAACACAGCGGGAACCACATTGAATTTATAAATACCCCGGGGATTAAACCAGTTAGTATAGGTAATATTGATTCCACCCGGATGCTGTTTTACACTATTCATCTTCACATTAAAGTCAGCGTTAAACGTTTTTATCACCTGCAACAAATAACTGCTTCCTATAGCCGCTTTAGTACCATTGATAGCATCTGCATAAACAGCCAATTGTTGTCTTCCTTCACGAACAAGCCCTCTGTCAAAAGCAGGTGGGATTTCTAAAATAACATCTGCAGTTCCATTTTCTATATAGGAAAGGGCTTCCTTGTAAGAGCTACAACTGCCTTGCATTTTGAAATATCCTGAAGACAATATATTGCTGATCAATTTTTGAGACATTGTACTATGGTCGTTGTCTATTACTGCCAGATTAACAGCTTTCACGTCAAAGTCCATTGCCAGCGGAAGGATAATCAATTGTATCAACGGCATCACAAACATCATAGCCAGGATGCTTTTATTTCTCCTTATCTGCCGGAACTCTTTTTTGAGTATAAATAGCAATACCTTCATCAAAGTGTGGTTTTAAATTTCTTTAATGCTATCGTTAATAGTACTGCCGTCATGCTACCTAACACCAACACTTCTTTCCAAATGTAGCTAAAGCCAAGCCCCTTTAACATTACCGATTTCACGATAAGATAGTACCAGCGCGATGGCAAAATATTTGAGATAATTTGAAACGGGAGTGGCATATTCTCTAAAGGCATCATAAACCCTGTAAAAATGATGGTAGGCAACATGAGCGCCATCAGGGAAATCAGCAAAGCTGTTTGTTGCGAATTGGTCGCATTAGAAATCAATAGCCCCAATGAAAGGCAGGTGATGATAAATAACGTGCTGGCAAAGAATAATAACGGTACACTTCCCTTTACATCTACATTCAACACATAGGCAGCCGTCAGCAATATGATCGTAAAATTGATCAGTGAAAGCAATAGGTAAGGTATCGCTTTCGCTATCAATACCCATATTGGTTTAAAAGGCGACACCAATAAAACCTCCATGGTACCCAGCTCTTTCTCCCGCACTACCGACACAGAAGTTAGGGCCGTGCAAACAATCATTAGTATAAGCGCCATTACACCGGGTATAAAATTAAGCGATCCATTTCCCTCCTCGTTGTAGAGCATTCGTATCTCCGGTATTATTTGAGCACCTGCAGCTCTACCATATTTTTCTACCTCATAGGCTGTTATAATGTTAGTGAGATAATTAACCACCGTTTTGGCGATATTAGGATCTGAGCCATCCGTTACAATTTGAACTGCAGCCGTACCTGCATGCAGCAGGTCATTTGCAAAGCCATCAGGAAATACCAACACAGCCTTTGCGTCTCCTCTTTTAAACTCAGCCTCTATTTCCCCATAACCAATATTACTCTCCGAAACAATAAAATAAGAGGAGGACCTGATCTTGTTAACTATCTGTTGGCTGGCGATATCATTAGCATTGTCTGCTACGGTAAGGTGAATATTTTTCACTTCGCTGGACAATGCAAACCCAAACAGTAATATTTGAACAACCGGAAGTCCAAATAAAATCAGCAAGGTGCGGCGATCGCGAAATACATGAAAAAATTCTTTTTGAATAAATACCAATAGCTGTTTCATATCTTCTAGTATTTCTGTTGTTTATTCACCCGCACGCTGTGCGCCTCTTGCCAAACGGTAAAAAACATCTTCCATCGTACTTGCAGCCAAGTCCCGTTTCAGATTAGAGGGCGTATCCAATGCCACAACTTTGCCGTCTACCATGATAGAAATCCGATTACAATATTCAGCTTCATCCATATAGTGCGTAGTCACGAATACGGTGATACCGTTAGCGGCCGCTTCATAAATCATATCCCAAAAATGCCGCCGGGTAACAGGATCTACACCGCCAGTCGGTTCATCCAGAAACACAATTTGCGGACGATGAAAGATAGCCACCGAAAAGGCCAGCTTTTGTTTCCAGCCCAATGGTATCGATGCTACCAGTTTTTTTGCCTCTCCCATCATGCCCAATTGTTGCAACAATTCAGCCCTGCGTGCTTTGATAGTCTTCATATCCATTTTGTAAACACCACCATAGAATTCAATATTTTCTGACACCGTAAGATCTTCGTACAAAGAAAATTTCTGGCTCATATATCCAATCCGCTCTTTAATCTTGTCCTGCTGTGTATATACATCAAAGCCCACAATCTTCGCCGATCCGGAACTGGGATAAGATAAGCCGCAAAGCATCCGCATAGCGGTGGTTTTGCCAGCGCCGTTTGCTCCAAGAAATCCAAAAATCTCTCCTTTGTGTACATCAAAACTAATACGATCGACAGCGAGGAAATCTCCAAACTGTTTGGTAAGTTCACTGCAGGAGATAACGATATCATGCATGCTTTCTAGTTTAAATATTTGCATTTGCAGACGAATTATCTTCGCTCATCAAGCGTATAAAACAGTCTTCTATACCCGCACTGATTTCTTTTACCTCAAAATTTATATGCCCCCGACCTTCAATATACTGGTTCAATGACGGTATTAACATCTCTTCATCCGATGTAAAATTGAAATGTAGATATTCTCCGAAGGCATAACAATGTTCTATCCACTCTAGCTTACGCAAATCCATCAGTAACGAATAGATATTATCAGCTTTAGCTGCGTATAATCTGGCTGAATAAGCGTGTATAATATTTGCCGGTGTATTCATAGATAGAATTCTCCCGGATTGCATCAAGGCTATTCTTTCGCACAGAGACGCTTCATCCATATATGGTGTAGACACAAGGATAGTAATACCTTCTTGCTTCAGCTCTTTAAGCATGTCCCAAAACTCCCTTCGCGATACCACGTCAACGCCAGTTGTAGGTTCATCCAACAGTAAAACCTCGGGCTTGTGTATAAGAGCACAACAGAGCGCCAGTTTCTGCTTCATACCGCCGGAAAGCTTTCCTGCACGACGATCCTTAAAAGGTTTTATCTGCACGTATATTTTCTTTATCAGTTCATAATTAGCCTCTATTGTAGTACCAAAGATGGTGGCAAAAAATGACAAGTTTTCCTGTACAGTAAGATCCTGGTATAGGGAGAACCGCCCGGGCATATATCCCACCTTCGACCTGATGCTTTTATAATCTTTCAGTACATCATATCCGGCTACAGTGGCATTTCCTTTATCGGCCCGCAATAAGGTGGTTAGTATCCGAAACAAAGAGGTTTTGCCAGCACCATCAGGCCCTATTAGTCCGAAAAGCTCTCCTTTGTTTACGGAAAAACTGACGTCATTTACTGCTAAAACAGTTCCCTTGTCGTACGTTTTACTGATATGTTCCAATGCGACCGCTTTCATGTTTACTACTTTATATTGTCGTTCAGTAAAAGCTCTGCATACATTCCAATTTTTAGTAACCCATCATTTTTCACTTTTACTTTTACTGCATAAACCAGATTTGCTCTTTCATTTTTTGTTTGTATTGTTTTGGGCGTGAACTCTGCTTTGTCTGCCACCCAGGTAATAGCTCCCGGATAGGTTCGATATGTTTTTTCGCCATCGTCTACCCGTACAGTCACTTGTTGTCCGGTAGCCACTACCGGCAACTTGTCTCCTGTTATATAGGCTTTCAGGTACAAAGTATCCACATTAGCGATCTTATACAGAGGTTTACCCATCGTAGCCAATTCGCCTCTTAGTGCATACCTGGTGAGTACTACCCCGGTAATGGGATTAATAACTTGTCCTTTATCAATTTGCTCCTGGTATTGTTTGCTGGTTATTTCCAACGGTGCCTGTTCGCTGAGCACCGCACGGTTTTGGGCATTGGTATTATAGGTATATAAGTTTATTTGTTCGCGGGTCACCTGCATTTCTTTAGTTAATGCATCTATTGATGCATTCATATCATCCAGTTGCTTTTGTGTAGCAGCATCTGCCTTTACCAGGTTGGTGAGCCGCCCTTGCTCTCTTACCAGTTGCGCCATACGCGATTCTTGTACCCGCAATTGCTGCCGGGCTACAGCCACTTGATTACCTGCCGATACCGTCCTTTCTTTTAGCGCAGCAATGCGTGCCTGCGTTTGTTCTTTCTGCAGTTCGGAGCCGGCGATATCGATATTACCAACGATATCACCTTCGGTCAACAAGTTACCTTCGTTTATATCTAACCGCAATATTATACCGGTTTGTTGTGCCGAAACGATTACTTCGTCTGCTTCAAAATTTCCGGATCCATCATAATCTGGCATACTATTGCAGGAAAGACAAAAAACTAAGCTGACTATTGCAAGGTTGTATAGTATTCGCATGATAATATTATTTTAGTTGCCTGATAAATATTTAAGTGTGTACGTTGCCTGCAGTAACTGTATCTGATGCAATACCAGGTTTTGGCGTGCCATATTTTCAGCATTTACATGGGCGATAAAGTCACGGGTGGTGATTACTCCATTGTCCAATTGTGCTTGCGCTGATTCTTTAACAGCACCCCTGATCTCTATCAATTCCTTATCGCTAACTATCAGTTTTCCAAATTTTTCAATAGCTGCTTTTTGTTGCCTTAGATTGATCTCGGTATTAAACACAAAAGACTCTTTTTCTACTTCGTTTAATTGCCTGCTGGTTTCGAGCAACAGTTTATTATTCTTTAACGTATACAGACTGCCAAAGTTCCATTGCAAACGAAGTCCCCCCATATACCAGGAACCAAAATTATTATTTACAATATTGAGCGTGGGTCTGCCATATCCTCCCTGTACAAAAGCATTCAACCGGGGCAAGGGGTCTGCTTTCAGTCCCCCTTCCTGCGCATCCAGCAATTGTTTTTGATACTCAAATAATTTCAGCTCAGGTCTACCGGAAATATCAGTTAACAGCTGAGTTGTCTTTGGTATTTCCAGTATTGTTTCTTTCGGAATAGATTGATTAATCATCAATTCAAACATGCTCGTATACGCCATTCTGTTAGACTGCAGCTCGGATGTAGCCATATCCACATTTATCAGCTCCGCTTTTAACTCATTTAAACTACTACGGAATGCGGCACCGTTGGCAATTGCTGCTGAGGTTTTATCTGCGGCCTGTTGTAGATCGTTTCTCCTAAGTTCATTCTGCACTATTTGTTCATCCATCAGTAGAATAGCGAAGAAAAGCTGGTTAATTCGCTCCTTAACTGAATACAGGTTTACCGCTGTTTGCTGTTGCTGCACCTCATTACCCGCCTGTATTATTCGCTTACGGCTATGAATAACACCCCCATCGTATATCGATTGTGTTAAATCAGCTTGAATCCGATATTGATCCTTATTTATTTCGGGAATAGCAATACCGGGGGGTAAAACATTGCCCATCATCTTAGAGATGTCAACTGTTTCGGATTGATAGGTTGCTTGTCCGGAAACACTCAGTTGCGGCAGGTATCCCTTAGCAGCATTATCTAAATTGTACTGATTTGCCTTGTCAAGCAAAGCATGTTTCTTGATCAAAGGGAAGTTCCGTACTGCCATTGCATAACAGCTGTCCAGCGAAAGATGCTGTGCAGAGCCAACATTGCTAAGGCAGAGTATTAGCGGTATCAGCCAATAGCCCGAATTTCTTTTTGTATTATTCATCTGTTTAAATCATTTGATTAATATAGGATTAAAAAAATTAGTCTTCCAACATCCCCTTTATCCAAAAGGGAATCATCTTTTTCCTTTCATCTTGCAGTTGTTTGAAGCCCTTCTCTGTGATGACACCTGCTCCGAGAAATACCGGTCGGGCGACAAAGGGAAACAAACACATCCCCAGGGTATTCAATAAAAAATGAATTGGATTGATATCCGGACGTTTTTCCTTTAACTGCCTGATAAATGAACTTTCGTTGAACACTTTAGATATCGGTGCCCTGCTGAGAAGCCACTCTGGCCGGTGTCTTATTTCACTTAGCACAAACAACGGAAGGTCAGGTGTTTTACCCAGCGTGTCAATATACACCTCGGCAATCCTCTCCAATTTAGTCTGCAGATCCGTGGAAGCATCACTGATAATCGGAAATAACATACCGAATAACTGCTGCACCTTTTCACCCATCACCAATTCAAAAAGTTTCTCCTTGCTACGGAAATAGTAATTCAGCAAAGCCAGATTTATGCCCGCTTTTTCAGCTATATCACGTGTTCGGGTAGCCGCATATCCCTTTTCTGTAAAAACCGTTCTAGCCGCCTCCATTATCTTGTCTTCTGTTGATTGATCCTTCTCTTTTCCAATAGCCATCAAACAAAAGTAATATTTTCTTTGAAATTAAACAAACATTTTAATCATTTGATTAAAATCAATAGCGGCTGTCTTGTTTCTTCGTAGGAAAGATAAAAACGATGGAGGAGTTACAAATCTTCACTTTATTCTTACCAACGGCAGCGGCGGCAAGAATAACGTGAGTAATAGTCTTTGGAGGTCTTTAGGATCGGCGATGCCAGACCTACCGCGTTTTAATTATTTACTTTTAATAAATCCTGCGTTTACCCAGTTGGCATAATCATAAAAATTTCCATCCCCGGCATCAGTAGCCACCAGGTTGATAATGCGGCTTCCCTGAGGTATAGCCACATCAAAACTCCATGCCCAATGGGCATTTCTCATCACCGGACTTTCTGCCATCAATTTGCCATCTATAAATATCTTAAAAATAACGCTGGGGTATTTGGCTACTTCTTTTCCCCAATTGTCAGCACCTGTAAAGTCGTCTATGCCGCATTGTGCTGTAAACCTGCTCCAGGAGGGATCTATTTGATAAGTAAGAAAGGAGGGCGCAACAGTTGCAATTCCATTCTCGAAAATTTCTTTATGAATACTAAGGGGTGTTCCCTGAAATGATTTGTTGTGTATGGGTCGCCGGGTATTCCGATGCATGGCTATAGTTTCCAGATCGGTAAGTTTTATATCCGGTTTTGCTGGCACAGGTGGCAATAGTTCAAATTGTCCTGTACTTTCCAGGCAAACAGCTTTACCATTCAAAAATGCGTTTGTCCTTAACCGTGTGCTTTGTGTCAGTACTAAAGGCTTTTCGTACAAAGTAGACCCCAGAGCTGGTTCTGAGCCATCCAAAGTATAACGAATTTCTACCCCTTTGTTTAAGGGCGCTGCCAGTGTGACCACCACAGAATCTTTGAATTGGTGCGGCCGCTCAATCTTCCCCCAAGGGGTAATACGAACGGGATCTACAATCCAGTCTTCTTTCCACAACGCATTCTGTTGCAGCATTTCTACGATATTTATACTTGGTGCAAGAAACTTCTCAAAATGCTGCACCACCAGTGCATTATTTCCATCAGGGGTCCTGCCGGCTGCCGGGTCGTAAAATGTCTCCGGATCCTGTAAGTCACGAACCAGCACACACTTCAATCCGTAATTCATCATATTGCGCATGCCCTCAGGCTTACCTAGTACACAATTGTTTGTATGCACGCCCATATACCACAGCTCTGTGATGCCTTTTTCTATACAAATATTATATAGCTCCTGCGGACCTGATGATAAAATATCTTCTTGGCGTATCACAAGTTCTTCTGCCAATCCTGTCCAGCCACCGTTGGAAATACAGTTATCTGCTCCACACATACAACCGCCGTGTCCGGGATGCGGGCATTCAATATTTAGTGATGTCGGTAAGGGTACGTGAGTAGCCGCTATTGCCTTCTCCCGCTGGGGATATCCCACATAATTATTGGTAACATCTGTTGGGCAGAAGAATACCTGCATGCCCAGCTCCCGGGCCGCTTCCAAACTTTTATTCATACGGGGAACCATAGCTGCCACCCGTGCAGCAGAAGTTTTACACCAATGAAAATTCCACATATCAATTATTACAATGCCGATTTTCTTCGGATTGATGACACTATCTCTCACTGTGATAACATCGTTAGTATCCCGTGTTTGATATCCTGCTACAATTTCCGCAGTTTTAGGCTGGCTTTCTGAACCACATCCAATTACAGTTAAACATATAATAGTAAGTAATAAAAAAAATCTCATGGCACCTTCGAAAATGATTAACTTTAAAGATGCACCATTCATCGGGAATTTCAAACTATTCTACTGAATGATTTGCAAGAAGATAAAATAACAGCATAGTAAGATAAAAAGCCGGAACAATTGGCACTACCGGTTTATAGCCTTCCATAGCCCCCTGTTGTTTTCCCTCGCTTCCTGCTGGAATCTGACAAATTCTTCCGCATGTTTTATATTCGGCGGAACCGTCATAACAGTGGCAAAACCATTTTTAACAAGCTCTGCATTTACGAACGTAGCATCAGAAAGATACACATAGGCGAGGGTTCTGCGATACTGGTCTTTGTGCCGAACATCTAACTCTAGTCTTACCTTTTTATTATGCAGCAATTTAATGAGATAAGCCTTCGATTCTTTGGCGAATGCTTCGGGTTCTTTTTTCCTAGTTTTACGAGATTCAGGTGCATCGATGCCAATCAGTCTTACCTTTTGTCCCTTTTGGCTGCCATCGTCAATCCAAAAAGTATCACCGTCTATCACTTTAGTAACAGTATAATAAACGCCTGACTGTGATTGAACAGGCAGCGAGAAGCCAAGAATCGAAAAAAACAACAAGTGTATAACCAATATTATATACCTGGAATGAAACAAATTTACTGACATACTATCTATTCAATAAGGCTTTACCCTGTGCTATCATGTCTTCTGCTGTTTGGGTAGCTAGCTGGTCTATAGTAAATGTTCTTAGTATTGCGTTCAACTCTTCCAGCTGTTTTGTGTCATTTGATGCAGCGTATTGCTTTTTCAAGATGTTTATTTTTTCGAAGTCCTGTATACCTTCAATCATCTTTTCGAATCGCATTGAAGTATAAGGTCCAGGGTATACCTGGTAGGTATCGCCAGCCGGCCAAGCTGTAAACCGGGTATCATGCAATGGATCTTTGGTCCAACTGTTATAAGCCCAGCGAAGATAACCGTCCATACCAGTTGCGGCTGTGTACCAGCCTAACCAGGCTGATTCATCCGGCGGAGAAAAGCTAAAAGAATTGGGATACTTTTCTGTACAGCAGGTGTACCAGGTACTGGCTTTATTTTGCTGCTTTCTTTCTGTCAATACAGTTTCAGGGAAAACCCAACTGGAAGCGATACAGTAATCGTAAATGTCTGCTTGTATTTCTTCATGGTATTCTCCTGCCAAAGAAATTTTCCAATCTTTATCTATAGATTTAACCAAAGCAATTACCGACTGCATCGCTTCCATCGGACGTTCGTCCATTGCTATAGTCGTTATACCAAACCAACCTTTCTTCTTCAAATGAGCAGTAAAGTCCCGTAACATCGTCCCCCAAAATTCGTTATACGCCGGTGTCCCTACAGCCTCCGTAAACACGGTATCCCGCTGTAGTTGCTCATCATAATATTTGAATGCAATTTTCCAGGGTACCATACTATAACAGTTAATCCTTTCCTTAATACCACAGCTCATCACAAAAGATATATACTCATCAAAAAGACTATAATCATATGCCCAGGTACCATTTTTCTTTTTTGTCCATTTTACAAGGCTTGGATAATCATCATAAGTTTGATGATTCCAGGGTTCATCTACAATACTGGCGGTAATAATTTTTTGACCAGCTTTAGCCAACATTGTATAGTACGCTTTCATTTTTTGATAGTGTGCTTCACTCCAAAGCGGTAGATTATGCACTCTTGCTACAGCAGCTGGATGTTGCCATAGATCCAGCCGAAAAGACCAATCATTCGGATCGGATAATTTTTTGTCTACTACTGTCAGATTTACTTTGAGCGTATGTGTTTTGTCTGCTTTTACTAATACGTTTCCGGTGTACTGCCCCGGCGCGGCATCAGCAGGTACCGTAATGCTGAGCCATACCGGCTGTACTTCCTGTGAGTTGATGTCCACAGTTCTTTTTCCGGTCACTATAAGATCAGCCACTTTAGAAGAATCAAAATCTTCCGGTTTTCGATAGCCACAACCATCTCGGAATTCATCTGTCATAACATATTGAATAAACCCGGTGGTGATATGTTGGCTACCAATAATATTGCCCTGTTTAGATTTTAACATGCTTACTACCACCGCTGCATTTTTAATCGATTCTTTAGAATAGATCAAAATTTGAGCGTGTACTTTTTCATTTTTCCACGCTTTTATATTCCACTCATTTTGTTGAGCATGCGTTGGCACCCGTTCTTCAGTGTATCGTTTGCCAGAAGAAACAAAACTCACTACTGCCCCTTTAGGCAAAGCGTTCCAGGCAGCGGCTCTTTGCTGCTCTGCAATAACTGGTAGTTTTTGTAAAGCAAGACTAACATCTTGTTGTGCATGCACAGTACTTACTAAGCAGATCAACAAAAAAAAGGTCGCATGAAATTTCATGTCAAATCAATTAAAGTTGTAATTCTTCACATAAATATAGCTCATGGTAGACAATGAGCGAGATTCAATACCGAAGTTAACACTACTATAGAATAGCTCAATGAGAATGTGTGAAATACTGGTTTTCAACAGTACCGTCGTTGTACAATTTTATTATTGCGTATCCCGGTGGCGTTTCCTGGTAATAAAACGGTGCAGCTGATTTTTCATCACCTTTGCCCCACCAAAATCCACTCATAGCGCCATTGCAAAAGTAATTCACTCCATTGTACCAGGCTCTGTCCAATAGATGCTGGTGTCCACTCAAACACACTTTTACTTTTTCCTTGTATTGATAAAATATCTGCTTCAATGCCTGATGATCTTTATGCTGCCCACCTTCCCAGGTGTTGGTAACCGTTAATACCGGGTAATGCGACATCAACAAAACAAAATCTCCTGTAGGCACCTTACTGAGTTCATCTTTCAACCATGCAGTCTGTTCCTCTCCCAACGTTATTCCAGCGTAGTTTCCATCCAACACAAAAAAATGCCAGTTCTTTTTGACAAATTTGTAATAGTTATGTGGAATCTTTAAGCGCTTCACAGCATACGGTATCCCATACATACTATCGTCCTTAGATACGGCCCACCAGGGATCGTGGTTACCGATACAACTATACACTTCGTAATTTTTTAATTCCAGCATGCATTCATCCCAAACTTTCCACTGTTCTGTTACCCGTTCACGCTTCACATCTTTGTAAGACGCATCATGTATCGTATCTCCACCATTTAAAACAAAATCCACCTTGTGTTTTTTTACCAACTCCAGGCATTTTTTAAATCTGGCGGGAACATCTTCTTCTGGCCGGATATGCACATCTGTAATATGTGCAATAGTAAGTACAGCTTGTTTCAATTGCGTATCTTCTGTTTGTGATACCGCTTTTACAATGCCTCCGGCAACACCTGCTGTCGCCAAAGAAAACCTGTTCAAAAAACGTCTTCTTTCCATCTAATATGAATTAATAAAACGACCGGTGATAGTCTACCGCCGGTCGTTTACTATTATTATAATTTTATTCCCAACCCAAAGGTTGAGTTAATTTATTATTCAGCACCGTTTGTTCAATCGGTATCGGGAAAAAGTAATACTTGGGTTCAATAAAGTTTCTAGGTTGTTGTTTATCTCTGCCAAACATTATATTTCCACTTGTCTCGTTTGACAAATAGAAACTTCCGTCGGAGACATAATATTTGGTGATATTATCCCTGATCGCCGGCGGTAATCCGGCAATCGGACTTTCATCAGCAGGAGAAGCAAGAATAGCGATATCCACAATACCATCTCCCGTTACGTCGATCCCTCCTAATGCAGGCACATACATCCCTTTTGAATCCTGTCCCAACAAACTACCTGCTTTCCAACGATAGATATCGTCAAACCTACGGCCCTCACATGCCAACTCAACTCTTCTTTCTCTTCTAATTTCGAGAATAACTCCTTTATTTGCACCAACAACATCAGGATATTTTGCGGCAAGTGTTATATCAGGTGTTGCGTTGGCTGTTGCCAGAGAAAGATCGGGCATCCCTACTCTTCTTCTCAAAAGATTTACAGTATTATCAAGATCTCCCTGGGTCAAAGTACCCAACTCTGCCTTTGCCTCTGCATTCGACAACACTACCTCCCCCAATCTGAATATTGGAAGGTCGGTATAGTTTAACACCCAGCCGCCTCTTTGCGCCGGATCACGCGGGTAAAACTTTACCTGCAGGTAGCCGCCAAAGTTAGGTTTTACCAGATAGGGTTGATTGCCGGGCGAGGTAGCAAACCCCGGTGGCATAATTGTCTCTGCTAATCGGGGATCTCTATTTTGAAAAACTTCTACCATCGTCTTTTGAGCATAATTTGGCAAATTGGTAAACGGAGTGCCATCAGCATTCAAAAATTCGTCCGCTAGAGAACCACTTAAAGCCCATTGCCAATCTAAAACAACATGTGTATTATTCGCAACTCCTTCTTCTCTACTATTTTTTTGTACGAAAATAACTTCACTATTACCAGATAAATTACTACTGGAAAATAAAGCCCTGAAGTCAGAAGCGCCAGCCCCGGTGTTGTATATACTGAACCCTCCGTCTTCGATGATTGTTTGGGTGACACTTACCGCCTTTTGCAGAAATGTTTCAGCACTGCCTTGTAACCCCAGTTCGTCGTGGTACTTTCGATAAGTTCCTTCATGTAGTGCAATTCTGGACATGAGTACCAATGCCCCCCACTTTGTAACGTAAGTGTTATTGGTGCGAGATGGCAAAATATTATCTACAGCATATTCCAAATCTGCCATTATTGAATCCACTACCACTGTTCGGGGATCTTTTGCCCTGTATAAGTTGTCTTCATCAGTTGTCCCCAATACACTGGAATACCAGGGTACATCACCATAACGCTTCACCATTCCGTAATAAAAATTTGCCCTAAAAAAACGAGCTATACCGATGTAGTGGTTTATCAAAGCCTGATCTCCATTGGTTTTGCTCACATTGTCCAGCATAAAGTTGATACTCCGGAGCGTCCCCCAATTATTCCAGCCTCCAACGGTAGCAGGGCTAATCCCACCGCGAATGAGATTATCGGTTTCACTGCCTCCAGTATTTATCGATATATTGTCTGAATACAAATCATCCCAACTGGCTTGTAACATACTGTAGAATCCGTTGGTATAGGTTTCCAGATCATTAGGAGTATTGAAAAAATCGTCTTGGGTAATGGCTGTCTGGGGCGTTCGGTGCAAAAACTCCTTTTTGCAGGAAACGCCTAATAGTACGAACAGCACCAAGCAAAAATATTTTTGTTGTTTCATTGTAATAGATTTGGTGGGTTAGAAATTCAGATTCAAACCAAAAGAAAAAGTACGTTGGAAAGGATAGGCAGCCTGCGCCCGGTTTCCATTACCTAATGACTCCGGATCCAGTTTTACTTTAATATGGGATATTTCAAAAATATTTTCCGCACTAAAATATAATCGCAACTTTTCCAGTTTAATTCTTTTCAACAGAGCAGTAGGCAAAGTGTATCCGACTGTTATATTTTTAACACGCATATAAGCTGCATTCTGCATATACCTCTTATTGGGAATACTCAATTGTTGCATGTTGTCTTCAGCCGTATATGCACGTACAGCAGGGAAATATGCATTCTGATTTTCCGGCGTCCAATGATCCAGGTTTTGCATTGTTACATTCGTCCAGGGCTGTGCATATACCCCCCAGAAATATACATTGGATGCCCCTGGGTACCAATCTCTCTTTCCAATACCCTGCATAAAAACCCGCAAATCAAAACCTTTCCATCCCCCGGCAAGATCAATACCATATGGAAACCTTGATGCATTATTCCCTACAATAAACATGTCACCCGGATTGTCAACTGTAAAATTTCCTTTATTCACCTCACCATCTTTATTTCTATCAGCAAATTTGGGATCTCCCACAAAAAAATTATACGATTGATCATCTGTTCCCATCGCACGCTGATTGGGATGACTGGCCAGATCTGCTTCGTCGCGGAAGAAACCTTCTATTTCAGCCCCCCATACCTCTCCTATTTCACGTCCTTCATAATAGCGATCAAAGCCACTGCCCAATGATTTTGTTGGATTATCATAACGGGTAATCCAAGCCCTGTTATCAGCAAGAGTCAGCGCAACAGTATAATAAAAGGGAGAGCCCGCTAAAACACCCTTGTCCTTCCATCCCAGTCTCAATTCCCATCCCTTGGTTTTAAGATCACCTGAGTTTTCTTGTGGTACGCCTGTTCCGAATACTGCGGGCAATGCCTTTCCAGGAATCAACATGTCCTTCGTGTAACGGGTATATTTATCAAAATTTACTTCCAGCCTGTTGTTCAAAAAAGCAAGGTCAACTCCAATGTTTACAGTACTGATTGTCTCCCAGGAAAAGTTATCAGAAACAGCACCCGGAGCGTAAACAGCTAATGGTCTTGAGTTTCCCAGAATATAAGAAACTTGACTATTACTCATTGTGGGAATGTATCCGTAGGCTGAAACAGAACCTTGGTTACCCAAAGAACCATAAGAGCCTCTGAATTTTAACAGGCTAAGTGCCGTAGCTTTTTTAACAGGCTCAAATAAAGTCTCATCAGACAATACCCAACCGGCGGAGACAGAAGGGAAAAAGCCCCATCTTTTGTTCACCGGAAACCTGGAGGAACCGTCGTTTCTGCCATTTAATTCTATCAGGTAGCGTCCATCATAATTGTAACCCAAACGATAAAAAACACCCTGTACTGCCCAATCGGTAATTATCTCTACAGGCGCCACCAATGTGCCTGTACTTAAGCCAATAGAAGGAAGACCACTAGAAATAAGCCCGTTTCTTCTGGTAGAAAAATAATTATCGAACCTGTACTCCTGGTTATATCCTACCAATGCCTGAAGAGAATGGTTGCCAAAGTCTTTGTTGAAATCTGTATAAATATTCAACACATTGTATCTGTTCGTATTGTTTTCGTTTTGCGCCCAGGTATTGGCAAAAGTATATTGGACCGGATTGTTAGGCCCTGTTTTAAAAGGAACAGGAATGTCAAAAGACCTGACTAAACTGGAACCTCTCCTGAATGTTGCGTCCACGTTCACATTCCATACTTCCTTTATAATACCAGCCTTGGCGGAAAATGTTGTTTGAAAATCATTTGCTTTAGTATTCTTTCGTCCGCCCTGTTGCAAAGAGCCTAACACGGAAGCGCCAGCTGATGTCCAAGTGCCATCGGGATTAAAAGGTACATCGATAGAGTTGGTACGATTTACATTCCAGAAAAAGTCTCCATCAAGAAAAACAGGAGCATCATAATCCCAACTGGTGAGTAAAGTATTGTTAGAAAACTTAAGCCAGGATGTAACGTCAAAATCGACCTTACCTCTTAGATTGTATCTGTTATAAGCATCATTTCCGTATTTAAGCATTCCCTCTTGACGGTAGTAGTCACCAGACAAATAGTAACTCATTTTGTCAGACCTTTTTGAAACGCTCAAATTCGTATTATAAGTAGGAGCTGCGTTGTTGTATGCTTCTTTCAACCAATCAGTAGAGCCATAATAAGCCCAATTTTCCTGATTGGTAGGATTTAATATAACAGAGGGCAGGGATGGATTCTCTGACCGTTGTTTCGCATACTCACGCGCTGCTTCGGGATACAAATTATACAGCGGAACAGCAGCCTGATGTTTGTATTCCATTACCTTATATGGATCCGTAACCAATGCAGGCAGTTTTCCCAAAGTGCGATAGGCAGCCATCGAATTAAGTGAAACATTAAGTTTGCTTCCTTTGGCAGACTTGGTAGTAATCAAAACCACACCAAATGAAGCACGTGCACCATAAATAGCAGCAGAAGCTGCATCTTTCAGCACCGATACTGTCTCAATATCATTCGGGTTGATCCTTGCTACTTCATCCATAGTAAAAGGTACATTATCTACAATTATTAATGGATCTCCACCATTGATGCTTGTAAACCCTCTGATATTAAAAGTTGGATTGGTAGTTGCACGTCCATTAGACTGCATAATATTGAGATTCGGGATTAGACCTTGTAAGCCAGCACCAAGATTAGTGATAGGTCTGCTCTCCAATTGTTTAGCGGTAATCATATCTACAGCACCAGTGAGGTTCACTTTTTTCTGTATACCGAACCCAACCACGACCACTTCGTCTAAATTCTTATCTCCTGGTTCCAATTGCAGATTAATGTCCTGGTCAGCAGAAACCTCCATTTCAACCGTTTGATAACCGATGAAAGAAATCTCTATCGTAGTTCTTCCCGGTACTTCCAGCAAAAAGGAGCCATTATCGTCGGTAAAAACCCCAGACTTACCCCCTTTAATTCTTATACTAACGCCCTGCAGTCCGTTTCCCTGTTCGTCCAGGATTCTACCCCGGATGGTAAAAACGTTTACTGCGGGACGGGATGCGGTAGTAAGTAACACAAGATTATTGTTAATTACCTTGTATTGCAACTCCGTATTTTCAAGTGCCTTATCCATCACGCGTTGTATGGTTTCGTTTTGTACGCTGATATCTACGAAGATTCCGGAAGGCAATTGACTGTCTTCGTATACGAAACGATATCCGGCATTCTTTTGAATAAGGCGAAATAATGATTTCAGTTCAGCTTTTTTTACAGAGAGCGTGATTTCGTTCTGCGAATAACCTTTCGCTGACACCTGTAAACATCCTACAATTAACAGTATTGTAGTTAACTTCATAATAAGTAGCAGTTTGTCAAATTTTGGATAGGAATTCCCATCTGACTGCATTACAATCAGTTTTTTCATAATTTTACTTTCTTGGTTTAAAAATAGGTGCAGCGGTCTCCTTCAAAGAAAACTGCACCAAAGCTTGACTAAGTACTAGGGAGATGTGTCCGCATCTCTCTTTTTTATTTATTCTTTTTCTTCCATATGTATATTTTGGTTACTTAATTATTACTTTTCTTCCAACAATTTCAAAATCAAAATACCGCACATATTGCAGTGCCTCCAGGGCTTCTTTTAAATTTTCATCTTCGAAATCAGCAGAAAAGCGAGTATCTGTCATTCGTTCATTCAAAATCAAAAATTCAACATTGTACCATTTCTCCATTTTATCCACCACTTCGCCAAATTGTTCGTTGTCGAACACTAACTGATCGTTTACCCAGGAAACTTCCGGAATAACCTGGACACTTTCCTTTACTTTTAGCGGCTCCAGTATAAAATTTGACTTTTTATCTATAGTCTGTGCCAGCGTGGCTTTCTCCTGCTTCCCCGTCTGCACGGTTACCTTTTCGTTAGGTTTCAATACGATCGGATGGGAAGGGTCGTCTTCTGTTATTACTTCTACCGCACCTCGTATCAACGAAGTCTGTACTTTTTCGCTTTGCGGATAACTTCTTACATTAAATGCCGTACCTTTTACTACTACCTTCACTGTTTGTGCATGCACGATAAACGGGGTATTTTCCTTCTTTACCACATCAAAAAAAGCCTCCCCGGTCAAATACACTTCACGTTTTTCAACACCAAAATCTTTGTTGTAACTAATATTGCTTTCACTGTTTAACCAAACGATGCTTCCGTCGGGCAGCACCGCTTTTGATCGGGTGCCAGGCATGGTCTTCAATTCGCTGACAAGTGGCGCCTGATTTTGTACATTTGTTTTTTTCAGCACCTGAAATGCCCAAAAAGCAACCAGGAGGAATGCAGCTATGCTTGCCGCTCCCAGCCATATTCTGCGCTGAACAAATATGCTTTTTTTCGATGCAGACACCATCAATTCCTCTTGCAAAAGCCGTTCCCGAAAACGCTGTAAAGCATCCGCTTTATTCTTTCCAGCTCTTTCATTTTTTCCAGGATTTTCAAAATACTGGATATATAAATGTACCTCATAGGCCAATCCAGGATTTTCCTTCAACAGCAATTCCAGCTCTCGAAGTTCATCTAAGCTGGCTTCTCCTGACAATTTTCTGGCAACCAACTGCCAAATTTTATTGGTCATGTAAAATGTCGTTTGAACACCATAAGGAGTCCTTATTCAGACAAATCCCCTAAAGAGAAACAAAAAAAATTAATATTCTTTTTTTAGCGAGAGATGGAGTGACCGGGTAATTCTCTTTCCGGCAATAGTCATTTGTGCTTCAATCGTTTTTACAGAAATGTCCAGCAATTGAGCTATTTCTTTGTATTTGAGACCGTCTTCCCTTACAAGTTTAAAAATGAGTTTACATTTCGGAGGAAGGTCGTTTACTGCATTTCGTAGGCGATCGAGCGCCTCTTTTGATATCAATAAATCTTCGGGGTTGGCAGCGGTGTCTGAGACGTTAGACAGATGAAGGGCATTCCAATCCAGATCGTTGAACATCTTTTGCTTGCTGCAATGCTTAATGGATAAGTTTTTTACCGTTACATAGAGATACAACTTCAAATTATCTATCTCCGCCAAACGCTCCCTTTGACGCCAGATAGCCATAAATGCATTAGAAACAATATCTTCAGACGCATGTTCATCTTTCACGAATGTATAAGCCAGATTAAACATGCCCTCGTAAAAATGATCAAAAATTTTCTCGTACGCAGCCTGATCACCAAACAGCGCTACTCTTTCTATCCAATATTGTACTTGAAGGCTACAGGGCATTGTATTTGCTTTAGCATCTAAGCAATTGCCAAGGTAGCCATAATTCTACAATTTAGAGAGCTGTCTATAAATATTTCATATTAAGATGTTATGGGTCATTTATCTCAGTTAACAGCATTTTTTCAAAGTAACTAAAACATAAACAATCTATCTCTTCCTCCTACTTTACCACCCAATTGCCGGATATTATAAGTGAACGTAAGCATAACATAACGCCTGAGGACGAGAGTCTCGGTATCATTAATATAATTTTCTGCGACTCTCCGATGCACCTGGTTATTCTGATTCAATAAGTCAAAAACGGACAACTTTAATTGTCCCCTGTTTTCCTGCAAAAACAGAAAGTTGACTCCTGCATTCCAACGATAAATATTCTGCTGCATGCCAGGAGCCACCTGGGGATTATAACGATAGTCCATACTCGTTTCCCAAACCCATCTTTTTGGAAGGCGGAGAATTAATTCGCTTGTTGAGCTATGCATGGTGACATTCAAGCCCGGGAAAAAAGGATCCTGATAAGTTGACCGGTTATGATTTACATTATAGCGTTGCCGCCATTCAAATTGACTTTTCCAGTCAAGTCCCATATTTATACCGGGATTCAACAGCCAGTTACTGGTTTCACTACGCACGCCATTTAACATCATCAGCCCCCTGTTAAACGTACTCCACACATTAAGTCCTGTGGTAAATTTCCAATCGGGGGTTAATTTAAATTCCTTATTGATCCCCAGCGACGTGTTCAACCACCATATACCACTGGCATTTACAGGCGTAGTTACCTGCACGCCCGACTTGTCTACCGTACGAGTTCGTATCACCGCATTGTCGCTATAGGCTCCATACGCATAAACATTGTAATTAATCCCCTTTTTCATATCATAATGATAGGTATTCACATTAACACTATGGTTGATAGCCGGCTTCAGGGATGGGTTTCCCTTCTGTATGTATAAAGGGTTCGTATTGTCCAGAACAGGCTGCAAATCATTCATCTGTGGTTCCGCCGCATTTACATTATAAGAGATATTCCATTTGGCAATATTGATTTGTAAAGACGGTAATACAAAATGAAATCGTTGGTCTATCGGCTGATTTTTTTTGAAACGGTTGTCAATCGAAAGAACCTGGTAGTTAATGCCCGGCATGATTGAAAAGCTTTTAAATGTATATTTTAATGCTGCCCGGGTATTACTTCTAAGTCCACTTCTATCAAAACCATTACTGAGCTCGTCGTTAAAATCGTTGTACTCGTTGCCTCCGTTCTTTTCAAATGTTTCTACGTTATCGCGATTGCTGAAATAATCAACATTTTCGCTGAGCTGCAAAGAAAACTTGCCACTCAATGGTTCTGTATAATTGGCTGATGCATTGAGGGTGGTATTATCGAGCTGCCGTTGCCGAAGCTGTTGTAGCAGAGAAACCAGGCTGGATCCGTTTTCGTAAAAAATATTATTCGCATCATTGTATTGATCTGTACCATTGTCAGAAAAAGTGGCTTTCCCCGACGCGTATAAAGACCGCCCTTTCTTTTTGAAGGTCCGGCGGTAGGTCAACTGATTCGAAATTTCTGTTGCACGATTGTCAAGCCATTGCCGATTATCACTTTCGTTCAGGTGCCCTTCAAAATTATTAGAAGTATTATACAGCATTCGCTTGTTTGCATCTATACCTGATAACGTAACAGAGGGTCGATACTCCAGCACACTAAGAGAGTCCACATTCCATTTCAGAAAGCCTCCAAAACGATGTGTATTGCTGACATTCAATTCTTCATTATAATTTCGGGTAACCATATTGGTATCGCGAAAAAATTGCTGCTGGTTATTGAATTGATTTACCTGGGCACTGATTTTCCCATAAAAATATTGGAGATTGAGCGTTAGATTTTTTCCGATCTGGTTGTTCATATTCATACCGGCACCGGTTGATTTCTGAATACCCTGTCCGGTAGCGCCGAACGAAATACCATTTAAAGCGAAACCACCCTCGCCGTTTACCATGATGCTATTAAAACCACTTCTGTTGAACCCACCAATACTATTAATATCACCCATTCCAAACCCGGAGCGATTGATATTGTTCGTGTATCCTAAAACACTCACCTGCAGTGTATCTCTGAATAAGTTCAAAATACCACCGGCTTCATATCGTTCGTCTGATCCGCCACCGGCATAAGCTTTACCAAACCATCCCTTTTTTATGCTCCGCTTCAGTTTCAGATTCACTACCTGCCCCACTTGTCCCGCCGGAAGATTCGGATCCCGTTGCATTTGCTCCTTATCATCTGTTACCTGTATTTTATCTATAATATCCGCCGGCAGGTTTTTTGTTGCCATCTGTGGGTCGCTGCCAAAAAACTCCTTGCCATCTACCAGCAGCCGGTTTACTTTTCGGCCGTTTACCGTTATGTTGCCATCTGCGCCCACCATCACGCCCGGAAGCTTTCGTAACAGGTCTTCCACCAATGCATTGGGAAGCGTTTTAAAAGCTTCTGCATTAAATTCAATGGTATCCTTTCGCACCATTACCGGTGGCCGCTCTGCTACCAACAGCACTTCTTCCATCAGCCTTGCATCAGGCTCCAGTTGTATGTTTCCCATATCAATGTCCGGAGAAGCTGCTGTCAACAGGAACGTTTTTCTGTAAACAGCGGACCCCGCATGCGTGATTACCACCCGACAGGAATCGTAAAACGGAAGACCAGGCACTTTGAATATGCCCTTGGGATCACTCAGCCGGTAGGTAATCAGCGTAGTATCGTTGGCTTTAAAAACCGCCACCGTTGCCAGCGACAAGTTCTGCGTGCCTGAGGTGTCAGTAAGTTTGCCGGTAATACTTCCTTTTTGCGCAACGGCATTTATCACAATTATATTGAAACAAAATAAGATCCAATATTTCATGAGCAGCGGAAGCGATCGTTTGAAAATCTGATTCATTTCACAATATTACCAAATTTTAATAAATCTACGAATATTTCGTAACTATAATTATTACCGCTCTTTTGCAAAAAAATGCGTCTTCGTGTTCCTATTTTTCCTTTTGAACATCTATTATGGGCAAATTTGAATTTTTACATTGGTTGCTTCATATCGACGCCGTCTCCACCGTAGCCATCAAATTCTTAAATTGACAGCTACACTGTTTATATCAACAAAAACCCAATCGGACTGTTTACCATATTCGGAAGCCATCAGGTTTGCCAACTATCCACATCTGTGGAAAACCCGGAGAGGAAAACCTGTTGGCTATCGGTAAATTTGTACTGAAATGAAGTATAATCAACCTACTTTAAAGAAAATAGAAGAAATTTTGGGCGAATCGGGTTATGTAACCCGCTACGAAAGGGGAAATTTTCTAAGTGGATATTGCATCCTGCAACAGAAAAAAGTGGTGGTACTTAATAAATTTCTTACCCTTGAGGGACGCATCAATACACTGGTAGACCTGATGCCGCTTCTGGAAATCAATTTTGACGCCCTCACCCGCGATTCCCAGCAATTGTATGAGGAAATCATGTCTAAACCGGCGGATGAATAAAGGCTTTTTGCTTTCCTCAATTTAAAATAGCTTTGGCAGGATGAGTTACCCGCCCATTACAGTTCGTTTTCTTGGCACCGGCACCAGCAGCGGCGTCCCGATGGTAGCCTGTAGCTGTCCGGTATGCACTTCTGGCGATAGCAAAGACAAACGACTTCGCTCCAGCATTTTGGTAGAGACCGCCACCACCACCATCGCAGTGGATGCCGGCCCTGATTTTCGCGCTCAAATGCTGCGGGAAAATGTCAAAAAATTGGATGCGATTGTTTTTACACATTCTCACAAAGACCATGTTGCCGGATTGGATGACGTAAGGGGCTTCAACTATTTTTCCCAGAAACCAATGGATATTTATGGTACTGAAGCAACTTTTGATGTGATCATCCGTGAATTCTCCTATGCTTTCACAGAAAAAAAATACCCGGGAGCACCCGAAATTCGATTGAATACAATTGCAACTGAACCCTTTTTGATAGGAGATATCTTAATAGAACCGATTCCTGTCTGGCACTTGCATATGCCGGTACTGGGTTATCGTTTTGGAAAATTTACCTATATCACCGATGCCAACCGCATTGAAGAAGAAAGCAGGAAAAAAATAAGCGGCAGTGAAATCCTGGTATTAAATGCGCTCCGCAAAGAAAAACACATCTCTCATTTTACGCTGGGGGAAGCCATCACAGTAGCCAATGAGCTGGACATTCCCCATGCTTATCTCACCCATATAAGTCATCAACTGGGCAGACATGAAGATATAAGTGCCGAGTTGCCGGAGAATATAAAGCTCGCTTATGATGGACTACGACTGAAATTTTATTAATTGCGATACTGGCTTGGCGTTACACCCTCCATCCGCTTAAATACTTTACTGAAATGATTCAGGTTGTTGAACCCGGAAGCATAACAAACTTCTGTAACACTGGCATGCGGATCGGCCATTAGTTTTTTGGCCTGTTCAATACGAAGTTTCAATACATATTCCAAAGGCGAAATCCCAAACGTCTCTTTGAATACCTGATAAAAGGCAGATTGACTCATACAACATGCTGCAGCCAATTGTGCTACCGTAATTTTATCAGCAAGGTGTTGGTGTATATACTGCACAGCCGAACCTAAACGAGGGGTAGCCAGCTTTTCATGTTGTATATTGGTGAGGTTCTGTGTCTGAATCAGCCGAAGCAACAACATTTTCAACGCCAAATCTGCCAGTGCATCTTTGGCTATATTGTCTTCCATGCTGATATTGATCAGTTTGTTGATGCTGGCCGCCAACTCTTTGTTGTTTACGAAATGGTAGTGATCAAAATTGAGTTTCCATTCAGACGAAGCCTCTTTGTTGGCATAGTTCTCATTGAGGAAAGCGAGGTTTTTATTCACCATACTCCAATCAAGTGCCAGGGTTGCACATTGTACCGGCCGTTTTTCATCCGCTTCGGGGAAACCGACTTTCATGGTTACGCCCTCTGGCAACACTACACTCTCGCCAGGTAAGAAGTCAAAACTTTCTTTCTCTTCCAATGACATTGTTTTTCTGCCCCGCATCATGCTGGATACTACCAGTCCTTTATATGAAAGTACGACGTCTGAACATTGTCGGAAGGTTTCAAAAATATTCAGCTCACATTGCGGCAGATTAAAAACACGCCGGTGTTCAACCAACGATTGCAGTTTACTACAATCGCTAAGATTAATGGGATTCAGTTCATATGCCAACATCGCGCAACTTTTACTCAAGTTATGTTAAAAATACCGGCTCTTTTCCGGTTTGGAGAATTGTTATCATAATATATAGAATCATACCAATGAACAAAAAATAGTAAGCCTAACATTGGAGAATTATTTTTAAACCAATAAATAAATCAACTATGAGTATCACATTGGAACAAGCAGAAGCTGTGGTAGTGGCAGCAAAGGCAAAGGCAGCCGAAACGAAAACATTGATGAACATTGCGGTGGTAGACGCCGGTACCAACCTGGTGGCATTTGCTCATATGGATGGCGCATGGATCGGATCTATTGACATCTCTCAGAAAAAAGCCCGTACAGCCCGTTATTTTAATATGGACACAGGAGCTATCGGGCAACTTTCTCAGCCTGGCGGTTCTTTGTACAACATAGAGCATTCTAATGGCGGATTAATTACTTTTCCGGGTGGTGTAGTTATCAAAAATAACAAAGGTGAAATAATAGGTGCTGTGGGTGTATCTGGCGACACCGTGGAAAATGACCACATCGTAGCGTCTGCTGGTGCTGCTGCCGTAAAATAGCTTTTTTAACACTTAAAAACGAAATTGTATGTGCCAAAATCATGGAGTAGCTTACGTAAAACCCGGAGTGGTGGAAGTAAGAGAAATTGAATATCCCAAACTTGCTTTGGGTAATCGCAAATGTGATCATGGTGTGATTCTGAAAGTAGTTTCCACCAATATTTGTGGTAGCGACCAGCATATGGTGCGTGGCCGTACCACAGCTCCCGAAGGATTGATTCTCGGACATGAAATAACAGGCCTGGTGATAGAAGCAGGTAATGATGTGGAATTTATTAAAGTGGGCGACCTGGTATCGGTACCTTTTAATATTGCCTGTGGCCGCTGTAGAAATTGCAAGGTAGGGCAAACCGGTATTTGTCTGAATGTAAATCCCGCACGTCCTGGCGCGGCCTATGGCTATGTAGATATGGGCGGATGGGTTGGTGGCCAAGCCGAATATGTGATGGTGCCTTACGCTGATTTCAACCTGTTGAAATTTCCCGATTCAGACCAGGCAATGGCGAAAATTAAAGACCTGACCTTACTTTCCGACATTTTTCCAACCGGTTTTCACGGCGCTGTTACAGCAGGTGTGGGACCCGGTAGCATTGTTTACGTGGCAGGTGCCGGTCCGGTGGGGCTTGCTTGTGCGGCTTCCTGTCATTTGCTGGGGGCGGCTGTGGTAATTGTAGGCGATATGATTGAAGAACGCCTGGCACAAGCCAGAAGTTTCGGTTGCGAAACCATCGACCTGAAAAAAGACGCTTCACTGGCTGATCAGATTGCGGCTATAGTAGGGGTGCCCGAAGTAGATTGTGCAGTGGACTGCGTTGGTTTTGAAGCCCGTGGACATGGACAGAATGCCAATGTAGAGCAACCTGCTACTGTATTAAATTCTATTATGGAAGTGACCAGAGCAGGTGGTCAATTGGGTATACCTGGTTTATATGTTACAGGTGATCCTGGTGCTGTAGATGAAGCTGCCAAAAAAGGAAGCCTTAGTATCCGTATCGGGCTGGGCTGGGCTAAATCTCATTCCATTCATACGGGGCAGTGCCCGGTGATGAAATATCATCGTCAGTTGATGAATGCTATCCTTTATGATAAAATAAAAATCGCAGATGCGGTAAATGTGCAGATCATTTCGTTGAAAGATTCCGTAGGGGGATACAACGATTTTGATAAAGGCGCTGCGAAAAAATTTGTAATCGATCCACATGGTATGATTCCAAATTAATCCCTGCTTTTTTAATTCAGTTTATTCTATGCTTGCCCTCCAACCCGGAGGGCTTTTTTGTTGAGGGCAGTGCTGCATATCTCCATTCGATTGGCGCTACATTTGTTGTGTGTGTTTGTTGTCAACTCGTTGCTTTGATTGGGTGACAAAAAAAGAGCACAATAAATTGTGCTCTTTTAAAAACCTAACCTTGACTAAACCGTTAGAAATTTATTTTTCGATGACCACTTCCGTACCAATAGGAAGCATATCATACAGTTCATCCATATCTGTGTAGCGTACAGAAATGCAGCCGCTAGTCCAGTTGATGAATTTATCTATAACCCATTCCTCATTTGGCCGGGTGCCGTGAATTCCAATACCACCGCCTATTGTGGCTTTTTTAGGAATTTCGCCTTTTGCCTTTCTTTCTTTAAATCGTTCGTAGCTTTCTTTGGTAGGGTAGTCTAGTTCCAGGAACTTACCCCATTTGCTGTGTACTCTTTTGCCAACTATTTTAAATATTCCTTCCGGGGTCAGCCTGTCACCTTCCATGCGTTTATCGTCCTGCTTCTTGGCACCGAAAACAACCGGATAAGTTCCATACCAGCCCTCATCATCATACAACGTCATTTCGTAGGAACTCTTTTTAATCACCAGTTTATAAGTGCTACTTTTTTTACTAACCCTGGTCTCATCTTCTATTTGCACCTTTTTGGTTCCGAAACTCTGAAACAAAAAGCAAATCAGAATGACTCCAAGGGCTACGGATACACGAACTGAATTCAACATAGGATTTAATAAAATTGAACATTAAAAAAACGGGTATCAAAACCAATTATTTTCCTGTAAGAGTTTCTTTACCTTTTGTTATTCAACAAAGAAAAAGCCCTTTATTGTTAATGAAACCCTATATAACATTGGTTTAGAGACCTGCCTTCAGTTCTAAAAGAAACTGTTTTACTTTCTCCAGTTTTTGAATTATCTCAAATTGTTCGGCAGCTTTGTTCTTATTTTTTTTGAGATAGGTTTTGGCACCCTCGATAGTATACTTTCGGGCACGAAGGAGATGGTGTATCAAATAAAGGTTTTTAATATCTTCCGGGCGGAAGTGACGATCCCCTTTTCTGTTCTTGCGGGGTTTGATGATATCGAATTCAGATTCCCAATAACGAAGTAATGAGCTGTTTAATTTAAACATCCGGGATACCTCACCGATACCGTAATATTGTTTTTTAAATAATATATCATCTGGTGGAATTTCTATTGCGGCAGCCTCGGTCTCCATTTCCTTCTGCGACTTACGACCCCGTTTTCCTTTTTTAGGTGCAATTGCTATAATTTCCGGCTGCGGTTCAACTATTATTATTTCATCAGCAGGTTCTTCTATCGTATCGAGGAAACGAAAAGTGGTATTATTTGCCCCCCCCTTATCTTCGGTCTGACCAGTAGATATTGCAGCCATAATCGGCTTGTCCTCAACCACGCCTAACGGTTCGTTTACTTGCGGTATTTCGCTGTCTTCGGGCTTTTCGGCGTCTGGCGTACTAACTGGAGAACTTTTCTGCGTTTCCCGATGCTCAGGTGGAAACATCACAGCGATAAGCGGTTTTTTCTCCAATTCGGTAATCGGTTGCGGAGCTACAGCAGGCATCGACGATTTATCCTCTGTTGAAACAACAGGGTCAGCCAGGGGCACCGATTGCTCCTCCGGTACATTGCCAAATAAGTCGAGCTGCTTATACATAATGCTAAGTTACGGCTTGCAATAGGATGAGTTTTAGATACTTATCAACAATTTAGTCAAAGCTTTGGTTGCCAGAGGCAGCTATCTGCAGAATTCTGTCAAACTGTTCTGGTGTAAGATCGTTGTAGAAGAAATAAACAGGATCCATTTTCCGTCCGTTTTTATGTACTTCGTAGTGCAGGTGTGGTCCCGTTGACTTTCCTGTGCTACCCACCCACCCTATCTGTTCTCCACGTTTCACCCTTTGTCCTGGTTTTACTTTTATACGATATTGATGCGCATACAGGGTTTCGTATCCATATCCATGGTTGATCACCACATAATTTCCATACCCGTTCCCAATATTTCCGGCTAGTTTTACCACACCGTCTGCTGTCGCATAAATGGGTGTGCCTTGTGGTGCCGCAAAATCAAGCCCCGAATGCATTTTCACGGTTTTATAAACGGGATCAATACGGTAGCCAAAACCCGAAGCCAGCCGGCCAAGTTCTTTGTTACTAATAGGTTGTATGGCAGGTGTGGCGGCAAGAAGTTTTTCCTTGCCCAGAATCATTTTCTCAATTTCAGTGTATGATTTTAACTGGGAACCAATTCTTACAGACAGGTTATCCAGCACAGTAGCTACAGATACAGCCAGCTCATTGTCTTCCATACTTTCTACCAACCGCTTTTCCTGTTCTTTTTCTAACCTTTTTGCACGAGCACTATCCGGAATCGGGTTGGCCTCAAAAATCTCGCGATATATCTGGTTGTCTCGTTTTTCCAGTTCCGTCATTTGCTGCTGCAGTGAGCGAACTTTATTGTTCAGCAGAGAATAATCATTTTTGATACGTTGATTCTCCTGGCGCATCAACATTTCTTTGGGGGAGTCCAGTATTTTGAAGGCTACGGCTACTATCCCCACGGCCGTTACCAGTGCCGCTGCCAAAAAGCCCAGTATACGGAGTAGCTTTACCCGCAGGGGGATTACTAGTTTTTCGTATCGGAGCGTATTTGTATTATAAAAATATTTAATCTTCTTCATGACAATCTTCCTGGCTCTTTGCTGCACAAGAATGCAGCCAGAATTTATTTACCTTCGCAGCCCCGCATCCAATCGGGCAAATATAAAGGTTTAAATACCCATTCGCTATAGTAAATATAAACGAAGCAATTATGACTTCAGTACAGATAAGGCAGGCTTTTCTTGATTTTTTTCAATCCAAAGGACACCATATTGTACCTTCTGCCCCCATAGTGGTGAAAAACGATCCAACATTGTTATTTACCAATGCCGGCATGAACCAGTTTAAGGATTATTTTCTGGGTAACAAACCGGCACCTTATAAACGAATTGCAGATACCCAGAAATGTCTGCGGGTGAGCGGCAAACATAATGACCTTGAAGAAGTAGGGGTAGACACTTACCATCATACCATGTTTGAGATGTTGGGCAACTGGAGTTTTGGAGATTATTTTAAGGCAGAAGCCATTGCCTGGAGCTGGGAATTGCTGACAGAGGTATATAAGCTGGATAAAGACCGTTTATATGTAACGATATTTGAAGGCGATGAAAGTGAAGGGCTGCCCAAAGACACTGAAGCTTATAATGAATGGAAAAAAGTTATTGCCGGGGACAGAATATTGTTGGGGAATAAAAAAGACAATTTCTGGGAAATGGGCGATACAGGTCCCTGTGGTCCCTGTTCGGAAATACATGTGGATTGCCGTCCTGATGAAGAAAGAAAAGCGGTGGATGGTAAAACCCTCGTAAATAACGATCATCCACAAGTGATAGAAATATGGAATAATGTATTTATTCAATTTAATCGTTCCAAAAGCGGAGCTTTAGATCCGCTTCCTGCCAAACACGTAGATACCGGTATGGGCTTTGAACGCCTGGTGCGGGTGCTGCAGGGAAAAACCTCCAACTACGATACAGATGTATTTACCGGTACTATAGCGGCTACTGAAAAAATTACAGGTAAACAATACGATTTTAGTGATAGTAAACAAGCGATTGCTTTTCGCGTGTTAGCCGACCATATCCGTGCCATCAGCTTTACCATTGCTGATGGACAATTACCTTCCAATACAGGCGCTGGTTATGTTATTCGTCGGATTCTGAGAAGAGCGGTTCGGTATTATTACTCCTACCTGGATTATAAGCAACCATTATTGCACCAGTTATTACCGATAATAGCAGAACAATTTAAAAATGTGTTTCCGGAGTTGCACCAGCAATCAGATTTTGTGGGACGGGTAATTCGTGAAGAAGAAGAAGCTTTTTTGAGAACACTGGAAAAAGGATTGAAGCGCATGGATGATATAGTTTCTCACCTGTCCGGTACCGTTATACCGGGAAAGGAAGCATTTGAACTATACGACACCTATGGTTTCCCGATAGATCTTACCCGTTTGATTGCATCTGAAAAAAGTTTATCGGTGAATGAGGCACAGTTTGACGAAGAGATGAAGCAGCAAAAAGACCGTAGCCGGGCAGCTACAGCTATCGACACGGAAGACTGGGTAGAGATTAACAAAGTGGATAAAACCAGTTTTGTAGGCTATAATGACTTATTGATAGAAACACAGGTGGTAAAGTACCGTAAGGTAAAAGCAAAAGGAAAAGAACAATATCAACTGGTGCTGGAAAGCACACCTTTTTATGCAGAGAGCGGCGGACAGGTGGGCGATCAGGGTACTTTGCAATTCGGTGAAGAAAAGATAAGCGTAACCGATACTAAGAAGGAGAATGATCTGATCATTCATTTTACGGATAAACTGCCGGCAGACATAACACTGCCGGTAACGGCTGCTGTTAATTGGGAAAAAAGAATGTACACTATGTACAACCATACGGCTACGCACCTGCTGCATGCTGCTTTGCGTGAAGTACTGGGTACTCATGTGGCGCAAAAAGGATCCCTGGTATCACCCGATGGGTTGCGGTTCGACTTCTCTCATTTTTCGAAAGTAAGTGATGAAGAGTTGAGGAAAATAGAGCTTTTGGTGAATGAGAAAATCCGGGCAAACATACCGGTGGTGATCAAGGAAATGCCCAAGGAAGAAGCATTGCAACTGGGCGCTATGGCCTTGTTTGGAGAGAAATACGGAGATGTGGTACGGGTCGTAATTATCGATCCTGCATACTCCGTAGAATTGTGTGGCGGCACCCATGTAACGAGCACCGGGATGATCGGATTGTTTGCTCTTCTTTCTGAATCAGCCGTAGCGGCTGGCGTACGTCGGATAGAAGCACTGACGGGTCATGCAGCCATTGTTTACTCTTACGAAAAAATCAGCCAGTTTAAATACATAGGAGAATTGTTAAAAACAAAAGATCCATTGAAAGCACTGGAAAAACTGATAGAAGAGAAAAACGCCTTGCAGAAAAAAGTAGAAGCACTGGAGTCCCGTCAGTTAGTGCAGTTGCGTAATGAGTTATTGCAAAAAGACCAGATCGTAAACGGCGTGACTTTTATCGGCGAAATCGTGACTGTGGATAATGCCGATGCTTTGAAGAAAATTTGTTTTGATGTAAAGAATAACCTGCGGGACTACCTCATGATATTGTGTGCGAATATTGGTGGCAAACCCTTTGTAGCAATTGGCATGTCTGATGTGGTAGCAGCAGCGAAAAATCTGGATGCCGGAAAAATAATTAAAGAGATTGTTGCGCCACTTATCAAAGGTGGCGGCGGTGGGCAGAAGACATTGGCTACAGCCGGGGGACAGGATGCCTCGCAGTTGAAAGAAGTAATAGAAAAAGTGAAAGGTTTGCTGGCATAAAGTATGAGATACTACGCTGAAACCTGCAGGGCGGTTGAAGAAGTCGGCAGGGAATACATAATACCCAGAGATGGGTTTCCATTGATTGTAATTTGTGGTTCAGTTGATGCGGTAGAACTTTAGTTTGAGATTATTCTGAAGTACCGTACCTCTCCGTTGTAAGGAGAGGGATAAGAGGGTGAGGTGTATTTTCCTTTTTCTCGCAGCGTCCCCGTCAGCGACAAACGCATCTTCAACTTTTGGATACGGAAGACATTGTTGAGAATTCAAAGGAACATTACGCTATGTATTTGTCGTAACATGAATATATTTCATTCTATCTGAAATAATAGAGCTGAAGTACTCGAACGCTTCAACTTCCATGGAAGATCTCGGGAATAGGTATGTGTGGGAACCCGTAATTGAGATACAGGCGGGGGTAATGCTTACACTTTTGATACCAGACCAGGTTTCAATGGTTTCTATTTCATCTTGTTGCAAAGTGAATGCACCCGAAGAAATGATCAAACGTTGGTTTTTGTATTGAGCAACTTTATCTATCCATTGGTTCACCCCTCTCTTCCACTTTAGTAATTTGCAGATACTCACCAGCATTAGCGTAAGTAGCACCATAAAAAGCAGTGTAAGAAGAAACGATATAAAAATGAATTGGTTGGTATATGTGGCATATAAGAGAGCTATTAAAGCAACAATGCCCGCTATCAATGTCCTCAGGAATTGTTTTCTTACATCTGTATTGCGGTAGATATTGCCTTCACCGGAAAAATCAAAGTAACGCTCGAAACTCTGCCGATCAGGATTAAGCTGTATAGTTCTTTCATCCATTTGACTAAATTACCCGGTTATCAAATGCCGGATTTTGATAACAAGCGTATTTTTTGCGCGGCGCTAGAGATTTTCAATAATTCCGGCTATACCCTGTCCGCCCCCTACGCAGGCAGTAACAATACCATACTTTTTGTTCAGTCTTTTCATGTCATGTATCAGCTGTATGGTGAGCTTGCATCCGGTACACCCCAGCGGATGTCCTAATGCAATAGCACCACCATTGATGTTGACAATGTCCGGGTTCATATCTAATGTCCGGATAACAGCTAAAGCCTGTGAGGCAAAAGCCTCATTCAGTTCCACCAGGTCTATATCAGTTAATTGTTTACCAGCTTGCTTTAATACTTTAGGCACCGCTTCAATAGGACCAATACCCATAAGCCGGGGATCGACACCTGCGGAAGCACAGGCTACGAGCCGCCCAATAGGCTTTACGTTCAGCTCCTTTACCATGGCTTCACTCATCACAATAACGAAAGCAGCACCATCACTTGTTTGAGAAGAGTTGCCGGCTGTAACAGATCCGCCAACAGCAAATACGGGTTTCAGTTTAGCCAATGCCGCCATCGAGGTATCCGCTCTCGGACCTTCATCTGTATCTATCACATAACTTTTAGATTCTTTTTTTCCAGTTTTACCCACAAAAACCTCATTCACCGTAATAGGCAATATACCCGATTTGAAATATCCACTCCCGATCGCTTTGATGGCTTTCTGATGTGAGTTGTAAGAGAAACTATCCTGGTCTTCACGACTTACACTATATTCCTGTGCTACCGCTTCGGCAGTGAGTCCCATACTTAGATAATAGTCCGGGTTATCTGCGGCAATTTCGTAGGAAGGAGCCGTTTTCCAACCTGCAGTAGGTAAAAGGCTCATACTTTCGGTCCCTCCCGCTATTATACATTCTGCCTGCCCGCTTCTTATTTTTGCAGTGGCCATCGCAATGGCTTCCAGTCCCGAAGCGCAGTAACGGTTAATAGTAATGCCCGGTGCCTGGTATCCCAATGCACGGGCAGCTATAATTCTGCCAACCTGCAGTCCCTGCTCTGCCTCCGGCACAGCATTGCCTACAATTACATCATCCACTCTTTTGGGGTCCAACTGTGGTAAACCAGCCATTACGCCTTGTATCACTTCCACGGCTAAATTGTCGGGTCTTGTAAAACGAAACCCGCCTCTTTTTGATTTGGCAACTGCGGTGCGATAACCTGCTACTATATAAGCATCCTGCATATCGTTCAATTTAGTTGTTTATGCAACTTTGTATATCAAAGATAATTATTCCACTTGTGTGTACCAAACTGCTATGGGGATGTATCATTTGTTAACTTGCGCAAATTATGTATAAGCTGTTACGAACAATTCTCTTTTGGTTCTCCCCTGAATCTGTGCATTATTTTTCCATGAATTGCTTCCGCTTTTTTTGCAGTATTGGTCCATTGAGAAAAGTATTGTCTTCCGCGTTCAATCCCGGCAGTAAACCGGTAGTATTACGAACACGTAATGGAAACCTTGTTTTTGATAATCCTGTGGGGCTGGGAGCCGGGTTTGACAAAAATGCCCGCTACCTGCGCGAACTGGAAACGATGGGATTCGGATCTGTGGAAATAGGAACGGTAACACCCAAAGCACAGGATGGCAACGAAAAACCCCGCCTATTCCGTTTACCGGCAGATAACGCACTTATTAATAGAATGGGTTTTAACAACGATGGAGCCGAACAAATAACCCAACGCTTAAAGAAATGGCGGGAAACCAGTGGAAAACAATCTAAATTAATAGTAGGCGGAAATATTGGCAAGAATAAAATAACTCCCAACGAAGAAGCCTGGAAAGATTATGAAATTTGTTTTGAAACCTTGTTTGATTATGTTGATTATTTCACCGTGAATGTAAGTTCGCCGAACACACCCGGATTAAGAGCATTGCAGGATAAAGATGCATTAAAACTGATTTTGACCAACCTGCAACAAAAGAATGCACAAAAAAAAGTCCCCAAACCTATTTTTCTGAAAATAGCGCCAGACCTTACACAAGGGCAGGTAGATGATGTAATAGCCCTGGCGCTGGAGATAAATCTCGACGGTATTGTAGCGACCAATACCACTATCAGCAGAGAAAACTTATTGACCGACAAAGCCGAAATAGAAGCAATTGGAGCAGGCGGACTAAGCGGAAAGCCAGTACAAAATGCATCTACAGAAATTGTGAAACAAATCGCAGAGAAGACAAAAGGTGCGGTGCCTGTTATTGCCAGTGGTGGTATTTTTAACGGAAAAGATGCGAGAGAAAAGATGTCTATGGGTGCTATTCTTATACAGGTATGGACGGGTTTTATTTACGAAGGTCCAGGAATCGCCAAACGAATTTGCCGGGATTTGTAGAGAATGAATAGATCAAACTGATAAACCCAACCGACCCAGCAAATTTTTCCGAACAGATAAATTCAGCAAGTTTCGGATTTTATAACTGCAATATAGTTTTGACATTTGTAGTATAAATTTCTGAAATGATGAACGAGCAGGAAAACATAAATTATAGCCGGGTTGCCGACGCTATTGAGTACATAAAAAGCAATTTCAAACATCAACCCAACCTTGATGAAGTTGCCGAACAAATTCACTTAAGTCCTTTTCATTTTCAGCGTTTGTTTAGCGAATGGGCAGGCACAACTCCTAAAAAGTTTTTACAATACATCAGTATTGAATATGCCAAAAAGCTTTTAGAAGATAAACAAATAAGCCTTTCTGATACGGCTTTTGAAACAGGGCTTTCGGGCACAAGTCGTTTGCACGATCTTTTTATCAACATTGAGGGAATGACACCAGCCGAATATAAAAATGGGGGCAAAGACTTACACATCAATTACAGCTTTGCTGAAAGTCCTTTTGGCAATTTGATGGTAGCCTCCACTGCTAAAGGCGTTTGTTATATGGCCTTCGAGAAGCAGGAGGAACAAGCATTGAACAACCTGAAATCAAAGTTTCCGAATGCTAGTTTTCAGCAAAAATTAGACTTACTGCAGCAAAACGCTCTGTTCATTTTTCAAAATGACTGGAGCAAATTGCCGGAAATAAAATTGCACTTAAGAGGTACAGATTTTCAATTGAAAGTTTGGGAAACGCTCTTGAAAATACCGATGGGACAACTTTCTACCTACGGTAATATCGCTGACAAAATCGGAAATCCCAATGCTTCCAGAGCAGTTGGTACAGCTATCGGAAGCAATCCTGTAGCCTTCCTGATTCCTTGTCATCGCGTCATTCAATCCTCAGGCAATTTTGGTGGCTATATGTGGGGCAATACACGCAAGACCGCCATCATAGGTTGGGAAGGAGCAAGAAAGAATCAAGACTATGTAGAAACAGTAGCACCAAAAAATGCGGATAGGCAAAACAGCCTGGAAAAAGATCCATCAAAATGAACTTTAATCTGATTAGGGTAGGAATGATCTTTCAAGATGTCATAAGTTAGTAATGATAAGGCATAGCCAGATATCTGATGAAGCCCTACGACGTAAAATTAAAGGGCGGGAAATTCGTTTGGCGGGAAATCGTAATCTGAAAATATACGGAACCTTAACTTGTAAATCGGGCAAAAAAATGAAACGGGAAAACCGTGTTTTCTTTTCATCGGAGCGGGAAGCTGATCAACATAATTATCGACCTTGCGGACACTGCATGAAAGCAGAATATAAAAAATGGAAGGATGGATTTATTTAACCAAACGATAGACAAAGCAAAGAATTGGTTGCCACGGCAGGGTGTGGTAAACTACTACGGTAAAATATTCAATCGCCAGCAAGCCGACTATTATCTGGAAAAATTACTCAATACTATTGAGTGGCGAAACGATGAAGCTATTCTTTTCGGAAAGAAAATCCTAACAAAGCGAAAAGTAGCCTGGTATGGTGAAAACCCTTTTGAATACACGTATTCCAACACTACAAAATATGCATTACCCTGGACGGAAGCATTACTGACACTCAAAACCACCATAGAAAAGGAAACAGGTGAAAGCTTTAATTCCTGTTTACTGAATTTATACCACAATGGGGAAGAAGGCATGGCATGGCATAGTGATGGTGAAACCGACTTAAAGAAAAACGGAGCAATTGGCTCGCTGACTTTTGGCGCCGAACGGAAATTTGTTTTTAAACACAAACAAACCCATGAAAAAGTGGAATTGGTTTTGGAACACGGTAGTTTACTGGTAATGAAAGGTGAAACGCAAAAGCACTGGTTACACAGACTTCCGCCAACAAAAAAAGTGGTGATACCAAGAGTGAATCTGACATTCAGAACAATTGTTGATTAATGATGGATGTACCTTGTAGCCGTTAGATATTTTTAGGTGGCTACCCGGATAAATTTTGAATGATCAAAATTTACGAATACATTTTCCCCTTTATCAAAATCCGGCTTTCTCGTTCTGATTATCATTGTAGAATGGTCGGTAGTTGCTACTTCCACTTCGTTCATGTATCCATAGTAGTAAATTTCTTTTACTGCCCCTTTTACCGAGCCGGGTGTTGCCTTACTACTAACAAAACAATCTTCGGGACGCACTATTGTGCTGCTGTTTTTTTCTTTGACAGTTAAATGAAGCGGTACAATATTATATTTACCAAGCAGGGCGGCTGAATATAGGTGTTGCGGTTGTTCATATAATTGTTGCGGATTCCCCTGTTCAATGATTTTTCCGTCCTTAATAATCAGCATCTTTTCTGCCCATGGTAGTATATCGGCTGCATCATGCGATACCATCAGTATAGTGATATTCAACTTTTTACTGACGTCATTTATTACCTTTTTCAGAATTTGTTTGTGCTGCAGATCCAGGTTAGAATAGGGCTCGTCCAGTAACAACAAGGAGGGAGAGGATAATAAGGATCTTGTTAAGGAAACCCTTTGTCTTTCACCACCGGACAACTCGGTTGTCCATCTTTTTAGAAGATGGTTTACTTCGCAGAGTTCAAATAAATGTGCTGCAGCTTTAACGGAAAGTTGGTTTACATAATCCAACTCCTCCTCTACCCGATAATGATTTCTCAGCTCAAAATGTTGAGACAGATAAGCTATCTCCGGATGACCGGGAATCAATTGTTCATTAGGTCCTTTTACCCGTTCCTTTTTAATAAGTACATCACCGGAATCAGGTTGCATAAACCCTGCAATTATTTTAAGAAGGGTACTTTTGCCCGATCCTGTCTCTCCCGCTATAGCAATCTTTTGCCGCCGTTTTTGGTCGAAATGAATATCCTGTAGTTGAAATCCGTTGACATTTTTCTTGCTGATACCTGATACCCGAAGTAACAATAGCTGAATGTTTAGTGCCGAAATTAAAGAAAAAGGGCGGTTTCCCGGATATTACCGAAAAAGAAGCGGATTCTGGTATTTGATGTGCTATTTGATCAATTATTAGTATTTTACAAGCCCTTTCTGAAAAAACTCTTTTCAACATTATTATGAAACAAAAACAAAACAGATCGAGGCGCCACTTTCTAAAGAACTCTTTAGGCGCTTTAGCGGCATTTACAATTGTTCCTCGTCATGTATTGGGCGGACAAGGCTACCTTGCCCCCAGCGATACACTTACTAAAGCGGTGATCGGTGTGGGTGCAATGGGACGTGGGCATTTTGGATACGCGGGTACCAAAACAGTGGCTATTTGCGATGTGGACACGAGGCATATAAAATTGGCCCAAGACGCACTGGGTGGAGGAAAAGGAATTAAAACTTTTAGAGACTACAGAGAAGTAATTACGCTGCCTGAGGTAGACATTGTGCATGTGGCTACTCCACCGCATTGGCATGGTATTATTGCTGCCGATGCGGCAAGGGCAGGAAAAGATATCTGGTGCGAAAAACCCATGACCCGTACCATAGGGGAAGGCAAACGCCTGATAGAAGCTGTACAGCAACATGGAAGAATTTTTCGACTGAATACCTGGTTTCGTTTTGAAGATAACTTTTACGGAATGAATACGACCGTAAAACCTATAAAAAAATTGGTAGACAGTGGAATGCTGGGATGGCCGCTGAAGGTGACCGTAAGCCGTCATACAGGTTTTGACTGGAAGTTTTACTGGGTAGGAAAAGAGCACCTGACACCCGAGCCAGTGCCACAGGAGCTGGATTATGAAATGTGGTTAGGTCCTGCACCTTTTAAGCCTTACAGTGCCCATCGGGTACATACTACTTTCCGCGGATACTGGGATTACGATGGCGGCGGATTAGGAGACATGGGACAACATTATATGGACCCTATTCAGTACTTTCTGGGTAAGGACAATACCAGTCCGGTATCGGTGGAAATAGATGCTCCGCAACAACATGACGATGCAGTGGGTACATGGCGGAAGATTACATATACCTACGACGATGGATGCCAGATCATACTGGACGGTGCCGGCACCGAAGAAAAGGCTGCTTACATAGAAGGTCCAAAAGGAAAGCTCTTTAAAGGATTTGAATCAGATATTCCCGATTTGAAAAAGAAACTGGCAGCTTTACCTGATCCCGAACCACAAGTAACGGATTTTGTGGACGCCGTTAAGAACCGCAAGAAATTTGCGCTGAACGAAGAAAACGGACATCGTTCCTGTACGCTGATTAATATTGGGAAAATAGCATTGCAACTGGGCCGTAACCTCCAATTTGATCCCGTAAAACAGGAGTTCATCAATGATGAGGCTGCCAACAGGCTGGCAAATCCACCATTGCGTGGTCCCTGGTTTATATAATGTACCAAAAGAACAAAATCACAATACAATCTTATATTATTTTCATGCGACAATTATTAATACTTGTTTTCTTTATCGGTGGATTGCTACAAACAGTTTCCTCGCAAACTGATGATGGAAGAACAGTGACCACCAAAGTAGCCGACTTATTGGCTAAAACACCGGCTGAAGAGGCTGTGCAATACAATGCCAACGCCGCTTCTGTAGCCGGATTGGGAGAGGAAGGATTGAAGGTACTCGTTAAAAAGCTGGATGATGCCGGGGATAATTCAAAAGTACATTTTGCACTGAATGGTTTTTCAGCTGTGGCATCCGGAAAAGAAAATTGGCGGAGCATGGCAGTGAAGGCTTATGGCAGTAGTTTGCAAGGGTTAACAAGCCCTGAATCAAAACTGTTTATCCTTACACAGCTTGAGCTGGTGGGAAAAGACGATGCAATCCCTTTTATACAGCCATATTTACAGGATGAACGCCTGGCAGACCCTGCAGCAAGAGCGTTGGTGGCTATTGGCTCTTCGCAATCGAAGGCTGCATTATTGCAGGCACTCAATGGTGCACAAAACAAACAACGCATTGCGCTCATACAAGCACTGGGCGATGCACGTCTCTCAGATGCAGTAGCATTGATTATGCCTTATGCTACGGCAACTGATGAGGCTACCCGAAAAGTAGCTTTGTATGCATTGGCTCGCATTGCCAACCCTGCATCAGCAAAAGTGCTGGCAGCAGCGGCTGCAAAAAGTGGTTATAGTTATAGTAACGACGATGCCAATGCATCTTATCTTTTATACCTAAACAACCTATCAGCCTACGGTAATGCAAAAGTGGCAGAAAAAGCAGCTAAAAGCCTACTAAAACTAGCAAAAGCGGATAGCCAGGTACATACTAAAATTGCCGCATTGAAGTTGTTGGCTGATCAGCAGGGAACGGGTGCTACAGCTTTGCTCACGGGAACCATGAAGGATAAAAATGCGCAATATAGGGAAGCTGCTTTAAAGTTTGCGGCTCCTGCATTAAATGAAAATACAGCGACAGAATGGTTGAAAGTATACGACAAAGCGGCTCCTGCTACACAAGCAGAAATACTGCGGGCATTGGGCAACAAAAAAATAGCAGCAGCATTACCTGTTGCATTAAAAGCCATCAATAGTAGTGACGCTGGTTTAAAACACGCTGCTATTGCCGCTGCAGGTTTGATTGGACAGGAAGAAGCATTACCGGCTTACTTAAGCATTTTAAAGTCTGGCAGCGATGCCGATATTAAAGCAGTACAATCCTCCCTGCTGTCTTTAAAAGGAAATGATGTAATTACTGAAATTTCAGGCATTCTCCCGGAAGCATCGGCTGCCGGAAAAGCAGCCATCATAGAAGTACTGGGTGAAAGAAATGTTGTAGAGAAACAAAAGGATTTACTTGTTTATGCAACAGATGCTGATCCACAAGTAAGCACAGCTGCGCGCTCCGTGTTAAAAAAGTCTGCCGGCCCAGACCTTGCAGCACAGGCTGTTTCGCTTTTATTGAAAGCTACAAACCCGAAAGATATACAGGATTGGCAGCTGATTGCCACCACAGCATTTGGAAATCAAAACGGTATTGAAGAAAATGGCGGCACATTATTGCCATTATTTAGTTCAGCATCCGCAGACAAAAAGCCACTGTTTTTTAATGTACTGTCTGGCGTAGGTGTAAAACCGGCACTGGATATGATTGTGGAATCCTTTGGCAAAAGCAATGCTAAAGTAAAAGCGGAAGCCATTACTGCTATTGGCAATTGGAAAGGCGGTGGTGCTACTACGCAAGCTTACCAGTTATTACAATCGGCGGGCACACTATCAGATATTGCGCTAGCTGCCTATTTGAAACAAATTGGCGCTTCCAAGGCAACCCCGGATTTAAAGCTCATTATGTTGCGCAATGCTATGGAGTTTGCTAAAACAGATCAGCTAAAAAGGAGTATTATCCGGCAGGTTTCCGGTAGCAATACTTTCCCTGCATTCTTGTATGCGTCTTCCTTTTTGGATGATGCTACCTTAAAAAAGGATGCCGCTTCTGCTGTCATCAATATTGCACTGGCTAATAACAACCTATATGGTAATGAAGTTCGCCGGACACTGGAGAAAGCATTGAGTAATTTGGCGGGTCCCGAAGCAGATTACCTGAAAGAAGCTGTGAAAAAACACCTGTCGACATTGCCAGCGGGCAATGATTTTGTTTCCTTATTTAATGGAAAAGATTTGACCGGCTGGAAGGGACTGGTAGCAGATCCTATCAAAAGGTCAAAAATGGATGCCAAAACATTGGCAAAAGAACAGGAAAAAGCAGATGCAGTAATGCGCAAAGGTTGGGTGGTAAAAGATGGTTTGCTTGTATTTACAGGAGAAGGAAACAACCTGTGTACTGAAAAAAAATATGGTGACTTTGAAATGTACGTAGACTGGAAAATAACCAAAGATGGTGATGCTGGTATCTACCTCAGAGGAACGCCACAAGTACAAATATGGGATACAGCCCGTAGAGACGTTGGTGCAGAAGTAGGCTCGGGTGGGCTATACAACAACGAGAAGAATCCCAGCAAACCAACGGTGTTGGCTGATAATGCCATTGGCGACTGGAATACCTTCCGCATCTTAATGATCGGAGATCAGGTAACCGTATATCTTAATGGACAATTAGTAGTAAATAGCGTTCCTTTAGAAAACTTCTGGGATCGTAGCCTTCCCATCTTCTCCGAAGAGCAGATAGAGTTGCAGGCGCATGGTACGTATGTAGCGTATCGCGATATCTACATCAGAGAAATTGAGCGCCCCACACCATACCAATTGACTGCCGACGAAAAGAAAGAAGGTTTTAAAATTCTGTTTGACGGCACCAATCTGCATGAGTGGGTAGGTAATAAAACAGCTTATGTAATAGAAGACGGCAACCTGGCTGTTTATCCTAAAAGAGGGGGTAGCGGAAACCTGTATACGAAAGATGAATATGCAGATTTCATTTATCGCTTTGAGTTTAAATTGACGCCAGGTGCCAATAATGGAATTGGTGTAAGAGCACCACTTACCGGCGATGGAGCGTATGAGGGTATGGAAATTCAGGTATTGGATGATACGGCGCCCATTTACAAAGATTTAAAGGAGTACCAGTATCACGGATCCGTTTACGGCATTATCGCTGCAAAGCGCGGTCATCTGCGGCCTGTAGGAGAATGGAACGAAGAAGAAATTTATCTGAAAGGAAATAAGATACGGATAACATTGAATGGGGTTGTGATTGTGGACGGCGATTTGGAAGAAGCTTCCCGGAATGGGACAGTTGACGGTAGAGACCATCCCGGACTAAAAAAGAAAACCGGGCATATCGGTTTTTTAGGACATGGCGATATCCTCTTCTT
Organism: uncultured Terrimonas sp.; assembly: GCA_964604365.1. Classification (GTDB taxonomy): domain Bacteria; phylum Bacteroidota; class Bacteroidia; order Chitinophagales; family Chitinophagaceae; genus Agriterribacter. The sequence goes on from CAZRYS010000004.1 coordinate 217,898, forward strand.
CCGCAATGTGAGGGTAAAAGACCTCGCTCCGCCCCCGCCTCCCCCAGCGAAGAAGAAAAAATAGACTACTATATCTTTTTATAATTGTTGGTATAAAGCGGCTTGCATTCCAAGTCGCTTTATACTTTTATACCTCAAAATTTATGAATAAACTATCGTTTCTTTTTTTAAGGTTAGGGATTGGCGTCAGTATGTTTGGACATGGCGGCGTGCGGCTGCCTAAGATAAACCAGTTCAGTGCGGGGATGGTGGAACAGTTCGAAAAATCGTTATTTCCTGCATGGATTGTACTGCCTTACAGCTACCTCGTGCCTGTTGCAGAGTTTGTGATTGGGATGCTATTGTTGCCCGGTTTGTTTACAAAACAAGCCCTGGTAGCAGGCGCTATTTTGATGTTGACCCTAATGCTGGGTACCAGTTTTATTGAAAACTGGAATGCCTTACCCTCGCAAATGATACACCTGGCCTACTTCGCCGTATTGCTGGCATTTGTACAATATGATACACCAACTGCTAAAAAAAGCCTAAAATATAAGTAAATTAATAATATATACATCTAATATAAATCATTCACTTATGCAAAATAATAGTGTGAAGAAATAATTAAGTTTTAATAAAATAGTGGCCCTCCCGCAATTTTATATTACTTTTGCACCCCTAAAAATCTACCTGAGTATACTGTTAGTTTCAGCCGCGGCTGCTGCGCCATATATCCAGAAGTTAAAGTAAAAACAAATGCAAATTAGAAACATCGCTATCATTGCCCACGTTGACCATGGCAAGACAACACTGGTTGACAAAATTTTACATCAAACCAATGTGTTTCGTGCCAATCAGGAAAGCGGCGAGCTGATAATGGATAACAATGATCTCGAAAGAGAGCGTGGTATCACCATTTTCAGTAAGAATGCGTCAGTGGTATACAAGGATGTAAAAATAAATGTTATAGACACGCCAGGTCACGCCGACTTTGGCGGAGAGGTAGAGCGGGTATTGAAAATGGCGGATGGGGTTATATTACTGGTGGATGCTTTTGAAGGTCCGATGCCTCAAACTCGTTTTGTATTGCAGAAAGCTTTGCAATTGAACCTGAAGCCTATCGTCGTGATCAACAAGGTAGACAAACCAAACTGTCGTCCGGATGAAGTACATGATGCCGTATTTGAGTTATTTTTCAATTTAGATGCTACAGAAGAACAACTTGATTTTCCAACGTTTTATGGATCCGGTAAAAATGGCTGGTTCAACAATTCTTTGGAGCAATGTGAAGACATTACCCCCTTATTGGACGGCATACTTCAATACGTACCAGAACCAAAAGTGACCGAAGGTACACTGCAGATGCAGATCACTTCTTTGGATTATTCTTCATTTTTGGGGCGTATTGCAGTGGGTAAGGTAACCCGCGGTAGTATTAAAGAGAATCAACCGATAGCCCTGGTGCAAACGGATGGTTCCATCAAAAAATCGAGAGTAAAAGAGTTGTATATATTCGAATCATTGGGAAAGAAAAAAACCAGTGAGGTGCAGTCAGGTGATATTTGCGCTGTAGTGGGGCTTGAAGATTTTAATATTGGTGATACGATCGCCGATGCCGAAAATCCTGAGGCTTTGCCGGTAATAAGCGTGGATGAACCAACAATGAACATGCTGTTCAGTATCAACAACTCACCCTTTTTTGGAAAGGATGGCAAATTTGTAACCAGCCGCCATTTGCGTGACAGGTTGATGAAAGAAACAGAGAAGAATCTTGCTCTCAGGGTATTTGATACAGATAGCGGGGATAGTTTTATGGTGTATGGCAGAGGTATTCTTCACTTAGGAGTATTAATTGAAACCATGCGTCGCGAAGGATACGAGTTAACAGTTGGTCAACCACAGGTAATCGTAAAAACGATCGATGGCGTTAAGAGTGAACCTTATGAAACATTGGTGGTAGATGTACCTGAAGAATTTGCCAGCAAAGTGATTGATCTGGTTTCTCGTAGAAAAGGAGAGATGTTGGTGATGGAAACAAAAGGTACTATGCAACACCTGGAGTTTGAAATCCCTTCTCGTGGCTTGATTGGACTAAGAACACAAATGCTGACTGCTACCACAGGTGAGGCGGTGATGGCACACAGATTTAATGAATATAAGCCATGGAAAGGTGCTATTCCTGGTAGAAACAATGGTGTATTGCTTTCTAAAAACCAGGAAAAAACAACAGGTTATTCAATAGATAAATTACAAGATCGGGGAACATTTTTTGTAGATCCGGGCGAGGACGTATATGCTGGTCAGATAATAGCAGAACATATTAAACCAGGCGACCTGGTGGTAAATGCTACAGAAGGAAAAAAATTAACCAACCACCGTGCCAGTGGAAGTGATGACGCTACCCGCATTGCTCCTAAAGTTTTAATGACGTTGGAAGAATGCATGGAGTACATTCAACATGATGAGTGTATTGAGGTAACGCCTAATTTTATCCGGATGCGCAAATTGGTGCTGGATGAGGAAGAAAGAAAAAAACATTCTAAAAAACTGAGTGCGCAGGATGCATAAATAATAGATTGAAAGCTGGTTGTAAAAGCCAGCTTTTTTCTTATTACACTTAAATTACGATCCTTAACGGTTGGACAGACTCCACTGGCGCCGGTCTATAGTTTTCGCAATTTTTGATGAGGGAGTACCATCATTATATATTATTTATATCTTTGTCCAAAGTCAGACGGCGTCTGACTTTTTAAATTTGCTTCATAAATGTCGAGGTTGTCCGAAATTGATAAAAGCCGTTTACCCAAGCATGTCGCCATTATCATGGATGGTAATGGCAGATGGGCTAAAGAAAAAGGTGAAAACCGCCTTTTTGGGCATTACAATGGCGTAGAAAGTGTGCGGAATGTAGTGGAAGGTTGTGCAGAGCTAGGAATCGGTTATCTTACACTATATGCTTTTAGTACCGAAAACTGGAGCCGTCCAGAGGATGAGGTGAATGGTTTGATGGCATTGATGGTGGAAACGATCCGTAAAGAAGTACCGACCCTCAACAAAAACAACATAAAACTGACCACTATTGGGGATACGGGTCAGTTGCCGGCTTTTGCTTTTAACGAGTTGCAGGAAGCGATAGCACTGACCCAACAGAATACAGGGTTGACACTGATTGTTGCTTTGAGCTATAGTTCGCGTTGGGAAATCCTACATGCGGTGCAGCAAATGTGCAAAGAGGTGAAAAACAATGTACTAGAACCCTCAGATATAACAGAAACGGTATTCGCGACCTACCTGTCAACAAAAGACTTCCCCGATCCTGAGTTAATGATACGAACCAGCGGCGAGCAAAGAATCAGCAATTTTTTATTATACCAATTAGCATATGCAGAGCTTTATTTTACTGATACCCGATGGCCCGATTTCCGGAAAGAACATCTTTATGAATCCATTCTGAATTACCAGCAACGCGAAAGAAGATTCGGCAAAACGAGTGAACAGATACAGGAAAAACCTTCCGATATACAATAGAGTACATGCCGGATAGTTGTTTTAACATACCATTTCAATTAATCCCGTTAAATTGCCGGGCGAAACTTAAAAAAGGATGCATAGAATTTGCACGTTAGTGACCTTAATAGTTGGATTAAGTTTTATCTCAACCAAAACAATTGCACAGGAAACGGATACCATCCCTACCACGTCAATTGACCCCGCGTTACTAGAACTGAACAATCAAACATTTCCTAAAAAATACACCATCGCTGAAGTAAAAGTTACCGGCACCCAGTATTTTGATCCCAATCTGGTTACTTCCATTTCCGGGCTTAATGTGGGCGATGAAGTGAGAATACCCGGCGGCGATAATTTTTCCAAAGCAATAGAGAAACTTTGGGGGCAAAATCTGTTTGCTGATATCGAAATCTATATTACCAAAGTAGAGGGAGATAGAATTTGGGTAGAAATAGCGGCGGTGGAGCGTCCCAGAATGTCAAAACTAATCTTTAGAGGGATTAAAAAGACAGAGTCTACTGAATTGAAAGACAAAATAGGTATTAGTGTTAGCCAGGTAGTAACCGATGCCCGCAAGCAGAATGCCATGGAAGTCATCCATAAATACTACGTGGACAAAGGCTTCCAGGGGGCTAAAGTAACCATACAGGAAAGATCTGATACAGCCTATACCAATGGTGTGGATCTGATTATTACTGTAGCGAAGGGCAGAAAGGTTCGGATCAATAATATCATGATCTATGGGAATGACCAGGTAAGTGATTTGAAGATCAAAAGTAAAATGAAAGGCACCAAGGAACAAACGAGGATATCTCTTTTTGCCGCTGACGACACCAGCCCATACGGAACGCAGGATAAAGCATCTTTAAAAGAATATCTGAATAGCTTTTCCTTTTTATCACCCACCAAAACCCTGGATTATCTGGACCCATATTTCCGGTTTAAATTCAGTTCAGCAAAATTCAACGAAAAGAAATACCGGGAGGACAAAGAAAAAATACTGGAGTATTACAACTCACAGGGACTTAGGGACGCTGTGATTGAAAAAGACACTATTTTTTATAACGAAAAAGGTGATCTTAACATAGCTATCAAAATAGACGAAGGAAACAAGTATTATTTCGGGAATATAACCTGGCGTGGTAATACAAAATATTCAGACTCCCTACTGAGTGTGATATTAGGAATAGAAAAAGGCGATGTATACAACCTGGAAACCCTGAATAAGAAACTGGGTAAGCAAATGAGTGCAGATGGTGGTGGTGATATCAGCAGCCTGTATTCGGACAATGGCTACCTGTTCTTTAACGTAAACCCTATCGAAACTTCGGTTTACAATGACACTATTGACCATGAAATAAGGATTACAGAAGGTCCGCAGGCCACTATTAAAAGAGTTTCTATTGCCGGAAACGACAAAACCAAGGAACATGTGGTCCGTCGTGAACTAAGAACCCTTCCGGGAGAGAAATTCAGTCGCGAGCAGTTGATACGTTCTAACAGGGAGATTGCCAACCTTGGCTATTTCAACCAGGAAAAAATTGGCATCAGTCCCGTACCCAACCCAGACGACGGAACGGTTGATATTAACTATACTGTGGAAGAAAAATCATCTGACCAGTTGGAATTGAGTGCCGGTTATGGCGGGGGGATTGGTCTAACAGGGACTGTGGGGGTAGTATTCAATAACTTCTCTTTAAAGAATATATTTAAAAAATCATCCTGGAGACCGCTCCCCTCCGGTGATGGACAGAAGCTGAGTCTTCGTTTCCAGTCGAACGGACGCTTCTTCCGATCAACCAATTTCTCGTTTACCGAGCCGTGGTTAGGAGGTAAAAAAAGAAACTCCTTTACTTTGAGCTTGTATAGTTCTAAGTATGCCAATGCCGGATTTAATTATGCAACAGGTGGCTACAATAGGGCTCAGGCAGATACTTCTTACATGCGGGCAATGGGTGCCAGTATTTCACTCGGCAAACAATTGAAATGGCCGGATGATTATTTCACGTTGATATATGCTTTGAATTTTACGCAGTATAAGTTGCGTAATTATCCATACTTCTTCCAGGGTATGGACAATGCAAATTCAAACATTTTCAATCTAAAGCTTACATTGGCTCGTTCTTCAGTTAATCAGCCCATATTCCCGTCGGGAGGATCTTCATTTATGATTAGTGGAGCCTTCACCCCTCCTTATTCGCTTTTTAGAAATACTGCGGACATTAAGGAAGTAGATAAATATAAATTCGTAGAATATCACAAATGGCGGGTGAATGGGGAGTGGTATGTGCCATTGGGGAAACCCACTGGCGAAGACAAAAATCGCCAGTTTGTACTCAAATTTGCAGCTAAATACGGGTTTATTGGACGATATAATAAGGAAATTGCAATTTCTCCCTTCGAACGCTTCCAGGTGGGAGATGCAGGGTTGACCAATAATTTTGGTATTCTTGGTTACGATATCGTTGCACACAGGGGATACCCGGTATATGATAATTCTGACCCAACCATCAATCCCGATATGCAAAGGGCGCAAAACTTCTTTACTATTTTCAATAAGTATACCATGGAATTGCGCTATCCATTTACCACCAATCCCAGCAGTACCATCTATGGATTGGCGTTTTTTGAAGCAGCGAATGGTTGGTTCGATTTTAAAGACTACAACCCATTCCGGTTACGGCGGGCTGTCGGCTTAGGTGCCCGGTTCTTCCTTCCTATGTTTGGATTGCTTGGCTTTGACTATGGATTGGGGCTTGACCGTCTGGCAGTACCTGGAGCCACCTTTAAGGATGCCACCAGGTTTACATTTATGTTAGGATTTGAACCGGAATAAGAGAAACACATTTTAAGGCTTGCCGGAGAAACCTTATTTTTAGCGACAAATCGGCATTCCGACTATTAAAAACATTAAAAATAAACGGATGAAGAAATTATTAATAGTAGCTTTTTGTATATGCGCAACAGTATTGTCAGCCAATGCACAACGCTACGCAGTGTTGGACACCAAGTTTATTTTGGATAAACTTCCCGAATACAAAGAAGCACAAAAAAAACTTGACCAATTTAGCGAGAACTGGCAAAAAGAACTGGATGCATTGCAAAATGTGCTGAACAAAATGTACAGGGATTTTGACGCAGAACAGGTGATGCTGAGTGATGAATTAAAGAAAAAGAGGGAGGTTGAGTTGTTTAACAAAGAAAAAGAATTGCGGGATTTGCAGCGTCAACGATTTGGTTTTGAGGGGGATTTATTCAAAAAAAGACAAGAGTTGATTAAGCCCGTACAGGATAAGGTTTACAATGCCATCCAGAAGCTGGCAGTGGAAAAGGGTTACGATTTTATTTTAGATAAAAGTGAAGGAATTACCGTTATCTTTGCCGACCCTAAATTGGATCGTAGTGAAGATATATTGAAGATGCTGGGGGCTAATTAATTGTTAAAGCTGCCTGCAGCGTAAACCAATTCAACAGATTTTTCATCTATAAACCAAAATAAACTGAAATAATCACGAATATGAAAAGAATATTCTTAGCTACACTGGTACTGGCTTTTACCCTTGGTGCTGTAAGCGCACAAGCACAGGCAAAAGCAGCAAAATACGGTCATGTAGACATTGAACAAGTTGTAATGGCTTTTCCTGATATAAAGAAAGCAGACTCTTTGCTGCAACAATTCCGTAAGGATTCTCTAGAGAATCAATTACCTTATTTTATCAGCGAATATCAGCGGAAAGATTCTATTGCAAAGTTGCCTTCTACGCCAGCTGCTGTTAAGCAAACTGTTGAACAGGAAGCAGCAACTTATTTGCAAATGATCCAAAATTGGGAGCCTTATTCTCAACAGATGTTTAACCGTAAAAGTCAGGAGATTTATGGACCTTATTTTAACCGTGCATACGAGTTAATCAACACTGTAGCTAAAGAAAATGGATACACATTTGTCTTTAAACAGGACGCATTATTAGTGGCTCCTGAAACAGATGATCTGTTGCCATTAATAGCCAAAAAACTGGGTGTTAAATTACCAGCAGCACCTCCGGCAGGCGCAGGTGGAGCAAACAGATAATATTTAGTACATAGATGAATAAATTGGGGCTGACGAAAATCGTCAGTCTTTTTTTTGCGACTAACTTTCAGGAAGAATGTTACATTGACAATGTGATCAAAAAAATCCCGGCTGGAGTCAGCCGGGATTTTCAAAATAATATCTAAAAGTTAATTAAGCACTTACGGCTTTATTTACCAATGCAGCCGCCTCACTCAACAAGATGGCCGATTGCACTTTTAATCCGCTGGCTTCTATCAGGTCTTTTGCTTCTTTAGCATTAGTGCCCTGCAGACGAACAATAATCGGCACTTTAATATCCCCAATAGAGTTATAAGCATCAATAACCCCTTGCGCTACACGATCGCAACGAACGATGCCTCCGAAGATATTGATAAGAATGGCTTTTACTTTCGGATCCTTCAGGATAATTCTGAAGCCGGCTTCTACTGTTTGTGCATTAGCCGTGCCACCTACATCCAAAAAATTCGCAGGTTCGCCGCCACTTAACTTGATCATGTCCATACTCGCCATTGCCAATCCGGCGCCATTTACCATACAGCCTACATCACCATCCAGTTTAATGAAGTTAAGGTTATACTTATGCGCTTCCACCTCTGTAGGATCTTCTTCACTAATGTCTCTCAAAGCTTCCAGATCTGCGTGCCGCATTAATGCATTATCATCGAGGTTCATTTTGCAATCTACAGCAATGATTTTCTCATCACTGGTTTTAAACAAAGGATTGATCTCAAGCATAGCGCAATCCAACTCTACATAAGCCTTATAAAGGTTTGTTACGAACTTTACACAATTTTTGAAAGCTTCACCGCTCAGTCCCAAATTAAAAGCAATTTTACGAGCCTGAAAAGCCAGTAAACCACCAGAAGGATGCACCCACTCTTTAAAAATCTTATCGGGCGTATCATGTGCTACCTGCTCAATATCCATCCCCCCTTCCGTACTGTACATAATCACATTTTGACCTTTGGTGCGGTCCAGCAGGATAGAAAGATAGAATTCTTTTACTTCGTTGGGACCGGGATAATACACATCCTGCGCCACCAATACCTTATTCACCAACTTGCCTGCTTCGCCGGTTTGTATAGTAACCAGGGTGCCGCCAATAATATTTCCGGCAATGGTTTTTATATCATCTGCGCTCTTACCCACTGCTACTCCCCGTTGTTCTGTACCTTGAATTTTCCCTTTTCCTCTTCCACCTGCATGAATCTGCGCTTTTACTACAGCAAAACTGTTACCATACTGAACTTTCAATTGCTTATACGCCTCCTCCGCCTTTTCCGGCGTATCCACCGGGATACCGTCTTGTACAGGAACATTGTATTTTTTCAACAGCTCTTTAGCCTGATATTCGTGAAGATTCATGCAATAAAGTTTCTGCGAATGTAAATCAGAATGAGGGAATAGAAAAATAAGAGCCACCAACTTAGCAGTAAAATGTTCTATACATAATCTTGTCGTTGCAATTGCATACAAAACTGTGCAGGCTCATCTCCTCTTTCGCTTAAAATACTTGCCAGATCTATGCAACTCATTTACTACTGTTAACAACTTAACTGACTGTGAGAAAATTTAGGCAATGTTTTTGTAATATTGTGGGTTATAACCGTAAAATATAAAATATGAAAGTTTTATCAATAAGAATGTTAGCCGTTGCTGGTGTTGCAGCTACACTTTTTGCGTGCAATAGCGCGTCCGAGAATAAAGATGCGGACGCTAAAACAGAAACGAATGAACAGCAGGGACACGATCATTCAGCTCATGCTGCACCGTCTGCAAAGGAAGCAACTGTTACCATTGCAGCTACTTATCCTGATACAGCCCTCAATGGCACAGCCAAATTTACTGCTGATGAAAGCGGAAAAATAAAACTTGATTTGTCTATTACCGCGCCTTCCAGAGCCGGCAAAAGTGTAGCTGTACACCTCCATGCACATGGAGACTGCGGAGAACATGGGATGGCATCACATGGACATTGGAATCCAACCGGCAAACCTCACGGTAAATGGGGAAGCGAACATGGCTTTCACTCCGGAGATATTGGCAATGTAACCCTGGATGCACAAGGATCGGGAACCTTGTCTATGGAAACAGATTTGTGGACCCTGGGTGGCACAGACACCACTAAAAATATTTTGGGTAAAGCATTGATTGTACACGGTGGACAAGACGACTACACCACTCAGCCAACAGGCAATGCCGGCAACCGGATTGGTTGTGGTGTTATCCAGTAGATCACTAAATTGAAGTAATATTATTGAAAGGATGCTGCTCGGCATCCTTTTCTTTTAGCACTTTCAAAGATTTAAACCGCCCGCCTTTATCGCGACCTAAAAACTGTCGGGGTATTTTGGGAGACCTCCTTTTTTAAAGGACGTAATGCATGCAGGAGTATTATTGCAATAATAACCATCAGAAAAGTGAGAAAACTTCCTGAAATCCGATTCATGTGGTGATGAGGTTTTGGCATAATATAAAAGATCAGACGACAGCAACCGGGAACAAAACACTATACATTTCCCCTAAACAAATACAAAAACAATGCCGCAACCCTATGTCGGTAGCCTGATCCTTCGGTTTAATTTAAGAATGGATTGCCAATATAGGTACCTGGCTGTTATACGCAAGTTTTTGCGTATGACTGGCATTAAAAAGTCGGGTGAGAAAACTATATTTTTTCGGTACGGTAACAAGCATGTCGACACCATATTCCTGCACAAAATCCGAGACCGCTTTTTCGAAGTCTTCTTCAAGGATAAAATAACTTTCAGGGTTGTATTTCCAAAGCAACTCCTCCAACTTATCTTTCTCCAGCTTATAATCATCCGGAACCGTATGATGCTGTTGGGCAACATTTACGATATACAAAGAGGGGTTGATCGTGCTCAATACGGATTCTATTTGCGCCAGCGGGGTATTATTTTCCACATTTCTAAGGTCGGAAGTTAGTGCTGCTTTCTTTATTTTTTTATAGGTCACGTCACCAGGAATCACCATTACCGGGCAGATATCTTTACTGATAACATCCAGCGTAGTACTACCCACCACCATTTGTTCCAATCGGGAGCTACCTGTAATACCCATGACTATTAAATGTACACCGTGGTACTTTACATATTTTTCAAGATTGGTGATAACATTTCCGGATTCCACCACATGTTCAATATTTTTTTGCCCAGCTACAGTAAGACTATTTTTTAAATTAAGAATAGCAGCTTCCGCAATTGTTTTTCTATCATCATCATCTACAGAAAGAGGAGAACCATCACTGCCAGCGGTTACCTTGTTGTAGGCATAATATAAAGTGAGCGAAGCGCCCGGCAAGTCGTTTACCAGTCCTACAGCATATTTGGCAGCATTTACAGAAGCTTCTGAAAAGTCTACCGCTGCGATAATTTTTTCCATGGTATTGAATTTTGATTATTGTAAGTACAATGCTTATAAATATAAGGCGTTTGCCTTCAATAAGCAATTGATTGATGATATTATTAGTTTAAGAATAGTGAAATTTAAACAACGAGCCCCTTTTACTTGTTTTGTTCCGCCCAGTCAAAAATTCGATGATACCACTTCTTCACAGCGTCCGAATGCCAGCGTCATGCCGGCCCCGCCAAAACCGTTAATAATGGTAACGCCTTGCTGCGGCGAAATCACGATATCTGTTTCTCCATTAGTAAGCTTGGGGTATACGCCGTTCCAGGTTTCCACCACCCGTGAGTTGCTGAAATGTGCGAAGCTGCCCAGGTATTGTAAAATCAACTCGTTAATAAAATGTCTGTCAAACGGATCAGGATTAAGACCATATGCATGCGAATCACCCACGGCAAGCTCTCCCACCTCGTTTTGAGACACCAACAGATGAATACCATATTGCAGGCATTCTTTATTCTGCACCTCCACCCTTGCTTTCAATTGAGAAAAGGAACCAGCTGCTTTGTAGCTGTTGTAATGCAGCAACGATAGTGGACTACATAAAGCCGGACCCAAGCGCCATCCGTTGGGTTGAATACCCAATCGCATCATCTGCAATTTACATTTGGTCAATGGGAGGTCTCTATATATTTCCGGATACAATGATTCAAAGTCTGCGCCGGAACAGAGGAAAATTTCATCTGCTTCCAGCTTTTCGGCTCCCATATATACAACCGGGTGAGCAATAGCACTTACATGTCGGCCCCAAATAAACCGAACACCATATTTTTCCGTAAGCCATTGTGGAATAGCTACGATGGCTTTTCTGGGATCAACAATCATTTCTTCTTTGCTATACAAAGCTCCTACAAGTCCGGATTTGTTTATGGCAGGCGACAAACTAATGGTTTCTTCTACACTCATCAGGGTATATCCCCTTTTTGCATATATGTCTCTTACTTCTGTCAATACCTGCCATTCATCAGGAGCATAAGCTAAGTGTAAGGAACCTTTTTGCTCATACCAGATGCCGGCTTCATCGCAAATTTGTTTCCAGATAGCGGCTGATTTTTTTGCACGTTCATACAATTGTCCATCCGGTTGTGCCGCAGGCAAAATCAGTCCGAAATTCCTAACGGAGGCTCCCACAGCCGCCAAGGTTCGTTCGATTACAGTTACCCGGTAGTTTCGGATGGCTAGAGCCCTGGCAGTGGCCAGTCCGGCTATGCCAGCACCTATAACTATAGCCGATTTATTAAACATGCTATCTTGTAATTTCCTTCACTGTACCATCTGTGCAACCCACAATTATTCTTTCAGCCATATTAATAAACAGTCCGTTGTCCACAACGCCGATAATGCTGTTTATGTTTTTTTCCAACGCAGGAGCATCTTTGATGATACTAAAATTGCAATCGAGAATATAATTGCCGTTATCTGTTATGAAGGGGTCACCTGTAGCGGTCAACCTCCTTTGAGTAGTACACCCTAGTTGTTTCAGCAATTTGTCTGTATGCTGCCATCCAAAAATTACGACTTCTACCGGGAGCGGGAATTTTCCGAGGTGTTTTACCAGTTTCGTTTCGTCTGCGATAACAATAAATCGCCTGGTAGCATTTGCCACTATTTTTTCGCGCATCAAAGCACCGCCACCACCTTTAACCAGATGAAGGTTTTCGTCGGCTTCATCAGCGCCGTCGATATCAATATCAACATGAGAGACCTCATCAAATGGCGTAACCACAATGCCCCGTTCCCGGGCTTTGGCTTCCGTGTCCTGCGAGGTGGCCACTACCGTAATCTGCAGTCCATTGGCTACCTTTTGTGCAGTATATTCTATTGCCCAGAAAGCGGTGGAACCTGTACCCAGCCCCACAATCATACCGTCTTTAATGTATTCTACAGCTTTAAGTGCAGCCAGTTGTTTTGGGTTCATTTATATTTTTATTTTAGTCTTCAATTCCCCATTTTTTTCCTTTCATAACTGCAGGTACACCATCACGCAACCATTCTGCCGGTCGTTCTCCTTTCAGCAACCAGTCAAAAAACTGTTGCTCTCTTATCTGGATGTCTTTACGATTTTTCCGCTCAACCAGGTTGTGCGCTTCCCCGTTGTAATTCAGCATCCATACCGGTTTATTCAGGCGACGCATAGCGGTAAATAGTTCTATGCCCTGATACCATGGCACAGCCCCGTCCTTATCGTTGTGCATGATAACAAGTGGGGTGCCGATTTTAGGCACATGAAATAAAGGAGAATTTTCGATATATAGGTCCGGTTTTTCCCAGAGTGTTGCGCCTATACGACTCTGTGTTTTTTCATATTGAAACTGTCGGTTCATACCGGTTTGCCAGCGTATGCCGCCATAGGCACTGGTCATATTACTTACCGGAGCCCCCGCCCAGGCAGCTTTAAAGAGTTTTGTTCGGGTAATGATATGCGCTGTTTGATACCCACCCCAGCTCTGCCCCTGTAGCCCCATGCGAGTACTATCAGCCCATGGATTGCGTGCCAATGCCCTGGCACCACTCACTACATAATCGTAAGCACTTCTCCCCGGATGTCCGATGGCGTATTCAATGTCTGGTGCCAACACTATATATCCTCTGCTCACAAAGAACGAGATGTTCAACCGGCTTGGGGTGGGTGCAGGTGGAATATAGTTGTATAACCCGTCACTTAACTTTTCATAGAAATAGCAAATAACAGGGTACTTTTTCTTCGGATCAAAGTCTTCGGGTTTATATACAATCCCAGTAGCTTGTTTGCCATTGTATGCTTTCCAGGAGAATAATTCAGCTGTTCCCCAATTGTATTGTTTTTGCTGCGGGTTAAGATGGGTAAGTTTTACTTCTTTCTGCCAATCTGTATTCAGATAAAGGTCTGGCGATTGAATATAGGATTCCTTCGTATACGCAAACACAGAAGCTGATTTTGCTTTTAACAAGCTGCCATTGAGAGCAAAAGATCCACTGAAAAGAAACTGGGGCACCGCCTTCTCATAAAACTTATAGGTGGCAAAACCGGCGTTTTTATTCGTTTCGTTGAACGTTTTAAGGACAACCTCCTGCACCGGAGTTATGAAAATCTCTTCAGGATCTGTTTTAATATAGCGATAACTCGTTTTTGCCTTCCTGCCAATAGCCGTAACGTTCATAGGAGGTAATACATTCAACGGATCAACCTGCCAGATATCGTAACGATCGTATATAAGCACCGATAAATCCCCGGCCATCCACCCCATAATGCCATAGGCGTATGGAGCGTCGGGCATATCAAAATCTTCCGCATAGAGCTTAGTTGGAATTTTAGCGGTTACATTGCGGGTCGTCCCATCCCTCCAGGTGAAATACTGTTTGGCTTTTTTATCGTACCAGATAATAAATTTAGCACCCGCAGAAAGAGCAGCGGATCCCGATAGTTCTTTTTTTATCAATTTCCTATCTCCTGTCTCGGCGTTGATCGCATAAATATCCTTTACAGCGCTGCCCAACCATTGCACTGCCGCGGCATACCCAACATCCGATATGCCCAAAATCAATTCACCCTCTCCCTCTTCTGGTACCACAACGTCGGGCACAGCCTGGTCACCAAGCTGAATAAATGATTTAGTTTCTGTATTGATAATACCCGTGTAAGTTCTTTTCAGATCTTTATCCAGATTAGCCAACTGTATAGTCTGCAACTGATCGTCTTTGTAGCTCCAAATGTCTACTTTCACCTGGTCTATGTCTGCTACAGAAGTATCTTTCAATGCAGGAATAGGTGCTGTTCCAATAAATAATCTTTTGCCGGACTTACTGAAGCGCGGCATAGAATGCTCGCTAATGCTCCAGCCAACCGGCATACCTACCGTGTTTTTGTCTGCTAAAACAGTGGCGGTATCCTGGCCATTTTGCCAATACCAAAGTTTGTATAATTTTCTGAGCGCCTTATCACTGCTATCTCTTTCAGCCACAAAGGCAATTTTAGTGGCGGAAGGATCAATCGTAAAGTTTTTAAAATCGTAGCCGCCCCTTGCAATCGTATCAAACCGGTCTTCAATGGAACGATAAATTGCTATTGTTTTTTGAATGGAAGAATCTTTGGATGCATTTTCAATCAGGAGCAGATTGCCGTTTTCACTCCAGGAATATTCCTCGGTACTGGGTATTCGTCTTTCAGTTTTCAGGCGATAATTGTAAATAACCATTTCGTTGCCTGGCAGGTTCGCTACCGTATCCCTAAACTGCCGGTAATCCTCACCCACATCGTTTTTGACAGACGGTGTTGTCGTCAGTCTTTTTCTTTTACGAGCTTGTTCTGGCATTACCTCTTCTGCAGAGGACACCTTCCGCATGGAATCCAATTGTTTAGCTATTACTTCGTCCGGCTTCGGTTTTGAAAGAGAGTCTTTTACAGGCTTTTCCAGCAGCCAGGCTACCCACTGATTGCTTTTTTGTGGTGCGTGGAACGATTTCACATTCGACACTAAAAACAAACTGTCTTGCCCCAGTTCCAGTATTGCCAATGAATCTTTGGGAAGATCTTTCTTCTTTTTTATCCGGGCTTCGCGGGTTTGAGCAAAAGTAGGTTTGATGCGACAGATCAGGAAGCGGCTGTCTTCAGAAATATAAATACCATGTCCTCTCTCAATATTTTTGGTGTATTTCCCATCTGTAGATTTCACCTGTAGCAGGGCATCTCCTTCCTGAACATTCACAACATAAGCAATCCATTTTCCATCATTACTTATTGCTTTTTCTCCCAAATTTTGCCAGCCATCATATACCGAATGATCCAAAGGCTTTTTGTTTTGCGCAGTACCTGAAACAGCTATAAATACACAGATCACCAGGAAGACCTTTCTCATTTCTTCTTGTTTGATAAAATATTTTGCAATATAACACTAATGTAGCATGGCAAATCAACCGGGGACCGAATAAGGCTGTCAGCTCAGCACTTTCATATGTACTTTTGATTCTTGTGTTGGCGAACTCTTTACCTTTCGCCTGTAGTTTTTGAACATACTGAGCCATTGTATTTTTACGACACCCAGGATCCCCTCTTTTACAATGTTCTTATTCATCTTTGAGGTTCCAAACTGCCTGTCGACGAACGTAATCGGAATTTCCTTGATGATAAAACCCAGTTTCCAGGCCGCAAATTTCATTTCTATCTGAAACGCATACCCAACAAATTTAATTTCATCAAAGTTAATGCTCTCCAACACTTCCTTTTTATAACAGATAAAACCAGCGGTAGGGTCTTTTACCGGCATCCATGTCAGGAGCCGTGTATACAGAGCACCGCCTTTAGACAGGATATTTCTCTCCCAGGTCCAGTTGACGGTTTTTCCACCTGCCACGTATCTGGATCCTATTGAAACATCCGCTCCGTTTTTGCAAGCCTGGTACAACCTTTCTAAATCTTTGGGATTATGTGAAAAATCGGCATCCATTTCAAAGATATATGCGTACCCTTTATCGATTGCCCACTTAAAACCATGAAGATAAGCGGTACCCAAGCCCTGTTTTCCCTGCCGCTGCTCTATAAATAACTGACCCTTGAAACGCTGTTGTAAATGTTTTACAACTTCCGCTGTTCCATCAGGTGAATTGTCGTCTACTACCAACACATGAAAACCTAATTCCATGTCAAAGATGGCATCAAGAATAGGTGCTATATTCTCGCATTCATTATATGTAGGTATCACAACCAGCTTCTCCAAGAAACAGATTTTATTGTTATTTATTCTTCAAAAAAGTCTTATTAAAAATCTCCGTAAGCTTCTGCTTGGTATGCAGCGGAAACTCTCCCTTCATCATCCAATCGTAATACTGCGGTTCCGTTTTTAAAACATCCGCCAAGGGGCGTCCTTTGTGTTTTCCGAAGTTAACAACTTCTACCCCATTCTCCATAACAAATCGCCGTGCGAAGTCAACTATTTCCTCCTTTCCGGTAAATTTTATGATACTCTCAACAGAATTACCCAATTGCTCATATTTTTCTACCTGGGCCTGCAACACTTCTAGTGTAGCTACTGCATCTACCTCCGCGCTATGAGCATTTTCCAGCTGCTTTTCGCAGTAAAATTTATATGCCGCCGCCAAGGTCCTTGGCTCCATCATATGATACACTTTTTGCACATCCAGCAGATTTTTATCTGTGATATCAAAATTCAGTCCGGCTTTTAAAAACTCCTCCACCAATAAAGGAAAATCGAGGCGGTGAGAATTATACCCTGCCAAATCGCAATTATCGATAAACTGTTTTATTTCGTTGGCGACCTGCTTGAAAGTCGGAGCTTCTTTTACCATCTCATCTGTTATTCCATGGATTTCTGTAGAAGCAGGGGGAATAGCCATTTGAGGATTAATAAGCTTACGCTTAACAACTCTTGTTGCGTCAGGCATCAATTTCACAATAGCAATTTCTATTATCCGATCGGTTGCCAGATTCACTCCGGTTGTTTCGAGATCGATAAAGGCAAGTGGGCGGGCTAGTTGTAATTGCATTCAAGAAAATTTAAAAATATGGCAAACTTCGGAAAATACTTTGATACTTGATTGATTTTTAGTATCTCCCGCAATGGCAGAATAAAGATAATCATATTAAATGGCTAATATCACGGAGGAAGTCATGGTTCTAGTTCCTCAATTATTGTGTAACTGACTCGTTTTTAACATAAATCAACTGTTAATCTTCCCATTATCCTTGGCTAAATGGCATACAATTTGTTTCTTTGAAGCTCCAACTTTAATAGTTGATAATTCCAATCTCCAATTCGAAAACATAACAACTTCCTACTCCTACGGTGCCATTATTTTTTACCGTAAAGTTTTAAATTAATGAAAAAGGTTTTTGTTATCGTCCTCGTTGTTGCATCTTGTGCTTTCGCTTTTTCTTCCTGTACTTCTGCCAAATATGGTTGTAAGGCCACGCAAAAATTAGCGGGTTACAAATAAAGTACTTATTGCTTTCAGAGGTTGTAGTATCAGCAACTTATTAAGGTTACCGTTGGTAACCTTTTTTTGTTGGGAATAGCAGCAATAACTATTCGTCAATTTCGATTACATTTGTTTATTCGCTCCAGCATTTCTTTTGCTGGTGATTATTCCTGTTTAAATCAGTTGTAACAATATGTCAGTCAGTTCACCAGGCGCCCGTTTCAGAAAAGCTATGGCGGAAGAAAAGCCATTACAAATAGTCGGTACGATCAATGCAAATCATGCCCTTTTAGCGACACAGGCAGGCTTCCGAGCTATTTATTTGTCCGGAGGAGGTGTCGCTGCCGGTTCGCTGGGCATTCCTGACCTGGGAATTACTACTTTAGAAGATGTACTGATTGACATCAACCGTATTACCAACGTTACCAATACCCCGCTCCTGGTAGATGTAGATACCGGATTCGGTCCATCTGCTTTTAATGTGGCCCGCACAGTAAAATCTCTAATCAAAGCTGGCGCTGCCGCATTGCATATAGAAGATCAGGTAGGGGCTAAGCGTTGCGGACACCGACCAGGAAAAGAAATAGTAAGCAAAGAGGAAATGTGCGATCGGATAAAAGCCGCTGCTGACGCCCGTACAGACGATCAATTTGTAATAGGCGCCCGTACCGATGCTTTGGCAAGTGAAGGCTTAGAAAAAGCTTTAGAAAGAGCAGTGGCATATAAAGAAGCTGGTGCTGATTTTATTTTTGCTGAGGCCGTGAGAGAACTCCCCCAGTATACAGAATTTGTAAAGGCTGCCGGCATCCCGGTGCTGGCCAATATTACAGAGTTTGGCATGACACCGTTGTGGACAAAAGAGGAACTGGGAGCTGCAGGGGCAGAGCTGGTTTTGTACCCATTGTCGGCGTTCAGGGCTGCTAACAAAGCTGCACAGAACGTATTTAATGTTATACGAAAAGAGGGAACCCAGCAAAATGTAATTGATACGATGCAAAGCCGTGCAGAGCTGTATGACAGTATCGGATACTATGCATTTGAAGATCGACTGGATAAGTTATTTGCACAAAAAAAATGATTGTCATATGAGTTCAGAAAACACTCCGGCATTTAAGCCCAAAAAAAGTGTGGCACTGTCTGGCGTTGCTGCGGGCAATACGGCATTATGCACGGTTGGAAAAAGTGGAAACGATTTGCATTACCGGGGCTACGATATTCTGGAAATTGCAGAAGCAGCCCGTTTTGAAGAAACGGCCTATCTATTGATTCATGGAACATTGCCCACAATAGCGCAGTTAAAAGCATACCAGCAAAAGCTACAGGCATTGCGTGGCTTACCCACCGCAGCACAGCATGTGTTGGAACAAATTCCGGCATCCGCACACCCTATGGATGTACTGCGCAGCTATACATCAGTTTTAGGAACCGTATTACCGGAAAAGGAAGACCACAATGAAGCGGGCGCCAAAGAAATTGCTGATAAATTACTGGCTTCTTTTGCCTCTGCATTGCTTTATTGGTACCACTATTCTCACAACGGCAAAAGAATATCGGTAGAAACTGACGATGAATCAATTGGTGCTCATTTTCTTCATTTGCTGCATGGAAAACCTGTATCGGAATCATGGAAAAAAGCAATGCATGTTTCGCTGAACCTATATGCAGAGCATGAGTTTAATGCTTCCACATTTACTGCCAGGGTAATAGCCGGCACCGGTTCTGATTTGTATTCCTGCATTGCCGGGGCTATTGGAGCACTACGCGGTCCAAAACACGGCGGGGCAAATGAGGTGGCATTTGATATTCAAAGCAGGTATGCATCTGCTGATGAGGCCGAGGCAGACATAAGAGCAAGATTAGAGCGAAAAGAGGTCATCATCGGGTTTGGACATCCGGTATACACAGTCTCTGACCCTAGAAATAAAGTGATTAAAGAAGTGGCTAAACTGTTATCCGTAGAATCCGACAATATGCAACTTTTTGACATTGCAGAACGCCTTGAAACACTTATGTGGGATCAGAAAAAGATGTTCCCTAACCTGGATTGGTTTTCTGCGGTATCTTACCACCTCATGGGGATACCGACGTCGTTCTTTACACCGCTGTTTGTAATATCCCGGATTACCGGATGGAGTGCTCATGTGCTGGAACAACGGAAAGATGGTAAAATAATTCGGCCGAGTGCCAACTATATAGGTCCGGAGAATAGAAGGTTTGTGCCACTGGAGAAACGCTAGATATGCTGATTTGTTGATGTTTGATTGCTGATTTGATACACATCAGAAATCTCAAAAATCAGAAATTCGACACCGAAAATAAAAAACCAGAAATCTCCAAATAAAAAATCAGAAATAAATAAATATTATGTCTTCTCATATTTCCAATGAACGCCCGCCCGTAGATAAGGTAATAAGCGATATAGCCGATTATGTATTAAACTATGAAGTAAAAAATGAATTAGCCTGGAGTACAGCACACTACTGTTTGTTGGATACGTTGGGTTGTGGGTTGGAAGCGCTGACTTACCCCGCTTGTACCAAAATGCTGGGACCTGTTGTACCTGGTACAGTAGTACCAAATGGAGCAAAAGTGCCCGGCACTCCTTATCAGTTAGACCCTATACAGGCAGCTTTTAACATCGGTGCTATTATTCGCTGGCTCGATTTCAATGATACCTGGCTGGCGGCAGAATGGGGACATCCGTCCGATAACCTGGGCGGCATATTGGCTACAGCAGACTGGCTGAGCCGTACGGCTGTGGCTAACGGTAAAGCGCCGCTGACGATGAAAGATGTGCTGGAGGCCATGATAAACGCACACGAAATACAAGGCGTGATGGCTTTGGAAAACTCTTTCAACAGAGTCGGTCTGGACCATGTGATATTGGTGAAGCTAGCATCCACCGCCGTAGTAGGAAAACTAATCGGATTGACCCGTGATGAACTGATCAACGCTATATCACTGGTGTTTGTAGATGGTCAGTCTTTACGGACTTATCGCCATTCGCCTAATACCGGCAGTCGCAAATCCTGGGCAGCTGGTGACGCTACTTCCAGAGCGGTACGGCTGGCTTTGATTGCAAAAACCGGAGAAATGGGATACCCCTCAGTGTTAACAGCTAAAACATGGGGCTTCTATGATGTTTCTTTTAAAGGAAATGAATTCAAATTTCAAAGAGACTATGGATCTTATGTCATGGAAAATGTGCTATTTAAAATATCTTTCCCTGCTGAATTCCACTCTCAAACTTCAGTGGAGGCAGCGATGACCTTACACAAAAAATTGAAAGCGCTTGGCAAGACAGCTGAAGATATCAAATCACTGAAGATTCGTACGCACGAAGCTGCTATCAGAATCATCGACAAAAAAGGGCCCTTACACAACCCCGCAGACAGAGACCATTGTATTCAGTATATGATAGCTGTGCCTTTGTTATACGGAAGGTTAACTGCGGCAGATTACGAAGACAATATCGCTGCGGATCCACGTATTGACATATTGAGAGATAAAATGTTTACCGAGGAAGATCTACAGTTTACAAAAGATTACCACGATCCGGAGAAAAGATCTATAGCCAATGCTTTAACGGTAACGCTCAACGATGGTAGCATATTAGACGAGATTATCGTAGAATATCCGATCGGGCATAAACGTCGCCGGGAAGAAGGTATACCCGTGTTGGTGGAAAAATATAAAATCAATCTGGCACGGAAGTTTGCAGTAAAACAACAGCAGGATGTACTGGAGGTATCTTTAGACTATAACAAACTGATTAATACACCGGTGAATGAATTTGTAGACAAGTTGGTGTAGGCTATTTATTACTCCTCCGGGGTTTTAAAACCCTGGAGGGTTTGCCCCCGGGGACATTCCGTTCTCCAGCCTTCGGAGAGGTCGTAGAACTTCTTAAGGCATCCTTATTTCGTTCATAATTATTTCTTTGTATCTTACCTGAAATATCGCGGCTATATGAAAAATCTATCCCGTTGGGCTTACCACCACCCTGCCCTCACCAGACGAATAATGGTTATTATAAAAATTGTAATGATTCTTCTGGCATGGCGAATCGCCATACTTCTGCAACAATTAAACATTCAAGTTCCTAACGATAGCTTATACTTTTTTGGAGCCTTGATATTACTTGGTATTTTTCTATACCCGGATGAGAAAAAGAAAAAAATTTTCTTCGAGAAGAGTTACTACTACCGGCAAAAAGGCTACTATGGTCTGATCATCTTCTCTTCGTATACTATCTTTATCATCGCATTCAACAACAACCTGTTGGTTCAGGGTGCTTATGGTGCTAAACCTATTTATCCAACTATTGCGAATGTGAATACTACCGAGGTAAAGCCGGTTACTGAAAAAATGACCGCCAAACAAAAGCGAATGACCCAAAAATCATTTTGGAAACAACTAAAAGAAGTTGCAAGGAAGGCAAAAAATGGAGAAAAGGATACAACCGGTTTGATAGTAGAAATGACATTAGCTATAACACTGGGTGCTACATTGGGAGTGATACTTTTGTGGGTAGCCTGTTCCGTAGCCTGCACTACCAGTGAATTATTGGGCATCCTGATTTTAGTTCTTGGTGCTGGCGCTATTACGATAGGACTTATAGCCTGGATAAGATCAATACGGAGAAGAAGAAAAGAGCGGAAAGGATTGGCTACGGCCAAAAGAAAAAAAAGAGTGCAGCCGGTTTAATCTCAAATTATTCTACCCGGATTACCAACCACTGTTGATCCGTCCGGCACATCCCTAATTATTACTGCACCGGCACCAATTGTACACCATTTGCCAATGGTTACACTTTGAATGACACAAGCACCTATCCCTATATGCGTTCCTTCTCCAACAATGACATTGCCGGCTAATGATGCATTAGGGGAAATATGAACATAGTCACCTATATGGCATTCGTGATCAACAGAGCAATTTGTATTGAGGATAACATGCTGACCGATAACGCAATCACTGTTTACAGAAACTCCTGCCATCGCAACCGACCCTACGCCTATTTGGGCTCTCTTCGAAATAGTGGCCGATGGATGTAGAAGACTAACAAATGACAGTGTTGGTTGCGATAACGCAATTTCCTTTCTGGAATTATTATTCCCAACTGATATGATATAGTGCCCTCCATCTTGCAGGTCATAACTATAAGGTTGCACCTTATAATCGAGCAAAGAAGAAATCGAATCGTCCTTGTCCACTAAACCAACGATCGGTATCGAAAGTAACTCTGCTATTTCCACAATCACCTTTGCATGACCGCTCGCGCCTATTAGAGTAAGCATGTAACTATATTTTTACAAAATAACATATCCAATCACCAAGGCTTTAAACATTTCACCCAAAATTTAGCCCAAAGGTAGGCAATCAGGTGCTTCAACCTATCGACAAATCGGAGATGTCTTTAAAAAAATTAACACTATTATTAATCCTCTTCCCCTCTGAATCTCTCCATTGTAGCAGAAGCCGATGCATTGATGTCCTCAGACTTTACTACCTTGAGTAGTGTTTTCCAAATTATTCTACAATCCAATGCTAAGCTTATATTATCAACGTACCAAACATCATATTCAAACTTTTGTTGCCAACTGATAGCGTTTCTACCGTTTACCTGTGCCCAACCGGTTATGCCTGGACGAACATCATGTCTCCTTTTCTGTTTATCATTGTATAATGGCAAATAATCCACTAACAAAGGTCTGGGACCAATAAGGCTCATATCACCCTTCAAAACATTTATCAATTGCGGAATTTCATCCAATGATGTTTTTCTCACAAATGCACCCACCCGCGTCAAACGCACAAAATCCGGTAGTAGGTTGCCTTCAGCATCTTTTTTATCATTCATCGATTTGAACTTAACAATACTAAATACCTTTTCATTCAAACCAGGCCGCTTCTGATAAAAAAAAGGCTTTCCCTGATTAGCAAAATAGAGTGCGATAGTAACAACAACAAATACAGGAAATAGCAACAATAGTGCCACCAAAGCAACAGTAAAATCAAGAACCCTTTTAAAAAAACTGTTATACATTACTATTTTTTTATCAATACCTCATACTCCTTCAAAAGCTCTTGTTGTATGTACTCCCGCTCGTAGTTGGCCACAATACGAGGGCGGCTGTTTGCTGCAATTCTGTTCCTAAATTCCGAATTTTCCAGAAGATAAAGCATTTTTAAAAACAGCTCCTCCTGATTCTGAGAGGGAATGATTACCCCGTTAACTCCATCTTCCACAATTTCATTACAACCATTAATATCGGTAGCTATACTGGCAACGCCCATCGCACATGATTGCATCAATACGTTAGGAAACCCTTCTCGGTAACTGGGAAAAGTAAATACATCTGCTATGGCAAAAAAGGGACGAACATCCTTCTGATGGCCCGCTTCAACAATTGCCGGATTTGACTCTATCGCATGTTCCGTTTCGGGTGTTAAAGGATCCAACTCTCTTTCAAAACCTCCCACCAATACCAGCTTTGCCTGTGAGTGCTTTTTATGTATTTGTTCAAAAGCCGCAATCAGCTCATTGATTCCTTTATCTTTTACCACTCTTCCTACAAACACATAAACAAAATCGCCGGGTTGAATAGCCAAAGACGCTTTTAGTTGATATTTTTGCTCCTCCGATATAAGAGCTGGATCAAAATAGCTGGTATCAATACCGTTGGAGCTCCCCTTTCCGATTACTTTCAATTTTGAGGGTATGGTATACTTGTTCTGCAAGATAATTTTCTGCAAACCATAAGAATTGGGGTAAACCATTGTTGCCCAACGGTAAGTCAACTTTTCAACAAAATCCAGTAACGTCCGCTTTTTGCCGGTTGCAACCAATAGAGGTAATCCGGCTACTGTATGCAACCGATGTGGTACACCCGCCAGCCAGGCGGCAAACATCCCAGCAGTACCCGCTTTGGGAGTATGTGTATGTACAATCAATGGCTTTTCCCTCCTGAAGATCTGGTATAACTTCCACACTGAATGCAAATCTTTCAAAGGCGAAATAGTTCTTGTCATTTCAACCGAAATGGTTCTTACTCCCTCTTGTTCTCCTACCTTCTCCAGCGCCTCACCCCCACTGGAAATACCCATTACCTCAAAACCATTTTCGGACATAAATTTTAACTGGCCTTTAAGTAGTGTCATTAATGAAACGGGTACTGTGGTAATCCTGATTAACTTTTTCTTATCCACCGAAACTATCAGCTTTAATTAATAAGACAAAGGTCTGTATACCGCCTTCGGCTACCGACTCTAATTATCCGCAAAGATACTAACAATGGAGGCTAAGTACCAATTGATACAATCGTTATTATCATATGATTAGATAATAACAACCCCTTCTAAAAATTGACCAGGACACCCAAAAGCAAATATTTTTAGTAAAAAAATACTAAAAATATTAGTGTTAATAAATTTCTCCTTATCTTTACAGCCAACTACTAATTTTGAGTACTATAATTATAAATCGAATACTATGTCTACAAATACTGAAAAGCTGAAAGCTCTAAAATTAACTATTGATAAAATAGAAAAAGATTTTGGCAAGGGTAGTGTAATGATGATGAATGAAAAGTCCGGCCAGGAATTAGAAGTGATATCAACCGGGTCGATAGGGTTGGATATTGCTTTAGGTATTGGTGGAGTCCCCAAAGGAAGAATCATTGAAATTTATGGACCGGAATCATCTGGTAAAACAACTATAGCTACCCACATCATAGCCGAAGCACAAAAAAAAGGCGGAATGTGCGCCATTATTGATGCTGAGCATGCTTTCGATAGCAGCTATGCTACTAAATTGGGAGTAGATGTTGACAATCTTTTAATATCTCAGCCGGATTACGGGGAACAGGCATTGGAAATTGCCGACAGACTGATCCTCTCGGGAGCATTGGATGTAGTAGTAATTGACTCTGTGGCGGCATTGGTTCCTAAAGGAGAACTGGAAGGAGAAATGGGGGATAGCAAAATGGGGTTACAAGCCCGTTTGATGTCTCAGGCATTACGTAAACTTACCGCTACTATCAACAAGACAAACACGGTCTGCATATT
This sequence comes from uncultured Terrimonas sp., assembly GCA_964604365.1. Taxonomy (GTDB): domain Bacteria; phylum Bacteroidota; class Bacteroidia; order Chitinophagales; family Chitinophagaceae; genus Agriterribacter. The sequence continues at coordinate 243,870 of CAZRYS010000004.1, forward strand.
CATTAACCAGCTTCGTGAGAAAATTGGCGTTATGTTTGGAAATCCCGAAACTACGACTGGTGGTAATGCATTAAAATTTTACTCCTCAGTGAGATTGGATATCCGAAGAATGGCGCAAATAAAAGATGGTGATGAAGCAGTAGGAAACCGGGTAAAAGTAAAGGTGGTGAAAAACAAAGTAGCGCCCCCGTTCCGTACAGCAGAGTTTGATATCGTTTTCGGAGAAGGCATTTCTAAAGTGGGGGAATTGATCGACATGGGTGTAGAAATGAGTATTATTCAAAAAAGTGGTAGCTGGTACAGCTATAATACCGACAAGTTAGGGCAAGGTCGGGATGCTATTAAGCAATTGTTGCTGGACAATCCTGAGTTATTTGCTGAAATAGAACTGAAGATTAGAGAAAAAATAAAAGAACTACAAACTGCGTAAGTAGACTTATTATATGGACGGGCTAGTAATGGGATAACCGTTGAATTTTTTCAACGGTTTTTTTATGTACATCATAATAAACGAATGTAACTTACAATCACCTCCAGCGTCGTTAATGATGCCTGGTTTGCCTTTTCATCAGGTTTAACAATACATCATCTCTTATTACATATACGGTTATGAAACAAGTTGTCGTTATCGGCGGAGGCATCATCGGACTCAGTTCTGCATATTACCTGCACCAATCCGGACATAAAGTAACGGTTATCGACAAAGGCGATTTTAGCGACAACTGCTCTTATGGTAATGCCGGTTATGTTTGCCCAAGTCATTTTGTTCCGCTGGCAACACCTGGTATTGTATGGAAAGGATTTAAGTGGATGTTCAACTCATTGAGTCCCTTTTACGTTCAACCGTCGTTAAAGAAAGCATTAATAGATTGGGGAATAAAATTCATGCGTAATGCCAACACCAATCATGTTGAAAAATGTGCCATTCCTTTACGTGATATTGCACTGCTAAGCCAAAAGGAGTATGAAGAATGGACTGAAATTCCAGGCTTTCAGTTTTCCTATGAACATAAAGGACTATTGGAAGTATATCAAACAGAAGCTGCTGAAGAACACGCTCATCACCTGATGAAAAAAGCAAATCAGTTGGGTTTGTCGGACACCAGGATTTTAAGTGCTGCGGAGTTGCAAAACCTTGAACCGCAAACAGAGATTGTCGCCAGGGGTGCGCTGTTGTTTGCGTGTGACGCTCATCTCTATCCGCAAAAGCTAATGCAGGGTCTTTTACAACTATTAAAAACAAAAGGAGTGACGCTGGTTGCTAATGAACCTGTGGTGAGGTTTGAAAAAACCGGTAATAAAATAACAAAGGTAATCACCCCACAATCTTCATTCGATGCATCAGAAATAGTGATTGCCACAGGTGCATGGAGCAGAGAAATAGCCGCTATGACCGATACCAAAATACCACTGATGCCCGGAAGGGGATACTCAATAACACTTGCAAACAGTCCCTACCAACTCAACCACCCGGCCGTGTTGGTAGAAGGACGGGTGGCCATCACACCCATGGATGGCAATAAGATCAGATTTGGTGGCACAATGGAAGTAGTACCCACCACTACACCACCCCGTTACAACCGAATCAATGGTATTATTAATGCTGTAAAAAAGTATTATCCAACTTTTGATGTTCCACAGCCATCACCTGAACAAATATGGTATGGGTTTCGTCCCTGCTCGGCTGACGGTCTACCCTACATTGGACGGATCAAAAGTTTCAATAACGTAGTGATAGCTACCGGTCACTCCATGTTGGGATTAAGCCTGGGAGCCGGCACAGGCAAACTTGTAAAAGAGTTGATCGATGGCGAACAGCCCTCTATGGACATCTCACCATTTGCTGTGGAGCGGTTTTGACCAATTTATTTCCAGGTATTTTTAAATGCCTTATGGTATACCTGAAAATCCGTTTTGCCGTAATGCCCATCACCGAAATATTTAAGAATCAATTCCATATCCGGCACTTTTAGAAAACCCGGAATAGCCTGAGGTGCTGTGCCATCTGAAGGTAAAATTACGGTAGAGGGATACGAAAGTTGCCCTTGTGTAATCAATGCAGCAAATTCATTTACACGGTAGTCTGCGTTATATTTAAATTCCTTTCCTCCCCAATTAACTACTTTACGGGTTTCGGCATTCAACTTCACAGGATAAAAATTGGCTTCAATATAAGCGATCACCTTCTCGTTGGAGTATGTCTCCTTGTCCATCACCTTACACCAACCACACCAGTCTGTGTATAAGTCAATTAGAATGGGCTTTTTTGCTTTCTGCAGCTTCGCAGCAGCTTCTTCTACGGTTAGCCAGGTTATTTCCTTTTTTGACTTCTTTGCACTGTCCGCAAAAGTCGGATTACCTATAACATGCACCGCTCCTACGAGGCAGATACTCAACAAGAAACAAACTTTCAGCATGCATTGATATTTATACAAATATAACTCTTGGAGGTATAAAAGATTGTGCAGATTTTCTTAAAATTCGGGGAAGGATGGGACAAAAAAAATGCGCCAACTTTCGCTGGCGCACTACAGAATTTAATTCCGATATTTAGTTAACAAACCCAGGGTTATTAGGTAAAAGATTCGGATTTACATCAGCCTCCTGCTTTGGAACAGGAAATAACAACTGCTTTTCAGCATAAGTCTGCCCAAATACAGTTGTATGCCCAACTACATCGTCCCAATTGCCTGTCACATCGTTTTTAACCTTTTTTGTTCTCACGATATCAAACCACATTTTGTTTTCAAAACAGAGTTCATAATATCGCTGAGACCAAACTTCTTTTTCGAAAGCGTCCTGACTTAACGTACCTACCGCTGCAAGTTCGGCTCTATCTCGAATGTCATTAACCATTTGCAAGGCTGTAGCATTAGGTGCTCCCTCAGCTCTATTAGATGCTTCGGCGTATAACAACATCACGTCAGCATACCGGTATAACGTATAGTTCAGATCCGATCTGGTTGCCCTTGCCGTATTTAATACAGCATCTCTATCGAACCATTTGTATATATAATGCCCGTCAAAATTGACTGTAGTACCAGAAGTGATATGCGGATAGTTAGTATAAAAAAACTGTTTCTCTTTTACCCTCTTATCAGCCGGATCGAAAGAAGCAATAAACTGTGCGGTTGGGTAAACCGAACCATATTCATCCGAATAACGTGAAATTCTGGAGAAGTTTGGAATGTTAATAGGAGTTAAGGGGTTTGCTGCAGGCACACTGGCCGCAAATTGAATCTGAAAGATAAATTCGCGTAGGTTTTTGTTGATAGGATCGATCATGTCAGTATACTCATCAAACAACTGAAACTCCCCGCTTTGTATTACCTCTAGCGACCTTTTAGCAGATTCGGCATAAGCATCGTTACCTCCGTTAATAGCAGCACCTGCATACGTAAGATATACATCAGCCAGTAAACTTTTAATAAGTCCTTTTGAAACTGTTCCTGTCGTATTCCTCCAAGGTAGGGTAGAGTTTTCTGCCAGCAACAAATCAGGTATGATGATTTGGTCGTAGATTTCTTTAGCGGCGGTTCTGGGTAAATTCAATCCTTCAAAGGTCGTCGGCAGGGAGGTAACACTAGGTACCGCACCAAACATCCTTACAAGATAGAAATAATTCAATGCCCGGAGCGTGTGTGCTTCCGCCAACATATTGTTCCTTGCTTCATCGGATAGATCTGCCGCCTGAATATTGGGCAACATCTCTATTGCCTGGTTGCAAGCCCCTATTCCCTTATAAAGATACTGCCACCATGTATCAAAATAGAATGATGTTGAATTATAATTCAGGTTCTGAAATAATACATATCCTGTCTGCCCTAGATCGCTCCTGGACTTACCTGTCATAAATTCCATCAGGTTCCAGGTATTACCACCATATGACGAAGGCTGTCCGCCTACTACGGCACTTCTTAGATGTTGATAAGCACCATTGGTGATAGATCGCGCCACTTTAGCCGTGGACAAATCTGCTTCTGGGCTAATAAAACTTGTCGGTTTTTCCTCTAGAAATTTTTTACAAGAACCCAAAACGAGCGAAACCGAAAATATCGATAATATATAAATCGTTTTTTTCATGACTACAACTAATTTGTGATTAGAAATTAACATTTACACCAAGATTCCATACACGAGGACGTGGATACGCAAAAAAGTCGATATTTTGCGAGAACGCTGAATTAGACCCGTACCCAGTATTGAATGTATCAACTTCCGGATCGTATCCGGTGTAGTTAGTGATTAAGAACAGATTCTGAACACTAACATAGAATCTCATCCGATTTATTTTTAACCGCTCTGTTAAATCACCAGGCAATACATAACCCAACATAAAGTTTTGTCCCCGAATAAAAGAACCATCCTCAACCCACCATGTATCAAATTTGGAGTCCTGTGCAAACAAATAAGGACGTATTTCAGAAATCATTGTATTTTGATTCTGTGGAGTCCATCCATTCAACACAGTCTTCAAACTGTTGGCTATTCCTTGCCTGTCTTCTACAGAATGCTTAAAGTTGGCCGCCGTATTTATCCCTTGAACAAAGCGAATGTCAAAAGTGAAATCCCAACTTTTGTAATTGATGGTACTAGAGAAATTTCCTGTCCATTTTGGTATAGAACGTCCGATAACGGAATAATTTTCGGATCCATCTGCATTTAACAGATACTTTCTGTCACCGGGTTTCAGCCCTTGCAACGCAGCTTCTGCAGCTTCATGCTCTCCATATGTACCTAACCGGGTTCTTCCCCAAAATGTACCGATAGACTCTCCTACCCGAAGGATATTATTCTGTCCAAGAAAGTTGGGACCAGGAAAAATATCTGCATTTCCCTCTCTCAGTTTCGTGATTTTATTTCTATTGGCTGAGAAAATAAAATTAGTGCTCCAGGTAAAGTCCCTTGTTTGAACATTCACGGTATTCAAGCTCAGTTCAACCCCTCTGTTTCTCACAGATCCAACATTAATATACACATTATTGGTATTCATACCAGAAGACCATGGTATAGGCGTTTGTAACAAAAGGTCATTGGTGTTACGTACATAATAATCTGCATTCAATACTACGCGATTATTAAACAATCCCAGTTCCAGCCCGATATCGGTTTGTTGGGTAGCCTCCCATTTCAGATTAGGATTGCCAAGATAGTTAGGCAACAAAGAAGAAGTGTTTTGACCGTTCAGGACGGTTTGGGCAACCCCGATCTGAGCCTTAGATCTCGCCACACCAATTTCTGAGTTACCCGTAATACCGAAACTGGTCCTCAACTTCAAATCACTTATAATTGAATTGTCTTTCAAGAAATCCTCTTCAGAGATTCTCCAAGCTGCTCCCACTGATGGAAAAAATGCATATTGATTATTTACACCAAATTTAGAAGAACCATCATAACGTCCTGTAGCTGTAAATAAATATTTGTTGTTTATATTGTATGTAATACGTGCGAAATATGAATTCATCGCCCATTTATAATCGTCAGATTCTGATGCAGAACGAAGTGATCCCGCATTCAGATTGTGCCACTCAAAAAAGTCATCAATCAAATTTTGCGTTTCAGCACGTAATCTTTCATACGAGAATTGTTGCCAAGAAGCTCCAACCATTGCTGTCATCCGATGGCCGTTATTAAACTCTTTATTCCAGTTCAGGTAATTTTCAGACTGCCAGTAAAGATTGTGATAAGAATTGATATTAGCTACTCCACCCTGGTTCATCGAAAGATTATGCAAGTCGCTGGCAGAGTAAAAATTTGATTTAAGCGTACTCAGGTCAAATCCAAAGTCTGATTTAAATTCAAGGTTCTTAGCCAACTTAAACAACAGGTAGGTATTACCTAACGTTTGAAAATTATTGTTAAGCGTGTAACGGTTATTAGCGATATGAACAGGATTGGCACCACCTTCCATACCGGTGATGTTACTATTGCCAGCCCAGGTACCATCAGGGTATTTAACCGGAAGAATGGGCAATGCTTCAGAAATCATTCTGGGCACGTTGAGCGCACCATTACTTTCATGTACTGCCCGCTGATTCGTTCTGATAATGTTTAAATTACCGCCAACTTTCAACCAGCGATTTACTTCATTATCGAGTGTAAACCTTGCAGAATACCTCTTGAAGTTTGAGGTTGTCATAATTCCATTTTGATCAAGATATCCTAATGAAGCGCTGTAAAGCGTTTTATCGGTCCCACCCTGGAAAGTCAGATTATGATTATGAGAGGTAGCGGGCTTGTAAACCTCTTTCTCCCAGTTTGTATTATAAATAGGTCTGTCATTTGCATCAAATAGCAAGGGGTAGTTTGCATGATTTAAAGCTTTTACCGGTGTTTGCACCTGTCCGTCAGGATCGTATTTCTGACCATTCGCATACATCTGATTATATACCTGAACAAATTCATTAGCGTCCAATACCGGTACACTTCTATTTAGCTCAGCAACATTTACATTGCCATCATAGGTAACGCGTGTAGCACCTGCCCGGCCCCTTTTGGTAGTAACCATAATTACACCATTAGCGCCTCTGGATCCATAAATAGCTGTTGAAGACGCGTCTTTCAATATTTCGATTGAAGCTATGTCATTTGGGTTCAGACTGTTTCCATTTACACCTACCACTCCATCTACAACATAAAGCGGATCCAGATTAGAGTTAATAGACCCCAATCCCCTAATTCTCACCTTGGCGCCAGCCCCAGGTGCATTGCTGTTTACAGCCACTTCCACGCCTGCTACTTTTCCCTGAAGCGCTTGTGTAATGTTGGGAACCGGCATATCCATCAGCTTTTCAGCACGAACTGTCGCTACAGCCCCTGTTAAATCGGATTTTTTTGCAGTTCCATAGCCTATCACGACTATATCATCTAAAGCCTGCGCTTCGTTATCCAGTGCCACATTCACAGTATTAGACGCTCCAATCGTCACCTCCACCTGTTTGTAACCAACAAAGGAAAAAACCAGCACCTTTGCATTCTGCCCAGCCTGAATACTAAATTTTCCATTTTCGTCTGTCATGGCAGAAGTTGCTGTGCCCTTTACATTCACCGTCACTGCAGGCAAAAGACTACCATCAGTAGCATCTGTTACGGTACCCGTTATACTGCGGGTCTGAGCGTTAAGAAGATTAACAACAAAAAGGAGGGGAATCATACATATCCATAGCCTCATGGATCGTAATCGCAATTCTTTCATATGCGTTCGTTTTGGTTTGAAATATTTTTCTGACAGACGAAGTTATCTCCACTAGAAAAGATTATCTGTTAACACACTACAAATCAATTGTTAACGAATTTTAAAGTATTGAAACTACTAGGCCGCTATTGAGTATTACTTACTTTCGGGGTTCTGAAAATAAAAGCAATCCTTGCAAAATGAGGTATCCCATCAAGCTATATCAAACAATTTCAATTATTAGTTTTACAATTCTGTCGATTGTACAAACCTACCTTGTGTTCAATACTTATCAACTGGAAAATGAAAGGTATTTTTTATCAGAAAAAAAGATAATTAACGATGCCTATTTGAAGTGGATTACGAATGACAAACTCTTTACCGGCGGCCAGGCAATAATAGATTCGGTCCTTGCCCGCAATACGGATAAGTTAGAATGGCTTCAAAATGATACGGAATCTTTAGACATGAAGAAACAAAAAATTTGTGATACCATCTTCAACACTTTACGTCAACAAAATACAATTGAAAAATTTCTTGCAGACCTTTTAACATTTGAAAATATAGAAGACTCCTTCGTTTATGCCCTTATGATAGAAAATCTGGAATTCATGACATTGGACAACAAATACATGAACCTTTATTCTTCAAAAGAATACTATCCACTCATTCCCGACGATATCCAAACACCTGCAGGCATAAAGATTGGTGGTACGCTTACTAATATCGATCAACGAAACAGGGTGACCTGGCTAACCGTGAGTGATCTAAAACCTCACAGTAATAAGATAACTTTTTCTCTTCACGTAGACAGTCATAACCGTACCCTTAGCATCATCAAAAAAATGATGCCTGCATTGCTACTCTCACTTATATCTCTTCTTATTAACGTGTACCTGTTTTATGTCACTTTCAAAAACTGGATCAGGCAAAAGAAACTGACCGAAATGAAAACGGATTTTCTCAACAGTATCACCCATGAATTTAACACCCCTATTGCAGCCATTAACGTAGCCAGTAAAGGGCTGAAAAACCCAAAACTTGCCGACAAACCGGAGAATATTCTTTCCCTAACGGATGTCATTCAGCGCCAGACTTCGCGTTTGGAAAAATTAGTAAGCCAGGTATTAGACGTTACCACACTCACACAGGTAGCATTACACAAAGAAAGTTTTTCTCTTCATTCACTGTTAGATGAAATCTTGCTGGATTATCGGCTAAACATTTCAACCCGGGAAGTTGACTTAACTTTACTAAAGGAAGCAAATAACGATATGGTGGTGCTGGATCGGTTCCATTTTACCACGATGTTATTGAATATTTTGGACAACGCTATAAAATATAATACCCAACCGATAAAAAAAATATCAGTATCAACAGCAAACTACAAAAAAGGAATACAATTAAGCATAAGAGACAACGGCGTAGGTATGGCTGACAGAACTAAGGAACAAATATTTAAAAAATTTTACAGAGCCGATACGGACGATGTAAAAACGACAGGACTCGGATTGGGACTCTTTTATGTAAAGCAATGCATTGACGCCCATGGCTGGAACCTGTTTGTGGGCAGCACGCAGGGCGAAGGCACTATTTTCATCATTTCTATTTCTCAATAAATAACAATGAAAGACAGAATACTTTTGGTAGAAGACGAAACCGATTTAGGAAATGTGGTAACACAATACCTGGAGGCGATGGAATTTGAAGTAGTATGGTGTAAAAGCGGAGAGGATGCTTACAGCAACTTCAAAAAGAAACCGCAGTATTTTGAAATTGCTGTAATTGATATCCGGCTTCCGGAAATGGATGGTTTTGAGTTGGCAGAACACATTATGAAACTCAATGCGTCCACTCCTTTCCTATTTCTAACTGCCAGAAAAGAAAAGTCAGACAAAATCAGAGGATTAAAAATAGGAGCCGATGACTATATTACCAAACCTTTTGACATAGATGAGCTGGTATTACGTATAAAAAACATTATACGTCGCAACAAATCCGGTGGTCAAACAACAAGCTCGCCGATAAATTTGACCTCCCTGGGTGATATCAGTTTTAATATTGACTCTCTACAACTATCTATCGCCAACTACCCACCCGCACTACTCACCATACGTGAGGCAGAGCTACTACAATACTTAATGCAACGACCGGAAAAAGTATTAAAGCGAGAAGAAATACTCACGCAGTTATGGGGTGAAAATGACTATTTCCTGGGAAGAAGCCTCGATGTATTTATATCAAGACTGAGGAAGTTATTAGCTAAATCCACCCAAATCTCCATCAACAATGTATATGGAGTGGGCTTTATAGTCAACGTAAAGGCGGAACACTAATAGTAAGAAGCATCCAGGCTTTTATTTGCCCTCTCGTTTTTCTCTATATCATCAAACGAAGACAAAATATCAGCCTTGTTACGTTGCACACATATAGTATGTTCATAGTGTGCTGAAGCCTTCCCATCTCTCGTCCTGACAGTCCAACCATCATCATCGTAAAAGACATCTTTCTTTCCCTGATTAATCATCGGCTCAATAGCTATCACCAATCCCTCATGCAGTTTTGTAAGCGTACCGCGTTTGCCAAAATTCGGCACTTGCGGCTCCTCATGCAGTTGCCTGCCCAAACCATGTCCTACTAATTCCCTTACCACGCCGTAGCCATGTTTGCGCTCTGTATGTTCCTGAACGGCATATGCTATATCCCCAACCCTATTGCCTACAATTGCCTTCTCAATTCCTTTATACAAGGACTCTTTGGTAACCCTTAATAGTTGTTTTACCTCCGGCTTAATTTCTCCAATTGCAAATGTATAAGCACTATCTCCATGAAAACCATTCATAAATACTCCAACATCCACTGACACAATATCACCATCGCGCAACAGGTTATCATTGGGAAACCCATGCACTATCGCATCGTTTACGGAAATACAACAGGTAAAAGGAAAGCCTTTATAATTTTTAAAGGAAGGAACTCCACCGTTATCACGGATATACTTTTCAGCAAAAGTATCTACCTGCAAAGTAGTGATACCGGGCTTTAAATAAGTTGCCACCTCTGCTAAGGTGGCACTTACTAGTAAACTACTTTTTCTTATGAGTTCAATCTCTTCTTTTGTTTTATAGAAAATCATTTCGTTTTAGATAGAAACCGGTGATGATGTTTGTCTTCCCTGAATACGGCCACTCTTCATCAACCCGTCGTATTGACGCATCAACAAATGTGTTTCGATTTGTTGTAAGGTATCCAAAATTACCCCTACCATAATCAACAAAGATGTACCACCGAAGAAGGTTGAAAATTGTCCGGTTACCCCGGCACGCATCGCCAAACCAGGAAGAATACCAGCGATTGCCAGGAAGATAGCGCCTGGCAAGGTGATTCTATCCATGATCTGCCCGATATAGTCTGTTGTTTCCTGACCAGGCTTTACACCCGGAATAAATCCGTTGCTTTGTTTCAGATTGTCCGAAATTTGCTTCGGGTTAAATATCAATGCGGTATACAGGAATGTAAATGCAATTACCATCACAGCATAAATAACCATATACCAAAAGTTACTATGGTCTGCAAAAATCCTCGCTATACCTTGCCCTGATTCAAAATTTGTAAAAGAAAACAAAGTAGGCAGAAACATAATTGCTTGCGCAAAGATGATCGGCATTACACCAGAAGCGTTCACTTTCAATGGTAAAAACTGACGGGCACCTGTAAACTGACGATTACCAACAATTTGTTTGGCGTAGTTAATAGGTATCTTCCGTACACCCTGTACGAGCAGTATCAATCCTAGTATTATAGCAATCAATATGGCTATTTCCGCCATAAAGATAAACAGTCCACCTCCACCACCAACGTTTTTGGCGCGGAACTCCTGCAGCAATGATTCTGGCAGACGGGCTAATATCCCCACCATGATGATGATAGAAGTACCATTACCCAATCCCTTGTCTTGGATTTTCTCACCCAGCCACATTACAAATAATGTACCTGCGGTAAGAATCAACACAGTCGAAATCCAGAAAAAGGGCTGATAAGAAGCAATTAATGCTTCTTTGTTCTGATTCGTTAAATAAGCAACATATGTACCTGCCTGTAATAATGTTACAATAGCAGTCAGGTAACGGGTCCATTGATTGATTTTCTTCCTTCCGCTATCCCCTTCCTTTTGAATCTTTTGCATTTTCGGCACCAAAATGGTTACCAACTGCATAAAGATAGAGGCAGAGATATAAGGCATGATACCTAAAGCCAGAATGGAGGCATTTGAAAAAGCCCCTCCAGCAAATGTATCAAACAAGCCTAACAAACCTTTCTGTGTTTTAGCAGAAAAGTCCGTGAGTTTATTAGGATCGATACCTGGCAAAACGATGTGCGCCCCAAAACGGTAAACCATTATAAGCAGTAGTGTTACCAGTATCTTGGCCCTTAATTCCTCGATTGTCCAGATATTCTTCAGTGTCTGAATGAATTTCTTCACGAATAGTTGTGTTTAAGTATTACACCAAATAAAAAACAACGCCGACATAAGCGTTGTGCAAGGTAAGGAAATTACTTCACAATCTCCAAGGTACCACCGGCAGCCTCAATAGCTGCTTTAGCTTTCTCACTGGCTGCATTTACTTTGAAGCTAAGCTTTGATTTTATCTCGCCATTGCCCAAAATTTTCACCAGGTCTGTCCTCTTAATCAAATCGTTTACATACAATGTCTCAACACTTACTTCTGTGAATCCGAACTTATCAGCCAGCAATTCAATTTGTCCCAGATTGAAGACAGCATATTCTACGCGATGCGGGTTTTTAAATCCACGTTTTGGCAGACGACGCTGAATCGGCATCTGACCACCTTCATGTCCCAGTTTACGCTGATAACCTGTTCTGGATTGCTGACCTTTATTACCTTTAGTAGATGTGCCCCCTTTCCCGGAAGCCTCACCACGTCCTAATCTTTTTTCCTTGTGTGTAGCTCCCTTAGCCGGGCGCAGTTGATGCAGTTTCATTTTTACTTGCTTTTATTTTTTACTTACGCCCCGAAAGCATTCGGAGCTCGCCTTATCAATTTTTGTCTGATCGATTCAAAAGTGTGTTCACACTTTCAAATTCCTACTGAACCTCTTCTACCTTTACAAGATGGTTCACTTTTGTAACCATTCCCAGAATTTGAGGTGTGGCTTCCACTTCCACAGTCGCGTTCATTTTCTTCAAACCCAGCGCTTCCATGGTTCTTTTCTGACGCTCCGATCTGTCAATAACACTTTTCACCTGTGTAATCTTAATCTTTGCCATGTTTTTTTATTTGTGTAACCAATGCCTTTCCCGGCAATGATTATCCGTTAAATACTTTTTTCAAAGAAATCTTTCTTGTCTTGGCTACAGCTATCGGCTCACGCAATTCAGACAAAGCTTTTACAGTTGCCTTAACCACGTTTTGTGGGTTGGCTGAGCCTAAAGACTTTGCTAATATGTCTGTTACACCAGCACTTTCCAACACCGCACGCATGCTACCTCCGGCTATCACACCCGTACCAGGTGCTGCAGGCTTAATCAATACCTTTGCAGCTCCTTCCTTTGTCCACTGCTCGTGAGGTATGGTACCCTTCATGATAGGAACTTTTATAAGATTCTTTTTAGCATCTTCGATTCCTTTGGTAATTGCCTCTTGCACCTCTTTGGCTTTACCCAATCCGTGTCCTACCACGCCATTTTCATTCCCCACCACTACCAGTGCCGAAAAGCTGAACGCCCGTCCGCCCTTGGTTGTTTTTACCACACGGTTAATAGCCACTACCTTTTCTTTTAATTCCAGGTCACCGGCTTTTACCTTATTTAAGTTAGATGTTGACATTATTTAATAACTTATTGTTGTTGTTAGATATGATACCGAAAATCAGAATTGCAAACCTCCTTCACGAGCACCTTCCGCAACAGCTTTCACTCTCCCATGATAAAGATAACCGCCTCTGTCGAAAACCACCCCTGTAATACCTACTGCTGTTGCTTTGGTTGCGATAGCTTTACCAACCAGATTGCTCAATTCCACTTTATTCGCTTTTTGCGCCTTAATATCTTTATCTTTTGAAGATGCTGCTACCAGGGTCTTTCCACTAACGTCGTCAATCAGTTGCACATAAATATCTTTGTTACTTCTGAAAACAGACAAACGTGGTCTCTCGGCAGTTCCGCTAATGGATTTGCGGATATTATACCTGATCTTTTGTCTCCTGATTACTTTTGTATCCATGATCTTTTATTTTGAGCCCGATACTGCCGGGCTATTTAGTACTTATTATTTACCTGCAGTTTTACCAGCTTTTCTACGAAGCACTTCTCCCTGGTATTTCACACCTTTACCCTTGTACGGCTCAGGCTTACGTAAACTGCGCAGCTTGGCGGCTACCTGTCCAATCAATTGTTTATCGATACCTTCCAGCATTACAACAGGATTCTGTCCTTTTTCCTGAGCGGTAGTCACTTTCAATTCCTTAGGAATTTCGAAAACGATGTTGTGGGAATAGCCGAGTGAAAGATCCAACAAGTTGCCTTGGTTAGACGCCTTAAAACCTACCCCTACCAGTTCAAGATTCTTCTTGTATCCTTCCGTTACCCCTTTTACCAAATTAGCTGCCAGTGCACGATACAAACCATGCAATGCACGGTGACGAATTTGATCTGTAGGACGAGCGAACGTAAATTCGCCATCTTTTACTTCTACAGTGATATCACGATCAATCTGCTGTTGCAATTCGCCCTTTGGACCTTTTACAGTCAACACATTATCCTTTCCTACACTTACTGTTACTCCCTGGGGAATTGCGACCGGCGCCTTACCTATACGAGACATAATTATTAAATTTATTTATTTTATTGTATGAGGGCTAAAAGTGTTCAGTTCCGTATAGAGAACTTAAATTATCATTTAACCCAATGCTCTTTAGTAGATATAACAAAGTACTTCGCCACCAATATTTTGCAGCTTAGCTTGTTTGTCAGTCATCACACCTTTTGAAGTACTGATGATTGCAATCCCCAATCCACTCATCACTCTTTTGAAATCAGCCGGTTTGGAATACTGACGCAAACCCGGACGGCTCACCCGCTGCAATGATTGGATAGCCGGCTTTTTAGACTGGGCATCATACTTCAATGCAATTTTTATTACGCCCTGCTTGTTGTCGTCTTCAAACTTATACTTCAGGATAAAACCCTGGTCGTATAGTATCTCGGTGATACGTTTTTTAAGGTTTGAAGCCGGGATTTCCACAATACGATGGCCTGCCATCTGCGCATTCCGCACTCTTGTAAGAAAATCTGCAATTGGATCTGTTACCATTTTTATATATTAATCAGTTCAGAATTATTTAATTTATGGTTGGATACAAGTACTTGATCTCGGGCTGCAAGCCCTATCGTTGCTTGTAATTACCAGCTCGCTTTTTTCACACCAGGAATAATCCCGTTCAACGCCATGTCACGGAATGCGATCCTTGACAAACCAAAGTAACGGATGTATCCACGAGGACGTCCAGAAACCTGACAACGGTTTTTTAAACGAACTTTGGATGAGTTTTTCGGTAACGCATCAAGTGCCTGCCAATCGCCGGCTTCTTTGAGTGCTGCTCTTTTTTCTGCAAATTGAGCAACTAACCGCTCTCTTTTCCTTTGTCTGGCTTTTACTGATTCTCTTGCCATATTATTTTAAATTCAGGTTTTAATTCTTTTTAGCATTTCTGAAAGGCATACCTAACTCTCTAAGCAACTCATATGCTTCTTCATTTGTGTTTGCCGATGTCACAAAAGTAATATCCATACCTGTGATCTTATTGATTTTATCGATATCGATCTCAGGAAAAATAATTTGTTCTGTAACACCCAGTGTATAGTTTCCCCGACCATCAAATGCCTTTTCATTGATTCCTTTGAAGTCACGCACACGAGGCAATGAAGAAGAAATCAGGCGATCCAGGAACTCATACATTTTTACACCACGCAAAGTTACTTTGGCTCCGATAGGCACTCCTTTTCTCAACTTAAAGTTTGAGATATCCTTTTTAGAGCTGGTAGCAATTGCTTTCTGACCTGTAATATTTCCCAGTTCATCCACCGCTATATCCACCAGCTTCTTGTCATTCACAGCACCGTTTACGCCCCTGTTTACACAGATTTTCTGTAAACGGGGTACCTGCATAACACTTTTATATGCAAAACGTTTCAATAAAGCCGGTACCACTTCTTTCTTGTACTTATCGGCTAACCTTGGAGTATATTTTGTAGTGCTCATTTTCTGTTATTTATGTCTTGATTGACTAACTGTAAGCAATTTGCTTAGATAGCCCCTCCTGATTTTTTCGAAATTCTTATAAGCTTTCCGCTCTCCCGGCTACGCGTTACTTTGGTAGCTTCTCCTTTCTTCTCATCCCACAGTTTAACATTACTGATATGGATAGGCGCTTCTATCTTAACAATACCACCTTTGGTATTCTGTGCAGAAGGCTTGGTGTGTTTAGTAATAATATTGGCGCCTTCTACCAGCACACGGCTATTGTCAGGAAATACTTCCAGTACTTTCCGTGGCTTCTTTACGTCTTTATCGTCGCCGGTGATAATTACAACCGAATCGCCTTTTTTAATATTAAACTTTGGTTTAAATCTGTTACTCATTTTCGTATGCTTTGTCTCTACCGAGAATTTATACTTAATTAAAGCCGAGTTTATAATACCTCCGGCGCCAGTGATACAATTTTCATATACCCCTTATCACGCAACTCCCTGGCTACTGGTCCAAAAATACGCGTACCGCGGGGTTCGTCTGATGCATTCAGCAATACCACTGCGTTATCATCAAAGCGGATGTAAGATCCATCTTTACGACGCAATTTATTTTTTGTACGAACGATAACCGCTTTGGCAACAGTTCCTTTTTTAATACCGCCTGCAGGAATGGCGTCTTTAACGGTAACTACTATTTTATCACCAATTTTGGCGTAGTCCTGACCGCTGTTGCCCAATACTCTTATACAAAGCACTTCTTTCGCCCCACTATTATCCGCAACATTTAACCTGCTTTCTTGCTGAATCATCTTTTTAGTTATTTGACATTTGAAATCTGAACTTCGCCCGGAAGCGTTTCACTTCAAGACAACTGTCAGAAATAATTTATTTCGCTTTCTCTACTACTTCCACCAAACGCCAGCGCTTAGTTTTACTTAGCGGACGAGTTTCCATGATACGAACCACGTCTCCTATTCCACACTCTTTCTTCTCATCGTGTGCATGGAACTTAGTAGTTTTCTTCACAAATTTTCCGTAGATAGGGTGTTTTACCCTTGTTTCAATCGCAACCGTAATGGTTTTTTCCATTCTGTTACTGGTTACCACACCTATCTTAGCTTTACGCAAATTTCTTTCAGCCATCTTAATTAGCTTTTTGCTTATTCTTTAATTCAGTTTTTAACCGGGCAATATCTCTGCGTAGCAGTTTAATACTCACCGGATTTTCCAGCGGGGAAGTAGCATGCGCAAACTTCAACTTCTTTAAACGAACCTCATCATCTTTGATACGGGCCGCCAAATCAGCTTCATTTAATCCCTGCAGGCTATTTAAAAAATCAACTTTCTTTGACATTCTATTCTGTTTGAAATGTAAAACATCTGGTTTCTGCCCGAATTATCCGGCATAATCACGACGTACTATAAACTTCGTTTTAATCGGTAATTTGGCTGCAGCTAATTCCATAGCATCTTTAGCTACCTGCATTGGAACACCATCCGCCTCAAACAGGATACGTCCTGGTTCCACTACTGCTGCCCAATATTCAGGGTTACCTTTACCTTTACCCATTCTCACCTCTGCAGGCTTCTTGGTAACGGGTTTGTCGGGAAAAACACGGATCCACACATTACCCTCACGTTTCATGGCACGGGTCATTGCCTGACGAGCAGACTCAATCTGGCGATTATTCAACCAGATAGGCTCAAGTGCCTTCAGAGCAAAAGATCCAAAAGATATGGTTGCACCACGCTTGGCTATCTCTCTTATACGCCCTTTCTGCGCCTTCCTGTGTTTCGTTCTCTTTGGCTGTAACATTATATTACAATTTGAATTTTTTTAAACAATTTCTTTTCGATTATCTCCTGTCCCCACCTCTTCTGTCGCCACCTCTTCTATCTCCCCTGTCACCGCCTCTCCTGTCGCCTCTGTTATCACCCCCTCTTCTGTGGTCCCCACCGCCAGTCAAAGGACCTTGTTTCTCATCCACAATGTTTGGATTAAGGTCACGCTTAGTCAATACTTCACCTTTACAAATCCATACCTTGATACCAATCTTTCCATATACAGTCAGGGCAAATACGTTTGCATAATCTATATCCATACGATAAGTATGCAATGGTACTCTTCCTTGTTTGATTTCTTCAGTACGAGCTATTTCAGCACCACCCAAACGACCACTGATCTTTACTTTTATTCCCTCGGCGCCCATACGCAATGCAGTTGCAATTGCTGCCTTTATAGCACGTTTATAGTTAATTCTTTTTTCAATTTGACCTGCAATAGTATCACCTACTATACGGGCATCAATTTCCGGGTGACGAACCGGCAGAATGTTAATCTGCACATCTTCTTTACCCGTGAGTTTTTTCAACTCCTCTTTCAGATGGTCAACTTCTACACCACCACGACCGATAAGGATACCAGGCTTAGATGTGTGTACGGTAACAATCAACTTATTCAGTGTACGCTCGATTACAATTTTGGATGTACCTCCGGTATTGATACGTGCGTTCAGATAAGTTCTGATTTTGTTATCTTCTATCAGTTTGGTTGAGAAATCCCTTTTTCCACCGTACCAGTTGCTCTCCCAACCGCGGATGATCCCTAACCTGTTACCAATCGGATTTGCTTTTTGACCCATGGTTATAATTTGAATATTTTCACTTTTATTTTTGGTCTACTATCACGGTTACATGATTACTACGCTTACGTACTCTGTACGCTCTACCTTGTGGCGCTGGTAACATCCGTTTCAATACTCTGCCACCATCTACAAATATGGTTTTTACTGATAAACCACTGTCGGCAGCACTTTGCCCTTCATTCTTCTGCTCCCAATTGCTTACCGCACTTCTCAGTAATTTATACAGAGGAGTTGAGGAGTGTTGAGGATGATGTTCCAATATTGCCAGCGCTTTCTCTACATCCATTCCGCGTATAACGTCTGCCAGCAAACGCATTTTGCGGGGAGATGTAGGATAGTTTCTAAGTTTAGCTACTGCTTCCATTTTTTATATTTTCTATGCCTGTTACCGGCTTAATTAATTATGCTATTTTCTTACTAGAGTGACCTTTAAAGTTTCTGGTAGGGGCAAATTCACCCAATTTGTGTCCCACCATAAATTCCGTTACATATACCGGAATAAACTTGTTGCCATTGTGTACCGCAAATGTATTACCCACGAAATCTGGTGTAATAGTAGAGCGGCGGCTCCAGGTTTTGATCACTCCCTTTTTTAATGTTCCTTCGTTCATCGCCAGTACTTTCTTTTCTAAGTGACCAGCTATATAAGGACCTTTTTTTATTGAACGAGCCATAATTTATATTTCAGATTTCTGATTTAATTATTCTGATTGCTTCTTAGTTGCTTAGTTTTTTACCGTTCTTACGTTGAATGATCAACTTATTGGAACCTTTCTGTCTGCTACGGGTTTTTAAACCTTTAGCATACTTACCAGTTCTGGAACGTGGGTGACCTCCGGAAGCCCTTCCTTCACCACCACCCATTGGGTGATCTACAGGGTTCATCGCAACACCACGTGTACGTGGACGAACGCCTTTCCAACGGTTTACACCTGCTTTACCGGCTCTTTCTAAGCTATGGTCGCTGTTACTTACTACACCAACGGTAGCATAACAGTTAATTAATACTTTTCTCAACTCACCACTTGGCATCTTCAATACACCGTACTTTTCTTCTTTGTTACTCAACTGAGCAGAAGTACCAGCACTACGTACCATCTTTCCACCTTGCCCTGGTTGCAATTCGATATTGTGTACATTAGTACCTAAAGGCATATTTTTCAATTGCAATGCGTTACCTATTTCTGGCGCTACTGCATCTCCACTCTCTACAAAAGTACCAACCTGCAATCCCTGAGGAGCGATGATATATCTTTTCTCTCCATCTACATAATTCAACAATGCGATGAATGCAGAACGGTTTGGATCGTATTCTATGGACGCTACTTTTGCTTGTACGCCTTTCTTATCTCTCTTAAAGTCTACAACACGATACTTCTTTTTGTGACCACCACCGATGTAGCGCATAGAGCGACGCCCCTGAGCATTACGTCCACCTGTACGTCCCTGGGTTTCAAGCAAAGATTTCTCTGGTGTATCAGTAGTAATTTCAGCGTATGAATTACCAATCCTCCAACGAGTACCTGCTGTAACCGGTTTGTATTTTTTAACTGCCATCTTTCTATTTTTTTAGCGAATTTTTCAGCTTCGCCTGCTTTAATTAATTGTGTTCTTTTACTACAGAGCTCCGTACAAATCTATATTTTCACCTTCAGCTATTGTAACGTATGCCTTTTTGAAAGCTGGTTTACGACCGGATATTACACCCGCCTTTGTAAACCTTGATTTGCTTTTGCTAGGTACAACTACTGTGTTTACATCCACTACACTTACTCCGTAAAATTCTTCAACAGCTTTTTTAATCTCAAGCTTGTTGGCTTTACGACCTACGCGAAAAGCATATGTATTTCTCTTCTCGGTGAGACGATTGCTTTTTTCGCTGATAATCGGTTTTACTAATATGTCTGCAAGTTTCATCTTACTTAATTTGAAAATTTGAAAGTCTTATGCCTCTGCTACTTCTACTTCTTCTTCAGCAAAAATTTTCGCTGCATTCTCTGTCAATATCAGAACATCGCTGTTTACGATATCATATGTGTTCACATCTGCCAGCAACACACCTAATACCGAAGGAATATTGCGAAGGCTCAATTGCAAATTCTCGTTATAATCAGGCAATACGAACAACGCTTTTTTATTGGCGACATTCAAATTTTTAAGTACACCTGCTGCCTCCTTTGATTTAGGAGCTGCCAGTGAAAAATCTTCAATCACCACTATGGCATTTTCTTTAGCCTTGTACGACAAGGCAGAAACTTTCGCCAGGTCCTTTACTTTACGATTCAATTTGATATCGTATTTGTGCGGTTTAGGACCGAATACGGTACCACCACCTTTATACAACGGGTTACGGATGTTACCTTTACGGGCACCACCAGTACCTTTTTGACGGTGTAATTTGCGGCTGGCACCTTTCACCTCCGCACGGGTCTTCACTTTATGTGTTCCCTGACGTTGCGCTGCCAGAAACTGCTTTACAGAAAGGTAGATCACATGATCGTTCGGCTCAATACCAAAAATATCTTCAGGAAGCTCTATCGTACGACCTGTTTTATTTCCTTCCTTATTTAAAATATCTACTTGCATTGTATAAAAATTTTGCCGGTACACAGTTGCTTATGTACCGGCAGTGACTTTATTTTTGAATTAATACAATTGAACCATTGTAGCCAGGAACCGCTCCGCTCACGAGAATATAATTCTTCTCCGGGAACAACTTTACCACTTTCAGCCCTTTCACTTTCACTCTGTCGTTACCCATACGACCCGCCATGCGCATACCTTTAAATACGCGTGACGCATCAGATGAGTTACCGATAGATCCCGGTGCTCTCTGACGATCGTGCTGACCATGTGACTGCTCACCCACACCCGAGAAACCGTGGCGTTTTACAACACCCTGGAAACCCTTACCTTTTGTAGTACCTACTATTTCTACTTTTTCACCTTCTTCAAAGATGTCCAGTGTGATAGCTTCTCCAATATTTTTTTCGATTGAAAAGTCGCGGAATTCTTTTACGAATTTTTTAGCAGCAGTATTTGCTTTTGCGTAGTGACCGGCTTCGGCTTGTATAGTATGCTTTTCAGTTTTGTCTTCGAAGCCCAATTGAACAGCATTGTATCCGTCCGTCTCTTTAGTTTTTACCTGTGTAACCACACAAGGACCAGCTTCAATAATAGTAACGGCAGTTTGCTTGCCGTCGGCAGGATTGAAGATGCTGGTCATCCCGATTTTTTTACCAATAATACCTTTCATTGTTTTGTTTTTATACCCGTTAGGTTAAAGAGACAGACCGGACTATAAATTATATCCAATGCTTCAATCCCCGTTTGCCGCCGACCTTTTCCCGTATTTCCCACTTGTGAAAGAGGAAGTACCAGCGGTAAACTAACCTCGAAGGGCTAGTTCATATTTAATTCTCAAAAAATGCCGAATCATGTTTTTTCTCCGGCTCTCCAGCGCTGCTTCTTCCCTTTCGGGTCTGGCAGATGGAATATATTGTAAGAACTAATTTCTTTTTGTGCCTTACGGCAGCCTTTTAGGCTTTGATCTCTACTTCTACACCACTGGGCAAATCAAGTTTGCTCAATGCATCCACTGTACGGGAAGAAGAAGTGTAGATATCCAGCAGACGCTTATGCGTAGACAACTGGAACTGCTCACGACTCTTTTTGTTTACGTGTGGTGAACGCAATACGGTGAAAATCTTTTTGTGTGTAGGCAAAGGAATAGGACCCGTAACTACCGCACCTGTACCGCGTACAGTTTTTACGATCTTCTCAGCAGATTTATCTACCAGGTTGTGATCGTAGCTCTGTAATTTTATTCTGATTCTCTGAGACATACTGTAAACACCCATTTGATTTTGGGAGTGCAAAGGTAGGAGGATATAGATTTACAGCCAACTATTTGGGGAAGATTTTTTTTATTTATTGCTTTTATTTCCTGTTTTCTTCCAAATTGTTGCCGAACGCCACCCCAAACGCTCACAAAGTGAGTATTCCCGGCGGCTATTATTTTAGTCTAAAGCTATTGAAATTCATAATTTTATATAGCAATATGGGGATTCAATCTGCGTTTTAATTTAGGTCTCTAAAATCCCAATACATGAAAAATATTATTCTTCTGTTTTTTCTGGCAAGCATAACCTCCTGTGTATCTACCAATAAGGTTCATATTTCGGTACTGGAACCCTCGCCGGTTACCCTTCCCCAGTATGCCCAAAAAGCCGGAATCATCAACAGAAGTGAAACCGATCCCAAAAACAGGGTAATTGATGTTGTAGACAAAGTACTTTCGCTGGAAAGTGCTACACTCGACAAAGAAGGAGCGGCTGCCAGCATTGACGCACTACAATATGCCCTGAAGCAAAATGACCGGTTCAGTAGTGTAGCCCCCATCAACGAAGTTTATTACCGCCAATCTACTTCAGGTGTTTTTCCTGCTCCCTTGTCTTGGCCTGATATTGAAAAAATTGCCCGAAACAGCCATGCCAATATCTTATTTTCTCTGGAAGTATTTGATACGGAGTCAAAAGTAAGTTATGCTACGGGAGCAAAGACATTGAATACGCCCCTGGGCAAAGTACCAATGGTAGAACATATTGCCACCATGATAACCCGGGTAAGAGCGGGCTGGCGTATTTATGCCCCGCAAGAACGCCAGATACTGGATGAGTATGTAATGCACAATACCCTTAGTTTTGAAGGACGTGGTATTAATCCTGCCGCCGCCCTGGCAGCCATGCTGGAACGTAAAGAAGCAGTAAAAGCCACAGGCAACAGAGCCGGGGAAACTTACGGACAACGTATTTTGCCCTATTACCTCAGGGTATCCAGGGATTATTTTGTGAAGGGCTCAGATGCGTTTAAAACCGCCAAAAGAAGAGCACAGGGTGGCAACTGGACGGGTGCTGCCGACCTTTGGAAACAGGAAACCTCTAACAGCAAGGCTAAAATAGCGGGCAGAGCTTGTTATAATATGGCCATCATCAACGAAATAAATGGCAACCTGGATGAAGCCATTGGATGGGCACAAAAAGCCTATGCGGACTACAACATCCGCCTGGCTTTGGGCTACATCAAAGTGCTGGAAAACAGAAAAGTAAGTAACAGCATCCTGCAGGACCAGGCGAAAAACTAAACTTCAGTCAAAAACAATTGCTTGTAGGGCTGTTGTCCTACCGGTTACATTATTTTCAAAGTCTATTAGGAATCTTACGAGTCCGGAAAAATAACGTCGACCTCCGCACACCTAGCGGAAGGAGTCGGCAGGTAATGAGCAGGTGTCCATCTTTGGTATAACCTGCAGCTTCAAAAATAAATAAACTGCTTTTGGGGCAACTCTAATCTGGATTCATCCTAGCATTTGCAGGTTTATTATTGTTAAGAGAACGCGTTTGCACCAAATCTGAAGGAATAAACTAGCCCTATTTCTGCCTATTAAATATGCTGTAAATGCTGAAGCCCGTTTCGTAGAGGTAGAAAAAAAGCAGCGACAAACCCAGTACCACCGCTACAAATACCCAAACAAGTTGTCCGTTACTTCTAGATTTTCCGGCTGCAACAGGGCTTTCGGTGAAAAAGCTTTCACTTACTTCTGTATCCCCTCTTAATATGGTATGATTGGCGTCCGCCCGGATAACACGGCGTGCCATTATCGGATACATATAACTGTTACTGATCGTTACGGCCTCCAACTGAATAGTACCATCTGCATCGCACCGAAACGTCCCGATACGATCCCACACAATCTCGCCTCCTTGTCTCAATGCATTCTTCAAATCAATGGAAAAGTCGTTCAACTTTTTTATGGCCTCCCATTCTTCTACGCCTAACTTTTCGGATAAAAAGCTAAACAATTGTTTGGCTGGTGTATCAACCCCATCATCAAGTATAGCTTTCAGAGAAGGTGGCTCAATAATATGATCGGTAAAATTATTAATAGCAGGTATATGTTGCAACTGGATGGTACCCAACCCCGGTAAACTCAAAGATTTGTTTTGTACAAGATATTGATGCAACAATTGCAGCATTAGACGCATTTTTGCTAAGGTAAATTAAATTGCTGATTTGCAGGTTGAAACTAGCCAAATCAACCATTCATCAACTCTCCACAATACAGTAAAAACTACTTAGAGAAATTATATACAACCCCGCCCATTATATTGAAGCCAAACACGTCATATTGGTTCCAACGCTGATACCTTGAATTAAAGACATTATTCGCCTGTACCCAAAGGTTGATCTTTTTAGTAACCCGAAACTCCAATCCGGCACTTAGATCAAAAGGATTTTTGCCCATGCCTACCGAGCCATCACTTTTCAGATACTTAGCACCTTCAAAAAAGAACAAATCACTTTTCAACCAAAGGTCTTTCAGCACTCTCCATCTTAGAGCAGTACTCAACTCCCTTGGTACAATACCCCACGCTTCCTGCTCGCTCTTTTGACCACTAAACAACAACCAATCAAATTTGGCTGTCAACGAAAAGTCTTCAGCTTGTACTATGCCAACCTCTCCGTGTGAGCGAAGGGCATTCAATCGCTCCTCATTGCGGATGACAAACTCTTTGCCGTCTCCCGGAAAATTATTGACAAACAGTGGCATGTTGTTAAACTGTACCACCCCCACTTTCACATTGTAAAAAAAGTGCTCCAAAAATGTTCCTTTTATGCCTCCGTAGGCCTCATTAACTCTTGTATTCAATAGAAATGCCGGTTGCATTAAATATGGATTAATCCCTGCAAAACGCTTGTAAGTACCTTTTTCGTAATGTGCCAACCAGCCTGCCTGAAAAATAATTCCGTCGCTACCCAACTTAAAGTCGGCCATCAGATCCGGCAACAATCGAAACTGTGAGTTATCCCAGGAAGGAGTAAATCCGCCATGAATATTCAAATTTTCATTTTTGAAATCCACGGAAAGCGGTACCTGAAAAAGACTATTGTTGAGCGCTGGCTCTCCACGACGAACAAACTGATTATAGTCCGCGTTAAAAGCAAGATTAATTGCAAAAGCATCGCCAATAGATTTGCTGAGCGGAAGATTACCAACAGCACGAAACTCTCTTCCTTGATTGTTATCATTAAAGAACGACAGTTTTACATCAGGATGGTACTTTAAGCCAAATTCGGTTTCCTCAGTGTTACGAAAACCCACTCCCGCTTCTGTTCCAATAAATCGCTGTGTTACATCGGACTTATTGTAGTTATATAGGTTGTGGTCATACCCGTACAGATTATATTGATCATTCTGAAAAGAGGCTTTTGCATACAACTCATGCTGATCGTTTATCAGCGTACTTCCATATGCTGTGCCCCGCAAGTTCATGTAAGACTGATGCTGAAGAGAATTGTTTTTGGAAGAAATAAAATCACCCAATATGCTAAGGGTTGACTTGGTATTGTTGGTAAAAGTAAGCCCAGCCTGCGCATAAGGTGTCTGATAATTTCCAAAGCCAAGTTTTACAAAATTGCTGGCAGCCCATTCACCTGAAGTATCAGAATTCAGTGGCAAGGGACTGATCGTAAGGGGCTGATAGGTCCGCTCCAAAGATGTGATGGGCGTATTATACGCAAACCTGGGACGGGCGGAATCCGGAACAGGTGGCGTTGCGTCAAAATTAATTTTAGCGGCCGATTTCAAAGTCGGCTTAAATGCAGAGGTAATATCAATGGTTTGCCTTTTTCCGGGTTCCTGCCCCCAAACAAGAGCGCCGGGCAAAACAAGCAATCCTACAAACAGGTAAATATTTAAATAGTTCGACTTGAACATCTTCATTGGTTTATTACTTTATTATCCTCCAATTTTGCTATCGGTTTTTTCAGCTGCTATTACGTCCTGTAATTTTGCCTGCGCTTCATCTTTCAGTTCTGTAATCTTACTGTTGTCTACCACGCTCTGCAAAGTAGCTTTCGCATTGAAATAATCTTTTTCTTTCAAATAGATATCCCCCAGCAATATGTAGCCCTTGGTAATCCAGAAGTCGTAAGAGCCCGACTTGTTGATCGTTTCAAAGGCTGCCTTATCAGCGTTTTTTAAATCATTGAGTAAATAGTAACTATAAGCAATTTCATATCGTGCCTCCGCTGCAAATGAAGCTTTGTTAATGGCAATCACGTTTCTATAACTTTGAATAGCTTCGGTGTACTTACCACTGGTTTGTGCCGCCCTTGCGGTAACCATATTAGCGAGCACTTTATCATCCACACTAATGTTTTTCCCCTTCAGTAATTCCTGTGCATTGGGTACTGCATCCGCCCACTTTTTCTGTTGATATTGACTTCTCAACAGTCCACGCATAGCCTCCAGCCTGAAATCAGCCCCCGCAGCCAACTCTTTCAATGCCTCAAAGTACAACTCTGCTTTTTCATAATCCTCCAGTTGGAAATAATATATTTGTCCCGCCTGAGACGCTGCCCGCTCTGCATACTTACTGGCACCTCTTTCCGCTACTTCTGCATATCCCGCAGCCGCATTTTTCCAATCTTTACGCATGTTATAGATTTCGCTCCTCAAAAAGAAGGCATCCAATGCATGTTGTCCGTCTGGAAATTTAGTTAAGTAACTATTGAAGCCGGTTAACGCAGCATTATAATCTTTATTAACATATTTAGTTTCTGCCGCCTGATAAGTAAGGTTATCTTCCTCATTTACCGTTACAGACCTGCCAATACTTTTCATAAAATCTACGTACTCGCCGGTTCTTCCTTCTGCAGAATAAATAGCTTTCACATTATCTACGGCTTCATTTGCCTCCACAGAATTTGGATATTGATTTACCAGCTTTTTAAATTGTGCCAGTGCTTCGTTGTTGTTATCCAGGTTATAATAGGACAATCCCAGTTTCAACTGGGCCTCCGGCTTGAGATTGGTGGCAGATGGTGCATCTATTACATTATTCAGATAGGGAATTGCTTCTCTATAGCGTTCATCTGCCAGGTATGTTTTAGCAATTTCAAGATTAGCATCGCCAATCAACGAAGAGTTGGGAAACTTCCGGTCAAACCCTCTGAGGATGGTAATTTTTTCGGTACTGCTGGTGATTCCGCTAATCATAGCCGTTTGAAAAGTAGCATAGTCAGCAGCAGGCCAGGAGTAGCTACTAATGGTACCATACATCACTTTTGCTTTGGAAAAATTGCGGTCCATAAAGTAACAATCCGCGGCTCTTGCGTAGGCATCCTGCTGTACCGGCGGTGAATTTAATACAGGTGTTTTAGCCACCTGTTCAAAGAAGGGCAAGGCCTGAGAATAATTTTCTTTTCTGAAAAAACAATACCCCAGGTTGTAGCGGGCATTATTGATATTCATTTCACCATTCGCTCCCGATTCCGTTTTTATATACTCGTGATAAAAACGAATGGCATCATCCAACCGGTTTTGCCGATAAGCTATCTCGCCCTGCCAGAAGTTTACAGCCGGCAACACAGATGCATTATAAGTATTCTTAAGTGCCTTATCCAATAGCTCTTTGGCACCACTGAGGTCCTGGTCGTTGATAAGTTCCATCGCTCTGCCATATAACACTTTCGGATACAATCTCCTGGCCGCATCCGAATTGGCTTGAATTTTATCCAATATCCCCAAGGCCTCCCGGTAATTGTTGGTGTTGGCCAACAAAGCTGCCGTTATTTCAGAAGCTTCCCGCTGGTACGTTGAATTGGGATATTCAACCAGGAATTTCTGGAATTCAGTCAGCGCAATATCCTGAAAGCCCAACTCATACGAAAGTTTCGCATAGTTGAATTTGGAAACCTCGCGTTGCGATTTATTTGTATTGTTATTAGCGCCAAACGAAAAGGCATTTCTGGCGTTTGCTTTATCACCCAATTTCAGATAAGCGTCACCTAAAATATACATTGCATGCATACTAAGAGAATCGTCCCCTCCGCTCAACTGCTTCAATCCTTCTACAGCTTCTTTCAACTTATTTTCGTGATAATAACAGTAGCTGAGTTCATATAAAGTCTCCCGGCTTACTTTGGGTGTTTTCTCCACATATTCCTTCAAATATGGCAGCGCTTCTCCATATTTTCCTTTTTCGAAAAGAGAGTGTCCCACCAATTCCTTCATAGGCACGTCGTAATGACTGCTGGATTTCTTCAGGGCATCTTGTGCGTAAGTGAGCGACTTATCCTTATCGCCCTGTACATAGTAGAGGTTGGCTATATAAAAAGGGACTACTGTTTTATACTTTGGGTTGTTTTCGATAGCCTTAAATGCAGTCTGCGCCTCCTTATGATTGCCGCTGGCATACACTATCATGCCATAATAATAATTAGCCTCCGCATAATTAGGATCATTTGATTTTTTAGCGATGGACTCCAGTAATGGCCGGGCTTTATCGTACTGATTGGTTGTAAAATAAGCATACCCCCGGTGAAACTTCATATCAGCAATTTGCCGATTGCTCAGATTGGTAATACTCGTTTTTTCGTAGTATTCTAATGCACTGCGCATATCATTGCTAAGGAAATAGTACTCTGCCAGGTGAAAGCTCAACTTTTCTCTAAGAGCAGGATTATAGCTCAGCTCAATGAAATTAGCGGCGTCCTCTGCCGCAAATTCTTCATTTTGCAACAATCCGCAGGCAATTGTATAAAATTTCACATCATCATACTCCAATGCGGAATTGGTTTTATCATTCGAGCGCAGGCCTCTTTCCAGTTCCCTGAAAATCGGGTAGGCCAGGCTGAACTGATCCTTCTGAAAAAATTCTTTCGCCTGTTTATAATTTACCTGAGGGTCGGTAAACACCCTTGTTTGCTGCGCCTGCGTTTGAAGGGTAAGTATACCTGTAAAAACCGCAACGATAAAAGCAACGCCTTTTTGCATAATACAATTCAGTAGTGGGTTTATTCAACAAAAGTTATTTAAATATGGCAACCTGCACGAAGATCAATTCTCTTTTGTTACAAATATCCTAAAGTAAAACCAGTGGGCAAAGTTACTATTAAGCATTTTTGCAATAACCGTTCCAGAACACTTGTGGATAAAAGGTTTGTATCCTCTATTTTTGCAGCCGAAAAGTTAAAATCAATACTTTAGGGAATCCAAACCAATAAAAACTAAATGACGCAAGAATGAAACAACTACTGTCAACCAACTATTCTGCATGGGCTTTCAATACAGCACTTTTTGTGTTACGCGTGGCATTGGGACTTATGATGTTGCCGCACGGATATAGTAAATTGATACGCTTTGGTGACCTGCAAGCCAAGTTTACCAATTTTCTGGGACTTGGTTCCACCCTTTCATTGGGACTGGTGCTGTTTGCAGAACTAATATGTTCTGTTTTTATCATCATAGGTTTATTCACCCGGTTTTCAGTCATGCCCCTGATAGTTGTAATGTGTGTTGCGTTGTTCAAGTCTCATGGGGGAGAAATATTTGGAGCAGGAGAAAAAGCGGGATTGTTTCTGGCTGGGTATATCGTCATCCTGCTGGTGGGACCCGGTAAAGCCAGTGTTGATAGTATGATGGGGAAATAGATTAGGGATGGCTGATTGGGAGATTGTTAATTTCTGATTGGCTTTTCGATACCGATCAACAATCAGGATTTGGGCTGGTTTGGCGATTTTTGGTTTCTGATTTTGTTTTCAACAAACAAATCAGAAATCCTCCTATCAGCAATCAACAATCAGAATTTATTTCAACACATCCAAAACCTTATACATTTTATTTACCAGCGTACGGGCATTGCCGTTGTAGTTATTCACCAAAAAGGAGAATACATATTGTCTGCCCGACTTTGAAGTATGGTAACCGGAAAACCCTTTCACACCACTGATGGTACCACTTTTCATTTTCATACCGTTATATTCAGGCAGCGAGCCCATAAAGGAGGAAAACCATGGCTGATTACGGGCATATTTCAATATCTCTACCTGCGCATGCGTTGTCAGCCTATTCAATGGTGACAGACCAGAGCCATCTACCATATTTAGCTCCAACTCATTAACCCCTCTTTGTTTCCAAAAGTCTTTGAGCACGGCTACCCCGCTATCACCGGATGCAGTACCTGTTTTTTCGAAAGCCATTGTCTGCAACAGCGCTTCCCCGTACAGGTTAATACTTCGCCTGTTGAACCAGTATATAATAGAATCCAGCGGTGGTGAGGTTTCCGTGTGAAAAACAACCGGTTTTCCGCCAGGAATCTCGGCAATGATAATATCTGTTTGATACAAACTGGAGAGTGTGTCGATAATTTCTTTTGCCAGTTGTGCATCGCCTGAAGGCAAGGATCCGGAAATGACAAAGCGGCTTTCTCCGGCAGGTATTGTCCCTCTCACAAAACCGGCAGGAAAATCCGACGGCAAATAGATATAGGCATTGTCGCCGCTACCCCTTGCAGCAGTAGTCACCAGGGAACGCAAGGGTACCGATTGCGAAACGTCCGGAACGGACCCAACAATAGCCACCGGATCACCAATTTTACTTCCGGAACGAAGAATAAGATCAAATTTGTTTTCTCTCCAGTTCAGTTGACCGGACACGGCCCCATAGTAGTTTCCCAAATCCTGCCATATCCAGCCATCCGGTATAGCAACACCTGTCCAACGGTTATATTCTAAGCTAACGGTGCTGATAGTTGCTTCTTGCGGTATATTTTTTAACATCCGTCCTAAAACTGCAGAAGCTTTAGTGTTGGCATACCGATCGCTACCCAATGTGGGATCGCCGGACCCTATAATGCCAAGCGTTTTGGAGGATGCATCGTATGTAAATTCTGTTTTATACCTGTGGGTTTTCCCGAGCAACTCAAAAGCTGTTATGCTGGTAACTATTTTTTGAGTGGACGCCGGCGCCAACCCTACTCTACTATTTTTATCGTGCATCACTTTGCCGGTAGCCGCATCCACCACATATAGCGAACTAATGGCAAATTGCAATTGCGGGTCTTTTTCGAACTGGCTAAAAGCGGTGGTAAGTTTTTGTTCAACAGTTTGTGCCCAGGATATCGAAGCTGGTAGTACAGTGAGACAACAAACCAGTATTTTACGGATAATCATAGTAGAAGCAGGTTGATGAATAAAAAAGCCGAAGCTACAATGCTCCGGCTTCTATTGTAAATAAAATTTTGGGAACTATTTTAGATGTTTCAGATTTAATCCATATAGTACAACAAACAAAATACCGACAAAAGCGATAGCTGAAGATGAAATGACCGTGAGAAAATTAGACGGACCATATACTATAAATGGTGCTGCAATACCTATCAATGTGCCAAGAACGTAAAGCCAAAATCCAGTTTTCGATAATCGAAACATCAATACCGCTCCTATTAACGTAAAAACGGCACTCACGATAGAAAACAAAGCATTTTTGCGAATATTCTCAGGGTTTAAAACCTCGCTCATCCCCGACAGCATCTGATTAGCCAATGCGGTACCCGAATTAGAGACCTCGCTATTCTCTAACTCCCGTTGAGCGTCTTCCATAGCTGTCTGAGAAATACCTGCCGCTAAATTAGCAGACGCATAACTCGTAAAGCCACTTACAATCCCCCATCCACTTCCAATAAATGTCAATATACATAATACAGTAAGAAAAGTTGGCCGGATACGTTTCTCCGGTGCATTGGTCCGTACGTCTTCCATATGATATATTTTTGTTAATGCAATTCTAATAAAAGATTTTTAAAATATCCTTTTAAAATGGTGTTAATTAAAAACTATTTAATTTATGTAAATCCAATACCTTTCAATCTTTAAAAAGAGCCATACTATTGAAGACCATTTACTTAGCCGTCATTAGCGAACTCGTTCACGACCAAAGGATGCAACGGATTGCAAAATCGTTGTCTGACAATGGCTACCGGGTGGTGCTCGTTGGTAAACGGCTAAATACTTCTCCCCCAGTTGCTACGGAAAATTATCAACAGAAACGATTATTCTGTTTTAACGGGACCGGAAAATTATACTACCTGGAGTTTAACATTCGTCTGTTCTTTTTCCTGTTATTTAAAAAGATGGATGCCATTTGCGCGGCAGACCTCGACACGATTGTACCGGTATATATCATTTCAAAGCTAAAAAAGATCAAGCGGGTATATGATGCACACGAGTTGTTTACAGAAATGAAAGAGGTTATGCGTCGCCCGGTGATACATAAGTTCTGGAAAACCATTGAGCGAAATTTCGTACCGGCTTTCAAAAATGGATATACCGTTTCCAATAGTATTGCATTGGAATTTACCAGGCGTTATGGTGTTCATTATGCTTTGATACAAAATTGTCCTTATCTGAGGGAATGGACCCGACCAACAGAAAAAAAAAGAAACATAATTCTATACCAGGGTGCTGTAAACGAAGCCCGCGGATTGGAATGGCTGATACCGGCTATGCAGCACGTGGATGCTATATTGTACATCTACGGTACCGGTAATTTTTTGCAACAAACACAAAAGCTCATTCGGGAATATAATCTAGTGCACAAAGTATTTCTTCATGCTCCAGTTTCACCCAGTGAGCTAACTGCCGTAACACAGAAAGCCTATATTGGTATCAACTTAGTCGAAAATGCAGGACTCAATCAATACTATTCATTGGCCAATAAGTTTTTTGACTATATCCATTCTGGCATTCCTCAGGTAACCATGGAGTTTCCGGAATACGAAAAGATAAATCACGAATTTGAAGTGGCAGTTCTAATAAAAACTATAACGGAAAAAAGTATAAGCGAGGCTATTAATTTGTTACTTACCGACAACATTCTGTATACAAAGCTGCAAACCAACTGCATGCAGGCCAGACAAGTGTATAATTGGCAAGAGGAGGAAAAGAAACTAATTTCATTTTACGAAAACCTGTTTACCTAATTGGAAAAACATTTACATATAGTATGCCTGCAAGTTCCTTTTCCCCCGGATTACGGTGGTGTAATGGATCTTTACTGGAAGCTAAAATACCTGAAGGAGCAAGGCGTACACATTCATCTGCATTGCTTTGACGATAACAGAGGAGCACAACCTGCACTCGACAATTTTTGCCAGGAAGTTTTTTATTACAAAAGAAAAAAAGGAATTGTTTCATTGTCTCTTTCCACTCCATACATAGTCAACTCCAGGCGTAGTATTGCACTAGAGAAAAATATCGGGAAGGACAATTATCCAATCTTACTGGAGGGCATTCATTGCAGCTATTTGCTAAGGGGAAACCAACTAAAAAATAGAAGAGTCGTCCTGCGATTACATAACAACGAAACTGAATATTACAAACAACTTGCTGAAAACAGTGCAGGTACCCAAAAACTATATTACCAATTTGAAAGCTATTTGCTCTCGAAATATGAGCCGCAGATAATAAAGAAAGCAAACA
Source organism: uncultured Terrimonas sp. (assembly GCA_964604365.1). Taxonomy (GTDB): domain Bacteria; phylum Bacteroidota; class Bacteroidia; order Chitinophagales; family Chitinophagaceae; genus Agriterribacter. The sequence continues at coordinate 277,285 of CAZRYS010000004.1, forward strand.
TCGGTTTATCAGTTTCCGAAACAGAAGCAGGAAGGTTCCGGGAAAAAGCGTTACACAATGTTCACTACTTGCCGGTGTTCGTACCGTGGCAGAAGGTGAACATAAAAGAAGGGCAGGGATCCTATTGTTTGTATCACGGAAACCTGGGCGTGGAAGAAAACGAAAACGCTGCGTTATGGCTTATCAATAATATTTTTGCTGCCATAGACGTTCCCCTTATTATTGCCGGTAAAAATCCCACCGGGCAACTAAGACAAAACGTCAAGCCATATAGCCATATAAAAATTGAGGGAAATCCCGACCCGGAACATATGCAACGCCTTATCAGGAATGCCCATATCAATATACTCCCCTCGTTTTCTGAAACCGGTATAAAATTCAAACTATTACACGCTCTCTTCGAAGGAAGGTTCTGCATTGTGAATAATGCCATGATATCAGGCACTCCCCTGGAAAAGGCCTGCATAGTTGCAAATACGGCTTCTGCTGTTTACGAAAAAATCAGGGAAACAATGAACACACCTTTTGGCAACAAAGCTATTGCCGACAGGGCTGAATTACTATCTGATGCCTACAATAATGAATCCAACGCTATAGAGCTCTGCTCCTATCTTTTCAATTGAAATAGCCACAACTCAGCCAAGGTCTCTCAACACCTTTCTGGCTGCATGATAACCACACATACCATGTACACCGCCACCGGGTGGGGTAGACGAAGAACATATATATATACCTTTAGCCGAAGTTTTGTATGGTGACCACCGGAGGGCTGGCCTGGTATATAGTTGTTGTATATCTATTATACCACCGTTGATATCACCCCCAATATAATTCGGGTTATATTCTTCCATTTGAGCCGCATTAAAAGTGTGCCGGGCCAGAATCCGCTCTTTGAAACCCGGAGCATACCTTTCTACCTGATTTTCAATAATGGCAGTCATATCTTTTGTAGAGCCGTTGGGTACATGACAATAAGCCCAGGCGACCTGTTTTCCTTCCGGTGCTCTCGTAGAATCGAACAAACTTTGTTGTGCAAATAACACAAAGGGCTTGTCTACCTGCCTGCCTGCTGCCGTTTCTTTTTCCGCCCAGGCTATTTCTTTAAATGTGCTGCCTAAATGAATCGTACCGGCTTGCCTGCATTCTTCGGACAGGAATGGAACAGGAGCATCCAATGCCCAGTCTATTTTAAATACGCCCATTCCATAACGGTAGCGATTTAACTGCCATTTATATATGGAAGAAAACTTGTGCCCCGCAATCTCCAACAACTGCTTTGGCGTTACATCCAATAATACCGCTTTGGCAGAAGGAAGCTGCCCCAAAGAATTAATATACCTGCCAGTTTCAATTTTACCCCCCAACGAAATAAAATAAGCCAACAATGCATCTGCTATGCTTTTAGAACCACCTACCGGTATCGGCCAGTTGTACAGATGCCCGGTTGTCAACAATACAAACCCTATGGCTGCTGAGCTGATATTTGACAAGGGCTGAATAGAGTGAGCAGCCATTCCTGCCCACAGCCCCTTTGCGCGCTCGGTTTTGAATTTCCCGGCGATGGCTCCCGCAGATCTTAATGCGTTCCATCCGAAAGATGCCATCAGCAAAGGGTGTGAAGGAATACTAAGAGGTCCCAGTATATCCTTGTTCATTTTTGGCCAACTCTTCACCACTGGTCGAATAAGCTCAAGATATTTTTTCTCGTCGGCTCCGAGTAAATGTGCAGTTTCTTCAAGCGATTTCTTCAACACTGCTGCGGTACCGTCGTCAAAAGGATGCGCTGCCGCAATGGTTGGATCAATAAATTTTAAACCGAAATCCTTTAGCGGAATAGATTTAAAAAAAGGAGAACCCGCTGCCATAGGATGAATGGCCGAACATACATCATGTTTGAAACCAGGCAATGTTAACTCCTGGGTCCTCAGCCCTCCTCCAATAGTTTGTTTCCCTTCTATTATCAATACTGATAATCCACTTTGCTGTAAAGTAATAGCTGCCGCCAGTCCGTTGGGTCCTGCCCCTACTACTACTGCGTCATAATCTGTTTGTGCCATTCTTAGTATTTTATTGGTCAAGCGCATAAAGGCAAACGCTTCCAATTAATCTATTCGCCTGTGTCATTATCCATTTACTCATATCATCTTCAAGTCCCTGTAGCCGTTACGCCATGCTATAGCAACTCTCACTCCCCCGCTGACAAATCATCACCATCCACAAGGTCCATAAAAATCAAGCAACATTGATGAATGACTATGTCTTATCCAACGGGAACATCCTGCTAATGCCTTCTTTAAAAGTAACCGGCGAATAGCCCAGCTCCTGTTTAGCCTTATCAATAATAAATCCGGTTTTCAGGGGTCTGGTGGCGGGCTGCGAAAAAACAGATGCATCCACCTTCTCCATCAACGATTTATCCAGCTTGAAATAATCAGCCACCTGAACAGCGATATCCCAGGGAGTCAGCACTTCATTACCACCAATATGATAAAGACCTTTTGCATTCTGCTCTACCACTAATAAAATGGCGCGGGACAGATCCTCTACATAAGTGGGGGTTCTTATTTGATCACTCACAACTTTAATAGGCTTTCCGTTTTCTAAATTTTCCTTTACCCAGGTAACGACATTACTTCTGGTACCAGTTAAAATATTTCCATACACCAAAATAGTGCGCACAATTGCCCAGTTCTTCATTTCCTTCACAATAACTTCGCCATCCAGCTTCGATTGTCCATAAAAATTAACCGGTCGAGTTTCGTCATCTTCTCTATATGGCCCATTATTACCGTCAAAAACAAAATCAGTTGATACATATATAACTTTTGCATTCACAGCTGCAGCCGCATCACAAATATATCGGGTAGCTTCTACGTTTGTAAGTCTACAGGCTTCTTTATCCAACTCACACGCATCGGGTTGTGCCATCGCAGCCCCATGTATAATAACATCCGGCTTCGCCTGATCAATAACCTTTTGCACAGCCAACCGGTCTGTAATATCCAATTCAGTATAAGTTGCATTCCCCAATGTAACCGGAGAAAGCTTTGAATTTCCCCTGGCGGTAGCAATTACTGAATAACCAGCCGCTACGCAATCTCTTACGAGGTATTGCCCCAACAATCCATTGGTTCCGGTAATTAAAATTTTCATTGTATTATTTGAGAAGACAAGTTACACCCATGTAACATTAAAACAAAAGGTTGCCAATAATAAGCAACCTTTTGTCCCCAAAATGCCATACTTCCATTAAGCTTTCCATCGGGGAAACTTCCGAATAACCATTATTCTTTATCATTATTTTCGCATTGAAAATGTTCTAAGTACGATTAGCTCCCTTGTCTATTTTTACTGTCAATCCTTTAGCCGTCGCAGCATATAATATAAGTAATGAACGAAAATTATTTATTGTTGCAGCCTTATTTAACTTCGCTAAATCGTAACTTACGACTATACACATCACATAATTGTCAATATTTTACTTCTGGAAATATGAAACTTTCACGACTATATTTAACCGTTTCTTTTCTCGTAAGTTTGACAAAATTTAGCTATTGTCAATCAAACAATGAATGGAGGTCTTATGGGCATGACCCCGGTGGTATGCGTTACTCAGAGCTTACTGAAATAAATCGTGAAAATATCACGCAACTCAAACAGGCATGGACTTATAACACAGGAGAACTGGCTACTTATAAAGATACCTATTTGCACGAGAAAGCTGCTTTTGAAGCTACGCCACTGATGATTGGTAACACGCTGTACTTTAATACACCTACCAATAGGGTTATAGCAATAGATGCTACAAACGGAAAAGAAAGGTGGATATACGATCCGCAAATCAATTTGAAAAATCATTATTCCGAAGTCACCTCCCGCGGGGTTTCTTATTGGTCTGCAAAAGATGGTACTGACGACGAAAAGATATTTACTGCTACTATAGATGGACGTTTGATTTGCTTGAATGCAAAAAATGGCGAACCGATAATATTCTTTGGCAACAATGGAATTGTTGATCTGCGTGCGGGGCTCGGTAATGACATCGCGGTAACATCTCCACCGGCAATAGTGGGAGATGTTGTTATAGTAGGCTCCTCTATTGGTGATAATCAACGCAAAGACTATCCTTCAGGCGTTGTGCGGGCATACCATGTGCATTCCGGAAAATTACTCTGGACTTGGGATCCTATCCCTACAGACGCTTCTGACCCTGCATCAAAAACATGGGTTGGCTCTGGCTCGGGGGCAGCTAACGCATGGGCCGTTATCTCTGCCGACCCGCAGCGGGATATGGTTTTTATCCCCACCAGTTGTCCCTCTCCGGACTACTACGGTGGCGAAAGGTTAGGACAAAACCTATACGGCAATTCCGTTGTCGCATTACAAGCATCTACCGGAAAAATGATTTGGTATTACCAGGTGGTTCATCATGATATATGGGACTATGATATCGCCGCCCAACCCTTGCTATTCGATCTGGAAAAAGATGGTAAAAAAACGCCTGCTGTAGCTGTTGGCACCAAGATGGGACATATTTTTATTTTGAATAGGGAAACAGGAAATCCCCTTTTTCCCGTGAAAGAAAAACCTGTTCCAGCCTCAACCATTAAAGGCGAAAAAGCATGGCCGACACAACCCATCCCTGTGTTGCCTGCTCCTGTAGGATTACAAGTGTTTAACAAAGATCTAATTTGGGGACCTACACCCGAAGCAAAAAAAGAAGCTGAAAAAAAAGTTGCCAACTTAGAGTACAAAGGTCCTTTTACACCACCTAGTCTTAAAGGAAGTATTATGATTCCCGGAAATGTTGGTGGCATACATTGGGGCGGTATGTGTTACGACCCCAATCAAAAATTACTCCTTACTAATATAAACCGGTTAGCGGCTGTAATCACCATCATTCCAAGAGACTCATTGAAAAGTGCTGAAAATAAAGATGCCTTCATCGCAAGAGGGGAAACCGGCCGCCAGGTGGGTACGCCCTATGTTATGAAAAGAGGGTATTTGTTTGATTCCAACGAAAAAGGACTCACTATGCAAACGGCTCCGCCATGGGGTACACTGTTGGCTATTGATATGCAAACCGGTATTAAAAAATGGGAAGTACCTCTTGGTTATATGATGGATACTCTACAATATCCAAACGCTACCAAATGGGGCTCTATCAATTTTGGAGGGGCTACTGTAACTGGGGGCGGACTGACATTTGTAGCTGCCACAATGGATGGACACCTACGAGCTTTTGACACACAAACTGGTAATGTATTATGGTCTGCTACACTACCCGCAGGCGGACAAGCTACCCCAATGACTTATGCTATCAACGGTAAACAATACATTGTAATAGCCGCTGGCGGACATGGAAAATTGGGTAGTAAATTAGGGGAATCTGTTGTAGCGTATGCTCTGCCTGATTAGCCAGAAACAGATTTGCTAATTTTTCAAAACCGATAACCCACCCCTGCCAACGCAGACAGATAGGTATTGGAAAAATTAAAAGTAACATTGGAAGCAACGGAGACGTACAACTGCTTGTACACCGGATACTGTGCCAGCAATTTTAGCTTTAATCCTACTGCCGTTTCTGAGTACCATATATCCCCAGAGCCAATCGCCTTATGGGACTGTCTGTAAAATCCTGAACCAATATACCCTTCCAATACAAAAGCCTTATCATGTTTTAATAAACTTCTACCATATAAAAGATTTATCTGATCGACAGCGTATCGATTGCCAGTAATACGCATATTGGTTGCTGTTTCGTATTCAGCACCTAGGATATTTCCTTTTTTTCGAACTGCGGCATCCCAGGAAAAGACAAAACCAATAGCATCAGCTTTTTTGACAATACTGCCGCCACCAAAATGCATACTCGCATTATGCAAGTTCCATTTGTCCTGAGAATATCCCAATAGTGAAAGTATTGCTAACAAGTTGGTAAAAATAAATCTATTCATTTTTCTACTTGCTTTTGTAAATCTATGGTTCTTTATTCGAACCCAACTAATCCGTTAGTGCATATACGGCAAAGCTCGCTAACCAATGATCACCGCCGTAGTTTCCACTTACAACATGCGGTAATGCAGTAGCCAGGTGAGAAATGGATGACTTTCTAAAAATCACTTTAGCGGGGTTCGAAGAAGGTAATACAGATGAAATTCCTTTCATGCACCAACTCCTGCTTAGGAATAGTCCATCTAAATGAACGATCTGATAATCCGTCCTGTCAGAAACAACAGGAAGTTTACTGAGATGATTCAGGTCTTTCAATGACAAAAATGTAGTAAACCATTTCAGAAACGCTGATTGCGGAAGCACTCTTCGCATCAGATCTGCCTCTTCCAAAGAAGGTGACAAAAAATCGGCTCCGTCTGGCTCCCAGGATGCCGGCACATTTTTATCCCCACCATATAAATTTTTAGCATGTGCCACAATAGCCTTTTCAAATGTATGATCACCTACGGCCCGGGCATAGTCTAAGGCAAATACCAAACCGAATGCGGTGTTAGGGTGCACGCCTGTTCGATTGGGATACGTCTGTTTAGGAATAAACTCCATCCATCGTTGAACAATTAAATTGGTAAGCGGTTGTAGTGCCACTAACCATTGCTTACCATCAGCATCATTCCAATTGTTTAGTTCCTGATGTAGTTTTAATAACCACGCCCAACCATAAGTACGCTCCCAGGTTTTAGCCAAAGGGGCTTCAAAATACCTGACCTCTGCCAAAATATTTTCAACTGTCATCGTCTTATTTATCGCAGCTCTTATAGCTGCAGCTTCTGACAAAGCGGGAAACTGTTTTAATAGCTTTACAAGCATCCAATGTCCATGCACACAAGAATGCCAATCGAAACAACCAAAAAAAGCAGGATGCAACCGCCTGGGAGTCAATACGTGATCGCTGTCGCTCACGGAGATATGGCTGGTTTTATTAGGATACTCCTGATCAAGGCATTTTAATGGTAGAGAGGCTAATAAGGACGCTCCTTTCTCCGTGAGTACAAACCCGGAACTGTCTTTCTTTATTGTATATAAATCATTGGACTGACTTACCGCATCTGATACAATGAATGTACTTATAAACAAAAGAATTAATCGCATCAGCTAAGTTATCTATTTTTCCTCTACTCTACTACCTCCACACTACTCATATCATTCCTGCCATAAAATGTAGGAAAATACATCAGATCTGCTTTTACCGGATTCAAGTGATATTGCCCAGTGTACCTGGGTTCTAATTCAATTTCGTAAGTGTACTTCCCTTTGGGCATATTCTCTACAAATAATACCATTTTTTCCTTCAGGTATTCCCGGTGCTGCATCCAGGTTTGTGGCTTGGCACCATAGGTACAGCCGGCTGGTATGGGCACTTCTATCTGTATATAGTTGGCATCTTTTTTGGCTTCTATCGTCACCACCATGATTGCTTTTTCTCCGGCCTTAAGAGAAGCTATTTTGTTACCTGTTTTTGTAAACTGAGATTGGATAGCAAACAAATTAGTAACTGCTTCCGGCTGTGGATACAATTCGGCGGCATAGTATCCCGTTATAACTATCTCCTAAAAAATCCACTTACAGCATATAAACAAACACATTACCATGTCAAAGCAAACCATCCATACCCAGCCCCTGCCCTACCCCCGAATAGAAGTATATAGTGAAGTGGATTTGGGTGATCCACATGCTGCTGAAAACACTTGGACAGATCCACATGGGAAGAAAGTATACGGCGGAGCCCGTGACTACAAACCCCATATTCAACGAACCATCTATCCACTAGATGAGCAGACTCTTAAAACAGTTCTAAAGACGGCAATGTCTTTGCCAGTTGAATTTGGTGAAACCAAAGACAAGATAACATTTCAGCAATATGTAGCGCTGAGCAAAAAAGGCGGTAGTGAATTCAGGGCTTTATTTCCAAAAGACTTCAGTAAACTTTATAAACTAAGTCAGGATGATATCGAATATTCTAACATCAAGCTGCTGTATGAGTTAACGCAACCCAGAAGCATAACGATAATATGGCTTGATGAAAATACGTGGTATGTTGATGAATTATTTTATGCAATGGAAGATTTATACCTATTACAAGAAAAAATAAATCCCGCAGAAGATATAGTTGCAGAAGGCAGTTTTGAAGACTTTCTTCGGTATTCCGCGCTATTTCAATCAAAGCTGGGCGAAGGTTTCGCGGAATTGAAACCTACAACAAAAAACCCGGTAGTTCCGCTAAACGAGGAAGTATTCGGATACACGGTGAGCCCCGGCTTGCCCAATACTGAATCGATCTATATATCTATTGCCGGTGATGGCAGCATATTGTGGCAGGGCACCAAAACTGGGAAACAAGTGAATCCACATATTGTAGCACATATACTAATGGCTGCGAATAGAATAAGCTGGGATCACCAGGCAAAGACTCTAACACCACCGCCAATTATTGCTCATGACAAACAGGTAGTAACATTATCCGTTTGGAACAGGGGCAAACACTATAAGCTGCAAGATCCGGATTTGAGCGAGAACTGGTCTCCACTTACTCATTTTGTAAAAAATACACTAAAGATGCTGCGCTGACATATGATCCCTGAATCTATACCTATTTATAAAAAAGCTTTTAGCTTCATGTATGGCAATCCCTTAGGGTTGGTCTCCGGTTCATACTACGAATCGTTTTCCCGTTTGCAAATTCAATTGTATTTTTATTCTAAGAAGCGGATTTAGTATGAAAGAAAAAAGAAAAGACCAGGATATCAGAAAAAGACTGGACGCCCTGTTTGCAACACATCTTTCGGAGGACTACACCCTGGAGAACGACTATGATATAGACTTTATGGTTGAGTTGGTCAATATCTTCAGACCTAAAAACATCAAAAAGAATTACAGCATAAGTTTATCTCCTTTGCTGGAACTTCTGTCAGAAAGAGAAAATTATCAACTGTATTTTGCTTCTTATCTAAAAAATCTGCTGAAAGGAAAAGATTTCGATTCCATCATCACAGACACCGGTATTATTAGCGGCAACGACTTTATCTATGAAGTAAGGCGGCGGTTTGTAGCCAGGTATCTTCCTTATCAACCACCTAAGAATACCATGCAGTTTATACTCAACCAGATATTCTATAGAGATACAGACCCTTTATGGCTGGAAAAAATAGCCTATGACGAAATAGCATCACTGTTGACATATACCAGCCTGAAACCTTTGTACGAAGAGGGGAAAAGTAATTTTGAAATATCTGAAATATTATATGCACTTGAAGTATTGGTACAGCGGATCAGCGGCAGGGTAATGGAAAAAGAGGTTAGTAAAATGGTGCCCGAACATCAGAATCTGGATAGCCCTTTTTTAGGCTTTCAAAAGGAGTTTTCAGAACTAAACGAAAAGCTTATCAATGCAGAAGTCAAATATGTATCTACAGACGATCTTATCTATAAACAATTACTCATTCTTCACAAATAATGCGAAGATTATATAGACCGTGCATTCGATAACTCTCACAAATATGGCATTTCATTAAAAGTAAATCAGTCACTGCTGCGAGCCAAGCAGCAACTATTCCGGATAAAAGAAATGCTGAGTTACCTGGTACTCGAGCAGACCGACGAGAAGTGGAAAAAGAGTATTGCATTTGGCTTACAACTGATACGATACAATAGCGATCGCACCAATATAAGAAAACTGATAAAAAAGAGTACCCAGACATTATCTTATGAAATAACCCAACATACAGCCAAAACAGGTGAAAAATATATTACGGATACACGAAGCGAGTATTTTAAGATGTTCAAAACAGCTTGTGGCGGTGGTTTAATTGTTGCCTTTCTGTGCATTTTTAAAATACTCCTGGGGAAAGTAGTCATTAGTGAATTTGGCCATGCCGCATTGTACAGCCTGAACTATTCGTTTGGGTTTATTGTTATTTATCTGCTTGGGTTTACGCTGGCAACCAAACAGCCTGCAATGACCGCTTCCGCCCTGATTAGTTCACTGGTAGCGGGCGATCAAAACAAAACGCTTTCAGCAGATGAAAAATATTTAATTTTTGCCCGTTTCTTTGCCCGTGTATTCCGGTCGCAGTTTATTGCTTTTGTAGGCAATGTAATCATGGCCTTTCCTATGGCTTTATTACTTATCTGGGGAATAGACAAAATATTTGACTACAATATTGCTGCGCAAAAGTGGACAACACTTTTAAACGATCTCAGCCCCGTTGGTTCGGCAGCTATTTTTCATGCCGCTATTGCAGGATTTTTTCTATTTATCTCCGGAATTATAGCAGGCAGCATTGCCAACCGGGACAAATACGATCATGTATATTATCGCATCCAGGAGCATCCAATTCTCAAAAAAGTTTTTGGAAAATCAAAGACGAAAAAAATTGCAAAACTATACGAAAAAAAATGGGCGGGCGTGGTTTCTAATTTTTGGTTTGGAGTGTTTATGGGGAGTACTTTTTCAATTGGCGTATTCCTGGGATTAAATATTGATATCCGACATATTACTTTTGCCAGTGGCAACCTTGCGTTGGGAATGTATGGAGGGGATTTTGATATTCCTCCCTCCGTTATTATTTGGGGAATCATTGGGATCGGCGTTATCGGTCTGGTGAACTTTCTGGTAAGCTTTTACCTGTCCTTATCCATCGCATTGCGTTCCAGAAATATTCCTTTTTCCGACTTAAGACTTATTGCAGCTTCGGTATGGAGCTACTTTAAACAAAAGCCCGGCAGTTTCTTTTTTCCTCCCAAAAAACAATCAGTTAAAAACGAATAGGTATTGTTGGTACACCTAAATCAAAAACACTAAGAAACATAGCGAATACAAAGGTTGGTTTCCACCGTTGTTATACCCCCTATGCTACTTCCCAGGTGACGCTGCCATCTTTATTATCTTTGAGTAGCACTCCCTGTTGTTGCAATTCATTGCGTATTTTATCGGAAGTGGCAAAGTCCTTTTTTGCACGGGCTTCTCTTCGTATCTGAATAAGCAAATGCACTACCCCCTCCAGCAACCCATTATCACCTTCTTTCACACTGGTGAGTCCAAATATATCAAGCAGGTATACCTTAAGTTGTTTTTTTAGCCGGCTAAATGTTTCCTCCCGGATACTATCCAAAGGTAGTTGCTGCGATTTGAATGAATTAATAACCGGTACCAGCTCAAACATAGCGGCTAATACTTTAGCAGTATTGAAGTCGTCATTCATACTGTTGTCAAATTCTGCTACCAGGTCATTACATTTTTTGTCCAGTGCTTCATCAATCGTACCGGGGCTGCCATAGTTCAGACTTTCCGTTATTTCATAAGCATCCCATAACCTTTTCAATCCTTTTTCGGCTGCCTGCAGTGCCTCATTACTAAAGTCTAATGTACTGCGGTAATGCGTCTGCAACATAAAAAAGCGGACGGTCATGGGAGCATAGGCCTTTTCCAGTAATGGATGATCGCCTGTAAACAACTGGTGTGGCAGAAATCCATTACCCGCACTCTTACTCATGCGTGCACCGTTCACCGTAAGCATATTTGTATGTAACCAATAGTTCACCGGGCTCACATGAAAACAAGCCTGGGATTGTGCAATTTCGTTGGTATGGTGTGTTGCGGCCAGGTCCATACCGCCACCGTGTATATCAAATTGTTTGCCGAGGTATTTTTCACTCATCGCAGAACACTCTATATGCCAACCCGGAAAACCCATTCCCCAGGGAGACGGCCATTGCATCAGATGCTCCGGTTTGGCTTTGATCCAAAGTGCGAAATCCAGCCGACCTCTTTTCTCGTCCTGACCACCCAGTTCACGGGTGCCTTCCAATAGGTCTTCCAGTTTTCTATTGGTAAGTATGCCGTAGGGTTTTTCTTTGTTGTATTTCTCTACATCAAAATATACCGTACCATCCACCTCGTAGGCATACCCATTGTCCAAAATTTGTTTAACCATTTCGATCTGCTCCAGGATATGGCCGGTGGCCGTAGGTTCAATATTGGGAGGCAGATTATTAAAAAGTTCCATAACCTTATGGAAACCCAGCGTATATTTCTGGACAATCTCCATAGGTTCTACGTGCTCCAGCCGGGCTTTTTTAGAAAACTTGTCATCACCCTCATCCCTATCACCTTCCAGGTGTCCTGCATCTGTAATGTTACGCACATAACGCACTTTATATCCGAGGTATAACAGGTAGCGGTATATAATATCAAAAGAAATGAAAGTACGGCAGTTACCCAGGTGTACATCACTATATACGGTAGGACCACAAACATACAGTCCTACATATCCTGGAGTAATGGGTCTAAAAACTTCTTTAGTTCTGGAAAGGGAGTTATATATCTTCAATTCTGACATACCGTTTATCGCTAAATTTCTACAAATATATAGGTATTATACGCCTTTTATTTATCAAGAGAAATATCCGTTACCAGCGGAATATGGTCCGACAGAATTTGTTTAATGGCCTTTGTTTGATGGATCGTAAACTGTGGATCTGCCAGAATATAATCGATTCGCAAGGTTGGTAACTTCCGCATAAAGGAGGAATGATGACTGTAAAATGTTTTCCCAAATCCAAATCCTCTGGCAATAAACGCATCCTTTTTATCTCCTTTGATGGTAAAATAAGTGTATGAATTAGGAACATCATTTAGATCTGCACAAAAAATTTCAGGGTACCGGCTTCCTTCCATCTCTTTCAAAATCCTGTCGGCCTGTTCACCTCTAACCTGAAATGCCTGCCGCATTTTCCTGGCGACACTTTTGGACGCGTCAAGTCTTTCGTCGGGATCAGTTTTTATTTTATGCATATTTTCATAGTCTTTCCGCATAAAACCAAAAGACTGTAAATGTCCTGCAAACACCCGGATTGTATCCTTATCTGCAGCGATATCAGTATAAATCACCGCTTCTGTTGTACCCAAACCAACAGGAAGATCAATCACATTTTCATCAATAATGGGAAACTTTGAAAAAATAATAATGCCCCTCTGTTCCCGCCGTTTTCGTTTTAGTTCCTCTTTGCTACCCCCAATCGTCCAAAAAAAGTGATGCTTAAAACCAAGCTCTGTCTCAATAATTTTAAGGTTATTGGTATAGGGACCCGAGTCTGCACTCATAAACTCCTGCATGATCAGGATATCCGGGTTATAGGTCTCAATGAGATCAAACATTTTCTGGTGCGCAGTAGAAATGCCTGTTTTAACTACTTTTTCGTCAGGACTAATAAAATACCGGGCATTCCAGGTCATTACCCTCAGCGTATTCTCCGGCTTTTGCAGGCTAAATCCTGCATTAATATTCAAAGCAAAAGCGGCTTGTATACTTTTCCACCCCAACATCAACGATACTAACACTAAAAAGGTCCATTTGGATTTTTTAATCATCCAATAGAAAAGGTAAAACAGCATTGCTATTAGTACATATGGAAAAATTAATCCCAGGAATCCGAAGAACCACCACTCTGCCGGGTTGAGAAAAGGCGACAAACACGATGTCAGAAACAGGATGACAACGCTCACAAACAAGATAACCCACAGCCTTCTTGCAATTCTTTTTACCATTATTAATTGAATAAATCCTCCTCACTTGCGCGTTTCAGCAAATCTTTCTCTTCTATGGAAAGACTGTGCATTCCACTTTTATTGATTTTATCCAGTATTTCATCAACCCGCTGCTGGTTAAGATTGGCCTTCTTTTTAAAAGGTTTCTTGCCTCCAGTGTCATAAAACATATTCACTTTATCCTTTTGTCTTCTGGCGGAAACCAGATCCGGGTTAAACAGGTTAAAGAACCAGTCGTATAAACGGTTCATCCAGCGCCCTATATCCGTTCCCCTATTCAAAAGTGAGATATAGAGAAACCCCATGCCAGCAGCGCCTAACTGAGCCGCATACACCGATGGATTATAAGAAAGCCCTGCCAAATTAATGGCAACGTAAATAAGGGTCAGTACCCAAAGAGGGATTCCACCGCGCAACATAGGGAAAAGTCTGTAGCCGGGTGCAGCCACGGTAGTAGCAACGGCGATAGCCATAGTAGACGGCGAGGCTCCAGCCAATGATCCGCCATTGGTGAACATTCCTGCCACCAAAAAAAATACAGCACCAACCAAACCTCCGTATACATACAATGGCGCCAATCGGCCGCCACCATATAAAGTCTGCATAATAGTTCCGAAAGCCCATAGCCACAACATATTGGCAATCAGCGACCAAATATCAATATGCACGAACATGAAGGTGATGAGCGACCAGGGACTTTTCAAAAAATCGGAAAATGCTGCAGGGAGCAGGAAATGTTTGAGTACCTGGCTCTGGTAAAAAGCCAGATCTATATTCGATATCTGGTAAATGCCTCTTACCAGAAAGAGCATGGCGGTGATCAACACATTAACCGCCACAATTTTAATCAACGCATCATTGTCAGCTCCCAAAAAAACTTTTTTCCCCCTTGCTTGTTCAAGCACCCCCATAAAAAGGTATTTTAATAGCTATTAAAGTTACTAATAAAATCGTCTGCGATTGGTTTTATTCCAGTAGAACACCAGTAAAAACCCGATCAATGCGCCCCCAAGGTGTGCCCAATGAGCCACATTGTCTCCGGCAGAATTTCGTACCCCCAGATAGAGTTCCATGGCACCATATATAATGACGAACCATTTGGCTTTTATGGGTATAAAAAAGTACAAATAAATTAAACTGTTGGGGAAGAGGTAACCAAATGCGGCCAAACAACCAAAAACTGAGCCCGAGGCGCCCAATGTAGCTGTATTGATTCTAAAGTTGGGATTATAAAGCCATTTCTCCTGTTCGGTCAGGGGAAGCTGCGTAAAAGTTTCAGCTACACTAATATTTTCATAATATAACACTCCGAGGTGCAACATGCCGGCTCCAATACCACACAATAGATAAAAGATCAGAAATCGCTTCGGTCCCCAATGATTCTCCAATACGCTGCCGAACATCCAAAGGGCAAACATATTAAACAAAATATGTGTAAAATCACCATGTAAAAACATATAGGAAACCAACTGATGCGGTCGGAAGAACACAGACCGGATATCATGGAGCGCAAAAACATTCTCCATCGAGAAGCCGCCCGTCTTTTGAAAAGTATATTGAGCAAGAAAAACCAAACCATTTATAATCAACAAATTTTTGATGACTACAGGTAACACTTGGAAACCACCGGGTCTAAATTCAGCCATTTATTCTAATAGTTATTTTTGCGAATTTAACCCCAAGTACCCTAAAAATGTCTATGTTCTTCAAAAATCTCAGTCTTTTAACTCCCTAAGCTTCAATTGTACTACATTCTCTATATGGTGTGTATGAGGAAACATGTCTACCGGTTGCACTTTGGTTACCGCATATTTCTCATCCAGCCATTGCAAATCTCTGGCCTGGGTAGCACTATTGCAACTAACATATACCACCAGTGGAGCTTCCATATCCAGGATTTTTCTAACCAGTTTTTCGTGCATACCCGCCCGGGGGGGGTCGGTGATGATCACATCAGGCTTTCCATGCTGCTGAAAAAAAGCATCATCGCACACATCAATTACATCGCCTGCATAAAACACCGCATGTTCTATCTTGTTTAATGCTGCATTTTCCTTTGCGTCGGCTATCGCTTCGGGGATTACTTCCACTCCTACTATCTTTTTTGCCAGAGAGCTAACAAAAATTCCAATGCTGCCAGTACCACAGTAAAGATCATATACGGTTTGTGTACCATTCAACTCCGCAAAATCACGGGTAATGGAGTATAATCTTTCCCCCTGCCGGCTATTGGTTTGAAAAAAAGACTTAGGACCGATTTTGAAGCGAAAATCTTCCAGCTGCTCTACTATATACCCCTTGCCATGATAGGCTATAGGTTCCAGGTCATAAATGGTGTCATTTTTTTTGGGGTTAATGGTATACAGCAATGTGGTGATGGCAGGAACTGTTTTTAACAAGTGATCAAACAATTTCTTGCGTTCAGCAGCATCTTCATATCCAAAACAAACATTTACCATCACTTCTCCTGTCGCACACACGCGAATAATAAGGGTTCTCAACCATCCCGTATGATTTCGTATATCATAGAAGGGATACTCATTTTCCAATGCAAATTGCCGGATCGTATTTTTGATGGCATTGGTGGGCTCTGCCATTAAATGGCAAGTGTGTATATCTATTACTTTATCAAACAATCTGGGCACATGAAAACCCAAACCACTTTCCGCTTCATTCAGAACAGCCCCTTCAGCCAATTCTGCTCTTGTTTTATAACGTTTATTACTAAACGTAAACTCCAGTTTGTTTCTATAGCGAACACTGCTATCACAACCGGCAATAGGCAGCAATGCTGGTAATTCTACTCTGCCCAACCTGCGAAGGTTTTGCTCCACTTCATTTTGTTTGTATAATAATTGCTTTTCATACGGCAACATTTGCCATTTGCAGCCGCCGCAGGTTCCAAAATGTTGACAAAACGGATCGGTACGATCCTCAGAAAAACCATGAAATTGGGTGACAAATCCTTCACCCCAATCTTTTTTGCTCTTCGTAAGTTGCACATCAACGATATCGCCAGGTACCGCGCCTTCAATAAATACCACTTTCCCATCTATCCTGCTCAGGGACCGGCCTTCTGCCGCATAGTCCTGCACGGTTACGTTCTTCAATAACGGGTTTTGTTTACGCCTGCTCATAAGGGGCAAAAATACGGTTGTCTATCGGTCAAACGAACGGAAACTAAAATATGTTGGTCATATCACATTGCATGACATTTTAATTTAATACAAATAAATGCCCAATACTTTTCTATCTACCATTAAACAAAATGCCATTATTCAACGCATATTTTATTAGTCCAAGATTTGACCTTGCTTCTGCTTTCGTTTTCAGCGCTTGTTTTAATTTCTCAAGCATACTCAAACTAATACATAATGCCTTTGCGATTTGCTTATTACTTTTATCCTCCCATAGTAGTTTTAGAATTTCCTGCTCCACTTTGGAAGGCAATTTGGAAGACTCAATCGCTTTGTCAGCTTTTATACAGCGAATCGCCATGTCATAAAACCTATTCTGAAATATTCTATTGCGGGACACAACTCTTAAAGCGTCTATGAGATCCTTCTCATTACCCGCTTTGCTCACAAAAGCACTAATGCCCATGTCGAATAAATCTCCGATCCTTGTATTATTATGAAATAGCGACATAATGACAATACCACAATCCGGTCTTTGTTCTATAATGTTTTGTAAAATAATATTTTGATTTGCAGCCAGAGAATCGAGATCCAGCAAAAACACATCTATTTCTGTCGATTTTTTTTCAAGTGCCTGTTGTAACTTATTGTAGTCCGATGTATCAATTGTCACTTCGAGCCCTGGATGACTCTGAATAAAAATTTTTAGCGCCTGTCTGATCAAAGAATGATCATCGCACAAAGCGACTCGGATAGGTTTTGCCATTTTCAGATGTTTTGGTCAGCGATATTCTAATATAATTAAAATATTGTAAAAATCAAAAATTAACATACATAAGCAACCCATAGTTATTTCCAAAATCATAAAAATTTAATCGATAGCATAATATTTATGGAAAACCACAATAGTCATACAAGAGAAAATATTTAAGTTAGTTGAACAAAGTCATTAGTACTTCAATAAATCTCTACCCGCATTGAAGATAAATTGATTCCTCCCTCACAACTGAGATAAAACATTATCAATCATATTCAGTAGCTACGGATTGCGGAATCCTTGCCTTCTTATCTAAAAGGGAAAAGGAAAAGACCGCAAAGGATTATCGAAAGATATGAGGGAGCCATACTGTATGCCCTGTTCGGTTGTACAACGAACTCAAGACGAGATTATCGACGTTAAATTTTTAACCATGAAAAAAATGGAATTAAATCAAATGGAATCTATTATGGGAGGAAGTAGACTTGGATGCGCCTTTGCTTTAGCAGGATTAGCAATAGCCTTTGGCGGACTTGTCACTGCAACAGGAGGACTAGGACTAATATTTGCGGCAGCAAGCTATACCATTGCTCCAACAAGCGCTGCTCTTTCGTGTTTGAAATGACTGGATTGACGATATCCAAAGCCCAAAGAAATAGGGCTTTAGGAATCTTGGAGATAAGAAGCTGCATCTGCGCGCAGATGCAGCTTCTTATCCTCTATTTTCTAATAATGAAATCACTTTACAATGAAGACTTTCGTAAAAAAAGACATAAGAAGTATTTTATTCATACTGGCATTGACTCTATTTGGGCTAACGCTTGCTTACTTAATCATCTCCGACTTAAGCGACAATTCAATACTTGGGTTGTTACTACTCTTGATTTCAACTTTGTTAACGGCTATTGGCATTGGTGTTTCCATCCATAAAGACAGAACGAGCAATGAGTGACCTCGTACATAAGAGTACCTCTACTACCGTAGAACTAAGTGGTCTTCTTTCCCTACTTATCTCAAGCATTTTGCTGACTTATTTGGCAAAAGAATTGCTAAATACGGATGATTTGTTCGATAAGATTCTAATTGAAAACTTTTCGACAAATCAACTTGATGAAATAGCCAGAATAAAAAAAGACATAGGAGGAATCGGATATATATTGATTCCTATATTTCTACTTCTGAAGATTTGCGTCACAGCTCTAGTTATTTGGATTGGATGTTTCCTTTCAGATAAAAAAGTTAATTATAAATCGCTTTTTAATCTAGTAGTTAAAGCAGAATTTGTCTTTCTATTAGCGGTGATTTTTAAAACAATTTGGTTCTATTTTTTTAATACAGAATATAGCCTTGAGGATATCCAATATTTCTATCCCCTTTCCGTACTGAATACAATAGGGTATAAAGGACTGGATCCCTGGTATATTTACCCACTTCAGGTACTAAATTTATTTGAATTTATTTATTGGATGCTATTGACATATTTACTTGCTAAGGAACTCAATGTTAAATCAGAAAAGGCCTTTAACATAGTTGCAAGTAGTTATGGATCGGCACTTCTAATTTGGGTGGTTGCAATCATGTTTCTTACTATAAATTTTAGTTGAAAATGAAAGTCATCATTAAAATAGTCATTGTATGTTCAATTCTAACTATAATTATACTATTAGGTTATCAGTTTTTCACTGCGGCTCAACATAAAAAAGAGATGTCAACTACCATTCAAACTCTCCCAAGCTTTACTGCAACTGATCTGGATGGGAACCTTTTCTCTAATTCAGACTTAAAAAATAATAGACCTATAGTTTTGACTTATTTTAATTCTGGTTGTGATTTTTGTCAGCAAGAGGCGAAAAATATCAGAGAAAACATTCGGTTACTCAATGATGTGCTATTACTACTTGTGTCCTCTGAGCCGCCAGATGCAATTAGCAATTTTGCCCAACAAAATGATCTTATCCAATGCGACAATGTCGTCTTTCTACATGACGTGAACAGCAAAGTCGCTTCTCTATTCGGGGTATCTACAATACCAACTACCCTGATTTATAATAAAGATCTACAACTTATGAAAATACATAAAGGACCAATTAAAGCACCCCTAATACTCAAAGAATTGTAAACGCCCAGACTGTGAACGCAAAACACCTTCAAAAGACCTTCATCCTCCAACAAGACCAATCTGACTGTGGTGTTGCCTGTTTGCTGTCACTCATTAAATACTACAAAGGAAACAACTCCTTAGAAAATTTACGAAAGTTAAGTGGAACTAATATGAGCGGCACTACTTTACTCGGACTTTACCAAGCTGCCAATGATGTAGGGTTCTCCGCCGAAGGATGCACAGCCGATTTGGAGGCTTTGAAATCTCATCCTTCACCCGTGATTTTGCATATCACTCTTCACGATTCCTTTCAACATTTTGTTGTATGTTTTGGGCTGCAGCGAGACAAGAAAGGAACTCTTAGTTTCACAATTGGTGACCCGGCAAAAGGGATTATCAATATTACACCCGGGGAACTGAAAAACATATGGAAAACAAAAACCTGCCTTACGCTGGAACCGAATGAGCAATTTGTAACCATGAAAGAATCGACAAAAGCAAAGCGCAAATGGATCCTAAATATGGTTAAAGAAGACTACTCCATATTGTTAGTTGCCATTACTATAGGGATTGCCGTTGCAGCGCTCGGACTCACCATGGCCATCTTTTCTCAAAAACTCATTGATGAAATACTGCCGAAAAAAAATACTGAAAAATTATTTGTAGGGATTGTTCTCGTTCTTATAATGCTACTGGCCAAAGAAGGTTTAAATGCGTTAAGACAATATTTCCTGCTGCGTCAATCTAGAGATTTCAATATTCGAATTATAATTTTTTTTTATCGTCACCTGCTATTTTTACCCAAACCCTTCTTTGATACGCGAAAAATTGGCGAACTTACGGCCCGTTTAAATGACACATCCCGTATTCAACGAATTATCAGTGAGCTGGCTGGCAATTCAATAATAGAATTATTGGTGGTAATTGTTAGTCTCGTCTTTTTGATCTCGTACGCTTTGCATATAGGGATAGCTGTAGTCACTGTTGTTCCTCTACTCTATTTTTTGGTACGCCGATACAACAAATCTATTTTGAACAGTCAGAGATCCGTTATGACAAACTATGCTCTTGCTGAAGCTAACTATATTTCCACACTCCAGGGCATAGAACCCGTTAAAAGCCATAATAAGTATGAGCTATTCTCAGTTGCCAATAGTGACATTTATAGAACCTATCAGAATTCCATTTTCAACCTCGGTAAGATACGGATTCGGCTTTCATTTCTAGTGAATGGTTTTTCAGTTTTTTTCTTAACGGGCGTACTTTTATACGGGAGCTTCCAGGTATTAAATGACCAGCTTACCATGGGCGAGCTCATTGCCATACTCTCTATTTCTGGTACGCTGTTGCCTGGTGTAGTGAGTTTGGCATTATTAAGTATTCCGATCAATGAAGCTAAAATAGCTTTTGACAGAATGTTTGAGTTTACAGCAACCGAACCTGAAAATCATAATAAAACGGGAATTATTTCTCATTTGGAGTCCTTACAAGTAAACAATCTTTCATTTCGATTTGCCGGCAGAAAAAAATTGCTGCATAACATCAATTTTAAAATATCAAAAGGAGAGATCATTGCTATAATGGGTGAAAATGGCTGTGGAAAATCGACACTCACCCAATTGTTACAGCAATACTATATGCCGGAAAGCGGAGAAATGTTGGCAAATAATTTTTCGCTTGATTCTATCAGTTTGAAAGATTGGAGAAGTATTTGCGCAACCGTACCACAAAACATTCACATCTTTAATAATACTGTACTTGAAAACATTGCGTATGAAAAAGCGATTTCTAATCCTCAGGAGGTAATTAGATTTCTAAATGAGGTAGGATTTGGACCCTTCCTGGATAGCCTTCCTCATTCTGTAAGGACGCTCGTGGGAGAGGAAGGTATCAATCTTTCGGGCGGCCAAAAACAAATGATTGCGTTAGCAAGGGCTTTATATGCGAACCCGCAGCTGCTGATACTTGATGAGGCGACATCAGCAATGGATCGAGAAAGTGAGCGTTTTGTATTAGACCTTCTGAGAAAACTCAAACCTTCAATGGCCATAATTTACATAAGCCATCGTCTACATGTATTAAAAAATCTTTGCGATAGAATATACATACTGGAAGACGGGATTATAACGGCGTCCGGTGATCATCATCAACTCTTAAAGACAGAAAACCTTTATAAGAGCTACTGGGCAGATATCACCTCCTGAACTAACCGCAAATCTCCTAGTCACAAAACTCCCCATCAAATCCACAATTTACCTTAGCTTACAGCAAAATTGTTGCTATGTCATTTAAAGGAAAAACGGTCTTCATTACGGGAGCCAGCCGTGGCATCGGAAAAGCCATCGCTCTGAAACTTGCAGCGGAAGGAGCGCAGATTGTAATTGCCTCTAAATCGGTAGAAGAAAATCCAAAATTGGGCGGCACTATCTTTTCTGTAGCCAAAGAAGTAGTGGAAGCCGGTGGTCAGGCACTACCCATACAGTGTGACATACGGTTTGAAGACCAGGTGGAGCACGCCGTTACCAAAACCATTGAAGTTTTTGGAGGTATTGATATACTCATCAACAATGCATCGGCTATATCGCTTAGCAATATTGAAAAAACGGAGCCTAAAAGATTTGACCTCATGTTTGATATCAATGTAAGAGGTACTTTTTTTGTCAGCAAGGCTTGTATTCCGCATCTCCGGAAAGGAAGCAACCCACATATACTGAATCTGTCTCCACCCGTAAATATGGATCGCAAATGGTTTGGAGCCCACACGGCATACACACTCAGTAAATTCAACATGAGTATGATTGCACTGGGTTTGTCGGAAGAGCTGAAAAAAGACGGGATTGCCGCTAATACCTTGTGGCCACAAACCACCATTGCTACTGCAGCCGTTCAAAACCTGCTGGGGGGCGATCAGTTAATTCAGATGAGCCGAACACCACAAATTGTAGCAGATGCGGTATACTATATATTGCAACGGTCCTCCACAGCATGCACTGGCAATTTTTTTACTGACGAACAGGTACTCGCCGAAGAAGGTATAACAGACCTTAGTGCTTATAGTGTAGTACCTGGTGCTAAGCTCTATAATGATTTATTTTTGTAGTGCCGATCATAAATCCCTGAACGGACTCAATATCATAAATAAAAATCCCGCTGCAAGACTACAGCGGGATTTTGTATAAATCAGACAAAAACTTACTTACTTTTTCCTGCTTTTTTAGACGCCTCGTATTGGGCATATGCTGCGGCATCCAATACTTCTCCGGAAATTTTTATTTCTACCGGCATTTCCACACCCACCAATTTTACATAAATCGGTTTGTCAAACACTCCAAGTGCAGCCGCATTAAAGCCCGCTTTTATTATACCCGATTTGCCTTTCCCTACCGGCTGCTTGGGCCACTCAGGTGTAGTGCAACCGCAGCTTGCATTTGCATTTTCAACCACCACCGGCTTGTCACTGATGTTCTCGAAAACAAAGTCATACGTTACTGGAACGCCCTGTTTAATCTTACCAAAACTGTAGGTCTTTTCTTTAAACGAAACCAGGTCTTCGCCTTTTACATTTTGAGCAACAGCCCAGGAAGTAATTGCTATAGCAGCTAGTGTAAATAACAGCTTTTTCATATTTAGTTTTTAGTTGTTTGTATTTTTTAATAGTTGAATACTTGCGTTTACAGGAGCAATGTCAGAGGGTGCCTGCCAAACTTCTCCCTTGATATTAAATTGTTTCGTTTTTCCACCGGCATAACTAATGGTTACCGGTTTATCAAATTTACCAAATGCGGCAGCATTATACCCCACTTTAATAATTTTTGATCCACCAACCGCGATAGGCTCTTTGGTCCACTCCGGAGTGGTACAACCACAGGCAGCCTGAATATTATCAATATGTAAGACCTCTTTGCCTGTGTTTACAATTTCAAATTCATGGGTTACCGGCTTCCCCTGCGGAATTTTGCCAAAATCAAAACTTGACTCTTTAAGCAGTAACACATCAGATTTACCCTGTGCATACGTACCAGAGGAAAGCAACACCAAAAAAAGAAATAAAAGCCTACTCATTGCTACGATTTTAATAGTGTTGTAACGAACAGCCAAATCTACATATTGTAAAGGTACGCTGTTAAAATACCTTTTGAAAATCAGGAATTTTTAACAAGTTAAATAGTCTTTTAGCATACAGTTGCTTACTTTTAACAGAAAGACAGATCAGATGAGATATTTTCTTCATTTATTGACCATTGCGCTGATGCCATTTCTGGCAAATTCCCAAACGGCTACTCCCTTTACCGAATATCCATTACCTCAGTTCACTCTTACATTAACAGATGGAAGCACGTATACAAAGGCAAATTTACCGAAAGGCAAGCAAGTATTGGTGATGCTTTTCAGCCCGGATTGTGACCATTGTCAAAAAGAAACAGAAACGATTAAGGCGAATATTAAAGACTTTAAGAACACCCATATTTTGATGATTACTTCTCAACCGATTGACAAAATGATCGGCTTTTACAAAGATTATGATCTGGCAAAATTTAAGGGTATAACAGTAGGACAAGACGCTAAGTTTTTCTTTCCCACTTACTATAAAATAAAATTCTTTCCGTACCTGGTACTGTACGACAAAAAAGATAAGTATGTAAAACATTTTGAAGGCAATGCCAAATGGGAAGATTTAAAGGCTTTGCTGAAGTAGAAATCAGGTGATTTTACCGGCGATTAAAGTTTGTCATTCGCCTAAATACCACTATTTTTCCACTTCCATATTTATTAAATCGATTGTTTTTGAAGCATTGTAATAGTATCAGCTTCATATCCATTAAAAAATTAAAACGACACACTGATGAAAGTTACAGTTATTGGTGCCGGCGCAGTAGGTGCCACCTGTGCAGATAATATTGCCAGAGCCTCTTTATGTGAAGAGTTGGTATTGCTGGATATTAAAGAAGGATTTGCCGAAGGAAAAGCAATAGACATGATGCAAACGGCTGCCCTGTTAGGATTTGAGACCAGGATAACAGGTACAACGGGAGACTATAGCAAAACTGCAAAAAGTGATGTGGTATTAATTACTTCCGGTATTCCGCGCAAACCAGGTATGACCCGGGAAGAATTAATCGGTATTAACGCAGGCATTGTAAAAGGTGTAACAGAAAACATTCTTAAATATTCGCCGGATGCAATCATCATTATCATTAGCAATCCAATGGATACGATGACCTATCTGGCACTAACCGCAAGCGGACTTCCTAAAAATCGCATTATCGGAATGGGCGGCATATTGGACAGTGCTCGTTTCCGCTATTATCTCAGCCAGGCTATACCTGCCTCTCCGAATCAATTGCAGGCTACTGTAATAGGGGGGCACGGAGATACTACAATGATTCCCCTGACAAGATTGGCTACCTACCAGGGAACACCGGTTAGCAGCTATATTGCAGAAGACGTATTGAAAAAGGTAGCTGCAGATACAATGGTGGGTGGAGCAACGCTTACCGGTTTGCTGGGTACTTCGGCATGGTATGCGCCGGGTGCTTCGGGAGCAGACCTCGTAAAAGCAATCGTAAGAGATGAAAAAAGACTCTTGCCCTGCTGCGTATACCTGGACGGTGAGTACGGGCAAAAAGACATTTGCCTGGGAGTTCCCGTAATTATCGGAAAAAACGGATGGGAAAAAATAGTGGACTATAACCTGAACGACGATGAAAAAACGTTGTTTGCGAAATCGGCTGACGCAGTCCGTAATATGAATAATGTGCTGAAAACCTTATAGATAAAGCATATTGTATTTTTGGAAGGGCTCATTTCGTCAAAATGGGTCCTTCTTTGCCTTTTGCGATTCGCCAGTTTCTCCTTACTTTTATTAGCGTATATGCAACCAGCAACCATATTTAATCCTCAATTGAGAAATAAACTGTTAACAGCTATGAAGCTACTTCTACCAACTATCGTATCGATTTTTGTTACACTGTTTGCTCATGCGCAAATTCCCCAAAACCGAAACCCACTTATCAATGTTGTTCTGTCGCCACAGTCCAACGAACGCATCAGCCCGGAGAAAAACCTAAAAATCAGCCCCACTTTTAACTGGAATATAAACCCTTATTTCAACAAAGCCCTGAATCCTGAAACGAATGCAATGCTTAACCCCAAAATAAACAGCAAGGTAAACCCCAGCTTAAATGAATTGATCAACCCGATGCGGACCACCGCTTTAAATCCACTGATGGGAGGATCCTGGACAGGGTATTACCTGTTTGATAAAAATGGTAACCCAAAAAGCTATTTTATCTGGGCAGATCAGATGGTACTCGTTAATATCGACCTGAAGGGCAAATGGTTGGGATACATGGTATCTGTGGACAACAAAAACTTTCTTTACTACAATCTAGAAAATAGCTGGACCGGCGACTTTGCCTGCTCAGATGCAGACAGTGGGTTTAACTTCTTTAATAAAACGGGAGAGTGGACAGGCGAGTATATGAAGTAGCGTGTCAGAAAAACGTAAGCTTAACACATTAAACAAAAACGGCGATTCATCATCGCCGTTTTTAATTTATTCAATGTGGCTATCCACTTGTTGCGAAATTGCTTCAAAAATATCATCGATACTACCTTCTCCTTTCACGGCTCTTACCTTATCGAACTGGTCATAATACCCAGCCACGGGGGATGTTTTGTTATGGTACTCAGTGATGCGGGAGCGTATTATATTTTCATCAACATCGTCGCTCCTTCCGGAAGTCTTCCCTCTTTCAAGTAGACGTTTTACCAGTTCCTCCTCTCCCACTTCTAACGCCAGGAAGAGATGTATCCCGGTCTTCTTCAACTTCAGCAACTTATCCAGTGCTTCAGCCTGCGCTTCCGTCCGGGGAAAGCCGTCAAAAAGAAAGCCCTTAGCATCGGGATTATTGTCCAATGCACTGCTAATCATACCAATTACTACCTCATCCGGCACTAATTGACCTTTATCCATAAAATTTTTAGCCTCAAGCCCCAGCGGCGTTTGACCGGCTATTTCACTGCGCAGCAAATCGCCCGTTGAAAGGTGCTTCAAACCATACTTTACAATTAATTTCTGGGACTGTGTCCCTTTCCCACTACCAGGAGGACCAAACAAAATAAGATTAAACATTCAATAAATTTCCTTGGTGAGGAGCAAATATAAAGGATGCCCCTTAAAAATCCTTTAACATTTTGAATTGCAGGTGTGTATTTTAGTTCCATTTATCTTTCGTAACTTAGTATATGCATCTTATCGCAGAAAAATACTTGAAAATCATACTTATAGCCCTGATGCCGGTATTGTTTTCGCAATGCAGTTTTTCCCAGGCGTCCAGAAAAAATATGAAACCCGCAGATATGGAAAATTCTGACAATAAATCTAAAGTCTATTCAAGAACAGATACCTCTAAAATAAACCTTGCAGACCGGGAATGGAAAGAATTACTACCGCAAGATGTATATCATATTGCCAGAATGAAGGGTACAGAACGCCCATGGAGCAGTAAATTTGAGAACTTTTATGATATAGGCACTTATTATTGTGCCGCTTGTGGCAATCCTCTTTTTCAGAGTGATACCAAATTTGATAGCGGCTGCGGCTGGCCCAGTTTTTACCAGCCTATCAGCAAAAGCAGTATTATCTACACTCCCGACCATACCCTTGGCATGGAACGAACAGAAGTGCAGTGTGGACGATGTAAAGCACACCTGGGGCATGTATTTGAAGATGGACCTAAACCAACCGGACTTCGGTATTGTATCAATGGTGTAATACTGGATTTTGCAAAAGCCGAAGAAGCCGAAAAAAAGTATAAGGAGAATAAAGAATAGTTTAAAAGCTATTTACCCAGAACCCTTATGCACTAAGTTTATGAATCCTCTCTCCTTTATTAACCTTAACTTGTTACTGGATAGTAAAGCATCCATATCTTCAACATTGGTTTTATAAATCTTTTACAAGACTAAGCATTGATCCGTTTTTCTAACTTTTTCACAAATATTTAATCTACTAAATAAGTAGACTAAATACAATATTCCTACTTTTGTAGACGTTTTAATTTTGGTGATGGAGAAATTTTATACATATAATTTTCAGTTGGATACGCCACATTTCTGCTCCAGTTATCGCTGTTGTTAATTTTCTGTTTTTAAAACCTTAATCAATTGGTATTGCTTAATCCTACAAGGGACAACGGCAACCTGATAATTTTACACTACAAAAAAATAAACAATGGCAACCTTTTCAACAAGTATACAATTACACAATGCAGACGAGAAAGACCTCTTGTTACTTGATGACGAATTAAAACGTAACTTCTTTACAACAGAAAAAGGCGGTTCCGTACAAAAAGTAAAATCAAGTATGGACAATTTTATTAAAGTCCGCTATCTAAAAGAAGGCAACCTGCTAATACAGGAAGTAATAGACAGGGTATGGCAGGCCGGAAGAAAAACAGGCAAAAAATTCACTTTCAGTGTAATCAAAAAAAGAAACTAAGTTTTCTCCGTTTGTAAGTTTTATGCCCGTCACCTATTGTGGCGGGCTTTCGTTTATTCTGCATTGGCACGCTCCGCTTCGGGTTATCTTGTCCGTTTACCCTTTGCCCTGTTCGTTTACGTCGTCATTACTGATTTTCTTTCTTTTGGTACCGCCACCCAGCCTGCTGCCAAATTCCCAGTTGATACTCAACTGTGCAGCTCTCAAATAATACCTGTTTTGTGTAACAGCATAAAACTGGTTGGATTGTATAGTTCGCGCCTGTGGATTGTATGGCGAAAAGGGATTAAACAACGAAACGGTCAGCGTGATTTTAGGATCTTTAAATTCTTTTTTTCCGGCAAAGCCGTAATAGTACTGATTGGAATTAAAGCCCTGCAAAATAACCGAACGGGTACTATAGGAACCAAATGCCTGAACCGTATAGTTCTTTTTCAGGTTGACAGTGAAATTCAAATCAAAATCGGATGCCCATCCCTCGTTAAAGATCTTGTAAGCTCCCCTAAAAATAGGACAGTTTAAAATTAGACTTTCATTAAATTTAA
>CAZRYS010000005.1:0-242110 GCA_964604365.1 uncultured Terrimonas sp.
TTTGACAATATCTTATGCTCTCTAATACTACATCCCTGTATTCTTTCCTTGTAAAAACATCAACCCATTCTACTACGGCAAACGTTACAAAATGAAGACCTTCTTTATCGCGTATTTTATATCCGCCATCGCTCATAAGCGAGCTTTTTATAAAGCTAATAATTTTATTTAGTACATATAAGTCCTGAGTTGCAAACTCAGGACAGCTTACTATTTTTTATAGAACTCTACGGACAGCTTGTGGGACTCGGCTCGGAATATGACGGCTTTATTCTCTTCTGTTATAAAATTGACTAGCAGATGCCAAATCTACACCAAAACCAAACTCATTCAGAATCAGCTTTTTTAAGCTCTCCAACTTTTCTAATTCCTTTTGATCCATTTCGCCCTCAACAGGACACAAATATGGCAGGTTGCGGTAGACTCCTTTTTTAAGCGCTTCGATCATAATGACATTCGGTTCTGCCACGCAGTCTACCTCTGGTTGTTTTAATTCAAAAATATTAATGCTATCAATTTTCTTTTGAAAAGAATGATTTCCGGAAACAGTTTTTTTCATTTCACTCCTGAAATTAATCGCTATGATGGAATCACCATAATCACCGGGCTTTGTTTCTATCACTTTAAAAACATACCTGTAGCCGACCCATCCGTCTTTATCGCTGAAAATCACAATTGATGTTCCAAAAAGTGATCCTCCATACTCAAACCAAATTCTAAAATATTCATCTGATGATATTTTTAAATTGTTGAGCTGCATTAACTCTATTAGTTTTTCATAGTTATGTACATTACCTGCAAAAGGTAATGTATCCAATATGCCCTTGGGTCTTAAAGCTCTTGAATTATTTGGCAACGTATCGACCACACTTGATTTTGCTTGGCAGCTTGAACTACATAAACTATAAATCACTACACATAAAATAAAATATTTCATTCTAAACATTTTTTTAAAAACTAACTGGTTTATTGGTCTTCGTCCCCTTGGGCATTTTATATGGTGGCACTGCTTCTCTTCTATTTCCTATAACTACAACTCCACCTGGATATAACGCAGGATTGCTTGTATAAGCATCAACTAATATCCCGTACTCTTTTCCTTTTAAGGGATTATGCATAGGAAATTTAGGGTCAGGTGGCGGGTAATCATTAGGATATCTTCCCCACAAATCCCAGTACTTCCTAATACGTAATAGTGGAGGTTGGGATTATAAGGGATCAAATTCCGTCTATCTGAATGAGTTCCCCATCCATCACTAAATCCTGTATTAGTAGCCATTTCAGGCTTAGTATGACTACCCTCCCAATGAAAATGGATAGCCCCCATCAAAGTACCACCATCTGGAATTACAAATTCATAAGGACCGGGTGATTTTCGATCGGTGCCTTCCTTCGCTTCTGTATAACTGTAATAAGTTTTCCCTTTATGTACCACAGAAAATAGGGCAGATGACCATTCAATTGGGTTGACACCGTTTCCTCCGTATTGTGTCGTCCAACCTATAGCAGCAAAATCAGGGTGTTCATAAAATTTAAATCCATCGAATCCAGGTATTGTTCGCTCTCTTGATCTCAACTCTCTTTCTCCTGCTCTGTTTTGCCTACGATACTCATCAGCCGAGCCTGCTTTGCCTCCTATTTTACTACTTGCTAACCATTGTTCGTCAGTAAGCCCATCAGCTCCTACAGGTGACATTCCATCGGGATCTATAAATCGCAGTGGGTTATTAAATGCGTAGTTGTAAGGCGAGTGTCTACTCATCATCTCTGCCAACGGATCAACCGCATGCCACCTCCCTATCTGATTATCATACATCCTTGCTCCATAGTCCAACCATTCTAACCCACTGCCATCACTAAACTCTTTCCGTTGCTCTTCTTTACCATTGTATTTGAGTTTATTCTCCGCTATTCCATTTAGCGCTTTGGATGATATCCCACTCATTGTCAACCCGAACGGATAATAATGGGTTTCTTCCAGAATGGGACCTTTGGTGTGCGTTACCTGCAGGTTGTCAAAGAGCACTTCTACCGGACTTTCATTGCTCACGTAAATATACACATATCCGTTCTTCGTTACTGCTTTATTTACCAGATCGGTATGGGGTGTAACAGTTCCTGCAGTGCCTACTTTACTGAACTCACTTTTTACTACCCGGAACTGCTCATCAAACATAATATAGTTGATATAGGCTTTGGGTACCGTAGGGGCGGCGGCGGCATTGGTGGTTTGGCTGGTGAACAGACTGTTGACGCCAGCAGTAGCCGTACCAGCAGTGTTTACCTGTGCCGCTGTTACGCCGCCATGGGCTACCGCCGCGGCTGCACCAGTAGGACCACCCAGCAGCCCGGTAATAATCTCCAGTACAGGTATGGCTTTATTGGCGGCTACACCTCCAGCATTTTCAGCTGCAAAATAGCTTTTGCCCAAAATACTGATCTTATCACCTGCCATTACCTTAAGGGTCATTCCCAGTCCTGTTTTGTTGACATTGCCATTAAGTTTGTACATTTTGGCACTGTTGGCTGTGGTAGCACTGTTAGGATTTGGGTTGGCGGGGGTACCATTGTTGTTTTGGTAAACGCTTACGGCTGAGGGTTTGGGTACAATATAAGCTGCATTAATATTGTAAAAGTTTTTTTCGATGGCTACTGCATCAGGGCTGCCAGTGCCATTGATATTACCCTCAAGGGTAGCCGCAGGATAAATATCTGTTTTTTGCTCTTCACTGGTGAGTACCATACGGATATTGCCCAGATGATCTTTGAGGAAGTAATCGTATGCCAGACCCGGTTGTCCGTTAGGGAGTGTGGTGGGTCTTATACGCCCTTCTTCATGGGGTGCTGATACCAACTTATCGGTATAGTTGGGTACATTGGGATTAGCAGGACTATGGATCTTGCTTTCGTACACCAGTCCGCCCAGGTAGTTGGTGGTGGTGGTGATGGTTCGGTTGCCATTGGCTGTGGTAGGGTTTTCAAGGGTTAATTTCTTAAGCTTATTGCCTGCTGCATCGTAGGTGTAAGTGATGGTGCCCTTACCGGTAACGGTAATCACCTGTGGAAGGTTGAGATGGTTATAAGTAATAGCACTGATTTCTTTGTTGTGATCTATTGTCAGGTTGCCGTTATCATCAAACTCATAGTCGCGACCAGTATTGGTGCCATCTTTAAAATCACCCAGTTTACCGCTATTGGCTGCCGTGGCATTATCGGTTACACCTGCCAGTTTGTTGCTGTTGTTGTTGCGATAGGAATAAGCAAGATCATCTATGGTGACAGCCGTATTCAGCAGTAAGCCCTTTTGTATTTTGCGGAGTATATTGCCATTGGCATCGTAGGTAAGGTAAGTGAGCGAGAAGTCCATACCATTGGCATTGTTGAAAGTGGTGCCGCTGGCATGCTGATCAAAATCAGCTTTAGATAGCCGGTTGGCAGCATCGTAGCTGTAGTTGTATCTTCTTTTTGCCTGATCGCCTTCACTCTTCCAGAGCATACCAGCTATATTACCGTTATGCTGAAAACCGGCTTTCCAGGTTCCAAGACTGGGATCCTTATCATAGCCCAGTTCAAAGCCAAAATAGGCCTTGCTATTGTTGTTGGTAGCGTTTATATAGTCTTTGTTTACATCCAGCAGCCAGCCACGGATATTGTAGCGATAGTTAGCGCTGGACAAAGCTGCTCCCAGATCTTTTTTCTTCAACTGTCCCAATGCATCGTATTCCAGTTTGCTGGTGGTGGTATAGGCATCGGGGAGTTTGTCTTCATTAATCAGTGTGTGTCGAATTTTCTTATCCGTCTTTGTGATACGACCCAGATCGTCGTAAGTAAATTTAGAGACCACAATACTGGTTTGTGCCGTACCACCAGCCTTTTCCTGTTTCTGTACGGTTACCAGTGGTTTTCCTGCCCAGTCATACTGGGTGGTTACCACATCTGTTCCGCCAAGATGGTTTTTGCTTTTTACCTGTATCAGTCTTGCTTTGTCATCATATACATTGAGGCTATAGGTAGAAGTGGTAGTGCCGATGATACGGGTCTCTGTCCAGGTCACCAGTCCTCTTGTACGATCTGAACGTACGAGTTGCTGTGCAAAATCCGGAGACGCATTGTAAGCAGTAAAAAAACCATAAGTACCATTGATCTGCGTGGTCTCCAGTGCTGCGGTAAGCCCGGGCGGCAGCACATCATAGTTGTCATAACGGGTTTTAGTAAGGTAGGCATAGGTGCCGCTGGTAACAGGGTATAGTGGATTAGCTACAGGCGTGGTGGTTGTTTTAGCGGTCGTACGATGATTTTGAGCAGCGGTGGTGTTGGTCCATAAGCCTGTTTCCGTAGGACGGTTGAGTTCATCGTATTTGGTAACAAGGTATTGGTTGGTCGCTTTTAATTTAGCATCCTGCATCATTACAAGTCGGTCGCGTACATCGTATACCATATCTACCTGTCCGGCACCAGGTACTTTTTTAATGACCATCCGCTGGCGTTCATCATACTCATACCGAAAGCATTGTTCGGTAAGATGACCGGCAGAGGGCACCCAGTTGGCGGTAGCAATCATATCTACACCACGGGGTTGTATCACACAACGCAGGTTACCAAAATCATCGTATAGATAATAAGTACAAAGCCAGCCGGTATGGGCACTGCCACCACCGGCATCACTCGCAGCAGTCAACTGCACTTTTTTCAGTATCACTTTGCCTTCCTTATCTTTAAACTCTACTACCTGGTTATTATGCTCATCTACAGTGATCGTTTTGTACAATTCTCCTGCAGCATATGCTCCAGGGCTGCTATAGGTACTAAGACTTCCTATAGCACCTATAGCAACATTCCAGATACGCACAGCATCGGTAGAAGTATTGGTATAGTATTTTATTTTAACGCTCTTTTTATTGGCTTCGGCGGCAGTGCTGGTACCTGCCCAGTTTTTACCGGGGGCATAGGTCTCCAATACTCTATTGAGGGGGGAAGCTTCAAACACGGTTAATCCATGAAAATTACTCTCCCCCTGACCAGCAAGCGGATTTTTATTATTGGTATTTACTGCATTATCACCATAAAATGCTTGTTGTTCGGCGATGGCTGCTGCTCGATAAGCGCCAGTCTTAGCAGCCGATACATAAGGGAGGTGTTTTTTTGCTTCTCTGCCAAAGGCATCATATTCTACAGGTGCTATAAGATCTGTTGGAGCGGAGCCTGTCACCATCGACCCCTGTTTTACAACAGTCTGCAAAGGACGACCCAGTCCATCTATATACTGTGTGGTCTGCTGCACTTCCCGAAGCCCCTTGGTAGTTAAAGTATTGGCATTTTGCTCAGGCGCCTTCGCATCATAGGTGCGAACGTAGTTGACCTGGGCACTGGCAGAGAGACTAAAAAAAATCGCTACAGCGAAGAACACTATAGTATGTTGCCGAGTATATGGGGTGTTTTGCATATAGTTGTGTTGCAGTGGTTAGTTGGTGTTAGTATACTGGACAGCCATAGGAATTGGTCTCATATATATCTGACGAACGGGTTCCATCTGTCCATTCGTAATGAAAAGTGCAAACGTACTGCGATCCATTGTGATAACTTCCTGTATTTACACGAGTTCCAGTTTGGCACACACCATTGATGCATTTTTTATTTGCACCGGTACAATTACTCGTATTACAGGCAAGCGGACAAGCAGTAGTATTAGTACCTGTCACAATCCAACGGAGTTGATTATAAGTGGTGCTGCAGGGGTTCATGTCTTTTTGCTCCTGCTCCTGTTCTCCTGTATTGACATTGCTTGCGTTTTTCTTACAGCGTATCGCTGTAGCGGTGTTGGTCCAGACGGGTGTGATGGTACAGGCAGCATTAACACCTTCGCTAACCCAACGTAGTTGGTTGTAAGTGGGGCTACTGGTATTGTTATCCCGTTCCTGTCGTTCACGGATATTATTAGTATAACTAGTATTAGCTGCACAGGGTTGACAACGGGTGGTACCAGTAGCCTGCCAGTTGGGCGATGTATTGGCTCCACAATCTTCAGGCTGACCAGCATAGTTATAACAGATACGTTTGATGATGTTTCGGTCCTGGTCTCTTATCAGTATTAAACGTTGGAAGCCATCGTACTCGTAATAGGTAATACGATTATTGATATCACATTGGCTGGTCATACCTATTAATGGATCGTAGGTATAGGTTGTCATTACGGCAGAAGCAGGATAAAGACGCACTTCGTCAATGTCCCCAGAACCTGTTATAGTGAGAGTTGTCGAGGTTGCCGTAATTTTATGTTCATGGTAGGTCCAGCCATTAATGGTTTTTCCTAATATGTTTACAATTGTCCCACCGGTTATTGTATACGGAGATGTACTTCCTGACCAATATGAAATTATATATTTACCACCAGCGAGTAAATTTTCTCTCGAGATAGTACTACCATCTCTGCTGTTGAGAGATAAGGATCTTCTGCCTGTGACAGCACCAACGGAAGGTCGACCTACATAATTGTACACCCACCCACCTTTATCGTTAGACTCAAAAGATGTATAAGCAACGGAGGATGCTGCCGATCCTGTAACCTCTGCGATTGGGTACTGACTATTGTAACCCCAGATATAGGTAAAAGGAACTGCATCTTTTTTCAGAATGGTGATGGGATTGCCTATATTGTCAAATTGAGTGACCTGTCCTAACAATTCAAAAGCATTGTTTCCAAAAGCATATTCCTCCTTGTTTACTGATGCAAACCCACTTGGAGAAACGGTGTACCACTTTTTTTGGGCGTTAATCGGTTTTTGATTAATTAATTTTGAGATCAAAACAGGAGCATAAATATACTTATCGCTAACTATACTAGTCGGAATCCAAGATGCATTGTTGGTATATAAGTAATTGGTTATCGCAGTCTCATTTTTACTATTAATAAATTCTGTACTTTTTAACTGCAAATGGCTTTCTGAATCAAATACTGACTTGGCAGTTGTTGTTATTGTCTCTCCATTATTGTATGATTTGCTAATAACCTGCCTTAAGACGTAACGTTCTGAAGGAATAAAGAACCTTTCATGCGATTGGACTGAGTGACAACTAATATCTACATTAGTTATCCCTATTCGCACAACAACCCCTTCCAGAGTTTTTCTAAATGCCAAAGCAGGAATCTCTGTTTTGAGTTGTCCCTCATAGGTATAGACATCCTCTAAAAGACGTTGAGAGTTGCCATTAAAAACTCTCTTCTTAAGAAGATTGCCATTTGATTTATATCTCTTATTGGGGATTGTTCCGAAAAACGAACTTTCCGATGATCCTACTGACTCGACTTGATTATCATAAAAAAATTCTGAATAGCCGCTGGATGCGGAATTAATACTTTCCTGAATTGTTACTTTGTCATACCCAACTATACTGCCCTGCGCAGAGTTAGCATAAGGCAAATAGCTACTCGACTTTCCCGAAAATGTAGTTGCGAAATAACTGCAACCATTGTAATGATGAAGCAAATCACCGTAAACACCTTCAAGTGTGTGAAAAGCAGGGAAGATCATTAATCGACCAGATGATTTCCTACCATCATCTGAAATGTACTTAAATATTTTTTGGGTTGCTATTTCTCCAGAGATGGCATAATTGACAATTTTCTTAATTCGGAGACCGCTTGCCATTTTAGCCTGTATTCCCTCACTATTAACAGGAACTCCATTAGGTAAATTTTCTGTCAAGTCAAAAACTCCTTGCCCAAAATAAAAATAATCATGTGGTTCAAACTCGAAAACAGACCGCCCACCTGTAGGGTATTCTATTTCTCTAATTGTGCCTGAACCTATATAAGCAGCACTAGGATTTCTATTTGCATCACCTAAAACAATTGGTGCCGAACCGCTGGGTGTATATATTCCCTTTGGCACCCGACTCAAATTTGTTTCAACACCATTGTAATATCCCCAAAAGTCAATGGCCCTTGAATACTTTACAGGCAATGAAGTCGCTTCGTTATAAAAAAACTTATAAGGTGGCAATCCAGAGACCCCGTCGCTTGAAATTTCCTGAACCAGTAAGAGTTTTAATCTTTTAATAGTAAAATCCGGCAGATTAGACACACCGTTATTAAAATAAGAGTATTCGAATTTAAACCTCTTCACCAATTTTCCATCTAGATCTCTTATTGTTATATTATCCAGCTTTTGAGGGCCTTTGGATACCGAGGTTGCTATTGAACTCTTCAACATACCATTAAATGGATAGACAATCCCATTATTTGCAGGCCTCATATCAATCCTATCGGATGTAGCGAATTCTATACTCCCATTTCTAAAGCGAACCTCTTTCAGGTAAATATGAGCAGTAAACGTCCTAAAAAAATCTCTAATCTTAGATTCAAAACAATTTGGGAGGCAAGTAGTGCCGGATCCTTGATGACGTAAATTACTGGTTTTTGATTCTATATCGTTAAAAGTGATTTTCGTAGATCCATATCTGGAGCGCTGTACATTACCTCCTCCGGGAGGAATAAAAAGATCATAGATAAAGTTTAAACTATCACCTGTTACAGAGACTGCTTTGTCCATATACCAAGCCGTAATGTTAATATCCTCCGAATTGTGATAATATCCTTCACTATTCAACATGCTGCTTTCTGGATAATAGTTAATACATTGCTGCTCTCCAAATAGTGAAGGTTGCTCGTAACGACGAATTTCCTGTACTTCATTGGTTGAAAAGTAGTATGTAAACCCATCTTTAGTTTTTATTATCCACTGTCTATTTTGTTTATTAAAAACAATTTTTATTTTATCTGGGGTTAAGAGTAGAGCCACAATTTCTTGACCAGATGAAGACTGCTTTGGTAAAATAAATGAACCAGATTGTCCCAAAAAGTTATAGTAGAAAATGTCTGGCTCTGGGTCTATTCCCTTTCTGCATACATCTGTTATATACTGTTTGGCAACTGGTGTAGTTTGGGGTATTTCTGGATCGAAAGGATAGCCTTGATAAGAAAAAGAAGCAAATGGAATATTAGAACCATTCCTAATAGTTCTCAAATCGTCTAATCCACGAATCTCCCTAGTAATAACTCCTCCAACATTTAGATTCCATCCAAGTCCAGTCCAACCAGCTTCTTCTTCAACTTGTATTCCATAAGAATGATAACTTAATGTCATTGAAAAATTTATGTCACGAATAGCTACATCAAATATGGGTATGCTAATATTGGGAACCCCCGTGTAATTACTTACCGGAATATTTCCATATTTTGTAAAACCAGCCGCTTCAGGTGAAGGACTTACAATGTTTCTAGAAACTCCATTTAATTCTTGACTGTGAGCTAATTTCACTGCAAAGAATAAATAAAGGATGAAGTACAGCTTCATAATTTTATAATTTTAATATACTATCTATGCAAATAAGTTAATACCCTCTACAACCCATACCCCACTCGCCAAATCAATGCCGGTGTGCGGGGTACCTGTTGTGTATGTAAAAAATCGTATAATAGTTGAATATTCCCCTGTACCTTTCTACCTTTCTTTAAAGGGGAGTTCATGGCAAACTTTTTTGTCAGTCCCGCTAAAGCACT
Organism: uncultured Terrimonas sp.; assembly: GCA_964604365.1. Taxonomy (GTDB): domain Bacteria; phylum Bacteroidota; class Bacteroidia; order Chitinophagales; family Chitinophagaceae; genus Agriterribacter. Next base: position 9,560 of record CAZRYS010000005.1, read on the forward strand.
CTTTTGCCACTGACTGTAGTTTTTGAAAATCGACAGTTCTTCTATAGGGTGACGATAGTTAATCTCTGCTCCGGCGGTAAACCACAAACTGGATATAAAGCGGCTATTCATTTTAAAGAGATCTGGTGCTTTCCAGTCTATATAGGTTCTAAAACCTATCCCCTGACTGCTTAATTGAATATTTTTCCAACTGCTGCCCCAACCTATTTTACCACTTACTCCCATACCAGCTGTAGCCTTGTCGCTGAATTTGTACCCTACAGTAAAAGCCATATCGGTGGTGACAGGGAAATAATAGTTGGAACGTTGGGTTTGGAAATTACTACCGAAGTCCAGGCGCTGTAGAAAGGATTTTGTTTTTTGATTGTTGGGTGTAAAGTCAGGCATTGCCATATCGCTGCTACCCCCTTCCTTCACGCCTAACTTATCCAACTGGTCTTTCAACTTGCTGACCTCTCCTTGCGCTTGTTGCATTTGCTCCTGCAGGTATTGAGCAGGATCTCCGCTATTGCCTGACGGCAATTGCTGCATCAACTGTTGCTGCACTGCTGCCCGGGTTTGTAATCCGTTTAGTAAATCAGGGCTACCCAGGTTGTCTGGGGTTGGAAACAGCATTGCCAGCATAGAATACTTGCCCATAAATTGTTGAAAAGCGGGTACCGTTTGTAGCGTGCTCAATAACTTTCTGGTAAGTTTGTCTGGATCGTTTAAGGCTTCTTTGTATTCTCTTACCTGTTGTCCATAATAAAAAGCCTGTTGCTGGTATTTACCAAATTATTTGGTCAACTCCCCTGGCAGGTTGGTATAACTGCTCAGGAGGTTTTGTAATGCGGCTTGCCGTTCGTTTACAATCTGCTGAATATTGGCAGCTTCGGAAAGTCGGTTCTGCAGGCGGTTTACATTTTGCAAACTGCTGCCGAGTTGTTGTTGGATATCTTTTGATTTGGAAATAACGTTTTTAGCATCCTTCAGAAAACCCAGCGCTCCTTGCAAAGTATCGATTGCAGCGATATAGTCACCGGATATTATTCTTTCTGTTTTATTACTGGCTTCCTGTAGTCCGGCTGCCAGTTTTTGGTAAGTTGCTTTGCCGGATTGCTGCATTTGTGCTGCCGCACCAGAATCGGTTTTGGCCAGCAGGCTCAATATCTTTTCTTCCTTTTTGGCAAAGTCCTTTAGATATTCCTGGGACTGTCGGTTAAGTTTTTTATCGAGGGAATTGACGGAGTGACTGAGGGCTTTGGGAAGTTTATCGGGCACCACTACAACGCTATCCGATTGCCTATTCTGCGCATGTAAAATGCTACAAAATACCAATAAGGAAAAGGTAATGGTAAATCTCATAATTGGTTAGCTTAATTGGCAATTCTAAAATAGAACTATTTTCTAATACAAAAATCAAAATACACCAAATTTATTTTTGCTTTTTTGAAATAAGGGGAAAAATTGGGGAACAATTAATGGTTAAACAATAAAAAAGCATTTTCGATTAGCATTACACTTAACGCGAACTCAATGCCGTTTAGCTAGTATTTTTACCTAAACTGCAGAGTGGCTTTGTGACAATGCTTTTTGCGGAAAAAATATTCAAAAGGTCCAAATGGAACACTTGTGCGAAAGGGAATTATTGCAGCTATTCTTCGGAATGCCCTAGTGTAGCTTAGTTAATTGTGGCTTCAAAGATTGTGCTCTGATTTACCAAACAAAACAGTTGAAGACGCAATCTTCTTATTTTTTTCATGAGATGAGTTTATATTGTCTAGCAACGTTTTCCAAAAGTCTTTCGCCAAGCTGAACGTTGCGTTGTTATGTAACGTACCGCCCCATCATCCACAACTATATGCTCAACAATTGAATATTGGGAGACGGTGCCAGGAAGTGAAGAAAACAGTATACACCCGTCTCATTTACCGCCACAGTCCCTTGCCTACTCCATTACCTGCACACGAGGAGACTGTGCGGGGAAATGAAAGAAGAATATTAAACGTCTGCAGGATATTGAAAAACTGGACAGTGATGTAAAGGACAAACTCTACTTCGTTATTGACAACATCATACAAAATACTAAAGCTAAGAAAGCGCTCGCTTCGTAAAATATAAAACAATTACATTATAGCGCCGAGTCCTGCCACCAACGCACAAACCTCTAGCAGAGACTCGGCTCGGAATAGTAGGTGGTTTGTAAAAGCCCCTTAAAGACTTGTACGATGGACCTACCATCATCTTATTTACAGCACTTAAACAACTCAATGTTGCTTAAGGCGTGGCCACCTACGGATAGCTTGAGGGACTGTCCGGGAAAATGAAAGTGCGGACACGTTGTGGTGAATTAAATTTTTATAGAACTACCTAATAACTTGGGGAATTGAGTCTTTTTTTGTATCCTTAATTCTTCTTTCAATCAATATTTGTGGCTTAGACAACTTATAAAAGAAAGGATTGATTAACTCTTTTTCAAAAAATTGACTAAGCACTTTCAGAAAATTTCTATCGCCTTTGCTGTTGACAATTATATTCGACTGAAAATATAATTCGTAACTAGGACAATGCGCACAACCGAAATAATCAACTGTATCTTTTGGCGAGTAATCTTCTATTCCTGATAAAATTATTAGGCTATCCCATTTCGATCGACTAATTGAAAAGCTAAATCCATTGTAATGTAACAAATCACATGATTCGTCGAGGAAATCGTTAAAGCCTGTAACTCTTCTGGGCAACAGATAATTGAGATTACCTACAACCTTGTTTCCGGACCTGCTCACTAATAAAGTCCAAGATGTATCGAAATCTGTTGTACCCTTATCAAAACCAAAAATTAAGGAATCCGCTTGATGTGTATTTGCATACTTTGATCTCGAGGTTAGGAATCTATATTTAATATCTGATTCGAGACTATGAGTACTTTGTTTACAGGACACAATGCCAAACACTATTATAAAAAAAAGTTTCATTTTTTAAGTTGTTGGTAACGAATGTAACTATCAAATTTATGGGGTAATATAAAGTCCTCAACCGCTTTTGTTGTCGTTGCCATATTAGTTCCCGATCCGTATACGGTACCCCCCCATCGCTATCCTGAGTTTGTAACTCAGGATAATCATAATCACAACTAGAAACAATTAAAGCAACTCTATCTCCAGCAGTCCACAATTTTTTCCATGATAATAATCTTTTGCACTACTGTATAAATATTCTTCAGCTTTTTCTACAATACCTGCTTCTACCGGATTGTTATGTATATATGCTAACTTTTGATCTGTAAAATGCTTGCTATATATTAGTTTTGGCTTATTGTCCTGCCGCCAAAATTGATGACTAATATTACGACTATTTGATTCTCCGGCTTTTTTAAATATTGCCAGCATCCATTCTTTTCTGCTTTCTCCCGGATGATCTGTTATTGCTTTTATAATCTGTTTACTGGTATACTTTTTAAAATCCCGTAATATTTCGCTAATATTTTTTGAGGTGGCTGATACCACCAAATGCACATGATTACTCATCAAACACCAGCTATACAGTATTAACCCTTTTTCTTTTTGACAATGTCTTATACTCTCTAATACTACATCCCTGTATTCTTTCCTTGTAAATACATCAACCCATTCTACTGCGGCAAATGTTACAAAATGAATACCTTCTTTATCGCGTATTTTATATCCGCCATCGCTCATAAGCGTGCTTTTTATAAAGCTAATAATTTTATTTAGTACTATATAAGTCCTGAGTTGCAAACTCAGGACAGCAGCTTACTATTTTTTATAGAACTCTACGGATAGCTTGAGGAGTATTTTATAGCCATCATGGCTCATAGGTTAGCTTTTTATAAAGCTAATAATTTTATTTAGTACTATTTATAAGTCCTGAGTTGCAAACTCAGGACAGCAGCTTACTTTTTTTATAGAACTCTACGGATAGCTTGGAGGCCGAGTCCTGCCACCAACGTACAAACCCTTAGCAGAGACTCGGCTCGGAATATGAAAGATTTATCTTCGATTCATGGCACACAGACTCCGCTCGGAATATAAAGTGAAATACAGATTTTAAACATAGCTGGGAGATTCGGGGTAGAATTGAAGCACACTCGGCTCGGAACGAAAAAGTACACTCGGCTGGGAATATAAATATGGGGTGGCACACCTACGGATAGCTTGGGAGCTCTAGTACAGTTAAATTGTTTCAATCATTTTGAAATCAAACTTCGACTGCATCAGTTCAAAAAGTTTTTCTACATCGTCTGCTTCCTTGATTTTGTTTCTGAAAGAATTCGGACTCACATACGAATAGAATCTATAAAGATTTGCAGTAGCAATTTCGAAATTTACAGTTTTTGAGAACCCTGTTGAAAAGCTATATCCAGATACTTTATGGCAATCTGGCAATGTAAGAATTCCGAGTTCAACAGATTTTTTTAGAAAATTACGCCATCCATTCTTTGGTTCTTTTTTCTCAACGAAGCTTGATACTCCCCACTCAGACTGTTCATCTTTAGGAGGCGTATAGTGAACGGTTATAAGATCTCCATACCATTCGTTTTTGTCGTTAAATACACGCAAACATTGTTGTTCATTCCCATAATTAAACCAAACTCGAATTTCAATTGAGTCTGTTCCGTTTATTAATTGCGTTAAATTCAAATTTCGTGCCCTCTCTGTGGCTCTGTCGAATTCGGGGATAAATTCACCTCCTCCAATAACTTTCGGAATATCGACTACGAATGTATCTGCCCTCATCTTTTCTAAAATACTATTGATTGTATCCCCTTTTTTAGTAGTTATTATGTTACAGTTTACTGAATAAAATAAAATTCCAGTAGTTAAAAAAGCAACAAGGTTCATAACGTTTGTTTAAATTTTTTCTTGAAACATTTTGTACATCATATTGCAGCAATTGCAATAACTATTCTTCGATTCCGTAAAAGTCTCCAGTTTCTTCAGTGTCATACATACTAGTTGTGGTATGTTTTTTTCCCGGAGTGTTTGGTCCAATTTTCGGATCTTGATAAAAACCCTCTGCAATTACCGCCGAGCCTGTGCTTCTTGCTCTTATCCATGCCCTCAATTGCCCCAACGGATTAGCTAAATAGAATTTCAGGTCAGGATTAACTCTTATCAGATCTGAATCTACTTTGCCTTCTTTCGAATATTTATGGTCTGAAAAATTACTATTATCTGATGGGTAACCATAAGGTCCTGGTCTCCGCTTTCCATGAGAATGGATATAGCCAACTAGTTTTTCACCCTTTTTTAGTAACTTCTCGGCGCGCTCCCTTTCAAATGGAGCCGAACTGCGTGGGTCATCGTCCTTGCCCAAGTTACTCTCAGGGAATTGTTGAACATCTTGCCAGTTAAATTTTTTATCGGCTGTCCTATACATAAAAGAAGACAATTCTCGGTCAGACTCAATTGATTTTTTGCCATATATTATAGTCCACCCTACCGCTGCTGCATCTTTAGTTTCATAGTCCACTTTTTTAGAACTTGATGTAAGACTTGAAAATAAAGCTTGAGCATCTTGTCCTGTAAATCGCCAGCCTCCTTGAATAGCTACGACATCCATCCCATCTGGGTCTATAAAACGTATTGGATTATTAATCGTATAATTATATGGCGTATGCCTACGGTATTTATCCGCCAACGGATCAACCGCATGCCACCTCCCTATCTGATTATCATACATCCTTGCTCCATAGTCCAACCATTCTAACCCACTGCCATCACTAAACTCTTTCCTTTGCTCTTCCTTACCGTTGTATTTGAGTTTATTCTCCGCTATACCGTTTAGTGCTTTGGAGGATATACCCGCCATTGTCAGTCCGAATGGATAATAATGGGTTTCTTCCAGAATAGGACCTCTCGTGTGGCTTACCTGCAGGTTGTCAAAGAGCACTTCTACCGGACTTTACTTCGTAGCACTCATTTTTATGTGGTCTCAGTGAGGGCTTCGCCGTTCATTGCTTACGTAAATATACACATATCCATTCTTCGTTACTGCTTTATTTACCAGATCGGTATGGGGTGTAACAGATCCTGCAGTGCCTACTTTGCTGAACTCACTTTTTACTACCCGGAACTGCTCATTGATTGTGATTTAGTTGAGGTGGTAGAACCATTCTGTTTAGGTATATTCTGAAGTACCGTCCCTCTCCGTTATAAGGAGAGGGATAAGAGGGTGAGGCTAATATCTCCTGAATCCAATACACTTGTCTTAGCAGCGAGACCAGGGAGCGAATTGTAAAACCCACAACAACATCATCGCTACAAGACACAGTTTGAATGCCGCTAAAAACGTTCAGAATTTAAAGTATATAGAATATATATCTCCCATAATACAGCGATTACTATTAAAACGACTCCTGTTTTTTGTCTGCTTTTTTAAAAAACATTAATAGTAATAACCCTGAAAGAAAGAGTATAATACTACTATAGACAAAGTGAAACTGATGAAAAAGAGGGAGATTCTTAAATATTACAATATTGGTTTTTAGCTTTAATAACATAAAGACAATTGGAATAAAGGCTGCTATTATCACCAAACGAAGCGCCCATAAGATTATATTATATAATGTAACTTTCATTATTATCCATGTTTAATTGTGAAAGCATCCATCTTATAACATCTGCTTTATGCTCATTATCAACTTTCTCATGATTAATAGTTCTCGTGTATTATTAATTCCTGAAGAAGAACCATCTGTCCTCTTAACCGGAGCATCAAATGAACCTGCTGTACTATCATCACTTGTTTGATAAAGATTATCAACACGAACTGTATTCTTTTATATAGTGCTATTGACTTTTAAACTTCCGTTACCTAAAGCCGCATCTAAAACCACCATATAATCAACTCCAATACCCGCCTTCTCTAATCTTCGGGCTAAGTGCATAAACCAAACACCTCCATTCTTATACCTACTACCGGTTTTGATCTCGGATTGGATAACCCGGTACAATCTGAACCTGTACACATTTAACAGAGTCTATTATACTATATCCTGTTCCAAATACGAATTTCATCACCAAAACTATTTCTTTCGTTTACGAACAAACAGTTTTTGAGTACGGGTGCTACAACCCCATCTGATATGGTAAGTAGCGTATTAGTAATAACCCTGGCCTCATCCCATGCCCCTGCGTCAATAAAAGACTGGAGGGTTTTGGCACCACCTTCTACCAATACACTCTGAATATTCAAATAATACAACGCATTTGTTATTTGTTGCACTATGCTTACTTCCGGGTTCACCTGGTAATATTGTACAGCCATTTGATCGAAGGCAGGTTTCTTAATATCTTCAATTGTATTTCTATGTCGGTTGAAAACAAGTGTTGGTATACTGCCATCAAAAATATGTAGGTGCTGCGGAAGGGAGCGCTCCATGTCTATTATTATCCGAAGCGGGTTCCTGCCAGCCCAGAGTCTTGTCGTGAGTGAAGGGTTGTCTGCCAATGCGGTGCGGGTACCTACCAGAATAGCGGTTTCCTCACTTCTCCACTGGTGTGTCAGCCGGTTAGTAAAATCATTCGTTATTCTTAATCGCTCCGCACTGTGATTGCCGATAAAACCGTTAGCCGTTTGTGCCCATTTCAAAATTATGAAAGGCCGATGTTGTGTATGAAAAACAAAAAACCGTTTGTTTAATGCCCGGCATTCCTCCTCTATTTCCGAAATGTCAACCCGTACGCCTGCATTCCTGAGTTTTTCTATGCCCTTACCGTCTACTTCCGGAAAAGGATCTCTACAACCAACCACTACATGCGGAATCTTCTCTTGTATTATCAGATCGGCACAGGGAGGCGTTTTGCCAAAATGGGCACAGGGCTCAAGAGATACATATAAAGTACTGCTGTCTACCAAATGCCGGTCCGCTTCCGCAACAGAGGCCAGGCAGTTAACTTCTGCATGTGCTTCTCCATAACGCTGGTGATACCCCTCCCCTATGATGCGATGGTTGCATACCAACACCGCACCTACCATTGGGTTAGGGGCTACCCTTCCCTCACCCAGTAATGCCAACTGAAGGCATCGCCTCATATATAAAATGTCTGTACTCATTGGTTAGTACAAAGCTAAACCTTCTGTTCCTTTAATAGGCAAAAGGTTAAAACAACAAAACCCCGGAATCGGGGTTTTGTCTATAGAAATACTATACTTCCGTATTAAGAATGCGCTGGCTCAACGGGTTTTGTTTTTGCCTTTGCTTTCTCATCTGCAGATAAATGTCTTAAAGGTTTATTTTTTGCAAAATCAACCAGAATAGGTGCTGCTACAAATATAGAAGAATAAGTACCGGTAATAACACCTACCAGCATTGCAAAAGAAAATCCTCTTGTAGCTTCACCACCGAATATAAACAGCACCAATACCACTATAAATACTGTTACAGATGTCATAATTGTACGGCTCAGTGTATCGTTGATAGCAGCATTGATAACAGCCGATTTACTCTGTCCCTGCATTGTTTTACTATACTCACGAATCCTGTCAAACACAATCACCGTATCATTCATTGAGAAACCTACTACCGTTAATATCGCTGCAATAAAATGCTGATCAATTTCCAGCGGGAAAGGCATCACGCCCCTCAGGAAGGAGAATACGGCCAACGTAACCAACACGTCATGTATCAACGACAAGATTGTACCAAAAGAGAACCTCCAGTCGCGGAAACGCAGGAATATGTATAGGAAAATCGAAATGATAGCTACAACAGTTGCCGTAACAGCACCTCTTTTTAAATCAGCAGAGATACTGGGCTGCACACTCTGAGAACTTTGCAGATAATTCTTCTTAAACAAAAACATATCTGTTCCCTCAGCCAAAAACGGCTTCAATCCAGCTAATAAAGTAGATTCTACCAAAGAATCTGCTGTGCGGGATGGATTTTCTTTTTCAAATGAAGTAGTGATATTCAGTGTTCTGTTATTACCCACTGTTTTTACCATCGGGTATTCACCAAATACTTTCTGCAACTCATTCTTAATATCATCATTTTTCTGCGGAGCATCAAAATGGATTGTATAACTTCTACCCCCTTTATACTCTACCCCTTCATCAAAACCATAGAAGAAAGACCCAATACCAAACAACATTACTACACTTGAAATAATGTATGCTGTTTTACGGGACTCTACAAATTTGAAATGCGCCTTCTTAAAGATGGTTTTTGATAATTTGGTGAAATATTCAAAATGGCGTCCTTTTTTGTTTGTCCACCACTCAGATATCAAACGAGCGATCAGGATACCACAGAACAGATTCAATATAACTGCTATTATCTGGGTAGTGGCAAATCCTTTGATTGGCCCCATACCAAATATATAGAGAATAACAGCCGTGATCAAGGTAGTGATGTGCGCATCCAACACGGGTGGCAACGATCGCTTGTATCCATGATCCACCGCTACAGAATAACTTCGTCCCCAGGTAATCTCTTCTTTGATACGTTCAAAGATGATTACGTTGGTATCCACCGCCATACCAATTGCCAATACCAATGCCGCAATACTGGCAGAAGTTAAGGTAGCCCCTAATCCGCCCAACACCGCAATGGTAAAGAAAATATTTAGTATAAGTGTGATATTAGCCACCCAACCACTGGTGTTGTAGTAAATCAACATCAGGGCGAAGATGAGAATGAAAGAAAGTACAAACGAAATGAAACCACCTTTTACGGCTTCTGCACCAAGGGTTGGACCAACCAATTGTTCCTGCACGATACGGGCAGGTGCGGCCAATTTACCAGACTGCAGAATATTTGCCAGATCCGAAGCTTCCTGGTCTGTGAAGCTACCGGAGATCTGAGAGTTGCCATCTAATATCGGATTGATAACATTCGGTGCGGAATACACTACATTATCCAATGCTATAGCAATGGGTTTACCTACGTTCGCGGAAGTAAGCTCACCCCATTTTTTGGCACCAATATTTGTCATTTTTAAGGAAACTGCAGGACGCCCTCTTTCATCGTAGGAAAGATTAGACTCTTCCACATCGTCTCCCTCCATAGGCGGATTGCCCCCGTCACGGGTTTTAACACCATATAGTGAAACAATTCCTGCTCCTTCGGGTGGTACACCATACAAGAATTTTACATCAGAAGGAAATATATCTTTTACCAGATCAAGGTTATCATTCAACAAAGCGGTATCTTTTGTCTGTACATATGCCAGCGCTGACTCACCCTGTTGTGCCTCTATCAATAAACCTGTAATTGTGTTTGTGCGGGTTGGCGCATTTACAGCAGCAGTAGTATTTGAATCGCCGGAAGTAGCAGTCAGATTGTCCAATGAAAGGGTTTTGGTACTATCCACCACGGTAGTTTCAGTGGACGCTACCGCATTGGAGTCAGGCTTTTTTTCGCCATCACCTTTCAAGCTGCTAATTGTTTGTTCTGCTTGTCTAAGACTTTGAGCAATATCATTAATACGGTATACTTCCCAGAACTGCAGGTTGGCGGTAGCTTGTAATATTTTCCGTACTCTTTCCGGATCGTCTTTTACACCAGCCAGTTCTACTGTAATGATTCCTTTTCTCGGATCCGGGTTAATATTAGGTTGGGCTACACCAAACTGGTCTATACGTTTGGTTAATACCCTATTGGTATTTTCAAATGCATCACCCGCCATTTTGCGCAATTTGGTCACTACCTGATCATCAGCATCTTCCAACTTGATATTACGTTGACCAGCATTGGCAAACAAGCCAGACAATCTGCCAGAAGGATTGACTTCCTTGTAGGCCTGCGTAAACAAGCCAATATAATCGGCATCAGTTGTACCTCTGCGTTGGGTAGCCAGCGACAAAGCCTGATTTAAGGACGGATCTTTTGGACTATTGGAAATAGACCTCAACAGGTCTTCCAACTCCACTTCCAGGGTCACACTCATACCACCTTGCAAATCAAGTCCAAGGCTCAGTTCCTGCTCTTTTGCTTTCTTGTAGGTAACAGCACCTGTAACACCATAAGTTACCACTTCATTTTGTGTACTGTCAAGCAAACGATGAATCCTTGCATTCAAAGCGGAATCTTTCTCTTGTTCTGAGGCATTACCATAATTACTGTTCACCCATTTTTGAGCGCTTGCTTCCATTTTATTTTCGTGATTCCTCACCACCCATGTAAAATGCAGTTGATAAACAGATATCACAATCAAAGCAATCGCAAAAAAAGTAACCAGACCTTTCAGTTGCATACAAATATTACTTTACTATATTAAAATTGGGCAGCAAAGATAGGGTTTCCCCTGAACTTATGACAGAAAAACAGCAGGATGGGGAGTTTTTGTGAAGAGCAGCGGCAGAAAGCCATCTAATGCAGGCCCCGACCGGGTTCAGCCTTTATTTTTTTTATCTCAAAAGACAATATGACGGTCTCTTTGGCACACACTGTTCCGGAGATTATCTTTACCTTGTTATCGTTTAAAAGAAAAATATGAGAAAAATAGCTATCCTATTCTTGTTTATCGGGGCATCAGCAACCGTATGTGCTCAGTCTGGGGGCAAAAAAAGTGGTAATCCGGTATTTCCCGGTTGGTATGCAGATCCGGAGGCCATCATTTTCGACAATGAGTATTGGATTTATCCAACATTTTCAGCACCGTATGAAAAGCAGGTTTTTTTTGATGCTTTTTCATCTAAGGATCTTGTAAACTGGAAAAAACATCCCAGAATTCTGGACACTTCTGCCGTAAAATGGGTAAAAAGGGCATTATGGGCTCCTTCTATTATAAAAAACAAGGGGAAATATTTCCTGCTATTTGGTGGAAATGATATCCAAAGCAACGAAGAGTATGGCGGCATCGGAGTGGCAGTAGCAGATCGTCCCGAAGGGCCATATAAAGACTATCTCGGAAAACCATTGGTCGACAAAATTCATAATGGAGCGCAACCCATTGATCAATATATCTTCAGAGACAAAGACGGCAAACACTATTTAATATATGGAGGCTGGCGTCATTGCAACATTGCACAACTTAACGACGCGTTTACCGGCTTTATTCCTTTTGAAGATGGTGTTACGTTCAAAGAAATTACGCCTGAAAACTATGTAGAAGGTCCTATCATGTTTATCAGAAACAATAAATATTATTTTATGTGGTCTGAAGGCGGATGGACAGGTCCTAATTATAGCGTAGCATATGCTATTGCTGATTCACCAATGGGACCTTTTAAGCGGGCTGGGAAAATTCTGGAACAAAACGCCGCTATTGCTACCGGAGCAGGACATCATTCCGTCATACAAACGCCGGGCAAGGACGAATGGTATATTGTATATCATCGCCGCCCGTTAACTGAAACAGATCAAAACTCCCGGGAAACCTGTATAGACAAAATGGAATTTGATGCTGATGGATTTATTAAACCTGTAGTGATCACCAAGGAAGGGGTGGAGAAAAGAATATTAGGAAAAAAGAAGAAGTAAATAAAGATAGGAGAAAAAGGGGATCGAATTGCTTCGGGATGTTTTTAGCGAAAATGAAACAACAAAGGATAGTAACACTACCTCCTTATATAAGTGCCCTCTACGGCGACAGCATTACATTGAAAAGAGCTCTCACATTTGTGAAAGACCGAAAATAACCTACTAAAATAGTAGACTAATAAACTTATATTGTATCTTCGCATTTTTAAAGGTCCTTTTTCATTGAAAGGGTGCTGTGGCCGAGTGGTTAGGCACGGCTCTGCAAAAGCCGATACACCAGTTCAAATCTGGTCAGCACCTCAAAAAATATATGAATATATTTTATTTGCTGCTACCAGCTTGTCTTTAGATACGGAAGGCATAACATTGCTACACGCAACGCGTAAATAAAAAAACGCTTGTAGTTATACCCATTCTACTATAAAAATTTGAAATACCAGAATATGGAACATCATTTCAGTTAAGCAAATGCAAACTACATTTGCAATTAACAAAAGAGATATGAGAATCGGCTATATAGAGTACGAAAATAAAGAAGAGTTTCAGGGAACGTATAATGATGAAGACACAGAATTGCTCTACTTCCTCAGAAAAAAAGGGGTGGATATCGAAAACCTGATCTGGACAGATCCGACTATTATTTGGGAACAATATGGATTGGTAGTGTTGAAATCTCCCTGGGGTTATCATGAAGAAATCGACTTGTTTTATAAATGGTTAACCCAATTGCAACAACTGGGTGTTTACGTGCTGAACCCGTTAGAGATAGTGCGATGGAATAGTAACAAATTTTATCTGCGGGAGATTGCAGATGCGGGATTGCCTGTTATCGAAACCATATACCTGGATGCGGGCAGCAAGCTTGGCAAAGATCATCCGTATTTTGAAAGTTTACAGGCGCAGCAACTGGTGATAAAGCCGGCGGTGAGTGCCGGTGCAATGAATACCTTTGTACTGTCGAAAGGGGAATTCAGTAACCTGGAATTGATTAATGATCTGTTGGCTAAAGAGCCCTTTCTTTTGCAGCCATTTGTGGAGGAAATCAGGCAGGGGGAGTGGTCGTTTATTTTCTTTAACGGACAGTACAGTCACAGTGTAATAAAAACGCCGCATGAGAATGATTTTAGGGTACAGCAACAACATGGTGGCATAACCCGGCATGATATAGATATTGATCAAAGCCATATAGAACAGGCAGCAGCCTATGTAAACCGTTTCGCAAAAGGAACTTTGTACGCACGGGTAGACGGCGTATTAAGAAACAATCAGTTTTATTTGATGGAATTGGAATTGATAGAGCCCTATCTTTTTTTGAATAATGATCCGGCAAGGATGGAAAACTACTTCCAGGCACTTCGTCATTTTTTGTAAAATCCGTTTGGTGCCATTCTTTTTTCGTTAGACAACACTGAATAAGAAAGTTGATCGTAAGGTTGTAAAATGTGTTTCCATCCGATTATAACCCAGTAAGCAATGCCTCTCACGCTGATATTTTGAGATCGTTTATCCGTAACCGGCATTTACTCAGTAATAATTTCTTTTTCGTGGCGTGTGACTACAATAAACTTGATTTATTGATCCGATGTCCCTTTATGGGACAAAATCTGCCCGATAGTGAATCTGATAAAACCGCCCAGGAGTGAACATTTTTAAAAAATCAGAAGAACACTGATTTATTACTGCACCCTAATAAGAATATTTTTCAAATGAACTGGCAATTCTTTGATTATATTTATCAGGTTAAAATTGCCAATATGAAACTGAGTATGTTCAATCGCCGTAGTTTTCTAAAAAAAAGTTCTAAAGTTGCTGCCGGAGTGACACTACTGTCCACCTTGCCGGGTAGCACTTTTGCTACCAATAAAGCATCCCGTATAAAGTTTTCGGTGATCGGTATTAACCATGGGCATATTTATGGAATGGTAGATGCCATCACTCGTGGTGGTGGAGAATTGGTTTCCTTTTATGCAAAAGAAGCTGACCTTGTATCAGCCTTTTCCAGGAAATATCCGCAAGCCAAACTGGCACGCAGTGCCAAAGAAGTACTGGAAGACAAATCAACACAGTTGATCATGAGCTCGGGTATCCCGGTGGAGCGGGCACCTTTAGGGATAGAAGTAATGAAACATGGCAAAGACTACCTGGTAGACAAACCGGGTATTACGACGCTTGAACAATTGGAGCAGGTACGTAAAGTGCAACAACAAAGCAAACAGATTTACTCCATTATGTATAGCGAACGGTTGGAAAACCGGGCCACTGTGAAAGCGGGTGAATTGGTGAAAGCCGGCGCTATTGGACAGGTTATCCAAACCATCGGAACGGGACCGCATCGCATGAATGTGAAATCCCGGCCGGAATGGTTTTTTGATAAAAAGTATTTCGGTGGTATTATCACTGATATTGGCTCGCACCAAATGGATCAGTTTCTTTATTTCACCGGTTCTACCAAAGCTGAGATAGTAAGTGCGCAAGTCGGCAATGTACATCATCCGCAATACCCCGCCTTTGAAGATTTTGGTGACGTAATGGTAAGAGGCAACAAGGGAACAGGTTACCTTCGGGTGGATTGGTTTACACCGGATGGACTGAAAACATGGGGCGATGGCAGACTAACGGTATTGGGTACCGATGGCTATATGGAGCTAAGAAAATATATTGATATTGCCGGCAGGGAAGGTGGCAATCATTTAATACTGGTGAATCAAAAGGAGACCACCTACATTGATTGTACCCACCAGGAGCTGCCTTTTGGAAGGTTATTTGTAGATGATGTAATAAACAGAACCGAGACTGCCATGCCACAGGAGCATTGTTTGCTGGCTACCGAGCTAACCCTGAAAGCGCAGGCACAAGCCCAGAAAATCAGTTTTTTCTAAACCCGGCAAGAACTCTTTTTTAAATCACCGTTTAATTTTCCAATCACAAAAAATACTGGAAGAAATGTTGCACGTAATATTTCATTCTGTCAGTATTCTCAATTCTAAAAAATGAAACAGCTGCTACTGCTGATTGGCTCCCTCCTGCATTTTTACCTAATAAATGCGCAATCACTTCACCCTTCACACAAAGTGCCTATAGACAAAAATCTATCGGTTGAATGGAAACAACAGTTGCGAACAAACGAACCAAAGGTTTATAAAGGGAAGGAACTCGAAACCATTGGAATGCCTTGTGGTGGCATAGCAGCCGGTCAATTGTATGTACGGGGCGACGGCACCCTTGCCAACTGGTGGATTGCCAATAACGGCTATAATACCGGATATGGCATAGACTGGCTTCTGGATTTTAATACACCGTCAGGTCCCTGGAAAGTATGTTACCAAACCTTTGAACCTTTTAGCTATATAGACCAGGGGTTTGCAGTAACTATCCGGCAGGGCAATAACACAACAACGCGGACATTGAGCAAAAAAGACTTCGATGATATATCATTTGTTGGAGAATATCCAATGGCGAATATCAACTATGCTTCCAAGTCCAACCCACTGCCACTACAGGTACAAAGCACCGTTTTTTCTCCTTTTATACCGCTTAACGCCAGAGAGTCGGCTACACCAGCTACCATTCTGAAATTTAATTTAAAGAACACTTCTTCTGCTCCTATGGCTGTTGATATTACGGGCTGGTTGCAAAACCTTGTATGCATCGATCTGAAGGATCAGGCACTGGGTCAGTTGCGCAACCGGGTGATTCAACAAAACGGGATGACGAGTGTAGTGATGGATCTGACAGCACCAGCTAAGGAAACAACTGTAGCCGTAAAAAGTGAAATATTCCAGGATTTCGAATCTGGAACTTATGGAAAATGGAAGGTTGAGGGAAATGCATTTGGAAAAACGCCTGTGATCAATACAACGGCTGATACTGACTTTGTAGAAGGATATGAAGGCAAGTACCTGGTCAATTCAAAACTTTCCGGCAACTTCGGTGATAGTGGCACTGGAAAATTAACGTCACCGGTATTCACCATCAAATCAGAGTATATCAATTTTAAGATTGCAGGCGGACCCTATAGAGATAAGACCTGTATGAATCTATATGTAGATAATAAAAGAGTACGTACTATTACAGGCCCTTCTTCAGATAAATTGGAACCGGAGAGTTGGAATGTAAGTGAGTTTAAAGGAAAGAAAGCTTATATAGAACTGGTGGATGCTGAAACGGGTAGCTGGGGACATATCAGTGTAGATGCCATCACGTTTAGCAATCATCCGGCTAAGAAAAAATTCTTTCCGGGTCAGCATCCTTATTTTGGCAATATATCATTAAGTGTACTAGGTAATGGATTTGCAACTGCTAATTTTTCGGGACCAGAACAAAATATCTTTAATATTACAAACAGCACCAAAGAATTTGGTGAAAAACTAAACGGTGCTGCAGGAAGTTCAGTTGAACTACAACCCGGGGAAAGCAAAGAAGTAATATTTCTGCTGAGTTGGTTTTTCCCCAACCGTCCCATGCAGTATGGAGAAGGCGGCAATTGGAATCTGCCCATACCAACAGCGGGTTCGGCTATTGGAAATATGTATGCTAACTGGTTTTCCAGTTCTCTCGATGTTGCCAATTGGCTGAATCAAAATATAGATCGGCTTAGCAGAGAAACAATGGACTTTCATAATGCCTACTATAAGCAATCAACGCTTCCTTACTGGCTTACACATCGGATTATGATGCCAACCTCAACTTTAGCCACTGAAACCTGTCAATGGTGGTCAACCGATAAATTCTGGGCCTGGGAAGGCGTGGGCTCTTGTGTGGGCACCTGTACCCATGTTTGGAATTACGAGCAATCGCTGTCAAGATTGTTTCCTGAATTGGAACGCAACATCCGGGAGAAAACAGACTTCAGCACTTCTTTTCAAGCAGATGGGGGCATACTGGCCAGAAATGGCTGGGGTGGTATTTTGATTGATGGTCATGCTGGCGCCATTTTGAAAGCCTACCGCGAACACCGCATGTCCAAAGATAATTTCTTTCTTTCCCGAAACTGGGATCGAATTAAAAAGGCAACCGAGTTCATCATCAGTGAGGATGGCAATGGTGATGGTTTGATTGAAAAGGAGCAAGCCAATACTTATGACATAGCATTCTATGGTGCTAATACGTATGTTGGCGGCTTGTACTTAGCCAGCCTGAAAGCGGCATCAAATATGGCACGGTTAATGGGCGATGCTGCTTTTGCAAATTATTGCGATAGCATTTTCAATAATGGCACTAAAAATAGTGTCGAAAAATTGTGGAACGGCGAATACTTTATCCAGGATGTGGACCTCAATAAGCATCCGCAATTTCAGTATGGGAAAGGCTGTTTGAGTGATCAGTTGTTCGGTCAAACCTGGGCTCATCTCAATCAATTGGGCTATGTATATCCAGAGCAACATGTAAAAAAAGCGTTGCAATCTGTTTGGAAATACAACTGGACAACGGATGTAGGCATACAAAATGCAGTACACAAACCGGAAAGAGTGTATGCGGATCCGGGAGAAGCCGGCTTATTTATTGCCACTTGGCCTAAGCATCAACATATGGGGGAAGATGGTGTACGTTACCGTGATGAAGTATGGACCGGCATCGAATACCAGGTAGCTACTAACATGATTTATGAAGGAATGATGGAAGAAGCATTATCGTTGATGAAAGCAGTGCACGATCGGTATGACGGTGCCAAACATAATCCCTGGAATGAAATTGAATGTGGCGACCATTATGCCCGCGCTTTGGCGTCCTGGGGGGTGTTGCTGGCCTTGCAGGATTTTCAGTACGACGGTCCGGTAGGTAGTCTTCGGTTCTCTCCAAAGATTCAGCAAAACAATTTCAAAAGTTTCTTCACAGCCGCTGAAGGATGGGGCAATATATCGCAACAGCAATCAGGCAATCAACAAAAAAACAGTATTTCAATTGCCTGGGGAAAACTTCGTTTGAATTCGGTGACAATAGCAGCAGGAAGCCAGTCTGCCGTTGCTGTATCCTATATGGGACGTAAATTGCAACACGAAATTAAAAGAAACGGGAATGAACTGACAGTAACTTTTGAGGAGATACACATCGAAAAAGGCCAAACACTTGACATTGTTGTGCAGTAATTGTTATCGGAAACAAATCAACGGAACTCCAAACTTTTTTATGAACTAACCTACAACAGGTATATTGTATGCCCTCTCCTTTTTGCCGGAATGGAAGAAAGTATCGGGAAAATAAACAGCGTGGGAATAGCATACAAACACCTTAAGAAATACCCCTGGAAACCGAGACCTTGCACAATAAATTAATTTTTTAATTGAAAATTAATTTATTAATCATGGCTAGCTCATCCTGGTTGATCGTATGCCCCATATTGTTGTATACTTTTTCTGTTACCGCCGCATTCATATCTTTTAGAATTGTAACGGTATCCTGTACACGCTCAAGGGGCACATGAAAATCCGGGTGGCTTGTGCCAATGAAAACGGGTGTTTGCATAAAATCCCCTTTGTAATGCGCCCGGTTGATTTCTTGCCCGATTACCCCTCCGGTAATGGCTGCTATGCCCCCAAATCTCTCTGCGTGTCTCGTTGTGTATTCAAGTGCCAGACAGGCACCCTGCGAGAAGCCAAAGAAATAGATGTCTTCCGGTTTTATACCGGCAGCCGCTGCCTGTTTAACTGTGGCACCAATCGTTTCTATAGCTGAAGTAAGCCAGGGCTCATTTTCAATGGCGGGTGCCATAAAGGAGAATGGATACCAGGTGTTGTTGGAAGCCTGCGGTGCCAGCAGGGCGAAGTCGGGTACGTTGAAGTGCTTCGCTAACGTGAGAATATCTTCGGCACTCCCTCCCCGGCCATGTATCATAATTAATACCTTTTTTGCTTTATCCAGCGCCGTGCCGGCTTGTTCGATATGGAATGAATGACTCATTGTTCTGATTTTTTTCGTTCATAATTGAGAGGTACGCATCATTTATTGATTTCCCCACACATCTTTATACTCCTCCGAACGCCGCTTGAATTGCAGGTGCACATACGGGCAAAGTGCAGTGATTTTCAAAGCGTGCTCCCGTGCATAGGATACCAATTGGTTTAACAATAACAGGGCAAAGCCTTTTCCTTCGTATGCAGGATCTATTTCCGTATGGTATACAATTAATTTCCCGTCTTTGCGGGCAATTTCCATAACGCCTGCTTTCTTGTCATCTGATAGTAGCTGTACCTCGCCTGTGTCGGCGCTATTCCACATAATTTTTGTCGTCTCCATAGTTATATTTTACAGTAGTGGTAATGTGTTTTCGATTTCTGCCCGCATCCCTTCATATTGTCTCGGTAATTTCAGTTGGCTGCCTAATGTCTCCAACGATTCATCTCTCGTAAAGCCCGGATTGTCGGTAGCCAATTCAAACAGTACACCGCCGGGTTCTCTAAAATAGAGTGAGAAAAAATAATCCCGGTCTATTTTTGTTGTAATATTTAAGCCGGCGGATAGAACTTTTTCCCGGTAATCCATCAGTATATTATCGTCTTTCACTCTGAAGGCAATATGGTGATTAGTGCCTGCAGTATTACGACCCGCATGCATTTTTTCGTCTGCTATAATGTCTACAATATTAGCGGTGTCTATGGCATCTGTGATAAGACGATACCTGTTACCTTCCTGCTTTTCAACATGGTATCCTAAAACATCGGTTAATACTTTAAGGGTGTTGTCGGCTTTACGCAGGCTGAGTGTTACGTGATGAAAGCCTTTAAGCGCAACAGATTCGTTAATGCTTTTTGTAGTCCATGGCTTTCTGTTAT
Source organism: uncultured Terrimonas sp. (assembly GCA_964604365.1). Classification (GTDB taxonomy): domain Bacteria; phylum Bacteroidota; class Bacteroidia; order Chitinophagales; family Chitinophagaceae; genus Agriterribacter. The sequence continues at coordinate 29,756 of CAZRYS010000005.1, forward strand.
CGGTTTGGCCAGGTACTACCAATTGCAATTGTAGTCCATCCGGATCTCTGAACGCAATCACTTTTTCCCCGAATATCTCTTCCTCGGTAAAACTTATATTGTTTTGTTGTAGCCTGTCCCTCCAGAAGTCAAGTGCCCCTTCTGCAACCGTATAGCCAATATGGGTAGCCATACCGGCACCGGCAGCGCCTTTGCCGATCCCTTCCCATGGAAAAAAAGTGAGTATGGTACCAGGCGTACCGCTTTCGTTGCCATAATAGAAATGATAGGTGCCCGGATCATCGAAATTGACCGTTTTTTTCACGAGGCGAAGCCCCAATATATCGGTATAGAAATTATAGTTTAGTTTGGCATTGTCTGCTATGGCTGTAATGTGATGTAAACCAAGTATTCTGTTTTCCATATCATTTAATTTAATGCAAATTTAGCTTTCCGGAGAAGCAAAGATCTTGCGCTAGGATAAGAAAACTTTCTGTTGAGCTAACCGAGGCATTGCCAAAACAGGGAAATCGTCACCCCAAAAGCGGAAAAACGGCGTCAGAGATATCAGTTAGGTTATGAAGGACTATGCAATAGGAAGTCAAATAGTTTGCCAATAAAATGTTTGGGTTATTATTTAGCGGCTATTCTTATTACAAAAACAACAATCCTTCACTGCCTGAGAGCTGATAGGAAATATTTCCCACTGCATAAACCCAAACTCAATGCCGTTTTGTTAAGATTAAATAGCTTCTACCTAACAATTATTTCGGGGTACTATAGCCGAAATTACAGTAGTACAAAAGCTACATCAGGGCGTTCCGGGGAATTGGGTGTAATAATTCCCGGGCGGCTTTTGGATACTTTTTCCGCAAAAAGTATCAAGAGAATGGGTTGAAAATTTTGATAATAATCCCGTCAGCAGTTATAAATTAGAACGTTAACTAAACGACATTAAACCCAAACTTAATGCCGTTTAGTTCAGTACAAATAGCTTTGTGCTGAACATTATCCAAAAATAAGTACGGAAATATCAGTCTTATGAAGTTTTGCAAATCTTTTTTATTCAGAGGTTTATAGTTGAGGCTACAGTAGTGCAAAAGCCTAATCAGGGCGTTCCGGGGAATTGGGTGTAATAATTCCCCGGCGGCTTTTGGATACTTTTTCCGCAAAAAGTATCGAAGAACAACAATTGAAAGCTTTGAAATAAATCCGGTTCGAGTATAAATAAAACCTTAACTAAACGGCATTGAATTCGGGATAAAGACATTTCAGTACTATCCGGGATAAAAAAAGGGCTAACCATTCGGTTAGCCCTTGATGCTAGTAAGTATGATTGTTAATTGTAACCCGGGTTTTGTTTCAGCGTTCCATTGCTGATGTCTATTTCTACCTGAGGGTAAGGAAATAAATTATGAACATTGGGTTTGTATACTCTTTTAGGCTTGTAGGTTCCTTCAGCAGCAAGGTTGTTGTAGATTTCTTCTGCCAGTTGCCAACGTACCAAATCAAAATGACGATCGCCCCCTTCAAAGGCCAACTCCATCCTGCGCTCATACATAAGATCAGTGAATGTAGGCGATGCAATGGCAGACAATCCGGCTCTTTGTCTTACGAGGTTTAGTGAAGTGGCTGCTGCCGTTACCGGTGTTGTTCTGTTTTGAGGACCGGCATTCGCAATCTGCATAATCGCTTCTGCGTGAATAAGCAGAATATCTGCATATCGCAGAACAGGCGTGTTTAAACCTGAACCCCACTGTGTATATCCCGATGCATAGGGTTGCATATACTTGATGCATACCGCCGGTGATTGGTTATTGGGAGCTTTCAAGGTATCAGTACTTCCATTGTAGGTAACAACGTCTACATCTTTTTGAGCGACTGTTGCTTTTTTTCTAACATCATTCGGCTGATAAGCATCATAAAAATGTTTGGTAGGGCTTACCAGACGCCAGCCGGCTCCGAGTTCTTCGGAGTGGGTGCCGCCCCACACATCGTTGGGAAGGAAGACAATGCTGGTAATCGGATTAGAGCCCAACCGTGCATTATGCACCCAAAGGTGTTCACTTTCGTTGTCATGGTCAAGGGAATAAAGCGCTGAATAACTGGAATACAATGCATGGTGTCCCGAGTTGATGACGTTTTCGGCCGCTTCTTTACAAGGTTCCCACTTCTTTTCGTAGGCATATACTTTTGATAATAAGCCCCAGGCAGCACCTAATCCTGGGCGTCCCTCTTCATGATCCCATGAAAGAAGTGTAGTAGCTTCTTTCAAATGATCTTCAACGGTGCTCCAGATGGCAGATTCCTCCGCTCTTACGAAGGCCGTTTCTGAGTTATCCATGTCATATAATGGCACGCCACCAAATCTCACTACCAAATAAAAATAAGCGAAGCCTTTGAGGAAATTAGCTTCCCCCAAAATTCTCTTCTTCTGATTTTCATCCATGTTAATATCTGGTACGTATTTCAAAACATCTGTAGCCCTCTTAATTACCTTGTAGTAAGTTTTGTAGGGATTTAAGCTGAGGTAAAACTCAGTGTTTTGCACTGCTCTAAACTCAGAGATGGCGATATAGTCGGCATAGTTATCATTCATATAGGCATTATCGCTCATGGCTTCTATGGCAGCCCATTCCTGACCACCTAATGCATCTTCATCCATTAAAGCAGAATACACACCGGCTAAGCCAGACTCTGCCTGCGCTGCAGTTTTCCAGAACACGGCGTCTGTTAATTCGTGAGGCTCTTTGTTTAAAAAGTTCTTACTGCAGGATGTAAGCAGAATTGATATTATAAGAATTTTTATGTAAGATTTCATACTATATTTTTATAGATTAAAGTTAATTCCCAGAATGTAGGTTCTAGCCTGAGGATACACGCCTCTGTCAACACCATACATATTGCCGCTATAATCTAAGTCAGCACCTACTTCAGGATCAAATCCGGAGTACTTCGTAAATGTTAAAAGGTTCTGAGCTGTAGCAAACAGACGGAACTTTATGATGTTGTTGCCAGCAAGGTTTTTGCCAAAAGTATAGCCTACTGTTAGGTACTTCAATCTGAGGTAACTTCCATCTTCGATGAAGAAAGTACTATAGGCTCTGTTATTATTGAGATCTCTCACAGATACTCTTGGTATATCGGTATTTGTGTTATCTGGTGTCCATCTGTCAAGGATGCCTTTGCCATTATTGTAACCTGTTCCCTGCATTAATTTTCCACCTAAAGTAATACCATTGAAAATTTTGTTTCCTCTTGTACCTACCCAAAGCATATTGAAATCAAATGCACCATAGTTCAACAATCCGCCAAAAGCGTAGGTGAAAGTAGGGAAACTATTACCGGCGTTTATCCGGTCATTGGCATTAATCGTACCATCTCCATTTACATCTTCAAATTTAAAGTCACCAGGAACTGCATTGGGCTGTATTAAATTCCCGTCTTTATCAACATGGCTATCGATTTCTGCCTGGGTTTGAAATATGCCAAGTTTGTTCAACACATAAAAATGTCCTAAGGGCGTTCCCTCTGCAAATCTTCCAACATTGATGTTTTTGTAATCAGAAATATAGATGTCGCTTGCCCCTTCTATCCCGAAAGACTCAAGTTTGTTTTTTACCTGGCTGAAATTGGCTGTAACCTCATAACGTAGTTTATTATGTTGGTTGCGGTAAGCCAATTGCGCCTCATACCCCTTGTTGGTTACATTACCTGCATTACGGAAGGGAGATTCTCCAACACCCAATGAAGAGATCAGGGGAACCCGCACAAGGATATCGGTGGTATTTTTGTGGAAATAGTCAAATGCCAGGGAGAATTTATTGTCAAAAAGTCCCAGATCAAAACCTACATCTGTTTGGGTGGTTACTTCCCATCTGATGTCGGGGTTAGCCATTTTGTTTTGTGCTACCGCTGTGAATATTTCTCCGTTCAGCGTAGGCGCATCTACGGTACTCACTGTACTATAAAACTGGTAGTTTGGAATTTTGTCATTCCCCAATTTTCCCCAGCTACCACGTATTTTAAAATCGGAGATTGCATTGCTTAAACTTTCGAAGAAAGCTTCTTCAGATACTCGCCATCCGGCTGATATGGAAGGAAAGGTTCCCCACCTGGTATTCGGTGCAAACTTTGAAGAACCATCTCTTCTTATGTTTGCCGCAAGGATGTATTTGTCATCGAATGAATAACCCACTCTTCCAAAATATCCCTGTAGTGTATAGTCATCGGCACCACCGCTAGGAAAACCTTGAAAAAGTGTTGCATTACTAAGATACCTAAGCGAAGGATGCTGATTGCTGAAATTTTTCGCTGTACCTGAAGAAGTCCATTCAACAATGCCGGACTCAGCCGACATCCCCGCTAATGCAGATACTCTGTGTTTGCCAAACTCCCGGTCAAAGTTCAACGTATTGTTCCAGATCCACGTGCTACCAGTAGTAAAGTTTTCAGAAAGACTGTTTTCACTTAAGCCCCTTCCGCCATTTTTTGCAACAGCTACAAAACCTTTGTTCTTGTTAAAGGCATAATTGTAAGCGAAATCGGTTTTTGCAGTGAAGGATTTCAGGAATTTATATTCCAAATAGAAGTTTCCACCCACGCTTGCATTTCTGGAGAAATTGTCCCGGCTATTAATTGATGCTACCGGATTAGGAAAATCCCCCATTGGTGCACCATATATCTGTTCTGCTTCGTTTTCATACACCGGAATGTTTCTGAAATTGAATAGTGCAGAACTCAATACCCCATCCCAAGAAGCCCTGGTGGCTACACTTCTTCGATCGCCTACTACAATCGAAATGTTTTCTCCAAATGTCAGATTTTTTACAATCTCGTGTTGACTGTTGAAGCGGACATTATAGCGTTTGAAGTTTGATCCTCTTACGATACCATCAGTGTTCAGGTATCCCAGGCTAAAAGCATAGTTGGAGGTCTTTGTACCACTATTGATAGAAACATCATTGCTGGTAGTGTATGCATTCTGCAACACTTCTCTAAACCAATCTGTTCTAGTAGTAGCATTCTGGGGATTGTTATAATAATCCCAAATAGGTTCAGTTGTTGGCGTTTGATCGTTTGTAAGTGCTTCTTTATGGATAAGATTCCGCTCTTCTGCTGTTAATGCGGTTGGCATTTTCCAGGCTTGTTGTATACCCTGACTACTATTAACTGTAATAGTGGTTGGTTGTTCTCTTCTCCCCTTTTTAGTTGTTACTATAACAACACCATTAGCACCTCTGGAGCCATAGATGGCGGCGGATGCTGCATCCTTCAACACCGAAATATTTTCTATATCCGATGGATTTATTCCATCAATAGACCCGATAATTCCGTCTACCACATACAAAGGATTGTTATCGTTCAACGTACCAGCTCCTCTGATTCTCATAGATACACCCGCTCCCGGATCGCCGGCACTCTGTAATACCGTCACACCGGATGCACGACCTTGTAATGCATGGGGTACAGATTGATTAATTCCCTGGTTAACTTCTGAAGCTTTAACTGTGGATATTGCGCCGGTTACATCTATCTTTTTTTGTGTACCGTACCCTATCACCACTATATCTTCCATGGCTTCACTCTTGTTTGCCAGGGTAATATTTATAGGTGCGTTACCAGATACCACCACTTCTTTGGTTTCAAATCCTACAAAAGAGATGACAAGGGTTACTTTTTCCTGGGCTGTTTCCAGTTTGAAATTACCATTTGCGTCAGAACTTGTTCCCACGGAAGTACCTTTCACTACTATGGAAGCACCCGCAATTGGATCTCCGTTTTCTGACACAATTTTTCCCGATATATCCTTTAGCGTAAATGTGGGTACTGGTATCGTTTTCTTGCGAACAACAATTGTTTGAGCATCAATAACATATTCCAGGTTTTCCGGTGCAAGAAATTTTTGCAACACGGTTTCAAGCGCTGCATCTTTTACTTGAAGCGTAACTTTTTTCTTGCTCGAAAGTACCTCTTCCGTATACAGGAATTGGTAGTTTGTTTGGTTTTGAATTTCTTTAAAAACCGTTGAAAGCGGTACATTTTTTAAGGAAAGACTGATTTGCTGGGAAAATGCCTTTCCATTTGCTTTGATGCAAATAAATAATGCGAGGAATGCGGTGATCTTTAGTGTTCTGACCATTCCCGCCAACTTCACTCTGCTGATTAGAGAGGAGCCTGATCTCATACGTTTCGTTTTTAGTTTAAAGTGTTCTTGTTTTGATGAGTCTTTCATATTTTAGACAAGCCTTTAATGATAAATACTACTTGTTGAATTGTCTCCTGTTTCTCAAAGGGTACAATTGTGCTATTTATTCTTCAAAGGTTAAGTTATCAGACATTTAGTGTAGCAGAAAACCTTTTACACCTATCCGAATCAAAAAATTAATATTGGGTGAAAGAAAACACAGAAATTAAGGTGCCGATACGATTATACGCTGATCGCTTATGCTAAAACTAACCTGCCTGGTCAACTCCAGTTTTCTGAGGAATTCCTTTATGTCAGACTTTCTTTCTATTTGCCCGGTGAAGTGTAATTGAATGTTGTCTTCAAATACAACATCCACATCATACCATCTTTCCACCTGCCTCATAACATGCTGGATGCTAGTACTGTTGAAAAGAAAATAGCCATTTTTCCAAGACAACACTTTTGTTATATCGGCATTTTTTTCTATTTCAACTTCGCCGGTTTCTTTAAAGTGAATGCTGTTTCCGGGATGTAGTAACTCCTTACGGTCATTTTTTTCGACACTTAAAGAACCTTCCACCAATGTTGTAGTCATTTCCGTTTCGTTATCATAGGCCATTACGTCAAAGCTTGTTCCCAGCACCGAAATATTTGCGGTACCTACCTTCAAATTAAACGGACGTTTCGGGTCATGGGCTACCTCTAAATAAACTTCTCCGGTTATTTCTACTTCTCTTTTGGCATGCCTGAATGCTGTAGGAAAACGAATAGAGGACGAGGCATTCAACCAGACTTTTGTTCCATCGGGTAGCGCTACCTTGTATTGTCCCCCACGCGGCGTTGAGACCTTGTTGAATACCACTTCTCCGGATGAGAAACTGTCTGAATAGTTATACTGTATAGATCCCTGAGTCGATTTCTTAATATCGGACCCGCCCTGCTGACTTATAAAACCGTTATCAGAGGAGTCCAGCAATACTTCAGTGCCATCTCCGAGTGTTAATATAGCCTTGTCTTCACCGGGCAGTATTTCTTTCTTCTCGTTTTTTATTCCACCAATTTCATCGCTTATTTTTTCGGGTAGCAATGCCTCTTTTGAACCAAAGAAGTACGCAGAAAGAAGCACCAATGTAACAGCAGCTGCCGAAATCCATACATATTTCTTTCGAAAATTCTGAGGTTTTGCCTTGCTACCAGCAACCTCAAGCAGTTTACTTCTGATCCTTTCCTTTAACGTCTCCTCAGACTCCTCATTATTTAATGTTATCTCTTCAATAAGGGGTGTTGATCTATACCATTCATCCAATACAGCTTTTTCTTCGACTGTAATTGTATGATTGAAAAGCTTGTCTACCAGATGATTGATGTTCTCAGGAAGTTTCTCCATTATATTACAAGTGTAACAATTGAGGTCTATCACCTACTAAATGAATAAAAAAAACAGTAGAATTTTTTTAAGAGAGAATCGTAGATGATTTAGGGCTTTGTTCATGTGATTTTCAACTGTTTTCCGGGATATTTTCAATTCAACAGCTATTTCGGCGTTTGACAATCCTCTTTCCCTACTGTATTTAAAGACGAGTTTGCATTTTTCAGGCAAAGATTCCACTTCTTTATTCGTTAACGCAAGCAATTGTTTATAGAAACAATTGTTTTCCTCTTCAAAAACGCCATAATTGTTTGAAATAGTTTTTTGGTAGTTCTGTAGCTGCATTTTTTTTCTAATCTGGGCAAAAATCGTATACTTTACTGCAGATGAGAGATAGCTCTGTAAGGAGATAATCTTAGAGGATTTTCTGTTCTTCCACAAGCTGGCAAATACTTCGTGAATAACGTCTTCCGTACCCTGCTGATCCTGGATTCTGGCATAGGCTATCTGAAATAAAATCTTCCAGTACCGGTCATAAATTTCGGCAAATGCATACTGATCGCCATCCGATAATCTAAGTAATAATTCTTCGTCGCTGAGTGATGGATTCATTCCCAAAAACAGATATGGCCTAAAGATATCTAAATTAAGTTAACAGCAAGCTAACTGTTTGGGTCCATGCAGAAATGAAGTCATTATAATAATTAGAGAGAACATTCAGGTCGCATATTCTTTTAAAATAATCTGAAAGAGAACTAACTGTGCATCATCCTTTATATGTTTCAGCCTAAAGAAAGCTAGTTTTGAGTAACAAATGAATTATTTTAGTCTTCAAATCGAAGGTATCTGCTAAATACACCGGGATGGAAAACAGGTTTAAATATTTATTATTGGTTATAGGCATCTGCTTAATGTCGTGGGGGCAGGCCCAGCAAACCACCTATTGCAACCCTATCAATATCGACTATGGTTATACGCCTATACCCAATTTTAGTGAATGGGGGCGACATAGGGCTACGGCTGATCCGGTGATCGTTCCTTACAAAGGGGATTATTACTTGTTTAGTACTAATCAATGGGGGTATTGGTGGAGCAGTGATATGCTGAACTGGAATTTTGTATCGCGGAAGTTTCTTCGTTCGTGGAATGGAGATGTGTATGATGAATTATGTGCGCCGGGTGTAGGGATTATTGGTGATACTATGATTGTGATGGGTTCCACTTATACCAGTACATTCACCATCTGGATGAGCACTAACCCCAAAGCAAATGAATGGACACCATTGGTTGATTCTTTTTCGCTGGGTGGTTGGGACCCTTCTTTTTTCACCGATGATGATGGAAAGTTGTACATGTATAACGGTAGTAGCAATAGGTTCCCCATGTATGGGATAGAACTGAACAGGAAAACACTCAATCCGGTGGGTTATAGAAAAGAAATGTACCTGTTGGAATCGTGGCGGTATGGGTGGCAGCGATTCGGTGAATACATGGATGATACGTTTTTGGATCCCTTTATAGAAGGATCGCATATGACCAAGTACAACGGTAAATACTACCTGCAATATGGGGCACCGGGTACAGAATTTAGTGGTTATGCAGATGGCGTAATAGTTGGAGAGCATCCGTTGGGTCCATTTGTTCCACAGTCAGATCCTTTGAGCTTTAAGCCTGGTGGTTTTGCCAGGGGCGCTGGTCATGGAGCTACATTCGAGGACAATTTTAAAAAATTCTGGCATGTAAGCACTGTAGTGCTTTCGGTGAAAAATAATTTTGAACGGCGCCTGGGTATTTGGCCTACCGGTTTTGATAAGGAAGGAGTGATGTGGAGTAATACAGCATTTGGTGACTATCCTCATCGCTTGCCCTCCGCAGATCTGACAATGGATTCCTATCAGAACGCGGGCTTTACCGGTTGGATGTTACTAAATTATAAAACACCGGTGCAGGTGTCTTCAACATTCGGTGGTTTTAGTGCTAATAATGCTGTGGATGAAAATATGAAAACCTATTGGAGTGCAGCAACCGGTCATAAAGGAGAATGGATACAAACGGACATGGGAAAATTAACAACAGTACATGCAATGCAGGTGAACTATGCCGATCAGGACGTGGACGATGATCGGTTAGGCAAAAGAACCGACCAGTATCACCAATACAGGTTGTTGTATTCTGCTGATGGCAAAAAGTGGAAAACGCTGGTGGATAAAAGCCGGAATAAAACGGATGTGCCGCATGACTACGTGGAATTAGAGACTGCCGTGCAGGCGAGGTATATACGACTGGAAAATATACATATGCCCACCGGAAAATTCGCTATCAGCGGACTCCGTATTTTTGGTAAGGGAGGTGGGGCAATGCCTGAAAAAGTAAAACAATTTATGGTACTTCGGACAGAAAAAGATAAAAGAAGTGCTTACATAAAATGGAGTCCTGTTAGCAGCGCTTATGCTTACAATATTTACTATGGTACAGCTCCTGATAAATTGTATAATTGTATAATGGTCCACGACTTTAACGAGTATTGGTTTAAAGGAATGGACAGCAAAAAGGAGTATTACTATACTATAGAAGCCATTAATGAAAACGGCGTGTCAGAAAAATACCAGGTGTTGAAAGTGGAGTAATATGTTGAGATTTAAATAAAAATTAAACAGACTATGCATACATTTTTTCGATTTTTTAAGGAGATAGTTTTCGCTGTTGTCATAATGATGGTATTTCAACGAGCGACGGCACAAGAGCCTGCTTTTTATAAAGATGTTCAACATTTTAAGAAGCTGGACAGTAATGCTTTTCCGTCCAAACATGCGATTTTGTTTATAGGCAGCTCTTCTTTTACCTTCTGGAAAGATGTACAAAACCGTTTTCCGGGTTATACTATTATTAACAGGGCCTTTGGCGGCTCGTCGTTGCATCATCTTAGTTACTATATAAAGGATATAGTGTACCCCTATGAACCTAAACAAATAGTGGTGTATTGTGGTGAAAATGACCTGGCTTCTTCGCCAATTGTTTCTGCTCAAACAGTTGCATATCGGTTTATAACCCTGTTTTCCGAGATCCGGGACCAATTTCCGGGCATACCCATTGCTTTTGTAGCTATGAAGCCGAGTCCCAGTAGAGAAAAACTGATGTCAAAAATGGAAGAAGGAAATGCCATGATCAGGGCTTTTTTGAAAACGCAGGAATATGCGGATTTTATAGATATATACCCCGCCATGCTGGATGAAAAGGGTAAGCCCCGCCCGGAATTATTTGTACAGGATATGTTGCACATGAACAGTGCCGGATACGATATATGGCAGAAAGCTATTTTGCCCTACCTGAAAAAATAAAATTAAATTGCCTGTCTCTGCTTTTTTTTAAATACCCCTAAAATAATCAACAAACTGTATATATACTGATCGCTACAATGTCAGACAACAGCATAATGACCCTTTAATTTCAAACAAACTATTTCCTCTTTCTGCAAACTGGCAACAACATTTAATGTTTCCCCCGGGAAAGCGTAAGATATATTTACTTGCATCAAGGGGCTCACTCGCGGATCAACAACGGACAAAAACTTGATATGATCGGCTGCTTTTAATTGCAGCGACTGGTTCAAAACCTGCTCTAACACTTCTTTTATCATCTGCACCATACATACGCCTGGCACTACAGGTTGCTCCGGAAAGTGTCCTTCAAAAACCGGATGTGCTGCATTCAACTCCAACTGAGCGTGTACTTTATTATCTGTATTTTCTAAACTTTTAATATAAAAAAAATCATTCTGCAGCATCTTCTTCCAGTTGTTTTAGTGCAATAGTGAAATTAAAATTAGAATGTCTGATTCCGATGGTATCGGGTATATTGTTTGTGTAGCCCCCCCAATAAGCTTCGGTTACTTTTTTACGGCGGCTCCCACGTTCCATACGCAACAGCTTTTCACAATTATTATCTGTAATATAGTAATAATGGTCCTTGCCCCGTACAAATTCGTAGTATTTACCATCCTCTTTTGTGAATACCAATGGTTGCTGCCGAATATGCTGCATCAAAATCAGTTCAAAATCCTTACGTAAGGTTTTTATAACCGATTGCCGATTCATTTGTTCTACAATATGATACACTTTAAACGCGTCCTCTTTAAACTCAAAATCGAAAAATTTAAACCCGGCTTCATTGGAAAATACCATTCTGACACTTCTATCCGGCATGGTTTTTATAATCAACAACCCGCTGAGATGCCTGCCCACCACCTCTACTTGTGTACTATATACAATACGCGAAAAGTTTGGCTTGAAAGCAGTAATACAATTATTGGCAACCGTGGTGCGTACGCCCTTATAGGCTGAAGCACACCCCATACTCAGGAAAATACTAACGAGTAGTAAATAACGCATCAGAAAGGTTTACATTCATTTCCCGATTTACAAACCGGATGCTCGTATTGTCACCGGACGGCTCAACCATTTCCACTTTTGCAACAGACAAATCCTTCTTGTCGATAGTGATATTGACATTCTTAAACATCGTTTTCAATGTTTTTTCAACCGGGGTTAGTTCCGCCAGGTAATCATTGGTACCTGCAAAAAGCTTAACGGTAAAATCTTTACTTTCCAGTGCATTCCCATTCACACAATCAATCATAATCTTGTTGATCTGTTGAAAGAGTTTATTTGACCTGGAAGAAATTCTGTTTTCTTTTTTACTATCCTTGATATATACATCCGTACCATTCACCACCATCAGGTATTGAAAGGGGCTGGTATATTCCATACGAACTGCATTTTCTTTCCGAAACCAAAATTTTCCTTTAGACGTTATTTTATCATCTAAAAGACTTAAATTTTTGTCTTGAATGAAATCACTTTTAATACTGTTTATTTTTTGAGAGGCCGTCTTAAACTGCGTTTTAAAAGCAGCTTCATCTTTCATGATAGTATACCCCGCATATTGCCCCTGCGCGAGCAGTGAAATCAGCAATATCCCAACAGAGAGAAATCCCTTACGCATAAGGTTCTAAATTAAGCAATTTGTCCAAACGTACAATTTCATAGCCCTCCTGCCTTGCATGCTGTATAAACCCCGACAGTATATCCAGCGTAGCTTTGCTGGTATCGTGAAAGAGAATAACCGCTCCGGGTTTTAACGAACTGGTAACTTTTTCATATAATTTACGGGCATCTTTTGCCACCGTATCCATGGAGCGGATACTCCAGCCGACGGATATTACTTTACAATTCTGTATGGCTTTTTTTAGGTTAGGATTAGTGACACCGTACGGTGGTCTGAACAGTTTGGGCTTCACTCCTACTACTTTCACAGTAGTATCATTCATCAGCTCTAAATCCTCCGTCATTTTCTTAGAGGAAAACAAATCGAACCACATATCATGCGAATAGCTGTGATTTCCTATGATATGTCCCTCGTTGTGCAGCCGGCGCGCCAGGTCTTCATTTTCCTTTACCTTTTTTCCGATACAGAAAAAAGCAGCCTTTACCTCATGCTCTCTAAGAATATTCAGTATTTCGGGGGTATAAGCCGGCGTAGGTCCATCATCAAAACTGAGAGCAATCTGCTTGCGGTCGGTTTGGGCAGATGATACTGTTTTCAGGTAAAAATTAGACCGCAGGTTATAACTACCATACCCCAAAGCCATCGCATAAAACAATGCCAGTATTCCAAAAACATAATAAGGAAAGCTATAGAAAAAATGTATTCCAATCAAAGCCAGCAGCAATACGATAAATGCAACAGTTATGGTGTTAAAGTTCAACATACGGACAGCAGAAATAGTGAATGATGGGTATTATTTGAATGATTGTACACAAGAATTTTGCGAGGGTGTACAACCGGTAAGTTTGCGTCCGCCGGTAGTTTTCCTGTTGTTAATAGATGGCTGGTTAGCCAAAGTGCAAACGCCCCTGCGGTGGGATATTCACCGCAGTAATGCTTAAATCGCAAAAACGGTATATGCGCAAAAAGATTTTCCCGCACTTTTTTATAAGTTGAATCGTTTACTGCGTCTCCATTATCACCGCACACCATCAAACCAATATCCGCTACTGCAATTTGATTGTTTTTCAGAAATAAAACAATTTGTTTTTCTATTTCTACAATATCAACGGGTTTGTAAAAAGTATGCAAAGCATCAAGCCTGGCACAAGCTTTATCTGAAGGATGGGCAGACAAAAGCAAAAAACCAGCGCCCTCTCCATTCATTGTTCCTCTTTCCGCGGCGTCGTAAAGTGTGGCAGTAGAGCCGTTTTTACGATACAAACCAAACCGGCTCAATAATGTATGACTGGTATCGGTAATTTCATCAACCCCACCCACCAATACCGTCTCAGCATCCCCCTCCCTTAAAAGGCTCATGGCATCCAGCAGGGCACTCTCAAACGAAAACCCACGATGCACATAAGTGTTGTTATAATTGTGGCACTTCAATAGCAGGGCGATCTGCGCTGCTACTGTATTATGCGTAGATTGTATAAAAGCTGTAGGATTAAGTAGCTCTTCGTTAAACTCCACCATCCTATTAAGAAAAGACTCCGTATCTGCCAGGCAACCGTAAGCAGTACCGGTAATAATCGCATCTGGCTGTAGCACACCTGCCTGTTGCAAACAATCTTTAGCCGCCATCACTCCCATCTTAATAATCCGGCTCATACGACGCATCATCTTCGGATCAATAGCACCCGAATAATCAGGTTCCACACAAGTAAGTCGGTTACCACTATACACCCGGGGAGCGGTAAGCAACTGCTCAAAACTGACCTGGGGTGATATGGCGGATGCTGCTTGTATATACATGATTAAACTTTAGAAAATACCAATGCAGAACAGTTGCCTCCAAATCCAAAAGAATTAGAAAGCACGTGACGAATGGTATGCCCCTTTTGAAATTTCGTTTCCGGTGTAAAAGGTAGCTCCTGCATCGGTGTTTGCAACCGAAGGTTGGGATATACCAACCCATATTGTATCGACATTACGGAAAAAACAGCCTCCAATGCACCGCTGGCTCCCAATGTATGCCCGGTAAAAGATTTAGTCGAACTCATTTTGGGATAGCTTTCCTCAAACAACCGCTTAATCGCCGTTCCTTCAGCAATATCGTTGTTTTGAGTACCGGTTCCATGAAGATTAATATAATCAATGTCGCGGGGAGCTAAGCCCGCTTTTTCCAAAGCACCTTTCATAGCCATAAAAGAGCCGACCCCATCCGGTGAAGAAGCTGTCTGATGATAGGCATCATTGGCATTATTGTAGCCCGATAATGCAGCGATCGGTGTCGCCGATAGCGATGCTGCCACCTCATCCGACACCAATACAACATACCCTGCTCCTTCCCCCAAATTCAGTCCACGCCTGTTTTCATCAAAAGGCTGGCAATACTGTTTGTCCACTATCATTAAAGTATTAAATCCATTGAGTGTAAATCTTGTAAGTGAGTCTACTCCGCCCGCCACTACAATGTCCAGAAAATTTTGACGAATCAACCGGGCAGCAAAAAAAATAGAATTAGCGGAAGAAGAACAGGCTGTACTGACAGTAGAAACATAGTTTTTGATCCCCAACCGGTCTGCCACCAGATCTGTGGCGGCACCGCATTCATGATGAACCAGGTTTCGCAACCGGCCTTTAGCAGGATTTTGCAGAAATTCTGTGTAAAAGTCTTCTGTTTTGTCCATTCCACCAACAGTATTGGCGGAAATAAAACCGGTTCGCCAGTTTGTCCAGTCGCTTATTCCTGCGCTGCGTACAGCTTCCTGCGCTGCTATAGCCGACAACAATGCGGTTCTACTGAGGTTAGCAGGCATACCCGACAAGTCAGCCAGTTCTGCACCAGACAATTTCACCTCTGCTACCGGAAGATCATGTATAGTTTCCAGGTAGCGGCGTTGCCCCATACCCGCATCTTCTTTTTCAAAAGAAGCCATATGTTGCTGCACATTGTTGCCTATGGCAGAAATCACACCAGTACCTGCAATGAAAACGGGCTTATACATCCTGTATTTTAGTTCGACAGCGGGTTATCCCTGTACGGTCTTTGCCTGATGCTCTACGATATACTGTGCCATTGTTCTTACAGAACGAAAGACAGTTTGACCTTCTTCAGCATTGGCCAATTTAATTTTATATTCCTGCTGCAAGAGTACAATCAGTTCAAGAGCATCAATTGAATCTAATCCCAAACCTTCCACAAACAAAGGCTGATCGTCACCAATATCTTCGGGCTTTAAGTCCTTCAGATTCAATTGTTCAATAATCTGCCTCTTTAAATCAGCCATTAACTTGTCCATCAGTCAATTTATATATTTTATTAATATTACTAAAATTAAACGCTATTCCGGCTCCTGAACGTTCTGCAAGATACAACACAGCTTCATAGCTTTCTTCCAATAATTCCACCCATCCGCAAATACAAACCTTCAGTTTTTCCCGCTCAAATAAATCATTTACGAAAAAATGCATCAGCGTAGGGTCAAACGTTTGTGACACAAAAAATGCATTTTCTCCCTTCAATTTATGACGGATACTAATTTCCCCAATCACAATATTAGGTAAAGTATATACAAACTGGGCAGGACTGGGTATGTTTTTGACGGTTTCGAAATAACCGAGGTCTGCATCCAGACTCGCATTGGCATTACTAAAAACAATCCCCATTTCTTCAGCTGAATAATTGCCCTGAAGGTTTTTACCCTTCAGTAACAATTCCGACGTCAGAAACCCCAATTGTGCCAAACGGTCCATTTTATAAAACTTGGGATAGTCCGTTCCGAAATGTTTGTAGACAGCCACCAAAAAATCGGCCACTGGTAGGTCATCCGAAAATGCCAACTCTTCATTCATCCACACCTTTCCATTGTGAATGCTACAGCTTCCTGTTATTTGTAATGTAGTGCTGATATGCTGATTTTAAGAGGTGCAAAAATATGTGATTAGATGGATTATTTGAACTGAGTAGAAGATAGTTTCTGTTTATCTGTAAGCGCTTCTGATCTATAGGCTGCTGGAGAGACCGGTCTGTTAAAAAAGTATGAGATTAGCTGTATTGTTTGCGCTTGCTTTTTTATTTTCCTGTCGGTGAGACACCGACCGGTAGCGGGTTCAGTGGCTTGGTGGGGAGCAGCCCCTAACAGATCTGCAGGCGATTGTATTGATGCGCCTGCGAAAAAGTACGTAATATATGGATTATCTGCGCTGAGACTGTTTTAAAATATTATACATTTGGATACGCCAAAACAGACTGCAATGTATGCTACTACCCGTTTAACTATTCTTTCTCTCGTTAGTATTTTGTTGACGTTCCCGGTAATTGCTCAAAAAGGCAAAACAAAATCGGAAATCAAAAAACTGATGAAAAAGTATGATGCCATAGGTTTATCCGTTGCAGTAGTCAAAAACAGCAATATTGTTTATAATCAATCGTTCGGAAAAAAAAATATTGAACATAAAAAGAAACTCGGAAATGATGACATTTTCAGGATCGCTTCTATTTCAAAATCCTTTTCTGCTACCGCCATCATGCAGTTGGTAGAAGCCGGCAAACTTTCATTAAAGGATGAAGTAAGCAATCTTATTGGTTTTACGGTTAACAATCCAAAGTTTCCGGACCAGGCAATTACGCTAAAAATGCTGTTATCGCACACCTCCAGCATCAATGATAGTGAGGGATATTTTACGCTGGACGTTATCAATCCGGCTAAGGCAAAAAATGCTGGCGGGTGTTATAGTGATTATGCCCCCGGAACAGAATACCGCTATTGTAACCTGAATTTCAATATGGTGGGCACGATTATAGAACGCTACAGCGGCGAACGTTTTGATCAATATATAGTCAACCATATATTGAAACCATTGAAGGTTTACGGCGGCTATTGCATCGATTCGCTGGATGCCAACAAGTTTGCATCCTTATATGATTACGATTCCACTCAAAAAACATTTGTTGCCCAGGAAAATGCATACCACCCCCGAAGGGAAGAAATCAGTAAATATGTGATGGGCTATAGTACCCCCATCTTCTCCCCTACCGGTGGCCTAAAAATTTCTGCCAAAGACCTGGCTACCTGTATGATGATGCATATGAATCTTGGCGTTTATGAGAATGGAAATATCATCAGCGAAGCCAGTGCCCGGGAAATGCAAACACCCATGAATGAAAAAAGCGGTTATGGATTGGCGTTGCACACTGCGAATAACTATATACCCGGTAAAAAAATGATAGGTCATACAGGATCTGCTTATGGTTTATACAGCAACATGGTTTTTAGTCCCGAAGAAAAGTTTGGTTTCGTTATTATCACCAACGGTTGCAACCCGGTATTTGAAGAGAATCGATGGAATGAATTATTGCTGTATACAGCCAGAATATTGTATAAATACTGGGTGGAATAGGTTCCTATTAAGCTAGACAAAAGCGTTGCCATCAAGTTAACCCTGTATCTTCTTCTTACAAAATCCACCGTAGTGGAAAACATTATCTAAGTTGTAGCCGGCATTAATTGCCTGGCTTACCCACACTTTCGTTAGAAAGTTTATCGGATGTTACCTCACTAAGCAGTTACGTTTATTGTCACACAAATTTTTATGCTCCTCGGACAGTGGAGGTACTGGAACGCCGGGGTGGAAATAACCTCTGTACACAACTTACCCACCCTGCTGAGCCGGTTTTTCGCTCTAGGGAATTTCTCATTACCTTCGCAGCAAATGACAGAAAAGATACTCATCCTGGATTTCGGATCCCAATATACCCAACTCATCGCCCGGGCCGTACGTGAAGCCAACGTTTATTGTGAAATAACGCCCTACAACAAGCCCGTCACCTATTCACCTGATTTAAAAGGCATTATATTATCGGGCTCCCCTTTCTCGGTAAATGATGCCAATGCCCCGCTGGTAGATTTAGCGGCCATGAACCAGGAACTACCCCTGTTGGGTGTATGTTATGGTGCCCAATTAACAGCAAAGGTATTTGGCGGCAAGGTAGAGCGCTCGGAAAAACGGGAGTATGGAAGAGCCCAATTTCTGGTACAAAAACCGGAGCCGTTACTAGACGGTATTCCGGAAAAATCGCAGGTTTGGATGAGCCACGGGGACTCTATTTTACAAATGCCGGAAGGTTTTGAAATATTGGGGGTAACAGACAGCATCCCGGTGGCAGCTTTCAAAAAGTCCGACAGTAGTCATCCGTTATACGGACTCCAGTTTCACCCGGAGGTATATCACTCGTCAGAAGGAAAAAAAATCATTGCCAACTTTTTGGTGAAAGTATGTGGCTGCAAACAGGATTGGACACCCGCACACTTTGTAAGTGATACCGTAGAGGCGTTAAAAAAACAAATCGGCAACCGGAAAGTGATTATGGCACTCAGCGGTGGGGTTGACTCCACTGTAGCCGCCACCCTTATACACAGGGCTATCGGCGACCGGTTGTATGGCATTTTCGTGGATAATGGGGTACTTCGCAAAAACGAATTTGAGCAGGTGCTGGAAACCTACGATAAAATTGGCTTGAATGTGAAGGGGGTAAATGCATCACAGCGCTTTTATGAGCTCCTGGCGGATAAAACCAATCCCGAAGAAAAACGAAAAATTATTGGCAAGACCTTTATTGAAGTATTTGATGAAGAGTCGCATAAAATAGAAGGAGTAGAACTATTGGGGCAAGGCACTATCTACCCGGATGTTATTGAAAGCGTGTCTGTTCATGGTCCATCGGTTACCATCAAATCTCACCATAATGTAGGTGGTCTACCAGACACCATGAAACTGGAACTGGTGGAGCCACTGCGATACCTGTTTAAAGACGAAGTAAGGAAAGTAGGTTTGGAACTGGGTATTCCCCATTCTATGTTATTCCGTCATCCTTTCCCCGGCCCAGGTTTAGCCATACGAATACTGGGTGATATTACTGAAGAGAAAGTTAAATTGCTGCAGGAAGCTGATGACTTGTATACAAAAGCGTTAAAATCTTTCGACCTGTATGATAAAATCTGGCAGGCCGGTGCTATACTATTGCCGGTAAAAAGTGTAGGGGTAATGGGAGATGAGAGAACTTATGAATATACAGTTGCCTTAAGGGCAGTGACTTCTGTAGACGGTATGACGGCAGACTGGGCACACCTGCCCTACGAGTTTATGGCTCATATTTCCAACGAAATTATCAATAATGTACGCGGTATCAACCGGGTGGTATATGATATCAGCAGCAAACCACCTGCAACTATTGAGTGGGAATAAGTCGTCTCATTAAAAAGCAGATAAATGAAGAAAGTATTTTTTCTATTTTTTACATTTTTTGCAGTTGCAGAAAGTTATAGTCAGGATAGTCTGGAAATAAAACGAGTAGCCTTCTTTGCCCCTTTGCACCTGGATACCCTGTTTGATGGCACCGGTAATTTTAAACCCAATAGCAAAATTCCGCCACATGTAAAAACAGGTCTTGAATTTTACCAGGCAGCGATGATGGCAGTTGACTCTATTGACAGAGAGGGGCACACAATGGAAGTAGAAGTGTTTGATACCAGAAAAAAAGGATTTTCTATTTTCTCTATAGCCGATAATGGAAAATTGGATGGTACAGGTTTGATACTTGGCGCAGTAAGTGGCAAAGAGTACCTGGATCTGGCCACCATTGCAAAAGAGAAAAAGATCCCTTTTGTTTCCGTTAGTTATCCCAATGATGGTGGCATCACCAACAATCCCTGGGTAATAGTGGCCAATTCTAAACTCAACACACATCTTCAACGCACCTATAATTATATTTTATCCAACCTGGGAACATCTAAGCTGAGCATGATCAGCAGACCCGGAAATGCAGATAAACGTATTACCGATGTATTCAACGCATTAAATGCTTCCCAATCCGGATCGGTACTCAATATCCGGTCTGCAAACGTTGCTACCAATGTCAACAACACAGATGTGGAAGCACTTTTAGACAAAGACCGAGAGAATGTATTGATATGTGCAAGCCTTGATGATAACTTTGCAAAAAGACTAATTAATGCAGCCGTTTCCCTGTCTCAAAACTACAAAATCACACTCATCGGTATGCCCACCTGGGAGTCGTTTATAGATGCCGATAAAACAGATACCAGAAACCTTTCAATAGTATATCCATCTACGTTATACAATCCGGGTGCTAAGGAAAATGAATGGGTCAATCAATTTAGTAAAGCCTATGGTATGGCCACTTACACCCGGCCCACCGAACTGGCTTTTCACAGCTACGAATTAACCTATATTTTTATGCACCTGCTGCAGCGCTACAATCATGACCTCATGAATCATATCGGAGAGAAACAAAACTATCTTATTACAGACTACGATTTCAAACCGATCAGGGGCAAAAACTCAGTAACTACCGATTATTATGAAAACAAAAGGGTGTATATGTTGAAATTGGCTGGTAGTAAACTTGACAAAGCAGAATAGTCCATTAATTCGCACACCATTGCATTGTTGAGAATTTTGTCTCTATCTAAAAAATCATCGATGTTGAAAAGAAACCTACTTACTGCAATTGCATTTTTCAGTATAGCTATTGCATCCTCCCAGGTAAAAAATGAATGGAAGAACATTTTTAAAAATATACATAGGGAAGTAGACCAGCATTCTGCCGGTTATCAAAATCTGCAGCAATCTACAACATATATAGGTCATCGGCTGACCGGCTCTGCCAATGGAGCAAAAGCGGAAGAACAGGTTTTCAACCTCTTAAAATCCTATGGCTATGAAGCTCGTTATCAAACCTTCGAATCTGAAAGCTGGAGCCGCGGGGATCTTTCTCTGAAAATAAATGGCGTATCCTACAAAGCGGTTTCGCTGGCGCATTCACCGGTAGCCGTAAACATCACTGGCAATTTAGTAGACCTGGAAAATGGACTGGAAGAAGATTACACGAACAATAAGATTCCGCTCAAAGACAAAATAGTATTTGTGTACCTCGGTGTGTTACCCGGCTCCAAGGAAGGTACCCGCAACTTACACCGATCTGAAAAAACAGCATTGGCAATAAAAAATGGAGCCGCCGGCATTATGTTCTTTAACGCCGCACCCGGTAATATTTTATTGACTGGCACGGCTTCCGTTAACGGAAAAGTGATTAGCATCCCGGCAATATGTATCAGCAACAACGACGGTTTGAAGCTAAAGGAAAAATTGAAAAAAAATACACAAGCTGCCAATATCATCATGCAGAATTTTTCCGGACCAGTTAAAGCGAGAAATGTAATCGCCACCTTGCCGGGAAAAAAGAGGGAAAAAATAATTATTGGCGGACACCTGGATAGCTGGGATTTGTCTACCGGAGCCATCGATAATGGGATCGGTTCTTTTGCCGTGGTTGACATGGCCAGAACTTTTAAAGCACTGAATCTTCAACCAGAACGCACCATAGAGTTTGTATTATTCATGGGCGAAGAACAGGGCTTACTGGGCTCCAAGGCTTATGTAAAGGAGGCAAAAGCCAAAGGAGAACTTTCCGATATAAGATACATGCTAAACTTTGATATGACGAACGACCCAAAAGGTTATCATTCTTCTGTTGACAACGACAAAGCCGTTATCCAGGGAATTGGGGACCTCGCAAAAACTATTGATACCGCATTTTCCAACACGTATAGTGCGGGGTTGGGGTTGCATAGCGATCATCAACCATTTTTGTTACAGGGTGTACCAACCGGTGGTGCTGCAGGCAGACTCAGTCGTGAGGTACTAAATTGTTATCATGCAGACTGTGACGCTTTTGATCTTGTAAATGAACAGGAATTAAAAAACACAATCTTCTTTGGTTCGATTTTACTGTATGGTTTGGCAGACAGTAAAACGCTCAATGCAATACCTATGACCGATACCGAACTTAGGGACAAACTAATACAAGCCAACCTTAAGGAACCATTACAATTATCCGGCGACTGGCGTTGGGAATAAAAAGGTTCATCACAGGAGTTAAGGTGATTAAGATGTAGTGGTTCTTAATACCCTGATGCTTATTGTAAAACGAAAACCTCCATGTCATTTATTTCAGGAGTACCGCCCCTATGAGCGCAACCCGCCGCTATGTAGTAGGTATTATCTATTCTGGCAGCCTGGGTACCATGCCGCCCAATAGTTAAACGACTCAGCAGGGTCCAGCCTTTCTCAGGATCGAAATACTCCACTTCATCATGTGCCTTTTTCTGGCTGTTGCTTTCTCCACCGACCACTATAAAACCATTACCATAGCTGATAGCCGTATTGCCGGCTCTTGGTGTAGGTAAATTGAATGTTGCGGGTAAAGTCTGCCATTTACCCGAAGCAAAATCGTAAGCATCAACTTCTGGATAGGTAAGTTCAAAGCTTTTATTTTGACTAACCAGAGATTGTCTGCCGGCAACCGCATAGAGTTTGCCGCCAACAACCACTGCCTGAAAATGGTCTCTTACCCTGGGCATATCCGGTAGTGACTTCCATTGATTGGTTAAGGGATTGTATTCATCAAAATAATTTCTGTTATCGCCCCAATGCCCGTCTTTAGAACCACCTGCCAGGTAGATCCTATCCGCATGTACCGCCAGCCCGGCTGCTCCGCGCCTTCTGGCCTCCGGTATTTCAGCACCTTTTGTCCAACTATCGGTAGCAGGATCATAAATGTAAACATTAGGGACCGGCGTTTCATGCGGAAACCTGCCGGTGAAAGCACCTATTATGTAAATTTTATTTCGAAAGGGCACCGCCTGGAAATGGTGAAACTCCAATGGTGTTTCACTTTTCTTTTGCCATGACGATGTTTTAGGATCAAATACCTCCACAACCTTAAGACCACGTCCCCCCAGCAGATAGAGCTTTCCGCCTACCGCAACCGCTGCCGCTTCATGTCTTGCCGTACAAGCATTTTTAGTAGACAACTGTGACCAGTTTTCTCTTTCCTGTGCGTGTAGATATTCAAATCCGGAAAAGCCTGTGGCTGTTATCAGCGCTGTAATTAAAAATTTTCGCATGAACATCTTATTGTTTACAGTAAAGGTTTGTAAAATGTATTGGTTACAAGTCTGTAAACTTAATTCTTTTAACGCAGCATAATTCGCTTGCAAAGCGATTTTTTATCCAAACAAATGCAAGAAAATGAAGAATAAGTAAGAGAACCACCGAGGATCATCTTATTATAACACTATGGTAGGACACATTATTAATTCAAGGTAATCAACAAGGGCTGGAACAACTTATTTCACCATACGAAATGACATTACAAACCCCTGCACCTATTTTTTAAAAATAAAATATACGGCCAACACTAAAAAAAAGAAGCCAATAAGATGGTTCACCCTGAATTGTTCGTTCTTAAAAACCAGCAGCGTAAAAATGGTAAACACAATTAACGTGATCACTTCCTGCAATACTTTGAGTTGCCAGAGGTTGAAAGGACCGCCATTACCCGAATAGCCCATTTTATTGGCAGGTACCTGGGCAGCATATTCGAACAAGGCGATTCCCCAACTAATCAGCACGATTGCCCACAAACCAAGCTTACTAAACCAGGAATAGTTTTGAAATTTTAAATGCCCGTACCAGGCAATAGTCATAAATACATTGGAGATAACGAGGAGCAGAATTGTAAAAACCCCCTTCATGTGAAATGAATTATAAGGCAATATTAAAGAAAAGAAAGATTGTAATTTCTTTTTGTTAGAAAATGGAGCTAAGAGAACACACCCTTGCCTGGAAACACATATAAAACTACAATAACGACCGTGGAAAGAAGCAAAAAAATCAGAGCAGGCGACAATACCGGGTATCACTGCCATCTACTCTGACTTGTTATTTATTTATTATTTTTTAATAAGCTTGGCCAAACCTCTTCCTGCCACAGCATAGGTTTCCGCCAAACGAGTACCGGTGTCGAAATCGGCACCAAAAAAGGATTTACCCTTCGCTTTAGTAATACTAACTTTTGCAAGTATTTTACCTCTATTGGCTGTCTCTACTATAGTTGCCTCGCCATTTAACAAAGCATTTTTTCTATGTACCCCCACGTTAAAACCAGGCTCCATGAATATCGTATTAAAAATAATCGTGTATTTAGCATCCTTACTCACCTTAAGTCCGGAGTATTTGGAAAACAGTTCTTCAAATTTAGGGGCGAATCGTTGCGTCTTATCCTCCTCCCATTTAATTGCCCAGGTATCTCCCGTGCCAGCTTCCTTTTTATTGAGGTCGCTCTTTCTATTCGCTACATAATCGCTTTCTGACCTAAATTTACCTACCCCCGTTCCGTTGTAAGTATATTCAATATTCACGGCGGTTTCGTTCTTCAATGCTGGTAATTTACCGTCAACCAGCTTTACTTTTTGGCCTAAAGCAGTGGCAGTTATGCCGATAAAAGCTATAAGGAGCAATTGTTTTTTCATGATATTTTTAATTTATTATACCAAACTTATAGCAAAAGTTTTTATTGTGTAAAAAAGTCTTCTATCCCAAAAATACATGACATGCCTTGCCGGCTTTATTGCTAAATAATCCTCCTTATTTTGAACGAACAGGTTACCTGCCTGAGTATCGTTCCTGTTATACCGTTTTCCCAATCATACATTAGCCCTTCAAAACTACCTTCGATAAAGCCGCCCACCTTGCCATACGATGTAATGTTAACTGCGACGGGTATTTCGGAATAAAGCCGTTGATCATTCGTCAGAAATACTTCATTGATGCCCTGTACATCGGCATTATTCAGTCCTGCAAGAATAAAATATACGCTTCCGCCTACCGGTCTCCAATTATTGTCAAATACAATTACATTGGTCCAACCGGAAGTTTCATCTGCATTAAGGGTATAGATACCCAGTATTTGATGCAAAAGATTGGTTTCTTCCTTTTTGTAGAAGTCCTCCCCATCTATAGTAACTGTCAGATGAGTCGTTGCGGGGGCGGCGCAAGCCTGTACTTCTAATTCTGTTGCTCCCGGACTGAGTGTCAGTTGCAAAGGCTCAGATTGCTGACCGGTTGTTATATCCACCCCAACAATACTAACAGAAGTGTGGGCGCACACAAGCCCTGAAAAGCTGAAAACACCATTCATCACAGGAATTTTATGATAAAAACCCTTCCCAAAAGTATACACATACCCTTCCTGTACCGGGTTATTGTCGCAATTTAACAGCACGCCGCTCAAGGTTATCATCCATTGCTCCACGCTACCCGTTACGGTACCCAGGTCTATATCCTCACCGGAAGTAGTAAAGGTTTTCACAACACTACCATCAGCACAAATAGCCCAGCCGCCACCCACCCGGAGTGACAGCTCTTTGTTTGCCGGAATATAACCCGAAACAAAACCATCATTATCTGTTCGTCCATATCCGGCAGCAGCACTATTGACAGATCCATTATAGTTGATGGAAACTCCAGCACCTCCCACAGGCGTGTTGGATGCATCGACTATGGTCGCTTTAAAGCGGACCAGGTCAGCTCCCTCTGCAGCTTGCCAGAAAGAGAAATGGGATACCTCACCTGCATAATTGTTGCCACTCTTAACAAGAACCCCTTCCTCCTGCCACAACCCGTATTCCTCATTAAGCGACCATAGGCCGGTTTGCCCCGGAGCTTTTTCCAGCCAATCGGGTGAAATAGGTATAATCACCTGTACTTTATGGTCGGAGGCTACCTGCAGTCTTTCGCCACTGTTACTCTTTAGTTGAACCCCCAATACCCCATACGATTCCGTATATCGTAAAACCCCGTCTGTATTTATACCGATTCTGTTGCCTGGCACCTGTGTAGAACTTTCCGGATCCGCCGGGTCAACCAACAGGATCGACACCTCTACAGTGCCGTTGTAAACACCACCGGATGCTCTCACAATACTTGCAGGAGCAAATACCAGCCGGGTGCCATTCTCCAACGCTACAGCACCACCATCGGCTGCTTCAAAATTACCCGCCATAGCATTAGCGGTTAACCGGACACTTAATGATATAACATCATCCGGCGCTGTCGAAAATGTAGATACTGTTGTAAAATAGTTATCATGAGATATTTTTACTGATCCGGCAATTTCCGGAACCATCGCTTTTTTAATAGAAAAAAAACCATGTTGGTTTGTATACACAGTAGTAGCACCCGCTACCACTTTAGCATTGGCAACAGGCTCGGCATTTTCTCCAAAAACAAAACCTTCCACACCAACAGAAACAGATCTTTGCAATTCCAGTTCTTTACCAACAGGCTCTTTATCGTTATCCGCAGTTTTGTCTTTCTTACAGGCACCTACCGCGAAAATGGTCAAAAGGGCAATAATAATATTTTTCATACCGAAGCGGGTTTAGAATTGTTAACGAGACAATATGAGTATTCTCCAAGAAAAACACTTACAGCTACACTGCCTGCCCGTTGAACAGACAAAGAGAAGAACGTGATCATCTAAAATCTATTGCCTGAGGGGGGCATTCACCACCGCCCCCAGCTTGATCTATTTTCGTTGCGAATACGGAAAAAAAAGAGTTTTTAAGAAGTTGAGCTAATAAAATAAATTTGACATTTTTTTAGCCTGAAAAAGCCAATCGACAGCGTCAACTAAATACTCAATGCTCGAAATGGAACGACATTTCTCAAAACACATAATTGTTCAAAGATTTCTTTAAATATTTAAAATTTGTAAATAAATTGCCTCGCCATAACCTAATTACATCATGAAAGAAAAGTTCCGCAGGATCATATCAGACCCCAAATACATTTTTGGGGTCTATTTTATTGCTGCAATAATTTCTGCTTTATCGAAATATTTTCATGGCACCGAGGCAATCAATAACTACCTTATTTTTAAAAATGTATTCGTCAATACGGTCGCCGAGAATAATCTATACCTACCATATGCCGATCGCTATTTGGACAACAATCATTACGGCATCTTTTTTAGTTTTCTTATATTCCCTTTTGCTTTGTTGCCCGATTGGGCCGGCGTAATTCTTTGGAATCTCGCCAATGCTTCCATTTTTCTTTTTGCAATTTATAAGCTTCCATTCTCGGATCTCAAAAAATCGCTATTTGCCATATTTTGTCTACAGGAATATATTACCACCGCAGTGAACCTACAGTTTAATGCAGCGCTTGTTGGGCTACTAATATTGTCCGCGATTTTTGTATATGAAAAAAAAGAATTCAAATCCGCTGCGATCATTGTTGTTGGCTTTTTCACAAAAATTTATGGCGTTGTCGGATTGTCTCAGTTTTTTTTTGTCAAGAATAAATTGAAATTTGTACTTTATATTCTCATATCTGTTGTTTTCTGTTTTTTAATTCCTATGATCTATTCAAGCCCGCAATTTGTTATTCAAAGTTATACAGACTGGTCTCAGGCGTTGATCTCCAAAAACAACCAGAACATAGAATTAGGTGGTATGCAGGATATATCATTAATGGGATTTGTAAGAAGAATTGTAAACGATGCTTCAATTTCAAACCTTACTTTTCTTGCTTTTGGATTGCCATTATTTGCATTACCATATATCAGAGTGAAACAGTACAAACATTATGCGTTTCAACTTATGATCTTAGCATCAACACTACTTTTTTTGGTCTTATTCAGTTCAGGATCCGAGTCCCCTACGTATATTATTGCAGTGGCAGGTGTTATGCTCTGGTTTGTTATGCAAAGAGAGCGATCTCCTTTGAGCATAACATTATTTTTCCTAGTCATTGTTTTCACCTGTTTTTCCACCTCAGATTTATTTCCGAGATACATTAAGAACGAGTACATCATAAAATATTCATTAAAAGCAGTACCCTGCTCATTAGTATGGCTTAGAATTACTTATGAGCTGATGGTTAAAGATTTTAAAACAGATTATAGCTTCAATTAAGGGTATGAAAAAAATATCCATTGTAATTCCTGCTTACAACGAAGAAGGCAACGTGATCTTAATGCACGATAAGATAAAAAGTGTTTTTTCCGAATTGCCTGGATACCATTTCGAGATCATTTTTGTTAATGACGGCAGCAGAGATGATACACAACGAGTACTGGAAAGATTGTCAGTTGAATACGAAGAAGTGAAATATATTGAGTTTTCCAGGAATTTTGGTCATCAATCTGCCGTAAAAGCAGGGATAGATAACGCTTTTGGCAATGCCGTAATTTCTATGGACGGAGACCTGCAACACCCGCCAGAACTCATACCAAAAATGATCGCAAAATGGGAAGCGGGTTACGATATTGTGTACACTATCAGGAAATATCCAAAGCAAATTTCCTTTCTAAAAAGAAAGACTTCCACTTTGTTTTACAAACTATTGTCTGCTTTATCAGATGTGAACCTAACCAATGGCGGAGGTTCTGATTTTAGGCTGCTGGATTCTAATGTGATTGAAATAATGCGAAAATTTAATGAAGATGATCTTTTTTTGAGGGGTTTGTCTACATGGGTTGGTTATAAGCAAACGGGTATTGATTTTACAGCCTCCGAGCGGGTTTCTGGTGCGAGCAGTTACAATCTAAAAAAGATGGTTAGCTTTGCCTTTACAGGAATTACAGCTTTCAGTGTAAAACCCCTTTATCTGGCTGCATACCTTGGTTTTGTGTTTTCAGGGATATCAGCGCTCAGTTATATAGTATATGTTATCTATTCATTTATTGAAAAAACAGAAGTTTCCGGATGGGCATCGTTACTTATGACCGTCGTTTTTTTTGGAGGTCTGCAATTGATAATTTTAGGAATTATCGGCATTTATATCGGAAAAATTTTTAAACAGGTTAAATCCAGACCTGGCTACATTATTAAAAACAAGAATTTTTAAGATGGTTTTGTTAAGTTTTGATATTGAGGAATTTGACATGCCGTTTGAATATAAAGGAGAAATATCCTTTGAAAAACAATTGTCTGTTTCGCAGTATGGTTTAAACCAAATTCTGACTATTTTAAAAAAGCATGAGGTAAAAGCAACTTTTTTTTCCACTGTAATTTTTGCTGAAAACAGCAGAACATTGGTAGAACGTCTGTTAGAAGACGGCCATGAATTGGCGTCGCATACCTGGTTTCATTCAAAATTCGAGACACAACATTTGAAAGAATCGAAGGAGCAATTGGAAACATTATTTTCCACGAAAGTCACTGGCTTGCGAATGCCCAGGATGATGCCCGTAGACCCAAAGGAAGTTGAAAAAGCCGGATACCTGTATAACTCATCGATCAACCCTACAATGATTCCCGGGCGGTACAATAATCTAAAAGTACCCCGTACTTTTTTTTGGGAAGGAAGGGTTAGGCAAATACCGGCTTCTGTATCTCCCAATTTTAGAATTCCACTTTTTTGGCTGAGCTTTCATAATTTCCCGTTGTTCTTTTACAAAAAAATGGCTTTAGATGTCTTGCACAGAGACAAGTATTTAAACATTTACTTTCACCCATGGGAGTTTGCGGACATAAAAGATCCTGCTTATAAACTACCTGGTTTTACAGTAAGGAATACCAACACCAAAATGGTGGAGCGATTTGATAACTTCCTCGGTTGGCTAAAAGAAAAACAATATACTTTCGGCACGTTGCAGGACTTTGAAAGTCAATTGAAGTCGTAATCTTAAAATTTTCACCCATCAATATATTACACTGAGTCTGCCGATCAGTCTGGATATAGATTGGAATATCCAAAGAACATAGGAGTTACGAAGTCGGAGACTTCGAACTGCGGGCTATTAATTAAAACATTAGAGCACCGCCCAAATAAAAACCGCTTGTTCTGCTAATCTTCCAGAGAATATGTGTTTTTGTATACTCTGTCAGACCCAGTTGGTAATTTGCTTGTAAGCGAAATTTTTTGCTGACGACATGCTCAAGACCAAAATTCCAATTAAATACCGCACTAATAATTTTTTTTTCGTCTTTCAGATCCACCATATATTCTCTTTCCACCGGTCCATTGCTACCTATTGCCAGCGAAAAATTATTAATTCTGGCACTGATAGGAAAATCAACTTGTGGTCCCGTTGTTATCGTAATATACTTAGTTGCACATTTAAACAGGGTACTGACTGTAAAGGCTGAAACATACAAATCGTCAGAATGCCTGTCACGATCATCTTTGTTATCGGGCGATGCGCTGTATACCTGCCGCTGATGATAGTAAGCAAAGCCAACCTCAGGCTGAATAGATAGCTTACTGGAAGAATTATGTTCCATAAAAAACCGGGCAGCAAAGCCTGGTGCGTATTTACTTTTTTTGTACACGTAATAGTTGGGGGTGATGTTTTCATAAGATAATGCCGGAGATTTTGTAAAATTAACACCGGTGGCTATTCCGAATTTTATTTTCCGGACTGGAGCAGGGTCATTTTGCGCATTTACATCTACAATAATAAAACAAACAGCGACACAAAAGATTAGTGATTTCATAAAGATTGTATTGTGAAAAAAGAACCCTTTAATTGCACCGAGTCCGCTATACACAAACCTCACTTTGAGACTCGGTTAGGAAATTAGTACCATAGACTTTACGAGTGACAGAATTACCACCACCGCTCAGGAAAAAATCGTGAAAAATTTCATTTTTGTCTTTAAAATGTTTCTCAACATTTATAGAACTCACGTCAACCATCGATAGATCAATAAACAACGGCTCTCCACCTCCGTTCCTCCAATGCTCCCTAGCTTCTTCATCAGTAACCCAGCCCTTATAATCTACACGTCGAAATAGATTCATGGAATGTCTATAAATTGACATCCTCATATCAACAGGTCCTGTAAAGTCACTAAATAGCTTACCAGCCTTGACCGCTACATCATGGGCCGTTCCTTGAACAAAATCATTACGATCCATAACTATAGCTTCACCTTTTAGACCACGACTATCCGTACCTAAGAACTCAAGATTGTATTGTGAAGAAGAACTATTAAACTACACCGAATCCGCTATACACAACCCCCCGCTTTGAGACTCGGTTTGGAAATTAGAGGCACAGTATCTGTAGAAAATATATAAATTATTGAAGACGCTCAGGGCAGAAATGAGCTACTTCAGGTCATCTACAAATGCCGCTCTGTAATAATATTCAATATTTGTTGGGGTCGAAACAACTAAAAAAAATTCTTGGTTTGATTTATTCAAAGAATAAAATATGATTCTGTTTTCAGTTAAAAACCGCTCCACTATTCTTAAATTTTCAGATTTCTTTCCTTCCTTTTTAAATTTAATACCCTCGCTCTCCAACAGAAAAAGCAATTTTATGCTGCTTTTAGGAGCTAATATGACCTCATCAGGCTCAACACCCCAAAGCTCAAAGTCTCCAATTTTGTTGCTTGATGAATCTTCAATAAACACATAAGAATTAGTCACCTTTTGAGGATCCTTTCGATTTAATATACTTTTACCCTTCCTAAAGACCAAAGTATCAGTAATTTCACTTTGGTTCTCAAACCTGATAAATAGCGAGATTCGTTGTCCCCAAATAGTATCTCTAATAAAAACTTTTTCCATCTGAGCAAATAGAACTGATTTAGGTTGATCTTTATTTGAGATGCAACTACAAACGAATAAAAATGAAATAGTTATTAATTTAACGTTCATTATATTGCATTATTATTCTATCTAAATTTTGAATCATCTTGAATTGCCAATCTATAACCTCCTCTTATCGCCTCCTGAAACATTGTGGTCGTTTTCTTAAAAGTAGGATGTTTCATTTGTAGTTCGTAGGAAAACCTATGCTTTCCTAAAGATGCATTGAAACGGTTGATTTTATGACCTCCAATTTCATGAACTCCAAGGTTTTGAATATTTTCTACCGTATTAAGGTATTGCATATAATTCAAATTATAGGTTAATTTGTTATTAGAAATATCAAATGTTGCAAGTGCATTATCTAATGCACTTCTTCCCTGCAACGTCTCCCCAGAGCCTTACATTACTTCTGGGAAGGAAGGGTTAGGCAAATACCGGCTTCCGTGTCTCCCAATTTTAGAATTCCACTTTTTTGGCTGAGCTTTCATAATTTCCCGTTGTTCTTTTACAAAAAAATGGCTTTAGATGTCTTGCACAGAGACAAGTATTTAAACATTTACTTTCACCCATGGGAGTTTGCGGACATAAAAGATCCTGCTTATAAACTACCTGGTTTTACAGTAAGGAACACTAACACTAAAATGGTGAAGCGATTTGATAATTTCCTCGGTTGGCTAAAAGAAAAAAAATATTCTTTCGGCACGTTGCAGGACTTTGAAAGTCAATTGAAGTCATAATCTTACTAGTTTATGGAAAATCTGGACAATTTTAAGAAGCTTTCAGTTGCCTTAATTCAGGTTACTTCAATAGCGAAAGTCTTCGCTCAACGAGTTTACCGTATTCTTAATTCTTTGTTTTCTTTTAGCGATTTTATACTATAAAAAGTAGAATCTAATACTATTGAACCTGCATATTGGAACCTATAAATTTTAATACTATCATTTTCACATATATACTGCAAGGTCTCTACCGAATCGTTAAACTTACCAGTATAAACGCGAAAATTAATTGAGTCAGTCAGATAGTCCTTTTTGATATCTCCACCCAAGGCACCGCCTCCAAAGACGACAAACGATTCTATGTACAATGAGGGCTCGCAAATTTTTAAGGTCATTCTATGATCCAACTTTTGCTTACAACTGACAAATAAAACAAGCAAAAACATTACTGACTTCATAGAAAACATATCAGAGGTTGCAAATATTTTTATTCAAGTTGGATACAATTTTTGGAATAGATTATTCATTCAACATCAAACCAATATTCAACCTATTTAATTGTTCATTAAGATCATTAAGTTTACTAAATTCCAACGCCATTCCTGTTTCCTTATTAACCATCCAAAATGTGAATACTTTTAATGAATCGTGGATGTAAATTTCATTTTGTGTTTTTGCTATGATGTAAGTATCGTCGAACTTATATTCTACCACATGAGGTCCAACAACAATCTGTCCTATATCTTTATTCTGAGATCCACGATTATTAATGATTGTTCGGGGGTTGCTTTGTATATATCTATAGCTGTTGCCCAAATCTACACTATCATCCACATGTATGAGGATACAAGATTTCATTGGAAATACAAGGAATAATATGCCCCAAAAAGATTTCATAACCGATTTTTTAGAATCGTTTCTCTTTTTTTCATTAGATAAAAGGAATCTCTAAATCCTCTTCCAAGACTTTGTGAACTTTTTCATTTTTCGTCCTTAAGACCGTCAGAAATGGCTCAAACGAAGCATGTGATATCATTGTGTAAAAATGTTTATTCTTACCGTCGCTAGTATACCTTATTTTATATTCAAAAAAGTGTACACCCAACCTGAAACTCGTCTTCCGAGTAGAAATCAGATACTCCATTGGTATCATCTCCCGCTTTCTAGTTAAAAATTGTTTTGTGTATAAACTATCGGCATCGTATTGAACTGACCTGGCGTTAAAGACACCTTTGATCAACCAAATAAATGCCAGGTACATCAATAAAAAGATCCAAAAGCCACTTTCGATACTACCTCCGTATTCTAAACATGATACTATGACACCTAAAGCATACCTGACAAAAAGAAAGGAAAATACTAAAAGAAAAATTCCCGTTGTATAATAGGGCTTATATTCAGAAAGTGGAAAAATATACATGGTGTCAGGTTTAGTCGGCTTGTATATTAACGGTCAAAAAATCAGTTCATCATGTCCAATGTAAATATAATTCTGTTTTGGTTAAAAAATGTTTTACCAACTTTAATTCTTCTTCTTTGCTATTTGTCTCCTCAAATAAGATATCTGTATTGTCTAACACAAAAAGTAGCTTTACACTGCTCTTCTTCCCAGCAACGTCTCCCCAAGAGCCTTACATTCAGCTGGACATTGCGTCAACCTATAATACGAAACGTCTGAGAAATGAAACCCTACCACTTCAATAGCAGAGTATGAAGGACACATATAGGAATAGCCTTTTACTGCCCGATCAATTGCATAATCTTCTCAAATATCTCTGTATTCTGATAAACGCCGGAAAACAAATGCGATTGTGGTCCATAGGAAAATACCGGTACACAAATGGCGGTATGGTCATTACTGGCATAATGCCCTTGCACCTTTCCAGTTTGCAGATTGCCATTCAATAACGTAAGCCCGCCGGTTTCGTGGTCAGCGGTTACAATCAGCAGTGTTTCCTTGTTTTCATCCACAAAACGCATCATATCTCCAATGGCCTTATCCAGGTCCTGCACTTCCTGTACCATCCATGTCATTTGGTTTTCGTGTGCTGCCCAGTCTACTTGTGCTCCTTCCCCCATAATAAAAAAGCCCGGCTTATGTTTTTGGAGGGTACGGGTACTGAAAGCCAACGCTCTCTGTAAAAAGTCACCCCGCCCTTTGTAAGAAGGTTTCCCGGCAACATCATCCAACAGTACCAACCGTTTATTTTTTACCGTATCCAGGTTAGCCATTTCATTCAAAACGGTATAACCTTTTTGACTAATAGCCGGCACCAGGCTTCCTTCTTCTCTGCTGGTAAAATGTTGGCGTCCTGCCCCTATCAGTATATCCACCTCCGATTGAAGAAACCCTTCTGCAATTGCCTCCGATGAACTTCTATGAGGCACATGCGCATAAAAAGCCGCTGGCGTAGCATCGGTAATATCACCCGTAGAAATAACGGCAGAGCGGATATTCTTTTTTACCAGCAACTCCGGTATGGAAGCAACAGGTACACTATCTGGTGATACAGATACAAAATTATTGTTTGTTTTTTTGCCTGTAGCAATGGCTGAAGCACCGGCCGCAGATTCAGTAATATAACTGTCTGCAGACTTAGTGATAGAAAGTCCAATACTCTTCATATTAAATACATTCAGCCGACCTTTATTACCGGTATATCCTGCATACCATTGTGCCAGCCCCGTACCATCGCCTATCAGCAGGATAATATTTTTTACCTTCTTATTTGTCCTGTCTACTTTATACAAAGGAGTATACAGATCGTATTGGTTAGCAGGCAGGGAGGTTGTTTGTGGTTGCCGGTTCATAAAAACAGTAAGGGCTTCTATATTATCCGTATTAATGTAGTCGATACCCATGTCCATAAATACATGCCAGGCATTTATAATATCCGGAGCGGCCCAGAAACGAATTTTTTTACCGGCAGTATGAACCCGGTCAACCGCGTCCTGTACTTTAATACGTTCGTTAGCTGGTATTAATCCCTTGCCGTTCCATTTAGTATAATCTCTGAAATTAGCACTGAACATCCCGATCCTGTCGAGGTGGTTAAAGTGGGAAGCGTTGTTTAACCGGCCATCAAACCGTATCCAACGGGGATACTGATTAAATGCATCCGCAGGTGGCTGATTGCCTGTTATTATAAATTGAATATCTGCGTTACTGGTTAACGCAGGGTATTTTTCTATTGTTGCCACCACTTTTGCCAATGTTGAGATTGCCTCGGTTTTCAGGTCAATCAGCAACACAACAGGACGCTTATTGCCGGTGCGCTGTGCAGCATCCAGCGGTTGAATATAATGTTGTTCAAAATAAAGTTTTCTTTTATTGATATCCCTTTCGTCGTGACTTACATACAAGGTATCGTTTCGCAAGATTACATCTGCCTCTATCGATCCAACTCCTATTCCGTAGGCCTGCACAAATGGTATATTATATTCATAGTCGTTGTGAGCATGAATATTGGCCGGAGTATAAAACCTATCCTGCCCATTTGCCCTTAACAAAAAAAGAATGCCAAAAACAGCAAAGAAAAGAGATCTAAGAAACATGTTGTTTAGTTATAATAAATAAAAAAGCACCTACCGATAAAAGTAAGTGCTTTGAATGACTGAAAAAAATATGATGGATTATGAAATTAAAAATCAAGCCCCAGAGAAAAATACCAGATAGGCTTACCACTAAAGAATCCAGACATTGGCCAGCCGGCATCTACTTTCAGAAAATACCCCAACAGGGTACTTCTTGCACCAAAACCGTAACCACCGGCAAAGGGACCTAATCCGCCGCTGTTCATTTTAATAATGACAGAAGGGTCCGAATTTCCGGGAGGGAAACTATAAATGCCACCAGGCCGGCTTATCTGGTTATATTTCCCTTCCCAGGCGGTACCCAAATCGACAAATTGAGTTATCTGGAAATTGCGGACAAAAGCGTTATTAATTGGCCGGCTGATAAGGGTGGTAAACACCGGTAGCCGGAATTCACTATTCAACACAATCGCATTGTTGCCATGTGCTGCATTCTGGCGATAGCCTCTCATATTCACCGCCAGGGTTTGATAGGTATAATCCCCACCCGGTTTATTGCCATCATTAAATTTCGGATTGATCCATCCGTCTGTACCTCCCAGGTAGAAAATCATCCGCTCGCCACCGAAAGAAAAATCGGCGGCAGCCCTACCCGCCCAAATAAAATTTCTGTAAATCGGATAGTAATAACGAATATCCGTTCCTACATTAAAGGTTCTTTTCCCATCCTTGCCGGGTGTAAGATTTACATTGATATCGGAAAACACTTTATACCGTAACCCATTCCAGATATTTAACGCTGGCTGTATGGTATTGTCATGCACATATTCCAAATGTGTCAACACAGCATGTAAAGAATCATCCTTCCGTTTTAAAGTCTCTATAGGGTTAATGGTAAAAATATCACTTCTATACACAACTCTATCCAGGCGATAAGCCACAGTGGCTCTTACGCTCCGCACCTTATCAAACGGAAGAGTCACATTAAATTGATACAGGTTTGAAACAAGACGGTTGATGCCAGTTGTTGCCGTTAAGGGTAGGTAATTACTAACGGTAGACCGGTAATAAGTAAGTCCCCAATCAACCCGGCGTTTCAGATTTTGGTAACTCAACATAACGTCGCGATCATCCAGGTTCAATCCCATTCTGAAACCACCAATAAACTTCACATCTTCAAAAAGATCAGTTACCCCCAGTCGTATCATACCATTCAGGTTAGAGTTACCATTCGTCATATACACGGGTCCATTTCCCCCCGCATAGGGCTGCCAGCGGGTCATCAATACCGAATTATTAAACCCGGTTACAGAATATTGAGTGGAAAAACGAAGCCGGTAATCGTATAATTTCGCCTGTGAAAGAATCGTGGGCGCCACTTTTACGGGTGTTTCTGCCTGTACAACCCTTCCCTGCACTTCAGGCTCTTCATTCTCAAATTCACTTTGAAAAATATCAGCATCTGCTTTCCCCGTATCTACGGCAGCCGGTTGATAAATGGTAGCCACACCCCTCGAAACACGTTCCTGGTCTATGACTTTTTTCATATAATCGGTTGGGCGAACAGTTACATTTCTACGCTTTAGCGCGTCGTCGTTTACTCTCAACTTATACAACATTTTCATATCCCCCTCCTGACGAACCTCCGAAACCTGCCCTCTGTCTCCGGCAATTCGGGTTTCCTGCAAATTACTTTGGTAATTGGTAATAGGAAAAGAATAAGCCGAATCGGTTCTCACCGCCATATAGGCGATGGAGTCGGGCTCCGTTTTATTCCAAACCTGCAATGTAGAATCTAAATCGTTGCGATCGGGATTTCTCAAAAATTCATCTCCTATCCTATAAACCGTGTCTACGCCACCCGCTCTCGTAGTAAAGAAACCTGCATACCTGTTAGCGATACCCATCTCATCGTTCACAAAAGTGAAGTGGTTGGTATTGTACTGCATAGGATAGCGTGCATTTCCATGCGCCACATTAGTCAATTGGGTAATCTGGCGAAAATCACTTCTGTTCCAGTTATCCACCAAAAACACGTTAAACCGATTATTGGAAGGCAATGCGGTATCGCTATTGACAGCATTACCAGATGGCCGGTTAGATGAGAAAATAATTCCGGTCTTACTCGGAAAGGCTATAAATGTAGGATCCAGATCATCATACACATCATTGGTAATCTGCTGAACCGTTTGTTCATTGATCTTGTAAACAAAAATATCTGAGTAGCCATTTTTTACGGCACTGAACAACAAAGTGTTTTCGTCCAGCATATATTTCACATCGTTTACCTGCTGAAACTCCTCCGGCAGTGTTTGTTTTGACGTTTTCAACCGCTTAGTCAAATCATAAACAAACATCCTAAGTTTATTTTCCTTCATGTATACAACTACCAATCGGGTACCCTTGGGATCCCAAGCCAATTGGGGATAGTTGGGATTTATTTCGTTCTGGTTGTCTAACACTCCGGACTGCAGCAGAATCTTCCGCTTAAATCCAAAATCTTCCAGTTCTATACGATAGACCCCCCTTTTGAACCGCACAACGGCATAAGTATTGTTGCGGGGATTGGGGTTAGCCTGAAAACGATAATAGTCAAGATTTTTATTGACATCCTCAATAGCCACTACATTCCCCCTGGGCGCATTTCTTCTACCTTTTAAATCTGCATAGTATTTATCCGCCTCCTTCTCCATAAACTCTTTCAGCACCTCCTTAAATTTCTTCTTGGTAACTTTTTTACTGGCCGAGTTTACGCTTTTATAAATACGGGACAGGTATAAAAAATAGGTAACATTGTCTTTTCGATAGTTATCGGCAATGAAACGCCAAAAAGAATGCCCCGCCAATTCCGGCTGATCAAAAGCAAACTGGTAGAAGCTTCTATATTTACCAGATAGCAGCGCAGACTTTAATTTATCATCCAATTCCGGGCTCCAGTTTTCGGCAGCATAGCGTATATACCCCTCCGTGAGCCATACCGGTAAATCCAGTAAGGCCTGGTTGCTGGCAAACTCACCAAGGTTGTCTCCAAACAATAAGTTATCGAGCAATGTTTTAGCAATACCTTGTCTTATTTGCCTGCGAAGATTGGCATGATTCCCATCGAAGTACACAATCATTTTATTGTTGACAAACTTGGTGACGCCACCGGTATTTTGCCATTCAATCCCCAACCCGATATTAGATTGTTGCAAATCATTAAAACTGTTATACACCACAATGTTAATCCGGCGCTGCGATCCGTATTCAACAAAATCTTCCATTAGCGGCAGTTCTTTTTCTGCCACCTGTGCTACATACTTGGCCAGCGCTAAACCATTTTGCGAGAAATAAGTATTGAAGTTTTTAGTCTGGTAATACCGAAATTTCATTTTCCCGTACTGCACCCTGTTTTTTCCGAACTCCACCGCATTTACCTGCGCCTTCACAACACCGGAAAAACCGAATAGAAAAATGAATAAAAACAGCGGGAAGAAACAAGAACCTAGCCTTTTCTGTGAGATTACCATAATTTCGTACATTCTAATAATAAAATTAGCGTTTTTAAGGTACAATCGATTAATATGTTCGATGTTAAAATTTTCACATTTAGCCCCGTGCAAGAGAATACATACGTATTGTGGAATGAACAAAAATACAGTATCATCATTGACCCGGGTTGTTATTTTGACGAGGAAAAGGATGAGCTTGCCGCTTTTATAGACAATAACGGATTAAAACCAACCTTGTTGCTAAACACCCACTGCCACCTCGACCATGTTTTCGGCAACAAATGGGTGGCTGACACCTACAAACTGCAACTACATATACACCCCGATGAAAAAGAACTACTGGATCATGCTCCTGCTTCAGGATTGATGTGGAACCTTCCTTTTGACAATTATAC
Source organism: uncultured Terrimonas sp. (assembly GCA_964604365.1). Taxonomy (GTDB): domain Bacteria; phylum Bacteroidota; class Bacteroidia; order Chitinophagales; family Chitinophagaceae; genus Agriterribacter. The sequence goes on from CAZRYS010000005.1 coordinate 69,898, forward strand.
CGGCGACCTTCTTTATCTACGTGAAGGAGACACCGTTGCGTTGGGTGAAAACCTGTTGGAAGTCCTTTTTACACCGGGACATTCTCCCGGAAGTATTAGTTTCTATTGCAGAAAGCAGGGATTTATCGTCAGCGGCGATGTTTTGTTTCAAAAAAGTATTGGGAGAACAGACTTACCCAAAGGAGACTATCCCACATTAGAAAAAAGTATTCAGCAAAAATTGTATACACTGCCAGACGATACGGTCGTTTATCCCGGGCACGGAAATCCTACTACCATCGGGTTTGAAAAAATTAATAATCCATTTGTGAAAGCGAAATAATTATTGGTACGAGCCTGTCTGCCGGAAATAAGCTTTAATGAAGAGGGCTCCAAGATTTTTATGGGGTGGCACGTAATTGTCAAACCTTTCTTTTGCATCACCGGAGGGAAATTTCGCAGCCAGGTCTTTCCACATCGCCAGCCAATCCACATTCCTTCCCAACCGAACATCATCATTAATGGCTTTCAGAATAGGCTCATTCACGTGACGGGTACCTACTTCCTTTGAGGAGATGATATGTGCATCGGGGCAGGTTTTCAATACATCATCCAGGTTGTGAAAACCGCCGCAAGACCCCAGCACCACTATTTTTGAACTGGGAGCCAGGTGACGAATAGTAGAACCTACCCAATAACTATGCCCCCTATGTATGGTAATTGAAGGATAAAATTTATTATTGTCCATATAGGTACGAAGCATTGCCTGCGCTACTGAATCCAGTCCCTTCTCGTAGTCGAGTGGCAGATTGGCAAATATAACCGTGGGACGTCCCTTGGTAGATCTTATTTCCACCCAATGTGCATTTTTGTTCACTTTCCAATCAGCACCTGTAAACATGGTCATAAAATTCGCATAGGAATCCTTACCGTCTTTATCACCATAAAAAAACACCTGTTGTACCACACGGCCGCTATCATCCAGCAAATCTTTATTATCCACCCTATATACCGGTGGTATTTTTAATCGGGCAGATATATTGATGGTGCTATCCTGAGAGGATTGAAAAATGGTTTGCAGTATATCGTAGATAACAATTGTCCGCTTCTCTCCTTCATTCTTAGCCTGCACCAGGTTTTTTTCTATTTCCTGATCTACCAGGCGAGTTACAAGCGGATTGCGAATACTACCATAAGAATCTGCCACATCCACTGCATCTTCCAACGTGCCGGTATTTTCCAACCCACGCACAAAAGCCATCATCAGTCGTTGGGAATTCGTATCCGGCATCGACTGCAGAAACTCGTCCAACTTGTTATAACCGGCAGCCAGCTTTATAAACTTTTTAAACTTATCAAAACGTACGCTAATCAGCAAACTATCACCCGACTGCCGGGGTACTCTTTGCATCATGCGATTGTATACCCCTTTGTAACTGGAAGTATAAATTACATCTTCCCCCAATACAATCAGGTAATACAACTCCTCTGCAGTTAATTGATCCAGAATTTTAAATCGCACATTGTCAGGCGAATCGTGCAATGCGTTTATTTCTTCTATGAATACATTTTTTGCCCTGTCCTGTAGTTTGGCAACCAACTTATCGTATGCTAACGGGGTATCTTTTTTAATCAGCCTTTCCGTATATGACACCTGCATTTTCACCAACATTTTGTAATATGCCAGGTTATCGTCCATTACGTTATAAACATCCGACAGCGTCATTCTTTCTGAAGCTAACTCATCCAGAAACGGAAAATACTGCTGACCACTCTTACTGGAAGCAATTGCCACAACAGCCTTCACCACCGGGTCCGTGTTTCGCCTGATGATCCGTCCCACATTGGTACGGGTTGCTGCCGCATAATCATACAATTGATTAGGATTTCGATAAGCCATCACTTTTACCAGGCTATCAGCAAAGGGAACATCAGGATACAATTCCAGCATTTGCAAAGCCCTATCCGGGTACAAGGCACAAAATTTCCTGAATAGTAGCTGCCTGGCTTTGGTGTAGCCTACATTTTCAAACATCACATTGCCGCTACTATTCACATTAATATTACCAACACTGTAAGATGCATTTTCTACTATGGGGCTAATGTCTATTTTCTGAAAATCGGCGCCCATGAGTTGGATATAATTTAAGATCAGCTCCTCAGCCAGCACAGGATTAAATGACTGGTTGCGCCAACCAGCGTTAAACCCTTTTACCAGGTTTTCGAGTCCGCTCAGGTACTTTACTTTTAAGCGATGATCAAATACAGTATTATTTTCTATCGAATCCTTTAAAAAATTGACTTTTTCAAAAATAAGATTGGTAACAAAACTGTTGATGAAGTTATTATCCGAAGCATTCACCAGTTTTTCCGTACTATTTTTAAAACCCAAAGCGAGGTTTTGTTCCTTTTCAATATTCTCATGATATCTTACTCTTGATATATCTATCTTTTTCTTTAGTGTATCCAACCCCGCCAGAACAGATCCTGGTAAAAAACACCCGGTAAACAATAGAACGGTTATGATGAGGACTGGTCGCATAGTTAATGCAAAATTAATACAATAGCGTCTTATGGCTCAATTGAATATTTCATTGTTTTTCAACCCCTAAATAACGCACAAACCCTCTTTTTTAGTACAAAGTGGCAATTTGGGTTAACAATTTCATAATCCCGCTATTTAGGCTACTATTCCGCCTAAAGTTATTTTTGCGTAAACATATCGTTAATTATGGACCTAAAGGACAAAAAAGTACTGATAGCCGATGATGAACCCGATATTCTGGAAATTGTCAGCTACAATTTACAAAATGAGGGGTATGAAACCATCACAGCAAAAGACGGCGATGAAGCCATCCTGAAAGCCAAACTATTCAAGCCAGATCTCATTATGCTGGACGTAATGATGCCGAAGAAAAATGGGATGGAGGTTTGTAAGATATTGCGGTCGCAGGATGCTTACCAGGATACATTGATTGTTTTTTTAACTGCGATGAGTGATGAAATGTCCCATATTAAAGGACTTGAATATGGCGCGGACGACTATATCAGTAAACCGATTGGTCCAAAAGTGTTGGTTTCCAAGGTGAATGCACTCTTCAGAAGATTCCAAAAACCCGAAAGCGACAAAGCACTACAAATTGGTAATATACTGATAGATCCGGTAAAATTTTTGGTCTCTGTCAATGATCAGGAAATCGTGTTAGCCAAAAAAGAATTTGAATTGTTACACCTGTTAGCCACCAAACCCGGCCGCGTATTTCTGCGAAACGAAATATTAAGCCAGATTTGGGGAACAGAAGTAATTGTAGGCGACAGAACCATTGATGTACACATCAGAAAAATACGCCAGAAGTTAGGCATAGATTGTATAAACACGGTAAAAGGCGTAGGGTATAAAATGGTGGTATAATCACCGGAAATGCGGCCGTTCCCAATGAAAACCTAAACTTCTTTAACAAATTACCTTTTCTCCTTATTTATGCTGATCTTCGGGAGTTACAATCATTAAAACATCTCCCAAAATGTTGAATACAAAAAACGTTCAACCCCATCAACTGGCGGCCTACACTGCTTTATTAATTGCGGTACCCGTAGCCGCTGGTATCTATTTTTTAAAGCCACTATGGTGGGTACTTATTGTGGCACTTGTTGTTGTTTTTCTGGGTGCGTATCTACTCATTCAGTATACGCTCAAAAAATTCATTTACAGAAAAATAAAACTCATCTATAAATTTATTTACCAAACCAAGGCCAGTAAACGAGAGGAGTTTTATTATAAAACACTGCTACCACCCAAAAGCATTGAGGAAGTAAGTGCTGATGTAGAAATGTGGGCAGAACAGAAAAAACTGGAAATAGATACGCTTAAAGCAAATGAAGCTTACCGTAAAGAGTTTTTGCAAAATCTTTCTCATGAATTAAAAACACCCATATTCGCGATTCAGGGCTATGTGGACACCTTGCAGGATGGGGCTATAAAAAGTGAAGAACTCAGCACTCGTTTCCTAAACAATGCCTCCAAAAATGTAAAGCGGCTTGTAAATCTCATTCAGGATCTTGACGAGATCACGAAGCTGGAAAGTGGTGAACAAATTCTATATAAAGAAAACTTTGTAATCCAGGACCTGATAAGAGAAGTTTTTGATTCTTTATCAGTATTGGCACATGCCCGAAATATCAAAAAAGGAATCAAAAAAGGCTGTGAATTCCCAATAACGGTTTTTGCAGATAAAGAAAAAATAAGACAGGTATTAATCAACCTTACGGACAATGCTATAAAATATGGCAAAGAAAACGGAAACGTAACTGCCAGCGCATACATTACAGATGAAAAACATGTGTTAATGGAGATTAGTGATGATGGGATCGGTATTGCAGAGGAACATCTGCCCCGGATCTCAGAACGTTTTTACAGAACCGACGCTGCCAGAAGTAGAAAAGAAGGTGGTAGCGGGTTGGGAATGGCAATTTGCAAACACATTATTGAAGCGCACGGGCACTCCATGCACATAAGAAGTAAGCTGGATGTGGGCACTACTTTCGGTTTTGTACTTGATGCCAAAAAAGATTAACGCTATTGTTGGTTACAAAAAAGCAATGTACTGCGTTAGCGACTGCTATACGCGAAAAACATATAGAAGAAACTTTTAGCAGAAAACACAAAGAATAGCGTTCTGCTCCGAAAGAACTTGCCGGAAGGCTTCAATATCTGAAGTCTGTTTCTGGCGATTCACCTCGGCAACCTGATAGCGTCGGTATACCAGGATATCTTTTATCTGGAAGATTTCTGCATCAAAATACCCTGCATTTTTTGCGCTACAACGCACCAATCGACTTCATAAAAAATTAAGAAATATTTTTTTCAAATCTTGTCGCCTTAGCTTCCGTGTAGATAATATATTTAGTTGCCATATGCAACTAGTTATTCAGAGTGGCATAAGAGTATCTGATTATGAAAACAGAATACATTCGTAAAAACAACATAAGAAACTCGTAAAACTACCATCAAAAGCTGTGCTAAATTTGTTTATCTGTCAAAAAAAATTGTTGGAAACAAAAAACGTTGTAATTTAGTCCCAGTTTTCATAGGGTACGGATTAAAAACGGGCCAGGGTTTTCACCCAGGCCCAATTTTTTTAAGGGACTACCTGTTTACATACTGAGTCTTTCAAATGTAAAGCCCTCTTCCGAAAAATGCGCCAGCACTTTTGGCAATACATATTTCAATTTTGAAAATGCTTTAGCACTGTCATGAAAGACAATTATGCTCCCGGCCCGTGTTGTTAATAAAACGTTGTTCAGGCACTTTTCTTCAGAAAGTTTCTCATCAAAATCACCACTCAAAACAGACCACATTACAATCTTCATATCAAAAGCTTCGGGTATATATTTCGCCTGCAAGTTTGATATTCTCCCATAGGGTGGACGAAATAATCGGGAATCGATATATTCGCCTGCTTTTTTTATATCGGCAAAGTATTTTTTATCGTTTGTCTTCCAGCCGTTCAGGTGGTTGTGGGTATGATTTCCTACCGCATGCCCTTCATTCAATATCCGGGCATATATATCCGGATGCGTCGCCACATTTTTACCCAGGCAAAAAAAACTGGCCCGGGCGTTATAGGTTTTTAGTGTATCCAATACAAAAGGGGTCGCCTCCTCATGAGGACCATCATCAAAACTGAGATAAATCTTTTTAGCAGTTCCCGGCATTTCCCAAATGGCACTACTAAACATTTTCTTTAACAACCAGGGAGCCTTCACCCAATAAAACATAAGCGTACTGTCGGTTAATAAGCAAAATTACCCTATTTAACTGTTCTGAAGTAAATTTCCCGATTGCGAAAAGTACCCATAAGGAATAACCATAATTTTGAAAAAAACAACATCATGCGCTTTTTACGGGTCATTCTCCCCTTGTTGATATTGTCTGTCTCCTACACTGCATCAAGCCAGGAAGAAAAGACAATCACCAATTTAAATGCTTCCGGCGGAAAGATATATTTCAATCTTGCTTCCGGAAAAGAAGTAAGTGCCGAAAAAGCCCATACGAGCGACTGGGATCTCTCCTTTGCAAAAACAACCATTGGCCTAAATGAAAAAGGAAAAGTAATGGCGCAGGTGGTCAATAGCACATATGAGGATTTAAAGAAAGCACCTGCAAAAGGGTATCGCCAGGATACGGAAGAAAGCAGCGCCATCCCCACAGGTAGTGGCAACGGCTGGTACAATTATAATATGGAAGACCATACCATTGTTCCCATTGCGGACCGATCAATAGTGGTAAAGGCGGTAGATGGTAAAAAATATAAGATCAGAATATTAAGCTATAATAAAGATCAGAAATCATTTGAAAACACCGGGTATTACTCTTTTCAGTATACGGTGGTTAATTGATTATTGTAAGTTCAGATCGTTCAATGCACGTGCCAAAGCTTCTATCGCATCATTATTTTTAATAATGGCATCTTTGGAACGAACCGGTAGAATTGAAACTTTACCTTTTATATTATAATGTAACGTAAGTTTTTGGCCCTGGAAATGAAAATCCCAGTAGGAGGAATCCAGGTCATCTATCTTATTGGTAAAACTAACATGTAATTTTTCAGATAGCAGCTCTGCCATGTCATAAAAAGTATTGAACCCACAGTTTTCTTCAATCACAGCTTCCATGTTTCCATATTCGTTGCGAAGGGTAAGATTCATAACACCGGTTTTTAAGTGAAGCCCTAGTTTTTAAATTTCTTTGACTTAGGTGCTTTCTCGCCGTTGATCAGTTTTTCCGCACCAACGTTTTTGCCATCAGACGGACAACCAACTTTTCGAGAACAGCTACATACTAACGACAACACAAGAAGGCTACCTGCTGCATACAAAATCATTTTTTTCATTTGTATATGATTTTTTTGTACTAAATGTTGTCTCTTATAAAACCGATATCAACCATGGTTGATACATATCAATAAAAGTAGTTTTTTTCTCTAGTAATAACAATAGTGAAACCTAATATTCGGATGATTAGTTTTCTGCAGAAACTGCCTGGGTGGCGGAAGCAACTGTCGGTGTTTTTAATTGAACCGCCACTTTGCTTTTATTACCTTTTACCGCCTTATATACTGATGAACAAACAAAAACGGATGCAAATAATACGGTAAGATACATACCCATGCAAAAGAGCAAAGGCTTAATAGAACCCATTATAAGTTGACGTTTTGTAAGTTTCATAAAGACGGATTTAAAATTTTACCTAAAATTCAATAAATTACACAACCATAAACGTCTTTCCTTGAAAAAATATTATGCAACCAGAAAGAACTACCATAAAGCAATGGGCCGCTGACGACCGTCCAAGAGAAAAACTGAGAGACAAAGGTCCCGAAACACTTAGCCACTCCGAATTAATTGCGATACTTCTCCACAATGGCACCCGCAATAAATCGGCGCTGGACCTGGCCAAAGAAGTACTGCAACTGGGTAAAAACAACTTGAATCATTTAGGCAGACTTACCATAAAAGATTTGATGAAAATCAACGGTGTCGGTGAGGCTAAAGCCATTACCCTGGCGGCAGCGCTGGAATTGGGGCGCAGAAGGCAAGCCGGCATAAACCTTGAAGAACCCACTGTAACCGATAGTGCGGGTGTAGCCCGATACCTGCAAGCACTGCTCCGGGATCAGGCGCAAGAATTGTTTGTTGTTTTATTTCTAAACCGGGCCAACAAAATAAAACATACCGAGGTAGTAAGCAAGGGTGGAATAACGGGTACAGTGGCAGATCCCCGGATAATATTAAAAAAAGCACTACTGGAAGATGCCGTTAGCATCATACTATGCCATAATCATCCGTCCGGAAACCTGAAGCCAAGCAAGGCGGACGAAAACATTACGTTTAAAATAAAAGAAGCGGCACTATACTTCGACATAACTGTAATTGACCATATAATAGTGAGTTCTGAAGGGTATTTTAGTTTTGCGGATGAAGGATTGTTATAGTATCTTGACGTTTCATTATTTATTTCAATGAAACATAAGCCCGTCAAAAGTCTTTACTTACTTGTACTAGCAATTATGACCAGCCTTTCAGTATCGGCCCAAAAGAAAATCAACGAACAACCGTTGTATCCCAAAAACGATGTACCCGGTAATATAGAAGGCGAAAATGAAGAATCGTCGGAAACAAAAGATGGTATTTTACGTATCAGTCATGTCAGTATACCTACACTGGCTATTTTTTTACCCCCTCCTCAAAAAGCGACCGGTGCTGCGGTCATTATCTGCCCCGGTGGCGGATATTCCATTCTGGCTGCCGGACACGAAGGGTATGATGTAGCCAGGAAATTGAATGAATGGGGTGTTGCGGCTTTCGTTCTAAAATACCGTATTCCGGATAGCAAAAAGCAAAATACGCCACATATAGCACCCTTGCAGGATGCGCAACAGGCTATCTACACCGTTCGGGCAAATGCTGCAAAATGGGGTGTTAAATCCGACAGAATTGGCATTATGGGGTTTTCTGCGGGTGGACACCTGGCTTCTACCGCCGCCACAAAATTTGAGACTTCGTTAATTAACAATGATAAAACAAGTATACGACCTGATTTTCAGATCCTGGTATACCCGGTCATCAGTTCCAACTTTTTTATCAAACATGCAGGTTCCTTTAAAAATCTTCTCGGAGACAATCCCCCTGCGGCCAGGGTGAACGAATATTCCAGCGAACTCAGCATTAATGCGAAAACGCCACCGGCCTTTTTAGTGCATGCTTCGGACGATGCCGGTGTAAAACCTGATAACAGTATTGTTTACTATCAGGCGCTTTTGAAAAACAAAGTACCTGCCGAAATGCACCTTTACCAGAATGGTGGGCATGGCTTTGGACTTAATAATAAAACCACCACCGACCAATGGATACTTCGTTGTAAAGCCTGGATGGAGAAAAACGGTTGGCTAAAGAAATAGAACTGTGATTTCAACCTTTATATTCCGGCACTGCTCTCAAGTACTACTTTGTCATTATTTGAACAATACGCAGCTTAAGTAGTTTCGAACCCAGTATTTTTAACCGGATGTATTAATGCCAGAAAAAAAGCATCGCCGAATTACTGGGCGACTTATGGGGCATTGATATCGCTTCTACTGCCGAAGCTTTACAGCAAGACCTAACCGAAGAAGAAACCGGCAAACTGGACGAGCGCAATGACTTTGATTTTGACATGCAGAAATACCAATTTCCAAAAACAGCAGGTGCAAAAACAATATCGGACCTAAAACAGAACCTGACGCAAATGCATTAAATTTGCTGTCATCGTATGGAACTGCTGAATAAACTTAAGAACCTCCTGCCCGAAGAGCGTATCAAACACAGATTAATCGACCGGTTATCCTATGCCTCAGATGCCGGCTTTTATCAATTAATTCCGCAAGTGGTGGTGCAGCCTGCCAGCGAGCCAGAGATCATTAAGCTGTTTAAGCTATCTCATGAAACACAAACGCCGATGGTGTTCCGGACAGGTGGCAGTAGTTTATCCGGACAATCCATTACAGATGGCATCCTGGTAGACCTTAGTAAACACTGGGGTAAGATAGAGGTGAAACCGACAGGACAATTCGTTACCGTACAGCCAGGTATCACCGGAGCGATGGTGAATGCCATTCTTAAAAAGTGGAGCAGCAAAATTGGTCCGGACCCTTCCAGCATCAGTACAGCTATGATGGGAGGCATCCTCTCTAACAATGCCAGCGGCATGTGTTGCGGTGTCAGGTACAACTCCTACCATACGGCAAAGCACATACGGTTTATTCTTCCGGAAGGAAAATCCTTTGATACAGCGGTTGCATCGGATTATGAACGGTTTTCTACGGAATGTCCCGAACTCTATCAGGTACTGGAAACTACCCGTTCCGAAATACTGAATAACGAGCCATTATTAGAAAAAATCAGGTATAAATATCGGACAAAAAATACAGTAGGTTACTCAATCAACTCATTTGTGGATTATGAACATCCACTGGATATTTTTGCCCACCTGCTGATAGGTGCCGAGGGCACATTGGCTTTTATTGCGGAAGCCACGATGATTACCATCCCGGATCTTCCTTTTAAATCTACCGCACTATTATATTTCCCTGATATATTTTCAGCTTGCGGCGCCATTGAACCATTGATTGCAGCCGGTGCAGAAATGGTAGAATTAATGGACAGAGCCTCTCTCCGATCAGTAGAATCGATGAAGGGTATTGACCCAACTGTAAAAATACTACCGGAAGATGCCGCAGCATTATTAATTGAATTCCAGGAAGAGACAGACGAGCAACTCAACAAACGGGTAGACAACTTCCTTGTATCCTGTCAAAATATGCAGTTAATAAATGCGCCTTCTTTCTCCAAAGAAACAGCACACCGTGAATTTCTTTGGAAGGTTAGAAAAGGAATGTTTCCCGCTGTAGGCGCTGTTAGAAAAAGTGGCACCACCGTTATCCTCGAAGACGTCGCTTTTCCCCTCCCCTCTTTAGGATATGCAATTCTTGATCTGCAAAAATTGTTTATTCAATACAAATATGACAATGCCATCATTTTTGGTCATGCCAAAGATGGCAATATTCATTTTGTAGTAACACAGGCTTTTGATGGTCCTGCCGAGATTGAACGTTATGACCGATTTTTAAGAGATGTAGTGGCACTGGTAGTTACCAAATACGGGGGCACGCTAAAAGCGGAGCATGGCACCGGTCGCAATATGGCACCATTTGTGGAGACGGAATGGGGCAGCGAGGCATATACCATCATGCGACGCATCAAACAGGTGGCTGACCCGAAAAACCTCCTGAACCCCGGCGTAATCATCAATGAGGACAAAGAAGTACATATCAAAAACCTCAAACCGTTACCCTCTGTAGAAGAAGAAGTAGACAAATGTATTGAATGCGGTTACTGCGAGCCGGTTTGCCCAAGCAGGCAGCTCACCATGTCGCCCAGGCGCAGAATTGTTGTACGCAGAACATTGGTGCAACTGAAAGAAAAGGGAGACAACAAAAGCTATGAGGAACTATTACAACAATACCAATATGACGGGTTAGAAACTTGCGCAGTTGATGGCATGTGTGCCACCGCCTGTCCTGTAGACATCAATACCGGAGACCTTATAAAAAGATTAAGAAGGGAAAATCATTCCAATAGTGCCAATCGTATGGCATTGTTGGTAGCCAAGAATTTTTCGCTGGCAGAAAAAACTGCCAGAACAGCCCTTGCCCTCGGCGTTGTACTCAATAAACTCACTGGCGCTCAAACAATGCGTAAGCTTACCAAAGCCATGCGAAGATTGATGCCCGCAGTTCCCTTATGGAGCCAGGAGTTATCTAAACCACCTGTCATAAAAAAACATTCTGACAGCCTTATTGAAAAACAACCAGACAATACCATTGTTTACTTTTCGGCCTGCATTTCCAGGCTGATGGGCTCTTCACCAAGCGGCAAATCCATCGTGGATGTATTTCAAAGCGTGTCTCAAAAAGCAGGTATACACGTCCTTACCGCCAACAACATGACCGGCAGTTGCTGCGGACAAATCTTTTCCTCTAAAGGATTTGGACCGGCCTATCGCCATACCGCTGAAAAAGTAACCAGGCAACTCTGGACACTAAGTGAACAGGGCAAATATCCGGTGGTAACAGATGTAAGTTCCTGCACGTATACATTACAACATATGCGACCAGTTTTGTCGAGCGAACTACAGGAGCAGTTTGACAAAATGAAAATTCTGGACAGCGTAGACTATCTCAACGATATAATAATCCCCCGCGTGAAAGCGGCGCGAAAAAAAGCAGAAGTGGTTTTGCATCCGGTATGTGCCTTACACAAAATGCATATCGAATACAAGTTTAAAAATATTGCCAGCCAATTTTCAGAAAAAGTAATTATTCCAATTAGTGCCAATTGCTGTGGTATGGCCGGAGACAGAGGTTTCCTGTTTCCGGAACTAACCAATTCCGCTACCAGCGCTGAGGCTACTGAAGTAAAGATGACTAACGCCGAAGGCTACTACTCGTCTACCAAAACCTGCGAAGTAGCTATTACGGAAGCGACAGGAAAGAATTATGAATCTATTCTATACCTGGTGGATGAATGCTTATAGTTGGCAAAAAAAATACTAGCTAAGATTCGATTCTATTGCCACAGTAGCAGCTATCAGTGATGAGTAGACCGCATCGGTTACAGGGTCGGGCAGCACCGGGGCGGGGCGGTTACTACTAATAAAAAGAGTAGTCATTCCCACCGATTTGCCAAACATCATATCGCTCACGGTATTACCAATCATAATGGATTTTTTAAAATCAATACCAGGGAAATCTATTTTTGCCTGGTAGGCCATACCGGGAGAAGGTTTTCGATTGGGTCCTTCATCAGCACAGTAATAGATCTTGTCAATCCGCCCACCAGTCGTTTCTATTTTCCCCAGCATATAACTATGAATATCCAGCAGGTCCTGCTCCGTCATCAAACCCTTGGCTATGCCTCGCTGATTGGTCACAATCACGATGGCACCAAATAATCCATTCAATTTTTGTAAAGCTTCCTGCACACCCTCAAGAAACACAAAATCTTCCCAACGGGTGATATAACTTCCAACGTTTTCAAAATTAATTACACCATCCCGGTCCAGAAAAAGCGTCCAGCTCTTATCAATTACAGTAAAATCAATCAATACTTAACATTTCCGGCAAAGATAACCGCTCCATCAGTCTTCTTCAAAATAACAAACGGATCCACCCACCCATTCTTTGTCTTTGTTGTATCGGACGCCTATCATTTTACCCTTGCTTAGGCGTGATAAATTAGTGGCTGCATGTGGCCGTGAGGCTCCATCTGGCCATACATACATCACCCTTATTTCAACTTTGGCAGGTATATCAGGTGTCTTAATTACATCAGCATAAGTTACTTTCTTTTGCAAAATCCAGTTCTCGGGATCCACAATACCTTCAATATCGCTGCGTTGTACATCAATAATAACCCCCTGGCCTGCAAAAGAGAATAGCGGTTTCAATACATAGTTCTCCAGGTCATGGGGAATGGATTGTACTTCATTTAAAAAAGTAGTTTCCGGCACATAAGGGTGTTTTATAAAAGGCAATGTAAATTTGCTGATGCGATAAAACCAATTGGGATGCGGCATCCATTCCACTTCCCAATCCCGGGTAATATCAATAATATCGCCCAGGTCCTTCTGCGCTTTAAGGTCGTCAAAAATCACCCGGTTGTAAATCCTGTGTATGGGCGTTTTCACGCCCTCTCTGTTATAGTATAATTTTTTTCCTTCGGCAAATACCTCTGTGATACAAACCGGACGGACACCGGTATATTCTTCGGTACAATAAAAATCGATCTTCGTTTTTTGTTGATGAGGTTTTATTTCCAGTAATATGACATTTTCCGCGTGATGCCCAGCCAGCAATAGGGTTTTCAGCATCTCCAGGTAACGCTTCTGATCATACCCATTAAAATAATGACTGTATTGATCAGGAATAGAAAAATGTTTTCGAACGACTTCCGGGTAATATGCCTGGAAACCATATAGAGAAGGAAAACCCTGCATCTCTATCAACTGCGGCTCCAATTCATTTTTTTCATTCACACATACCCCAAAATCAAACACAATCATCTGGCAACGTTCATTCTCATTTTTCACATATTCCATTGACGGAATCGCCCGATCCGTGAGTTGCTTAAACGAGTCATCTAATACAATATCCACTATTGCCTCACAAGCATCCAGTATCATCTTCTTGAATGCTTTGTTGGCAAACACAGGTGTTTCCGCCACACGAAATTCTATAGCCCCCGGAAACCAACTGTTCAAATCGGACAGGAAATTTTCGTATCGCTCTACCGTAAAATTCTGATTAAATGTTTTTCTTAGTTGCGGTACCATACCTTGATGTTTCTACTTCAAGATAATACTTATTTTGAAAGCAGGAAAAAGACTGTCGGTGATCAATAAAAATCGGTAAAAAATGCGACTTCCAGTATAATCTCCGGAATTCCAGATAAATTATCTATCCAATGCAAAGGACGCGATTTACAGGTTGTGAAACCCTGCATAATTAGCTGCGAGACAAAATTGAACTTTATGAAATTGCCTAAAACACTTATTAGTGCCGTTATCATTGGCATTAGCCTCCAAACCTCGTCTTGTAAAAAGGAAAAACCACCAGAACCGAAGGATAAGAAAGAATCCGCGTATTTATGACGCTTGTCAATGTCCCGTGGGCCGGGAGAACCTGGCATTTGCGTATTCTCTGGAAGAAGTGAAACGACATGGAGCATTTCTCGAAAAACTAGTGGCTTCCATTAACGGCTTTGTTATTCTTGATCTCCATAACCTTTATTGTCAATCACACAATTTTTCACTCCCGTTTACAGAGTTGTTAAAACTATACCCACTTCACCTCGTACGCGAAATACATATCTCGGGCGGCAGTTGGCAGGCTGCCCATTCTGATTCCCTTAAAACAATAAGAAGGGATACACACGATTATGCGGTTCCTGAAGAAGTATTTGACCTGCTAAAAATAAGTCTGCCAAAATGCAATGAGGTAAAATACGTGGTCATGGAACAGCTAGGCACAGCCCTGCAAACACCTGACAGCAGCGCTAATTACCGGGATGATTTTAGTAGAATGCGCCAAATTGTTCATCAATCGGACATAAAAAAACGCCAACAATCTTTTATACCATCAACACCCGTATCGTTGAACGAAATAATAGAAGACGAGAGATTAGATCGGCAGCAAAGGGTTCTCTCGGACATTTTGGAACATTCCATCACACTCGAAGATGCTCTTTCACGCCTGCATCAATCTCCATTGGCACACTCATCCCGGAAAATTGAAACATGGGATAAGGACATGCTGGAAACCGCTATGATGATTGCTCAAAAATGGAAAGGCTAGTTCTGTTTAAAGTCGAATCAAATAGCTATTTCGAGCATCCATTAACTAGGGTCCACAGTTCTTTATCACATTGGGCATTCGAAACGATACCAAAGCCGAAGCAAAAAATGACCGTCGCAATAATGCGATTATCAAAAGGAATATATTTACTATTTTAAACTGTACCTTACTTCTAAACCTGTATCGACAGACACTAATTAGCTGTTGAATGCAACTTAAATTTTCATCCGCAAATCAAACTATTCCGGCTTGGATAATCCGTCTTCTATTTTGTGAAGAATGTTAGAAAAGGGTCCTTCCATTTTCTTGGTTCTATCATCCAGACTGGCATCTCCCATTAATGCACCAATCTTTAACTGAGCCGGCAAATAAAAAAAAATCTTGTGTTTTTCCTTAATTACATAGTCTCTGACTTGCTTTAGATTCAGAGGAGTACCCACCTCCTCCTGAATGATTGTGTCCACTGCAATAATTACCTCTTCTAAAAACAGGTGGACAGTTGACCGCGGTGATCCCGAATAATCTGCAATAGATTCTACTATTTGTTCATAATTTATAGGAAAAACCTCCCTTACATTTAAAGGAGGATACCGTGCTTGTTCATTTGATGCCTCCGCTTCTGAATCGAAGCTAATATTGGTTATACCCAATAGCACAGCAGGTACGGTAGCCTGAGTAAGCCTTTGCAGTACAGTAAGGTTCTCAACATCCGGAATAGTTTGTGAGTTCGGATCAATCTTTAAAATTTCGGGTAAAGCAAGTTTTTGTAAAATTTGACCAATTATTCCATCCATAAACTTTGTTTAAACTGATACTTAATAATATATTTATTTGCGCAGATATTTCAATCAACAGCAAAATGTAGTGAACTTAAAAAATAGCTCTCATCATCCTATATAACCTATCAATTAACAGACCACAAAAAACCCATAGCAATAAATAATACGAATAAAAATGCCTACAGAGTTTAACCGCTAAAAAAAGATCACGAATGCCGTTTGAAAACTCTTTTAAAAAAACTAAAAATCCTCTCACTAGGTCTGCTACTTTCGTCACCTATCAGAAACCCGTAAGGATGCAAATGGTCTACCTTATCAAATATAATTTTTGCAATACTAAGCATAGGGATAAAGAGTATCATGCCGGCAATCCCCCAAAGCATGCCTCCCAAAATAATAGCAATAATGGTACTAAGGGCAGTAAGGTTTACTTCGCCTCCCAGAACATTGGGTTCCACCAGGTAGTCATCTATAACTTGAATTAACAAAAAAGCAATAAACACCCATATTGCAGGTTGTATGGTATCATAAGTTATTAGTGCAGTCAATACAGGAAACAGCCCGCCTACCAACGGACCAATATAGGGAACAATAGTGAGTATAGAAGCAATCACCGAGAGAAGAACTGCATTCTTAATGCCAATTATTGATAACGCTATAACATATAAAATAAATATCGAGATCATTGAAAGAATTCGACCCGTAAGATACTTTTGAGAGACACTCGTTATTTCATCTAAAATATCCTTTACTTCCTTTCGTTCTTCTCCAGCAAACAATTTCAAAAAAAAAGATTCATATTTTTCTTTGTGAAAGAGTAACAAAAACAAGAAAATCAATACCATCCCGGTGTCTACCAGTGTATTGGTAATATGGCCAAATATTTTACCAAATTCTGTCTGGAGAGTACTCTCTATTACAGTCATTTGTTGCTGCAATAAATCCTGTTGCTTTTCGCTGGGAATATTAAACCACAACTCTATCTTATTCATTATGCCACCTATAATACCGGCCGCCCTTTCTTTAATAAGGTCAATATCCTTCAAAAAAACAAATAGTTGAGAGATCAGCAGCCAGGCCAAAGCAAAACCTGAAAGTAACAACACCAATACACAAATCATGCAAGATACTGACCGGGAAAAATGTTTACCGTCGAGGAATCTGCAAAGGGGTGCCGTCAGCATAGCAAGCAAAATTGCAAACAATAAAGGAACAAGAATGGGCTTCCCAAAATAAAGAAACACGGTAAACAAAACAGGAATTAATAAAATACGAATTAAGGTCCTTGTATCATTACTCGCTTTTATCATAGTAGTTTATATTATACCCCTCAATCGAAAGAAATGTCCAATAAAACGCTGGATATAGCGGCTATACAATTACTCTGGAAAAACCGGACCAAAGTGTTTATTATCCAGGGGAAATTATAATCCATCTAAAAACAGCAAACAACTTGTCCCTCTTGCTTACTCTTAAAACAAAATATAAATTGGCAGTATTCTTGCAAAAAATAAGAAAACGAATAAAATATGAAAAAGTTAGCAATAGCTGTGTGTATTGTATTTTGTATTCTTTCCTGCGGGGACTCTAGCAATAACAATACAAGGCTAAGAACAGATAGCCTACCGGATACAAGTAATCATTTAGAGCATCGGACAGACACCAGTAAGGGTACAGATACGACAATTCCAAAAAACACCGGAACCCAGAATCCAGTAAGATATTAAGAGGACTGGCCCGAATGAACCCGAATGAATATCGAGGAAAACATTGGGGTCAAAATTGCCCAAAAGAGTTTTTTTCTACACCTGGGTCAAATCCAACAGTGTCTATAAATTTATTATGGCGATGTCGGATAATAATAAAATATCGCTGATCAGTTAGACACCTGAAAGAAGAAGTACGCATATCGTACAACGAGCATAAACTATTCTTTGAACCGGTTTTTAATGCTGTTTAGATAAGATCAAATAGTTTCTTGTTAAGCAATTACAGGGTACTATAGCCGAAACTGCAGGAGTAGCATAAAAGCCACATCAGGGCGTTCCGGGGAATTGTGTGTAATAATTCCCCGGCGGCTTTTGGATACTTCTCCCCAAAAAAAAGCAAGAGAAAGAGTTGGTTGAAAGTTTTGAAATAGACCCTGTCCGCGGTTTAAATAAAAAACTTATCTAAACGGTATTTATCCTGCGTTTAATGCCGTTTAGTTAAGCAGAAATATCTTCATGTTAAGCAATTTCAGAGTACTGTCGTTGAAATTACAGTAGTACAAGAGTTACATCAGGGCGTTCCGGGGAATTGGGTGTAATAATTCCCCGGCGGCTTTTGGATACTTTTTCCGCAAAAAGTATCGAAGAAAAATGACAGAAATTTTTGAAATAAATACTGCTTGCGGTTTAAATACAAACCTTATCTAAACGGCATTGAACCTGCGTTATGCATTAGGAAATCTACAATTATTATAGCTGAATCTAACAACGCGGTTGAGTAACAACCAGGCCGTACATCGTCTTCGTTTAAGAACTTTGCGGCTGTTTTGCACAGCCAAAAGGAACAAAGAAAATAGATAACAAAGCACAAAATAATCTCATGGCAATTTGCCGGCTTTGAGCAAGATTGTTTTAAAATAATCCAAAAGGGGACTTTATAAAACAGCAACAATACTTAATCAACACAAGTTTGGGAAATAATTAAATTCCTGTCGTATAAGTCGTGGTTGAACGAACATTTATTGTTATGCATATTGGTCCGGCCAATTGAACACAAAATCATGTTATGTTGTCTCATGCTTTACCCCTAAAGTACGAACCACGCATTTTGTTCAACTCTTTAGTAAGTGCAATAAATCCCTGTTTCATTCTGCTGCCAAAAGAAGGACGCCTAGAATATCTTTTCCTTTCACAGTTTTCCTAATCGACTGACTTTTTCCGGGATAATAATATTGAACGGGAATCCCCATTCTGTTTCCAATCCCTGGTACCAAGCAGCCAAACAATAATACAGATACCTGCTACCAGGCAGCACAAAATTCTTACTTAACTATAATAGGCGCAGGAAATAATAAAAAAGATATTGATTAATCTGACCAAATGAAAGATGCAGAAAATGAAAATCGCTGATAAAATTAAAAAGGCAAATAACGATGTTATTTGCCTTTTTAAAATAAATGGAGAATAAAATCTATCTGGTAGTATATCCTCCATTTGCAAAAATAGTTTGCCATGTAATCCACCAGCCCAACGTTACTAGAAACTCGACAGGAGCGCCGTCTTCTAGGTCAGTTACATATAATGCTATTTGGAGTTTTTCAGAATACCATTTACAATAATGCCTATTTCTTTCCTAATTTTAAAAGCACGCCAACATCAAAAGTCCAGAACTTATCGGTACTTTTTGCATCGATAGGAGCTGTAATACCCGGCACGCTAATATCATTCTTGTTTCCTGATCCAAACAAGAAATTATATCCAGCCTGCCCAAAAACACCTACAGGTCCAAACTCAACGTTGAGCCCTACTTTTGGAGCCGCTCCAAAATATGTTTTCTTATTTTTTGTGTTATAAAACGCGTTACTAACGTTATTCTCTGTCATCGAAAATGTGTATTGTGTAAAATATGCACCCACGTCAGCTCCGACATAAGGGCGAAACATACCTTCTCCAAAGTAATAATCGACAGAAGCCGTTACGGGTACGATACTATTCCCCCGGGCTATTTTGTAGTTTGATCCGCCAACAGTAACACTTTCGGTCTTCATATCTTTCGGATATCCTCTAACGCCCACACCGATGGCTACTTTATCAGCCAAAAGCACTTTTGCATGCCCTCCAAACCCCCATTGCGAACTACCCGTACCTTCAAGACGCGAACCATGTAATCCTAACTGAACTTGAGAAAACGAGACTGAACAAAAAGTCAACAAAATAAAAGTAAGGAGAGTCGAGTGTGTAAATTTCATAATGGTTAATTTTAATTGTCAATTTATTTAAGGTATAATCGAAAAACCATGCCAAATAGTCAATACGCTTGAAAGAAACCGCAATTAACTATCTTGTTAGCTTTAACGGCTCAAAAGTAAAATAGAACCATGTACCGTTCAAAAATATAATGCCCATTGATTAAAACTTTAACAGTACATTAATTTATGGATCTTTTTATTCAAATGAAACTAGGCACTTTTGCCCTTCTTCTGTCATTTTTTGGGTCATAAAGTCTTTAACATGCCTACTACATTGCCTTTTACATCCTGTATCATACATTCCAAGGGGTTACCTTCTGTACAGGAATAGTCTTATTTATTTGATGCTAAATAAAATCAATTCTATAAAATCAGCAGCGCTAACGACCAAACATAAATCAGCAAATTTACACCCATTTTGATGCGCCATTCCGCCCACCCGGGGTATACCTTACCCGATTCTGAAAACGGAATCCTTGCAAATTACTTACTGATGGCAACCTCATTAATTGGTAAAAAAAAGCCAGTGATTGATTCCGACATTTGCAGGCAGGAGTATATTGTTTACCCATTCTTTATCGTTGTTAACAAGTTTTCAAAAACAAAGTATCCGCAGCGGACATAACAGCAAAAAGGGCAACTATTGCTGCCCCCTGCTATCCAAACGAATCCTGAAACCTACCGAAGTCCATAAAACTTATTAACTGCCTTTATTTTATTATCTACCTCCAGTTTTTCGTAGATATTGTAGATATGTTTTTTTAACGTCTTGATACTGATAAAGAGCAGGTTGGCTATCTCATTATAGCTAAAACCTTTTGATAATTGCTCCAATATTTCTTCCTCCCTGTTGGTAATGCGATAACTTTCTTTTGCCGTCACAGACGGGCTTTTTACTATCACGCTTTCCGTGGATTCAGCAAGTGAAAACTCCTTTTTGACCACCGCCAGCATACCAGCATAGCCATCCATATTCGACACTTTGTTCTCCCCTGCCGGAGTGAGAAATTCAATACCAGGCCACATTTGTTGCAACTGCTTGCGTTGTTCCATACTGCCTATCCTGGCCAAAAAGCAAACCCCCACTCCCATGTTGGAGTTGTCTACAGCCACAGTTCCCTTTAATAATTGTTGTAAATCTTTCTGGTCTTCAATAATAAATACGGTTGTCATATCTTAACTTTTTAACGATTTTGTTTAATTAGTTTTCATAAAGGAAAGAGGCTACTATTATCCAGGTACCTAACGCAAGTGCAATGATGCCGGCTATGCCTTGTTTGTGTGCCCAACTCACCAGCGAAAAATGTATACTCTTGAATGGAATGCTTATTTTTTCTCTGAACATGGGAAAGCCCAGTAATAAGCCTAAATTAATCTGCATCATACAAGCCAGGAAAACACTCACAGACCAGATTTGAGGGGTCTTATTGATGGCGTTATCCAGATACCAATTGATGAGTTGACAAATGCCCAACACTACGGCCACCACACCTATTCTACCCTGGTATACTCTTACTTTATTCAGCAATTCAACTGCGTTAGATTGACGACTGAGTAGTAAGGACGATATAGATATAATACTTACCAAAACAATGGAGATTCCATATAACATATCCAGAAGTGTCGGATTTGTATTATTATTCCAACCCAAACTTGACGGTAACTATGTACTCTTCTTTAGTTTCATAGCCATAGTAACTGTAGCCTTCGGCATTCAGAGAGTTGTTATCAGTGATATCGAGCAGTTGTCCAAGCTTCTTGCCGGCTATTCCGGCTGTGACAGTGGCTTTCCTCCTGGCATCTTCCAAGGCCTTTTTGGCCAGCTCGCCGCCATCAGCTACCGGTTTATATATAAGCTTCTTTGAATTTATTCTTGCGTTGCGAATCTTATATAACTGCGACAGCTTTATAAATTCTTCCTTGTTAGTTGTTTCGAATCGATACAATGTGCCTTCTGCATAGCCGTCTATAAGAAAAAACAACGCAGGATCTTCTATAAATAGAGCATCGTTGAATTCGTTGTCTTTCAGAAATTGTGCAAATTCTTTTTTGATATCTGAGAGACTTTTGTAATTACCATAGTCATAGTTAGCATTCGACAGAATAATTTCTGCTGTATACTTCTCTACAGTACGGGTATAGGGGGCAGAACCAAAAACTTGTATCGATTGTGATTGAGCAATAATATTGTGGGAAATGAGCAGAAAAACGCCAGCAAAAAGAATATTCTTTAGCAGTAACTTGTTCATTGCTTTATTCATTTTTTGTTTAAATAATGATACAAAGCTGTCATTTTATAGCTACTTACATGAGACCTGAATTGATGAAAATAGCATCCCTGAAAACAGGGTATTCACCGCTCCCCTTTTAACCTTCAATTAATCCAAACCGGATGGCGTATTTCGTTAACCCCGCTAAATTCCTAACTTTAAGTTTGGCTATCAGCGTCTTGCGATAACTTTCAACGGTGTGTTTGCTAAGAAATAATGTATCGGCTATCTCCTGGGTGGTATTTTCCAGGGCTATCAGTTTCAACACCTCTTTTTCCCGGCTACTCAGTGATTCCAGTGTGGCTTTTTCCTTTCTGAAAACACTATCCATATAAGCCTGCTTTACCGACTCCGAAAAATATTTTTCGCCTTTGAGAATCTTTCGGATCGCTTTTATAAACTCACCGGAGTCTGTATTTTTAGAGAGGTATCCGTCCACATCATTCTGCACCAGGGTGTCAATCATTTTCGCATCCATATGCATACTTACTACCAATGTTCTGATTTCAGGGAATTGTTCCTGTACCTGCTTCTGCAGTGTAATTCCATCCATATCCGGCATACTGATATCTGTTATCAACAGATCAATCGGTTTGTCGGCCGTAGTAATGAAACTGTGCACAAATTTACCCGTATGAGCAGCATAAGCCACTTCCATATCCTTCTCCTTATTGATAAGACTAATAAGCCCTTCCAAAAACAATTTATGATCATCTGCCAAAACAATGTTATACATAGTTGCTTCCTTTTATCGGCACTTCCACATCAAAGATAGTACCCCTACCTTTTTTTGAATCTATTGCCAGGTTTCCGTTTAATGCCGTTACTCTGTTTCTAATATTTGTTAACCCCAAACCCGAATGAGAATGATCGGGATCAAAACCAATACCATTATCTTCAAACATTAGCTTTAAGCATTCATCCATTTCTGTCATTTGTATATCAATTTTTGATGCCTTAGCATGCTTCAGTGCGTTTGTTGTCAACTCCTGCACAATTTTATATAGTTCGGTTTTTATATAAATAGGCAGGTCATTGATGACTGTCTCGGGGTATACATTGAGAGAAATATTCAATCCGGGTTTTTCAAAATTGTGTAAATAGGTTTGCAGAACTTCGGTAAATACAGAATTGGCAAAATAAGGTGATGCCAGGTTATGTGAAATTTCTCTAACCTGCTGGTAGGTTTGATCTACTTGCAATAATACATCGTTGATATCAGAATCAGGTTGAGAGAGCCGCATTTTGATGGCACCCAGACTGCCTCCTATGCTATCATGTAACTCCCGGGATACGCGATTGCGCTCTTTCAACTCTCCTTCTACAGAAGCCTTTAGCACCTCCAGTTCCTTTTCCTGCAACATATTGGATATGCGATGCTGGCTGGCCTCTTCCAACGTAGCATTCAATCTGCTTTGGGTTTGCAGTTTTTGATAGTACACATACAGCAAGCCCATCAATGGCATTAAGGCTACGATAAAGCCTACCAATATCATATATTTAAAGCCTTTCTGTTTACTGATCTGATTTTCTTTAAGCAACAGTTCTTTTTCTTTTTGTGCTATTTGATATTTGATTTCCAGTTCACTCACTTCTTTTTGATTCTGCAAAGATGCCATCTCTCTGGACACATTCACATATTGTGTCATTACACCATATGCATTTTGGTAATCTCCCTTTGCTACAAATACCTTTTCCAGACTACGCAGTACCTTTAATTGCGCATCGGGAATATTCCACTGCATGGTATTAGCGTATATCATAGACAACAATATCTCAGCATTAGCATACTCTTTTTGTTTGATCAGCAAATCCGCAATATTTTGCCCGGCTGCTATATATAAATCGTAGTAATTATTTCGCTGAGCTTCATTTTTCACTTTTTCATAGTACGTATAGGCAGAATCGATAGCGTTTCCTTTTTCGGCTACAATACCCAGGTTTAACTCGGCTGTCAGTGCTTTTTTAGTTTGCTGTGTTTTTTCATAATAGGCCAATGCCGTTTCAAAAAAGTTACGTGCCAGGTTGAGACTATCCTGTTTCAAATTGAGATTTCCAAGCTGAAATAATATATGATGCCGGTCGTCTTCATCTATCCGCCTGTCATTCAGTAATTCATCATAAGATTGCAATGCCCGGACAGAATCTTTCTCATAATAATAGATATCTGCCATACCAAGCTGACTTTTAAAAAGGATAGGATTATTCGTGGCCTCAAGCTTTTCTACATTCTTCAGGTAATAGCGCATAGCTTCATCCAACAACCCTTTATGTTTATAGGCATTTGCAATAAAAAGATCAATACTGGTTGTAAAAAAATCACGATCAGGTTCCGGAACATCAAATTCTTGCAACTGCTGGTTAAAAAGTTGACCGTAATGCAATACAGAATCGTATAATCCCGTGCTTTCATGAAACTGGCAAAGTGCCACAGTCGCTTCAAACATGGCTTTAGGGCTTTCAGCGCTATTCCAGGCAACAATCAACGAATCCGGTGTTCGCTTTGGATTGGCAGCAAAAGCAGTAAAATAATTCGCCTGGGCTACTCCCTCAGCTATTATAAAAAGCAAAATGACTGTCAATCCTATCCTGATCAAAAACATCTTTATTTAAATTGCTTTGGTGCGCAAAATTAACGGCTATTGGTTTAACCGTAGATTAAAGATAACGTAACCAGGTCTTTTGATGCATCCATTTTTGCTTAAACCTGCCATAACGCATACAAAGAGGATACAAAGCGATTACAACGGCCAGCCAAACAACATACACCGCTCCGAGTGCAAGACCAGAAGCAACTCCCGCAGGCCGCCCCATATGGAACCCGAAACTAAAGTCCTGGATTACGAACCCCTGGATAAACAAAACCACGAATAAAATGAAGTGAATAACATACCAATGAATGATATAATAAAACAAGGGAACGCGACCGAACGTGGCGAAAACGGAAGCAAAAAATCCGGTAAGATTTTCTGCCGCATAGAGCATAAAAAATACTATGCCCAACAACAAAAGATCAAACTGCAATGAGGGCGGATATTTGGTAACGTTTATGAATGAGAAAAATGTAAATAGTGGCGAAGACTGAATACTCCATTTTGAAGGATCGCCGAAGAGCGCTGTAGTACGTAAAAAAATGAAGACGAGTAATAATATTCCTCCTATTACTAAAAAATGCTTTTTTCTATCGGCTGACGACTGCAAAAACAACTTTCCGCTGCCGTATCCTGCCAGTATAATTCCCAACCATGGAACGGGCGGATAGCCAATCAGCAGCATATGTTCGCCAGATAATGGAACAAGCCCCGGTTGAAAAAGATGTTTTATAAATTTTCCGGTTATCCCGACGTCTATATAATTAACCGGTACAAACGGATAGAAACATATCATCAGCATTCCGATGATCAACGCAAAGAAGGGTTTTAGTTTTGCTTTGACTAACAATCCGAGTACCACTAAACCAACACCAATAGCGGCTATTACCTGTAGCAACAGAACCCGAAAATGAATATCGAACCATATTCCAAAATTGATCACCGTGCATTCAAGTAGAATCAGCCAAAGTCCACGTTTTATTAGGAATTCGCCATTGCCCGTTTTTTGACAGGAGATAAACGCTGACACGCCTGAAAGAAAAACAAAACCAGGTGCACAAAGATGGGTCACCCAACGGGTGAGAAAAAGTGGAGCAGATGTAGTAGTAAGATCCATTGGATCAGCGGATGAATGGACATATAATAATTCGCGACAGTGATCGAGTGCCATTAATATCATTACCACTCCCCTTACAATATCAATGGAAAGCAGTCGGCTTTTAGACATTTCTTTATTGCAAATGTAACCTATCCCATAGGGATATTTATTAATAAATGCCCCAATAACTATAACTAACCAGAAGAAAATAAGCTAGAAGAAAAGATGCGACACATAATATATAATTGCCGCCATAGCTGCGCTAACCGGTATGGTGATGATCCATGCCCACAGGAGATTAACGGTTACCCCCCAGCGAACAGCAGAAAGACGTTTTGTTGCGCCCACCCCCATGATAGAGCCCGCTATAGTATGCGTAGTACTTACCGGTATTTTCATGTGTTCGGTAATAAACAGCGTTAGTGCGCCGGCCGTTTCCGCAGCAACCCCTTCAAATGGTGTAACTTTTGTAATGCGTGTACCCATTGTTTTTACTATTTTCCAGCCGCCACTCAAAGTACCAACGGCTATAGCCGAATAGCAGGAAATGGGCACCCAAACCGGCATCTCTTCAAAGTCGTTTATCACACCACCTGCAATAAGAGCCACAGTAATAATACCCATCACTTTTTGGGCATCGTTACCCCCATGCCCTACGCTAAATGCTGCAGAAGATACCAATTGTAAACGTTTAAACCAAACGGTTGCCTTATGCGTATTGAGTCGGCTGAGGTATAATGTAAACAAACTCATCACAACGATAATAAATCCGACCAACAATAGTTTAAAATTGCTGGAATGAAAAATCACCCGCATTGCATAACTATCATAATGTATTCCCAGGTTTTCCGGGTTGAGTTCCATAGTTTGGTACAGTACCAGGACTGTTACCAATATTACTCCCAAAGAAAAAAGTTTTGGCCAAATGGTTTTTCGAAAAGAATTGATAAACCACAAGGAAATGATAAAGGCCATGATCATACCTAATAACGGCGCCAAAATGATAAATGCTACAATTTGCAATACCGGTGCCGCATTGATTGACGCAAAGCCGGCGTGTGCAATAGCAGCACCTGCAAATCCGCCAATAAGTGTATGAGAAGACGAAGACGGAATACCAAACCACCAAGTGATTAAATTCCAGATGATGGCAGCAGAAATACCGGCTAGTATTACCTGAAGGGTGATAAAATCCTCTTTTACTGTTTTAGCTATTGTATTAGCTACTCCATGATCTTTAAAAATAAAAAAAGCAACAAAATTGAACAATGCCGCCCAAAGTACGGCCTGAAAAGGGGTTAGTACCTTGGTGGATACAATGGTAGCAATAGAGTTTGCCGCATCATGAAAACCATTGATATAATCGAAAACTAATGCCAGGGCAATAATAACTATCAGCAGGGTAGTCATACACTAAGATTTGAACATCGTGTTAGAAAAGGGTTGAATATTTCAAACCCTATGCATATTTAACAAGAATAGACTCTATAACATTCGCCGCGTCCTCACATTTGTCAGTAGCAATTTCCATTGCCTGATAAATTTCCCTTTTCTTTATCACCTCCCGGGCATCTTGTTCAGTATCAAATAAACGCTCAATACTCATATCAAAAATGTCATCTGCCTGATTCTCTATGCTATTAATCTTCACCAACGACTCCGTTACCTTTCTCAGGTTTTTCATATCTCTCAAACCATGTACTGCAATTTTTATATGCTCGCAAGCCTGTACAATCAATTCCGCGAACTTTTGCATCCCCTGGTCATTGGGGTTTACTTTATAAAACTTTATTTTTTTGGAAGATGCATATATGTAGTCAGCAATATCATCGAGCGCCGTAGCAAGGTAGTGTATATCTTCCCGATCAAAAGGGGTGATAAAATTTCGTCCGAGTTCTGTAAATATTTTATGGGTCAAATCATCATTAACATGTTCCAGTTCCTCTATTTGAGACGCTATTGATGAACGTTTATCATAATCGTGTTCGTGAACAACTTCTTTGAGCTTCTTTGCCATTTCAAGCACTTTAACCGAAACCTCTTCAAACAATTGATAGAAAACTCGGTCTTTGGGCAGAAGCAATTTCATAATGGAGTTGAGCATAATTCAGAAAATTTGAGCAAAAGTAATAGTATAGAAAAGCAGTTGAATGAAATCCTGAGAGTTAACAATTTGATAATACTAAAATAACAAAGGTTATACCAGCATAATGCACTCATACATTAATGTGGAAAAAATGTGTATCGGAAACAATTTGATAACATTAAGTTCTCAATTAGTTAAATGCGGGGTAACAAACTAATAATATATCCAATCAACCTTTGCAGTATAATCATCAAACGACTATGCTACAGAGAAAATTTACCTTATTTATTCTCACTGCGATATTATTACCGGCAATCCTCACAGCGCAGGATAGTAAAATTGAAGGGCTGGTATTAGACGAAAGTTATGCGCCAGCTACAGCCGTAACTGTGACACTACTTCCGTCGAAGGACGTAAGGATCACCGATAGTACAGGTGCTTTTCGTTTTTCCGTGAAACCAGGAAATTATTCACTCATGTTAAGTCTTGTTAGTTATAAGACGGACACATTACGCATAACTGTAACTCCGGGTTCGGTGACCACGGTAGAGCACCAAATGCGATTAGAGGGAAGCAATTTGCAAAACATTGTTGTAACCGGCAGAAGAGACCGTACAGCGGAATCGATCCTAAATGTGGAAAGAAAAGAATCTAACCTGGTGATCCAGAAAGTAGGTGCCAAAGAAATGGAACGCAAAGGTGCTTCCAATGTGGCCGAGGGACTTTCAAAAGTAACGGGTGTGTCTTTTGTTGGTGGTCAGCAATTGTTTATCAGAGGTTTGGGAGACCGTTATAATAATGCTATACTCAATGGACTACCGGTGCCCTCTCCTAATCCCGATATGAAAGTAATTCCACTGGATATCTTCCCCTCCGGACTGGTTTCCAGTCTCAGCGTTATCAAATCTTATTCTTCTGATTTTTACGGAGATTTTTCGGGTGGCACTATTGATATTATAACCAAAGATTATCCGGATAAAAACTTTTTCAAAATTGCCATTTCCGGCGGAGCCAACAGTATTGTTACAGGGAAAGATTTTTACACGCCCAAAAAGGGATTCGAAACCTTTGCCGGTTTTACAAGGACGCAACGAGGACTTCCCGCTGCTGTAAAAGATGCTATATTTTATCGCTCGGACCCAGTCAAACCAGAAAATCCTTTTAAAACCGATTTTTCGCCTATCGCTGCAAAAGCATTACCTAAAATGGGACTAACGGTATCCGGTGGTGCTATCAAACGTTACGACAATGGTAAGTTATTTGGCTTTTCCCTGAATGCGGCATTCAAAAACAATTATCAGATTTATAAGGGAATTGACCGGTTGTTAAATGCAGACAAAGTAGAGTTGTTTACTAATACACTTACTAACTACCGTTATCTTACCAATACCTCTGTATTAGGAAGTGCATTTTTCAAACCCTCCGAAGGCAGTTCTATTAAATACAGCATGTTATTTGTAAACGATTCGGAAGACCAGGTAAGTATGATTGATGGTATCAACCCCGATCTTGGACCGGTATTCTCCACCCTTAACACCAATATTCAAAATACCATTTTTGTTAACCAATTTAATGGTAAACACGCACTAAACGATAAGTTTTCCTTCAACTGGGGAGCATCGTATGGTATTACAGAAGGTTCATTGCCGGACAGGACACAGGTATCTATGTTGAATAATGGTATCGAAGCAGGAAAGGAACGAAGATTTATGTTCAACAGAGACGTTGTTGGAAATACACACAAGTTCTTTGGTGCACTCAGCGAAAGAGAGCCTTCCGGCAAACTGGAAATAGAATATAATAAAGGCGAAGCAGACAATAGCAATTGGTTTACTGTAAAATCATTTAAAATTGGGGTAGACGCAAGATACAAGCAGCGAACCTTTAATGCCCGCCAGGTAGACGTACGTACATCCGGGATGACGACGGTGTTGAATCCGTTCAATATTGATACGACGCTTACCGCCAATCGCATTGGAGATGGTTATGATGCCGGCACCTGGGCCTTTACAGAAACCTATTACCCCAGCAACAATTACAAAGCCAATCTTTTACTGGGTGCTGTATACGGCCTTACCAGTATATCATTCGGCACCAAAACCGACCTGATTGCGGGTGTGCGGGGAGAATATTCAGATCAAACCATATTCTATAAACAATCTAATGATATTTACGATCGACCTTTAAGGGAATTCAAACGGGACAATCTTGACATTCTTCCCTTCTTAACGTTGAAGTACAGACGAACAGAAAAAAATAACATCCTGTTTTCTGCCAGTCGTTCACTCACCCGGCCATTGTTCCTGGAGTTGACACCGTTTCGTTTCAACCAGGGTTTCAACCGTCTGCCCCGGGAAGGGAACCCCAGGTTGGAAAACAGCGTAAACTACAATGCCGACTTTAAGTTTGAAATCTATCCTACTAAGGGCGAGTTGATAGCTATTACAGTATTCGGTAAATATATTCAGAACCCTATCGAACAAGCATTGATCATCTCGTCTGATCGTCTCACTTCATTTTTTAATTCGGAAAGTGCAAGGGTGTTCGGTGCAGAGTTTGAATTGGTTCACAACCTCGGAAACCTGTTTAATAGTGCAGCACCCGTATTGAAGAATACCAGTGTTGGTTTAAATGTTGCCTATATCAATACAGAAATCACCGTTGACCCCAACAAGGTAAATGCATCCTATCCTATTGCCCCTACCAATCAAAAACGCCCTATGTACGGTGCATCACCGTACCTGGTTAATGCAGACATTTCGTATCGTCAAAGCTGGGGTGGCAGCAGGTTTTCTCAGGCAACACTTACTTATAATGTATATGGAAAACGAGTGGTATTTGCCGGCACTTTTGGTTCAGGAGATGTATATGAAATGCCAGCAGGTAGTCTCGATTTGGTAATTAATAACCAGGTAACCAATAGGCTGAATATCGATCTGAGTCTTGGAAATATACTCAACCCTGCCATCAGGCAACGCCAGTTTTTCAAAAATGATGGCGTTATCGTCAACCAATACATGCGAGGTTCTTCTATTGCTCTAACTATTGGATACAATTTTTTATAAAAAACTTAAATGAATCAAAACCTTAAAAACAAACAAATGAAAAAAATCACAAAGATTATCCCGGTGGCTGTTTTAGCGAGCGTAGTATTGTGGTCTTGCGGCAAAAAAGATGACGACAAACCCAAGCCGGTTGATCCTAATGCCGAGTATGCATTGCCTTCCGGAGAAGCAATCACCTCTTTGTTATTCGAGGAAAGAAATAATGTGAAACTTTCTGCCGGTGGTACCTATACGCTAAAAGGTGGTGTACAATTGAAAGAAGGGCAGAAACTTGCCATTGCTGAAGGTGTAACGGTGAAGTCTGACCCGGTTGAGCCCACTACTGCTTATTTGCTGATTGGTCCGGGTGCGCAAATCAATGCTGTGGGTACAGCAGACAAACCTATTGTTTTTACTTCTGGAAAAACAACACCTAAATTCCAGGACTGGGGCGGTATTATCCTTTGCGGCAAAGCACCTGTAAACACACCGGGTGGCACAGCTCCATCTGAAATGGGCGTAAATGTAACATATGGTGGTACCAACGCAGCCGATAATTCAGGCACATTAAAATATGTGCGGGTTGAATACACCGGTGCCAAACAAAGCGATACCAAAGAGCACAATGGCTTCACTTTTGAAGGTGTTGGTAACGGAACAACCTTAGAATATCTTAGCAGCTACGAAGGTGGCGACGATGGTTTTGAGTGGTTTGGCGGTACAGTAAATGCAAAATACCTGGTATGCGTAGGCGCAAAAGACGACCTGTTCGACTGGACATTCGGATGGACTGGTAAAGCACAATTTTTAGTAGGTATTCAGGGGGATGATGTTGGAGACAGAGGAATAGAGGCTGATAATAATGAAGACAATCACGGTACGACTCCATTCTCCAATCCAACTATTTCTAATTTGGTTCTCGTTGGTTCTACTGTTGCTAAAACAGGTGATGATCCTACCAAACCCGGTGCCAACGCCACAAGGCTGATCGAATTCAGAAGAGGTACAAAAGCCAATATCGTTAACTTTATTGGATATGGATTTACAAATGGCATTCGTGTATCTGATGACAGCACTATCGTAAATTTGCTGAATGGCTCACTCTCCCTGAAAAATTCGTATGTGAGCGCCCCAGACGGAAAAGTATTTCAATATAATCCAACAGCAGGTGGAAAATTTGTAGATGCAGAGGGTAAATACAATGGTGGCAAGCCTTGGGAAACACAGGCGGATATTCTAAAAAACAACACTAATACTGCACCGGAAGGCATTACAAACAAATTCAAAGGTGCAATAGATGCTGCTAATTCAATTGACCCTAAAACATTGGATAGCTGGTTTTCTGCAGGTAAGTTCAAAGGAGCGGTTGATCCTGCTGCTGATTGGACTACCGGCGGATGGGCCAGGTTTTAGTCAAATCTTTTCATATGTCGGCTGCCCCATGGGCAGCCTTTTTTATGTTTAGTATAGTCTATAAATCTAAAATCCCTGAAAAGTACCATTATCCGACTTTAAATTTCTATTTCCAAAGTAGAAAGTAAATTAATTTTGTGCTAGAAAAGACATTAATTATAATCATACTAAAAAGACAGACATGGAAAACAACATACAATTGGCGGAGCCATTAGCTGAAATTAAAAAACCCTTTTTAGTGAGTCTGCTCAAATGTAAATGCCCCCGTTGCAGGCAAGGAGATATGTTTATAGACAAAAATCCCTGGCGTATAAAAAATACAATGAAAATGCGCAAGGAATGCCCCGTGTGTGAGCAGCCTTTTGATTTGGAAGTTGGATTTTACTATGGATCCGGATATGTATCCTATGGATTAACCGTGGCTATTAGTGTGGCAAGCTTTGTTGCATGGTGGTTCCTGATAGGTTTTTCTATACATGATAAGAGGATTTTTTATTGGATTGCCATCAACGGAGTACTGCTGTTATCCTTGCAACCCTATCTTATGCGATTAGCAAGGACCGGTTGGTTGTCATTTTTTGTTAGCTACGATAAAAACTGGCGACTGAATAAACCTGAAGCGCCTGAGCGGACCAATAAAACGCATGAAAACAACTGGTAATGCCTTAAACCTTATCCAACATTAATTCATAACTCTTTGTCAATTTTATATAATCTGCCTTGATCCGTAATAGCGTATAAAGCACCGTCTGTTCCTTGTGTTATATCCCGAAAACGCTGTCCTTCGTCTGCGAGTAGTCGTTCTTCTCCCACTACCTGATTATTTTCTATCACCAGCCGGATGATATGCCTACCGCTCAATGCGCCTATAAACAAATTGTTTTTCCACTCTGCGATATGATTACTACCATAGAACGTCATACCGCTGGGAGAAATAGAAGGATCCCAATAATATGCAGGTTGTTCCATTCCGGTGGACTGTTGTATTCCTTGCCCGATTTTGCTACCACTATATTCTAGCCCATATGTAATTACCGGCCATCCGTAGTTTGACCCGGATGTTAATCTGTTAAGTTCGTCTCCGCCTCTGGGTCCATGTTCGCTTTGCCAAATATCGCCAGTGACAGGATGAATGGCGAGGCCCTGCGGATTGCGGTGGCCGTAGGTGAAAATTTCAGGGTTTGCATTTGCCTGACTTAAAAATGGATTTCCCGCAGCAGGTTGTCCTTCTTTTGTAATGCGTATGATCTTTCCCAAAGCAGAATTAAGAGACTGGGCTTGTACCCGCATAGAAGCATCTGAACGTTCTCCGACACTTATAAGCAAATGTCCTGTTCGGTCGAAAACAACCCTGCCACCATAATGCAAAGTGCCATTGTAGGCAGGAGTTGCACGATATATAACTGTAACATCATCCAAACGAAATTCTGTCAACTTTCCCTTAGCCACGGTTGTTACAGACCCATCTGATCCCGAACTTGAATATGCCCAGTATACCATCCTGTTGGAGGCAAAATCAGGATCCAGACACAGTCCCAAAAGCCCGCCCTGACCGGCAGCGTACACCGCCGGTACATTTTGAATCGGGCCATGCAATGTACCCTCTCCATCTACAACCCACATGGAGCCACTTTTTTGTGTCACAAGGAAATTGCCGTCAGGCAGGCTGACGATTCCCCAGGCACCATTTAAAGCATCGGTTATTATTGCTGTTGTAAGTTTTGTCTCAGTCTTTACAGACCCTACACGAGTTTGTCCCGTAAAAGCAGAAGGATAGTCGGTATTAGCCGGGCTGGTTTCTACAGGTGTGCCTACAGGCAATTCTTCCCGAACGGGATTTCTTTTGCAGGAGTATAACAATGAACAGCCTATTATTAGAATAGAAATAGATGTATTTTTCATTCAGGTGATATTAAAGTACAATTTATCTAATTAAGTGTCATTTTGATTGACACAGCAATAGGTTTTTGATTTTTTTAAGTTTTGGCAAAGGCATTGCAAGGGCAAAAAACACTATTGTCGACATTATATTGTTTAACTTTGTAAAAAAGGAAATGGCAACTACACAACTGAGCACCCAGGATTTTAAAGATAATATTTTTGACTACGAGAAAGAAAAGGATTGGACGCATAAAGGTAATCTTCCAGTAATCATTGATTTTTATGCGGACTGGTGTGGTCCCTGTAAAATGGTGGCACCTATTCTGGAAGATCTTTCGGAGGAATACAAAGACAAACTGGTTATTTATAAAGTAGATACTGAAAAAGAAACTGAATTGTCGTCTGTTTTTAGCATACAAAGCATTCCCACATTTCTTTTTATTCCTGTCGAAGGTGATCCGATGATGCAACGGGGTGCGTTACCTAAAAATGTCTTCAAACAGATTATTGACGAACATCTGTTAAAAACAGGCACGGCCGAAGATCTGGAATAAAGAAAAATCAATGTCTTGAAAAAACATTGAAGACTGCCAACGATGTCTTCAATATTTTTCCGATAATAATGCAGGCAGTTAATCGGAAAGCTTTGCGTGAAAACCCAGCAGATAAGTAAACAGGCTAACTTCAGTGGGGAGCTGCAACTTTTTTCGTAACCGGTATCGGCTGATTTCTACACCCCGCACTGAAATATTCATCAATTGTGCCATCTCTTTTGTACTTAGATTCATTCTAAGATAAGCACAAAGTTTCAGCTCATTCGGCGTAAGGTTTACATGTTTTTTCTTCAATGCCACAAAAAAATCGTTATGCGCTTTATCAAAGTGTATGGTAAAATGTTCCCAATCGGCATCCATTTTATCCTCTTCGTCCAGGATCTTGATCATTTTTTTTAAGGCATCAGATCGCCCTTCTTCTGCACCTTTGTAAAGCTTTTGCAATTCTTCTTTTATCCTGCTAATCAACTCTCCTTTTTTTACCAGGTGCATAGTAGCAGATGCCATTTCTTTATTCTTGTGTTGTATTTCTGCTTCCAGCTTTTCATTTTCCAGTTTTACAATTTGCTTTTCACTTTTTTCCAACTCCAATTGATGCATGTCACGCAACTGTTTTTGCTTTTCTTCGTAACGCTTCTGCTGCAGCCTAAACTTTCGTTTCTGCGACTGGTACAGCTTATAAATTCCGAAAGCAAAGAGACATGCATAAAAAACAAAAGCCGGAATACTCCGATACCATGGCGGACGAATTAAAAAGGAATAACTGACAACCGCTGATTCATAACCGGCCGTATTTTGGGCCTTTACCTGGAATTGATATACTCCGGGGGGTAGCTTTTCGTATTCCTTGTTCGATTTATCTGTCCACTCACTCCATCCATTATCAAAACCTTTCAGGAAAAAACTATATGTCACGTTGTTCTGCTGCTCATATTTGGGAGCGGAAAACTCAAATCGAAAACGATTCCAGTTATAGGACAAAGAAACATTTTCTTGCTGTACCTGGTTGTTCATCAAATGCCCGCCGAACAACAAACTATCTGTGTCCCCTTCTACATTTACCTGACGCAAAAACACAGCAATATCCGGAGATTGATTCCGGTATTTTACGTAATTGATGTGATAAAACCCCTTTTCTCCACCAACAAAAATATTTTCTTCATCTACTACATATACCTGCTCTAAGCCGCTTACCATTTTTTGATTAAGTTCCGGTATATAAACGACCCTTGGTATTGACGCTGAAAAATCGACAACCCCAAGATTCTTCTCAAATACAAACCAGATGTTTCCCATTTTATCTTCCTTAAGGTATCGGATAGCCACATGCGGCAACAAATCTTGTAACAAACCATAGGGAATAAATGTCTTGCTTAAAGGATCGTATTCATAGATCCCCTTTTCTGTGGTGATAACAATACGGTTTCGAATTTTAAAAACATAATTACCAAAATTCGTTAACTCAAGCCCCGTTTCCACATTTTCAACCCGAAGAAAATTGTTTTCCTCCACGCTTACTTTGTATACACCTTTGTATGGGTGTGATACCCAGGTAACATCATCTGCCACGGCAACAAAACGCGAGGATTCGAAATTTACTCTCTCAAGTTCCGTAAGTGTACTTTTCTCAAAGGTGTACAATCTTATGCCTTCGTAAGTCCCGGCAACCATTTTTGCCGAAGGCAAAACAGCCCCCAATGGCAAAAAATTCCAAAACCCCGTTGTTCTATCCACCGGATATGCTACCTTGTCCCGAATTTCGAAAAATCCCTCGTGGTGTCCCACAAATAGTCGGCCATTTACATTTGAAAGATTCCAGACCTGCCCGCTGATACCGGGCACCATAGTAAACTTGCTTTTTACAAAGCTAAGATCTTGACTCGGTTGCAAAGGCGCATAATATAATCCGTTAGTTGTAGCAATATAAAGTGCATTATCATAAACAATAGCCGAGTAACCAGAACCATCGTTTTCCTTATCGGGAAAAATTTTCTTAATAGCGCTGTTGTACGCGATGAAGTCTATCCCATTATCAAGACCTAACCAAAGGTTTTTTGCCTTATCGGTAAATATGCTCAAAATATTGTTATTCTGCAAACCGTCCAGTCTCGAAAACTGTTGAATGAGATTACCAGACCGGTCCATCACAAAACAGCCTTTTTGATTGGTTGCCAGAGCAAAATAGTCACCGATGGCAGTGGCATTATAAATATTGTAACCGGCTATTTTATCAAGTTCAGCAGAACGAAGAGCGGTGAATTTGTTATCACTGAATAAATACATGCCGTGTTTAAGAGAGGTAAAGTAGATGCTATCTTTCCCTCCGTCAATCACAGCAGTAATCAGGCAATCCGCCGGCAACCCATCTTTGGGAAACAGAGGTGTCCAGGCATCATTTTCAAGTCGTAATACACCCTTGGTACCATCCTGCGCAAATAAATAACCACGCGCAGCCCCCATAAAAACCCAATTATTAGCAGGATAAACGGTCATCCTGTTTTGCATGAGTCGAAAAATGCGCTGGTTGGTTCGAAAAAAAACCTCCTGATTTACCGTAACAATATCCCAAACATCCGAAAAGGACCTGTGTTCAGGAGATATAAGTTGCTTTAAAGAGTTGTATTGTAATCCCTTGTCCCCCGGTGAAAAATAACCTAATTCATCCTGTCCACCCACATATATTCTTTCGCTTTCGCCAATCGCCACCGATCGCGTAATGGTACGGTTGGGTAGTGGATGCGCTTTCCAATATATACCATCGAAACTCAGCATCCCTTCATTATTGGCAATATATATAAAGCCATTTTCGTCCTGCGCTATATCCCAATTCTGTGTCCCACCCTTATATCCCTGTTTACTATAATTAAAAATTTCAGGTAGCCCGATGGCATTTTGGGCATGAAGGTCCATTTTCACGTATAGACATATTAAGAATAATACTACTCTTGCCATAGTTTAAACAAATCTATAATAAAATAACATTGTTGTAGTGTGATGCCGCGGTTTTTCCCCTATGATGTAGTAATGTAGTAGTCGTTTTCTATTCTGTCTTTGTTTATTTGAATAGTTTTAGCCCTAATTTTCTATTTATTAACTGCTTGCCCGTCTAATGATTGGGCGGCTCAAATGATTGCTTATGAGACATAACATTGTTTGGCTATTATGCATTTTTCTCATCCATTTATTACCAACCGCAGGATTTGCCCAGGCAATTCAGGTCACAGGAAAAGTGACTGATAAATCTACAGGAGAAGGTTTACCTGGTGCTACTATTACGATCAAAGGTGTCGCCACTGCTACCGTCACTGACATAGAAGGAAATTTTGTTATTTCTGTTCTTGGTACAGGGTCGGTTCTGGTAGTGAGTTTCGCCGGCATGACCGATATTGAAAAAGCGGTTACCCAGGCAGGTGTATTAAATTTTGAAATGAGTGCGCAGGATAACCTTGATGAAATAATAGTTATCGGCTATGGTACACAGAAAAAAACATCTTTAACAGCTTCCGTTTCGACTATTAAAGGGTCTGATATACAGCAACAACCTGTTGGCGATCTTACCAATGCCTTAGGTGGGCGAGCCGCCGGAGTTCTATTCACCCAATCAAGCGGACAAGCAGGTAATGATGCCGCCCGAATAATGATTCGTGGTATCGGCACCAATGGAAACTCCGCTCCGCTACTGATTGTAGACGGCATACCGAGAAACTTCAGTCAACTGAACCCTGCCGATATCGAAACCATTTCTGTTTTAAAAGATGCGGCGGCAGTAGCGCCTTATGGGTTAGGGGGTGCTAATGGCGTAATTTTAGTAACCACCCGTCAAGGAAAAACAGGAAAGCCCTCCCTTTCGTATGACGGATATGTGGGTATCCAAAACCCCACCATCATTAGCAAATTTGTAGATGCCTATCAATATGCCTTATTGAAAAATGAAGGCGCCCGTAATGCGGGTGCCGGCACAATGCCTTATAGTGAAGAAAGTTTACAAAAGTACAGGGATGGCACAGACCCTGACGGACACCCTAATATTGATCCTATAGGGGATATGATTGTTCGAAATACGTTAATTACCAGCCATAGCCTGGCGCTGAACGGTGGAACCGAAACCATCAAATACGCAATGGGACTAGGTTACCTTGATCAGCAAGGAATGTTCCCCGGCATTAGGTTTCAGCGATACAATGTGTCCGCCAATATGCAGGCACAGGCTACTAAAACCACCACGATAGGGCTCTCTTTAAACGGACGTGTAGAAAACAGGAACCTAACGGGGGCCGGCTACAGCGATCAGGCTATGTTTGAGAACCTTATAAATACTGTAACCAATAGCACACCGGCTATCTACAGCAATGGATTACACCCTTACATGTACGCCTACTTTTATGACAATCCGAGCTATCAGCGTGTAAGGGGCAATACTTTATTGTCTCAGTTATCAATTGAACAAAAGTTACCTGTAAAAGGGTTGAGTGTTAAGTTTGTAGGATCCTATGACTTTAATCCTTTTGACCCCTATAACACTCATAACCCAGGTATTGTAAGCTCAATTCGCAGATGGAACCAGCCTTTTACATTTTACACGGTTGATACCACTACCCGTCCTTACAGCTACCCCGCTATTCCTATTACCACCCTACCCAGCTTTAGCCAGGAGGCCCGCCAGACACAAGCGTTCACCTACCAGGGATATATCAATTACGCAGCCAGTTTTGGAAAAAGTGATGTTTCAGGCTTGATTGTTTTGGAAGCAAGAAATACCAATTCCGAGCGGTTTAGTGCTGGCAGAAACAATTACAACTTACCCATTCATGAATTATTTGCCGGAGGTGGGGGAGAAACAGATATCAGCAATGATGGTAACTCTATGGGTACCAAACAACGGTCGATGGTGTACAGGGTAACCTACGGATTTGACAGCAAATACTTATTAGAGGCATCGGGTAGATATGACGGACATTACTATTTTGCTCCTGGAAACCGATTTGGCTTTTTTCCAGCCTTCTCTGCCGCATGGCGTGTTACGCAGGAAAAATTTATGGAAAATGTCAATTGGCTAAACGAGTTGAAGGTCCGCGCTTCCTGGGGACAATCTGCTAATCTGGCCGGAAGTCCTTACCAATATCAGACAGGATTTGATTTATATGGAAGCGGTCCAATATTAAATGGCACACAAACCCAGGGATTGGTGGAGAAAGCAGAGCCGAACTTTAGCATCACCTGGGAGAAAGCCATTAAAACAGATATAGGAATAGAGGCACGCCTGTTCAATGGCTTATTAAATATTGAGGCAGACTACTTCTTTGAAAAACGGGCTAATATGCTGCTGGAACCGAGCGTAACTGTTCCGGTAGAATATGGTGTAAGATTATCGCAGGTAAACTCCGGCGTTATGAACAACAGTGGATTTGAGTTTTCTGTTTCTGGTAATTATAATATATCCAACGATTTTAGAGTTGGCTTCAACGGAAACTTTACCTATGCTAAAAACAAAATGGTCCAGGTTTTCGAGCATCCGGAAACTTTTGACAACCCGAATATGCGCCGAACCGGCAGACCACTGAGTGTTCCTTTTGGATTAAAGGCGATTGGCTACTTTACAGCGAATGATTTTGATCCCTCTGGTGAATTAAAAGATGGTATTCCCAAGCAAACCTATTCAGCGGTATTCCCCGGCGATATACGTTATGCTGACATTAGCGGTCCTGATGGCAAACCAGATGGCATAATTGATTTTAATGACCAGATCGCCATGGGACACCCAAACTACCCTGCCATAGTTTATGGGTTTTCTCCAAGTGTTGGTTATAAAGGATTTGAACTTTCGCTGCTTTTCCAGGGCGTTGGACAAAGAGAAATTCAAATAGCGAACAGTGCGGCATGGGCATTCGACAATAACAAGAATGCTCCCATTACGGTATTGGATTACTGGACACCGGACAACCCCAATGCTTCTTATCCCAGGATGACGACAAGCCCTAGTCCTAATAATACACAACGTTCTACCTTCTGGCAACGTGATATATCCTACCTGCGTTTGCGGACGGGAACACTGAGTTATACCATTCCCAATCGTATAACAAGCCAATGGAGAATGAATATGGTATCTGTGTATTTATCAGGGCAAAATATGCTGACCTGGACACCTATTAAAAATTTCGATCCTGAAATCAGCAACGACAGGGGATGGTATTTCCCAACACAAAAGGTAGTTACCGCTGGGTTAAGGATTCAATTTTAATTTCAAATATCAATCTGAATATTATGAAGTTCAATATAAAATATCTATTGCTATATAGCTTTTCTTTTACATTCTTCACGTCTTGCAACAAAGACAGTTTCTTGGAAGTTCCAAATAACAGTGCAGTATCGGACGAAACAGCTTTCGCTACGGAATCTGCCGCCGATCTTTTATTAAACGATGTATACAATAGCTTACCTGATTTTAACAGCACCGTGTTTGAACCATTTGATACCTGGTCAGATGATCTGATGACGGGTTTTAACTGGAATATTACTTCCCAGGTGGCAAGAACCAAAACCAACATTAACCCCAGTACTGTTTTGTGGTACGATTGGGAAGGTGCCAGTATGTGGCTCGAATGGGGAACTTTATATAGCAAAATACGAAAATGCAATGTTTATATCCAGGGGGTTGAAGATTCAGAACTTGCCCAGGAATATAAAGATAAACGCCTGGGTGAAGCAAGAACCATCCGGGCTTATTTCTACCATCAGCTTTGGATGTTATACGGAGGTGTTCCATTAATTTCACGTCCTGATGATAGAATTACGGATGGCGAAGCAATATTTCATGACAGAGCTAGTTTTGACGAAACATTTACCTTTTTGCAGAGCGAACTGGCAGCCGCCGCAGCACTTCTTCCATCAAATGCAGGAAATTCCGGTGCCGGCAGAGTTACCCGAGGAGCAGCATTAACCATTAAAGGATGGGTTGAATTATTTTATGCAAGCAAACGAAATAATCCCTCTAATGACCTTAGCAGGTGGGCAGCTGCAGCTACTACCAGTAAGCAGGTAATGGAATTGGGCTATTCTCTGTATCCAAAATATGATGAGTTCTTTCTGTCGACCGGCAATGGCAACAATGAGGGTATTCTTTACCGTGAGTATATGTCAATAAAGAAAGGTAGTACATTTATCGGCCGACAGGGACCGAATTTTGTGGGCACCCAATGGTTGAGTTGGGGCGGCTCCACTCCTACGCAAGAACTGGTAGATGACTACGTAATGGCCAACGGCAGGACCATCGATGATCCTGCTTCAGGCTACAATGACAATAATCCATACGCCAACCGTGAACCCCGGTTTCGCCAATCTGTTTTGTATAACGGAAATTCATTTAACGGCACGACATTTCAAAGTGCAGTAGGTTCCGGACTCAATGCTATTGATCTTGCTGACGCAACAGATAATACCAATACCGGTTATTGCACCAAAAAAAGAATGGATACCACGGTAAACGTATTTCAATGGGCTGCCAGTGATCAAAACTATTATTACTTCAGGTACGCAGAAGTATTGCTTAATTATGCAGAAGCACAAAATGAGGCAGTGGGACCAGATGCATCTGTATATGCTGCCATTGATGAAATAAGAACAAGGGCAGGAATTCCAACATTAACGGATGTTTACCCAGGCGCTACCCAGGCGGAAATGCGTGACCACATCCGCAGAGAGAGGAGAATAGAATTGGCCTTTGAAGGCAAAAGGTATTTTGATTTGATACGTTGGGAACTTGCCGAAGAAAAACTGAATTCAGTAAAACACGGAATGGAAATAAAGTCTAGCGGCTCGGGCTTTACCTATACGAGAATTCCGGCGATACCGCCAAGTGCGCCCCAATGGACTTTTGACAAGAACAAGAATTATCTGTTACCTATTCCGTTAAGTGCGCTGGGACAAAATCCGAAACTAAGAGAAAAACAAAACCCCGGTTATCAATAAAAATGATCAGAATGAGTCCCGGGCATTGTGTCCGGGACTACTATTCATCAAACTAAAAACAGACAATGAAAACAATAACGGATACTTGTTACCTGGTGATTGCTTTTGTAGTGTTGGGTTGTAGTGCACAACGTGAAAATAAGACCGCAGAACGAAAACTGGTTTGGAGCGATGAGTTTGATTATACAGGATTGCCCGATAGCACTAAATGGGGATATGATATTGGCGGACATGGCTGGGGGAATAACGAAAAACAATTTTATACGGAAAAGAGAGCTGAGAACGCGGCTGTATCCAATGGTGTATTAACCATTACCGCTATAAAAGAAGAACATGAAGGCTCCGGCTATACTTCAGCGAGATTGGTGAGTAAAAACAAAGGCGACTGGACATACGGAAGAATGGAAATAAAAGCCAAACTGCCGAAAGGCATTGGCATATGGCCGGCGATTTGGATGCTACCGACCGATTGGCAATATGGTGGCTGGCCGGAAAGTGGCGAAATTGATATCATGGAACATGTAGGCTATGAACCTGATTCTATTTATGGAACGGTTCACACCGGTGCCTACAACCATACCATCGGAACACAAAAAGGAAAAAACATTTACAAAAATGATGTAGCAACCTCCTTCCACGTATACGTTTTAGAGTGGACAGAAAACGATATCCGGATATTTGTTGATGATGATTTGTATTTCAGTTATCCGAATGAAAAGAAAACTTTTATGGAATGGCCCTTCGATCAGCGATTTCATTTACTGCTGAATATAGCCGTTGGCGGCAACTGGGGCGGACAAAAAGGAATTGACGATGCCATTTTTCCGCAAAAGATGGAAATTGATTATGTAAGAGTGTATCAATAAAGGTTTCCTGCCGTCCCAATAATACATGCCTATGTTTACCTGCCAGCACTATATTGATATGGTCAAAATGGATAATACTCTGCTATAATCTTCAAATGGACGGCTGTATTCCTGAAAGTATGAATAACCCCAAACCCTGAATACTGCATCCAGCTACCCGCACTTCAATCGTTACCTGCTTTAAAATAATAAACGTATTTTACGGCCGTAATATGAAACAAGATATTAAGAAAGAGGCAATCATACTGGCAGCGGAAAAAAGATTCAATCATTTTACCGTTTCCAAAACCACTATGGCAGAAATAGCACAGGATTTGGGTATTTCAAAGCCGCTGTTGTATTACTATTTTCCTGATAAACTAAACCTGTATGCTGCGGTGGTTTCCCATATTTTTGAAGAAATCAAGGACATCGAATCGGGCAAAATTCTCAAGTTCGATGACCCTCTTAAAAACATTCACCTCTATCTTCACAACAGGAAGGAATTTATTATAAAACATTACAATATAATAGAATTTGTTAAGCAGGCATTGGAAAAAGCACCGCAAGAATTGAAACCGATTTTTGAGCACGCTAAAAGCAATGAAATAAAGGGAGTACGTGCCATTTTTGACCAAGGGAAAAAAAATAAGCTACTGTTTATCAAAGACCTGGAATTCACAACTGAACTTTTTCTCAATTGCCTGGAGGGCTTACGATATGTAATGCTACAGAAAGATGGCGTATTTGTTTTTCCCACCAAAGAGCAATTTGATGCTATATCAACCAGAGAAAAAGCATTTGCTTCCATTTTTGTTAAAGGATTACAAACTCCCTAAAAATATCCTCAAAAAGTTTTGAGGATATTTTTTTTGTCATAACTTTGACTTTTAAATCAAAAA
Source organism: uncultured Terrimonas sp. (assembly GCA_964604365.1). Classification (GTDB taxonomy): domain Bacteria; phylum Bacteroidota; class Bacteroidia; order Chitinophagales; family Chitinophagaceae; genus Agriterribacter. The sequence goes on from CAZRYS010000005.1 coordinate 114,215, forward strand.
AGTCAAATAGTAAAATAGTCAATTTTGAGACCAGATACACCCGTAAAAGAAGATTTGATAATAGAAGCAGCAACGCGTCGTTTTGCGCATTTCGGGTTTCATAAAACTACTTTCTCTGAAATTGCGAAGGACCTGGGGGTATCTCAGCAAAGTCTTTATTATTATTTTCCTGATAAAAAAGCATTGATTCTAAAAGTAGCGCTCAATATCATGACCCAATTGGTAGAGGAAATGAAGCAAACCCTGGCTACCAAAAATACCCTGGTAGAAAAGCTGAAAGCTATCATTGAAGTAAAACAGTCTTTTTTTGAAAAGTATTTTATGCTGGCTGCGGAAAAATCTTCTTCAGATAAACTTCAGGATTCAGATGAATTCAAAGCCCTGGTACAGCAAATGGAATTGGATCAACTGACGATTATGATTAACGCTTTTGAACAAGGGGTAGAAAATAATGAAATTAAAAGTCCTGATGCTGCCGGTGCTGCCCAGCTTCTTTTGAAAGCCTTAACGGCTATGCAGGATAATTACAGAACCTGCCATATGATACCCGACCATGCCAGTATTCATGAGATGTTTGAAGAGCAGAAAGCATTGATTGAGATTTATGTGATGGGTTTAAAAAATCAATTATGCAACAGTTAGTTGTTGACAAAGCTGGCAAACTGTTCTGCAACTATGGCTTTCGGGCAGTAGCAATGGATGATATCGCCAGAGAATTAGGCATATCAAAGAAAACGCTGTATCAGTTTTTTGCTGACAAGGAAGCACTTGTAGCAGATGTAGTGCAAAAGCTCGTGAACACCCATGTATCAAATGTAAAAGCACTGGAAGATGATAGCCGTAATGTTGTAGAAGAAGTATTCAGAGAATTTGAATTGTGTGTTGCTGCACTTCATAGTATACAACCCGTTTTCTTTTACGAGCTAGAAAGACAATTTCCTGTATGTTGGAAACAACTCGATCACTTAAATACTAACATTTGCCTGCCTTCTATCATAAATAATCTGACCAAAGGAATTGCACAGGGGTACTATCGACAAGACCTGGATGTTAATATGACTGCGGTTATCAGGTTGATGCAATTAAAATTAATGGTAACAAGAAGCCTGGGTGATCCTGCATCTGCCAGCTTACTACATCAGCCTGAACAGATTAACCTGTTTTATCTGCATGCCATTACAAACCCAAAAGGGAAAAAACTAATGGACAATTACTTAAAAAAACAAAATGAAACGCATAGAACGCCTTCAGATGAAGAGCAAATGCGCAACGCTTCCACTCCTGCAAAACAGAAAAAAACAAAAAACTAAAGCATCAAGAATGAAAAGAATGAAATTGTTGGCGGCCCTTTTTGTTGGTATTTTTACCAGCAATATAGCACTCGCCCAGGAACAATTGACCCTGCAACAAGCCCTAAAATACGCCTTAGAACATAAGGCAGAAGCGCTTTTAGCTAAGCTGGATGTGGAAAACGCAGAATACCTGGTAGATGAAACCAGAGGCACCGCACTCCCACAGGTTTCGGGCACCGGAAATCTTACTTATAATCCTATGCTTCAAAAAATTGCGTTGCCTGGTGAATTAGCCGGCACCCCAGGTAAAGCTGTAATGGTAGCAATGGGACAAAAATGGCAGTCCACGGCAACATTAACCGTTAATCAGCAAATTTTCAATCAAGCTATTTTTACGGGTCTAAAGGCTGCAAGATCAACCAGGGAGTTTTACAGAATTAATAGTACGATTACCGATGAACAACTAATTGAAAAAGTAGCCAACGCATATTATCAGGTATTTCAGCTACAAAAACAATTAGAAACCGTTCAGATTAACCTTGACAATACTGCTAAAACCCAGAAAGTAATTAGTGGCTTGACAGAAGTTGGATTGGCAAAAAAAATAGACTTAGACAGAATTGTAGTAGCTATAAATAACCTGGAATCTACCAAACAACAGTTGATTAATTCGTTGCAATTATCTGAAAATGCACTAAAATTTGCTATTGGAATGGAAATGAACAACTCCATAGTATTTCCGAAAGAAACATTCCAATCTGACGCATCTATTTTATTAGACTTACCTGATGTAAATAAGAGGCATGAAATTCAATTGCTTAAAAAGCAGTTCGAATTGCTCCAACTTAATAAACAAGCTAAAATAGCAGAGTTGTATCCCACATTATCATTTAACGGGAACCTTGGTTACTTAGGGATGGGTCCGCAAATGCCGATTTTTAATGGTAGCCACCTAGTAAATTGGTCTGGCTTCTCATCGTTGGGTCTAAATCTTAACATACCTATTTTTAAAGGCGGATCAACCAGGGCAAAAATAAATCAAGCGAATGTAGATATTAAAAAGTTGGAAGTAAATCTCAATGACGCTAAACTTGCCCTGACGCTTGAAGCAGACAATGCTATCTCTCAAATTAAAAATAGTTTACTGACAGTAGAAACAAACAAGAGAAATATTGAACTGGCTAAAAATGTATTGGACGATACGAAGAATAACTATCAGAACGGGCTGGCAACATTAACAGATTTATTAGATGCGGAAAAAGCATATGCCGAAGCGCAAAACAACCTTACGATATCGCAACTAAATTATAAAGTGGCAGAAGTGCAACTCATAAAAGCAAACGGCAATTTAAAAAGCTTACTAAACAACTAATAACCATAGATACGAAATCATAGGTTTCAAAACTAAAAACAATAAATACACTCAGTGATGAAAAATAAAAAACCTTCTATTGTAAGAATCATCGTTACTGTCCTTGTGATAGTGGGAGCATTGGCAGCAATACAGTTTAAATTAAACAAAAATAAAGCAGAAAACAAAGCAGCTACAGATGAGGTAGCCAAACAGAATACTGAAATTTCTGTTAGAACGGATACTGCTGTCAGCAAAAGTATCGACTTAAGCTATCAGGCAAATGGAACCTTTATCCCTAAGCAGGAAGTAGTAGTAGGCGCAGAGGCTGCCGGACGTGTAGCATCTGTGTTGGTGAAAGAAGGGGATTTTGTACGTGCCGGACAGACCTTAGCAATTGTAGTAGGCGACAAACAAAATGTATCTGTTGCCAATGCTGAAGCAAACCTGAGCAGTGTCAAAAAAGACCTGGATAGGTTTGAAAGCGCATTCAAAACAGGGGGTGTTACCCAACAACAACTGGATGGTGTCAGGTTGCAGTATGAATCTGCCCAGAACAACTTAAAGAGTTCTAAACTAGCTGCCGGAGATGTTGCGATCAGAACTTCAGTGGCAGGAATTGTGTATTCCAAAAAAATTGAACCAGGAAGTTATGTAAGTGTTGGTGCTGCAGCTTTCGATATTGTAAATATCAGTTCTCTTAAGCTGAAAGTAAACGTAGACGAAAAAAATATTGCCGGAATTAAAGTAGGTCAGCCGGTAAAAGTATTAGTAAGTGTTATGCCTGAAAAGGATTTCACTGGCAAAATTACTTTTATAGCACCTAAGGCTGATGCCAATCTGAATTTTGTAGTAGAGGTTGAGATTCCAAATGCAAAAGGTGAACTGCGTGCCGGATTATATGGCACAGCCATGTTTGGTGAAGGCAAATTAACCAATTCGCTGGTGGTACCTCGTAATGCATTTGTAGGAAGTGTAAGCGACAATAAAATATTCGTAGTGCAGGATGGCAAAGCTGTAGAAAAGAAAGTACAGTCAGGCAGAAGCTTTGGCGATTACATAGAAGTATTGAATGGCTTAAACGCAGGAGATATTGTGATTGTATCCGGACAAATAAACCTGTTTGATCAAACACAGGTGCAGGTAATTAAATAATAACGCCGACAAGCTGAAGCTAAAAGTCAGGCTTATTAGATTTAGATAAATACTTAACAGATATACTGATGAAAATAACTGAAATCTCAATAAAACGTCCCAGTATAATAATCGTGCTGTTTATTATACTTACGTTAGGTGGAATATTTTCTTATTCCCGCCTCGGATACGAACTGGTACCAAAATTTGAGGTAAATGTACTTACTATACAAACCATCTACCCCGGAGCTTCTCCGGCCGAGGTAGAAAACTCTGTGACTAAAAAGTTGGAAGATGCCGTTTCTTCTTTGGAGAACATCAAAAAGATGGAATCCAAATCGATGGAAAATGTGTCATTGATCATGATAACGTTGAACAACGGTGCGGATGTAAACTTTCTGTTGACAGATGCTCAGCGAAAAATAAACGCGGTATTAAGTGATCTTCCGGAAGATGTGAAAACACCATCTCTATCGAAATTTTCTCTGGACGATGTGGCAATCATGAGTTTGGCGGTTACCTCCAATCTAACTGAAAAGGAATTGTACGACTTGTTGGATAAAAAAATACAACCAATTTTTGCCCGTATTAATGGGGTGGCTAAAGCGGACATGATTGGTGGGGAAGAACGGGAAATACAAATTAGCGTGGATCCTGTAAAACTACAGGGTTACGGATTAAGCATTTCTCAGATTCAGCAGATTGTAGCAGCTTCCAATCTCGACTTTCCTACCGGAGCGGTAAGTACCCGGCAAAACCGAACCACCATCCGGTTGGCAGGTAAGGTTACTTCTATTGATCAACTCCGCAACCTGCCGCTAACTACGCCCGCTGGTGCCACTATATTTTTGAAAGATGTTGCCGATGTGCAAGATGGTATTAAAGATATAGAAAAGATAGCCCGCCTGAACCAGAACAATACTATTTTGATGCAGGTGTTCAAACAATCTGATGCTAATGCGGTGGCAGTATCAGAGCAGGTACGGAAGACAATTTTACAAGTAGAAGAAGACTACAAAACCAATAATATAAAATTAGAGGTAGCAAACGACTCTTCTACTTTTACCCTTAATGCAGCTAACAACGTAATTCATGACCTTGGGATTGCAATTGTACTCGTAGGTTTCATCATGTTGTTCTTCCTGCACAGTTTGCGTAATGCTGCCATTACGATGGTAGCTATTCCATTATCATTGATTGCTACATTCACTGGACTGTTGATGATGGGTTACACACTCAACCTGATGTCACTGTTAGGACTTTCGCTGGTAGTGGGTATTCTGGTGGATGACGCCATTGTGGTGATCGAAAATATTCACCGCCACATGGAGATGGGTAAAAGCAGAATCAGGGCGGCCTTCGACGGTGCCAAAGAGATAGGATTTACGGTATCCGCCATTACTTTGGTAATTGTGGTGGTGTTTTTGCCAATCGCCATGTCCACAGGCCTGGTAGCTAACATTCTGGCACAGTTTTGTGTAACCGTAATCATCTCTACCTTATTGTCACTACTGGTATCCTTTACCGTTGTACCCTGGTTGTACTCCCGGTTTGGAAAGCTGGAGCTGATCAGCTCTAAATCAATTCTGGGACGGTTGGTTTTCGGTTTCGAAAAACTTTTAACCCGCTTTACCAACTGGATTTCTGGTATCCTTAAATGGTCATTAGGTTCCAGACTGAACAAAGTATTAACACTGTTATTAGCAATAGTATTACTCTTTGCTTCCTTTGCATTAGTTGGTAAAGGTTATATAGGATCTGACTTTTTCCCGGGGATGGACAGAGGTGAGTTTTATGTACAATTTGAACTTCCCAAAGACGCCTCTATAGAAAAAACCAATCAGTTAACTTTAAAAGCAGAAGAATATCTTTCATCAAAACCAGAGATAGGTGATCTTATTACAACAGTAGGACAGTCTTCTGATGGACTTATTGCCGTAGGCGGTACCCGTTATAAAGCAGAGATACTGGTAAAGATGAAAAAAGATTATAAGGGAAGTTCAAAAGTATATTCTGCCGGACTAAAAAGAGAGTTGGAAAATATCTTAGTGGATGCAAAGATAAAAACAGTGAACATGGGTCTTATGGGTGCCGAGCAAGCACCACTTCATTTGACAATTATTGGAACTGATGTAGCAGACGCACAGGATTTTGCTGAAGAAGCAGCTACATTATTGAGAACTATTCCCGGAGCCACCGGTGTAAAGCTAACATCTGAAGCAGGTAACCCTGAAATTAGTGTAAGAGTAGATAGAGAAAAGATGAATTCATTAGGATTAAATGTTGCTTCGGTAGGTATGTTGATGCAAACAGCCTTTTCCGGAAACACCGATAATAAGTACCGTGCCGGTGAAAACGAATACGATATCAATATCAAATTCAATGAAACTGGTCGCGCTGGTATTGATGATGTGAAAAACCTGAAGTTTATTAGTAATTCGGGTGCTCCGATTTTGTTGAGCCAGTTCGCTGATGTGGAATATAGCTCTGGTCCTACTCTATTGGAGCGCAGGGATAAATCGCCTTCTGTATCGATACAGGGAACCGTAGTAGGTGTGCCACTTGGAACCGTAGCACAACAGTGGGAGGAGCAATTTTCTAAGCTGGAACGTAAACCGGGTGTCACCTATATTTGGGGTGGTAATATGGAGAACCAAACAGAAGGTTTTGGTACTTTAGGGTTTGCTCTTATTGCTTCTATACTTTTAGTATACCTGGTGATGGTAGCATTGTACGACAGTTTCTCAACACCGTTTATCGTAATATTCTCGGTACCATTGTCTTTTATCGGGGCACTATTGTTCCTGGCTTTAGCGAACGAATCGTTAAACATATTTACCATCTTAGGTATTATCATGTTGATTGGTTTGGTAACTAAGAATGCGATTCTATTGGTGGATTTTGCGAACCACAGAAAAGAAGAAGGCGATAGCACTTTTGATGCACTGGTTTCAGCCAACCACGCCCGTCTTCGTCCGATATTGATGACAACGATTGCGATGGTGATGGGGATGGTACCCATTGCCTTAGCACAAGGTGATGGAGCTGACATGAACCGGGGTCTGGCAATTGTAATCATCGGTGGTCTTTTATCCTCCCTCTTACTAACATTAGTGGTGGTACCTGTTGTATACTCCATATTCGATAGTATCCAGAGACGATTCGGAAAATCAAAAAAAGTAAATTATGCAAAGGAAATGCAAGCTTCTTATGTACCATTAGAACATAAGAATCAACACTAATAACATGAGATAACTCTTTGGGATTAGGGCTGCCCATAGCTACAGGTTAATCTGTAGCTATGGGCTTTTTTTATCCCAGATTTCGCCGTAAACGCTTTCCTTTGATTGAAATGCCTGACGCTTGCTTTTAATCCGCTTTAAATGCTGTTTAGTTAAGGTTCTAATTAATACCTGCTGATGGGATTATTATCAAAATTTTCAACCAATTCTCCTGATATTTTTTCGGAAAAAGTATCCAAATTAAAATCCTATCGCATAGCTTGAGTTTAATGGAGGCTCCTATTTTGGTTTCTGTAAATCTTGTAGGTTGGATACTCGTTTAAATTTAAAGGTCATTCTGTATTTTTAAACAGACAACTTTACGAGACACCAACAACAGCAGCATAGTATATAGTTTGAGTTTAAACTACTGAGTGTAGTGACAGCCAAAAAGCATGATAAAGTTTTGTAACCGGTGTACAGCACCCTGTTCACTTTTCTTCTTAGTTGAGTCCTAATGCCGTATTAACAGCGGTTCTGAATTGTACAAACATCTCACTACCATTTTCGCCAGACGGCGACTTCACCAATAACAAAGCAGCGTATTTGTTCTTTTTATCTATATACGGCCAGGTCCCTGTCAACGAAGGGCTGGTTACTACCGTTCCCTGCCCACCATCGTCTTCTACCAACCAGGCACCCAACCCATATTTCCACCCTTCTGTTCCCGGTGGTGTAAATTTAACAGGCAAGTCCGTAAATTGTCCTTTTAGCATTTCATCCACAGAATGTTTACTTAATACCTGTTTTCCTTCAAACATACCGTCGTTTAAGAGCATTACTAAAAAATTCATGTAGTCATTAGCGGTAGTTTGCGCTCCCATCGAAGGATCTGTAAACATATTATTATCGTAAAACGAAGTAGCCCGCATCTTCAACGGCCGGGTTATTTTTTCCTGCGTTATCCTATCAAAACTTCTTTTTGTAACTACCTCTAACATTCTCCCTGCTATATTCATCCCAACATGACTGTAAAAGAATTCTGTTTGTGGGTTAGTAACAATTTCTCTTTTACTGGCGAAATAACCCATCTGTGCATCAAGATTTTCGAATTTCAGGCGGGGTGCTAACTTTCCTATTCCTGTTTTTTCGCCCTCAACTCCGGTGGTGTGGGTTAGTCCGTTTCTAAGCGTTATATACCCTTTCATATATTTTTTAAGTATCGGAATATATGCTGAGGTTTTATCCTCCAATGCTATTTTATTATCATCTACCAATGCCATGGCCGCCGCGGCAGTCAACCATTGTCCGCTGGCCCCTACCGGCACAGGCGTTTTGCTGTTGAAATCTTCATTGGTTTCTTTCCTGTAAATGACCTTATCATCCTTCCAAACCAAGGCTATTACCTGTTTTCCAAGAATCTTCTGATTTTTTTGTATCAATTCATCTATCGGAGCAAAATTGTATTGGGCCTTTACAGGCTGCAGATTTAACAGGAAAAAACATAAAAGACTGAAATTCAGACAGGTTACACGGATTTTACATGACATATTTTCTGCTTTATGGCTTTGGACTGTGTTTTGCTCTAAAGGTTAAAGTTATTTGAAACAAAACAAAGGAAAACTTAAAAATATAGACTAATGAACCTCAACAATTTTACTATAAAAGCGCAGGAAGCTGTAGCCAAGGCACAGCAGATAGCTTTCAATAATGGCAATGCCAATATTGAAACTGAACATATATTAAAGTCGTTGCTAAGCGATGAAGATTCTCCCATTGAGTTTTTGTTGAAAAAAAATAATGTGAACGTTAAGTTTGTGGAAAGCAAACTTGATGAAAGCATTAATAAGCTTCCTAAAGTACAAAGTGGCGAACCAGCGCAATCCATCAGCCGTGATGCCAACAATGCCGTTTTGAAAGCCGGTTCCTTGTTGAAGAACTTTGGTGATGAGTTTGTAAGTGTAGAGCATTTGTTGCTTGCTCTTTTGCAGGGAAATGATAATACGTCTAAGATTTTGAAAGATGGCGGACTCACAGAAAAAGGGTTGACAGCCGCTATCAAAGATTTGAGAAAGGGCTCCACCGTATCTTCACAGACACACGAAACACAATTTAACACCCTGAACAAATATGCCAAGAATCTGAATGAAATGGCAAAGCAAGGCAAGTTAGATCCCGTGATTGGCCGTGATGAAGAGATTAGAAGAACATTACACATCCTGTCTCGTAGAAACAAAAACAACCCTATGTTGGTGGGAGAACCCGGTGTAGGTAAAACCGCCATTGCTGAAGGATTGGCTATGCGGATTGTAAATGGTGACGTACCCGAAAACCTGAAATCCAAGATTATTTATGCTTTGGATATGGGACAACTGATAGCAGGGGCTAAATATAAAGGCGAATTTGAAGAGCGTCTAAAGGGTGTAGTAAACGAAGTAGCTAAAAGTGATGGAGAAATCATTCTCTTTATTGATGAGATACACACACTGGTAGGTGCCGGTGGCGGCGAGGGAGCAATGGATGCAGCCAACATATTAAAACCCGCCCTGGCAAGAGGAGAATTGAGAGCTATAGGTGCAACCACCCTGAACGAATACCAAAAGTATTTTGAGAAAGACAAGGCGTTGGAAAGAAGATTCCAGAGGGTATTTATCGACGAGCCGAGTGTAGAAGATGCAGTGTCTATTCTAAGGGGTATTAAAGACCGTTATGAAACACACCATCATGTTCGGATTAAAGATGAAGCTATCATAGCAGCCGTTGAATTATCACATCGTTATATAGCCGACAGGTTTCTACCTGATAAGGCTATTGATTTAATTGATGAAAGTGCCGCCCGTTTACGACTGGAGATGAATTCCATGCCCGAAGAGTTGGACCAACTGGAAAGACAAATCCGGCAATTGGAAATTGAACGTGAAGCTATCAAGCGGGAAAATGATAATACCAAGTTAAAGGAACTGGGCAAAGAAATTTCACTGTTGAGCGTGAGCAGAGATACCCTGAAGGCTAAATGGCAACAGGAAAAAGAATTGGTAGAAAAAATACAAGCGGCTAAGGCCAATATCGAAGCGTTGAAACTGGAAGCAGAAAGGGCTGAGCGCAATGGAGATTATGGAAAAGTAGCGGAAATCCGGTATGGAAAAATAAAAGAAGAAGAAGAAAGAATCCTTTCGCTCACCAACGAGTTGGATGAAGTGGCACCGGAGAAAAGATTATTGAAGGAAGAAGTAGATGCAGAAGATATAGCCGAAGCCATTGCTAAATCAACCGGGATACCAGTAAGCAAAATGCTCCAGAGTGAAAGGGAAAAGTTACTGAACCTGGAGGATGAATTGCACAAACGCGTAGTAGGGCAACACGAAGCCATCACAGCCGTATCCGATGCCATCCGCCGTAGTCGCGCAGGATTACATGATCCTAAAAAACCAATTGGTTCATTTATCTTCCTCGGCACTACCGGTGTGGGTAAAACGGAATTGGCTAAAGCCCTGGCTGAGTATCTGTTCGACGACGACAACATGATGACGCGGATAGACATGAGTGAATACCAGGAAAAACATTCTGTTAGCAGATTGGTAGGTGCACCTCCCGGATACGTGGGATACGATGAGGGTGGACAATTAACTGAAGCTGTTAGACGTAAGCCCTATAGTGTAGTGTTGTTGGATGAAATTGAAAAAGCCCATCCTGACGTGTTTAACATCCTGTTACAGGTGTTGGATGATGGTAGGTTGACAGATAATAAAGGCCGTGTGGTGAATTTCAAAAACACCATCATCATTATGACCAGCAACATGGGTAGCCAGGTGATTCAGGAAAACTTCGAAAACATAAATGAAGAAAACCTGGAAGAGGTGGTTGATAAGACCAAAGTTGAAGTAATGAATCTTTTGAAACAGATTATTCGACCGGAGTTCCTCAATCGTGTGGATGATATCATCATGTTCCAACCGTTACTGAAAAATCAGATAAAAGGTATTATCAACATACAATTGAACCAGTTGAAAAATCTCGTAGCAGTTAATGGAATCGAACTGGAGTTTACTGATTATGCTATAGACTTTTTAGTTGATAATGGTTACGATCCGCAATTTGGTGCCAGACCATTAAAACGCCTGATCCAGAAGGAAATAGTGAATCAGTTGAGTAAAAAAATTCTGGCCGGCGATATTGATAAGTCGAAACCGGTATTGGTGGATGTATTTGATAACACTGTGGTATTTAGAAATGAGGTGATTGTTAATGCAGGCGATTATAAATAAATAATCGCTGTTGTAACGCAATCAATGATTTGCCTCCAACTTTTTGAGTTGGAGGCATTTTTTACTGAAACAATTATCTACGCTTAATTTAACATTGATATATTTGTAGATATTTTCAAACCGTGCTACAATGAAGATTTCAACCATAGTTGCCTTATTGCTTATATTAACTTCCTGTCAAAAGAATGAAATAGACAGTAACGAAAATACTGTAGTAGAAGAAACCGAAGCAATAGGAAATATCTATTTTCTAACAGCCGGTAGCGAATTTGTTGCTTTTGACCTTGATAAAGAAGAAGAAATATTCAGAAAAAATATCCATTCGCTCGGTCCGGGAGGTTCTCCATTTGGCGGTAAAAGCATCACAGATAGCGGAAAAGTGTATTTTAGCTCACTGAAAAGTTTATCGTGTTTAGATTTAAAAACAGGCAGTATTTTGTGGTATACTCGCTTGGACAAAAGTGTAGGTTACAACAAATCCAATCTTTCTGCAAACAATTATCCTGTTATTGCTGACACCATTATCTACAATATTTCTTTAAACGCCTTAGGGCATGCTATAAATGCGGTACACAAACAATCCGGAGAGCTAATTTGGACTGCAGAACTTTCCAGAAATATGGGCTTCTCAGGTCGTTATTATGGTACGCCGGTCATTCATAAAGACAAGATATATGCGTTTTGTCCAAAAGAAGGCAGCGGGAGACAAAACATTCACTGTTATGACAGGTTCTCAGGAAAACTTATCTGGGAAGTAACCGACTATAGACACAAACTTGAGACCAATCCTGTTATTTATAATAATTCTACATTGCTCGTCTTCTCTACTGGAAACAATTATGTTTATGGCTACGATTTGGAAACAGGTGCATTGAAGTTTGAAAATTTATTCGGTGGTATTCCATTTGGAAACGATGTGATCATAGCAAAAGGCCAAATGTTTACTGGCGGCTTTGCAACAATAGACTATGAAAAACAACAAACTAATGAGTTTGACATTCGCGACTTTATGAGAGGATATTATGATGACGAATTCTATTCGTGGTCTGGTGGCGATGTGAAGAAAAGATATCTGCAGACCAAAGATACTATATGGACTTGGACATCTCCCTACCTGGATACTTTGAGATATTATTACACCCTGATGCAACCCAATGATTACCAACTTGCTCAACACAACAACTTTTACGTTACAGATAAGCACGTACTTACTTTTGACGCTATGCTAAAATATATGAATGGACGTGGCAACGGTAAACCGGAGTTCCTATATAATTCGATATTTGTGATTGACAAAAATAACGGCAAAACGGTAAAAGAAGTTAAACTTGCACCCGGCGACCAAAACTATATCAATCCATACGCAACTGCACTATTTTCAAGTCCAACTCCCAAAAGGGTTTATACATATCCATAACTTGTTGTTACTAATTTTTAGATAAAATTACGTATTGCGAATCACCGCTGGTTTCATTACCTTAGAATATAAAATACGTAAACTATGTTAGACAGTTTGTTGAACCTCGTAAAAGAGCAAGCCGGAGAAGCTATTACAAAAAATAGTGCTATACCGGACAGCCGTAATGAAGAAGCCATAAACGAAGCTGCCAATTCTATTCAGGGTGGTTTTGCCAATTTATTGTCACAAGGCGGCATCAATGATGTATTAAAGCTATTTTCTGGTCAGGGAGCAGCCCAAAACAATGTATCACAACAACTTTCCGGCAACCTGATTGAAACGCTGGTTGGCAAATTTGGATTAGACAACAATGCAGCAAGTGGTATAGCCAGTAGCATTATACCATCTATTTTGAACAGCCTTGTTAAAAAAACAAATGACCCTAACGATAGCTCCTTCAATATCCAAGAGTTGTTTAATGACTTTTCGGGTGGGCAAACCGCTGGCTTTAACGTGCAAAGCTTGTTGAGCAAGGTTCAAAACGGGTCGCTTGATCTGGATGGTGATGGCGATACAGATCTCCAGGATATAATGTTGCTATTGTCTAAGGGAAATGGCGGCGGTATTTTAAATACGCTTAAAGGCATGTTTGGAAAATGATTATATAAGTTTTTAAAACAACAAAACCCCTGCTATGAGGGGTTTTATGTTATAAGCAATTAACATTGATACCTAGGAAACCAATTGGGATTTTAAAAATTGACCGATTTTATTGTGAAGCGATTCACTTACTGGTGTCACCGGCAGTCTCAAAACATTCTTGATCTGCCCCATATGCGCCATAAAAGATTTAACGCCCGCTGGATTGTTTTCTATAAACAGTAATTCATATACCTGCAACAGGCTATCATTAATTTCCCGGGCTTCGGCAAACTTATTATCAAGAGACAATCTTACAAGGTTTGAATACTGAGCAGGCATACAATTAGCAATCACGCTAATAACACCATCTCCACCACAAGCTATAAGGGGCAATCCCAACAAATCATCACCACTTGTAAAGAGAAAATCATCCGGACGATGTTTCAGTATTTCCATTGCCTGTGTCATGTCGCCGGCTGCTTCTTTTATCCCTACAATGTTTTCATGTTCCGATAAACGCAGTGTTGTTGCAGCTGCCAGATTGCGACCAGTTCTCGCAGGTACATTATATAATAGTACCGGTTTGGGAGAAACATCTGCCAATGCCCGGTAATGTTCATACAATCCTTCCTGGGAAGGTTTACTATAATAAGGGCTTACACTCAATACAGCAGTGGCTGCACCCAGTGGAAAACTCTTCAACTCCTTTACAATTTCGGCAGTGTTATTTCCACCAATACCCACTACCACAGGTACTCTTCCATCTACCTTTTCGTAGGTAAATTCAGCAATCTGCTTCTTCTCTTCTTTACTCAAAGCCGGTGTTTCCCCAGTTGTGCCCAGGGTTACGATGTATTCTATACCGTTATTTATTAACTGGTTGATTAGTTTTTCCAGTGCGGGATAATCCACACTGTAATCCTCCTGAAAAGGAGTAATAATGGCAACACCTGTGCCCGTGAGCTGAAGTCTTAGTGACATTTTTCTAAATTGAAATTCGGGATTAAAGTTAAACTATTGTATCATTATTTTGCTATTCCGACCAAAAGCCCATTTTACTGTACTTATCAATACGCTGCTGAATGCGTACATCGGGATCTATTGGTTTTAACTCTTTAATGAGCTTCAGGATATGCTCCTTTAAATATGCCGTTGCTTCTTCATAATTCCAATGTGCTCCACCACTTGGTTCAGGTACAATTTCATCCACCAGCCCAAAAGACTTCATGTCCTTGGAGGTAAGTTTCAACTGCTCTGCCGCCACTTCTTTCTTTTCCCAGCTGCGCCATAGTATGGAGCTGCAATTTTCCGGTGAAATCACCGTATACCAGGTATTCTCCAACATCAGCACCCTGTCCCCTACGCCTATTCCCAATGCGCCGCCGCTGGCTCCCTCTCCTATAATCACACAAATCACAGGAACCCTCAGACGCATCATCTCAAATATATTCCGGGCAATGGCTTCGCCCTGCCCTCTTTCTTCCGCCTCAGCACCGGGAAAAGCACCGGGCGTATCAATAAGTGTGATAATCGGCTTATTAAACTTTTCTGCAAGACGCATTAATCTTAGCGCTTTCCGATACCCTTCAGGATTGGCCATGCCGAAGTTTCTCAACTGGCGCATTTTGGTATTGATTCCTTTTTGATGACCAATCACCATAACTGTTTCTCCATCCAGCAACCCAAAGCCACCCACAATTGCCTTATCATCTTTTACATTTCGGTCGCCGTACAACTCTATATAGTCGGTCAACATCCGCTTGATATAAGCATTCGTATAAGGTCTGTCCGGGTGCCTGCTTAACTGCACCTGCTGCCAGGGAGTAAGGTTTTTAGTGATTTCTTTTCTTTTTTCAACTATACTATCCTCTACCTGGCGAATCGCATCCGTATAGTCTACTTTCGGATTCTTTTCTGCCAGTTCTTTCAATTGAGTAGCCTGGTCAAAAAGTTCCTTAATGGGCTTCTCAAATTCTATAAACTGTCTATGTTTAAATTCGGGCATACTTTTCGTTTAGGCAGACGGCAAATTTAATGCTAAAATCATAATTCAAACCCGACAATTTACCATATCCTAATATTTCTATAAACAACTGATTATAAGTTCGCTAAAGTTAGACCACATTTAACATACAATAAAAGTAACATATCTTACTAACTATATACTAAGTTATTTCTTTCGTTTTCTTACATCATTAAAGTCAAGCACTATGTTACAAAATGCTCTTACACCGGCGTCCAGCATACTGTCGTCTATGTAAAAATCGGGCGTATGATGTGGTGGTGCGGTTTTGGGATCAGTCCCCTTAGGCATTCCACCCAGAAAGAAAAAGAAAGCGGGTGCTTTATCTCCAAAATATGAAAAATCCTCTGCACCCGTTGTCCATTCAGTTTCGAGCACATTCGATTTTCCGACAGCTTTTTCAAGGGACGCTACACTAAGCTTTACCAATTCCGGATCGTTATAGGTTACTTTCGTTTTTGTATCGATGGAAACGGTTGCAGTCGCTCCGCTTGCCGCTACAATATTGTCAACGGTTTTATGAATGCGGGTATGCACATCTTTTTGCATCTCGCTGTCCAGGGTTCTTATAGTACCTTCCATCACCAACTCCTCGGGAATGATGTTGCTGCGGACACCGGCATTTATTTTGCCAACCGTTATTACTACAGGGGCCTTAGTAAGGTTTTGCTGCCGGCTTACGATGGTCTGTAGCCCCTGTATTACCTGTGAAGCAATAACGATCGGGTCGATACCCCCCCAGGGTTGCGAACCATGCGACTGTTTTCCTTTGATGCGAATGGTAAACCAGTCACTGGCGGCCATCTCCGCCCCCGATTTGTATTTAATAGTGCCAACGGGCGTTTGTGAATTGATATGTAGCCCGAAGATAGCATCCACTTTGGGACTATCCATCACCCCTTCTTTTATCATTAGCGGTGCGCCCCCTTCTTCATCACCCGGAGGTCCCTCTTCCGCAGGTTGAAAAATGAACTTTACCGTACCACTGATATCTTTTCTCATGCTACTTAATACCGTGGCTGTCCCCATCAATATAGATACATGTGTATCGTGTCCGCAGGCATGCATGACAGGTACTTCGCTCCCCAGATATTCAGCTACTTCTTTAGACGCAAATGGAATATCAACCCTCTCTTTTACCGGCAATGCGTCCATATCTGCCCTCAGCGCTATTACCGGACCTAGTTTACCACCTCTTAAAATACCCACCACACCAGTTTTTGCGATGCCGGTGGTTACTTCCAAACCAAGCCCACGAAGATGCGCCGCTACATATTCTGCTGTTTTAAATTCCCGGTTTGACAATTCAGGATATTGGTGCAGGTGCCTGCGCCACTTAATGAGATCTGGCAATAATGCGCTTGCATGCTTTGAAGCCTGATCCTGCAGCTTCTGCGCCGACAATTGCTGCACACCTACGCCAGAAAGTGTGAGTAGTAGTAAATATTTTTTCATGTTCAAAATTGTCTGTGAAAATTACGAAAAGAATCGATGTAAGCTCCATTCTTACTCAATAGAATGAATTAAGCCATTAACAAAAAGATTGGATAGCTAAAACATAATTAGTCTGCCTAACTTTGGTGTAAATAGCTGCACAATGAAATATAGAAACCTTGCAAATACAACGGAAAAACTATCTGCAATAGGACTTGGCTGTATGGGCATGAGTTATGCGTACGGACCTGCAGATGAAAAAGAGAATATAGCCACGCTTGAAAAAGCTTTGGACCTGGGGATCAATTTCTGGGATACCGCGGATATGTATGCCAATGGTGCCAACGAAGAGCTAGTAAGTAAGGTACTGGTGCCGAACCGAAACAAGATTTTTATTGCAACAAAGTTTGGATTCAGATTTAAAGAGGGTACAACAGGTCACAGCGGTATGCCTGCCACCTATGTAGATGCGTCCCCCGCCTGGATTAAACAAGCCGTAGAAGCAAGTTTACGCAGACTAAAAATTGAGACAATAGATCTTTACTACGCTCATCGCATCGACCCTAATATACCAATAGAAGAGACTGTGGGTGCTATGGCAGAACTGGTGAACACCGGGAAGGTCCGCTACCTGGGATTGAGCGAGGCATCTGCTGCAACAATCAGAAAAGCAAATGCCGTTCATCCAATTGCCGCTCTGCAAAGTGAATACTCGTTGATAAGCAGAGATATAGAAGGGGATATTTTAAACACATTGCGGGATCTTAATATTTCGCTGGTTGCCTACTCTCCATTGGCAAGAGGCCTATTTGCAAATATTCTGGAGTCAGAAAAATTATCACAAGCCGACTTTCGCCATACATTACCACGTTATCAGGGAGAGAACCTGTTGAATAACCAAAAGCTTGCAGGAGCATTAAACGAATTTGCTGTTTCAAAAAATGTGAATGGTACCCAACTAGCGCTGGCGTGGGTATTGGCGAAGGGAGAGAATATCATCCCCATACCCGGTACAAAACGAATCAAATACCTTGAGGAAAACGTTGCCGCTGTTAACTTAAACCTCACAGCACAAGATCTTGCAACCCTGGAATCCATTATTGAAAGATATCCCAATACCGGCGCCCGATATGGAGAAGGCGCTTTGAAACTGGTAAACAAATAGCCGCTTTATCAAACTATTTCTCACCAAGTAGGGAAATAATTTGTCCTTCTTTGTCAGATATTACAACGCATAGGATGTTTAGTTATATTAAACTTTTTTTCAACAGGGATAAAGCATGTTAAAAAAAAGTGAATTCTCGCCGCTATTTTCGTTACCTTCAGTTAGCTAGTTGGATATGCTTGCCAACATTTCTATTTTATTTACCTACCAAATTCAAATTACATGAGAAAAATCGTTTCGCTAATCATGGCGTTTTTCACTCTTTTTGAAGGATTTTCGCAGTCGGCTGTCACCGGGACAGTCAAAGACATCAACGGCGACGCAGTACCCTTTGCGTCCGTTTCCATTAAAGGCAGCCATGTAGCTGTCTCGGCTGACGAAGGAGGAAAATTCACCATTATTGCCCCCGCCGACGCAATCCTGGTTATTTCTGCAACAGGTTTCTCTACACAGGAGATAAAGGCTTCTGGTGGAACTGCAAATGTTACACTTGAAACATCTATGGAAACCATAGAGGAGGTTGTGGTTACCGCATTAGGCTTTAAACGGCTCAAAAAGGAAGCTACCTCAGCCAGTCAGGAGGTAAAAGGGTCTGATCTTACACAGACCACCCAAACCAATATATTAAATTCAATGTCGGGCAGAGTGGCAGGTGTTCAGATTACTGCGGCAAGTGGCGCCGTTGGTGCGAGTTCGAGAATAGTACTGCGTGGCAATAATTCCTTCGGCAACAACCAGCCATTAATAGTAGTGGATGGTGTGCCTATTAGTAATTCGGCAACTAACGTGGGCGCGTACGGATCTGTTGATTACGGTTCCGGCATTCAGGAAATAGACCCTAACACAATTGAAAGTGTTACTGTATTAAAAGGAAATAATGCTGCGTTATATGGCTACCGGGCCGCAAATGGAGTAATTTTAATCACCACAAAATCAGGAAAGGGTTCAAAAGGATTGGGCGTTGCCTATTCGGGTGGTCTGTCATTTGACAACCCCTATATATTGCCTTACTATCAAAACAAATATGGACAGGGAGCTTTAGGCGATGAATTTACCTGGAAAAGGGATCAACCAGGAATGAGTTACCAGGACTATGCAGGTCAGTACGGCTTTTCATATGTAGATGGCGGAGGAGGTGGAGTCAATGATGGCACCGATGAAAGTTGGGGGCCGCGCTTGGATGCCGGACTACATCTGCCACAATACAATAGCCCGCTCGATGCCAATGGAAACAAAATAGCAACTCCATGGATTTCCCACCCAAACAATGTAAGGGACTTCTTCCAAACCGGACATACATTAACCAATAGTGTAACGCTCACTTCCAATAATGATGAAAGAGGAAATACCAGAGTAAGCTTAGGACATCAGAATCAAATTGGAAGTGTTCCTAATACAGACCAAACCCGGTATACATTGAGCTTAAATACCATTCAAAATTTGACAAGCAAATTAACATTTCAGTCAAATATCAATTATGTGAGAACTGAAAACAAAAATTTAGTTGGCCAGGGTTATAATGGATTCAATCCAATGCAAAGCATCGGAAGTTGGTTTGGGCGCCAGGTCGACATGAATGATCTCAGAGCTAATTACACTAATAAATTTGAAAATGGTCTCCCTTACAATTGGAATAGCAGTTATCATGATAATCCTTATAGCAGTTTGCATTCTGTATTTAACAATAAGCGTCAAAAGGACAGAGTTTATGGTTACGTTAGTGCCTCATACGATTTTCATAAATGGTTTAAATTAACAGGAAGAGCCGGCAACGACTGGTCTACAGAATTCCGGAAGGAATTATCGACTAGTAGACATATAGGAAATCTTCTCGCTGGCCTGAATGGCACCTTCCTTCAAAGACAATACAACTTAAACGAATTAAATCTGGACCTGATGATGACCGGCGGTGATCAAATAGGGTCCAACTTCTCCGTTGATTATTTATTGGGAGCTAATTATCGAAATTATACTCAGAAGAATACTTCAATAGGTGCCGACAATTTAACAGTTCCAGACTTGTTTACCATCGCAAACGCAAAGGGTAGTACAATTCAAACAATGTATGATTACCACCTTAGGTCGACTGGTATTTTTGGACAATTGAATCTGTCATTTAGAAAGTGGTTAATATTCAATTTAACAGCCAGAAATGATTGGAATTCATCATTGCCGGCGGCAAACCGATCTTATTTCTATCCTTCAATCGGCGGGGCATGGATATTCTCCGATGCATTAAATATTAGTTCTGATATTTTTAGCTATGGTAAACTGAGAGCCAGTTGGGCCAGGGTAGGTAATGCTACTGATCCCTACCAGGTATTTCCCACTTTTACGCCACTTACCTATACATACAACGGAGTTACTCTTTATAGATACCCTGCTACAATTCCTGCTGGCATCAACCTGAAACCAGAAATGGCTAAAAATTTTGAAGCAGGGTTTGAGCTGGCCTTTTTAAACAACAGAATTGCAATTGATGCTACATACTATGATAAGGCTACAACAGATCAAATTATGGCAATTGATGTATCTAGTGCAGGAGGAAGTTCAACAATGGTTATCAATGCTGGCGAAATTCAAAATAAAGGAGTAGAAATACAATTGAATCTGGGCATAATTCGTCCGATAACTCCTGAGGGCTTTTCTTGGGACATGAGCATTAATTTTGCAAAAAACACCAACACAGTTAACAAACTCTATACTGATCCAAATACAGGAGACAAACTGGAGTCTTTTAAAATTACAGGAGCTTGGGGTGTTACTGTTGATGCAATCCCTGGGCAGGCCTATGGTGTAATAAGGGGAGACAGAATGGTCAGAAATGATAAGGGGCAGGTTGTGGT
Organism: uncultured Terrimonas sp.; assembly: GCA_964604365.1. Taxonomy (GTDB): domain Bacteria; phylum Bacteroidota; class Bacteroidia; order Chitinophagales; family Chitinophagaceae; genus Agriterribacter. The sequence continues at coordinate 134,987 of CAZRYS010000005.1, forward strand.
TGGTGCCAATGGGCGCCCTGCATTCGAAGCAAATCAAGCCATCGGAAATATAACACCCGACTTCGTAGGTGGTGTAAACAACAATCTCAAGTTCAAAAATTTCAACCTTAATTTTTTAATTGATTTTAGAAAGGGAGGTGATATTTTTTCTGTAACAGATATGTTCGGCGCATATGCCGGTGTAGTAAAATACACTGCTGATAACAATGTAAGAGAAAATGGAGTGATTTATGGACGAGACATCATGCCAGAAGTAGAATTTATAAAAGCGGACGGAAGTGTCAATGATATCCCTGTTGCTGCTGCAACTGCATACAAATGGGTTTCTTATGCTAGCTCTGGTGGTAGCGAATTTGATATCGTTGATGGTAGTTTCATTAAATTGAGACAGATACAGTTAGGCTACAATTTGCCCGCCCGCACCCTTAGGAGGGTCAACTGGATTAGAAGTGCTAACATATCCCTTTTTTCCTATAATGTCGCTTTACTCGCAAAGCATAAATCTAACAGATCCAATATTGACCCTGAAACAGGCTTTGGAGTTGGTAATGATGGATTGGGGGTAGAACAAAATCAAATCCCGTCAAACAGAAGTATTGGAATACAGCTGAATCTCAATTTTTAAGTTTAAAACTATTATGATGAATACAATAAAATATTTGGGTATTTTCTTATTATTCAGTGTACTGGCTGTGGCTTGTACTAAGGATTTTGATAAGATTAATACAAGTCCCAACGCTCCGAGCGATGCACCGGAAACCAACCTGCTAGCTTTTGGTATTCAAAATCTAACCAATGTATGGGACTCCTGGGGAAACATCAACGAACCTTCTTCCTATGGCGGGCATATAGGAAAGATTCAATACATAGATGAAGCCAGATATCAGTTTCGGACAAACATTGTCGAAAATATATGGTCTTATTTGTACAGAGGGTTAAAAAGTTTGGATGTAGTAGAAAAAGCAGCAGCGGAACAGGGAAATTTAAATATACAAGCTGCAGCAATTATCATGAAAGCTTACTATTGGCAGTTGGCAACTGACCGTTGGAGAGACATACCCTTTGTAGAGGCATTACAAGCTGACCAGGGAAAACTCACTCCAACTTACAGCACTCAAGAGGAAATATATCCAGTTTTACTGGCTAGTCTAAAACAAGCAAATGACTTGTTTAAACAATCTAGTTTAGATGAGCTCGGCGAAGGCGATATCCTCTTTGACGGTGATTTACAAAAATGGGAAAAGTTTGCAAATTCTCTACGTTTGCGCATAGCTATTAGAATTTCCAAAATTGACCCGTCCGCCGCACAATCAGTTATTCAGGAAATTATGTCTGCACCAACAGAAAATCCAATTATCAGTTCCAATGAAGACAACGCATATCTTGTTTGGCCCGGAGCAGGTAGCACTACCGTGTTGACAAGCGAACCTTGGTATACTTCTCTATCTCTGGGGTCACCGCCAAGATTGGACAACTATGCAGTCAGCAACTATCTTATCGATACGCTAAAGGCGTTTGACGACAACAGAATTGGTATTTATGCCCAACACCCGGCCAATGACCCAGATGGATATAACGGAACAGTTATTGGTCCGGATGGCACCACACCTATTGGCGGTATTACAAACTATTCTTTTATTGGAACCAGATTTTATTCAAGTGCAACAGGAGAAACACCTTTGCTCGGTGCGGCAGAAGTACAGTTTATACTTGCAGAAGCAGCCAATAATGGTTGGGCAGTAGGGAAAACTGCTAAAGAGGCCTATGAAGCAGGGATAGATTTCTCATTCGAAGAGAACGGAGTTAGCGTTGGAGCTTATAAGGATGGAACAAGGGTTGCCTGGAATGGTGATACAGATCGTATTTATGTGCAAAAATGGATTGCATTATTTAAAAACGGACATGAGGCCTGGGCAGAAGCTCGAAGGACTGATATACCTAAAATGTCAGCAGCGCCTGCTTCTCCTTACAATGGACACAATCGACCACCTTTTCGTTATCCTTACCCTGATACAGAGAAAAAGTTGAATGGTAAAAATAGTGCAGAATATGTAAATAAAGTGACTGATAATTTTTGGGGACAGCAGATGTGGTGGGATACCCGCACTGGTGTTCAATAAAACGGCATCAAATAAACTGTAAGCCCCGGAAAATTTCCGGGGCTTTTTTACATTGAATAGTATTAACTTGTCAATTCTTTATTTTCATACATGCATAAACAAGTAGCTGTTTACTTATGGATTGTGGTCATACCGATAACCTTGTTTTCTCAAAACAGCATCACCGGAACCGTTGTTGATATATCCACCGGCGAGCCGATTGTCGGAGCCAGCGTATTTATCAGCAACTCTTCACGAGGAACCATTTCCGGAAAAAATGGAAATTTTGCTTTATCGGGTATCCCCTCCGGGCAGCATGACCTCGTGATTTCTTATATAGGTTTTGAAACCAATGTTTTCAGCTTCAACAGCATTACGCTTCCGCTAAAATTAAAAGTAGAGATGCGTGTAAAAGCCCGTGAATTAAAAAGCATCATCATTGAGCCCTTTATAGAAGAAGGCTGGGATAAGTGGGGAAAGTTATTCCAGGAGCGGTTTATCGGGGAAACACCAAACGCTCAAAAATGTAAAATCAAAAATTACAAATCCATTCGTTTTCTCTTTTATAGAAAGTCAAATCGCCTGGTTGCGTATTGCGATGAGCCACTTGTTATCGAAAATAAGGGATTGGGCTATATGATCAATTTCCAACTGGAAGACTTTGAAGTAAATTTCTCCTCCAATCTGACATCCTACCAGGGATATTCTTATTTTGAGGACCTGGATGCAGCAAAGGGCAGACAAAACAGGTGGCAAAAGGCCCGGGATCAGGTTTACTATGGTTCAACAATGCATTTTTTCAAGAGTTTGTTTGCAGATAGCCTCGCTGCAAATCAATTTGAGCTTCGAAAAATGGTGAGGGAATATAACCTGGAAAAAGAGAGAGTTAAACCTATTTTTCGTTCAGTGATGATAGCCCGCCAACCCAAAAACAATATACCTGCCGATCTCAACTATATACCATTAGCAGAAGATGCGCCGGAAAAAAGCCCTGATTCTATCGCATATTATGAAAAAGTGTTAAGGCAGAAAGATTATACAGATCATTATGGCAGTGAGTTGATACAAGCCGACAGCATTTTGAAGGCTGGTGAAAAAGACTACAAAATCCTTTATTTCGGCGACTATCTGTACGTTACATACAAAGGAGCTAAAGAGGAAAAAGCCTACCTGGAATATCACCGCGAAACAAGAAAGCCCCTGCACCAGATATCATTCGTTTGGCTGGCGACTGGCCAACCCATTGCAGTATTCGCCAACGGCACGTACTATCCACCACAGGAACTGTTTTCAATGTCTTATTGGGGCTGGAAAGAAAAGATATCCAATATGTTACCAATCGATTACCAGCCGGTTCGTCAGCAAAAAGATTGACCATTGCCTTAAACTCAATACCCAACTCTATCCAAAAATTCAGGCTAGAAAAAAATCACGGTGCAAAAACAATGCACAGCTCCAGCTCAATTTTGCATAAAGAATTCACGCCTTAGCATAAAAGGAAGTGCTGCGGTAAAAGTAACGTAGCCGCGGAGTGACCGGATAACGCCGTTCAGACTAAGCGTTTGAATGGACAAAATTTGCAGAAGCACCGAAACCCGGAAACAGTGAGTAGGAAAGCGCATTTACAGCCGGTCTGTTGCAGTCATGCAAAGTATGGGTTCGAATCCCATAGGAGTGACAAATTCTTCAAGCCAAAAAAATCCCGGCTTATAGCCGGGATTTAATCACTATTTTACTTCAGATAGAATTTTATCAATAGCCGCTATCAAGATTTTACGTTCGTCATTAGACGGCTGACTTTGCAGTTTTTGTTTTGTTTTCTTCAATACATCCTGTCCGCTCTTGTCTTCCAGGGCGCCGATCCGCTGAATAGTAAACAATAACAAATTGGGCAATTTCGCATCCATGGCCAAATCTATTGCCCTTGAAGGGTCTGCTGCTGCTAACGGCTCCAATGCATACCACACCAAAAATGGCAGGTTAGCGTCTTGGGCATCTTCTCCTTTTACAGAAAGGTTCTTCACAATAGCCCAGGTTTGCGAAGGATCCATTCTTTGCAATGCCGAAGCAATATACAACCTCACAAGTGGAGAATTGGTTTTTGCCGACAATGTCTCAAGTTGCTTCTGCCCTGCCGCAGATACTTTTTTGTTTTCGGCCAACAACTGAATTGCCCAGGAACTGACGTATTCATTTTCGTGATTCAACAAATCCAAAAGCTGTTGCTCACTGATTCCGTTCGTAACGTGTAGCGTCCACAGCGCACGTAACTTTCGGGGAATTTCCGGATTTTCGTTAAGTATCTTCCACAATGCTTTGTGAACCGCTTCTCCAACTTTTCTTTCCTGCAGAAGCCGGCGGGCGTGACGCACATAGAACTCATTATCGTGCAACTGCAACTCAACCAGTTCTGCATCTGTTTTTTTAGCCAAATCTACCGGCGTCCATTTATCGTCCTTATGTGATATTCTGAAAATCCTACCCAATGTTTTATTATGTACATCCGGATTAGGATTGTGGCACTGGTTCTGATCATACCAGTCATTTACATACACAGAGCCGCTTGGTGCTATCTGGAAATTTAGCCATAGTGACCAGGTGTCATTTCTAAGAATAAAATCCTTTCCATGGGTGGCGGTATATCCGGATCCGGATCTTTTTATAATATCATTATTCACACGATGTCCGTGCAGATTATTCATCATTAATGTATTTCTATCTACGCCCCAGCTTTTGTTACCCATGTAGAACATAGCGCCGGAATGTGCATGCCCACCACCTACGGAGCCAGACCTGAAATTACCAGCATGCGGACCTGCATTGCCCGTCCAATGTACATGGTCAGCAATCGTTTTAATATCCTCGTATGTGTATTTGTTAAAGTGCTGTCCACCTTGCCTGAAATAACGTCCACCTTGAATCATGTGATACAGATGTGGAATTACACAGGCGGTTATAAATGCGTGGCCATGATCGTTAAAGTCTATTCCCCAAGGATTGCTGGTACCATGAGCAAAAATCTCAAACTCATGTCTGGTAGGATGATAACGCCATACACCGGCATTTAAACCTATACGCTCATTATCCGGTGTCCCTGGCTTGCCTACTTTAGAATGTGTGAACACCCCATGTGTGCTATATAGCCAACCGTCAGGTCCCCATTTAAATGTGTTCATTGTTTCATGCGTATCCTCATACCCCCAACCATCTAACAGGATCTCGGGCTTACCAGCGGGTTTATCACCCGATTCATCTATTGGAATAAACATAAAATAAGGAGCTGCTCCTATCCATACACCACCAAATCCCCACTCTATCCCACTGACCAGGTTTAAGCCTTCCGTAAATATCTTTTTACTATCGAGCGAGCCGTTGCCATCTGTATCTTCAAAAATAAGGATGCGATCCCTGCCTTTGCCTTCTTCTGCACGCACAGGATAGGTTTGAGACTCTACCACCCACAAACGACCCCGATCATCCAAGGTAAACGCTATGGGTTTTACAATATCCGGTTCAGCAGCTGCCAGCTGCACAGAGAACCCTTCTGGCAAAGTCATTGCTTTTACAGCGTCAGCGCCAGACAGACCTGCGTGTGGAACGATATCCCTGGCTGGTAAGATTATGATATCTTCCGGTTTCAACTCATTTTGATACTTCGGTCGTTCGTTGTGAAAACGGAAATTATCGAAGGCAATATGTGCCCATACGTTATCCCCTATATAGTGAATTTCAGGCACCTTACCATTGTCCTCATCTACCAACCTGATAAACATCTTCTTTCCTACATGTTCCTTAAGGTCTACTACAACCGGTCTAAATTTTGCCTGTCGGGTATTTCGAATGCGTCCTTCCGTAACGGGTCCTGATATTGTAAAGAAAGGTTTTGCTGAATCCGCCAATAGCAACTCTACTCGGGTTCCGCCCAACGCACCGCCCGCTACTTTGAAGGTAGCCCAAGGATGAGTAATATCAAATGTTTCAGAGGTGAGGGTACCTTTCAATTGATAGTTACTGGTACCGCCACTACTTACATAATAATCACCATCCTGGTTAATAATTAATGAATCGGGGTATTGAGGAACCGCATCAAAAGACAGTGATTTTGGCCCGAATGCTTCCCCACTTGATTTCCAATCCTGTAAACTTCCCCTTTCAAAACCTAAGTTCAATGGTCTGCCGTTTTTACGGGGTGATACCCCTTCGTCCGCAGGGCCCGCTTCAAAACTTTCCACAATTTCAAAGCGCCCATTCATTATCTGTTTATGACCGGGGATGCTGCAGAAGTATACATCATCTTCCACCGCTTCTATCACAACACTCGTAGTATCTCCTTTTTGAACAATTGGGATACTTTTAATGCCTGACTTTTCAAAAGCAATGTCGTGCGACATCAACTCTCCGTTTATCAACCGAATACGTACTCTCTCGCCTTTCTTTGCACGTAAAATAGGATTTCTCAACCCATCTATATCTCCACCAATCCCCGTATATCCGGTCATTTTTGAATCCAACAGATACTCCCTGTCTATAGGAAGCTCCTGATCTTTTGCATTAGTCGTAGGCGTGTTACAATTGCTTGCCATAACAACACCAAGAACCAGTAATAGAAGTTTAACGGAACGAAATAATTTCATACAAGGCGAGTTAAAATTTATTTGTGTGTAGTAAGAGCTTTAATAATTCCTAATATCCGACATTTTGTTTGTACGCGCCAAATGAATAGTTCATCTGCGGCTGAGGTATGGGCATATATTCATCACGCCCCGCAGTAAACTTTCCGTCCCTCAACCAGGAGCGTCCGCGTGGATATTCTTTAGCAAAGTAAGCATTCATCACCGGCTCTGCTATCCCCCATCTAACAAGATCATACCAGCGAACCCCTTCCATGGCAAATTCCAGACGATTTTCAAACATTAAAGCTTTCCATGCATACTCTTTTGTCCAATTCGCATTAACGCCATCCTGGTACAATGCAATATTGTAATTGAGGGTTGCGTTTCCGTTAGCGAACTTCAATCTCCCCGTGCTATTCGCAGCCCTTTGCCTAATTTGATTGATGATAGGCAATGCTTCATCCTCCCGATTCAATTGAATTAATATTTCAGCTTTTTGCAGCAGGATACGACTGTATCGAATAGCAATTTCATTTTTAGAGTTATGCATCCAGAATAAATTCACCAGGCAAGCACAATCTGATTCCACATTTTCTTTTAAAGAGTTAAAATAGCCATAGTTAACAGGATCTCTTGCACCACTGCTATCAAATAAAAGATTGGATTGGTATTTCCAAGGCAACCCCGGAACTGCAACCGTATGTCCAAAACGAGGATCCCATTTATTGGAGGCAAAGTAGGCGTTTTTATTAACGATCTCCTCATCGTTGTACGTGTCGAAAAGCGGCAAACCGTTGGCATCTACCTTAAAAGCATTGACCATATTTACAGAAGGCTTGTGAAAATCACAGCAAGAAAAATACGGCGGCCACCAGGGAGCATTTAACGGTGTACCAAAATTCAGGTTTCCATTGGGTGTACCATCGCCATGAGTATACTGCCATTCGAAGATTGACTCGGGCGACAAGTTGTCGTAAGCGTATAAAAAATTGATGGCGAAATCATCAGCAAGATGATACTTACCGCCTGAAATTATTTGATCAGCAATCACCAATGCCTCATTCAATTTATCCCGATTAATGTTGACCAATTGATGACGTTCATCTTGCTCGTAAGCCATCCACATTAATACCTCCAGCATTTCTGCCAGCGCCGCATACTTACCTGCCCGTCCTACTTCGGTCTGAGTTTCCGGCAGTACAGCGGCGGCGGCGGCAAAGTCGTCATATATCTGTTGCCATAAATACAAATCGTTGGTCACACCATCGGGTCTGTTGGGAATGGTCACTATCGAATCCCGGCTCATGTTTTCATCAACATAGGGAATCCAGCGGTACCACTTTTTTAAATCTAAAAATAAATACCCTCTTAGAAAACGCATCTCGGCAATACGTTGTTGTTTTTTAGGATAATCTTGCTCAGATAACTCGTGTAGTGCTTTTAACGCAGCATTACACCTTGATACCCCCTGGTATTGACCATACCAAATTCCATCATTATTTCCGGTACTGGCATTGTTTAAAGAAAATGTCTCCCATTGATACCATGGGTTTTGGTCACCGATACCACCGCCGCCTTTATAAGAATCATCAGATTTAATATCAGCTAACCAGGTAGCCTGTTTCTGATTGAGGATGCCAGCCCTGGGGATCCAGGCATAGGCTGCTGCAATAAGACCATCAACCTTATCTGCGGCAGTTAAGCTTTCTTCTGTTGCCACGCCCTGCGGTGTTACATCCAGAAACTTTTGACAGGAGCATAATAGAAAGCCAGATAATAGTAATATATATATTGATAATGTTTTCATCGTTAAATCTTTTATGTAGATAATTAAAACAAGTAACTTTAAAATCCTATTTCAATACCCATTTTAATGATTTGCGGTCTAACGTACGGGTTACTATAGTCACTTCCTTCTGGATTTTCCGGATCTAATCCCGTATATTTTTTACTTTTAAATCCCAGGATATTTTCGGCCATTACAAAAAAGTAACACCGTTCCATCCCTATACGCGATGTGGTGGCAGATGGCAGTGTGTATCCCAATTGAATATTTCTAAGCTTAAAATAATTGCCAGGCTCCACCAGGTAAGTCGACATTCTGATTTCATCATTTACATTGTTCAGTGACAGGGCAGGTATGTCTGAATCGGGATTGCCAGGCGACCAGGCACCTAAAATACGGGTTGGATGATTGAAACCATTTTGTACCCAAACGTTCCAAAAGTCACTATACGTCTTCCAGCCGTTATACACTTTGATACCCGCTATCCCTTGCCAGAACATAGACAAATCGAAGGCTTTGTAATTTAAATTTACGCCCACTCCATATTCCCATCTCGGAATCGGACCGGTGCTGATCCATGTACGATCATAATCCCAATCGATAACGCCATCAGGTTTTCCATCTGGTCCGGAGATATCCTTAAACCTGATTCTTCCGAGTCCTTTACCAGGTTGTACCGCTGAATTGTCTACCTCTTCCTGGCTTTTAAAAATTCCATCGGCTACAAATCCATATAGAGATCCCCAGGATTGCCCGGCAATTTCGTCTCCTTTGAATGCTGTACCTCCGTAGGTAAAGCGATTAGCAGCCGGCAGGTTATTTACTTTGTTTTTGATATAGCCGATATTTCCCCGGATTTGATAGCTGAAATCTTTGCCTATCCTATCCTGAAAAGCAACACTCAATTCTACACCGGTGTTGGTAAGATTCGCCGCATTTACATATTGAGCAGCGCCTTCTCCTAAGACCGCCGGATAGGGTGGATCCAGTAGCATGCCATTGGTTATTTTTCTATACGCATCTATTGATCCTGACAGTTTTTGATTAAACAATCCAAAATCGAGGCCAATATTTGTCTGGGTGGTTTCTTCCCATTTCAAATTTGCGTTACCAACCCGTACTCTTCTATATCCGGAAGGCAGACTTGTACTAGCCGTTCCATCGAGGCTGTACGATGTTGCATTATAACTTGGTTGATAAAAAGTATTAGCCGCCAGGGAACTTATATTAACCACGCTTCCATTTCTACCCCAACTGGCTCTTACTTTTAGGTCGGAAATTATCGGGCTATTTGCTAAGAAGTCTTCACTGCTAATTCTCCACCCTGCGGAAAATGCAGGGAACAAAGCATATCTGTTATTACTTCCAAATTTAGACGATCCGTCATAGCGAAGGGAACCAGACAGCAAATACTTAGAATCGAAAGAGTAGTTGAATTTGCCGAAAAAGGACTGCAAATTATATCTATCTCCGCTTCCTCCAACAGACATGTTGCCAGCAGCGGTGCTAAGATAGGCAAAATCGTAGTTTTGAAATGGTAAGTTCTGCCGGGTGGCTTCTGTCGTCTCTGACTGAAATCGATTTGATTGCATCCCCGCCAATACATCAAGGCTGTGCTTAGCTGTTTGCAGATTATAATTTAACGTGTTGGTGAAGTCCAAGATTGTTTCGCGCCAGTACCATTGGTTTACACTGGTAATCGGGTCAAATTTTCCGCCGCCTTCTTCATAAGAAAATCGGATATTTCTGCGGTATCCATCTGTATACACCAACCCTACCTGGCTACGAAAATTCAGGTTTTTCAGTATGCGAAGATTAGCGTGTACGTCACCAAATATTTTATTGTATTTAGTTTTGTTGTCCTTATTCAATGTTAAATCTCGAACGGGGTTCCAGTAATCGTCCATGCCCAATGCTACCGCACTGCCGCCCCAACCACCATCTGTCGTGTATACAGGAACGATAGATGGCATGATAATGGCACCATGCATGGCATTCCGGTTAACATCATTCATATGTGATATTTCTAGGTTTTCACCAATAGTAAAAATATCGTTGATAACCTTGTACTCGGTATTGAGTCGTGCGGTTAATCTTTTGAATCTGGAATGTATTTGAATCCCCTGGTTTTCCATAAAATTGAGCGATAACAAAGAAGTCGCTTTAGCATTTCCACCGGAGATAGTTAATTGGTGATTATGTTGTTTACCCAACCTTGTAATAGCTCCCAGCCAGTCGGTATCGGCAGAAATCATCGTCTGATCTGCATTTAAATATTGAATGGGCGTAACTTTGTCCAAAACAGCTATGCCGTTGGCATCATTATGCCATTCATAGTCATAAATTTGAGTTACCGAATTAGGATCCTGTCCTCCGTTTACGGAGGCCTGCCATAAAGCGCGACCATATTGATCCGTATTCAACATCGGGACCTTGTTCCAAAATGCCGAATAACCAAAAGACGAATTGTAAGACAGTTTAGTTTTTCCAGACTGTCCCTTTTTGGTCTGAATTAATATTACGCCGGATCCACCCTGCGTACCATATATACTGGCTGAATAAGCATCCTTCAGGATTTGCATCGATGCAATATTTTCGGGATTAATATCTCTCAGGTTCATATAACTGGGTACGCCATCAACCACTATTAAAGGACCACCTCCTGATATCGTAGTCAACCCGCGGACCTGAACACCTACATTCCCGGAAGGATTGCCATCTGTGGTTACCCGCAAGCCGGGCACTACGCCCTGCAGGGATTGCATTACATTGGTTCCACCATGGCTTCTGGTTAATTCTTTGGGAGAAATAACCGCAATAGCCCCGGTTAAATCCGCTTTCTTCTGACTCATGTATCCCGTAACTACCACTTCATCCAGGTCCGAGGTAATAGTAGATTTCAATATTACCTCAATGGTATGGCCTCCCTTTATAGTTATTCTTTGTTCAAGGGTGTTTACATAGGAAATGATCAACGTTTGTCCAACGCTGGCGCTGATAGTGAAGAAACCATCTGTATTTGTTTGAACTATTATGTTAGTCCCTGCAAGAGTAACAGTAGCCCCTTCCAGCGGATTCATATTTTCGTCTGTAACTTTCCCGGTAACGCTCGCTTGTTGCGAAAACCCGGAAATGGCACAGGAAAATAACAATAACAGGAGAATAAAATTGTATCTGAAAAAGCATAGCTTCAGACACCTTGCAATCGGTAGATAAATTTTTGCATACATGGCATTATGTTTTAAAAGCAATCAATGACGTAGAAACATAGCATAGAATAACCCGCATCAGACCTGAACCTGACGACATAACACAACATCCAAATACTTTACAATTAAAAGACTAACGCGTGACTAAATTGTAACCAGAAAGATTTATTGAATTCATGGCAACTAGTTTAATAAAACAATCGTAGAAAAATGTTAAAACTAAATTAACCGATTTTGCAAATGAACAAAAAGCTTATTATGTCCAATACCGACTGTATTTTATCTTGATAGATTAAAAGCAAAAAAGAAGAAGACAAATAACCGGCAATTCTCTACTAATTAAGTTGACTATTATTTGAACCAATAGCCGAATGTTTTGCAGTAGAGAACACGCCATTATTTATTACAATTCAGGAATGAAAAATATTTGGATAGGTATATGCTGATCTATTCGGGTATTTATTATAGAACGGTTGCATTTTTCTAAAATATCCAACTCCGACATAGAAATTTACATGAATAAATAATATCTTAGATATTCTGTTGGGTTGCTTCCGTTATTTGAAAATAAATCTCTCTGCTTATGTCGAATCTTGCCCATTTTGATATAAAAATCTTTTTTAAATCTCTTGGAGACGGTGACACAGATGGATTTGAGACGTTTTTTGAAACGTATAAAAAAAAGGTTTTCGGTGTTGCTTTTAAAATGTTGAAATCTGAAACCGAAGCAGAAGAAATAGTTCAGGAGGTGTTTCTTTCTATCTGGCAGTCTCGCGACAAACTGTACAATGTCAATGATCCCGAGGCTTACTTTTTTACTATTACATATAACGCAATATATAGTCAGTTAAAAAGAGTATCCCGTAATCTGCAGATGGTAGACGCAGTTGTAAAACAAATCACAGAAAGACAATATTCGGTTGAAGAGGCAATAGCAGCTTTTGAAACCGATAAATTGATACGCGAGGCACTTCGTCAACTTCCTCCACAACAACGAACTGTTTACGAGTTGAATAAATTGCAGGGCTTGAGCTACCACGAGATATCTGAATGCATGAACCTATCTCAAAACACGGTTAGAAACCACCTTTCGGTAGCAACAAAAACAGTAAGGGGAATTCTGAAGAAATGGGTTTTATTCCTAGTTTGTACACTAAATTAATGGACCTGTATTTTTTTTCTCCCATACTGGTACTTTTATTTTTTTTTACACTCCTTGTTTATATCAATGAGTAATGATCGGTTAAAATACTTGCTGGAGCGGTACATAAAAGATGCTTCTACTCCGGAAGAAACAAAGGAATTATTTAAATGGGTCAGAAATTTAAGCAATGACTCGCTTCTGAAACAAAGAGTTAAAGAATTATGGTTGGATAGAGAAGGTACGCAACAACCAGAAACGGATTGGGGTATTATTTACTCAAGGATTTTGAATGCCCCGGTGTCAACGGAAAAAAGAGTTTGGTTGCGTGTAGCTGCTGCTATTGTTGTAATACTGGGGCTTTGCACTTTTTTTTTACTTAGCGGTCACAATGATCAGATTGCTGTCATGGATGAAGGACAACTAATAAAAGAAGAATTGATACCCGGAGGGGATAAAGCTATACTCACTTTGGCGAATGGAGAGCAGATCGTACTCGAGAATTCCGAAGACGGAACACTAACCGAACAGGGAAATACGAAGATAATTAAGCTAGATCAAGGGCAACTTTCCTATCAAGGGTTGGATAGCGAATCTGGAGTATTGATGTACAATACGATTTCTACACCACGGGGTGGACAGTATCAGATTGTATTGTCAGACGGTAGTAAAGTGTGGTTAAACGCCTCTTCGTCGCTACGTTTTCCTGTAGCTTTCGCTAACAGCAATCGGGACGTTACTTTAATAGGTGAAGGATACTTTGAGATTATAGAAAAGAAAACCAGCCCATTTGTTGTAAAGGTAAATGGCATTGAGATACACGTGTTGGGTACACATTTTAATATAAATGGGTATACTGATGAGGGCAGTACAAAGACAACTTTGTTAGAGGGGGCGGTGAAAGTGTATGATGGTAGAACTAACAAAGTTATTCATCCTGGTGAGCAAGCTGAGTTTAGAAAGAATAGTATACTTATTCATGAAGTAGATGTCGATGCCGTGATAGCATGGAAGAACGGCCGTTTTATTTTTAAAGGAGAGGATATACATTCGGTAATGCGTCAATTGTCCAGATGGTATGATGCTGATGTAAGTTTTGAGGAAAACGTAACCCGTGAACAGTTTGTGGGTGTAATAAACCGTTCCCGATACGACAGTATTGTTGAAATACTGGAAATGTTAGAGAAGACTGGTACAGTAAGTTTTAGTATTCAGGGGAATAATATAAAAGTAAAGCCTTACCTAAACGATAACTCACAACTTTAGTTGTAATCTATAAAAATTAGAGAAAATATAGTCTGAAAAAGCCATCCCGACGGCAATCGGGACGGCATGTATTTTAGGCAATGTAAATAAAAAACCATCAAGTTCATTCATTCAAAAGCCCAAAAAACAAAACTATGATCTTTTCTGTTAACGACAAATATCCGCCCAAATGGCGGGTATCATCCCAATTCGTGAAATTCATGAAATTAGCTGCCATTTTTTTAACTATTGCTTTCATGCAGGTGCATGCTAAGAGTTTTCCACAGATTACACTTTCGTTAAAAAAAGTGCCAATGGAAAAGGTATTTGTTGAAATAGAACGCCAGGCGGGTTATGGTTTTCTCTACACCAAAACGGTACTTTCCGGATTACCAACGGTAACTATTCAGGTAAAAAATGCATCTGTTGAACAGGTTCTTAACGAGTGCTTCAAAAATCAACCCATGGAGTATTCTATAGAAAATAACATGATTGTAGTAAAAAGAAAAGTTACAGTGACTTCATCTCCTGTTAAAGAATTTAAGGATGTACCGACTCCCATTGAAATAAAGGGCCGGGTTCTTAGTCAGAATGGGGAGCCTTTGTCTGATGTGTCAGTGTTGCTCGTGGGTTCGACGACGGGCACCACAACCAATAATGAAGGTCGGTTCACAATTGACGCACCTGATAATAAAAATTTGATTCTTGAGTTTTCAATTGTTGGTTACAAGACACAAAGACTGGAGGTAGGAAATCGAAACCAGGTGGAAGTGACATTGGAATTGGATGTTACTGGTCTTGATGACGTGGTGGTTGTAGGATATGGAACGCAACGAAAAGTAGATGTTACCGGAGCTATTGATGTGATAAAAACAGATGAATTAACCAGGAATACCGCTAATAATCCTCTTACAGGTCTGCAAGGGCAATCTCCAGGGGTATTCGTATCTGTCTCCGGACGACCAGGATCGAACCCGGAAATAATCATTAGAGGGCTTAGCACTCTAGGTAATACTTCGCCACTTTACATCATAGATGGTATCCCTACAGAAACGGGCTTGGAGAGTCTTCAGGCAAACAATATTGAAAGTATTCAAATACTAAAGGATGCGGCGGCTGCGTCCATATACGGATCAAGAGCATCTAACGGAGTAATCATTGTAGAAACAAAAAAAGGGACTAAAACACTTCTTACATATGAAAGCCGGCTGACCACCCAAAAGTATATGAACGGAATAAAAGTGCTGAATACGGAACAAAGGGGACGGGTACTTTGGCAGGCATCCATAAACGAAGGAAAAGATCCGAATGCGCAACCACTATATGACTATGAATGGTCGAACGATGCACAAGGCAATCCTGTTTTGAATAAAGTAATTCCAATCACATGGATAAACGAAGAAATGGGTATTAGAGCGGCAGATACCGATTGGTATGGAGAGGTTACACGACCAGGCTTAATCCTCAGCAATCAATTAACACTTTCCACAAGTGGAAAATCCGGAGGAGGAAGGCTATCTGTAACACATTTCAAGGATAAAGGTGTTTTTATCCATAATAGCTTTGAAAGACTGAATTTCGATTTAAACTCCCACTACAAGATTAGAGAAAACATCGAAATTGGACAGACCATAATTTTAAATTCTTCTAAAGACCATCCCGATAACGTAAGAGGAGATGCACTTACACAGCAGCCACTCGTACCAGTGTATACAACTTCCGGTGGTTGGGGGGGACCATGGGGGGCTGGCTTTGAAGACTGGTTGCAGCCCGTAATGAATGCGACTATTAATTCATGGGATAATACAAAAAGACTAAGTGCTTTTGGAAGCGGTTACCTCACCATCAAATTCTTGAAAGATTTTACGTTTAAATCTAACGTTGGAATTGAATACATCAATTCTGTGTTTACTGATTATCAGAGACCTTACGATGCAGGGTTTTTACATCGGAATTTGGGTAGCCTTGGTATTAACAACAGTACAACCCTCAATTGGAGCTTAAGCAATACACTTACATATAACCTCAAACGTGGTGACCATGCAATCAATGTATTGGCAGGTACAGATTTGTACAAAAACACCACCAACTTTGTAAATAGTTTTGCTCAGGATTTTGCCGTTGATCAAAAGAATTATTACCAAATGAGTTCCGCCGTAGGAACAAGGACTATAACCGGCAATGGATCTGGATATCAACTACTTTCGTTCTTTGGAAAGATCAATTACAATTTCCAGAATAAGTATTTGCTTTCAGCCACCTTAAGAAATGATGGTTCTTCAAGATTCGGAAAAGACAACCAATTCGGTATGTTTCCGTCTTTGTCACTCGGTTGGCGAATGGATGAAGAAAATTTTATTCGAAACCTAAATTTCTTTGACTTACTTAAACCAAGATTTGGTTACGGTGTTGTAGGTAATCAAAATATTCAAAACGATGCTCCTTTGGGGCTTTATGAAGCACTTTATGGAATAGATTATACTTGGTTTTGGGATCGCAGTACCTCTTATGATATTACAGGAAGCGACGGCGGCAATCTTCCCTCCGGTTTCCGTAGGTTTAAAAGTGGTAACAGTCACCTGAAATGGGAAACAACTACTGAAACAAATTATGGGTTAGATTTTTCGTTTTTCCAATCTATGATATCTGGTTCTTTTGATTTCTACAATAGAAAATCGAAAGATATTTTGATTCAACCTCCTTATTTAGCTGCAATTGGAGAAGGTGGTACTACCTGGTATAACGGCGCTAATGTTGCCAATAAAGGATGGGAATTGTCCCTTAATTATAGGAAGTCAACCGGGAAATTTAATTACGGCGTTACCGTCAATCTCGGACAATTTAAAGACAAAATAACTCATCTTCCAATAGATGTTGTAAGAGCGTATCCAGGAAATGTTGAAAAAACAATTTTGGGTCGTTCTCAACGAGAGATATTTGGGTACGTTGCTGATGGTCTTTTCCAAAATCAGCGTGAAGTGGACGATCATGCCACCCAGGTAGGCAAAGGGATTGGTAGAATTAGATACAAAGATCTGAATGGTGATGGTGTAATAAATGCATTGGATCAGGAATATCTTGGAAATACCCTCCCTGGGATTATTTATGGAATCGGTTTCAACCTTACTTATAAACAATGGGGGTTAAACATCTTTGCCAATGGAGAAGGTAATAAGAACGTGTACAACACTGTAAAGCAAAATACTGACTTCATTTTCGCACGGGCAGGTATTAACTATGGCACAAGGGTTTTAGACGCCTGGACTCCTCAAAATAGCGGCAGTACGATTCCTGCTCTAAAAACAACAAATGAAAACAATGAGTATAGAAGCTCCACTTATTTTGTAGAAAGTGGTTCTTATTTGAAATTGAGAAATATAGAACTCAATTATACTTTTCAAAAGCTTGGTTTTCTTAACAGCTTAAGATTGTTTGCAATAGGTGAAAACTTACTCGCACTGCAATCCAGATCATACACCGGACCAGATCCCGAAAGTCCTAATAACGCTTATGGGCGTCCTTTGAAAGTTACTTTCGGATTGAATGTATCCTTATAATGATATAAATAAAGTCAAATAAAATATCATGAAAGCAAATAAATATATACAAACATATCTCATACTACTTATAGTAATAATCTTTTCAAATTGCAAGGATCCCAAATTTTTAGAATATACACCTCAGGGCTACTTATCGGAAGAGCAATTGAATACAGCCGAGGCGGTAGAGAAAGTCTGCAATGCAGCTTATGCTACTTTGGCGGCAGGACATTGGAGTGCGCCATACATGTCGCAATGGATGTGGGATGATGTTAGATCAGATGATGCCTATAAAGGTGGCGGAGGAACCAATGATCAGGGACAATGGAATCTTTGGGAGGGATATAAGTATGGCACTGCAGAAGTGAATGGTCCAAACCAAATGTGGGTGGATTTGTATCAATGTGTTCAAAGAGCAAATGCTGCACTTAGAGGACTTAATAATTTAGAGGTATCTGATTTTCCGCTAAAAAATGAAAGAACAGCTGAAATGAGGTTTCTTAGAGGACTGTATAATTTTAAATTAAAAATGTTGTTCAGGTACTTTCCATACGTAGATGAAACAATGGATAATGAAACCATCAAGACTGTTTCTAACAGAGATTTGACAGATGCAGAACTATGGGGTCGTATAGATGCAGATTTCGATTTTGCTAAAAACAATTTACCGCCTGTTCAATCCGAGGTAGGCAGACCGAATAAGTATGCTGCAGCAGCTCTATTGGCCAGAACCCGCTTATTCAGAGCTTATGTGCAGGACGAAAGAAATCAGGTGACAAGTATCAATAATAGCTTGTTGGAAGATGTAGTAAGTCTAACGAACGAAGTAATATCCTCAGGAAATTATCAATTGTATGATGATATCAGTAAAAACTTTTTATGGGATTTTGATAATGGGATGGAATCAATATTTTCTGTTCAGTATTCTATAAGCGACGGAACGCCATTTGGTAACACCAATATGGAACGGGCTTTAAATTATAATACTTCTTCCAGATATGGTTGTTGTAGTTTTCACCAGCCCAGTCAGAATTTGGTTAATTCTTTTAGGACCCAGGCAAACGGATTGCCTATGTTTGAAGGCTTTAACGATACAAGGATGATAGAAGCAGCAGACTTTCAAACTAATACTTTTGATCCCCGTTTGGATCATACTATAGGTATACCGGGACACCCCTTCAAGTACGATCCTGAATTTGTGTATACTGTGGGATGGGTTAGAGACCCTACATCATATGGTCCTTTTTCACCCATGAGAGAAACACAAAAGCCGGATTGTCCCTGTCTTACAGTTTCAATCGGTTATGCTTACAATACAGATTCTAAAAATATGGACGTTGTTAGGTACGATGATGTTTTATTGAACAAGGCTGAAGCTTTAATTCAATTAGGACGGGAAATAGAGGCCTTGCCAATTATAAATCAAATAAGAGAACGGGCTGTGAATAGTACGGACCTTTTAAAAAGAAGCAATGGCGACCCCATTTCAAACTACCGGATAGATTCGTATAAACCGGGGGTGAATTGTACCTGGACAAAGGAATTTGCTTTTAAAGCATTGCAGTGGGAGCGAAGGATGGAGTTTGCAACAGAGGGTAGCCGGTTTTCGGATTTAGTTCGTTGGGGAATCGCGGCGCCAACACTGAATAAGTATCTGCAGAAAGAAAAAGAATATCGCTTGTATTTGGTGGAGGCGGAATTTACAGAAGGTAGAGATGAATATTTACCAATTCCTCAAACACAAATTGATCTTAGTGGAGGACTATACCAACAAAATGTCGGATATAATTAATTAGTCCAGAAGGGGCATCAATTTCTTATAATACTGCTCAAGAATAGCTCAGAAAAACTCTCCAAGCAGAGTCTTCCTGGCTATTCTTGAGATATTTATTTTCTGAGTGAGTTGTGCCGTCCGGCAATTTATCTGAGTCAATAATTTGTAATTATAAAAAATGAAAACAATGAAAAACGGAGTGTCTAATTTGTATAAAAAGCGTTCAATATTAACCAACTTGTTTCTAGTCATATTACTGATGTTAGGTGTTAATAATATTACAGCACAACAATCTTCTGTAAAAGACACATCGCTGTTCAACGGTAAGACATTAGCAGGATGGAAGGCTACCAATCCCGCTGATAAAGATCTTTGGTACGTAAAGGACAGTAGTATTATGTGCGGAGATGGCGTTAGAAAAATACCAACAAATACTTATCTGCAAACTGAAAAGGAATACGGTGATTTTGAGTTCCGTTGTCTTTTCCGTTTGTCGGGTGACGAGAAAACCGGAATGATTAATAGTGGTATTCAATACAGGTCAAAGGTAATCAATGGTGAAATGGTAGGTTATCAGGCTGATATTGGAAATGGTTATTGGGGAGATATTTATGATGAACATCGTAGGGGAAAACTTGTTGGTGGAGATTTAAGTATCTTGAGACACCTTTTAAAACCAGATGGCTGGAACAGTTATATCATTCGGGTGAAAGGCGATTTTCATGAATTGTATATCAACGGTGTTAAGACTTGTGAGTATACAGAGAAAGATAAAACAGTTCCTAAGAAGGGCATAATAGCTGTTCAAATACATAGCGGCGGTGCAGCAATGGTAGAATTCAGAGACCTCACAATAAAAGAATGGTAAACACTGCAACCTATCATACATCTACTAAAAAAATAACTATAGCACAAAAATGAAGTCATTATGAAACTAAAACTACTCAAGCTATTCATAAGAAGCATTTGTGTAATTACAATCCTCTTAACTGGGATCACCTCTTTCAGTGCATATGCTCAAACTGCTGGTACTGATGTCTTATTTAAAAAGTATCATTTATGGGATGAGTTTTATACGGAAGGTGTAGCTGTGGCGGATGTCAATAAAGATGGAAAGGCGGATATTATTGCCGGTGCCAGATGGTTTGAGGCGCCTACATGGAAAGCCCATGATATATGGAAACATAAGAAATTTGACTATACAAAAGGATATAGCGACTCGTTTCTGAATTTCGCCATAGATATCAATGAAGATGGTTGGCCGGACCTGGTTTGTTTTGATTTTCCAGGAAAAGAAGTCTATTGGTATGAAAACCCCAAAGGAAACAACATACTTTGGAAAAAGAATTTGATTGATTCATTTGCATTTAATGAATCACCGATGGCAATAGATGTAAACGGTGACGGAAAGGACGACCTTGTGTTTGGGAACGAAAAAAATGGACAAATGTCCTGGCATACGGCTATAGTAAAAAATGGAAAGGTAAACTGGCAACGTTTTCCAATAAGTGATGTAAACATGAACGAACCAGGCATGTTTGCGCACGGACTGGGATGGGGGGATATCAATGGAGACGGTGTTAATGATGTAGTAATTCGTAGTGGTTGGTGGGAGTCTCCTAAGAAGCCTGGAAATACACCATGGAAATTTCACAAGGCTGATCTTGGAGAATCTTGCGCACAAATGATCGTTTATGATTTTAACAATGATGGTAAGAATGATGTTTTAACCACTTCAGCCCACGACTACGGTGTATGGTGGTTTGAACAAGTTCGTGGCAGTGACGGCAAGATTTCATTCATCAAACACAATATAGACACAACTTTTTCTGAACCGCATGCTGTAGTGTTGCAGGATGTGAATGGTGATGGATTACCGGACTTTGTCACAGGTAAACGTTTCTACTCTCATCAGGGAAAGGGCCCCGGAGGACAGGAACCCGCTGTATTATATTGGTTTGAGCTCTTAAAAGACGGCAAAAACAGACCCGTATGGAAACGCCATCTTATCGACAATACATCTGGTGTAGGCATCCAATTTGTAACAGAAGACATGAATAAGGATAATAAGCCCGATTTTATAATTGCTAATAAAAATGGTGTTTTCTATTTTGAACAACAATAGATTGAGAATAACTTTTTAAAGCGGTGGTTTTGTAACAATTGTCTTGGTGTTGCAAAACCACTCTTCGTAACTTTCTAATGAATCTACTTTGGTTTCCGCTTTTGCTCCAATAAATTTTAAGATTTTTAGTGACTCGACCAGCAGGTACCCAACAACACCCAAAGCGGGTTTAAAAGATGCCGGTCCGTTAGAAAAAAAGCGGATTTATCCACTACCAGGTTTACAAGTAATGTGTGTGTATGGCAGACCAGGGCGACAAGCAATAAACAAGCATCTCTCGGCACTACAACTCCTTCAATTTCCATTTCCCCTTCCGGAAGATAAAATAAGTAGCCACCGTAATAGCTGATTCTGCAATAGGTACGGCCCAAAAGACCCCCACATCGCCCATACTAAAATAGATTGCCATTATGTAAGCCAGGGGAATTTGAAACAACCAAAAACCTACGAAATTAATTTTAGTAGGCGTCCAGGTGTCGCCGCTTCCGTTGAAAGCATTTAACAATACCATCCCAACGCCATAAAACACAAAACCGCTGGCCATAATATACATTGCTGTTTTAGCTACGGCTCTTACTTCCACCGAATTTGCAAAGATGGACACCAATGGATCTGCCAGGGCAAAAAAGATGATGGAAACCAACACCATATACCACACATTAAACTGCACAGTTTTCATTACCGATGCTGCTGCCCGTTCCGGCAACTTAGCACCGAGGTTTTGCCCTACCAATGTAGAAGCAGCACCGCTCAATCCCCAAGCCGGCAACATAAAAAACATCATCAGTCGAAGGGCAGTCTGGTAACCTGCCGAACCTTCGTCGCCGCCGGTAATGGCTACCAAACGAGCCAGTACGATCCAGCTACAGGATGCAATTACGAATTGTAAAATAGCAGGCAGGGAGATTTTCGTCAACGACCGGATGATGGGCATATCCAGTACAAAATGTTTCAACCGGATACGGATCTTACCATCCCCCAGGAACAAATGATACAATTGATACAAGACCCCAACACTTCTGCCGATAGCGGTTGCCACTGCTGCCCCTGTGAGTCCCATAGCAGGAAAACCTAACCACCCTTTTATTAAAACAGGACAAAGAATAATATTACAAATATTGGCAACCCACAAACTTTTCATAGCAATGGCGGCATTACCCGCGCCCCTGAAAATGCCATTGATCAGAAACAACAGCATAATAGATAGTCCGCTGCCCATCATAATACGGGTGAATGTTTTACCATAGTCGGCACTCGCTTCACTGGCACCCATCAGCAACAAAATTTCTTTTGCATACACAGCACCCACTATACTCATCACAATGGTTACAACGCTGGCAAGCAGCACAGCCTGCATACCACTATGCGCAGCTTTGTCTGTATCCTTCTCCCCTATCCTTCTCGCTACTACGGCCGTAGCCGCCATGCTCATTCCCATGGCAATGGAATAAATAATTGTAAGTACTGACTCTGTTAATCCAACCGTTTGGATAGCGTAGCTACTCTCTTCCAGGTGACCAACAAAATACAGGTCAACCATCGCAAAAACAGATTCCATCATCATCTCCAGCATCATGGGGATGGCCAACATCACCACTCCCTTAGAAATACCTACCTGGGTGTAGTCCATATCCTCACCTTTGAGAGACTGTACAATCAATTGTATAGAGCCTCTGAAACTTCTGCCTTCCTTTGCCTGCATATTAAAAAACTTTGAAAACAACTTTTGCTCCACCACTACTGATGGATATAAGAGGAAACTTTGCAAAAATACCTGTAGAAATACCAGTAAGTAATTGCCATTCGGCAAGTTTGTGGTTACAGAACCTACTTATTTTGGAACATCGAATTGATTTTGATTTAAGCACACGAAGGTATATTTCTTTGCCGGGTATAATCATCAATCGTTGGATTAAATTTTCCCAATTTCCTATAGTTTAGTATATTTCCGGATAACAATTTTGCCTGCCACTTGATTATAGTGGTGTTTATTTTTTCTCAGTACTTATATTATGAGTAAACTATCAAGAAGAAACTTTATACGCCAGACGGCTTATGCCGGAGCAAGCATTCCTTTATTGGGAAGCCTTAGCGGATTCGCAAACACCCAACCCGTCATGCAATTTGGATTGGTTACTTATCAATGGGGCCGCGACTGGGATTTACCCACCCTGATTGCCAACTGCGAAAAATCGGGCTTGCTGGGCGTAGAACTCAGGACCGAACATGCCCACAAAGTAGAAACGAACCTCTCGGCAGCACAGAGAAGAGAAGTTAAGAAAAGATTCAAAGACAGCCCCGTTACCTGCCTTGGGTATGGAGCTAATTTTGAATACCATAGTCCTGATGCGGCGGAACTCAAAAAAAATATTGACGGCACAAAGGAGTACATTAAGCTCTGTAAAGATATTGGGGCCACAGGTATAAAAGTAAAGCCCAATACCTTACCGGCAGGTGTACCCAAAGAGAAAACCATTGCACAAATAGCTCAATCATTCAATGAAGTAGGCAAGTTTGCCAAAAACCACGGTCAATTGATTCGGGTGGAAGTACATGGCAAATACACTCAGGACATCCCGGTGATGAAAGCAATTTTTGACCAGGTGACTGAACCCGCCGTAAAAATGTGCTGGAACTGTAACGATGAAGATTTATTACCGCCCGGATTGGAGGAAAATTTTCATTCCGTGAAAAAATGGTTTGGAGACACGGTGCATGTACGCGAGCTAAACGTTGGAGACTATCCCTACCAGCAACTCATGAATCTTTTTGTGGGAATGAATTACAAAGGCTGGATACTATTGGAAGCCCGGACAGAAGTGCCGGATAGGGTAAAAGCGATGCAGGAACAATTGGCTGTGTTTAACCAAATGATAACCAACGCAAAAAAGTAAATCAAATTATCATACTCAAATACAATTGTCAAATGAAAGAAAAAGAAAACGCCCGCAGAAGTTTCATTAAAAAAACGGCGCTTGCGGGTGCCGGGATCGCTGTTGGAAGCACAATGACGTCCAGTGCCAAATCTTACGCTGCCATTAAAGGTGCGAACGAAAGAGTCAATATCGCGGTCATCGGTATCCGGGGACAGGGTGGTACGCATATCAGCAGTTGGTGTACGCTAAAAGACAACCGCAATGTAAACCTGAAAACATTGTGTGATGTAGATGAAAGTTTATTTGCAGAGAAAGCCAACACCGTTGCCCAAAAAACCGGCACCAAGCCCAAAACAGAGTGGGATATGCGTAAGGTGTTTGAGGACAAAGACATTCATGCAGTGTCGTTTGCCACGCCCAACTACTGGCATGCATTGGGCACTATATGGGCTTGCCAGGCCGGCAAACATGTATATGTGGAAAAACCTGCTTCGCATAATATCTGGGAAGGTCGTAAAATGATAGAAGCGGCACGCAAATACAACCGCCTGGTACAGGTAGGGTTTCAAAATCGTTCTTTTAAAGGCGTGCAGGACGCCATAAAATTTATACATGAGGGCGGCATTGGCGAAGTATATTCAGCAAGAGGGTTGTGCATAAAACCCCGCGATCCGTTTGGTGTTTCGAAAGACAGCGCACCACCAGCCTCTTTACACTACGACAACTGGCTGGGCCCGGTTTCTTATCGTCCTTATAACGAAAAGAAGGGTCATTATAACTGGCACTGGTATTGGGATACCGGCAATGGTGATACCGGCAACCAGGGACCACACCAGTTTGATGTTGCCCGTTGGGGGTTGAATAAAAACGAACATCCGGTTTCTGTATATTCTACCGGTGGTATTTATGGCTGGAATCCTAAAGAATGTGCCCAGGAAACCCCCAATATGCAAAGTTCTCTTTTCAGATACCAGGATGGTACTGTCTTGGAGTTTGAAACCCGCGGTGGCTATTCCAACGCTGAGTCTGGACTTGATATACGTATTGGAAACATTTTCTACGGTTCTGAAGGTTATCTGGAAATTAATGGTAGTAGCTGGAGTGCTTTCAGAAAAAGAGAAACTACAGCTTTCGCCGGTTCCAAATCGGCTTCAAAAGCCCCTGCAGACCCAAGGACTCCACCCGGCGGTACAGAGCATTATGCCAATTTTATAGATGCTATCCGTTCCGGGAAAGTAGAAGCTTTGAATTGTGATATCAACGAAGGACATTATTCTTCCTCTCTTCCTTTCCTCGCCAATATCTCCTATCGCCTCGGCAGAGAGTTGAAGTTTATGGGTGGTGACAGAGATTTTGAAAAATTCGTAAACGACCCCGAAGCAGATGCATTATTAACCCGTGCCTATCGCCCCCCGTACGTGGTGCCAGATCAAGTGTAATAAGTAACTAAATGATAAATGAATAGGGAATATGTTTCTGGCATATTCCCTATTTAAGTTTTAAGCTCTGTTGGCACTGCCTTGCCTGTTTTCCGGTCAAAAAAAACAACCACATACAACAGTAGAAAATAATATATAAAAGACTGTAAAAGATATACGCTGGTCAAAAGATATAATTAAATGGTAAATCATTGCCACCCAACCTCTCCACAATTCTTTTCGTATAATAAAACGTACCTTAATAATGTTTAAGTAAATATTATCCCCTGAGCATAACCATTACAAAACGACAAACGGGATATAATTGAACCTATAATTAGAAAGGGATTATCAATCAAGAGTGGCAATTTGAGCAAAGAACCCGTTGATATAAACTTAATAAACGGTTGTATTAATAACGACCGCCGGGCACAGGAACTTTTATATAAAAAGTATTATGTGGCCATGGCATCTGTTTGCACCCGCTATACACAAAATGAAAATGATACTGTAGAAGTATTGCACAATGGCTTTTTGAAAGTATTCAAGAATATACAGTCTTTTGACGCACAAAAAGCCAGCTTATATACCTGGATCAGGACGATAATGGTCAATACTTCGATAGATTTTGTACGACAGAACCAGAAACACAAACAAAAAGTAGATATAGAGCAGGTGGCAGAACCTTATGTGGAGAGCGATGCCCTACACAGATTGAATGCGAATGAACTATTGCATCACATAAAAAATCTACCGGCAGCAACACAAACTGTTTTTAATCTGTACGTGATAGATGGTTATACACATAAAGAAATAGGAATAAAGATGGGCATAAGCGAAGGAACCAGCAAATGGCATTTGAGCGAAGCCCGGAGGTTGTTACAAAAATCTCTTAAAACCTTACATGTGGCATAAAAATGAATAGAAAGATACCATACGACAAAACATTAGCTGAAAAAATGGAGCATTTGCCCGTGCCGGACATGGAGGCTTCCTGGCAAAAAATGCATTCCATTCTGGATGCTGAAATGCCGCTGGCAGATAAAAAAAAGCCGGCAATTGGTAAATGGTGGATCAGCGGTATTGCTGTTTTACTACTTATCGGAACGGTAGTATTTTACAACCATTCCGTAAACATGAGGAATGATAAGCCGTCTGTTGAAATGGTTGAATCTTCCACTACATTTCCAGAAAGCGTAAAGACTGACAAAAATATTGCAAATATTGAGGGAAATACAAATACTGAAACCCGAAAAACAGCCAACATGACCATGCCTGGCGCTCGGGAAGAACAGGTTTTGGTGACAACAAATCCAGCATCATCTGAAAAAATAGCCGATAACGAAACAATTGTACACAAAAACAAGATATCCGGTTTTGAAGGTAATAAAAGAAAAGATGTAACTTTACAGTCTTCGGGCTTACCTATTGTACAGGCACAATCGAAAACTGAACAGGTTTTTGAAAAGAATAAATCAAAAG
This sequence comes from uncultured Terrimonas sp., assembly GCA_964604365.1. Lineage (GTDB taxonomy): Bacteria > Bacteroidota > Bacteroidia > Chitinophagales > Chitinophagaceae > Agriterribacter. The sequence continues at coordinate 162,294 of CAZRYS010000005.1, forward strand.
TGCTTGGACCAAACGCAGCCGTTAGCAGCCTACACATCCCTGCATCAAAAGGGAAAGCTATACCAGAAGATAAAACATCTTTCAAATACAGTACGTCGGCTACTGTTTTTTTAAACACGCCGGCATCCGTACCCGTTGAAAACCTCCTATACACCGATACAAAACCCATTCACAATTTTGGCAAACCAGGAAAAGCAACCTACACTCTCCCCCCAAACGAGTCTTCCCAAAAAGCGGCGCTGAAGCAAATGAAACGCCAACAACGAAAAGACGAAAGGGATATGGCCAAATCTTACAGAACCAGCCGTTCCTTTTGGGGTGAACAGCCAGACCGTTGGTTCGCAGCGGGCATTGCTCCTTTTCAAAGTGTGGCATTAGGCAATCAAAAGACCTATAATTATGGAGCAGGCGCCACCCGTAATATGGTTACAGACTATATTCCCTCTCCCTACCTGCAACTGCACCTGACAAACCGGGTATACGTGCAAAGTGAATTTCAGTTCAATGCGCCACAGTCAACCCCTGCCTTGCTACTGGACCAGCGCACGCTGGTAACACCGGCAATTGCTGCATTACAACAGAATACTTTCCTGAGAAAATTGTACTATTTCCATATGCCGGTAAGCTTTTACTACAGTCCCGTTAAAAACTTTTATTTCGGCAGTGGTTTGCAGTTTTCCTCCCTTAGCAGCGGATTGGCTACGGTAGAACAAAATGCACCCAACAATACTCAAATGAATTCGGAAACCATTACACTGAAGGATGATGCCTTGTCTACAAGGTTTCGTGGTTCAGAATGGCGCTACCTGTTGGATGCCAATTACAATATCAATCGCTTTGCATTCGGGGTTCGTTATAGCCAGGCATTAAACAACTATATTGATGAAAAGGCTGTCAATAATTTACCCGCTATCCAGGCCCGCAATCAGGCTTTCCAGGTATACATGCGCTACAATATTATTGTAAGCGACAAAAGACGATAATGATCTGTGTTTAATTGAATGAGCGGAAAAATCGGACTTACGCAAAAAGACATCTGCATAGATGTGTGAAGTGTTATAGAGATCGGTTTAACCCATAATTTTGCAGTTGAATAAAATCGGACAAAAAGTCGAATTTTTGGGATATGGGATATTCAGATACTCAGGTTGCACCATGGGGAGGTATGTCAGAGATGAATGCGATATCAGATAAGTCTGGTATTAGAGATAAGTTGAAGAGTTTAGGTCTATGCCTGCCTGATCGAATAAGGTCTTAAGTTTCTTGCCAGTGGCTTTGCTACGAACTTCTTCTTCCTGTTTGATAACGATTATTCTTCTAGGCTTTTTCCAGCCTGCTTGTTTGGACTGCATTTCACTTATCCATATCCCTTCTCCTAGGGCATTCCACCTTTGCAAGTTGTATATCTGCTGTTGTAAATTGGCATACAGCTTACAACTCATTACCTAGGCTATATTACGTTCTTCTATATAGTCTAAAATACTGCTGGTACAAAAGCCACTATCGGCTCTAAATAATCCTACCGTCTTGTAGCCTAATATAGAAAAGGTTTCTTCCAGAAAGTTAATTGCGTTGCTATTCCTTCCTGTATTGCCACTTCTATTCCAGCTAGTTAGCTACCATCCTTATATCATTGACAAAAGCATAGATGATGACTGTTTCGACCCGGCTTCTTTCGGTTGTAACCTCGAAGGCTGCCCTGCTGCATATCATAACGTGTGATTACACCGCTATCCACATCAAGGGTATAATTATCAAATTGTAATTGTTGAAAAAACCAACTATACAAATCAATGAAAGTAGAATGATTTAATGAAGGGCTAAACTTCTTGAAAAAGCGACCATATGTTGTCCCTGACGGCACACGTTTCCATCCAAAAATCTGACGTAAGACCTCATCCATCCTGACAACAGCAGTGTCGCTGAAACGAAAACACCCAATCCATACACTTACCTAAAAATCCTCTATTATATCTATTGATAATATGTTATTATTACTTCTACTTTGAGGAAGATTTTGGTAAGGTGTACAAAACCCGTTACTATGCCTTTGTTACAAACCAAACCCAGCCATTCAAATTTGGGAACAGTATAAGGGAAGCGGCGATTCTGAAAACCGCATCAAAGAACTCAAAGAAGACTTTGGAGTGGAAGTGGCTTTGGTATGGATGACTTTAGCGCCACAGAAACAGCTATGCGATTTGTAGTGATGGCTTATAATCTGATGAGTTTAATCAGGCTATTAACCTATCAAAACCGCCACAGTCCTAACCTTTCTACTTTAAGATTCAACTACTTTGCAGTAAGATCCTGGATAAAACAAAGAGATAGTATAAGGTACCTGAAAATGGCTGTCCCTCTTAAACGAAGGAAATGGTGTAATAGCTTATATTCATAATACAAAACTGCCAATAGGTCTTACAGGGTAAGTCTACTGCAAATTATGGGATTATAAATGCATAAGATAGGCGTTGCAGCCTCAAAGAATAATATATTCAAAATAGGACAATCGCTTTTTTGTTTGAAAGATCTATCATAATTTCAGTGAAACTTAATTATATGAAAAATTACCTATCCTTTATTGTATTTGTTGGATTAATAATGTTCGGTTGTACTCAGAAAGATGAAAACGTTAGTGGAACGGGTTACTTGCAAGATAGCACTATTTCCTACATTTTTTCACCGCCTGTTAACAGAGTCTTGGATTCTTCAAATTTGAGTAAAAGATTAATGATGGGGGATCTCAACGACCCGTGTATGAGTGGTGATGCATATGCAACCAGCTATCAATTAAATATTATCGGTTGTAATTCAGCCAATGCCACATTTTCGTTGAATGAAATTATCTATTTTGGAGGTAACATTCCTCCCCCATCGCTAACAGTTCAGATAAACGGCATTAACTTTCTTGCGACTTTTGTGTCTTCCAGTGCAAGTACCGGAATGCACAGATATAAGTTGCTAAATGTGCCTTTGTCGACTATAGGAATTAACAATTATTGTTCTAGAAATGCTTCTGTGCTTGTGAGGTATGCTTCTTGCGGGATAGTCACTCCCCCATATCAGATTTTAGATTTTGTCTCACTTAATGGATGTTCTTTTAGTACCACTTGTAGCGGAATAGGTATCAATTCTGGGACGATTAAGATTATTTATCCCGTTTTGCTTTGTGGCGAATGTAGTAGTGGCTTTCCTGCGACATTGGGTATCAGATACAAAAAGATAAACGAAACTACTTGGAATTATAAAACAGTAAATTATCCATTGTTTTTTAATGATATACTTATTACCGGGTTAAGCCAAGGAGTTTATGAAGTAGAAACCAAAAATACTTGTTCCGTACAATCTGGGCCATGGGTTGACATAATAAATACTACGGTTTCTGTGAATTAATTATTTTTTACCCTCCAAGATCGAAACCCTTGGAAGGTATTTCTACAGATGTGCATATTAGTATCTATAGAGTTCCTGAAGGAAACTCAATAGATATTAATTATGCACACAAATGCTTTTCCATTCCCATAGTATTAATCGAGTCATTACAAGGTTTAAAATGTAGGTACCACTCGAACGTAGTTCCTTATACTACTAACTTATCATTGTTGCAACAAACAAGAATGACAAGTTAGCAAAAAGGGCAATGTGGGCAAAAAAGACGCTTAAAACCGAGGATGTCCTTGTTGGTCAAAGGTTTGCTAGGTATTCATTGAAAACGTTTTCAATGAATACCTATTTTTTTGCCTAAAAATGAGCAAAAAAGTGTCCGATTTGCGATAACCAGTCTGTTGTAAAAAAAGGAAAAAGAAACGGCAAGCGTTACATTGTACAAACTGTTTTCACAATTTTAGCGGTCAAAACAAGGCTGTTTCCAGGAATAATCAGTTTGTTTGGTTCGAGAAATAGCATTCTAAATTGTTCCTGACACGTAGAAACCATTATTGGTCCCACCGTGGATTTATTTCATTTTTTTGCTAGCTTTCTTTGTATTATATTCACATTCGCTTTTTCTATATGAAACCTATATTACGCAAATTCAGTCCTGCACAAAACCAATCTTTTTTTGTGCAATCGGTAACGGGTAAAGAGATGGTAAATCCATGGCATTACCACCCCGAAATAGAAATTGTCTATCTCAAAAACAGCATGGGAACCTTCGCTGCAGGAGATTATATAGGCAATTTCCAGCCCGGCGATGTTTTGATCTTTGGGGCCCACCTTCCACATACTACCGTACACGAACCCAAATATATACACTCCTCTAAAAACAAAGGAGAGGCCATTACGGTACATTTTCAACTGGAAAAAATTGGTATCGATTTATTGAATACTCCTGAAATGTCTCGTGTAAACAACCTCCTGATAAATGTTCTTCCCCGGGGTATTCTGCTTAGAGGAAAAGCAAAAAAATTTGTAATAGAAGCCATGTTGTCTATTGTAAATATGCCTCCTGCGAAGAAAATGCTTTGCCTTTTAGCTATGCTGGAAGAAGTTGCAGATTCAGAAGAATACGATATCCTGGCCGGTAAGGGTTACACCAATAGCGCAAGCGATTATGATAACAACCGATTGAAAGCTGTCTACCAATACACATTCGAAAACTTCCATCGTCCTGTATACCTGGAGGATTTAGCGGCTATTACGCACCTCACCCGTCAGTCTTTCTGCAGATTTTTTAAGAACACCAATCGCAAAACCTATTTTCAGTTTCTAATGGAAGTGCGAATAGGGCAAGCCTGCCGTTTACTTGCAGATGACAATCTCACCATCCAGGATATCAGCAACAACTGCGGCTATAATAATATGGCCCATTTCATTCGGCAGTTTCGAAAAGTAACGGGGCTAAATCCGCTTCACTACAAAAAGAAAATGCTGGCCACCCAACGGGAAGCTATGATGTTATAAGATTTCAGCAATGTTAATATACTATAATTTTTGGTGTATCACCAAAGAAGCAAAAGCAGAATAAAATATCTAATATTGTGCCTTTTTCAACTACACCAACTTGTGTCTCTTTAAAATATGAAGCATGAATTATCGCATTCTCGGGAAAACCGGGTTAAATATATCTGTGTTAGGATTCGGTGTTTCCCCTGTTGGAAACGTATTTGAGGCAGTAGACGAAGCGGATGCCATTAATGCCTTACATTATGGAATAGACCATGGAATCAACTATTTTGATGTAGCACCTTTTTACGGCGATACCTTGGCAGAAACCCGCCTCGGAAAGGCTTTAGCGGGTAAACGACAGGATATCATCCTGGCCACAAAGTGCTGCCGTTATATCGACCATTTTGACTTCTCGTATGACCGGGTAATAAAAGGCATTGATGAATCTTTAAAAAGATTACAAACGGATTATGTAGACGTGTTTCAACTGCACGATATAGAATTTGGCACAACCGAACAGGTGCTGAATGAAGCTTTACCGGCTCTGCAAAAAGTGAAGGAAAGCGGTAAAGCCCGGTTTATAGGAATTACCGGACTACCGGTACGATACCTGGCATATATTGCCCGCCAGGTGGAAATTGACACGGTTCTTTCCTGGGCGCACTTTAATCTGGTGGAAGATGAAATTAATGACGAACTGGTGCCACTATCCCTGGAAAAAGGCTTTGGCTTAATGAATGCGGCTCCTTTTATGCAGCGTATTCTTACTGACGCCAGCCTACCCGCATGGCATCGCTCTCCGAAGGCTTTGAAAGATATTCAACCGGTGCTGCTGGCTGCCTGCCAAAAATATGGACTCAGCCTCAGTGATGTTGCACTCTCCTATGCCATATCACATCCCCAAATAGCCACTACCATTGCCGGCATGTGCGAGGTAAATACGGTAGAAAAAAACATCCGCGCGGTTGACCTGGTAATACCCGACGCATTACTGAAAGATATAGAAGTGCTGGCGGCACCTGTAAAAAACCTGATGTGGTTTGAAGGCAATCCTGCAAACAATATACCAAAACAACAATAGACGAATATGAAAGCATTGGTACTGGAAGGAATTGAAAAAGTAGCGTTACGTGAAATAGTGAAACCAACACCTGGTCCTGAAGAGGTATTACTGCACATAGGTGCCGTTGGATTTTGCGGTGGCGACCTCAATGGTTTCCTTGGATTGTTCGAACTGCAGGAATACCCCAACGTACTGGGTCACGAGGTTGGGGCTGTTATCGAGGAAAAAGGCAGTCTTGTACCCGACAGTTTTAATATAGGCATGAAGGTGACCATAAATCCGTACCTGAATTGCGGCACCTGTATCGCTTGCCGTAAGGGACGCCCTAACGCCTGCATAGACAATAAAACTATGGGAGTGCGCCGTCCGGGTGCTATGACAGAATATATCACCATACACTGGAGCAAGTTGCATGGATCAGACAAACTATCGCTGCGGGAACTGGCGTTGGTGGAACCATTGACTGTTGGCTTTCATGCTGCTGACCGCGGCCGCATAACCGAAAAAGACAAGGTGCTGGTAATAGGCTGTGGTATCGTTGGGTTAGGTGCCATCGCTGGTGCTTTAAAACGAGGAGCGGAAGTATATGCCCTGGATATCAGCGAATACAAAATGGATATAGCCAAAAAGGTGGGTGTTGCCGCTACCATTAACGGCGCGAAAGAAGATGTACCAGCCGCGATTCATGCATTAACCGGCGGTGATGGTCCGGATGTAATAATAGAAGCCGTAGGCAGTTATGAAACATATAAACAGGCGGTAGATCTTGTGGCCTATACAGGGCGTGTAGTATATGTAGGATATGGAAAAAAACCAGTGGATTACAATACCGGTTTTTTTGTGCGTAAGGAAATTGAAATACTGGGGTCTCGCAACTGCCTGGGAGATTTTCCGGAAGTAATAGAGTATATAGAATCTGGGAAGTTTCCTGTAGATGCCGTAATATCAAAAACAGTGTCATTGCACGATGCTGGGGAAGCACTGGAATCCTGGGCTAAGGATCGGGGCAATATCACCAAAATCATGGTTGACTTTAGTGTATAGATGCTTCAATATTCTACAAAACGCTGACAAATGATAGCGTAATTTTGGATAAAGAATCAAATGCAATTTGGGAAAGTGACAGAACCCGGGCTTGTAGATTTTACATTGCCCAAAGATGCCCCGGAAACAACAGTGTTGTTGACATCTTTAAAGGATGATACCCCTTTCGAAGTATATGTTGGTTGCGCTAAGTGGAACCGAAACGACCTGAAAGGTTTTTATCCCCGAGGCACTAAAGATGAACTGAGTTATTACGCCACACAGTTCAATAGCATCGAGCTCAATGCCACTTTTTATAGAATGCCGGATTTTAAACAGGTAGAAACCTGGAAAAACAAAACACCCGAAGGTTTTAAGTTTTTTCCAAAAGTAAACGACCTGATTACCCATTACCGGCGCTTGATAAACGTACAGGAGCCCATTGAGAACTTTTGCAATGCCATCAGCGGTTTCGAAGAAAAACTGGGTATGGCATTCCTGCAACTACACGATAATTTTTCTCCGAAAGATTTTGACCGCTTGAAGGATGTGCTGAAAAAGTTTCCTAAGGGAATCCCCCTGGGAGTAGAGGTAAGAAATGAAAAATGGTTCAGTAATGCCGCTGTGAGTGAGGAATATGCAAATCTCTTGACAGGGTTGGGTATGGCTAATATTATTGTAGATACGGCCGGCAGAAGAGACATGTTGCATATGCGGTTAACGGGACCGGAGGCTTTTATCCGGTATGTGGGAGCCAATCATGAAAGCGATATCCCAAGATTAGACGAGTGGATAACCCGAATTAAGAAATGGCGGAAAGCCGGATTACAAAAACTGTATTTTTTTGTACACCAGAATATAGAAAAAGAATCTCCGCTGTTGGCAGCATATTTCATTGCTGAAATCAACAGCGTTTTTAAGTTAAAGCTAAAAGTGCCAGACAAGCCGGGTAGTCAATTGCTTTTTTAAGGAAACCAGCTCACCTATTCTACAGATGGTTAGAACAATCTAAAACCAATCGGCAACTTTTATGAATATCAAGTCTTCCATCTCCTCTATGATTTGGGTACTTCTTTTGTATTCCATACCTGATACTTTGCAGCATTGGATTGGTTGCATGTTTGTATAATCGTCATCAAACATAGAAAGGTGACCACGCATGTCATAATAGTAATATACCCAACTAAAATCAGATAACTCTAACGAAATTGCGAATAGATCTTCGGTTTCACAAAACTACATTTCGGCATCCAGCCCTTCCTTCGCTTTCTTTTTAGCCTGCCGCAAGCGATAGTTGAAAGTGAGATTTATCTGCCTCAGCCTTCCCTGCGAAATGCCCGAAGTATAAAAATTTGCGCCCTCCGTAATATGACGGAATTTTCGGGAATTAAATACATCAATGATATTGAGCGTCAAAGTTGCTTTATCTTTCAAAATATCCCTGGTTGCTGATATATCTAATGTTGCCAACGATTTTCTCCTGCCCTGTGGCAAAATTTGCGGCGCTTCATAATTCCCGCGAAACTGAATATCTGTTTTTTTGAGTACAGTGATACGACTTAGTAAACGGGCAATCCAGCTGTAGGTATCACTTTCAAAAGTCTCATTTACATTGCGGCCATCTGTAATTGCCCTGAAAAAATTCACGCTTCCATCCATCTTCCATTTCGGTGTAACCGTCCAGGAACCCGTTACCTCTGCACCAAACGAATTTTCTGTTGCCATGTTCTCCGGGCGTGTAAAAGATGTTCCATCTTCAAACACTTCTCGTACCGATAATATTTTTCCGGTAGTATACCTGTAATACACAGACGAAGTAATAGAGGCATTGTGCATATATTTTATATGCCCCAACTCGTATGAGTCGGTAAATTCAGGATTTAAGTCAGGATTGCCGCTCCAGTAATTCCGGTTATCGCTAAATGTCATAAACGGACTAAGATCGTTGTATTGCGGGCGACGTACCCTTCTGGAATAACTTACTTGCAACGCATGGTCATCCGGAAGATCATAAGTTATATGTGCACTGGGAAAAAGATTAATGTAATCTCTCGGATTCACCTCGTTGGTTTGCTTTAAAGTGGTAGTTACATCCGTCAACTCTCCCCTTACTCCTACCTGGTAAGTAAGTTTTCTGAACTGGTTTGCATAGATGCCATACAATGCATGTATGTTTTCTTTGTATACAAAATCATTGGTCAATCCGGGTAGTTCAAACCAACTGCCATCCTGCGCTCTCTCCGTCACACTATAATCATTTGTCATATTTCTGAAACTGGTACGAATGCCGGATTCAAACTTCCCTTTTTCTCCAAAAGGATGTACATAGTCCAATTGAAACAAATATTGTTTTTCTGTTTCAAAGTTTACTGAGCGTTGTAACAAGTGAGGGATACCGGAAGGGCTTCCGTCCGGATTGAAAACATCCTCATTAAAATATTGATCTGAGTTCTCCCAGTTATTCAGGTGTCGAACGTCGGCCACAAGCTCCCTTCCGGGACGCTTAAAGGTACGTTTGTAAGTAAGCGCATATTCAGAGTTGGGCTCTGTCTCTGTTTCATCCTGGGTACGCTTTGAAAATGAAGTCATGTTTTTGACGGTGGACTCATAATCGTGAAACCAGATATCAGAATAACGTTTTCCCTTACTGATGCGGTAGGTATAGGCAGCAGTAAGGATGTTTTGGTCATTGATAAAATAATCCAACCCTGCCCTGGCTGTGTTATACATACCTCTCAACCACGCGTCCATCTCTTTCGTAAAAATAAATGTACTATCGTTTCGGTAAGTTTCCTGGTACAATTTGTTTCTGCCTGGTGCATTCCGGTAAGAAGCGGTGTAATTAACAAAAAAATTAATATTCTTTCTCCGATAGTTGACGTTGGCTGCCAATCCAAAATTTTCGGGATATCCTGTGATCACATCAAAGGATCCATTAAAGCCTTCCTTCCTCTCTTTCTTCAGTACAATATTAATAATGCCCCCCATCCCCTCCGCTTCGTAACGTGCAGAGGGATTCGTAATAATTTCCACCCTTTCAATCATGTTGGCCTGCAACTGATGTAAACCTGCCCCACCTTTGATACTCACCAAACCGGATGGCTTCCCATCGATTAATATCCGCACACTGCTACTTCCTCTTAAACTTACATTTCCTTCTACGTCTACAGCCACAGATGGAATATTGCTTAATATATCTATGCCAGTTCCACCTGCATTGGCTAAATCCTGCCCTACATTAAAAATCCGCTTATCCAGCGCCAGTTGCATGGTGCTCTTTTCTGCCTGCACCATTATTTCGTCCAGCGTTTTGCCGGATACACTCAGCGCTATTGTACCCAGTAGATGCGAACGATGTCCGTCGGTTAACTGAATAACAGAAGAAGTATAACTATCGTAACCTATAAAATCAACCTGAATATAATATCGGCCCACACCAGGTGCATTCAATACAAAAGAACCATTTTCTGCCGAGTTAACAGTAGACAACACAGTACTGTCTCCCGCTTTCAACAACTGTACGCTGGCATATCCCAGCGATGTTTGCGCATCCGACTCTATGATTTTACCTGAAACTCGGAATAAATCCTGCGCTTTCGTACTAAAACTGCATAGCAGAAACACAGCTACATTTACAATCAATCTTTTATATATCTCTCTTTTTTGAAACAGCAAGCGTCTGATCACATTTATTTTTTTACCGTTTAAAGATAGCTAAATTTAATTCTCTGCTGTCCTGTACTATATGTAAAACAAGCTGTTTACGTTTATAAAACAGGATAAAATTGAGTACGCGATTTGTGACTACTTTTTTTTACCATAATTTCATGTTTTTAAATCTTTGAATTCAATTATCTAAAAAGGATTTTCAGGAATGGTATACAGATTTGTTGCTGTAGTGATATATGTTTCAGTATTTCTCGTTAGTTGTGACACCTCTTCAGACGCAGGGTCCCTTAAGCTGGATGCTACCCGCGCTCAGGAAATCATTGAAAAAGCACCTTTTCTCACGGCCCGGGAATCGATGAAAACAATGAAAGTTGAGGAAGGCTTTTCTATTGCATTGGTAGCCGAAGAACCCTTAGTGACAGTGCCTGTAGCTTTGAATTTTGATGATAAAGAAAGATTGTGGGTGGTAGAAATGATCGGATATATGCCGGATACACTGGGCAAAGGGGAGGATATACCAAATGGAAAAATAGTAATATTGGAAGACCTGGATGGGGATGGCAAAATGGATAACCGAAAAATTTTCATGGATTCCCTGGTGCTTCCAAGAGCCATAAGTCTTATTGAAAACGGAATATTAGTTGCCGTACCGCCGCAATTGCTATTTGTTGAAATTGTAAATGACAAACCTGGCAAAATTACAGTGGTGGATGAAGCCTATAATAAAGGAGGTAATGTAGAGCACGAAGCTAACGGCTTACTAAGGGGCATAGACAACTGGATCTATAGTGCCAATTCATCTAAACGATATCGTAAGAAAGGAGATCAGTGGCTCACCGAAAACACGCACGGAAGAGGCCAATGGGGAATTACACAGGACAATTACGGCAGGTTGTACTACAACAACAACTCTCAAAATTTATTGGGTGACTATTTTCTTCCGGGCTTAGGTGCCGGTAACCGTTTCCTCAAACCGGTTCCGGGATTTAATGTACGCATAGTAGAAGATAATAAGGTTTATCCAAGCCGCCCTACCACCGGCGTAAACAGGGGCTACAAGGATGACATATTGGATACTACCGGCAGATTGATACAGTTTACAGCGGCCTGCGGTCCCTTATTATATCGAAGTAATTTATTCAGCAACCCTTATTACAATAACGTGTTTGTTGCAGAACCTTCTGCCAACCTTGTCAAACGAAACATTCTTCATGAGGAAGGATACAGTATAGTCGGAAGACAAGCATACAAAAATGAAGAGTTTCTCACCAGCATCGACGAACGTTTCAGACCTGTAAACCTGTACACCGCCCCCGATGGTAGTATGTACATTGCAGATATGTACCGGGGTATTATACAACATCGATTTTACCTAACCGAATACCTGAAAGGAGAGATTAAAAAGCGGGAACTAACTATGCCGTTAAATGCCGGGCGAATTTACAGAGTGGCGCCAACAGGAAAAAAATACAATCGGCAGCATTTACCGCAGGATCCCCATGCACTTGTCAGCTTACTCAAATCTGGTAACAGTTGGCTGAGAGAAATGGCACATCAAAAACTGGTGGACAATCAGTACACGCAAACGGAAGACAGTTTGAGAGCGCTATTAAGAGCAAAAGACGAAATTGCAGCCACCCATGCGTTTTGGGTGTTGGAAGGACTTGATTTACTTCAGTCTTCCGATATCGAGTCTCTCCTGGCAAGTAAAAGCTGGAAACTACAAACGCATGCCCTGGCGGGTCTGTCCTCTGTCCTAAACAACACTAATATTTCAACATGGCTGGACAAAGTAATCGCGGTTATTCAATCGGGTGATACATTAACGAGACCAACGGCGTTGTTTCAACTAAGACATTTCAAAGAACACAGTCCCATAGTGGTGAATGATATCTTAACGAAAACGGCCATACAAAATCCTAACAACCTCATAATACAGGGAGCCATTCTCAGCAATTTTTCGGAAACGGACAGACGGATTTATACCCGTATCCTGGAGCAGGCAAACGATACCGCATCAGTACTCCATAAACGTTTCACCAGTGTTATCACCAATATACAAAAAGACGAAGCGAGCAAAAATGAGAACCTGCTAAAACAAAAATTCCCGACTGGCAGTGTTATCTATTCTACTGTGTGTCAAAACTGCCACGGAAACAATGGTGAAGGAATAGCCCAGTTGGCCCCACCACTCAATAACTCTAACTGGGTAACCGGTAATATTGATAAACTGACCGCTATTGTTTTAAAAGGCTTGACAGGACCTGTGCACGTTAACAACAAATTGTACAAGGCGCCGGAAATATCAGGTGATATGCCGGGAGTAGGTGGCAATGCCGACATTACTGACGAAGGATTGGCAGAATTGCTAAGTTTTATCAGAAAAAGCTGGAACAATAACGCATTGGAAGTGAAAGCAGAACAAATAAAAGGCATGCGGGATAAATTGAAAAACCGCGAGCTGCCTTTCACTGAAGAAGAACTAAATAAGTGGCAGTAGTTATGAGTCTACTTCCACATATGCAATATGTTGTGCGGTCACACCAAAGGGTAGTTGCGTAATCTCATTCCCATTTTTATCAATAGCAAGTGATGCACCAATGCAATCCCACCCCTTCCAGGGTCCGTCGGACACTGGTCCCACATTGCTGACCGCTACTATATTTGTTTGAAATTCTTTAGCCACCGGCATGTAAGCATTCCGCCAAAGATCGCCATAGGGAGTAACACGGTTGTCGAAACCTGGCGGCACGGCCCAGGCGCAGGGTGACAAAATCAGTTTGGGTTCCATACGCGCCAGCGCTGTGGTAATGGATCTATCCTCAGGTAGCGCATCCGCACAAATCATGATCCCTATTTTACCAAATTGCGTGTTAACAACATTCAGTCGATCACCGGTAGCATAGTATGGCTTGCCTATATCCAGTTCATTAATCTTGCGGTGTTTCAATAACAGGTTTCCTTTATTATCCAACAATACGGCGGCATTATACACCCAATCACCCTCTCTTTCAGTTATCCCGGAACAAATAAAGATGCCATACTGTTTAGCTAATCGTACCAAAGCCTGGAACACCGATCCGCCTGGAATAGTCGTAGCGGATTGTAAACTGGCCGGGTGTGTCCATCCAATATCCATACATTCCGGCAATACCGCAATGTCCGCACCACTCTCAGCGGCTGCCTGAATACACAATTCTGCATTTTTTAGATTCTCATCTATAGCACTACCTTCTACTGTCATCTGAACCATCGCGATTTTAACCATACCCGATATAATGTTATACGATCAAATATAGACATATTCTAACAGAGTCCATTACCCGAGATACGCACCATACACGGTTGTCCTTAACTATTCACCTGCCCAATAGTCTTTCGATTGCGGCCACAGCGGTTTTGAACCTTTCTTTCCAGCGGACTAGCACTTTCACCATGGCTATTGAATGTGCCGACAACACCTGGCTATGACATACATCAAGCCGGTTTCGCTGAGTTTCGGAAAGCCCGGTGCCATCTCGCTCGTAAGGAACATCGTTATTAAGATAGCGATACAAATCATCCTTATATTGATAGCCTAGTTCTAGTCACCTGCGAACAATCGTTTATCAAACGTATTTACAATTAGACGGTGTAACAGTCACCAGCAGGCATCTGCTTTCTTAAAAGGATAAATAATCAGACCAATGATTTTCAACCGAAAATAGAATAAAAGGACGACACATATATGAGCCTGAATCGTCATAGCCGTTACTAATCAATAAATATTTTTGCAGGAATATGAAAAGAATCTTTTTAAAAATTATATTCGCCAATAATAAAACTGCCTGTCTCCCTTACTATTGTATGCCGTAAAAATCAAAAACATAGTATATAACTGTATGGGATGTCTCCATAATACCAAACTAAATATTTACTTTCTGAAAATTTAGACATGCAATCAACCATCCCCGCCAAAACCGGCCGTCTCTATTCCCTTGATGCATTACGTGGTTTTGATATGTTTTGGATCATTGGTGCCGAAGGAATCTTCCACGCACTTTCCAAAGCCACTAATTCCCCATTCTGGAATGCAATTTCTGTAGAACTTGACCATCCTGAATGGCATGGGTTTCATTTCTACGATCTCATTTTTCCGTTATTCCTTTTCATCTCCGGTGTCACCACCCCATACTCGGTAGGCCGTGAATTGGAAAAAGGAAAAACCCAGTCTCAAATGCTGCGACGGGTAGTAAAAAGAGGGTTGATATTGGTGTTGCTGGGTGTGATCTACAACAATGGACTGGTTTTAAAACCCCTATCTGAACTTCGGATTGCGAGTGTTTTAGGGCGTATTGGTTTGGCTTATATGTTTGCCAACATCATCTACATATACACTAAAGAAAAAGGTCAGATCATTTGGTTCTGGGCATTATTGATAGGTTATTGGTTATTATTGAAGTTCACTTCTGCACCCGGCCATCCCATAGGCGACCTGACCATGGAAGGAAATTTTGCTTCCTATATCGACACATACATAACTCCAGGAAGGCTATTATATCCAGGCATTCATGATCCGGAAGCAATAATGAGTACGATTCCAGCCATCGGAACCGGTTTGCTGGGAATACTGGCTGGTACCTTTCTTAAAAAACATCCTTTTAGTCCTGATAAAAAGGCACTGTATCTTTTTGTCGGCGGGTTGGTGTTATGGATATTGGCACATATCTGGGCATTTGATTTCCCCATTAACAAAAACCTCTGGTCCAGCTCTTTCACATTGAATGTTGGAGGATACAGCCTGATGTTACTAGGCATATTCTACTACATAATCGATGTAAAAGGTTATCAAAAATGGGCTTTCTTCTTTAAAGTCATCGGGATGAATTCTATTCTCATATATATGAGTGGTAGATTTATCAATTGGAAATACACCAATAATGCCTTTTTTGGATGGCTCGGAGAATTGGCTGGCGAGCCTTATGGTGCGGTATTAATGGCTATTACTTTTGTATTCACAAAATGGTTGTTCCTATACTTTATGTATAAACAAAAGATATTCCTGCGGGTTTAAATAAAAAACGGATTTGAGAAGGCTATCCAAAATATTCTATGGTCTCCTATTACTGGGTTGTTTCCAGGCTACTGTAGCACAGCAACTCCCCTATTACCTGATTGCGCACAGAGGTGGGGTGGTAGACAGTCTGAAAACGGAGAATAGTTTGGCTTCGTTGGAAGCAGCCTGGCAACAGGGATTCAAAATGGTGGAAATTGATCTGCGACTTACCAAAGACAAGGAGCTGATTATCCACCACGACAATAATTTTCAGCGTTATTTTGGGGATTCCCGTAAAGTGTCTGACATGACCTGGCAGGAAATATCGATGCTCAAAACAGCTACTCACCGGGTATTGAAACTGGAAGAAGCACTGCAGTTCTGTTCAGGAAAAATGCAGGTGATGATTGACAACAAAGTGCCTGGCAATGACACCCTGGTATGGAAGAAGCTGTTGGACTTATTAAAACAGTATGACTTACTCGAAAACGCGCTTACCATAGGTACCGATGAATCCACTGACTTCTTCAGAGGGAAAATCAAGCTCAGCTGTACCCGCAGGCAATTGGAAGAAAATATGCAAAGATCCGATTACGCACCAACACACTACTATCTATTTGGTAGCGACTTATCTGCTGCAGATGTGAAGTGGGCGAAACAACATGGTATCCTGGCAGTGGGCGTAGTAAATAAATGGGTTTTCCTAAGAAACAATATCCCACCCGACAAAGTAAAAAAACAAATCCTGGAACTTAAAAATACAGGGCTGACTAATTTTCAGATCGATTCAGAGTACCTTCCTTACTTTAAGGAGAAGTAGAAATTTTTTAACCCTCCAAGTTTTCGAAAACCTTGGAGGGTTGTAAATATCGGTTCTCCAGATTATTTCCGACAATTGATGTCTAAAGCAAACAGCTCTTATGATCTGCTACTTCTCGCCAATGCGATTAATACAACCTGTAGTATCACAAAAAAAGCCAGTATCAGTACCGCATTCACCAACGCCTGACCATACCCCAACATCTCCACATTAATAAAAGGATAAGGATAGTACGCCGACATTGCACCTCTTGCCAATATGAATAAAAAATAGATCAACGGATAGTAAAGCCACCGTACAATCGAAGAAAACTGCAATATTGCATGTCGGCCGTACAAAAACCAGTATACCAATACCAACAACGGTACAGCAGAATGCAACAACTCGTCCACTAATAATTGTAGTCCGGTTGGCGACCACAGATGGCGCAACAAAAATTGGTAAACCAATCCTACAATAAGAATATAGCTGGTAATGGCAGTTAACGAAGCCGACCGGCTTGCAACCGGCTTATTGAAAATCTGACCAGTAAAAAATACGGCTACCAGTGTATTGGTAAGAATAGTAAAGTAAGAAAAAAAACGAACAATCGTTTCCGCCACCCCCACTGTGGTATTTTGCAATAGCAGAACAAACTGGGCAATAACAGCGAACCAGGCCAACAAAGCAATAATAAAACTAAACACCCGCTGCATAAAATAATTTTATTTGTTTTTGTTTCAGCGCTTGCCAGGTATAGCGTTATTCTTATCATTCCCACCAAATCTCAGGGATGGCACTACTAAATATATACCACGCTTTTCAAAAACCCTACAGGTATTTCCAGGTTAGTTTTCTATTACTACAGTAGCCGTTGCTACCGAAAAAACATGAGAAAGAGAAACCTGAATTAATTCCTGTTGCAGGTAATGGAGTTCAGCAGCAGTATCTTTTACCAATCGTATACCAGGCTTTCCTTGTGCGTCCCGCGTAACTATCACTTCGTTAAACGCGGTACCGTTTTTCCAACCGGTTCCCAACGCTTTAAAAAAAGCCTCTTTGGCTGCAAAACGGGCGGCATAATGTTGGTATTTATTCGTTTGCGCTTCGCAGTAAGCTATTTCGTCAGCAGCAAATACCAGTTCCCTGAAACCCCGTTCTTTTTCTATGGCTTTCTCTATTCTGCTTACTTCCACAATGTCTGTTCCTAACCCGATGATCATTGTAGTTTGGATTTAATGATTTCTATTTGTTGCAGAATATACTCTTTTTCCGGAATGGTGGCTATTTCCTTTGTCAATGCCTGTTGATAGTAATTCAGCGCCTTATCAAACTGATTTTGCTTAAAAGAATAGTTGCCGGCTAATACATAACTATGATAAAAAGATGGGTTGGAGGCCACCAGGCTATCGGTCTCAATTTTTTCACCATTTGACAGGCGATGTTTAAAAATACGAAACCTCTCAAACTTATCGAACTCCGGTGTTAGTAAAAAATTGTCTGCGGCTATCCTTTGCAGAGTATCGGCTACCACCCTGTTCTCTGTCATTTCCATATTAAAAATCTTGTTCAAATCGTATGCTTCAAACGCACCAAGTTGCCAGGGAGCGGTAGACACCCATACTATTTTTTTCCTAGGTTCAAAAATAACAGCGTGATGCGCAATCAACTGGTTCATCGCTTTTTCGTTACCCATGCCAATATCCGCATCTTCCAATCCCTTTCTATCCCGTAATACCTGCGCCGTTTTAAGCACAGAGTTTTTTCCATTCCGTTTCATCAGCTCCTGCAAACGTTGATAGCGATAAGGTGAGGCACTTTGTGCCATCTGTTCCTGGTTCAGTTCGGAACCTGCCAGACCCGGACTTTGAAAATGATTGGCACAAACGATGTGGTCCGATTTAGGGTCGTACACATCCAGCGTATCAGGTGTTTTTTCAATAATCACCGCCTTATTATCCGCAGCAGACCCCACCAGGAAGGACTCAGCCACAAACATGGTTCTTCTTTTAGCTATTTCCACCGCCTCCTCAATATTGCCTGCATACTGCAATATCTCACGGGCTACCAGCGATACAGGTGTTGCAGACCCCGAAGGCAAACCTGTTTTGGCAGCGTTGATGGTTACCGTCAATCCTTTTTCATTCATACCGGACACTACTCCTACAAAACCACCCCAGGTAACACTCATAAATTTATATCCGCTATCCGGCTTCTCAAACAATACAATCTTGTTTTTGGCAAAGTTGTCTCCTACATAAAAATCGAAATTTCTTCCGATAATAAAACTGCTATCTTCCGATGCACCATCCCAGGTGCCGAAGGATGTACAACCTACCAATGCCATATTCTGCAGTGCATGCCCGATATCGTGTGCTGCATGATAGTTAAGAATACGCTGGTATTTGGAACCCACGAAATCAAAAGCATCCGAAGCCGATTGAGACACGCCATATATTTCTTCCCGGTACTCCTCTATTACATTATCGTTGAGATTACGATTGAACCACCCGATAACATATTTCAAAAAATGAAGGTAGTTTTTGGAAGGGACCATTTTGTATATCTGCTCATAAAAATAGTCTTCCTGATCTACCACTAATTCCTTCGCCAACTTTCCATGCGCTACCCCTCGTTCAAAAGCGTTCCCTTCCACATACATTTCATATAACCCTGTATCACTTTTTCTAAACCAGTTGTTGCCCATGGTGTATAAGCCATCCGCATGTGCTACTCTGTTAGTACCAGCCGCAGAAAAATCGGCAACTTTTGGGTTATCTATCTTACTAACGTATACCAGGTAACCGAAACCAACCAACAATAATACCAGCAATCCTGCCAGTATATACAACAGCCATTTACCGATAAATCGCAGTTTACGCATTTTTTATTTTTTCTATCACGTCTTCGTTACCCAATATAGTGATGCTGGTAAGCAACGCACTGATGGTACAGCCCAGCACTCCATGCAGGTTAATATTTTGACCGGTAAGGTACAAGTTGGGCACTTTCGTTTTAGGCGAAATAAATGTTTTCAACGGATCTTTACTATCCTTTGCTATTCCATATAGTGAGCCGTCGTAGTTACCAATATAATCTCGATAGGTTAAAGGAGTGGAGGCTGTATAAGAATGGATACATTCCCTGATGCCCGGAAAACGTTTCGCTACTTCATCCAGTAATATTTCAGCTTTATATTTTTTAAAAGCTGCATAACTTTCTCCTCGATCTTCTTCCTCGGAAACGGTATTGAAAGTGTGATGCCATGGTTCTACATCAGCATAACGCATGTAGGCAAAAATGGTCATCGCTTCTGCATATTCAGGCGACCGGGAAGAGGGCGGAATAAAGATGGCATAACCTAACGGCCAATTCTCTTCGGTATAATCAGACATATTCCAAATCTCACCTTCCTTATGATAGTAATAATTGTTTTTTACATAAGGAAAGCTATTTTTCTTAAAAACCAGGTGCAACAAAAAGGAAGATGCTGTATTAGTTAAACTTGTCAGTCGCTTTCTATAAGCTTTCCGGATAATATCTACCTGTAACATCTCAATGGTCTTGGCAGGATGCACATTAGATACATACATCTTTCCTTTATACTGCTGTCCATCTTTGGTTTCGGCGTAAGAGATCTCACCATTCTCTACGTATAATTTTCTAACGTCGCTGTGCTTAATCACTTCGCCACCCATACCCCTCAGGTTTCTTACCAGCCATTTAGCTATCTGCGAACCACCATCAATACATTTCCAGGCACTTTCGATATAACTATTGATCACCAGCGCATGTACATAAAACGGCGTTTCATCGGGCACGCCCACATACAGTGCGTTATTGCCCAATAAAACGGCCCGAAGCTTTTCATTAGCCGTCAGTGATTCTATGAAAGATTTGATATTGATACCCAACACTTCAACTTTCTCTTCATACAAGCCCTTTGTTCTCAAATTATACAAGGGAAATTTTCGGCACACTTCCTGCATTTTGTCACAGTAGCTACGAATAGCAGTTTCTTCTTCCGGAAAGTCTTTGAGTAATTGTTGAATGAAGTTTTCATATCCCTGCGCCTGCTTATACACTTTAGGGTCGTTGCCAATCAAAATGTGATCAAACCCATTCATATCCATCCGTTGCAGCTTCAGCTTGTCTAATATACCGAGATATTTGAATATTCTATTCAGGTTTTGCCCCTCGTCCAGCCCTCCAACATAATGGACACCAGAATCAAAAACAACCTTATCCCTCGAGAAAGTCTGCAGGCTTCCGCCCACCTGTTTGTTTTTCTCCAATACACAAACAGAAAAACCTTCCTTTGCCAGGATATTACCGCACACCAATCCCCCAATGCCACTACCGATCACTACTACATCATATTGCTTCATGGGTTGGTGCATTGTTTTTGATGATATAGATAATATTGGACGTAAACTTCGTCTCATCCAATTCGGTACAACTCATATTGTTGTTTGCTGCCATCTCATGAATCATTTTTCCTGACAAAAAAGACAACCCTTCCGCTGACACTTTATTAAACCTAAAAAACTTTGTTGAAAAGAACTCTGTTAGCCTGGTCCCCTTATGCCTTTCTTGTAAATCGCTATTTCCTTCTCTTATTACCAATACTCCCCCCGGACGTAACGCCTGCATCGTTCGCTTCAGAATTATTTCCTGCTGCGGCTGCTGTACATAGTGCAGCATATCGGCTATTACTATTCCATCATAAGTTTCCAAGGGATATATGGTCGCATCTGCATGCTCAAATCGGATGCTTTCACTTTTACTAAAACAATGATTCGCCACAGTTGTTTTTTCCTGGTCATAATCTATCCCGGTAACTTCTCTCTCCGGAGATACAAAATGCAACATATGACTCATAAAGCCATATCCGCAGCCAATATCCAATATCCGGCCTTTTTCGGGCAGCAAGCCGTGTATGGGTTGATAGTTTTTCTCCAATCTCACTTTTACCCGCATATACCACTCCAGCACCGGTCCCTTGTAAATATAGTTATAAAACAATTGCTCACGATACCAAGCCGGCTGTTCTACTCTTTTTCTTACCTCATCGTAAGCTGTTCGGAAATATTTCCCCACTAGTTTAGCTCTTTCTGCATATCCTTTACCAAAACGTTCATCATCTATCGGTATCCGTGGCAGGAACTCCAATGTCATCTTACCATTCTTTACCAACATATCCCTCTTAGACATCACATGACCGCTACCATGAATTATGATTGGCAGAATATCCAGTTGTAATTTTTCTGCTACATAAAAAGCCCCCTTATGAAACCGTTTCATGTTTCCATCCGGAGAACGGGTGCCTTCCGGAAAGATGACAATAGAATACCCCTGTCTGATCTTCTCCTGCAACGCATCCATGTTGTCCTCAATGCCGGAGGCGGAGAAATAATCTGCCATTTGCACTACCCACCCAGATATCGGTGCATTCCGTACCCGGTCGTTTGTGAAAAGAATCATTTTAGGATGCAACATCATCATAAGAAAATTATCCAATCCGGACTGGTGATTGCAGATGATAACTGCCGGCTTCGAAAAGTCTTCTTTCAACGGATTGATAATCTCCTTTTTTACATTGAACATAATGTAGATAAGCGACTTCGAAAAAGCAGCTATCACTATATGAAACCATTCCTTTCCCCTGCGTTTGCCAAAAGGTGCCAGTTTTATAAGAAAAATGCCAATGAGTACCAGTAAAATACTACCGAAAATAAACCAACCATTCGCAAACAACGATCGCAACCATCCCATCGCTGTCCATGGAAAAAGCTTTTTATCTGTTCTGTTTTTTATAATCAAACGGAACAAAAAAGGAATACAAATTTGTGAAATAACCACCACACATAAAATACCTATTACCGAAATAACGGCTATTGATCGTAAAGCCGGATGTTTTGCAAAGATCAACACTCCCAAACCTGCCAGTGTAGTAACAGCAGATAGTATAATGGATGATTTAAAAGACGACAGGTTCTTTTTTCCGGTTTTGTATTCCTGCAATATTCCGTCCATGATGAATATGCTATAATCATCTCCCAAACCGAATATAAGGGTGGAAACAATGATATTGATGATATTAAATTCAATGCCAACAAGTCCCATAATACCCAGTATCCACACCCAACTGATAAACATCGGCAGGAACGCTACCAGAGCCAATTCTATGCGGCCGTATGTAATCAATAAAACGGCAAATACAAACAGTGAGGTAATCAGTGCAATTTTCGAAAAGTCTATATTGATTAGTTCTACCAACCGGCGGGTTAAGTACTGACGGTCCAAAACAGTGATGCCGGGTTCATTTTCAAACCTGGTGTATACTTCACTGTTATTTTTAAACGGTACTTTGAGTAATGTAACCACAGACACACCTGTTGTTGTTTCATTTACATAATCTCCCAGCAAACCAGCACGAAGATGGCGCATAGTGGCTGTATCTACAACTGTATAATCTGTATTCAGCAAAACGTCAAAAGCATTAAAAGCACTACCACTATACCCCAGCCCTCTCCCCTCCCGCTGCAGCACGTTCAATAAATTATTTTTTCTGTCAGCCGTCCAGTAGGCATTCCACCTATCAATCCTATCCCGTTGACGCGTTTCAGAAATCAACAATGTAGATACGCCTGCATACTTGCTAACCACACCGTTGTCTGAAAGTGTATGGATTTCTTTTTCCAGTTCCTCATTACGTACCAAAGCTTCTTCCATATTCCTACCCTCTGCTACCACATACACCGATTGTAATGCCGCTTCATTTATTTTATTCAGCCGGCTTTCCGCTGTTTTTAGCTTTTCAGACATAAAACTCATATTGTTCATATCCGATTCGAAACCTACTTTTTGTGCAGCAAAACCAAACAAAATTGTCAGCGCAACAATCACTAATACAATGTACTTGTTATATTCCGGCCGGAAAGACGCAATCTTGTCTATGAAGGTGCCAGAAGCAATTGCCGGTTTATTCTTTTTGAAAGAAGATATAAAGTGCGGTAAAAAAATAAGCGAACTCAAGGCTGCTCCTATCAAACTAAAACCGGCAAATGAGCCCAGATCCCGCAGCATTTCTGAGGCAGCAAAGTTGAGGCAGAAAAAACCACCGATAGTGGTAATACCACCAACGGTAAGTGGAAATGCCAGGTCTCTGATCACCTCGCCCATGTTGTTGACATGGCGATAATGATTCAGTACATGAAGCGAATAATTTACGGCAATGCCTAATATAATGGAGCCTGTGCCTATCGCAATAATAGAAATGCTTCCTTTTATAAAATACAAACAGGCAAGCGAAAACAATGCACCAAATACTACCGGTATCATTACTAATAAAGGAGCTGCCACCCTTCTGAAATACAAACCAATAAACAGCACTATAAAAACTACCGTAATAATTTGTGTTACCCCTGTATCTTTTCCCATTTGCACAGCGTTGCCGGCCGATACGGCGGTAGCACCAAAATAAGCCGTTTCAATTGTCGGAAACGATTCTTGAAATGTTTGAATGAGGCTGTCCAATCCCGTAAGAAAAACCTGGTTATGCTTCGTATCGTTAGGCGGATATGCTGGTGTTACAAAAAACAATAAGGTCTTATGGTCCTTAGTCACCACCGCATTTTCATACAACTCAAAGTTTTCGTCGTACTGTAATTGCTGCAGTTTCTTCAATGCTAAAAAAGAAATGCCCACGGGATCCTTTGCGATGATGTTCTTCAAAGCAAAACCCGCCGGAGAGGTAAGCGTCTCTAAATTAGAGGCGAGGGTTTGCTGCACAACACCCGGTGTTATAAGGCTGTCGATAACAATGTAATCCTCATCTGACAAATAAACAGGCAAATGATTTTGCACGGTTTCGAACATCGACAGTGTCAAATCATCATCAACACGGTAATCTACAGCCGAAATATATGACGAGAGACTGGTTTCAATGGCTGCCGTAAAATCATCTGCATAAGCGGTGAGGCTATCCGGCATAACACTGCTGTCCTTCATGGAAACCATCACCACCAGTTTATCCATGAATTTGGATTGCGCAAATACTTCGTTGAGCTTTTCTATCCTTCTATCCTTAGGTAGTATGTCGGCGATATCTTCTTCTAAACGAAGTTGCCATGCAAAATAGCCGGCACCAACGAGTAAAGTAAAAAAGAGACTATACAATAGTCCCCGACGTTTTCTGAAAAAATTATATATCCCTACAAAAAATTCTTCCATCCTGTTCAGCTATTGATTTGTTTTTTGCGAAATATCGCCAACAACAACCAGGTTAGCAACCCAAAAAAAACAGCGGCAATCACGGCCAGTGTTAGACTTCCATAAATATATTGGGCTAGGTTTTCTTTCACTGTATCCAGGCTCAATTCTTTCGTAAAAAAAAGATCATCCCGGCTTTCAGTCATCCACACCCCGCCCAATTTATAACTCAAATAAATAATAAGCGGGATCATAGGCGGTATACTGATATTGGCCGCAATAATAACAAGTGCCTTATTGAGCTTCAGTAATACAGATAGAAATATAGCCGTTACCAACTGAAATCCCCAGATGGGAACAATGCCCATAAACACCCCCAAAGCCACGGAGAAAACCTTTGTATGATTGGATTCATGTGCACTTAATATATGCTGCTGAAAAAAGCGGTTTCGTTTCTCTTTTTTAAAAATTGTTCTGAGAAAGTTACGTGGATATATGTATAAAAGGGCTACCAATACAAGAATGGTATTGAGTACGCTGATTCTGAAAAAATCTTTAAACGGGCGAAAATGAGACACCCGCTCCCCCGCAGGCGCATAATATACCGACACAGGCACATTCACCACGGGTATTCCTTTCCATGCCGCCCGAACCAAAACTTCTATTTCAAACTCAAATTTTCTGGAAAAAAAACGAACTCTGTCCAATTTCTTTACCGGGTATAACCTATAGCCAGATTGTGTATCCGGCATCTTTATACCGGTTTCCATTCTAAACCAAAAGCTGGAAAACCTGTTGCCAAAACTGCTTTTTGCCGGTACGCCCTCCTGACTCATGTTGCGGGAGCCTATAATAACGGCATCGGGAACTTCCTGTATTTTTTGCAGAAATACAGGCAAGTCCTTTGCAAAATGTTGGCCGTCGGAATCAATAGTAATCGCGTAGCGGTAGCCGAGTGAAACCGCCTTTTTAAAACCGGTACGGAGTGCCCAGCCTTTTCCCCGGTTGGGGGCGTATGATACAAGTACAATTCCTTCCGTAGCATTCAATATATCGTTGGTTTCATCCGTTGCCCCATCATTTACTACAATAATGTTGGATGTATATTGTTTTACATCGTCTACCACTTTTCTAAGTGTAGCAGCATTATTATATGTTGGAATGATGACACAAACCTGTAACTGATCGAAGATATCCTGTTCTTCCATTATACTTGCGGCATATTAAATACGCCGCAAATATAGTGTTTACAGGAATTGATCCCTTTGTGTCACCTGATATTACGGTGTGCTTATGCTATTATTTTCCACCTATTACATATCGAATGGCTAAACCAAATTGGGCTGCCTCAAATGAATTTCCGATATCAGGTCTTGTAATAAAAATAGTAGGTCGGTAATCTGCCGTTAAATTTAAAGCTACATTCGGTATTTTCCAGTCAATGCCTCCTGTTGGGAAGAACCCAAAACCAAAACCTCTGGCCTTAGAAACGCCATGAATAGCATTGTAAGCAGTGAGTCCACCACCTACAAACCACTGCAAACCATTTACCGGAATGCTAAAATGATGTTGATACGCTCCGGAAATTGACAGTGTAAACGGTCTCCTTATATGCCCATCTACAAAAAACGGACTAACGCCTGCACCAGCGCTAAACTCCAATGCACCTGCATCGCTTATAAAATCTTTGTAAGAAAGCGCAAGAAAATCGTAGTAAGAAGCAGGTGTCAAACGAATACCAAGGGCTTTGTCGTAGTCGCTCTGAGCCGTAACCATGCATGAAATTGCTAAAAAAGACAGGCTAATGAATAACTTTTTCATCGGTTATTATTTTAATTGATTCAGATAAATAAATATCCTTAAACAAAGATAATAAGTTCCCCATCTAGTTAATAAGTCAAAAACAATAGGAATGAATTTAGTTCGTCTTTAACATATTATTCAATATTCTGGTTCTATGTTATTCTCGGTATATTTGCCGCTCTTATGCGTAACTATTTTTGGAAGTCTCAGTTCGTTTTGTTTGTATTTGGAGTTTTTTGTAATTCCAACATCGTTTTTGGGCAGCCTGGCGATAAAAACTCTTTTTACCAGGCACTCGCTTCTACGGACCTGATGGCAATCAACGGTGAGATAGACAAACTGAGTTCCGACAACTCCACTTCTGCTACAGCCTATATCGGTGCATTGATGATGAAAAAAGCCGGGCTTCTAAAAAATCCGGTTAATAAACTGAAAGACTTTAAGGCGGGCAGGGAAAAATTAGAGGGTGCTATCAGTAGCAGCCCGGATAATGCCGAATTCAAAATGCTGCGTTTTATGACCCAGGAAAAGGCGCCTTCATTTTTAGGATATAATAAAGAAATAGAAGCCGACAGCCAGTACTTGCGTGATCATTTCAAATCACTGGATAGTACTGTACAAAAGGTATTGATTGAATATAGCAAAACTTCCAAATTCTTAAAACCTTCAGACTTTCAGCCATAAAATGCAACAAAAAGTTTTAGCTGTTTTTTTTAGTCAAACGGGGCAGATGGAAGAGATCATTGATCATTTTACATCCGCCTTTGAAACACCGGAATTTATCCTTGAAAAAGTTCGTATTGCGCCTGCTGCCCCCTACCCGTTCCCGTGGACGACTAAAACCTTTTTTGAAGTGATGCCACATAGTGTGGATGGGATACCGACAGAACTGAAAAAACCGGAATTCAAAGAAGCTACATACGACCTGATCATCATTGGTTATCAGCCCTGGTTTTTGTCACCCAGTATCCCGGTTAATTCGCTGTTGAAGCATCCCGCCTTTAAGGCTATTGCTGCCAATACCCCGGTTGTAACTATCAGTGGGTGCAGAAACATGTGGATTAATGCCCAGGAAAAGATAAAAATAAGACTGAAAGACGCTCAGGCAAAGCTGGTAGGCAATGTGGCATTGGTTGATCGACACGACAACTATACCAGCTTGATAACTATTCTTCATTGGATGTTAAAGGGCAAAAAAGATAAAAAATGGGGAGTTTTTCCCAAACCGGGCGTATCAGACGCAGATATTAATGAATCCGCGCACTTTGGAGAAATCGTAAAAGAACATCTGGTGAAAAATGAGTTAAGTTCGCTACAGGCAAAATTGGCGGATCAAAAAGCAGTAGATGTAAAATATTACCTGATGTTTATTGAGCGGAAAGCAGGCAGGATTTTCAAAATATGGTCTGGTATTATCAATAAAAAACAAAACAAGGGCCCCTGGCTTAAGGCTTTCAAGTACTATATTTTGATTGCACTTTTCGTGGCGGCCCCCATCATCCTGACTATTGACGCCATTTTCTTCAGGCCATTCTTAGGAAGGAGGATAAAAAAACAAAAAGAATACTACCAAGGAGTCGATTTAGCCTGATTTGTAATAATATTGACTTTTATAAACATAAATCCTAAAGAATATAAAACGAATGTCGTTGAACGAAGTTTATATAACAAAAACCGCTCATTACTTTCCCAATAGCCCGGTGCCAAATGAAGAAATGGAGGAATACCTGGGATACATAAACAATCAGCCCTCCAAAAGCAAAAGAATAGTGCTCAGGAATAATGGCATAGTCAATCGTTATTATGCCTTAAAAAAAGGAGGAGAAATTACGCATACCAATGCAGAAATTGCGGCAAACTCTATTCGGGCACTCTTTTCAAGCCCAGAAGATTTGCAATCTATAGACCTCATATCTTGTAGTACTTCGTCGCCCGACCAGTTAATGCCGTCGCATGGGGTGATGGTACACGGTCACCTTCCGGAAACACAATCAATAGAAGTAGTATCCCCATCGGGAGTGTGCTGTGCCGGCATGCATGCACTAAAATACGCCTATATGGCTGTTAAAACCGGTGATAGTACCCAGGCAGTTGCTTCAGCATCCGAATGCATTTCTCCTTCATTAAAGGCAGACAAATTTGAAGAGGAGGCTCATAAACTGGCCGCACTGGAAGAAAACCCCTATATAGGCTTCGAAAAGGAGTTTTTGAGATGGATGTTATCAGATGGTTCTGCTGCATTTCTATTGAGTAATAAAAAAAACGAATCAGGTCTAAGCCTTAGGATCGAATGGATTGAAGGACTTTCTCATGCCCAATACATGGAACCCTGCATGTATATGGGTGCCGAAAAAATAGACGGTGTGCTAAGGGGATATCTCGACTATAAGCCGGAAGAGCTGGGGGAAAAGTCTATTTTCAGCATTAAGCAGGATGTGAAATTACTGAGTGAAAATATCATTAAACTTGGAGGAGTTAAATTAGGAGAAATATTCGAAAGAAGAGGTTTAAAAAGCGAAGATATTAGTTACTTTCTGCCGCATATGTCCAGCAACTTCTTTAGATCAAAGTTGAGCGAAGGGCTGAAGGAAGTAGGTCTGGAAATACCCTACGATAAATGGTTTGTAAACTTAAGCACAGTTGGAAATGTAGGAGCAGCTTCTGTGTATTTTATGGTAGACGAACTTTTTCATAGCGGAAAACTGGCCATGGGTGACAAAATTTTCTTACTGGTACCGGAAAGTTCACGTTTCTCCTATATGTATAGCCTTCTGACCGTATGTTGATAAACTAACTGTACCATATAATTTATCTGCATGAAAAAAGAAGACATCCCCCAGGATAAAGGTTCGATTAGCAGCGAAATTTCATATGCTATCGATAACGACGGAAATTATGTTAGCTGCAAAAGTTTGGGGTGGGATGTAAAATTAAAAGCACTGGATGTAGCCTGGGGAGATATTGAAAAAAAAGTGACTGAAGCCCGCAACAAGGTAATGGCTGGAGACGCCAGCCCTATCTTGTATTTCATGGAATTAAAGATAATGGATGTGCCCTTACTTGCCGGTTATACCGGCTTTTGGCGGTGGCAGGTAAAATGGCATCTCAAACCTTCGGTATTTGAAAAACTATCGAAAAAAAAACTACAACGGTATGCTACCATTTTTGAAATAACGGTAGATGAACTCAAAAACCTGCGACAGACCTTTCTCGAAAAAAAGTAGCAGGAATGTTTTAACTCAGATGTATGGAAATTGATTTTAAACATCATCAGGCAGCCCATTGTGAAAATGGCGTAACGACGAACCTTCTAAAACACTATGGCGTAAATCAAATTACAGAGCCATTGGCATTCGGCATGGGTTCTGGTTTGTTTTTTATTTACATCCCTTTGATGAAAGTAAATGGCGGACCAGCGATTTCTTTCCGCACCATGCCAGGTATGATTTTCAAACGTACCTGCCAGTCGCTCGGCATCCCTGTGGTTCGAAAGAAGTTTTCCTCCAAAGAAAAAGCCGCCCTTGCACTTGATGAACGATTGGGGAGCGGCCATCCGGCAGCATGCCAGGTAGGAGTATATTACCTGCCCTATTTTCCAAAGGAGTATCGATTTCATTTTAATGCCCATAACCTTATTGTCACTGGTAAAGAAGGCGATCGTTATACCATTAGTGATCCTATCATGGAAGAACTGGTCACCATAAGTGCCTATGAACTTGAGCGCGTAAGGTTTGCCAAAGGGCCCCTGGCTCCCAGGGGACAACTATACTACCCTGCAGAAGAAAGAACAGTAACGAACGAGCAGGTGAAAGCGGCTATTACGAGAGGTATCAAAAAAAATATCCGGGATATGTTGCATATTCCAGGAAGCATTGCGGGTGTTAGCGGGATCAGTTATACCGGGGCAAAAATAAAAAAATGGCGGGACAGACTGGGATTGGAAAAATCAAGAAGCTACCTGGCCCAGTTGGTACGCATGCAGGAAGAAATTGGCACTGGTGGTGGTGGGTTTCGCTTTATTTATGGCGCTTTCCTGCAGCAGGCATACAGCTATCATCCTATTGACGAATTGATGGATATATCCGGCGAATTTACGATTGCCGGTGACCGATGGCGGGATGCAGCCATACAAGCTTCCGGCATTTACAAAGGGCGACTGCAGGCTCAATCAGATTATAATGACATGGGAGATATGTTGATTGCTATTGCTGACATCGAAAAAACGGCATTTAAAAAATTAAAAGAAGTAGTAAAGAGGATGTAGATGATGCTACCAATTGATATACAAAATATAAGTTTTACCTATAAAGGTAATATCAACCCTTCCGTTAGCGGTGTCAATCTGCAGGTGGAAGCAGGTGATCGATTTGGAATATTTGGTCCCAATGGTGCCGGCAAGACCACCCTTATGAACCTGATGACGGGGTTATTGAACTACAAGCAAGGTTCCCTGCAAATGTTCGGATTGGAAATCAACGAGCATAGTAAAGAAATCAGAAAACTATTTGGCTTTGTACCGCAAGACTTTTCCTTTTACGAGGAGCTAAGTCCTGTAGAAAATATGGAGTTTTTTGGTGCCTGGTCGGGATTGGAAAAAAAACGAATTGAGCAACGGATTGATGAACTGCTGACTACTCTTGTACTACAGAATGTCCGCAACAAACCGGTGAATAAATTTTCCGGAGGAATGAAACGTCGGCTCAACCTGGCCATTGCAGTTATACATGAGCCAAAACTGCTTTTTCTGGATGAACCAACGGTGGGAGTGGATGTGCAAACCCGCCATGCCATTATCGACTACCTGAAAGCACTGAATGAAAAAGGAACCACACTATTGTATACCTCTCATCACCTGAAAGAGGCAGAGGAATTGTGCAATAAGGCTGCGTTGATTGATCAAGGTCAAATAATTGCAACCGACACAATAAAAATTCTGTTGCAACAGTATAACCAGCAAGGACTTGAGGGATTATTTCTACACCTCACCGGCCGGGAATACCGAGATTAAACGCCCATTAACATTGTATTTTTTATCTTTGACAGCATTTAATCGGCATGTTATGATCAGGTTTTTACTGGTACTTTCTTTGGGCATTGCTTCGTATCCCGCTTCTGCACAGTTTAAGAAGTCAAAAAAAGGGAAAAATGACACCGTCATTACTTCTGTTGTGTCTAAGGGCTTTTTGGACAGTATCCAGATGAATATGGTTTGGGTTACTGGTGGAACCTTTATCATGGGCGACAATATGGGCGAACTGGATGAAAAGCCTGCCCGCGAAGTGGTAATAAATGGTTTTGCAATGAGTAAATATCCTGTTACTCAAAGGCAATGGGAAGTGATTATGGGATTTAACAACAGTGATTATAAGGCGTGTACAGAGTGCCCCATTGACAATGTTAGCTGGAAGGATGCTCAGGAATTTATCCGCCGGCTAAACCTGATGTCTGGTAAACATTATACATTACCCACTGAAGCTGAATGGGAGTTTGCCGCTAAGGGCGGAGGAGGCAATAAGTCCTATATCTTCAGCGGCAGCGACAATATAGAGGTAGTAGCATGGCATGCCGGCAATAGTGAAAGACGACCACATGTTGTAGGCGAAAAGGCCCCTAACCAACTGGGATTGTATGATATGACCGGTAATATGTGGGAATGGTGCCAGGATAAATATGGCAGGTTTTATTACGAAGAGAATATTAAATATAGTCCCGAAGGGCCTAAAGACGGGGTGGGAAGAGTGAGAAGAGGTGGCTCTTGGTTTACCTCTGCTAAAAACTGTAGAAACTCCTCCCGTAGTCATGTAAACGAAGACTACAAAGATAACAGTGTTACCATCCGGCTGGCGCAGTACCCAAATTAAAGACGGCTGAGTTACCTACAGAAGTAAGACAATCCAAACTATTTCATGGGGTCACAAAGACCTGCAAATCAACCTATCTCCTCCAATACGTTTTGTAGTCTTGTGGCAACTGTGTCATAATCGGTATAACCGTTGGCTAAGGCATATACTTTACTCTCTGAAACCTGTAGAAACACTGCCGGGAAACCAGTTACCTGCAGATGCTTACAAAGCATAAACTCGTAATGCGCTTTATTTTTGTATTCTTCGCTTGCAAGTTTGGTGTAAAAAACTTCCTCTGGTATATTATACTGATGCAGTAAGTGTCGATAGGCTTCCTTGTCGCTTAGGTCTCTTCCTTCATAATTGAGCGCATATTGTAAATCTGAAGCAAAATCCAAGGTCTTTTCAGGGAAATAATCCTTAAAAATGCAAAGTGCTATCGCCGATTTCTCGGAATTGAGAAACCAATCACTCTTATCAGGATTAAAAATATGCCAAAGAAAATCTTTACCAAATGCCACACCAGTCAATTCCTCCACTCGTTTATAAGCTTCCTGTACATGGGTGGCAATCGCAGCCACGGGAATGGGATTCTCCGGCAGCATCATACCACCTGATAATACTTCAAAATCACATTTGTCATTAAATGCATCTCTAAGTCTTTTCATCACAGGACTGAACCCGTAACACCATCCACAATAAGCGTCATAACAATAAAGGACTATGGGTTTTTCCATAAGCGCAAGTTAGCCTAATTGTTTCAATGAGAAGGTCTGAACCATCCTGGTTTCCAAAAAGCAGATGGCATTACGAGGTTAATAGTATATATTTGCGCCTTCCAGCAGTAATCTTTGGTTTTGCCTCGCCAATCGTACAATCAAAGGCATGATTATTGCTTAGATAGATTCTGTCTTATCCTCTATATCATTGCGCCTAGAAATCACTACATAACAGGTTTAGCAAAACTTTGAATATTAATAAACTACAACTATGAAGCAGAACTTTCGTTCACTGTACTTAATGGGAACGCTCCTTTTTTCTACATTAATTTTTTCTTGTAATAAAGAAGTAGAGCAAAAAAATGATCAACCGGATGAGCAATCTTTATCCGTAGCAAGGGAAACCGTAAACGTATATGCTGTTCTGAATGGTGCTTTTACCGCCATATTAAGTGGCAGTATTCCCTCTGACGGGAAAGTATCCGGCAGGAAATTTGGCTGTGCAAATATTACAGCTAATCCCGGAGGTTTAACCGGTTATCCTAAGGATATTTTGGTAGATTTTGGAACAGAAGATTGTACTTTAAGAGGTTATACCGGCAACGGTTCTGTTAGTTTTACGCTGAATCAATGGATTTATGAGCCTGGTGCTGTTATAGAGCCGGTGTTTAACAATTTTTATGTTAATGGATATAAGGTAGAAGGAACATATAAAATAACCACCGAAGCAGCAGATAAATTCAAAGTAGAAATCATAGAAGGTATCATCACTAGTGAAAGCGGAGCAAAATTTGAGTTGACAGGTGAACAATACTATACGCAGATTGAAGGTGGTAATACACCAATTGTATTTGGTGACGATGTGTTTTCCATCACCGGCGAGGTAGATGGCGTGTCTATGGGCTTACCTACTAAAGGGCATATCAAAACCCCTTTGATCCGTGCTGTTGATTGCGATAATATCAGTGCTGGTGTTTTATATGTAGAAGCTGGTGAAATTGTTGGTGACCTTGATTTTGGAGATGGCACGTGTGATAATGAAGGTATTCTTACAACAACTTTGGCTGGCCAGGTTTTTGAAATACCAATGACATTACCCTTCTGATTCTAAATCAAAGACATCTTTAAAAAGTAAAAGCACTGATTGACAGTGCTTTTACTTTTTAATTTATAGACCTCTCTGTTTTCTAAAATAGCCGCAACACTTCCTCCGAAACACGTAGTCGATCTTCTTCTGTAAGATTGGAGCCAGAAGGCAAACATAGTCCGTTCTCAAACAACTTTTCAGCCGTACCATCTCCGTAAAATGCAGTACCGCTAAATATGGGCTGCTTATGCATGGGTTTCCACAAGGGTCTGCTCTCTATATTCTTTGCTTCTAAGGCCAATCGTATTTTCTCTCTATCAACAGATTGATGATTTACAAGAATGGTTGTTAGCCAGCGGTTGGAATAATATCCATCCGGTTCTTTCAAGAATTGTATTCCATCTAACCCGGCAAAAGCTTTTTCATACCATTCGTGATTGTTTCTCCTTTGAAGAATCCTCTCCGGCAATACTTCCATTTGCCCACGACCAATTCCTGCACATATATTACTCATTCTGTAATTATAGCCAATATGGCTATGTTGATAGTGTGGTGCTGCATCCCGTGCCTGTGTTGACAGGAAGCGGGTTTTTTCAGCGACGCTACTTTCTTTTGATACAAGAGCGCCGCCGCCTGAAGTGGTAATAATTTTATTGCCGTTAAATGATAAAGCTGCAATAACTCCAAAAGTGCCACACATTTTGCCGTTAATGTGGCTGCCCAATGCTTCCGCTGCATCTTCTAATATGGGAATCTCGTATTGCTCCGCAATGGCAATTATCTCATCCATCTTTGCAGGCATGCCGTACAAATGAACCGGAATAATGGCTTTAGGTTTTTTCCCCTTAGCTATTCTGTCTTTAATGGCTTCTTCGAGGAAAGCAGGAGAAAGATTCCAGGTGTCCGGCTCACTATCCACAAAAACTGGTATCGCACCCACATATGCTATCGGATTAGCTGAGGCAGAAAAAGTCATAGACTGACAAATGACCTCATCACCCGGTTCCACACCCAGCACAATCAATCCCAGGTGCAAAGCAGCCGTACCAGCGCTTAAAGCCGCCACATAACTCTGCGGATTACCTGTCAAAAAACGACTTATATCTTCCTCCAATCCATTTACATTTGGTCCCAATGGTGCTATCCAGTTAGTATCAAAAGCCTCATTAACATACTTTCTTTCAGTGCCACCCATATGTGGAGAAGAAAGCCAGATTTTCGAATTCATATCTTTACTTTAAAGTGTTTTTTATTTACAGCCCTCTTGGCTGCTACAGAATTAAAATTGTATCACAGTAGACCCCCAGGAGTAGCCTACCCCAAAACCGGCAAGCAATACCTTATCTCCCTTTTTTACACTACTGCCCTTTTTCGCTTCCGTAAGAGCAATCGGAATAGTCGAGGATACAGTATTTCCACAACTTTCCATCCAGATATAAAATTTTTCGGGTGATATTTTAATTTTCTTCCTCAGGTATTCCAGCATAAATCTATTTGCCTGATGAAAAATGAACAAGTCTATCGATTCTTGCGTCAAATCATTTTTGGATAGTACGTCTTTTATTAAAGCAGGAACTGCACTTAATGTAAAATTGAAAATCTCTGAGCCGTTCATGAACAAATAATTGTCATTGAAAGCATTGCCATTTTCATCTTCATGCAATATTGTATCAGTGGTTTTAGGATGCTTTAATGCGCCGTTTTTTAGAATGAGATTAGACGCTCCTTTCCCATCTGTACCCAACACAATCTTCTTGATTTCCGCCGCACCTTCTGCAGGTTCTTGGGTTATCAAAGTAGCGGCAGCGGCATCTCCAAAAATAGATCTGTTACTTTTATCCGAAGGGTGCAGGAGTTTACTATAGGTGTCGGCGGTTATTAATAATACATTGCAAAACTCTCCTGACGCTATCAGTCCTTTGGCGAGACTCAACCCATACACAAATCCTGAACACCCCTGGTTGAAATCCAAAGCGCCCGCAGCGGAAGGCAGATTTAATCGGTTATGAACAAGGCAGGCTGTAGTAGGTAAGAAGTAGTCCGGACTTTGCGTGCAAAGCAAGAGGTAATCTATTTTATTTCTATCTATCTGGTGTTCCGCAAATAATTTTTCGGCCGCTTTCACAGCCATGTCTGATACAAATTCGTTTTCAGCAGCAATATGTCGTTCAGAAATACCTACTTTGTCCATTATCTTATGCACACTCCATTCCGGAAAACTTCGGTTCAGGTTTTCGTTCGTTAACTGCTGCGCTGGCAGGTAATAAGATATATGTGACAGATATGCTTTGGGCACTGCTACAACTCAATTAGTTCGGGAATGGTAACGTGGTCAAGCGTAGTATAGGCTGTCCCCCAGGAAAGCCCCACGCCAAAACCGCAAAATATGGCTTTATTTACGCCATTTGCAATTTGACTTTTTCGTTCTGTTACAATTGTAATGGGTATAGAGGCGGAGCTTGTATTACCAAATTTCTGAAGTGAATAGGGTACTTTTTCTTCAGGGAGTCCAAGCTTCTTTCTAATTTTTTCATTCATCATCTTGTTCGCCTGATGAAAAAAAGCTATATCTACATCATCATTGGTTATTTCTAATTTTTCGTATAACTTTTTCACTGTTTTAGGTGCTTCAGTTATGCCAAAAGAAAAAACATCAAGCCCTTCTAAATGGAGATTTTTGGGCGCTCGGATCAGCCCTTCTTCAGAGGTAGATTCTATAAAAGAACTTTCGGAAAATGGCTTTCTAAAACCGCCATCCGGTATAATGATGGCCTTATATCCACTTCCATCGGTTGCCATATGAAAGTGTATACCTTTTGAGTGTTCATTATATTCAAGAATAGTGGCTGCTCCTGCATCCCCAAATAACATTGCTGCGCTTTTGTCTTTTGGATGAACTGTTTTAGAACCCGTATCTCCCACCAATAACAATCCTTTTTTTATTTGTCCGGAAGACAAATAAGCGGAAATGATATTCATTCCATACACATAACCACTACAACCTAACGGAACATCAAATGCCAGTGTTTCCTGACTTAATTGTAATCTGTCTTGCAGTATACAGGCCGTGTTAGGTAAAAAATAATAGTCGGGACTTTGGGACACAAACACAAGAATACCTATTTCCTCTTTGTTTATTCCCATATCCGCGATTAACTTTTCGGCGGCTGCTACACATAAATCGGAAGTGCATACATCTTTCGCTACCACTCTGTATTCCTCTACCCCAACGTTCTTGGTAAACGTTTGGGATTCCAAAGAACTAAAATTTGGATTTGCCGCATTTACTTTCTTTAAAGTAGGGACACAAGCACTAATCCCCGTAATTGATACTGCTTTATGATAGAGGAAAGCCATATTTGTTTTTTTTACTTAAATGATAGTACGCCAACCACCATCTAAGGTGATTGTTTGCGCGGTAATCCATCTGGAGGCCTCCGATAACAAGAAAACTGTTGTTAATGCTACATCCTCTGGAGTTCCATAACCAAAGGGATAAGAAGAGGCATCCTTCTCTATCGCATCAGATGAATGAATCTCCTCCGCTTGAGCCGCAATCTCAGTCTTCACCATCGCTGGCTCCAATATATTCACTTTTATTTTCTGACTGGCCAATTCGGACGCAGCCACCCTTCCTGCTGCCGACAGTGCTCCTTTGCTGGATGAATAGCCAAGCAAAGATTTAGCTCCGACCTGGTTAGATATAGATGAAATTAAAACAACAGAAGAATATTGATTTCTTTTTATTTTTTTTCGTTTAACGAGTTCCGACAGCATTAATACCGCAGAGTAATAGTTTACGTTCATTATCTCTTCCAACGATTGTCTTTTCAGGAATTTGATAGGTTGATTCCATCCAATTCCTGTTGCATGAACGTAACCATCAATTTCTGGAAGGTCGGCAACCGCTTGTTGAATATTTTCATCCTTCGTAAGGTCTACTTTAATCCAACTCGCTTTTTCCGTGCCGAGTGAGGCTGCCATCTCTCGTAGCTTGTCTTCGCGTCTGGCCAGTCCAACAACCTTTCCTCCTGCTTCCACAATTGCCCGACAGGTACTCAATCCTATTCCAGATGATGCTCCGGCAACAACTATTGTTTTACCTTCCAGCGCAAATGGATTTTTCATTTTTATTAATGGAATTGCTGTAGTTATCAGTTCTTAGACTGAATGACATTAAATAAATCTTCTACCGTTTCCGAATTTTTCAAATCAGCACCATTAATTTTCTTTCCATAGTTTTCGTCTACCATGGCAATAACCATTAATGCAACCATAGAACTCCACTCTTCTATTCCTTTGAACGAAGTAGCCAATGTAATTTTAGAGGGATCGGTATCATCGAATTGTTCTGCAAAAGCATTTAGGAAATCATTTTTATCCATAGTATTTATTTTTATTATCTATAACCTTTTGTTATTACAGACCTGTTGATACCGCTGGGTTACCATGGTAGTGTCCGTTGTCTTTTACAGACTTATACAACATTGATAACGGAGAAATGGTATTGTTATTACCTACTTTTTTGTATTGAAGAATACCTGAATTGATACCAAAGTTGTTATTGTTTCCGATTTGCACGCCGCCCGAAATAAGTGCGCCGGTACCAAACGTATTAAAGTTACCGATAACCGTGTCATGCCCAATTTTTACACTTGCATTAAACACGTTGAAATTGCCTATCGTATTGTCGGCAGAAAGAAAACTATGAATCTGGAAAATGTTACCCATTCCCAGTTTTAGTGACTCATAATGGATTACAGAGGCAGGATGGATGATATTAGGAAACTTTAAATTTTCAGAAAATAATTGATTTTTAATAAGTTGTATGTTATCGGATTTGCCTGCAGCAATAATAATATATAAGTCTTCGGAATAATTATTTAGATCCTTAATGGTTCCTAATACTTCGTAATTCAAATATAATTTACCTTTTACCTTATCATCAAAAAACCCGATAAAGTTCCAGCAGGGCTGCACTTTATTAATTTCTTGAAGAATCAAATACACTTCCTTTGCAAGACCACCTGCGCCAGCGATAGCTATTTTTTTCATTAAAGTAAATTACAATACAAAATTAATATAGTTTTCTCATTTAAATCAATTCTGAAAGACTTCTCTTTCAAGCTGTTGGAATTATTAACCCCTGATAATAATTGGGTGCGGATCAGGTTTCGTCATTCTTTTACTATACCGCCATCTGTTTTACCTGGATTTCGCAAGAACGAGTTTATTATTAAAAGAACGCTAAACATAATCCAAAATTCCCTTTTCCGCATATGGTATGTGTATGACCAACTCAGCATACATCCAAGAAAAAATGGCATAAAAAATCTTTTATATTGCAACAATTGTTGCTGAAAACTGGTTTCTACAAAGGCAGGGCGATAGTTTATGACCCTAAAAATATAAAAAATGAATATTGAGTATGCGATGATACCTAAAAAACCCCCTTCCCCAATCATTTTAAAATAGGTGCTGTGCACTTCATGTTTTCCATATTTGACAGTAAAACCTCCAAGCCCACTCCCAGCAATTGGATTGTCAGAAAATGCTCGAAGCGAATTTTTGATATTTTCAGCAATAAACCCCTCTTCAGTAATATCATTTGAACCATCTAGATTTGACCGCAGCCGCGTATCAACTTTCATTTGAATACGCTTGTTCAATTCTGGTGATATGTCTTCTAAATTTACATACAATACCCCCAGAAAAATACTAAGCAGCACAGTGGCTATTACAGCGTTGGCATTGCGCAGCATAATGTTAAGGAATAAAATGCCAGCAAAGAAACCTAAATAGGCGGCTATTTTCCCACTCATGAGTAAAAAAATCAGCCCGCTTATCAACCCAATATTGATAATCCGCATTTCTTTAGTACTAAAACTGTTTTTTAATTTACTCAATTTTAAAGGCAGTAAAATCGCTAACATAATCAAAACATAAGCACCTGCTTGTCCCGCATTTCTAAAGGCAGATAGAATTTCTCCGGGCGCCCGGCTGGAGAACAGTCGAGGAAGTCCAATATTGCCTGCAAAAAAGTCGTAGATCCCTATCACAAAAGACAATGTGAGTGCCACCGCCACATCAAGAAAAAGAAGCTTCAAGTTTTCAAAATATACATTATACACTACCAAAACCGAAAAGAGGAGAAAAACGAAAATCGCTACTTCGCCGATAGACACTAGTGGAGCTAAACTAAAGATCGAATTTATTAAAAAGAGAAATACGAAAATTAAGGGGGCAGATAGTTTGGGATTATATATCGTCTTTGATCCCAATAGGATAAAAATAGCAAAAAGCAAAATAACATCCGGAAAAGTTAGCCTGGCTAGGATACCAGCTTCGCCAAAAGGGATAATAATAAAAGAAAAAATTACAAACAACCTTCCAGCTAAATATTTGTCAATCTTAATTCGCATTCCTTTCATTTTGAGGTATCCAAGTCACTCTAACTTTGCACACAACCTGATTTATTTAAGCTTTTGGCCGGTTAACTTTCTAAATAATAACCCAAAATCTTTATACTCATGAATCATCAAATAGGAATACCAGCTTACAAAGGAGCTGGTTTTCTTTGCCAACTTCAATGCCCATTTGGGTTTACCGGCAGTTAAATATCTCCAAACATATCTCCTCGCATGTCTTTTGTAATATTTTTTTGCATCCCCCTGTAACTGTCTGTCCTCCAAATGATAAATCCAAAGCTTTTCTGGTGGCGGCACAACATTCATTGCCCTATTTTCTGCATCAACCCTATAACTTGCCATGGCTTGCGGTGATAGTGCTATTTCGCAATTCATCCCCAGTCTATCCCACATATTATAATCCTCTCCATGGGTTATTTTTTCACTAAACAACCCCGCCTTCTCAAATGCTTTTTTGGTAATACAAATAGAGGAAGCGTGCATTACCGGTCCTTTGTAAACCAGTTTAAAATAATTATCAATAATCCCTTCCTTTTCTGCGCCCAGTGTAAACATAATGGTATCAGCATCACTATTACAAGAATAACCGGTGCCGAATACTTCTGCTGTTGGATACTTCTGAATAAGCGCTGCAATGGTTTTCAAGAAATCCCTATTCCACAAATCGTCCCCATCGATAAAGGCTATGTGTTCGTAGGTTGCCTCCTTGATACCCCGGTTTCTTGCACTAGATACACCGCCATTCGGCTTATCTATTATGCGGACGCGGGCATCAACAAAAGAAGCCGCAACATGTCTGCTATTGTCTGTTGAGCCATCATTTACTATCAACACTTCAAACCTTGTCCAACTCTGAGCCAACACACTCGAAAGTGTTGCTTTAATACTCTCTTGTTTATTAAAAAGGGGAATTACAACTGAAAACATCCGCTATTTTTTTAATAAACGTTGCCATAAGCTTCTTTTTTCCGGCGCATCAAAATACTCTGCATAACCATATCCATAACTACCATAAGCACCGTAACGGTTCTTTTCACCCACCCTGTTGAGTATTGTATACAAAGGTTGATCTGGCTTTTCTTCCTTTTTCTTATTGATTTCTTTTAAAACAAATTTGAAAGTAAACTCGTTTCTTAAAACAACAATATTAATATCTGCAAAAGTGGCTAACAAAGAAGAGTCTGTCACCAGGTTATACGGTGGGGTATCAAATATGATATAGTCAAATCGTTTCTTCAGCTCGGTAATTAATACTTTCATCCTATCACCCAAAATCAATTCGGCGGGATTAGGTGGAATAGGTCCCGAACCTAACAACCAAAAGTTCTTGTCGAAACCCTGTACTTCTTTCAACATAGCATCCAAATCTGACACCCCATTGAGGAAGTTACTGATCCCTGTTTCAGCGTTAATGTTCAGGTTTTGACGGAGCCGTGGTTTTCTCAAATCGAATTCAAGCACCACTACTTTTTTATTTAACAATGCATAGCTAGCAGCCAGATTTAAACTCGTGAATGACTTACCTTCTTCCGGTCTGTGGGAGGTTACCAGAATGATATCATTTTCTTTACCTCTTCCTGTAAAACTAATGTTGGTACGGATGGCTCTGAATTGCTCAGCAATAATCGACCTGCTTCCTTTGGTAATAATAATGGGGGAATCGGATTTTCTTGCATATGATACCTCGCCGAGTAATGGAGCCAGGCACTTCTCTTCGACTTCCAACTTGCCATCAATCTTGGTATTCAAAATATCTTTTATGTAGATAAATGCTATGGGTAAAATTAAACCAAGTAGAACTGCAATAATATAAACCATTCCCGGGTTAGGACTCACTTTACCGATCCCTCTGGCAGTTTCAACCATTTTAGTATCCACACTTGTGGAAGCTAACGCGATAGCTGTTTCTTCTCTTTTTTGCAATAACAGAAAATACAGTTGTTCTTTCACATTTTTATCCCGGTTGATTTCAACCAGATTTTTTTCGATAGTAGGTATTGTGCTCAGCTTGGACGCAAGAGTGCTTTCCCTTCTGGTAACATCAGATAACGCCGTACGATAACCAGTTTTTAAGGTATTGATATTGGATAACATGCTTTCCCTTAGGTTGGCTATGTTTTTTTCCATATCAATATTCAGTGGGTTTTTAGGCCCATAAATCTGCAATTTCCTTTCACGTTCCAAAACAAGTTCGTTGTGACTTTGAATAAGACTTAAAAGCGTAGGTTCACTAATTCCCACCGTAGAGGGCACCAGTTTTAAATCCTGTTGGTCAGCTCTTATTTTTTTCTCCAGCCCTTCAAGTATACTCAACTGCGTTTGTTGTTCGGCTTTCTGAAAGTCTATGGCGGCGGTCTGCTGCATGTATTGCTGTGCTTCCATGCCAACATCAGCAATTCTTCTTTCAGTCTTGTATCGTGTTGCCTGGTTTTCTACTGCCTGCAGTTCTCTTTCCACCAGCGCTACCCGTTCATTTAAAAAGTCTAAGGTATTTGTATTAACCTTCTTTTTATCCTCCAGTCCCTGGGTTGCATAAATATCAATTAATGCCTTTAGAGAAGCCTGTACTTTTTGTAAGTTATTACCCGTCATTTCAAGCGATACAATGGACGACGCCTTTCCTATTTCCGCTACGGCTAACGCAGACAAAAATTTATTAACAGCATTTTGTATCGGTAAAATAGTAACACGGTATTCGTCATTTTCATTTGAGGCTGTCGGGTTGGGGGCTGTTCTGAAAGTAAGCCCGTCGATCACATACCATTTATTAGGTGTAAGAAACAGCGGATCGTCATCACCATGATGAATAATTTGCCATTTGCCTTCTTTTTGTTTCAACTGCCAGTTAATAGTGGCTGTTACAGTATCTGGATTGGCAAAGGTGAAGAACACGGGAGCCTCATTAGCAAATGTTTCCCTTTCCGTAATTCTACCCTTCGACTTTATTTCCACATAAAGCTGTTGGCGATGTACTACAGATTCGATGAGATCATAACTTTTTAAAACTTCCATCTCACTCTCCAGCGATTGCGAACCGGATTGGATATTTAACTCTTTTAAAAGAGCGTTATCCATGCTATTTCCCTTTTTATCGTCTCTGATCATCATCTTTGCAGTTGCCTTATACACAGGTGCTGTATAACGCAAATACAAAAAAGCCATAGAAAAACATAACAATAAAAACAACACCAGCCAGGGCCAATTGGCTGTTATTTTAGGAAGAAAATTCTGCACATTGAGCGTATCCTCCTGCGAAATAGGATTAATACGTTGTTGGGTATTATTTGACGAAGATGTTTGCACCTTATACTTTTTTATGTTGAAAATCCTTTTTTGTCTGAAACGCAGCCTATAAAATTCTGATGGCTAATAAAATCAATGTCAAAGCACTGACAGTAATCGGTATTACTTCTAGTGTTGTTTCTGCAACGGAAGCCCT
The DNA here is from genome assembly GCA_964604365.1 of uncultured Terrimonas sp. Classification (GTDB taxonomy): domain Bacteria; phylum Bacteroidota; class Bacteroidia; order Chitinophagales; family Chitinophagaceae; genus Agriterribacter. The sequence continues at coordinate 206,303 of CAZRYS010000005.1, forward strand.
ACGCCTAAATGGTTCAACGTAAACTATATCATTTTGGCGCAAGTTATAGAAAGGAGAAGTTAAAAGCTTGCTATTATTCAGATTCAGATGCCCAACCTCCACCTTATCGCCTGTTTTTCGAATAACTTTTACGGTGGCTCTTTTTCCAAAAACAGTTAGGTCACCCGCCATACCAAGTGCTTCCAACACATTTACTTTCTCGCCAGCCACCTGTAATGTCGCGGGTCTGGCAACCTCTCCCATCACTGTTACCCTAAAGTTCATTAGGGATAGCCCTACCATAGCATCCCTGATATATTGAACAGCCTCTTCCTGAACCTTCAAACGTGCTTGCTCTGTTGTTAGTCCAGCAATCTGGATTTCACCCAACATGGGAATATTGATAATCCCCTGAGAATTAATAGTGTAAACATTTTGAACAACCTGGTTGGTGGTACCGGATGAAATAGCTGTTCCCGTCATGGAAAACAGCGCTGTTCCCTCCTCAGAACGGCTGGTAATCGTTACCTGTACCTGGTCGTCCTGCAATAGTTTGAGAGGCTCAAAGGCGGCGGTTCTCAATTCCTGTATTCTTGTGGTATCGTTTACGTCCTGCAGGTACGAAAGCTGCTTTCCCACGGTACATGAACCCATCAATGCGGCAATAAATAATACAAGTGAGGCTATTCTTAAATTATACATATATAGGTTGTTAATAAGTACTAAGTGTTTGATTATTAGATATTTTCACCAAATACTCTGTATTAACTGTGACTTCTCCTTTTTCAATCACGCAATCTGTTATATAAGACATAAATATCTTGTTCAGAGTTGTATTAAGGATTTGATGGAAAGAATTCATAAAATAACTAATAAGAACTTCCTCTCAATAACTTTATTGTCCTCTTGTTATTTTGTGCATACTAAAACTATCGGGGACAAAGATAATTACAATTTCAACTTACAGAAATAGCGTTTTGTAAATCAGTATTATATAACAGTAAAAGTTATTAAATGCTAATATTTCCCCTGCACTTTCCCATAATAAGACAGATATGATTTTGAGCTTCAGGATAAAGCGAAAATGTTAATTTTATATGCATCAATACCATATTTTATGCCACAAATTAGAAAAGAAGATATAAAGCAGGAAGTTTTTGATTTGTATGACGACTATGCGCATAACCGATTGTCCAGGCGGAATTTTATGGAGAGCTTGTCTGCCTATGCGGTGGGAGGCATAACATTGAGTGTCTTACTTGGGTTTCTAATGCCAGACTATAAAAACAGGGTGCAGGTCTCACCAGACGATCCTGGAATTACCCATAGCTATGTTCACTATGAATCGCCTAATGGCGGTGGCACTATAAAAGCATTGTTATCGATGCCAAGTGGCCATACCCAAAAGCTAGGTGGAATAGTGGTGGTACATGAAAACAGAGGTTTAAATCCTTATATAGAAGATGTGGGAAGACGGGCAGCGCTGGCGGGATTTATCAGTATAGCACCCGATGCGTTAACTCCTTTGGGTGGATACCCGGGCAATGATGACGAAGGCCGTGCATTACAGAGTAAACGCGATAGAAACGAAATGCTGGAGGACTTTATAGCAGCATCCGACTACCTGCTCAAGCATCAATTTTGCAACGGCAAAGTTGGCGTGGTAGGCTTTTGCTTTGGCGGGTGGATATCCAACATGATGGCAGTAAGGATGCCGGCATTAAGAGCCGCAGTGCCTTACTATGGAGGCCAACCGCCCATAGAACAAGTCCCTGCAATTAAAGCCCCCCTAATGTTGCATTATGCTGCATTGGATACCCGTGTCAACGAAGGTTGGGCAGCGTACGAAAAGGCCCTGAAGGAAAATAAAAAAGATTACACTGTCTTCATGTATCCCGATGCTAATCATGGGTTTCATAATAATACAACACCCCGCTATGATGAAACCGCTGCTAAATTATCCTGGGAACGGACAATCGCCTTCTTTAAAAAACAGTTAGATTAGGATGCCCGTTGGTGTTTGATATTGCTTTAGTACATTTGTCTTTTAAATACAGGATATGCCATCATTTGATATAGTCAGTAAGGTTGATGCCCAGGCATTGGATAATGCCGTAAATGTAACTCGTAAAGAGATTACCAACCGGTTCGATTTTAAAGATTCGCATGTGGTCATCGACCTGAACAAAAAAGACTTTAAGATTAGCCTGGAAGCAGAGGGAGAAATGCAGATGGGGCAATTGATTGATGTGCTGATTAACAGAGCCCATAAACAGGGTATAGCGCCGGAAGCTTTCGACATTTCCAAGGATGGCTTTCAAAGTGGGAAGGTGTGGAAGAAAGAAGTGTCCGTGCGGAACGGGCTTTCTCAGGATGACGCCAAAAAAATAGTGAAGCAAATAAAAGAATCAGGGCTTAAGGTTCAGGCGGCCATAAATGACAACCTGATACGGGTCACCGGAAAGAAAATAGACGATCTGCAGGCGGTAATCCAGGCCTCTAAAGGTTGGGAGATGGGAGTGCCACTGCAACACGAAAATATGCGATCCTGATAGGTACCCGGACCGAAAGGCTCTCCCTTCTCTTAAAAACCGGAAAATGTGTAAAACCGAGCCTACAACCTGCACAAGTCGGTTATTTTGTGCTCAACGATGTGCGGATCTTGTGAATACCGGGAGCAGCTAAAAATTGATATTTCCAAGAAATGCCAGTATCTTTAGGGTATATACCTGCTGAATGTTATACTCTATATTCATTACAGCAGAAGGGATTGCGGAAATTCGTCAGAAGATGAAAGCGATCTCATAGAGCATCGGGTTAAGCTTAGGACTGTGTAGTCAGCATTGAAGTTAAACCTGATGCTTTTTTTTATCAGCCAATCGAACATTTTTCACAGATCCCCCTTCCTATGAGACTAAATTCAGAAAGCTTATAATGCTCCGGAAGAGGTATTACCGGAATTTTGACAGAAGTCAGGCAAACCGTCTCTTTACAATGGGTGCAATAAAAGTGCAGATGTGTATCCTGGTGGTGCTGTCCGCTGCAATCATGCTGACAAACAGCGTATTTGGTCACTACCCCCTCCTGAATAGAGTGAATTAAACCGTTCTTCTCGAAAGTTTTCAGGGTTCGATATATTGTTACCCTATCAGATTGCAAAAAACTATTCTCAATATCTGTGAGAGAAACGGTAGCACGTTGTTTTAGCAGAAATTCCAGCACAAGTATCCGCATGGCAGTGGGTTGTACCTGCTTACTGATTAAAATTCCTTCAAGATGTTGGTCATACAATTGTTCCACACGTCAAAGTTACGATTTTCTTCATCCTTTCAGTTCCTCCAGCTCGTTCAGCAGGTTCTCCCTCGCCCTACTTTCATATAAGTTGTAAAAATGGGTCGTTTTGTAAATGGCATGCATTTGCACAAAATGTCTAATCACTTTTGCCCGCCCTCTTTTGTACAGAAAATCGGGTATGACTGCATACTCTTTTCTAATATTTGTGCAGTAGTTAAAATAAACAGCCGGCGATTGACCCAAAATAGACAGGTCTGCATCCATAAAATAGTTGGTATCATCATTCTCACTTCTTTCGTGACCGGCAGTAGCCAATATATGCTGCTTGCAATAGATGACAGTTTCTTCAGGTACCTGTACCAATTCTAAATCCCTTGCAGCAGCAATAGCACTTCTGGACTCATTGTCCTTTCTATGGGTTGAATAAACAATATCATGATAAAAGAGTGCAAACAATATAGCATCGTAATTATCCAAGTGCTCCCGAATGGGCGATAATTCGTTGAAAAGGGCCCAGAGGTGCGTAAGATTATGGTAATGTCGGCTACGACTGTTGTAGGCCGTTGCTATCCTACCCCAGGCTGCCTCTATTTCGTACGCAGTGGCTGCATACCTAAGCATCAGACTGCCGAACTGTTGGTGTAGTGGCTCAGGCATCGAATGAAGATAAAAAAAACCGCCTGACGGGCGGTCAAAATGTTTATTTAATACTCATCCTCGTTAAAAAAGAAATCTTCCTGCGATGGATAGTCAGGCCAGATATCATCTATACCCTCATAAATCTCTCCCTCGTCTTCCAACTCCTGAAGGTTTTCAATTACCTCAATAGGCGCACCACTGCGAATACAATAGTCAATAAGTTCATCCTTTGTCGCAGGCCAAGGTGCGTCTTCCAGATAGGATGCCAATTCAAGTGTCCAGAACATTTACTTCTTTTTATCGATGTTTAAAAATCAGTACAAACCCAAAGGAGGCTGCCTGCTGGTAAGGCACTAAAAGCCCCAAATTTTCCGCAAAAGTAAAGTTTAGAATGTAATTTCCAAATTCACTTATTCACAGTGTTTTTGAACGGGCAAATCCGGGCTTTATTGCATTATCAAATAAGTGCCACTGAATTGTTTATCTTGCCGTATATTTTATCCCAAAGAGTATGCTGTCAGCTAAGAATATTGCCAAGTCCTACGACCATTTACAGGTATTAAAAGGGGTTAGTCTGGATATTGAACAAGGAGAAATCGTAAGTATTATCGGTTCTTCCGGGGCGGGAAAGAGCACACTGCTGCATATTATTGGCACGCTCGACCAACCGGACGAAGGTATAATTACACTTAAGGGACAACGGATTGATAATTTAGGGGGTAACAAACTGGCAGAATTCAGAAACAGGCACATGGGGTTTGTGTTTCAGTTTCATCACCTGTTGCCGGAATTTACAGCTTTGGAGAATGTGAGTATTCCTGGCTGGCTGGCGGGGAAAAAAAAGAAAGAAACGGAAGAAAATGCCCGGAAGTTATTGGAAATATTAGGACTTAAAGACCGGATGGAGAATAAGCCGGCTGCTTTATCGGGAGGAGAACAGCAGCGGGTAGCGGTAGCCCGGGCACTAATCAACAATCCGGATATTGTATTTGCAGACGAACCGACCGGCAACCTTGATTCTGCTAATGCACACGACCTGCACCGCTTATTTGTACGGCTGAGGGACGAACTGAAACAAACATTTTTAATTGTTACGCACAATGAAGAGCTTGCTAAAATGAGCGATCGGGTGTTGAACATGAAAGATGGTAAAATAGTATAGTTTCACTAAAACATAGTACAGTTTTTTAAAGCCCCCAAAAGGGAGTTGCGGAACATGCAGACTTTCATATTTGAAGTATAAAATGCATATCTTAATAGAATGGCCTTCTTTTATCTCTGTGAAGGATTTATTTAGCTTAACGTGTTGTTAAAACCGTTTTTTTGACTAAATTTCCACCTTGTATAAATCTTTTCAAAAGCATTTCTTAAAACTGTAATTAATGAACTTAAACATTAACAGAAGCGCTCTCTTTAACGGAAGTTGCTTTGCCTTAATCACGACTGCTTTCACATTCAGCATCAGGGCTGGAATTCTGGCAGAGGTGGGAACGAGTTTTAACCTAACGGCCACTCAGCTTGGTTTTATTAACCAGATGTTCTTTTTAGGGTTTCCCATTTCCATGATTCTTGGTGGACTTTTTTATTACTCAGTAGGTCCTAAATTAATCATGCAAGTAGCCTTCATTACACATGCTATCGGAATATTAACCACCATTTATGCTGGTTCCTACTCTATGCTTCTTATCTCCACCTTATTTATTGGTTTTGGTAATGGGTGTACGGAAGCAGCTTGTAATCCGATGATAGCAGACATGTATGAGGGTAACAAGGTAAATAAAATGTTGAATCGCTTCCATATGTGGTTCCCCGGTGGAATCGTGTTGGGAAGTTTGATTTCTAAGTTCATGACAGATGCCAACCTGGGTTGGCAGGCGCAAATGTGGGTGACCATGGTTCCTACGGTTATTTATGCCGTTTTGTTTTTCGGAAAGGCATTTCCGAAACCGGCAGTGGCTGGCGCCGCCTCTGTTGCTAAAAACTTTAAAGCAATGTTGACTCCGACCTATATTTTCATTTTCTTCTGTATGGCACTTACTGCCATTTCTGAATTCGGTCCGCAACAATGGGTGGGCATGATTATGAGCAATAGCGGTGCAAGTCCCATGTTGATATTGGCGTTGGTGACAGGGTTGATGGCTGTGGGCAGGTATTTCGGTGGTCCTGTTACGCAAACTTTGGGACAAACTGGTGTTTTGCTTGGTGGCGCGATTTTCACTTTGATCGGTATATATTTATTCAGTACGGTTACTGGTGGCATGGCTTATGTAGCCGCTATTTTCTTTGCCATCGGCGTATGCTTTTTCTGGCCAACCATGGTGGGTGCTGTAGCTACAAGAGTACCTTTGAGCGGTGCTTTGGGTATGTCTATTGTAGGCGGTGTGGGCATGTTCTCTACTGCCATTTTCCAACCGATCATAGGTGGCTGGATTGACGGGGATAAAGCGGCTAAAGCGGCTGAGGGGCTGACCGGTCCTGCGCTTGAATTGGCGGCCGGACAAGCCACGCTCTCTAAAATGGTGGCCTTCCCGGCGATACTGGTATTATTGTTTATTATTTTCTTCTTCTGGCAAAAAAATGTGAAAGTAGATAAAACTGCCGCCCATTAATAAGCCTCTTGAAATAGCCAGCCGGTTGGTCAAATCCAACCGGCTTTTTTATGTGATTATTCGCTGAATCGACGGCAGGCTTGCAATCATTTCTTATTTTTGTTTAGTAATAATAAAATTTTAATTTATAAATACTAAACATTTATGTCGCAAACTAAAATTTCGACAGAACAAGGAGACCATAACAGCAGTGCTTTAAGGGAGGAATATACAAGTCAGCTAAACAAGGATACACTTGAATGGCTGGAGGAAGATGCCCGTTATTTCCTGCATCAGGCTTTGTCTACCCCTGTTATGAATGTTTTGTCTAAAACCGAAGGGGCTTATATCCATGACTTACAGGGCAACAAATACCTCGATTTGCATGGTAATGGCGTACACAATGCTGGTTTTTCCAATCCCGATGTAATTCAATCTGCTATTCATCAACTGCAGGAACATCTTGCGTTTACTCCACGTCGTTATACCAATATACCGGCAATACAACTGGCCAAGAAATTGGTTGAAATTACTCCTACCGGCTTAGACAGGGTGTTGTTTTGCCCCGGTGGGTCCGAAGCCATCGAAATGGCAATTTCTTTGGCAAAACATGTAACAGGTCGATGGAAAACCATCTCCTACTGGGATTCTTATCATGGCAATGGGTTTCAGGCGTCTTCTGTTGGCGGAGAAGAACATTTCACCAATGGACAGGGACCAATGGTGCCCGGCGCATTTCACGTGGAGTTCCCGAATTACTACCGCAATCCGTGGGGATTTACGGATGAAAAACAAATTGACGATGAATACCTGCGTCAGATAAAAATCATTTTGAAACGCAACCCCGATGTGGCCGCTATCATTGCCGAACCTATATCTGCTACTCCCGTTGTACCGTCCTTGTATTATTGGCAGCAAGTGCGTACAATTTGCGACGAATACGGAATACTCCTGATTTTTGATGAAATTATTGAAGGATTTGGACGCACAGGTAAGTGGTTTGCCAGCGAACATTTTGTAACGCCGGATGTGTTGGTAATGGGAAAATCGTTGGGCGGAGGTATTTTGCCTTTGGCGGGTATAGCCACCAGAGAAAAATACAATGTACTGCAGCATCGGTCAATCGGACATTTTACTCACGAAAAGAACCCTCTTTCCTGTGCAGCAGGACTAGCGGGCATTAATTATATTGAAACACACAAGTTGGTAAACAACTCCTTTGCATTGGGGGAATATCTTATTAGTGAGCTCAATAACCTGAAAGAAACTTTCCCTATAATTGGGAATGTGGCGGGCAGGGGTTTGCATATAGGCGTAGATCTGGTGTTAAACCAGGAAAGCAAAGAAAGAGCAGAAATGGAAGCGGAAAAAGTAATGTACGATTGTTTGCGACAGGGAGTTGCCCTTAAAGTAATAGAAGGAAATATTCTGACTATGCGTCCTTCTCTGTTGATTACCAAAGAAGATTGTGACCTAATAATCCGGTCACTAAAAAATAGTTTTGCCCGTCTTTGACCGGCATCTTTTAGGTTTAATGAAGCGATTTATTTGGAAGAGTAAGCCATTGGGCTTACTCTTCTCTTTTTCTTACAATCAGATACCAATCGTTATCCAGCGGCAGATAACCGTAGTCATAACAATAGGTGTAGATTTTTCCATTTTTGGTAGTGTAAAGATGAGTGTGGTAAGTAAATTGAAAACCCTGCTTCAAAAGTCTTTCGCGGTGAATTTTGACCGTATCGTCTGTGTCCGGCAAAATGGCTTCTATAATGCGCCGGTTTTTAATCAGCGTCCCGTTTATGGTTTTTATTTGTAGGTTGTTTTTCGATTTTAGCCGATTGTTATAGGCATTGCGACAGAGATCGTCACAAAATTTTTTGTCTGTTCTGCCTCTTAATGGCTTGCCACATTGCTGACAAACCTGGGTGCTTTTCTCTTGCATCATAGAATAGTATTAGGTTTCCATTGATAAGGTACTAAAAAATATCCGTGTATAAACGTTTATACACGGGTATAAACGGATAGAAATACTTAATCTCCGGCTATGGGCCAGGAGACCGCACATCTTTGTATTGTCAATCAGTAATGGTTGTCTGAAATACAACTTCATTAATCGTCCGGTAGAACGGGCACAAATCAAATGTTATGTACGCATTAAAAAACAAAGTTCAATTGATCGGCAACCTGGGTAACAAACCAGAAATGAAAAACACCGAATCCGGAAAAAAAGTAGCTACTTTCAGTATGGCTACCAGTGAGGTATACCGCAACGCAAAAGGAGAAAAAGTGACCGAGACCCAATGGCACCGACTGGTAGCATGGGGAAAACTTGCTGAAATTGCCGATCGGTATCTAGACAAAGGCAAAGAAGTAATTGTAGAAGGTAAACTTGTCAATCGTTCTTATACCGATAAGGAAGGTATCAAAAGGTTCATCACAGAAATACAACTGACAGAATTAGTGATGCCCGGCAAACAGGAATTGCAGTAGGTTGCCATCATCAAAACGCTCCGGAAAGGGACTTGTTTTAGTTATAGAAAAAATGAGCCTTCGGAGCGTTTTCTATATAAGCAACACGGAAAATCAACAAATCAGTCTTTTTTAACCATATGCAGTTGTTAAGCACTTTGCTACCCGTAACGATGCTTGAATGCCGCCTATCCGTCGGTCTCTTTGCAGTTACAATTGATTGTAGGGCACCATGCAGCATAATTGCTCATTTTCAAAAAACATAAGCAGATTTGTATCTTATCAGTTTTTGTGATGTAATTGCGATTGTAAATGCGAACTTTAGCCAGGAATCGAATGACTGTTCAGGAGGTCAATTACATCACTGTTAAAATGAGTATATAAAAATGGGATATTTTGTTCATGAGTCTGCAATTGTTGATCCCGAATGCATAATAGGAGAAAATACTAAAATCTGGCACTTTTCTCATATAATGAGCCACGCTGTCATTGGTGTAGGATGTAATATCGGACAAAACGTAGTCATCGCGTCGCATGCAATCCTCGGGAACAATGTCAAAGTTCAGAATAACGTTTCAATTTATACTGGTGTAGTTTGTGAAGACGATGTTTTCCTGGGACCATCTATGGTTTTTACCAATGTGATCAATCCCCGAAGTGCCATAAGCAGAAGAGATCAATACGAAAAAACTATTGTCAGAAGGGGGGCGTCCATCGGTGCAAATGCTACCATTATTTGCGGAAATAATATCGGAGCGTATTCTTTTATTGGCGCCGGAGCAGTGGTCACAGAGGAAGTACCGCCATTTGCTTTAGTGGTGGGCAATCCTGCAAAGCAAATAGGATGGGTGAGTGAATATGGGCATAAACTTGAATTTAACGTTGAAGGAATAGCTGTCTGCCCCGAAGAAAAAGCCACCTATAAATTGTTAAACAACACTGTAACAAAGAAATAAACGACTTATGTTATGTCGCAGCAATCTCATAAAAATCTACAATAATTTGGTATGAGGAATTTTGCTTTAATTGGAGCTGCTGGGTTTATTGCCCCACGCCATATGAAAGCTATTAAAGAAACTAATAATAATCTGGTAGCCGCTTTGGATAAATTTGACAGCGTGGGGATCATCGATCACTATTTTCCACAAGCTGATTTCTTCACTGAATTTGAGCGTTTTGACAGGCATATTTCTATGCTTCAACATGCAGGAAAGATGAAGACTGACTACATAAGCATTTGTACACCGAATTATTTGCACGATTCGCATATGCGGTTTGCTTTGAGGCAGGGAGCCGATGCCATCTGCGAAAAACCAATGGTATTGAATCCGTGGAATATCGATTTGCTGACAGGCATTGAAAAGGAAACGGGAAAAAGAATCTGGAATATACTCCAGTTAAGGATGCATCCCGGTATTATTGCTTTAAAAAACAAAATAGCTCAATCGCCAACTGATAAAATTCACAACATAGACTTAACCTATCTTACCTCCAGGGGTAACTGGTATTTTACCTCCTGGAAAGGAGATGTAACGAAGTCTGGAGGTATTGCTACCAATATAGGGATTCACTTTTTTGATATGCTGATCTGGATTTTTGGCGCAGTGAAGGAAAATATTGTTCACATCCATACACACGACAGGGCAGCAGGTTTTTTACAACTGGAGAAGGCTCATGTTCGCTGGTTTTTTTCAATTGACGAAAAACTACTTCCGGAAGATGTTGCCGTCAAAGGACAGCGCACTTATCGGTCTATGACCGTTGAAGGCGAAGAATTGGAATTTAGCGAAGGATTTACTGATTTGCATACCACCAGCTATAAGGAAATCTTAAGCGGAAATGGTTATGGAATAGAGGAAACCAGGAAGTCTATTGAGGTAGTTCACAATATAAGAAATATAACACCTGTTGGGCTGGTAGGGGATTATCACCCTTTTGCTAAAAAGAGCCTCTCAAAACACCCATTTGACAGAAACAAATAAAGCATTTCAATTCAGGCAAAGAATTCTAAAGTATACAGCAGTGATTTCCCGTAAGACCCGAATCGATCCGAAAGGAAAGCGTATATTGGAAATATGACCGTTTTTCGATATATTCGAAAGCATATTTTTATTAAAAAAATAACTTAAACAAAAGCTATGGGAAAATTTGTAATCTCCAAAAGAAAAAATGGTGAGTTCCAGTTTAACCTAAAAGCAACAAATGGACAGGTTGTTTTAAGTAGTGAAGGATATACCACAAAAGCGAATTGTTTGAAAGGTATTGAGTCCGTAAAAAAAAATTCGCAGGATGATGGTAAGTTTGATAGAAAAAAGTCTACTAACGGTAAAGACTACTTCAATCTAAAATCCACCAATGGTCAGATTATCGGCACCAGTGAAATGTACGAATCAGTTGCCAGCAGAGACAATGGCATTGCTTCAGTAAAAACAAACGCACCAGCAGCGGCCATCGAAGACGAATCTTAGCCTTGAGGATTTTCTTCTGTGTATGGCCACATATACGCCATTAAAAAGGGCTCCCAACCTTCTAAAAGTTGACAGCCCTTTACTTTAAGTCTAAATGCTTTGCAGCATCCAATTATTGTCTACGTTTATGGCTCCCAGATAGTTGCCCTAAGGTGATGTGGATTTTCCTTGGTGGAATAATAATACATCGCCACCATTTTACCATCAGAACGGCATACTACCCGCGGATACCCCAGGTCATTCAACTGCATATCTTCTGACCAGAAGCCATCCATCAGCACCTCTGGTTCGCTCCAGGTTTTTCCTTTATCGGCACTATATACTACACGAATAGTACCCACATTTCGTTCGCCGTACACTACACAAAAACGACCGTCTTTGGTGAGCGCAAATGCAGGCGGATTTCCGTTGGCAACTCCTGTATCCACAACTTTTGACAAAAATTTCCAGGTTTTGCCACCATCAGTAGAAATATATGCATCAATCCAATGTTTATCATCGCCTCCATCTACTACATGCTTTCTTCTCATGGTCGTAATCAATGTGCCGTCCTCTAATTTTTGTGATTGTGACATCACAGCACGGCATTCATTGAAGGCAGGATTTTTATCTGCCTCATCAAATAGTGCCACTTTTTCCGGATTTACTGCAGAGCCTGCAGGGCCTATTACCCAGCCTAAAAACTGATAGGTTTTGCCACCATCTGTGGTTTCTATACAAAAGAGCCGGTCAGATGCAAATTTCCCATCCTTTCTCGCCGAAAAAAACAATACGCATTTGCTGCTGTCGTATACGATATAATCCGTCCTGGGTGTCAGCTGATCCAAACCCGATGCAGCCAACTCAGGCCATCCGAGTACATCACCAAATCCGTGTGGTCCGCTCCAGCTTTTGCCGGCGTCGTAGCTATAAAAAAAATGAGCCCTGCCATCTTCTGCACCATGATAGGCCGCTCCCACCACCCGCATCGCAAAACCAGGTTGTTTGTAATTGATGGGGGCATCTATCGGTTTTAAATCCGGTTGATCGCCGAAGTCACCAGCATAATTGTCAGGATCCGAAGCTACCCAGGTTTTACCACCATCTGTCGTTCGTGCCAACCAACTAAGAAAAGGTTTTTCTGCATTATGTCCACTGGCTTTCTTATAAGCTGCTTCTGTGAAACCGGTAACAATTTCATCGTTATCAAAAATAAACGCTCCGTTATTGGCAGGCCACCCCGCAAATCGTCCGGGTTGATAATAAATAATGGAATGTTCTGCATCTTTTACATACGCGGGCTCTTTTTCGCCGGCTTGATTACAAGAACTGATCAAAACCATTCCTAAAACAATGGTTGTTGGAAACAATAAAAACTTCATAATTTTATCTGTTGGTTAAATTTGAAATGGGGTCCTGGTGCTCTAAAAAGGTCGAACGAAATTCTCCAACTTCTACTAGCGCACTAAGGAGTAACGCTTACAACTCCTGTTTTTCAAAATGTGTTTTCATGAAACAACGAAACGAAAAATTGAGCATATCAAATAATGCACTTAACGAGTAGCCAATTTAAGGTAAAAAAAATAAATACAGCATCTGCAGCCGCTTTATCTAATGCGGTATATCAATTTTGAAGATTTTTGAATTGTCACTAAAAATAAAATGGCTGTTTTACGTCTACCACCACATTATTTCCCTGGTTTATATAAGTCTTAACAATTCATATCTATGGAATTCTTCTGCAATCGGTTCTTTCAGAAAAAAACCACATGATTCCATACCTGATACCCACTCTGTTGTTTACGATCGCCTGCAATTCCGGTGTTATCCAGCCCAATTCAATAAACAACGATACTATTCTCCCAAACGTAGCAGCGATTGATCCCGGTAGCGGTTTTGAGTTTTTGAATGAAACAGAAGCGTCTTTTGGTAAATGGTTGCGGGACATTCCTGTTAAATCGTCAAAAACCGTTTATCTCTTCAATGGCAAAAAGAAGTCCTACCAGGGAGCACAGTTTGCTGTATTGGACATATCGGTAGGCAAAAAGGATTTGCAGCAATGTGCAGATGCAGTCATTCGGTTGCGAACCGAATACCTATATGAGCAAAAACGATACGATGAGATCCGTTTTTGGACAACCAGTGGACAGGAGATCAATTTTTCAAAATGGCTCGCCGGTCAGCGTTTTAAACTTAGTGGCAATACGTTAAAAGCTATACAGGGCTCAGCCAGGGAGAGCGATCGGAATAACCTTGACAGTTACCTTGAGTTTGTTTTCATATATGCCGGCACGCTCTCCCTGCAAAAGCAATTAAAAAAAGTTACCGACTTTAGTACGATACAACCGGGTGATGTGTTGATACAGGGAGGTTCTCCGGGACATGCCATGATTGTGATGAATGCTGCGATTAATAAATCTGGTAGAAAACAGTACTTATTGGCCCAGAGCTATATGCCGGCACAGGATATTCATATCGTAAAGAATCCGAAAAAAACGAACTCCCCCTGGTTTGACGTATCAGGTACCAACGAGATACAGACACCGGAATGGAATTTTACAAAAACGGATTTGTATAGATGGTAGGGATTATAATATCCGGGTGGTCCGGATGCGTTATTGTTGTGCAGCTCAACTTTTGAATATGGAGGAAATTATTCGGCAGATATTTCACTGCGTTCAAGATGACAGTACAGTGGAGCCTCCCCTACGCTGGTCATGTGCAAAGCGGACCCTGATGTTATCGACTACAGCAGACTGACAATTGACAATAGTTATTTACATCAATCATTCCTGTTTTCCGCTAAATACAATAATTTTACAGAACTATTTCCATCCAAATTTCGGTTAACTATTTCGCTTTTTTTGCAAATGTTCCATTTGTTTTCCTGCCAGCAACTTTTCCCCAACAGCAGTAAAGCCCAACTTCAGATACAGTTTTTTTGCTCCGGGATTCTGTTTGTCCACCAACAAACCCAGTACCTTTCCCCTATCCGCATATTCTTCAAAAAGGTACTGCAATAGTTTGGACCCGATCTGGCGGCCCTGTAAAGCAGGACTTACTCCCAGCGAATCAATATAAAATTCGCCCGGTTCGGTTTCAGGTTCCAAGCTAAAGTCCCTACCAAACCTATCTTTAATCAATTGGATCACGGGAGCCCTCAATGCCGTCAGCGTAGCCCCGTCATACACCAATACAGCAGCTACTACATCGCCATCGAGCTCTGCTACATGGCAGCATTCGTACGAATACTGATTGCCGGGCATCTTTACCAGATCCAGCAACAAAGCCTTCGCCGCTGCCACATCTCTTTTTCCAATAAGTTGGTATAATATGTCCTCCATCGCCAGAAAAATGATCTCTGCCACCTGAGTAGCGTCCTCTAATTCGGCTCTTCTGATAATCATTCTCATTTATTTTTATAACATTCAATCCACTGTCGATGGCAGATATTTTCCGTTCATCATTCAAAATTTGCCATTGCCTTATCAATTCGTAATTTTAGTTATTATTATCGATACATGACCATAAAAGACACTCTTTTCCTGGCACAAAAGAATTTGAAAGGCAATAAATTGCGTACAGGTATCACTGTCGCTATCATTGCGCTTGGCATATGGGCATTGGTGGGCATTATGACTGCCATCCAGGCAATGAACGCCAGTCTGAAAGACAGTTTTGCCACTATGGGTGCCAATTCTTTCAGCATCCGCTTTAGGGAAATGCAAGTGAATTTTGGAGGGGGCGGTGATGTAACTAAAACCAGTAGTGACAGCAATAAAAAAGCAAAAAAGTCTAACGCAAACCGCCGAATTACCTACGAACAGGCATTGGCTTTCAAAGAGCGCTACAGTTTCCCCGGAACCAAAGTGAGCATAGGGTTGGGCGGTATGGGTAGCCAAACCATTTTTTATGAGAATAAAAAGACAGATCCAAATGTAAGAGTGTCGGGCGGCGATGAAAATTATTTTACGCTCAACGGCTACGACATATTGCATGGGCGGGATTTCAGTACATTGGATATAGAAAACGGAAGAAATGTGTGCGTGCTCGGCTTTGATGTAGCCAAACGTTTTTTTGGTGAAAGAACGGAAAATGCGCTCGAAAAAATCATAAAAGTAGGGGCCAATAAATTTAGGGTCATTGGTGTTTTGAAGAGCCGTGGCAGTAGCACTTTTATGCGGGCAGACAACGCCGTATTCACCACTTATAATACTTTACGCAGGTTATATTCCCTCCCCAACAACAGCTACTATATAGGAGTGCAGGTACGGGACGTTGGGCAACTTGACCAGGCGATGGGGGAAGCCGAAGGCTTATTCCGAAACGTCAGAAATCTTTCAGTATCCGAACAAAGTAATTTCTATCTTGATAAAAGCGATGCGCTGGCCGAGCAGTTTATTAGTATGTTGAGCTATGTAAGTACCGCTGCCGGGGGCATCGGTTTCATTACACTCCTGGCTGCCGCCATCGGTTTAATGAATATAATGCTGGTATCCGTAACTGAAAGAACCAAGGAAGTAGGCCTTATAAAGGCCCTGGGGGGGAAAAAGAAAAGTATCCGGCAGCAATTTTTGTTTGAATCGATCATCATCAGTTTAAGGGGAGCTGTTATCGGTATCATCATCGGTGTAATATCAGGTAATCTTATAGGTGCCATTATGAAAACACCGTTCTTTATTCCCTGGGCATTGATAGGAGTCGCCATTTTCATTTGTACCCTTGTCGGTCTGGCTGCAGGCATATACCCTGCCTGGAAAGCGTCCAAACTAGACCCGATCGTAGCACTCCGGTCCGAATAAAACCAATAGCAAATATTTCCACTTGCTATAATCAGGTGATTCCTTAGTGAGAATCGCGGGTTACTTCGCTGCCAGAACAGCCCTGTAAAAAATCGAAGTCAGCACCTAAATGTGCCTGCAATACATGGTTCACATATAAGCATGCATATCCACGATGATGATTGGTTGCTCCCTGTTGATTCTGTCGTTTCCTGTCTTCAAACACTTCTGGTGTTACATCAGCCGACAAAATTCTATTTTCTACATCCAGCGTAATCATATCACCTGTTTGTAATACGGAGAAGTTGGCACCCGCAGCCGCTTCCGGAGATACATGTAATACAACGGTACCAAAACCCGTACCACTCATTCTGCCATCAGAGATGCGCACCATATCTGTAATTCCTTTTTCCAGGAGCTTTTTCGGTAATCCCATATTACCTACTTCCGGCATACCTGGATATCCTTTGGGACCAACATTTTTCAGCACCATCACTGAGTTTTCGTCGATATCCAACGAAGGATCATCGATGCAATTTTTATAATCTTCAATTGTTTCAAATACCACCGCCTTGCCAGTATGTTTCATCAAATGCGGGCTGGCTGCTGAGGGTTTTATTACTGCACCTTCCTCACAAATATTCCCTTTCACCACAACAATACCGGAGATTTTATTAAATGGATCGGCTGTAGTAGCCACCACGGTACGGTCATAACATTCTACATCATGACAGTTTTCTTCAACCGTTTTTCCATTGGCGGTAATTATATCTTTATGCAAAACAGATAACAATTCTTTCATTACGGCTGGCAAGCCTCCGGCATAATAGAGATCCTCCATGAAGTGATCTCCAGATGGTTGTAGATTCGCCAATAGTGGTATATCTGCAGAATGTTTATCAAAATCTTCCAGGTCTAATTGGATACCAACTCTGCCCGCAATTGCCAATAAGTGCAGAACAAAATTGGTGGAACCACCAATCGCTGCATTCACTTTTATGGAATTTTCAAAAGCTTCACGAACAAGAATATCCGAAGGTTTCATTTGCTGTTTAACCATCTCTACAATACGGATACCTGATAATTGAGCCAGCGTTTTCCTTCTGGCGTCGGCTGCAGGAATAGCCGCATTCCCCGGCAAAGACAATCCCAGCGATTCCACCATACAAGCCATAGTAGAAGCAGTACCCATTACGGCACAATGGCCCGGGCTCCGGCACATAGAAGCTTCGGCTTCCAAAAGTTGCGCCTGGGTCATTTTCCCTATGCGGGCTTCTTCACTAAAACGCCATATATCAGAAGTGCCAATCCGTTTACCATTGAATCTACCGGGTAACATAGGACCACCCGAAACTACCAAAGTAGGGATATTAACACTACAAGCTCCCATCACCAGGGAAGGCGTTGTTTTGTCGCATCCACAAAGCAGTATCACCCCATCCATCGGATTAGCCCGTATAGACTCTTCTACATCCATACTCGCCAAATTACGGTATAGCATGGCCGTAGGTTTAATCAGGGTTTCTCCAAGCGACATTACGGGAAATTCGAATGGTACACCACCGGCTTCATATACACCTTTTTTTACGGCCTCTGCCAACTCCCTGAAATGTCCGTTGCATGGGGTAAACTCCGACCAGGTATTACAAATACCTATAATAGGCTTACCCTCAAATTCAAAAGAGGGTGTTCCCTGGTTTTTCATCCAGGCACGATATATAAACCCATCTTTGCCTTCTTTTCCAAACCAATTCTGGCTGCGTAATTCATTTTCCATGTGGCTTCATCCTTTGCGCTAAAGATATTGCAATTGACAGATAAATCCTTTGTATCACAGAACAAAAATCATTTTCTTTATTTAGGTATAAAAACAAAAGAGCCATCTCGCAAACGAGACAGCCTATGCAAAGTGAATCCTAAAGAAAACTACCAATCTACAACAGAACCGTCCAACGCATTGCAGGTTTCCGGATTTTGCCAGTCATGTTCAATTTTGTCTTCATCCAATTCTATTCCCAAGCCCGGTTCCTGGAGCTCCATCACAGTTTGGTCTTCTTGTATTTTTATTAATTGAAAACTATTGTATTGGCATTTTTGCGGCCTGCCGGGCCAGTAATTTCCAGGAACCATTCTCTTTAAGCCATACGAGCAGTATTGTTAAATCTACTTTCCCGGGAACATCTTTATTATTGGTATCTCCGGTAAGCCGGTGTCTCACAATCGCCGTATTGCTAAACACCTGTATGGTTTGATTGGAAAGATTGATAGAGGTGAACACAGAAGTTTTGTCAAGAAACGCTTCTATGAATTCTTTTTTATTTTCGAGCAGTGCATTGGAGTGTCCATACGTTAAATCTTTGTGGGCCAATTCCTCAAGCCCAGCTTTATCGGCACCAATCATTGCTATTCGAAGCTTTTCCACGCGAGCAGCCACCTCTTTTTCGTCCCCGGATTGTGCCACTACAACAGAAGCCAACATTGTTGAGATGATCATAAGCAAAGTCATTCGTTTTTTCATTGTAGTTAAATTGTCTAACTAATGTAGCGATATTCATTCACTTTCCCAGTTGGTTTCTGAAACTATTGTAGCTTGCCAATTACACCGCAATCGCTATTTTTAGCAATATGGGGCTTCGCCCTTGTTTGTCAATATTCTGTAAAAGAATGATAATATAAAAGCCTGTAAACACCGGGGGGCAACCTACATTTGACTTTACAGCCCACCAGGCTTAAGAACTAAAATAGAAAGTATGAAAATCAGCTATTTGACTGTATTGCTTATTGTTTGCGCTTTATCGGTTCCAGAGGACTTAATCGCACAAAAAAAGAAACCAGAAGAAAAAATAAGGCTTTCCCTGCAAAAAAGAGCCCCTTCTACAGAAGAAGCGGGTGCTTTCATTATCAAACAGGATATCCAGGAATGGACCCCAACACAAACTGCCATCATTGTTTGTGATATGTGGGACAAACACTGGTGTACCGGCGCTACCAGCAGGGTTGCAGAAATGGCACCCCACCTGAATGAAGTATTAAAGATAGCGAGGGATAAGGGAATGCTGATCGTACACGCCCCCAGCGATTGTATGGATTACTATAAAGACTATCCGCAGCGGAAACTGGCTCAAAAACATTACAATAAGAAATTTCATGCATTGCTGGGCGACGGCAAACTCGACGCAGAACAAGACGCCACCTGGCCAATAGACCAGTCTGACGAGGGCTGCGAGGACGGCGGAGACAAACCACACCGCGCATGGACAAAACAGATAGATGCACTGGAGATTGACGATAAGGATATCATCAGTGATTCGGGTGCTGAATTGGCCGGATTATTTGCAAAAAGAGGAATCAAAAATGTAATTCTTACCGGTGTACATACCAACATGTGTGTTATTGGAAGAACCTTCGGACTGCGCAATATGGTTCGCTTAGGTATGAATGTCGCTTTGATGCGTGATCTTACAGATGCGATGTATAATAGCAAAATGTGGCCCTATGTATCACATTTTACCGGCAATAGTCTGATTGCCCAATATATAGAAACTTATGTATGCCCCAGCATTGTCTCTACGGACTTTACCGGTCGAAAACAATTCAGATTTTCTGCCGACAAACGCCCCATTGTGGCTTTTTTGACGGCAGAAGGCGAATACAGAGCCAACCAGCGGCTCCCGGAATTTGCCCACCAATTATTGCTGAAAGAAAATGTACAATGCGACTATGCCATAGGATTACCATTGATGGAAGGACCGGGCAGGCATAACCTGGAGAATCTACAGATATTAGAAGATGCCGATCTCGCAGTTGTATTCATCAGAAGAATAGCACTTGAACCTGAAAAAATGGCCCTGATCAAAAATTTTGTAAACAGAGGAAAACCGGTTTTTGGTATCAGAACGGCTAGTCATGCTTTTGATGCCAAGGGCAACGTTCCCAGAGAAGGGGGTGGGATAACAGCTTCCAAAGAAAATGTGTCCGGCTTCCTGGAACAATGGCCTGAATTTGACAAAACCATTTTGGGTGGTAACTACCAGGGGCATCACCCGCACCTGAAAGAACTTACACAAATCAAGATCGTTCCGGGACTGGAAAATCATCCGCTATTAGAAGGGATAAATAAAGATGGATTTGGCAGCAAAAATTGGTTGTATAAAAATGCGCCACTCGCTGCTCCCAATGCTCATGTATTATTAACCGGTAGTGTTCCCAATGAAAAGTCGGAGCCTGTGTATTGGATCAATAAAAATGATAAGAACAAAATCATTTATACCTCGCTGGGACATTGGGACGATTGGAAAATAGAATCTGTACATAATCTCTTTGTAAATACAGTACGCTATCTGCTAAAGGATAGCGGAAAATAGTAACGAGTGCAAAACCAACAAAATTTACAATCATGAAAAGAAGAAACTTTATAGGTACTGCGCTTACCAGCGCCATTGGTTTAACTGCCGGAGCTTCTGTGTTGCCATTGCAGTCTTTGAATACGGCAAACAACAAGATCGTACTGGCTTTGATTGGATCCGGTGGCAGGGGCCGGGAAGTATTGGGCGGCATACTTCGGGAAAACGAAAATGTAGAAGTGAAATATTTCTGCGATGTAAATGAAACACTGAAAGGTGTAGCAGATGACATTGCGAAGTACAGTAAAACACAGCAAACGAAACCGGTGTTTGTAAACGACATGCGGAAAGTGTTTGACGACAAAGAGGTAGATGGTGTAGTAATTGCCACCCCGGAACATTGGCATGTACTGGCGAGTATTTGGGCTTTGCAGGCCGGCAAGCATGTGTATGTGGAAAAAAATCCCACACTTTCTGTTTGGGAAGGAAGAAAACTAATAGAAGCAACCAGCAAATACAAAAAGGTAGTACAAATAGGCTTTCAAAACAGAAGCGCTCCTTATGCCTTCTCTGCAAGAGATTATATTGAATCGGGCAAACTTGGCAAAGTAGTGCATGTTAAATGCTACAATATGTTATCCGGTGGTAAATGGACTCCATCTCCGGATTCGGCAGTACCAAAAGGGTTGAACTGGGATGCCTGGCAGGGACCAGCCAAGGCGGTTCCCTATAACGAAAAGCGCCATAGTATGACCAGCAGAGGCGGCTGGCTCGACTTCTGGTCTTATGGTGGCGGCGCATTGTCTGATGATGCGAGTCACGTGATGGACCTTGCGAGGCTCGCTTTAGGCGATCCCGGACATCCCAAATCTATATATTGCAGTGGCGGAAATATTGCTTACAACTCTCAAAAAGAAACACCGGAATTCCTCAATATCACTTATGATTTTGGTGACTACGCCATGACTTGCGAAAGCGGCAATTTTCAGCCCTATATGACAAAGAAACCAACAGAAGTACGATTCTCCGACAAGTTTCCCTACTGGCCGCAAATGGCAACTAAAATTGAAATATATGGCACTGAAAGATTAATGTATTTGGGTAGGCATGGCGGCGGCTGGCAGGTGGTGGAAAGGGATGGTAAAGTGGTAGATCAGTTTTACGGATACTTTCCCGACAAGTTTCATTTCAAAGACTTTATCGAAGCCATACGGCAAAACAAAACACCTAACGCAGACGCCACACAAGGGCATCTGAGTGCTTCCCTGGTACACCTGGCTGATATTGCATACAGAACAGGCAATAAGCACCTGCTCTTTGACGGGAAAACCGAAAAATTCACTAATAATGTGGAAGCTAATAAATTGCTGAAAGGGCATTACAGAGGCATCTATACCATTCCTGAGAAAGTATAGAATAGCTTTCCTGAAAATATCCCAGGCATTAAACACCTTGTTGTATGAATACGTTATACAGGCTACTATTTATTAGTGTAATATGTTTTTACTGCAATACATCATATTCGCAGCAAACGGCTCTTAGTGATGAAGAGATACAAAACAGATTACAAAGAGAGAAAGCGAGAAACCTACAGTTGCCCCAGGATGATGGTCACTATAAAAGAACAAAGAAGTATGTAGAAGATACCCCGCAATCAGACTACTTTCATGCATCGGAAGCATCTTACGAAAGCTTCCGGGATATGAAGTTTGGGGTAAGGATTCACTGGGGAATATATTCAATGTGGGAACTTAATGGAGAGTCCTGGGGCTTTTTAAGCATGCCCAACGAAAAAAAGCAGGAATACCAGGAGCTATATAAAACATTCAACCCTACGGCATTTAATGCAAATGATTGGATGACACTGTTTAAGAGAGCGGGCATCAGGTGTATGGCATTTACCGCTAAACACCACGAGGGCTTTTCGATGTTTGACACTCGTACAAAAGTAAACCGAAGAATCAATTACGTCACGCACCCATCGCCGAGAATTGAGTTGACGGACCTTTCTTATAGTATCATGGAAACACCTTTTAAGAGAGATGTAGTAAAGGAGTTATGCGAGGCAGCTCATAAAAGTGATATAAAGATTGATCTTTATTTCTCTCATCCCGATTGGTATGATGCCGATTTTCGTCCATACAACTACCATCCGCTTCAAACAGACCATGCTAAAGACAACCCGCAACAATATGGCGGAGAAGACCTTTTCAGAAGATCACCCCAGATAATGGTGCCACCTACCAGCCAGACGGAAAACAGGGCGATGGTTACCAGGCATAGAGAGCAACTAAAGGAACTGCTTACCAACTATGGAAAAATAGATATGTTATGCCTTGATCAATGGATGGGGGCGCCCAACTGGCCGGATATGCGGGAAACGGTCAAGTTTATAAGAACCCTGCAACCCGATGTAATGTTGAGAGCCAGGGGTATAGGAAATTACGGTGATTACTACACGCCGGAAGGTTTTGTACCAGGAGAAAAAGAACCTTCTAATTTGCCATGGATGGTCATCTATCCGCTGGCAAGTTCTTTTTCTTACGATAAAGAAGCCGCCAATTACAAAGGCACCCAATGGATCATCGATAACCTGGTGGATGCGGTAGCAAAGGGGGGGAACTTTATGGTTGGCATTGGACCTGATAAAAATGGCACATTTCATCCCTCCGCAGTATCGCAACTTATTGAAACAGGTAAATGGCTCGACCTAAACGGAGAAGGTATTTACAATACCAGGGCTCGCATTGATTGGAAGGAAGGGGATAATATCCGCTATACCACCACAAAAGACAGCAGTGTGGTGTACGCTTTTGCCAAAGACTGGCCGGAAAAGGAGTTATTGCTTCAAACTGTTACCCCGGTAAAGGGAAGTAAGATATACCTCCTGGGCTATTCCAAACCCCTGAAGTGGAAACAAACCGAAAAGGGACTGATCATTAAAATGCCTTCCGTATTTCAAAATGAAAAAGCCCGCCCCGGTAGTTATACACGTGCATTCAAAATACAGATCTGGTAGATTGTATCTATAGTAAACAACTGAATTCTCAATAAACAAATAAGAGAAGGAGCTTTAAAGCCCCCTCTCTTATTTACGTAATAGCTTATATTATACAACCCCTTAGATCTCTACCCCTTCTTCCTGCAACACTTCCTTAATCGCCGCCAGCAGTCCTTTTACATCTACCGGGAATATCTGACCGATATTACCGATTCGGAAAGCATCCGTTTTACTTAGTTTTCCAGGGTATATTACAAACCCTCTTTCGTTTAGTAACTGATAAAAACGGTCAAACTGAAACGCAGCCTGTGTTGGATACAAAAATGAGGTAATGATATGCCCTTGAATGCCTGGAGAAAGATATTGCTTGAATCCCAGTTCTGCCATGCCTTCATCCAGTATCTGTTTGTTGGATTTATATCGCTTTTCGCGGGCCGCTACGCCCCCCTCTTCATGCAATTCTGCCAAGGCCTGCCGAAAGGCCATAATACTCAAGGTAGGAGGTGTAAACCTAAACTGCCCGCTGGCTTCCAATCCGGCCCATTGCTCATACAAGTCGAGACTCAAGCTCCTCGCCTGCCCTTTCGCTTTTTCCAATTCACCGCGGTTACAAAGCGCAAATGCAAAACCTGGTACACCTTCAATACACTTGTTAGAAGATGACACCAGAAAATCAATATGCATAGCCGCCATATCCATTTCCACTCCACCGAAGCTACTCATGGCGTCTACTATAAAAATTTTGTTGAAATTTTGGCAAACTGCTCCGATGGCTGTTATAGGATTGAACAATCCTGTAGTTGTCTCACTATGTATGCAGGCTACATGCGTTATCCCTGTATCTTCTTTCAGGTAAGCTTCCACCA
This sequence comes from uncultured Terrimonas sp., assembly GCA_964604365.1. Classification (GTDB taxonomy): domain Bacteria; phylum Bacteroidota; class Bacteroidia; order Chitinophagales; family Chitinophagaceae; genus Agriterribacter. Next base: position 230,710 of record CAZRYS010000005.1, read on the forward strand.
CATCGGGTGTTACAATGGCGTCCTCTTCAAATCGTATAATATGATGATTCAGCTTGTGAATTTTCGCCATCTTAGCAATCCGTTCGCCATAAGCACCATTCACCAGAATAAGCAATTTATCTTTTTCGCCTACCACACTGCTGATCACACTTTCTACACCAAAAGTACCGGAGCCCTGCATAATCACACATTCATAGCCGGCATCTTTAGAAACATGTGCCAGTTCCAGTAAACCATTCCGGATGTCTTTTACGGCATTAACAAATGCATAGTCGCGGGAACCGTAATCCTTCAACATTGCCTGCTTAACAGTTGCCGAAGTAGTAAGTGGTCCTGGGGTAAACAATAACGGAGCGTTTGACATACTATATAATTTTTTTAAGTTGTTGCTATTTTTCTCCTGACGGCAATTCTATAAAAGAATACTGCAGTAATCAGCAGCAGGATGGCTGCCAGCCCCGATTGCAGGTAAGTAAATCTGATCAACACCATCGACCAGTTCAGGTCTTTCATGAAAAACTCCTTATACAACATCAGCACTACGCTGCCCAGATAGCCGATAGAGTCACACATGTATACAAAAAAACCGGCATTGGCCTTCACGCGGAAATATGCAATCATCCTTTCAAACAAGGCTATTTGCATAGGCATATATGCCAAAAACAATCCGGTACCAATCAACATCATCCACCAGAAAGGAGAGATTTTATTCATTTGAAAAAGTACCGTAGCCAGGGCACTGATAAGAAACCCCACTGCAATGATGCCCACCACTGCCCAAAATCCCTTCAAATTGTTTCGGATGGTAGACAAACTACCAATCACCACTAATACAATCACGCTGATAATAGCCTCTGTTTGTGTAAACACATTTTTGTTCCAGTTGGGATCTACCTCGCTCCAGATTTCCACGGCAAAATTATCTCTGAAATCCCGCAAGGTTGCCAGGAAAGTATACAAAATAATAAAGGCGACAATACCCACACCATAGACCCGGAAAACATTCCGCTTATCCGTATTCGTCATAGGCAGTCGCGGCGAACGGGCTGCCAGATCATCTTTGTCAGGTGCCGGTATCACCGACAGCATCCAAACAAAAAGAAAGAACAGCGGCATAAACAAAAGCCCGATGACAAAAGGCAACCAAAATTCAGATATTGCCGGAAACCAGTCTTTTACGTCAAAATAGATTGTTTTAAGAATGCCGGATGATACGATAAGACTAATGCTCAACCCCATAGCCAATATCTCTGTAAACCTTCGTCCCTCAAGGTAACTGAATACAATACCCCAGATCATACCCAACGGCAAACCATTCAAAAACAAAAAGAAAAAATTATAAGGATGGGGAACCAGCCCAAAAAAAAGAAGTGCTACTTCAGCAAATAAGATCAATCCAATAATCAGTTTCGACCGGCTGGCAGATTTGAGTTCGGATATAACTTTAATGCCAATAAACTTAGAAAGCATATAACCGAACACCTGGGAAATAATAAGAATTGTTTTGTAATGAATTCCCCAGGCCTCAAACCCTTCATAAGTACCAGCGTTGAAAGGCTTACGAAAGGCATACATGCAAAAGTAAGTGCCAAACGCTGCCACCATACACCACACTATAAAAAACAACCGGGAGTCTGCGAGTAATTGTCTTATTTTTTGCATTTTTTCCTATTTAAAAAGCAAGCAGACTTGTTTTATATAATTAAACTTTGTTTAGTAGTTGTAAATATATAATAATCGACTTAATAATAAAAATGGATTCGGGGTAAGGTTAATACATTTGCAATATGAATACAACCAAACTTTCAGTAAACATAAACAAAATTGCTACACTCAGAAATAGCAGAGGCGGAAACAACCCGGATGTACTCAAAACAGCACTGGACATAGAAAGATTTGGAGCCGACGGAATTACCGTTCATCCCCGCCCGGATGAAAGACATATTCGCTATGCAGATGTAAGGGACATCAAGAACAACATTTCCGTAGAGTTTAATATAGAAGGGAATTGTAGAGAACAGAAGTTTGTAGACCTGGTGCTGGAAACACATCCCGCCCAGGTAACACTGGTACCTGATGAGCCCGGACAAATCACCAGTAATCACGGCTGGAATACCATAAAACATAAAGATTATTTAACGGAAGTCATCCAGATTTTCAAGCATGCGGGAATCCGGGTTTCCTTATTTGTGGACCCCATTCCAGAAATGGTAGAAGGTGCTGCCGCCACCGGCACAGACCGTATAGAACTTTATACAGAAGCCTATGCTAAGATCTATCCAAAAGATAAAGAGAAGGCTGTTGCCAGCTATGCGGCAGCCGCCGTAAAAGCCCGGGAATGTCAACTTGGACTCAATGCCGGTCACGATTTGGATCTTGATAACCTGGCATATTTTAAACAAACGATACCCTGGTTAGATGAAGTATCTATAGGCCATGCGCTCATCAGCGATGCACTATATTTGGGGCTGGAAAACACCGTACAATTATATAAGCGACAACTTGTATAGCCCTTCAGCCATTTTCACCTTTTACAAATTTCGCATTTTCATATTTACATCATGGCATGAATATTGATTTTTAATTATTAAAATCATTACAAATATGAAAAAATTACTCTTACTTTCATTGGTGACTACCATATTCGCCTTTGGTGCAATCGCTCAGGGAGATAACCCGGCAAGTCCGCCCGCCAGTAGCCATGCTAAAATAGCCAGCGGTGCTACCATTACCGTCAATTACGGACAGCCTTCTGTTAAAGGAAGAACCATCGGTAAAGACCTGGAACCACTACCGGGACAAGTATGGCGTACAGGAGCTAACAAGGCCACTGTATTTGAAACAGACAAAGACATCACGGTTGAAGGACAGCCGTTGAAAGCCGGTAAATATGCCCTTTTTACTTTATCAGGTGACGACGAATGGACAGTTATTTTCAACAAGACATCTGATCAGTGGGGCGCCTTCAAATACGATCAAAAAGAAGATGCACTTCGGGTGAAAGTGAAACCTTCAAAAGCTGGTACACCGTCTGAAAAACTACAAATAAACGTAGGTGAGGAAGGAAAAGTAAATATCCTCTGGGGCGATGATGATGTGGCATTTGCTGTAAAATAAACAACTGTTCTATTATGAAAAGTCGCATTCAAGGGGATGCTACTTTTTTTTATATATTTCAAACAGGAATGTAAAGTGCCATCATTTACCCCCAAAATCCATCGGTATAATTCAATGGTAAAATAAAATTTTACCATTGAATACGCTTACAATTTACTTATTGCAATATTAAAATCATAAATATAAAATAACAATCGTCGGAAAAAAATACGTTTGCGAACCCAAGAGAAAGTTCCCTACCTGATTGATCCCCATTAAGGCATATCGCTGCCATAGAATTTGCTTATTCATTTTAAATAAACCTCATGATAAAACAACTGCAAGACCAAAACGCCAAGTGGCATTTAAAAATATGGGTAATTCTCATATACCTGGCCACACCATTATTTTCAAATGCTCATTTTCAAAACAACATCGAGATTAACGGTACGGTACTGGATGAAACTGGCAATCCATTAGGCGGAGCAACCGTAACCGTAAAAAACACTGCAACCACTACTACAACTAACGAAACTGGTAACTTCTCTATTAAAGTTCCTGAAAATGGGGCTGTGTTAGTGATTTCATTCGTTGGGTATGAAAATTACGAAGTAGCTGCTGACCAATCACCACTCAACATCATCATGACACGCACGGGGCATACAAGTGATGAAGTAGTTATTATTGGTTATGGAACACAAAAGAAATCAAACCTTACCGGTTCCGTTTCATCCGTAAATGTTGGGAAGTTAAACGACATACCGGTATCCAACCTTTCTAATGCACTGGCAGGTAGAGCCCCCGGCGTGAATGTTACCAATACTTCAGGTTTGGCAGGCGCTTCCTCTCGAATCAGAATAAGGGGAAGCTTTCGCGATCCTCTTTATGTAATCGATGGGATCATTAAGGAAAAGTCTGATTTTGATGCTTTAGACCCTAATGAAATTGACCAAATGAGTATGCTGAAAGATGCAGCAACAGCCTCTATTTATGGATCTCGTGCAGGTAATGGTGTTATTGTTATTACCACTAAAAAAGGATCTGCACAAAAACCGTCTTTCAATTTTCAAACATCGTATACCGTAGCAGAACCTACAAAAAAGTTACTGGCTAATTTAACGACGGCCAAAGACGAATTAATTTACCAAAACAGGGTTGAAGAATTTTTGGGGCGCCCTGCACCGAATGGTCCTACTGAATTTGCTTATTTTGAAGACAAACATTATAATGTTAATGACTGGATCTGGAGAAAACCTACCACCCAAAAATATATGTTGAGTGTTAGTGGTGGTAGCGAGAAAATCCAATATTATACGTTGCTGGGCTACACAGGCGAAAAAGGTTCGTATGTGAATTTAGATTATGGAAAATTCAATATTCGTTCAAACGTTACGGCAAAGCTAACCAATGCTATTACCTTAAACGTAAACATCGGTGCTTCTCAACAAAATCACGATCGATTTTTCTGGCCATTTTCTCCAGATGATGACTACAATGTTGCCGATTTGTATAGGGTCACTTTTAACTGGCCTAAGCTATATCCATTTTATACTGATGAATTAGGTAACCCGGCAAACACTATTACTCCCTATCCTGTGCAAACACCCATGGGTAGCTGGCAGGCATGGAACGTAATTGACCAGGTTACCGGAGACAGGTATATCAATACACGTAAAAGACAAGCCAATACTATTGCCACTTTAGATTTTAACTTAAACAAAATAACAGAAGGACTGGGAGCCAAATTAGTAGCCAACTACGAAGCCAACGATTATATGCGTAAGTGGTATATGACTTTCCAAAATAATTACGTGTTTAATCAGGCAGACCCAGATAACAATCGTTTCATTCCCGGACCTCCTGATCCCAACAAAATCAATGTATTCACCTTTAGTAACAATGCACCATTTTTACGGTATAATGTAGAAAATGGGTGGAAGTATCAGTTAAATGCGTACCTAACCTATAATCGCCGTTTTGGAAATCATCATATAGACGCTACTGGAATTTTTGAGCAGGCGCAAAATCGGTTATATAATGTATCTGCGCAACGCAACTCTCCTATTACTTCGATAGACCAAATGTATGCCTATTCTAATGCGGTTGAAAACAGGGAAGCTAACGGATACGAAAGAGTAGGAGCCAGACATTCCTGGATCGGTAGGGCCAGCTATAATTACAGCGACAAGTATATCGCTGAATTCTCGTTCCGTTACGACGGAAACCCTTTGTTTTCTCCTGAAAAGAGATGGGGCTTCTTCCCCTCCATATCTCTGGCGTGGAGAGTTTCTCAGGAATCCTTTTTTGACAATGTATCCTGGCTAAGCGATTTAAAAGTTAGAGCATCCTACGGATCGACAGGAAATGATATCGATGTAAATAGTAATAACATTCCAGCTTTCTCTTATTTAAATAGATTTCAAAATGCTGGCGGGTACATTTTTGGAGATCAATTGTACAACACAATCACACCGGGAGCTACTCCTAACCCATTTATTACCTGGGCCACTATCCGCAACTTTAATGTTGGGATTGATTTTGCTACATTACAAAGTAGATTATCGGGGAAACTCGACTTTTTTGTAAACAAAATGGAAAACATTTTAGGAAGCAGAACGGTTACTATTCCAGATAGCTATGGACAGGTCCTCGCTCCAGAGAATTATGCGGCGCGTTCCTTTAGAGGAGGGGAAATTGAGTTGGCGTGGCGCGATGTGATCGGCACAAATATAACCTATGGTGTATATGCTAACATGGGCTATGCCAAAGACAGGTGGGATATTTTAGATGAAGGACCACAATTTCAACCCGGTGGCGTACAGCACTGGCAAACCCAGGTTGGTTATTCCTCCAATCGGCTAATTGGGCTAAAAGCACTGGGTATTATCCGCACACAGGAACAGTTAGATAAGTTGATTGCAGATGGCTTTACGCAATATGGTCGTAAGCCTTACCTGGGCGCTATTCTATATGAAGACATCAGGGGAGATAACTATGCAGACGGAGCTGACGGAAAAATCGACAACAATGACTATCAGGTATTGAGCAACAACGGTAATCCAAGGATTAATTACGGGTTGGGCTTTAATGTGGGCTGGAAAGGCTTTACCATCGATGCACACTTTCAGGGTGTAGGCGCCTATGACAGACTTATCAGCAACCTCGATGGCTTGGGCATGCGCCAGCACGGTGGCAATTTTAGGGTATACTACCCAATATGGGCAAACGATGTTTGGACACCTGAAACACCTGATGCAAAATATCCCAGACCAGTAGGAAGCAACTGGCAGGAGTCGGGAACAGGTCCCTCCTCTTTTTGGTTAAGAAACGGTGCATACTTACGATTACGTAATCTGAATATCGGGTACAACCTGCCTGGATTATGGATGCAGAAACTTAGCTTGCAGGGGGCACAAATATTCTTAAACGGCACCAACCTGTTTACCGTTTCTAAAATGAATGAGTTTCATGATCCCGAGCAAGATAATTATGACTCCTATCCGGTAATGAAAACCTTTACAATTGGACTTAACCTTAGATTTTAATGATAATATTTATAACATATGAACAAATTACCAATAAAACTTTTACTTATTATAACGCTATTTAGTGGTTGTAGTAAGGTGCTGGACATTGAAGATTTAGAAAACTTTGATGCTGGTCAGGTTTGGAATGATGAACGGGTTGCTAACGCGTATTTGGCAAATATATATTCTGTATTCGGTAACTGGACTGCGGGATCAGACAGAAGAAGTGATCAGCTCTCCGGCATATTCTTTCCACTAAACGCCATCAATGTTACCAATGGTGCAAGTACCACCATGACAAACGGCGTAAATATCTGGAACTACACTACCATACGACTAATCAATCAAGGGATTGTAGATATAGATGCGGGTACATTATCAGATGATGTTAAAAATAGTTTTAAAGCGCAGGCATATTTTTTAAGAGCTTATACCTATTTCCAAATGGTATCATCCTATGGCGGAGTACCTTATATTACCCTTCCACAAAATAAGGATACGGATGAATTAGATGTACCTCGAAATTCTACTAAAGAGTGTTTCGAATTTATCATCCAGGATATAGATAGAGCCTTGGTCCACCTACCAGGAAATATTGCCTCTTCCGAATCAAATTGGGGAAGAATTAATGGAGCTTTTGCCAAGGCATTTAAAGCAAGGGTATTGTTGTACAAAGCATCACCGCAGTTTAACCCAACCAATCCATGGGATAATGCCTACTGGCAGGATGCCTACGATGCTACCAAACTAGCCTATGAAGAGCTGGGCGCATTGGGATATAAGTTGGTGGAAAATTACTCGGACATCGCATTAAGAGAAAAAAACGAAGAAATCATTTTTCCCGTAATTAATCAATTCCCGGGCAAAACCTCGGCTTGGGACAATGGCGTACGCCCTGGCTCTCATAGTAGAGGCCCCGCATCTGCATGCCCTACCTGGGAGATGATAAAGGCCTTTCCCATGCGAGACGGAAAAGCTTACAATGATCCAACAGGCGCCTATACCGTTACAGAATCACAATTATTGCAGTCTTACTGGAAAAATAGAGATCCCAGGTTTGAAAAATCTGTAGTATGGAATGCCAAAGACTACCCAGTAGCTGGCACCAGAACAGGTTACAAACAATATACCAGCGTTGGTATTGCGGAAGCATTGGATAGTTATGGTGTTAACCCTAATGCAGCCGAAAGATCTACAAACCTAACGACCTATACTGGTTTTTTTATCTTAAAAAATAGTAAACTATCCTTGACTCAAGCACAAGTTGAACAATACGATGTGGATTTTGTCTTAATGCGTTTCGGAGAAGTTATGCTTAATTATGCCGAGGCTGCAAATGAAGCCGGACACAGTAACGAGGCGCTGACAATATTAAAACTTATCAGGTCAAGAGCGGGAATTGAACCAGGCACAGATAGTAATTATGGATTAACGGCTGCTACCAGAGAGCAGGTTCGAGAAGCCATCATGCAAGAAAGAAACATCGAACTTTGTTTTGAAGGATTTAGATTTAACGACTTACGTCGCTGGAGAAGATTTGATATTCTACACAACCAACCTAAATGGGGGGTTGAATCCATAGCAATTCGTACTGATGGTTCAGAAATGAGTCTTTCCGAAGCCAAAGAAAAAGGAGACAACTCTGAATTGACCGAGGATAATTTCAAGTACTCTCTGCTACGTGTGCCCCAAATTGGTGAAAACGTTAATATCATGCCGGAGACGTATTATTTCTATCCAATACCATTAAACATCATTGGCAAAACAAAAAACCTGAAACAAAATATCGATTGGGGAGGAACCTTTGACCCAACTTTGAATTAAAACAAATATAATTCTGTCAAGTACAAAGCCGCTGGCAATCGCCATGCGGCTTCTCTTTTGAAATCATTCTGTTTTGGGTAATGTCGTTTATTTTCAATTTCCCCATCCTGTTGACACAGGGCTGTCACTGTGTGAATTTAGTTTTGTTATATCAATCACATTTAAAATATTTGATCATGAATGCAGTTATAACAGAAAAAGAGATTCTCACACCCGAAGAGTTTTTACAAAACTGGCAAGGGCATCGCCAGTTAACAAGAAAAGTAATAGAAGCGTTTCCAGAAAAAGAATTGTTCGAGTTTTCTATTGGTGGAATGCGCCCATTTGCCAGATTGGCAAAAGAAATGTTAGCGATTTCCATACCTGGTTTAAAAGAAATTGTAACCGGCACGCGAGCTTCATATGATGAAGAACAAACCGCCATCAATACCAAACAGGAACTGCTTGATGCCTGGGATGCCGCTACAGAGCAGATCAATATATACTGGAAACAGATTCCACTGAGCCGCTTCAGAGAAACTATTAATCTCTTTGGAGAATACAACTTCCCGGTGATTGTAAACCTGACCTATGCACTGGACAATGAAGTCCATCATCGGGGGCAAGGTTATGTATACCTTAGGGCATTGGGCATCGAACCGCCCGCTTTTTATGACAGGTGGTAATTGTTTTGAGCCTTTATTCGCCTATATATAATGCAGGCGAATAAAGGCTCAAAATCTTCGTTAATCCCCACTTACGATTTGAAGTTTATTACTTACTTTCAAATCTCAAAAACTAACTATGCAATCGAAGGTGGATGATTTTCTAAAAAATGCAGTTTTATGGAATAAAGAAATGGAAGCCCTTAGAAAAATTGTGCTATCCTGCAACCTGGACGAAGATTTTAAATGGAATAAACCTTGTTATTCTCTCGATGGCAAGAATGTCCTGATCATTCAGGGGTTTAAGAACTATTGTGCAATACTCTTTTTCAAAGGAGCATTGTTAAAAAATAGCGATGGTCTATTGGTAAAAACCGGAGCAAATACACAAGTAGGACGCCAGGCACGTTTTGTAAGTGTATCGGAAATAACTAAACACAGAAGGGCACTTATAACTTGTATTAAGGAGGCAATAGATGTGGAGAAATCTGGAGTGAAACCCAAAGTATCCAGTGATTCTATATCCATCCCCGCAGAGCTAAACACAAAAATGAAAAACGATCCAGCCTTTAAGAAGGCCTTTCAAAAACTCACCCCGGGAAAACAAAGAGGATACATTTACTATTTCTCGCAGGCTAAACAATCTGCCACCCGCACGACAAGAATTGAAAAATATGTTCCGAAAATACTGAAAGGATTAGGTATGTTAGATTGAAAACATAACGACATGTCTAAAAAGTATGGCTACTCCTCAAAATCAATAGTAAGCGTTTCTTCTTTTGTAAAAATGACCGATTTTTCCCCGATTGTTTTATTATCTATAAAATGCCATTTGCCAGTCATTGCTGAATAATCATCCCTTATTGAACGCAAATAACGCTGAAACCCGGTAAGCTCTTCCTGTTTATTCGTACGAATTACTTTGTCTTCTGTAAGATATTTTTTTTCGTTTTCCTTAAAGACGTAAGGCACCTTGCAGATAGCTTTCTATGCTCCATCCTTGCTAAAACTATAGACGGTAATAACTACTATCCGGGCTCACTACAAATTGTAACTTAACCAACCAGGTCTTACCAGCATAAGCGCATGTACCCTTCCATTTACCTTCCAGCGATTGAGAATAACCAGAAGAAGTAATACACACTATGAGAAAAACAAGTAAAACTCTTTTCATTCAAGCATCACTGATGAAAACATACAACGAGCAGGCATAGTTACAAATTGCCAATTACATCAATACGGAGAAATACCTTAATGATAGTTGACAAAAATCAAAATGACTAAGCCTATTTTGCCTCTACATATTTAATGGTAAACTCCGATTCCCGGTCTCCATCTTTTCTTTTTACTTTCACCGGATATCCGTCGTCATTATAGTCGAATGTGTAATAAATAAACGAACGCTCTTCTACTCCTTCTCTGTTGATGTGTGACATTTTTGCTTCCAGAAGATTATTCACATCAAAGCACCTTGCCAAATGATTCTCTAATTCATCATACGGAAATAGTCCATTCACAGCCGAATAAACGCCTTGTTTGTCATCATATTTAAAACTTAGGCTAACCCAGTTGTCAGAATCAAAATTTCCGGAACTTTCCAGCCTACCTTTTTCACTCCAAACAAGTTCTTTTTGTTTTCTACCATCAGACTCCCGATACGTGGCAATCATTTTTCCCTTGTCATTCACCGTCAGCGCTCTTTGACTGGTGGATTCTCTTCCATCATTATAATAGGTTAACGTTTCAATAACTACACTATTGATACTTTCAGAAAACACTCTTTTCTTTGTCAGAGGTCCAGGAAAAACAGCATACTCTTCTAAAGAAACAATTTTGTCCGCAGTATAAGTGAATACTTCTTTTCTAAAAGATCCTTCGTACACACTCCACTGTTCAATCATTCGATTTTGATCGTCATAAACAAGCGAATCGTATTGAACATCATTTCCCATTATCTTGGGCAGTAGCTTTTTAATTGTGGAATCCGGCACTGGGTCAGGATCGGGGGTTGGAACCAGATCGGGCTCTTTCTGACAGGATACCAATGCAAAAACAAACAAAATAACGGGTAGGAATATCTTCATCATCTGGAAATTGTAAGCAAACATACTATTATAAAAGCTCATATAAAAAATAACATCAAAATTCAACAGATGTCACAGCTTCGCTGCTACGCTGAATGCTCACTGTCATTATTTTAGGATAACAGCTCCAATGTTGGTTAATGATTCTCATGCCCATTTTATCCCAAACTCAATGCCGGTTAGTTAAGGTTTTTATTTAAACGGGATGAGATTTATTTCAAAACGT
>CAZRYS010000006.1:0-233876 GCA_964604365.1 uncultured Terrimonas sp.
TTGCTTTACTTTTTTCCACAAAAAAGTAAAAAAGAAATAGCAATGAGAATAATTCTACAGCCAGATTGAATATATCTGATAACTTTTTTAACCTTATCCAAACGGCGTTCAACCCAAACTATGCGATAGTATTTTGATTATTTGCCAAAGCCTATACTCAATAAGTATTAGGAGCATTTCGAGCGTAACCCTACAGGTTCCTTTAAAACAAAGGTTGTTTACAACCCGAAAACTGCCTTAAAATTTGTGCTTTTTTGCCTATTTCCCTGTTCCTGTTGCTTGTGCAAAACGAACCCAAAAGCACGCGCCATAACCTGTCTAGCCTCAGGCGTAGCCGATGTACGGCCGTTTGGCGATCGCTTCGATCAACCGCATTACTATGCTCAGCAATGGTAATTACATCTACATCGATGACTGAAAAGTAAATCAAAGAAGAATCTTAATGTATAAAGCGAGTTAAATAATCATAATAAAAAAGCGACCACTTCTTGATCGCTTTTTTATTATTCGAAGAACCCTGTATTGTAACTCTTTACTTATCATACTCTTTTACAAACGATGAAAATCTTCCTATGATATCTGGTTTTAGTTTCCCTTCATAGTAGCCAGATACGATCGGGTCTGATTCCCCGTTTGCTTTAAAATACCAAAACATATAACCCTGGTGCATCATAAAAACAAAATCACCTGGATCTAGAAAATTCTTTATACCATCTTCTTCTAAAAGTTCTTCAGCGCCAGTTCTCAGATCAGAATGTCCATAGTTATTTACAAGGTCTGTCCCAACTAAATTATCGGGGAGCAAAATTCACATTGATGATAGAACCGTCTATACAATTCAGGTAAGTTATACTCTCCTTCGGCCGTTTTTAACTTACTCATGACTATAAGGTTTTAGCTATCATACATGATTTTTTATCTCCCTATTTTGTAATAATAGCCTTAATGACTACAGGCTGATGATCCGAAGGGTAGAGTTGATTTTTGGCATCGGTCAACACGCCATACTTTAACACCCGAATGCCGGCACTAACAAAAATATAATCTATACGATTTTTCATAGGAGCATCAAATTTAAAAGCATTAAATGTTCCCTCAGGACCATACGGAGGGAGTTCGGTCACCTCGTAGGAGTCTTTCAAGAGGGTTTGCATCTCCTTAATTTGTTCTGTTTCTGGTGTTGAATTGAAGTCTCCCGTGCAAATGACGGGTTTGTTTTTAGCGATTTCCTTTATCTTCTTAACCATTAATTTTCCAGATTCTCTTCTTGCCTGCACGCCCTGGTGATCGAAGTGCACATTAAAAAAGAAAAATTCCTTTTTTGTTACCTTGTCTCGCAGTTTCACCCAGGAGCAGATGCGATTACAGCAGGTCGCATCCCATCCTTTTCCGGGTACGTCTGGCGTATCGCTCAGCCAAAAATCACCGGAAGCAAGTAGTTGAAACCGTTCTTTCTTATAAAAGATTACAGAATGTTCTCCACCTTCTTTCCCATCATCCCTACCCTTGCCATAGTATGCAAACTCAGTAAGTTCTGCAATGTCTTTTACCTGTCCGATTAACCCTTCCTGTATGCCAAATATGTCGAATTCGTGATAACGGATTAATGCTTTTACGTTCTCTTTTCGGTTAGGCCAGGCATTTATGCCATCTCCGGTATTATTATACCGAATGTTATAAGAGGCAATATTTAATGCGTTTTCCTGGGCTGTCAGTTGTATTCCGAAACAGCAAACCAACAATGTGAGTATTAATTTATTCATGTCAGGCAATTTCCTGCAAGAATAACAATAGTTTCTTAAAAAAGCCTCATTTATTGTGAATCTGTTTGTTACTTCAAGCAGTTATTTTATTCAAATTTAATTTTACCAAACTCCGATTTAATTGTCACTTTAGCTGTTCCCTTTCCGGCCGTTCCGTAATAGACCTTATCAAACACCGGACCTTTACTATCTGATTTCTTTTCGGCAATTTCAAATGCGCTGTTATTATCCACTTCGCCGAAGCTGGTTTTAATAGCAAAATCTGCTGAAAGGCTTTTACCCAGTGCAATAGCCACGGTAGAATAAGATGTTTTTAGGTCAAATTCTTTTAGCGTATTATCTATCTGCAAGTCTACAGTTTCACAAAATTCTATATTCGATTGAACATTACCGCTGAGCTTCCCAATGGCAGCCTTAGAAAACTTAATCACTACTTTTCCATTATTAACCGATTTTGCATCGACCTTTCCAAATTCTACATGTAGTTTCTTTACGTTGGATAGATTGCCGGCATTCAGGCTGCCGAACTTACTTTCCAGGGAAGCTTCACCATCAAAGTCTCCGATTTCAAGCGAACCAAAAGAGTTGGCTATATCAATCGGATTTTGAGACGGCAGGTATACTATGTAGTTGATCTCCATGCCCTCCGACTTGTATTCTTTTCCCTTCTTATTTTTATCACTACCGGTAGTAATCTTATCGGTTTTTGTTTTAAAGAACACGCCGGTACTGTTCTTACCATGTTCAACTCTTATTTTATCCAGAATTTCCTGCGCTTTATCTTCTGACTCACTTCTTCCGATAATCGTTACCTCTACTTTAACCTCCTTTTTGTTCCATACATTAATTTTAACCTGCCCGAAGGAGTTACTAACGGTTATTTTATCCGTACTGGATACGGCATATGTTTCAGAAACGGTTTTCTTTTTTTCAATCATATCCCGTTCGCCGGCAAAGGCAGGTAGAGTCAGCAATGTAAAGACTGCAAATGATAATATGTAAAATATTTGTTTCATAATGAATGACTGTTTGAGTGTTTAATTTTCTGTATAATATTCAACTGTTGATTCAGCAGCTCGATCTGTAGCTGCAGGTTCCAGATCATTGCTTGTAACAGTTCTTCTTTATTTGGGTTTACAGGAAGTTGATTTTTTAACAATCCATACGTGCTATCCAGTTTTTGAATATCGCTATTGAATTTTTGGTATAAAGTCGGATTGTCTGTTTGCAGGGATTTTAATTCGGATTGCTTTTCATCTATCAGTGCGGTAAACTTATTTAGTTCTGCAGCGTAGGAGGGGTCCAATGCAGCAATATAGCCGTTCCCATTAACAGGTACGCTGGCTTCCTGGTATTCTGTTTTACTGGTAAATAAAAACCAGGTATAGGTTGTTCCTACAATTAGCAACACCGCAGCCGCCGCCATCAAAAAAAACTTCAAGGACCGTACTTTTTTTTGTGGAGATAGATTCTCCAATTCATTTTCGATTGCCTGCCAGGACTTCTCCGACGGTTTGTCTGTATCAAATGCAAATCGGTTATCCCGTACGAACCGCTCCAGATTCTTACTCATATTCTACTGTTTTTGATAATTTCCAATAGTTTTCTCTTAGCACGCATGTATTGTGTTCTGGTAGTAGATTCTGCTACGCCCATTATTTCCGCGATTTCTTCATGATCGTACCCTTCCAACAAATAAAGTGTCAGCGTGGTTCGGTATCCGTCCGGTAGTTTCTTGATGGCTTCTTTTACCTGTTGCACCTTCCATACGATATGTTCTTCATCAGGGGATTCATTTTCATATTCAGGTTCATCTGTACCTGCCTCTACCAGTGTAAGCCTGCCTTTTTTCAGCAGGTTGATCGATTTATTGATAACAATCTGCTTTAACCACGCACCGAAACTACTTCTGTTTTCAAACGAATGAATATTCTTAAACGCATCGATAAAGGACTCCTGTAGAATATCTTCAGCCTCCACTTCGTTGTTCACAATCCGCAGACTTGTGTTATACATGGCAGAAGCATACTGTTCGTATAACCGCTTGAAACTACGGCTGTCCCCTTCCCGGCACTTTTGCACCAGGTCGGCATGTTGTTCATATACCATTGTTGATTCCAAAAGCCGTTTTTTTGCTTCAATTTACTATAAAGACAAGGGACTAATGCAGATGTTGCATCAGAAAGGCTCCAGCGGATTATTTTGTTAATTTTTATTGAACCATTGGAGATAAAAGCGAACAGGGAGTGTCTTGTGGACACTCCCTGTTTGCTAGATATCAAAAGAATTTACCAGTCGGGGTTCTGCCCAAGTGCCGGATTCATTATTCTATCCGATTCAGGAATGGGATAGAGATATTTCTTATCTAACCATTCCCTGGCACCGGGATTCCAAATAACTTCTCCATTGGTACCGTTAGAAAGCTGAATACGTCCAGGTGCAGAAGACACACTAACATCAACAAGAGCAACACGGGAGTTTGATGGTGTAGGAGCAGCCCCCTGGTAAAAGTAGACATCCATCACTCCATCTTCGTTCAAATCGTATTCACCCAGTCCGGGTACATACATCCCATTCATTGGAGCGTCCTGAAAAAGTTCTCCAATACGCCAGCGCCGAAGGTCATCAGGGCGAAGCCCTTCAAAAACCAACTCTACTGCTCTTTCACGCATTACCTCCAGCAAAACAGGGCTATTAAATTTCCCTTTGTAATAGCTAACGAGGTAAGGATCTGCGATAGTTGGTAATGATGTTAGTGTTACGCCTGTGATGCCAGCCCTCTCCCTTAGTGCACCTATGGTTGCAGCCCAGTCCGCAGTCGTCATCGTTCCTAATTCGGCTAGCGCCTCTGCTTTATTTAACAATACCTCGGCCCAACGCATTACAATATGGGCATTATCATTTAAACTTTCATCGTCGTAGGGAAATCGTTCATCATAGCACCACTTGATGGGTTGGTAGCCTGTAAAAGTCTGATTAAAATTTGGCGGTGCTACTACCGGCACTGCATTTTCTGTCCGTCTATAGTCTCCGGAACGGATTGTCTGCTTTAAGCGGAGGTCACGATCTTTCACTTCTTCCGAAAAAACAGTTGTTTGGTAATTCGGTTGATTGGTAAAGGGAGTACCGTCCAGCTTGAGGTAAGTGTTTATAAAATTACGGGTCAAACTCGGCCTATTACCGTAGGTAGGGCTTATAAACCTTCTGTTTGCGGAACTAAAAACCTGCAAGCTGGAACTTAGCGTAACTGCCAGGATGGTTTCGTCAGCAAAAGGCGCCCGTGCAATAAACAGTTCCCTGTAAGACCTTTCATCTGAAGCTCCTTTATGCAAGGAATATCCGGTAATGCTATTAGCGGTACTTACAACTTCCTGATACCAGGTATCCGCAGAAGACTGCATATTATATCCTGTATGGTATTTCCTGAAAGAGGCTTCAAAAAGACAAATACGTGTTTTATAGGCCCTTGCCACATTTTTTGTGATACGGGTACAAGATGGATCGTTATTAGTTGATATATTTTCTATCGCAAAGTTGAGATCAGCCAACACTTTATCCATTACCTCAAATCTGCTGTCTCGGCCACTTTTTAATTTGACACTATCCGATACATCTATTGTTTTATCTACCCATGGTACATCGCCGAATCGTTTTACTTTTTCGAAATAAAACAGTGCCCTGAAAAACCTTGCCACTCCCAGAAAATGGCTTTTTTCTGCGATAGTACTTTGCTCAGCATTTTCAATAAAGTAATTGATATTCCGAAGATCGGTCCATCCCCATCCGGAACTGGTAATAGGGCTCAATGCACCTTGAGCAAGATATGTATCTACTCCATTTCTTGCTACCAGATCGGAGGCGTCATCGCCTTGAAATACACCCAAATCGGTAGAAGGTAAAAGATCGTAGAAAGAGTTGGCATAAAGTTCCATACCACTTGCCGACCCAAAGATTGCCCGATTGGTGGCAGTATCTACCGGCACTTCCTCCAGGTCGCACGACGCCAATAATAGGACTAAAAAAGCTGTTGATATATTTAATATTAGTTTTTTCATGACGATAGATTAAAAGTTAACAGATAACCCGAACGACCAGGCTTTAATCATTGGATAGTTGTACCCATCCCCACTGGTTCCTCCTGTCAAATCTCTGTCTGAACCATAAATATTGGTTACATCTGTATCCTTTGTCCACTTATACATAGGTGACCATGTCCACAAGTTTTCAGCAGAGAAATATATCCTTAGATCTTTCGCATGTATTCTTGAAATTAATTGCTTGGGAAGAGAATAACCAACCTGTAGATTTCTTAACCGTACGTACGCTGCATTCTGCATATAGCGGTCGTTGGGAACGTTCAATACCCGCCCTGTTCCTTGTGAAATATATCCTACCAGGCGGGGCAGGTAGGCATCAAAATTACCCAGCTCTTCCCGGAACATATTATCCTCATGCCATCTTGGATACTGGTTATACGGGCGGTTGTATTGTCCCCAAAACCTTGACTCGGGTGCCGGATACCAGTCCTGTTTCATAACACCCTGAATGAAAGCAGATATGAAGAATCCATTCCAGTCGCCATTAAAGTTGAATCCATAGCTATACCTGGGTTCTGAATTCCCGATAATTGTTTTATCGCCCGAGTTTCCAACGCGATTTAGACCGTGAAATATCTGATCGTCTCCATCAAGATTTTTGAATTTAATATCTCCAGGATAATTCTTACGAGTGTTTGTATTAGGAATATTAGCCTGCGAAGGTGATCTTGAAATCTCATCTTCTGAACGAAACAGTCCCTCTACCTGATATCCCCAAATTTCACCTACTCTTTTGCCAACATAATGATCCGTCAGATTCATTTCGGGATTATTATATTTGGTAATGATTGCCTTGTAGTCCGAGAGTACGAATCGTACGTCGTAATTAAATGGTTTGCTTGCCAACATAAAATCATCTCTCCATTTAATTGATATTTCCCACCCTGTTGTTTCCAAATCAGCATAGTTTCCAAATGGAACCGCAGTACCATAGATAGCAGGTACAGTTGGTCCTTTGGTAAACATATCTTTTGTCCAGCGCCGGTAAAGATCACCCGTAAACTGTAACCGATGATCGAGCGAAGCCAGATCCAGACCAATGTTTCCTGTAGTAGAAGTTTCCCAGGTAAGTCCATTGGGTATAACGGTTGGCTGCCCTGTACGCTGCGGACGTACACCGTTGAAGATGCGTCCGGATTGTGAAATAGAAAAATTCTCAGTAAAAGAATACGGGTTGATGTTCCCGTTACCCAGTGAGCCGTAGGAGGCTCTTATTTTGGCATCAGAAATAATTTTCGGACTTACTTTCCAAAAGGATTCCTGAGAAATTCTCCAGCCAGCGGATGCAGAAGGGAAGAATGCCCATTGTTGATCGGAAGGGAATTTGGAAGATCCGTCATAACGTCCATTTACCTCCAGCAGGTAACGCCCTTTGAAATCGTAGTTTAGCCTGAAAAATCCACCGGCAATTGCCCACTTCTGGTATCCGCCATTTGTGACGATACTCTGCCCCAATGCCAGGTTAAGATCATCCGCATCGTCAAACACAATTCCATTTCTACGCGTGGCAAGATTTTTTGTTAGTGATTGCTCATAGTTATACCCCACCAACACATTGAAGTTGTGTGCATCACCAACAGACTTTTTATAATCTGCATATACGTTCGTTGCAATATATTCTGTTGTCGTTCTTTTTTCCTCTACATCGTTTGTATTAACTCCTGTATAACCAATTACGCCTTCAAAACGACTATATGGTACCCGAACCCTGTTTTGATGAGAGGAGACATCAGTATTTTGAAAAGTGAAATCACTTCTTAATGTCAGCGTTTTATCAAAAAATTCTGCTTTTGCAGAAGCTCTGTTTTTCAAAAATCGTTGATTGTTGTCCACGCCGTTTCTTCCAATATAATGATCTCCCACTGTGTAGGCAGACGAAAATGATAGCGTGCCATCAGGATTCAATAGCGGTGCTAAAGGATGACCTTCATCTGCCATGTTACGCCAGATACCTCCACCTTCTCCCACATTCAGTGGTTGATGATAGGTCATGCTTGAATACTCTGTGTTATTCTCTACCTGCAGCCACTCCGTTAATTTAACGCTTCCTTTTGCCCGCAGGTTATACATACCATAGTCATCTGAGTTGTACCGGAAAACACCATCCTGGCCATTGTATCTGCCACTAAGATAAAAGGCAGTTTTTTCGTTGGCACCAGATAGTACCAGGTTATGGTCCTGCGCATAAAATCGCTCTTTCAATAATTCTTTATACCAATCCGTGCTGTAAAAGTATTGGTACTGACCTGTCGCTGGATCCACTTCTATCCGGGGTAAAGAAGGGTCTTCCCATCTTCTTTTAATTTCTGCCAGGTAAGCAGGAGAAAAAGTGAGGGTTTTATTGATCGCAGTGGGTGTATTACCGTTGTCGTTCCAGCGCGACCATCCGTCGCTAAAGCCTTGTGCCCAGGGATACGACTCTGTAATGTTGTCTGGCATTGTTGTTGGCGATCGCACTGAAAAATTGGTCATATAACCAAGAGATGTTTTACCTCTTGCAGCAGATTTTGTGGTAATTAATACAACCCCAAAAGCGGCCCTTGCTCCATAAATGGAAGCAGAAGACGCATCTTTTAAAACCGAAATACTTTCGATGTCATTCGGATTCAGCATTCTGGGATCGCCTTCCACACCGTCTATCAATACCAGCGCACTACCTCCCTGACCGATTGAAGTGGTCCCCCTGATATTAAATGAAGGAGATTGAGTCGGCTTGCCATCCAACATCCTGATGTTCAGGTTAGGTACCACACCCACCAAACCCTGTGAAATATTGGGAACGGGACGGTTTTCGAAAACTTCTCCGCCTACCTGATCTACAGCACCGGTAAGGTTGGTTTTCTTTTGGGTACCATATCCCACTACTACAACTTCCTCCATGTTGGAATCTATCGGTTGTAGAACAATATCGAGTGAGGCATTTCCGCTAATCACAGCCTCCTGGTTTTTATACCCTACATAGGAAAATACCAATGTGGCATTCTCGGGTACGGATAGACGAAAAAAGCCATTTTCATCTGTCTTTGTGGCTGCGCCCCCATTTCCTTTTACCTGTACAGTAACCCCTGGAAGCAATTCGCCTGATTCTGAGATTACACGACCTGTGATGTCTACATTTTTATCCATCTCCTCGATAGGTGCTACCTGGCTGATATCTGCATTAATTTTTTGCGTTTGCAGATTTATTCTGTTTCTCCTGATAACAACCTTATTGTTGTCAGCAACAATATAATTTAACATGTGGGGCTCCAGAATGTCCTCCAGCAGCTCTCTTACAGTAGCCGTTTTTGCCGCCACTGTTACTTTGTCCCTGGGGTTAATAATATTGGTTGCATAAAAAAATTGTACGCCGGCATGACGTCTGATTCTTTCCAGCGCATTAAATAACGATTCATTCTTAAATGAAATAGTAATTTTCTTGTCGAGTATTTCCTGTCCTTTTACATTTTTGGCGGATAACGACATGATAGAACTACACAAAACAATTAAAGATAGCAGGGAAAAACGCATACACTTCAGGACCAAACTCGTCCTGTCTTTATAAAATTTTTGCATATTTTTGAAATGTTATATGATAAAAAAGTAGCTGCCGTTTGCCGTTCAAACTTTCGGTGCTACTATATCAGTACATATAATATTCCGGATATTACCAGTATCCGGATTTTTTATGTACAGTCAGGTTGGGTGCAGTTTTGGGTTCATGTTATTCGCATTTTAAATTTTAATTCTAATTGGAGCATCGGTCGCCAGTTAGTAAGAACGATTCATTTGTCCTTTCGAGATCACCATGAATTGTTATTGCTATAATCTCAAGAATGGATTCCGGCTTGTCAGATACCTCAAAACTTGCAACCACCTTGCAATCTCTTATCCTCTCTGCTATGTTTACTCTAATACCGAAATAGGTTTCAATATCTGTTGTTATTTTATACAAAGGCTCATTATGATACTCGAACGTTCCTTCTTTTCTTTTCAGCATTCCGGGCGCTTGTTCTTCATTTGCTATTTCTTTAATTAATCGGTCTGTTTTTTTATTGAAGACAGCCCGCTGATTAGGTAATAATTCCATATCCTCTAACAGTCCTGCGCTGCTTACTTTTACTTTCCCCGTAACAACCATCACAGCTATACTTTCCTGGTTTTCATACGCCTGGATATTAAAGGAGGTACCCAACACTTTTGTTTTTATATTGCCGGAATGGATTATAAATGGATGCAATGAATCTCCGGCCACCTCAAAAAAAGCTTCTCCCGATAAGCTCACCTCTCTAAACTCCCTACTAAACTCAAGTGGGTAGGATAATGAACTGGAAGGACTTAGCCAGACTTTTGATCCATCGGGAAGCAGCAACTCTCTTGTTTGTCCTATTCCGGTTACGTCCTTTTGCTGCTCAGCATCTGATTTTGCTACAATAAATGGTTGAGGATTCTCTTCATAAACAAGCAATTTAAAACCGGCAACAATCACAACCAGCGCTATACTGGCTGCAGCCAACCATTTCCAATAACTCCTTCTTACTCTTGGCTTCCTCAACTGTTCTTCGTAACCTTCGCTCGCATCGGACCCCAAAATATTGCGTAAAATACGGGGGGTAGCATCTGCACTTATCTCTTCAGAAGACTTTACATCCCCCACCTGGTTTGCAATCAGCTGCTTAAATACTTCATCATTCTCCCCGCGGTCAATCATTTGCAAAAACTCGTCAAATTCTTCCTGAGTACACTCTTTTTTTAAATACCGCTGCAGCAGATATTGAAGCCTAGAAACAGACATATAAACAATTCGAATAAATGACAGGTAAAGTTCCTGTTATATAGACCCCAATTCCGGAAAAATGGGTTAGCGAGCTTCTAATATTTTAAAAAAAAGATTGAACAAAGCAACAGCAGGTCCATGTGGTTGACACAATAGGCTCTGATATTTTTGATGGCTTTAGATAGATGAACTTTCACCGTTTCTGCCGAAAGATTTAGATGGGTGGCTACTTCCTCTCGCTTCAAGCCATGCACTTTAATGAGTCTGTACACTTTGTTTTGCTGGCTCGGTAGTGTATCAATCGCATTGTTCAGGATGACTTCTATTTCCCTGTTCAATATCGTTTGGTCAGTATCGGGTGTCGTAAGATTGAGAGCGTTTTCAAGAGAGATTTCCTTTTTTTCCCTGGCAACTCTTCTTTTGAGTAAAGAAAAAAGGTGATTGCCCGTAACTGTATTCAGCCACGCCGAAAAGTTGCTTATTTCAGGAAGTTCATTACGTTTGAGCCATACCTTCATAAATATGTCCTGTACGGCTTCTTCGGCCAGGAATTTAGAACCCGATATTTTTAATGCAACCGAATATACCTTGTTTTTATATAGGTGGAACAATGACGTGAATGCATCTGCATCATTTTGGGCAATACGCTCCAACAGATATCGTTCGCTATGGCAATAAGCAGTCAGCAATTCAACCGTTTTATTGAAGTAAAATTAGCTGTATTACACAAGATACTGAAACAAAATATACTCATAGCAGTTTTGTTGCAGCAAAAATATCAGTGTAATGTTATCCAAATATTAATAACAAACGAAGAGGCTAAAAAGGTACTGGTAGGTTTACCGGGCAGAAGAACATTTACCTGGTAAAATAACGAAAGGGGTTACAGAATTAATTCTCCGTCTTTGCTGGGTTTTATGATAACCTTGGAGGGAACAACAATGGCACTCCCGGAAAAAGACTTCTTAATTTTTTCAGCAAAGGCTGCGGCATCATCTCTTGTTCTGAAATTTCCTATCTGCATCCGGTAATAAGGCGCATGGTAAATAAGATATGTTTCCTCTTCGGGGAATTCCGTCATCATTTTTGTTTTCAGCTCCAGCGCTTTTTGCCTATCGTTGGTACTAATTAACTGCAGACGAAAACCGTCCATATTCCTGAGGGTTTTCAGGTAGATTTCCTCGTTGATTTCCCTGTTTTTCTGCAATAATAAATCGATACGGGCATCCTTTGTTACAGTGATGTTTTTTAATGTGTCTGATTGGGCAACACAAAAAGAAAAGAACAAGATCATTGCAGCAAAAGTTAAAACAGACTTCTTCATACTAGGTAAGATGATTTTTTCGGTCCCCCGGTTGGCAGGCTAAATTACTTATTTGCACAGACAATATCTGTTAAAAGACCAGGGCATTTCGAATTTTCGCTGATTGGTCTCTGTTATAGCAGTTAACCACTAAAAGCCTCAGATTGTTTTACGATATCAACACTGGCACTACAGCCCAGCCTGTCTGCACCTGCCGTAATCAGTTGATTGGCAAAATCATAGGTTCTTATACCTCCGGATGCTTTTATTTTTATATGCTCGGGAAGATAAGTGCGCATAAGGCTTACTGTTTCTACAGTCGCCCCGGTTTCTGCATAGCCGGTAGATGTTTTTAGATAATCAATACCTGCAACCCCGTATAGGTCGCAACATCTTATAATCTCATCTTTTGATAAAATGCCGCTTTCAACGATCACTTTAATTACTCGATTCTTATTGCGGACAATGGGCAGGATCGTACCTATTTCGTTGCCGATAAATTCCCAGTCTCCATTTTTAATCGCAGAGATATTAGCCACCATATCCAACTCGTCAACCCCATCAACAATCGACAATACTATTTCTGCAATTTTAGACTCTATAGCTGCGTAGCCGAAAGGAAACCCGATGACCGTGGCTGTTTTTACAGTACTTCCTTGCAATAGCTGTTTGGCTTTTTTTACATATAATGGAGGCACACAAACAGAAGCAAATTTATATTCCAAGGCTTCTGCACAAAGTTTCTCAATATCTGCAATAACCGTGTCGGGCTTTAAGAAAGTATGATCTATATAGGATGCAATATTCTTCATTATACTATTCACATTGTGGATGAAATTTTAGCTCAGAAATCATGGCCACACTTTCACCCTATGCTTCCTTTCCGTGGCACTGTTTATATTTCTTGCCGCTACCGCAGGGACAGGGATCATTACGTCCGATTTTGGGACCTACTTTCACCGGCTCTGGTTTTCCGCCGCCAGAAGGGTCGAAGTAATCGTTTTCATTCGCTGCATAGTCTTCTCCCCTAGCGTCTATCTCATCCTTATTGATCTTCATTTTACTCATATCCGTTTTCTTCTCTTGCCCCTCTCTAATTTGAGAAGCTTGTCTCTCTACGGGTATGGCGGAATGACTCAGGAAAGAAACGATATCACGATTCACATCTCCGTCCATATTACGGAAAAGCTCAAACGCCGTGGTTTTATAAATTACAAGTGGATCTTTTTGTTCGTATACTGCTGTCTGCACACTGTGTTTCAAGTCATCCATGGCACGAAGATGTTCTTTCCACGCATCGTCTATTACCGCCAGTGTAATGGTACGCTCAAGTGCATTAGCCAGCTCTTGTCCACTAGATTCGAGCGTTTTATTCATATTAGCCAATACCTGGAGGTTCTTTTTGCCATCACTAAACGGCACTACCACATTTTCAATATGATTTCCCTGCGACACTTTTATATTCTGGAATACAGGAACAGCCTGTTTAACAATGCCTTCTTTGCGACGTATGAAATTTTCAGATGCTTCATTGTACAGGGTTTCGGTAACACGATTAATATCTCCTTTTCTGAATTCATCTTCATTAATAGCTGTATCCAGACCAAAATGAATAATCACTGCCAGCTTAAATCCTTCAAAGTCATCCTGCTCACGGAAGGAGTTGAGTAAGCCTTCACATACGCTGTAAAATGCATTATCCAAATCCAGTGCCAGCCGCTCTCCAAACAAGGCGTGCTGCCGTTTTGTATACACTACATTTCTTTGTTTGTTCATCACATCATCATACTCCAGCAATCTTTTACGAATACCAAAGTTATTTTCCTCTACTTTTTTCTGTGCCCGCTCGATGCTTCTTGTAATCATACTATGCTGAATCACTTCTCCTTCCTTATACCCCATTCTATCCATCAGTGAAGCAATACGATCACTACCAAACATACGCATCAGATCATCTTCCAGCGACACATAGAACTGAGAAGTTCCAGGATCTCCCTGGCGTCCGGCACGTCCTCTCAACTGCCTGTCAACACGGCGGGATTCGTGGCGCTCAGTACCGATGATGGCTAAACCGCCAGCTTCTTTTACACCTGGCCCGAGTTTGATATCCGTACCGCGACCAGCCATGTTGGTAGCGATGGTAACAGCCCCGGACAAGCCGGCTTCTGCCACCACCTGCGCTTCACGAGCATGTTGTTTTGCGTTCAATACGTTGTGCGGAATTTTTCTGGCCTGCAGCATCTTACTCAGCAATTCACTCACCTCTACCGAAGTGGTACCCACTAATGTAGGACGACCGCTATTGCTGAGTTTTTCCACCTCTTCAATTACTGCCTTATATTTTTCTCTTTTTGTTTTGTATACAAGATCCTGCTCGTCTTTACGGGTAATCGAAATATTAGTTGGGATTGATACAACATCCAATTTATAAATGCTCCAGAACTCACCTGCTTCTGTTTCAGCAGTACCTGTCATACCACAAAGCTTGTGGTACATCCGGAAGAAATTCTGCAGCGTAATAGTAGCATAGGTTTGCGTAGCTGCTTCTACTTTTACATTCTCTTTCGCCTCAATCGCCTGGTGCAAGCCATCACTATAGCGACGGCCTTCCATAATACGACCCGTTTGTTCATCCACTATCTTCACCTGACCGTCGATAACAATGTATTCAACATCTTTTTCAAATAAGGCATAAGCTTTCAACAACTGCTGTACTGTGTGTATGCGGTCTGCCTTTTGTCCGTACTCGCTCAGCACTTTTTCCTTGCTCTGTAATTTTTCTTCAGCAGTGTCGTTACTCTTTTCAATTTCAGCGAGCAGGATACTCAGGTCGGGAAGTATAAAAAAGTTGGGGTCTTCACCAGAGCGGGTGATATACTGCAATCCCTTTTCTGTTAACTCAACCTGGTTGTTTTTTTCATCGATGTGGAAATACAATTCCTCATCTACAATGTGCATTTGCTTTTGTTGATCTGCCAGGAAGTAGTTTTCTGCTTTCTGCAATTTTACTTTTATACCCGGCTCACTAAGATATTTGATTAACGCACCTGTTTTAGGCAACCCTCTGTAAGCACGCATCAGTGCTAAACCGCCTTCTTTAGCATCATCTTTTCCTTCAGCAATGAATTTCTTGGCATCGATGATTGACTTATTTACGACCTGCCGTTGCACTTCCACCAATTGATGTACACGCGGCTTCAGCGCAATATACTGTTGATCGTCTCCGCCTTTTGATACCGGTCCGGAAATAATCAAAGGCGTCCTCGCATCATCAATCAATACACTATCCACCTCATCCACCATCGCAAAATGGTGTTTGCGTTGCACCATCTCATCTGGATTGTGTACCATATTGTCCCGCAGGTAATCAAAACCAAATTCGTTATTCGTTCCGTAAGTAATACTTGCCTGGTAGGCTTTACGACGGGCTGCGCTATTGGGCTGATGCCTGTCTATACAATCTACGGTAAGTCCCAGGAACTCATAAATGGTACCATTCCACTCGGAGTCCCGCTTGGCCAGGTAGTCGTTCACGGTTACAATATGTACCCCTTCGTCTGCCAAGGCATTCAGGTAGGCAGGCAATGTAGACACCAATGTTTTACCCTCACCGGTCGCCATCTCCGCAATCTTGCCATTGTGTAATACAATACCACCCAGCAACTGCACATCGTAATGCACCATGTTCCAGGTGATTTGACTGCCGCCGGCAGTCCATGAGTTTTTATATGTTACTTTATCACCGTCGATAATAATATGGGGACGCGTAACACTCAACTCACGGTCAAGTTCTGTAGCAGTGGAAATCAATTCAGTATTTTGAGAAAACCGACGGGCCGTTTCTTTCACTACGGCAAAAGCTTCCGGTAAAATTTCATTCAATGCTTCCTCAAGCTTTTCATCCCGCTGTTTTATTAATTTGTCTACCTTCTGGTAAATCTCATCTTTCTGACCAATTTCAGTAGCTGACAACTCTTCCGCCTGCTTTTTTAAAGTAGCGATTTCTTCATCTACCGCTGCGATATGTTGTTTGATGCGCCCCTTAAATTCGCCGGTTTTTCCTCTTAACTCGTCGTTAGAGAGGGAAGCATATGAAGCAAAGTGTTCGTTTATTGTCTGCACGAATGGGGAAATCGATTTGATATCTTTCTCGGATTTATTTCCCCCGAACAGTTTAGATAGAAATTGCAACATGTTGAAAATATATTATAATAAGATGTTTTATCTATTCTTTTTGACTCAAATATGGTGCTGTTTTTCACAACAGCCATTCTGTCAGAAAGATTGCAAAGGTAATAAAAGAAAAGAGCCCAAAACCGGGAAATTTTTAGAGATTTACGGTTGATTGTTCAATATCAGCGTGCTATTTTGCAACTGCTTCCATTTTCGGGTATTTTACCCTTGAAAACGTCAATACTCTCCTGAAAAAGTTACTATGGGGGATTGCCAGTTTATATGGAAGATAAGTCAGGTTATTTGCAGGTATAATTTCCCTGGTTATATTGAACGAAATACCAGCTAAACAGGATGCATATCATCCGCAAAACAACCCTATAAAATAAAAATCAGGCGTTAATTTTCGGAGGAAGTTTAACATAAATCTGTTCGTAAAGATATAAGATTTTAAAGTTGGTGGATAATATCTTTGCAGCATGTTAAAAGCAAAGATAACTGCACTAGCCAAACAGCTCTCTCCCGAATTGATTGAAGTCCGCCATCACCTTCATGCCAATCCGGAGTTAAGCTACCAGGAATTTAATACTGCTGCTTTTGTCCAACAACAACTTCGGCAACTGAACATTCCCTTTGAAGTGAAAGCCACAACAGGGGTAGTGGGACTTTTGAAAGGTAAAAACCCTGATAAAAGAATTGTTGCACTGCGTGCTGATATGGATGCTTTGCCAATAAAGGAAGAAAATAACGTTTCTTATAAGTCGAAAAATGAAGGCATCATGCATGCATGCGGCCACGACGTACATACTACCTGCCTGCTGGGTGCTGCAAAAATCCTGAAGACATTAGAGAATGATTGGGAAGGAACCATCAAATTAATTTTTCAGCCCGGAGAAGAGAAAAACCCCGGAGGCGCCAGTCTGCTGATAAAAGAAGGTGTGCTGGAGAATCCCGTACCCGCTGGCATTATAGGGCTTCATGTGCACCCCCAGTTACCCGTTGGAAAATTTAGTTTCAGGGCGGGCAAAATTATGGCCAGTGCCGATGAAATATACATTACCATAAGGAGTAAAGGAGGGCATGCTGCGGCACCACAGCAAACCGCGGATACCATTCTGATTGCCTCCCAACTGGTAGTGGCTTTACAACAGATCATTAGTCGCAATCGCAATCCATTTTCTCCTTCGGTGTTGTCTATTACTTCGTTTCAGGGCGGTTATACCACCAATGTTATACCCAGCGAGGTGAAGTTGATGGGTACATTCAGGGCCATGGATGAGGAATGGCGGTTTAAAGCACATGATCTGATTCGAAAGTTGTCTAATGATCTTGTGCACGGAATGGGTGCCGAAATAGATTTGCACATTGATGTGGGCTATCCAACTGTATACAACAATGAAACATTGTCGTCGGTTGTAAAAGATGCTGCAGAAGCGTTTTCAGGAATCGATAAAATCGAAGAAACTGAACTGCGGATGGGAGCAGAAGACTTTGGGTATTATTCCCAGGTAATTCCAGGCTGTTTTTTCAGGTTGGGAACCGGTAACGAAGCTGAAGGGATCACTTCCGGTGTACACACTCCAACGTTTAATATTGACGAAAATGCTATAGAACTCGGAGCCGGTATGATGGCATGGTTGGGCGCAACAGTAGAAATGAGGTAAGTCTATAATTGGCTCAGCCTTTGTTGAAACCTTCCTGGAAAAGACGGTTGGATCAACAAAGGCTGATTCGACTTGCAATCGATTGCGAAGATAGTTATTTGGGTTGTTAAAAAAATTTAAAAAAACGAACCAATTTATGTGTCTTTTTGACACATGTTAGTTGTAAGATCTTCCATTTAGTACCTGGTCCACGGCATCCTCTGCACCATAATTTTTTATCGTATTATACAACGTGTCCCTTTCCACCGGCACTCGTCTTACTTGTCGGATAAGACTCACTAATTCATTGGTAGTCAATGAGGGTGTTTGTTCTTCACTACCCGCCATAGCGTAAATCTTAGTAGTATCATCAATAGTACCGTCTATATCATTCACCCCAAAAGACAAGGTCAATTGTGCATTCTCCCGACCCAACATTGGCCAGTAAGCTTTCAGGTGCGGAAAATTGTCCATAAATAAACGGGCGATAGCGTACATCCGCATGTCTTCCACCACCGAACATTCCGGCTGATCGCTCATATCGTTCTGCTTATTCCTGAATTTTAGCGGAATAAAAGTGTTGAAACCACCCGTTTTGTCCTGTAAGTCTCTTAGTCGCCTCATATGATCTACCCGGTGCCAGTATTTTTCTATATGTCCGTATAACATAGTCGCATTGCTATGCATACCCAGGTTGTGGGCTGCTTCGTGTATCCGCAACCAGCCATCGGCATCCACTTTATCCGCACAAATCTGATTACGGATTTCGGGATGGAAAATTTCAGCACCACCACCTGGTAGAGAGTCCAATCCAGCTTCCTTCAACATCTTCATACCTTCTTCCGAACTCACTTTAGCTTTTCTAAACATATAATCCAACTCTACCGGTGTATAACCTTTGATATGTAATTCCGGACGATGGGTTTTGATTTGCCGCATCAGATCCATAAAAAAAGCCATATTCATTTTAGGGTGCACCCCACCTACTATATGTACTTCAGTTACCGGTTTGCCATCGTAGGCTTTCACCATATGCATCATCTGCTCAATGCTCAGTTCCCAGCCTTCTTCCCGCTTTGCGTATAACCTGGAATAGGAACAGAAGCTGCAAGTGAATACGCATACGTTGGTAGGCTCAATATGAAAATTCCGGTTGAAATAAGTGGTATCACCATGCAACTGTTCCCTTACGTAATTTGCCAGGGAACCAACAAAGGATAAGCCAGCTTTTTCGAAAAGCAAAATTCCATCTTCTTCTGTCAGCCGCTCTTTGTTTAACACTTTTTCGCCAACGTTTCTTAATTCCGGTAATAAAGCCGGATGTTGTAAGAGGGCATTTACTGATTGCTGTTTTTGTACCATACCGGAAATGCTGTTTGGTTACACAAAGATACTACAAACGATAGCAGCATTTTCTATATACAAAAAATCCCAACCAAAAGCGGTTGGGATTTAAAACTATATCAACACTGATTATTTGTCAGCTTCGTCGTATTTCTTCTGGAAGAAATCAGATTTTGCTTTATCATTTTTCCTGTCATAACAATACGCAAGGTTATTACAAGCTGATTTATATTCAGATTTCTCGGACAATTTAAGGTCATCTCTTCCATCAAATTCAGCAAACACTACTTCAAAAGGCGGAATAGCTTTATCGCACAACGCCACTATTTTTGCTTGCAATTCTTTCTTCTTCGCCACGTCTTCGGGTTTGTTTCCTTTAATTTTTCTCACATCATCATCTATATAAAGTGCCTGATTGAAATAATGCTTAGCCAGGTTAAGATTCACTTCTACAGCTTCTGGTTTTAATGCGAGTGCTTTTTTGTACAGGTCTTCAATTTGCAACAGCCGTTGTGCATAATCAGCCGGGCGATTTTTCTCATCACTTACGTGTGTTGAGTTGAAAAGCTCGTTGCCGTAGTCCATAATGATCTCATAATTTTCGGGAGTGGCTTTTATCAGTTCCTCGTACTTGGCATGCAGTGCAGCCTTGTCTCCAGAATTCTTCAGATAGTCAAGTTCTACCAATGTCAGATATTCATCATTGGGATACAACTCGATGCCCAATTTTGCATATTTCTGCATGTTGGGAATATCTTTCTTATCCAGATAGTGTTTGGCTAAATATCGGTAGATGGTTACATACTCCGGTTTTTCTCCAACCTTAGCCTCTGCTAATTTATGAAATTCCGCTGCTGCGGCATCATCATTTTTAGCATTCATAGCCGACAGCGCGGTGTAGTAGACCGCCAATGTATCCAGTGCATATAAGCCCCATCCCTGCGAGAATATATATCTTCCTACCGTGTTTGCCTTTTGAAAACTGTTATAGGCGTCTTCGTATTTCTCAGCATTATGTTGTGCTGCGGCCAGATCGAAATAACCACCATACAGTGAATAGATAGGTTGATAATTCTCCAGCGCCAGCAAAGTAGCGGTTTCGTTCTTATTGATCTCAGATGCTTTTTTTATCGCGTCAAAAGCTTCTGCCTTTCCATCGGGAACAAGTGTTTTGAACTGATCGCTCGCAGCGATAGCACTGTAAATTTTGGCTTTGGTATACCATACCTCTACTTTCTTGTTTTGTTTTGGATTTTCAATCAGCAAATCAATTCCTTCTTTTGCTTTATCCAGTTCATTTTTTTGCAAGAAATCCTTCACCTTATTCAGGTTTTGAGCGGAGAGATTAAGGGTAATGCCTGCCACCAGGAACATCAGTATTAACTTCTTCATGTTGATTGTTTTAAAATTATTCTCGATTTTTATTGTAATATTTAGTTTTCGCCTTGCTCCGGTGCTGCATCCGCATTTGGTTCGGCACCAGGTTCTTCTCCAATTTCACTTTCCGGTTCCACCTCTTCGTACCGGTCCAACTTGGTGATGGCGGCTATTTCGTCATCTTCGTCCAGCCTTATCAATTTCACCCCTTGCGTTGCTCTTCCCTGTTCGCTCACCTGGTTTACCGCCATCCTGATGGTGATACCTGATTTACAGGTAATCATCAGGTCTTCATTTTCAGTAACATCCAGTATGCCTACCAGTGAGCCTGTTTTATCAGTAACGTTAATTGTTTTCACTCCCTTTCCCCCCCTGTTGGTGATGCGATAAACATCTTCTCCTGAATCATCAGTTATTGCCGTACGTTTTCCAAATCCCTTCTCACTCACCACCAGTACCGTCCTGGATGTATCTTCCTTTTTGACACAAATCATGCCAACCACTTCATCATTAGCCCCATCTACTTCAATTCCTGCCACCCCTATCGCCCCTCTGCCGGTTGGGCGTACTGTTTTTTCATAAAACCGGATAGCCCGGCCGCTTTTAACGGCCATCATGATCTCGTTATTCCCGTCTGTCAGCCTGGCCTCCAGCAATTGATCCCCTTCTACGATGGTAATGGCATTTACACCGGTTGAACGTGGTCTGCTAAAGTCTTGCAAAAGCGTTTTTTTGATAATGCCTTTGCGGGTACATAAAACGATGTAGTTATTTTTAACAAACTCTTCGTTTTCAAGCTCTTTCACATCCAATATGGCTCTTACTTTGTCATCTTGCGGCAGTTGTATCAAGTTCTGAATGGCGCGTCCCTTGCTGGTTTTGTCGCCTTCAGGCAATTGATACACTTTTAACCAATAACACCTACCCTTCTCTGTAAAAAAGAGCATGGTATGGTGAGTAGAGGCTACAAATAGATGTTCAATCCAGTCTTCTTCTTTTGTTTTACCCCCAATAGCACCTCTGCCACCGCGGTTTTGCTGACGAAACTCGCTAGCCGACGTACGTTTGATATATCCGTGATGCGATATGGTGATTACAACATCTTCCTCTTCTATCAAATCTTCCATCCGCATTTCATCGGCCAGGTATTGGATTTCAGAGCGTCTTTCATCGCCGAATTTATCTTTAATCTCAATCAGCTCCGCCTTAATTACACCAAAACGTTTTCCTTCATCTGCTAACAAGTCGCGCAGATAATCTATCAGCTTCATTATTTCGTCGTATTCAGCTTTAATCTTATCACGCTCCATGCCTGTCAGACGCTGCAAGCGCAATTCCAGTATAGCTTTTGCCTGCACTTCATCTAATCCCCAGCCTGCATTGACAAGGTTTTCTTTAGCGACTTCTGGTGTAGCCGACCTACGGATCAGGGCGATCACTTCGTCCAGGTGGTCGAGCGCAATCAGGTAGCCCTGTAAGATATGCGCTTTCTTTTCTGCCTCCCGCAATTCATACTTGGTACGCCTTACTACTACTTCATGGCGGAACTCAATAAACTCACTAATCAATTCTCTAACGTTCAACAACCTTGGACGTCCTTTTACAATGGTTACATTGTTGATACCAAAGGATGTTTGAAGCTCTGTATGCTTATACAAGTGATTGATCACCACGTTGGCAATCGCATCCCTCTTAAGATCAAGAACAATCCGGGTACCCTCTTTTTGGTTGGACTCGTTGTTTACGTGGGCAATGCCCTCAATGATTTTTTCATTAACCAACTCACCAATCCTATTGGTTAAGGCATCACGGTTTACCTGGTAAGGCACTTCGGTAATAATCACCTGTTCTCTTCCACTGGCTTTTGTGTCTACATGCAGCTTACCACGCAACACCACCCGGCCTCTTCCGGTATGCATAGCAGCCCTTACACCCTCATAGCCATAAATAATACCTCCTGTTGGGAAATCAGGTGCCTTAATAAATTTTATAAGTTCGTCCACCGTAATCTCACGGTTATCTATATAGGCAATGCAGCCGTCAATTACCTCCGAAAGGTTATGCGGAAGCATATTGGTAGCCATCCCTACGGCAATACCGCTGGAGCCGTTTACCAATAGTTGTGGTATGCGCGTAGGTAGTATCGTAGGTTCTTTTTCAGAATCATCGAAGTTGGGCTGAAAATCAACGGTATCCTTTTCAATATCATCCAGCATGTGCTCTGCCAGCTTCTGTAACCTTGCTTCCGTATAACGCATGGCAGCCGCATCATCTCCATCCTGGTTACCAAAGTTTCCCTGTTTGTCTACCAATGTATAACGCATATTCCACTCCTGTGCCATACGCACCATCGCATCATATACCGAACTATCTCCATGCGGGTGATACTTACCCAATACTTCCCCAACCACACGGGCTGACTTTTTAAAAGGCTTATTATGCGTAAGCCCCAATTCATTCATTGCATATAATATCCTCCGGTGTACCGGCTTTAAACCGTCCCGTACATCTGGTAATGCCCGGCCCACAATGACACTCATAGAGTAATCTATGTAGGCTTTCTTCATTTGTTCCTCGATGTTGATCTGGATAATCCTGTTGTTGTCCTGGGTTTCCTCTGGTGTTAAATTATCTTCCATATCCGTAGTAAAAGTCTGTTTCTTTTTCCGTTAAGATCGAATGTTGTAAAGTGCCTGCAAATGTACCACTTTTCACCTGCTTTCAGCTAAAGAAATGAGGCTTTTTAAACCAATTTATCCACCGAAAAACAGGGCATATTTACATTGATAATCAGCAAATTACAAATATTTAATCCAAAGAGCAATTTAATAATCTGTTGATATATCGATAGGGCATTCAGGAATTAATAAGTAAACTTGTGCAGGAGAAAACAACTTTGAAAACAATTTTGCTATTCGGTGCGGGCAAATCAGCCACTTGTTTGATTGATTACCTGCTAACAAATGCTGCTGCTAATAATTGGCAATTATTGGTTGTTGATAATAATTTTCTTTTAGCAGAAAGGAAAGTGGGTAACTCACCTCATGCTAAAGCGATTGCTGCAGACATTACCGATAGTATGGAGCGGGATAAACTGGTAGCAACGGCAGATATAGTCATCTCTATGTTACCGCCTGCACTACACATACTGGTAGCCAACAGTTGCCTCCAAGAAGGCAGACATCTACTAACCGCCTCCTATGTAGATGATAGTATCAAAAAATTGCACACAGCAATAGAGAAAAAGGGAGTTCTTTTCCTCTGTGAAATGGGGCTGGATCCGGGTATTGATCATATGAGTGCCATGCAGATCATCCATGATATTAAAAAGCGGGGCGGCAGTATTATTTCATTTCATTCGCACTGTGGTGGGTTGGTGGCCCCGGAGAGTGATGACAATCCCTGGCACTACAAAATCAGTTGGAATCCCCGAAATGTAGTGTTGGCAGGCAAAGCGGGTGCTATATACAAAAAGGATGGGAAGCAAGAACATTGTGCCTATGAGCATCTTTTTATCAACAACGCAGAAGTTGAAATTCCAGGCATAGGTAATTATGCATGGTATCCAAACAGGGATTCGCTGACATACGCAAAACTATATCAGTTGGAAGAGGCGGCTACTTTTATCCGCACCACGCTCCGGCACCCCGATTTTTATAAGGGGTGGAGTAGAATTGTGGAACTGGGACTAACAGATGAATCAGAAAGTATTGATACCAATGATATTAGCTATGCCGACTTCGCCGGCCGTTTTCTTAAAAAAGCGCCGGCGCCGGATACTCCTTTGCAGAAGGTCATGTTAGGCTTTCTTGGACTATACGATACACAAAAAATTGGAAGGGGAAAACAAACGGCGGCCGATATTATGCAATATTTGCTGGAAACTAAATTGATGTTGCAGTCTTCTGACAAAGACATGATTATCATGTTGCATGAGTTTGTGTATCTGTTGAATGATAAAGAAGAAAAAATGGGCAGCTATCTGGTAGTAAAAGGAGAAGACAACCTTAAGACAGCCATGGCAAAAACAGTAGGCTTGCCGCTGGCTATAGCCGCCAAACTAATACTGCAGAATAAAATAACCTTACGTGGGGTACACATTCCGGTATTGCCCGAAATCTATGACCCGGTATTATACGAATTAAATAGAGAAGGTATTTCCTTTAACGAATTTTAGAAAGCTTACGTCGCAAAACGGGCGTTAAAAAATCCTTGTTTTCCGCTATTGTTTGGTCCCCTATTTCTTAGCACTTTTGCAGACATAAGTAACGCCATTAGTTATTTTCTGTTGTAAAACACAAAAACATGAATCGTTATACTCTATTGCTTTCACTGCTTTTAATCGTTAATACTGCCGGTGCGCAAAATTTTGAAAAAAGGCATAAATCACAAAAAGCGGCCATAGAAACCGCCTACAAAAAGAAATTGGTGACAGAAAAGGAATACTACAAATTACTCAATGAACAGGATATTATAAAACGTACAATTGAGACGGCCAAAGCAGATGATGTACTAACGCCTAAAGAAAAAAATAATATCCATGCGAAACAGGAACGAGCAGGGAGGAGAATAAAGCGTTATAAAACGAATAGAGAAGTATACTAGCAGATGGCTTCGATTTATTCAAACTTTATACTCCGAAATTTTCTGTATTCGTGAAATGAAGACTTTACAGGCGACCAGGACCATTTTATCATTTTTTTAGTGTCATAGTCAAGTCTGCAAAAATTGGCATTCCATGTCGTTCCACTTTTTGGTGGTGTATTTTCCAAGGGGCTTAGTAATATGAAGGGAAAAAATGCTTCCGCTGTCCAGGATTGAATAGCAGCGCCATTTTTCATCTCGCCCCCATTAATTTTTACATTCTTTTTCACTTTTCTATCACCGGTATAATCCCATGGAATCCATCCGGTTATTCCTTTTAGGTTGGGTATCAGCAGCACTAGTTCTTTATTCAGCGGACTGATTTCGTACTCAAAATATAATGGGGTAGATGGTTGTGGATGAAAGAATACTTCAAATACATCCGCTTTAAACAGGTGCTCAAAATCATTTTCGTATGGCGAAGTAATTAAACTATCCTGTCCATGAAATAACACGTAAATACCGGATGGAGAGTACATTATTTTTATTTTTGACTCCAATGGCTTTCCTTCATCCAATTGTGTAAGTTGAACCCATTGCGTTTTTTTCCAGGCGCTATTGTCTCCAATACCTGTAATGCTGAAATCAACTGTTTTTTTTACAAGTAACGGTGCTTCCTGGCCAAATGCTGTGACAGCCAGAAAACAAAAGCAGATGATAAGTAAGTGGCGCATATTAAATCTTTGCCTTTCGACTACAGGTTTCCTTTTTTTAGTTCCTGAACGGCATAATCTGCTGCACGTGCAGAAAACGCCATGTATGTAAGCGATGGATTTTGAGTAGACGTAGATGTCATACAGGCACCGTCTGTAACGAAAACATTTTTGCAACTATGCACCTGGTTCCATTTGTTCAAAATGGATGTCTTGGGATCATTGCCCATCCGTGCCCCTCCCATTTCGTGGATATCGTGTCCCGGAACATTTTTTGTTTCTTCGGTTTTGATATTCTTAAAGCCGGCAGACGCAAACATCTCAGACAGTTGTTCAAAATAGTCTTTCAACATTTTTTTGTCGTTGTCATCAAAATCAACAGAAATACTCAGTTGTGGTATGCCCCATTCATCTTGAGCAGGATCCAGTCGTACATAATTTGTTTCTTTGGGGATGGTCTCGCCCATCATATGGGAGCCAATGCTCCAGCCGCCCAGGCTTCTGTTCAGCAGGTTTTCTTTTAGTTGTTCACCAAGTGTATTTGTATCACTAGTAAATCCGCGGCCCGCGCTTACCCCTGCAGCATAGCCTCTCAGAAAATCCGTTTCCTGTCGATATACATTACGGAAGCGCGGCATATAACAGCCAACCGGGTTGCGTCCGTCGGTTCTGTATTTATCCATTTCTCCTTCGTAGGTTGCCCGCACTCGTCCGCCGTAATGGTGAAATGCTACGTATTTTCCGAGCAATCCGTTATCATTACCCAGTCCCTGCGGGAACCGGTTAGATATTGAATTCAATAATATCAGGTTGGTATTTAACGCTGCTGCGTTTACAAATATCACATCAGCAAAAAACTCCATTTCTTCTTTGGTATTGGCGTCAATCACTCTCACGCCAGTTGCCTTACCTTTTTCTTCATCATAAATGATGGAATGCACTACAGAAAAAGGATGTAAACTAAGGTTACCTGTTTTCATAGCCCAGGGTATGGTAGACGAATTGCTGCTAAAATAGCCTCCAAAAGGACACCCCCTTTGACACAAAGCCCTGTTCTGGCACTGCCCTCTGCCCTGCTCAAGATGAATAGGCTGCGGCTGCGAAATATGTGCTGCCCTGGCACTGATTACATACCTGTTTCTGTATTTTTTAGACAAATGATCATTGAAATAGGACTCAACAGCATTTAAGGGATATGCTGGCAAAAAATCCCCATCCGGCAACTCTGCCAACCCGTCTTTATTTCCCACAATTCCGGCGAAACGTTCTACATGACTGTACCAGGGAGAAATATCACGATAGCGGATAGGCCAATCTACTGCAAACCCATCCCGGGCGGGACCCTCAAAGTCAAAGTCGCTCCATCGTTGGGTCTGCCGTGCCCAAATGAGTGACTTGCCACCCACCTGATAGCCCCGAATCCAATCAAAGGGTTTCTCCTGTACATAAGGATGTTCATAGTCTTTTGTGAAGAAATGTAAGGTATCCTCACGGAATGCATAACATTTTGACGCTACAGGAGATTTTTCTTTTATCTCTAACGGAACTTCTCCGCGATGCTCAAATTCATAAGGCAGCTTATTAGTGGTAGGATAGTCTTTAAGATGTTCAACATTTCTTCCTCTTTCTAAAAGCAATGTTTTCAAACCACGGTCACAAAGCTCTTTAGCAGACCAACCACCACTGATGCCGGATCCAATTACAATGGCATCGAAAGTTCTGTCTTTTACACTATCTATATTTAACTGGGGCATACTGTGTAGCGTTTAAATAAATCACGAATTGACAGGAAAGAAGCCGTTATACCTTCCAGGTACCATTTCGTACTGCTTCATATCCGTCATCACAAATTTGGAATTGGTAAATCCCTGGATAACCCTTTGTTTGGTAATTTTCAGGAACCTCTGCAGATCTGTTGCGTTTTCTTCCTTCAATATTTCAGATAACATGGCAATGCGATCGGAGGTCTCCATTTTTGAAAAGGGCGCATCCTTTTGTTTGCTAACAATAGCAAAGCCTTTTAGCCCGTTCACAAACTTTTGACGATCATCCGGAGGGTGACAATCATCTACCATTTTTAGGGTAAAAAGATGCAGTTTCAGGTCTTTGGCACCCGGTGCATTGTTGGTTTTAGGAATAATGGTCTCTGCAATTTCTGCCAGCAGCGCTTCTTCATCGGCCGACACATCTATATTAGAAAGCGTTATAGACGCTTTTGCAGGATCCCCGGAACACGAAGGCAGAATGGCTACGCCCCCGGCGATAATCACCAGACTTTTGATGGCAGATCGTCTTTTCATCTGGAGTAAATTTTTTTGTCGATTGCCGACAGTGGAAAAGAAAACCAAGATAGCAATTTTCTGTGAATCATTGATCAAGAAGATGTCTTTGCCGTTGGAGAGAAGTTGTACGATAGATATCAGTTGGAGAGAAGTTGTACGATAGATATCAGTTGGAGAGAAGTTGTACGATAGATATCAATGGACTGGAGCCATCGTATAGTATTCTTGAATGCTTCCCACACGCTAATTGTTTACCTGTTACATCTGCGAATCTAGCTAGCTCCCGGAGTCCGCTGTTTATTTTAACTTCTCCATTTGCGGCGAATTTTTTAATTTGCTGTCTAATTTTTGATCGTAAATGGTATGAATTATACGCCGGAGTGGATTTCCTTTGATACGACGCATGCTTTTTCTTCCTTAACCCAAGATTATCTAAGTCAGAATATCAGGCTTCAACCATTTTATCAATATGCGCCTACTACTGAGGGGATAAAACAGGCGATTACTGCGCGAACTTCTGTCAAAACCGATCGATCCGTATTGGTGGCAACTTTGCAGCAACAATACGAAGGCATTGCCACTTCCGATCTTGTTCGTTCAAATATTTTAAAATTATCCGACAAGCACACATTTACCATATGTACAGCGCATCAACCCAATATATTTACAGGGTACTTGTATTTCATTTATAAGATAGTACATGTTATAAAACTGGCGGCTGAGCTTAATAAAACAAATCCTGATAAATATTTCGTTCCGGTTTATTACATGGGTAGCGAAGACAACGACCTTGCGGAGCTAAATCACATTTACCTGAACGGCGACGAATTGATATGGGATACGGCACAGCAGGGAGCAGTAGGTAGAATGCAAACCAAAGGACTGGAGAAATTAATAGAACAAATTAGCGGGCAGCTCAGCATTCTTGAACACGGACCGGAGTTGGTAAGTTTGCTAAGAAATTGCTACCACCCCGGCAACACTATACAACAAGCTACACTGGCATTTACTGACGCTTTGTTCAGTAAGTATGGTTTAGTGGTATTAGTTCCTGATCATCCGGATTTTAAACGCCAAATGATACCGGTATTCGAAGATGACCTGTTTAAGCACAATGCATATGAAATTGTGAAAGATACAGCGGATAAACTTGCGGTACACTATCATGCGCAGATGAACCCGAGGGAGATCAACCTGTTTTATATGACGGACAATCTTCGGGAGCGCATAGTGGAAGAAAATGGTTTATTTAGGGTAAACAACACCGATATACAGTTCTCTGCAGAAGAAATAAAATTGGAATTGCAACAGCATCCGGAACGGTTTAGTCCAAATGTTGTGTTGCGGGGCTTGTTTCAGGAAACCATATTGCCGAATATTGTTTTTGTTGGTGGCGGTGGCGAATTGGCATATTGGCTGGAACTGAAAGATATGTTCAGGCATTACGGGGTGCCATACCCGCTGGTATTACTACGCAATTCTTTCTTGTTGATGAACGAAGAAGGCGAGAAGCTGGCACAAAAGCTAATGCTTACAACAGAAGACCTGTTTGACGATGAGAGCAAGTTGCTGAGTAATATTGTGAGAACCAATACTACCAAACAGTTGACATTGGAGAATGAAAAAGAAGCGCTGGCGAAACTGTATATTCAATTGGAAACCATTGCAGGCAATGTAGATACTACATTAACAAAGCATGTTAAGGCATTGCAGGCGAAAGCCAATTCCAGACTGGAAGGCCTGGAGAAAAAACTGTTGCGGGCAGAAAAAAGAAAATTTGAAGAACAACAACGACAGTTGCGTAAATTGAAATCAATCATTTTTCCTGCCGGCTCTTTGCAGGAAAGAAAGGAAAATTTTATGCCCTGGTTTGCCCGGTATGGTCCGGCATTTATTGATATGGTATATGAAATATCTCCAGTGTTGCCTAAGTTTGGCGTGGTAAAAATTCGATGAGTTACAGGACTACATCTTCGATCAGGAAGTATTCAATCCCATCGCCTTTTAGCATGATTGCGAGGGTATCGTATTGAATTCTTTTCCAGTCAGGATTTTGTTCAAGATAGGCTTCTACGGCTTTGGAAACACTTTCAAATTTTTTGCTGGTAACTCCGTCCTCCGGCATTCCGTATTTACCTGATCGGCGGGTTTTAACTTCAATAAAATGAAGGATATTATCTTTTACAGCAATGATATCAATTTCGTACCGGGAATAACGCCAATTAGTATGCAATATATCAAACCCTATTTCTCTAAGGTATTTTCCGGCCAATGCTTCTCCCTCTTTGCCTGTATCATTATGATTAGCCATTGGTATTTAGCGATGAGTTAGTTATCATGAAATTTGAAAGAACCTCTGTCTTGCTACCTTACCCTATTTCACCAATTCTCCTTTCAACCGAAGTAATTCTGTTTCTGCTACTTTGGTATTGTATCGTGCTGCAATCAAACGATCATAAGCATCTTCAAGGCTTTTTTGTGCCTCTCTCAATTCCAGAAAAGTGGATGCACCGAGTTTAAAGCGTTCCATGGCGATAAATACATTCTCTTTTGCCAGTTCAATATTATCCTCTTCCAGTTGCAGCGCACTTAATTGGTATTGATAATCGTAATAGCCTATTTTAACAGCGATGTTTACAAGACTTTTTTGTCTGTCCACATTTATCCTGTTATACCTAACATCTACTTGGGCCTGTTTTATGGTGCGGTTAACATTCAAAACATTAAATATAGGTATGTTGGCTGTTAGTCCAATATTAGGACCATAGTTCATATTGTTTATCGGAGCAAAAGGGTTAATATTATTGTGATTGTTAGCCCTGGCAAAATTATATCCGGCAGCCATAGATACGGTTGGCCAGATAGCGCCCTTTGCCTCCTTTAATCCCAGTACAGATATATCAAGTGTTTTTAAAGCCTGCTGTATGGCGAGGTTTGTTCGTTCTACACCTAGTTGAATATCTTCTATGGAAAGACTCTGATTGATCGGAATACTGTCTGCTACCTCATAGATCGCAGGCAATCGCATTCCTGTCAGCTGATTTAGCTGTTCCTTGGTCTGCGACATAATTGTCCTTTGTTGCAAATGGGTAGCCATCTGGGCATTGAGGTCCACTTTGGCCTGCAGTAGTTCTGGTTTAGTACCGAGCCCCACTGAGAGTTTTCTATCTGCCAGTTTTACGCGTTCTTCATTGATGGACATCTGCTCCTCAATGGCTTTCAACTGCTGTTTTTGTCTTACGACAGTATAGTAACTATTGATAACTTCAGCGATTGTATTTATCACCTGGTTTTTCAGGTTCAGATTACTCAGATCCAACTGTTGTATCACCCGATCCCTCACCGTAAACATTCTGAGTCCGTCAAACAAAATCCAGTTGAGGCTCACTGCAGCATTAATATTTCTGTTACGGATACCCGACCCCGAAGTCTTTGGGCGACTATCAAATTCTTGCTCCTGGCTGGATACGGTTTGAGCAACACCTATCACTCCATTTACATTGGGTACAAAACCTCCATAAATATAATGTTTGTTAATAGCTGCCAGGTCTACCTCATTTTGAAATAACAGTATGTCATAGTTATAATGCAATGATGCACCGATAGCCTCTTCCAGCGTAATTAATTGCTGGGCTCTTAGCTTTTGAGAGACAAGACATAAAACTATCAACAACGTTCCAATAATCCTTTTTCCCTGCATCATGCTCTTTTTTCTTCAGCAAAATATTGATCGATATTAGATTTCTGTTTTCTGGCAGACATATAGCTATAGGCAGCCGGTATCACAAATAGTGTAAGAATAAGTGAAAATATTATCCCGCCCACAATCACAATACCCAATGATATTCTACTGGTAGCTGCAGCACCCAATGAAAGTGCAATGGGTAGTGCGCCCAACGCCATCGCCAAACTCGTCATTAATATAGGACGCAAGCGTGCCACAGAAGCCTCTATCACAGCCGTTGCTTTATTTATGCCCGCCAGTTGTTTCTGGTTGGCAAATTCCACAATCAGAATCCCATTTTTAGTTACCAATCCAATCAACATGATCATACCTATCTGCGAAAAAATATTAAATGTTTGATTAAACATCCAAAGGCAAAGAAATGCCCCTGCTATCGCTAGCGGAACGGTGACAATAATAATCAATGGGTCAATAAAGCTCTCGAACTGGCCAGCCAACAATAGGAATATTAGCACTAAAGCCATCACGAAGGCAAAGGAA
Organism: uncultured Terrimonas sp.; assembly: GCA_964604365.1. GTDB lineage: Bacteria > Bacteroidota > Bacteroidia > Chitinophagales > Chitinophagaceae > Agriterribacter. The sequence goes on from CAZRYS010000006.1 coordinate 32,261, forward strand.
GTATTACCCGAACTTTCTGCAAAGTCACGTGATGTACCTGCCAGCGATGTAGCGAAAGTATCGTCCAACAATTTGTCTGCAATTCCTTGCATTGATTTGATACCATCGCCTAATGCATAACCAGGTGCCAGTCCGGCCGAAATGGTGGCAGACTTATACCGGTTGAAGTGATAGATGGTAGGTGGTGTGGTGCTTTCTTGAATGGTTACCAGGTTGTCCAGCGAAATACTTTCATTGCGTTGGTTCCGTACGTAAATATTTTTTAAATCAGTGGGATTGTTTCTGTCGTCTCTCGGCACCTGTCCTATTACCTGGTATTGTTTGCCATCCTTGGTGAAATATCCCAGGCGACGATTACTATAAGCCAATTGAAGTGCTTCTGAAACCACATCGATGCTTACCCCCAACGAACTGGCTTTTAATCTATCCACTGTAACAGATAACTCTGGTTTATTAAATTTAAGGTCGATGTCTACCCCCTGCAGAGCCGGTGTATTTTGCACTTCCTCCAAAAATTCCGGAAGTATCGCAGTTAATTTCTCGAAATTATTGTTCTGTACCACAAACTGCACCGGCATGCCTCCGCCTCTCCTACCAACTGAAATGGTTTGTTCCTGGCTCGCCAACGCCCGCCCTTCTGGAAAAAGATGGAGGCTTTTATTAACCATATCCACAAGTTCCTGTTGTGTGTGTTCCCTGTATTTAGGATCAACCAAAGTTACCCTTAAGAACCCGGTATTAACGGAGCCTGACCCCGTAAAGCCAGGAGCCGTAACGGTCAAGACAGACTCTATACCGGGGATGGAATCAATTACAAAATTGGTGAGCTTGTCAATGTATTGGTTGGTATAATCAAAAGAAGACCCCTCAGGCATGGTTACCTGCAATCTGAATTGGCTGCGATCTTCCATTGGTGCAAGCTCAGACTTAAGTGTGGTGCCAATAAAATAGATCATAGCAATACAAATCAGAAAGATAATAGCCGCTACCCATTTTACTTTCATAAATGCTTTAAGCGCTTTATGGTATCCATCCTCCATGCCTTTAAAAAAAGGCTCTGTAACATTGTAAAACCAACCATGCTTGTGTACTTTTTTGGTTAATTTGATATTTAAAACAGGTGTAAGCGTAAGGGACACAAATGCGGATACCAATACCGCCCCTGCCACTACTACGCCAAATTCACGGAATAGACTTCCTACAAAGCCAGGTAAAAAAATGATAGGTATAAATATCACAGCAATTGTTAGCGAAGTAGCAATTACGGCAAAGTATATTTCTTTGGAGCCTTCAAGTGCCGCCTGCCACTTGTTCATACCTTGTTCCATTTTTTTATAAATATTCTCCGTCACCACTATCCCATCATCTACCACCAACCCGGTTGCCAACACAATGCCTAATAAACTCAATACATTGATGGTAAATCCGCACAGATACATGATAAAAAATGCGGCAATCAACGATACGGGAATATCTATCAAGGGGCGAATGGCGATCAACCATGAACGGAAGAAGAGGTATACGATTAAAACCACCAACACGATGGCTATCACAAGCGTTTCTTCCACTTCTAAAATCGATCTTTTAATAAAGACGGTATTATCGCGCGATATTCCCAACACAATATCATCCGGAATTTCCTTTTTTAGCTGCTCGTATCTTTTATAAAACTCATCGGCAATAGCTACATAGTTGGAGCCCGGCATCGGAATAATAGCCAACGCAATCATGGGCTCGCCATTGAATTTGAGAACGGTTTCCTCATTTTCTGGTCCTAGTATTACTTCACCGATATCTTTCACCCGAATAGTACTGGAGCCTGTATTTCGAATGATGATGTTACTAAATTCCTCTTCTGTGCTGAGTCGTCCAAAGGTTCTAACAGTAAGCTCTGTATTAGCACCTGCAATTTTCCCGGAAGGTAATTCTACATTTTCCCGTTGAAGGGCTGCCTGAACATCCTGAAAAGTAAGTCCGTAAGAATTGAGTTTGGAAGGTTCAAACCAGATACGCATCGCATATTTCTTCTCTCCCCAAATTTGTAATCCACTTACCCCGGGAATCGTCTGAAGCCGCTCTTGTAAGACGTTGGTAGCATACTCTGTTATCTGAAGCTGATTGCGGGCACTACTTTGCACCGTCATCGATATAATGGCATCGGAACTGGCATCGGCTTTGGTGACTACCGGTGGTGCATCCAAATCCTGCGGCAGACTTCTTAAAGATTGAGAAACCTTATCCCTAACATCATTGGCGGCAGCTTCCAGGTCTTCTCCCAACTCAAACTCTACTGTAATATTACTACTGCCCTGGCTACTGCTGGAGGTGATATTTTTAATGCCTGCAATACCGTTGATAGATTTTTCGATCGGTTCGGTAATCTGCGACTCAATGATATCTGCATTGGCTCCTGCATAGTTGGTCCGAACATTGATGACGGGCGGGTCTATCGCAGGATAATCCCGTACGCCCAGAAAAGTAAACCCAATAATTCCGAAAATAACAATCAGTATGCTACCAACGGTTGCCAGTACAGGCCGCCTAAGGCTGAGTTCCGAAATGTTCATACATTATGTTTTAATTCTCCAATATAATTCGCTACAGAGAGGTTATTTTATATTGGTCAATTGAATTTGAGAATTGGGTTTTACCGCCATCAACCCGGATACTAATACGGTATCACCAGCCTTTACACCGCTTGTTACTTGTATATAACTGGAATCTCTTATCCCTGTAGTCACCTCTTTAAATTCAGGAACGCCACCCTTATACACAATTACCTGCTTGCCACGCGACAAGGGAATAATAGCTTGTGTTGGTAAGATAAGTGCATTGTCATTCTCATCCATATTCAGATTCACTCTGGCAAATGCACCAGGTACTAATAGCGGACTATTGCTTTTTATGATCCCTCTTACAGTAAGACTTCGGGTGTTGGCATCAATAAAATATTCTGATGCTAATACAGCCGCTTTAAACTGATCGCTACTACCATCTATGGTAAAACTGATTACTTTACCCGGTGTAAATTGGATGCTATACTTTTCCGGTACAGTAAATTCAAGTTTCAGTTGATTCAGTTGCCGAATAGTGGCAATAACATCTGTGGGCGCTACATAGGCACCAGGACTAATATTTCGCAAACCAATACGTCCATCATAAGGTGCCCTTATCTCAGTTTTAGCGATGCTAACTTTTATCAGTTCTATATCTGCTTTATTATTACTTACCTGCAACTCACTCAGGTCTACATCCTGCTGGCTGATCCCCTGAATTTTAAGCAATTCTTTATACCGTTCAACGGTTTTTTCGTTGATTTCCAATTGCACTTCTAATTTGCGCAATTGAGCCCTGAGATCGTCGTCGAAAATCTTTGCCAGCAAAGCTCCCTTACGCACGGTAGACCCTTCCGTGAAATTTATGCTGACCAGTCTACCGGTTATTTCCGGCCGAATATCAGTACCCTCTGCCGGCATTAAAGAACCTGGCACCTCAATATTTTCACTTACGGCCTGATTTTTGACAATAAATGCATCTGCCGTTACCGGGCGATTACGAATGTTGGCAACAGCTACAGGCGCATTTGTTTCTTCCTTTTTTGATGCACAGCCGGCCGCTATGGCAATCATTGCCAGCGAAATGATGAACTTACTCATTATAGCGAAACTAATAATTTGATTTCAAAGCCATACTTCTAACCCACTAATTGTCAGGTTAATTAATGTTAAAGGGTAACTCAAGAGTGCCTCAGAATAATACTGTATCAAAAGCGGACAGTAAGTGTATCACCAGCGTACGAAGATTTTGACAAAAACAGTATAATTATTTGATAACCAATGTCAATATATTCTGGCATACGTTTCACTATCTTAAGTGACACCGCGGTATACAACCGCAGAAACAAGGAAGCATATGGATAGAGTAATTGCAAAAAAGACGTGGACAACCAAAAGGATTCTGACTATTTTAGGAATAATAGGTATTATCGCCTTGATTGGGGCAAGCTACTTTGCCACTTCAGGCAAAGCAAAATTAAATGTAGACAAAGAACGGATTACAATCAGTGAAGTAAAAGAAGGTACTTTTCAGGAAACGATTCCTGTAAATGGTGTAGTGTTGCCTATTACCAGCATTTATCTGGATGCCCAGGAAGGCGGCAGGGTGGAAGAAAAATATGTAGAAGATGGTGCCATCATGAAAAAAGGAGAGCCAATTCTGAGATTGTCCAATACCGATTTGCTGATGACGCTGATGAGCCAACAAAATACCGTGTACAATACACTGACGCAGATGCAGATAAATAGCAACAATGCGCAACAGAATACGGTAATGAAGCTAAACCAAATGGCTGACGTAGAAAGCCAGTTGAAAGAAGCTGAGCGGCTGTACAAACTGAACAAAGAACTGTATGAGCAGAAAGTAATTGGGTCGCAAGAATTTCAACAATCAGAAATTAATTACAAATACCTGCAGGATAAACAAAAACTGACTGTTCAAATATTGGAACAAGACTCTATTTCCAGATTGCAACAGTCAAAACAGGATAAGCAATCTTATGCCGGCTCCCAAAACGCTTTAACAATTATGCAGAAAAAAGTGGGCGACCTGATCGTGAGAGCTCCTGTAGATGGGCAATTGACATCATTGGATGCTGAGATAGGGCAGAATAAAAACAAAGGCGAACGTTTGGGACAACTGGATGTATTGAGTGGCTTTAAAGTAAGGATAGATGTGGACGAACATTACATATCCAGGATTTACCCCGGTCAAAGAGGTCGCTTTACATTTGCTGATAGTACCTATCAAATGGAGATAAAAAAAGTTTACACACAGGTAACAGGTGGCCGTTTTCAGGTAGACATGGAATTTGTGGGGAAAGCGCCTAAGGGCATTCGTAGAGGGCAATCGCTGCAAACATTATTGGCATTAAGCGATGAGCGTAAATCCTTGTTGCTCAGTCGTGGCGGTTTCTATCAAAAAACGGGTGGCAACTGGATCTTTAAAGTATCAGACGACGGTAAAAGAGCTTATAAGGTAGATATAAGATTGGGCAACCAGAACCAGGACTATTATGAAGTGCTGGAAGGCTTAAAACCTGGGGACAAAATAGTAACCAGCAGCTATGAGAATTATGGTAATATGGAAGAATTGGTAATAAATTAATGCAACACTTTTTAAAAACAATTGTCTGTTATTGTATGTAACATTTCCGTAACAGGCACGTATAACAAACCAGCATTTATGATCAGAATTACGGAACTCGAAAAAATTTACCGCACGGAAGAAGTAGAAACCGTGGCTTTAAACAAATTATCATTTGAGGTGAAAGAGGGGGAGTTTGTTTCAATAATGGGGCCTTCAGGATGCGGCAAATCGACATTGCTAAATATACTGGGACTTTTGGACGATCCCGATGCTGGTAGTTTTTTGTTTAATGGCATTGAAGTGGCACACTTTAATGAAAGAAAACGTGCTGACTTGCGCAAGCATAATATTGGATTTGTATTTCAGAGCTTTAACCTGATTGATGAATTGACGGTTTTTGAAAATGTGGAGTTGCCGTTGATCTATACAGGTGTAAAATCTGCAGACAGGAAAAAGAGAGTGGAGGAAGTGCTGGAAAAAGTGCAGATCATGCACAGAAGGAATCATTATCCGCAACAGTTGTCTGGTGGTCAGCAACAACGTGTGGCTGTTGCACGGGCAGTGGTTAACCAACCAAAACTTATTCTGGCGGATGAGCCGACCGGAAACCTGGATTCAAGTAATGGTAATGAAGTAATGCAGATGTTGACCGACTTAAATGAACAAGGAACAACTATTATAATGGTGACACACTCTGAACATGACTCAAGGTATAGTCATAGAATTATCAGAATGCTTGATGGGCAAACTGTCACCGAAAATATTCTGGTATAACCTGAATTTGTAAACAAAGGCATATATTTTTGTAATATTAAATTTTATCAATATGAACAAGAGGGTTTTAGTGGTAAATGCTGGGATAGCAACCGTGGCAGCTGTACTAATGCTTACAGCAATAGTATATGCCAGCGTTTCTGTTCGGGTAAAAGAAACTGCGGAAGTAAAAGTTTGCGCCGAAATTGAGGAAATAGAAGGCAAGGTGATCAAGAAAGTGGCACCGGAAGTGTTAGGGTTGCCCTGGAAGGCTGCGTTATCATTTTTTAAATAAAGTATGCTTTTCTCCAAAAACCTCTGGAGAAAAGCTACTTTGTTCGCTTAATTTTCCAATTTTTGTTTGTCTTTTAAAAGTTGCTCTCTCAAAGCAGCATAATCCAAATCCTGCACTGCAATACCTTTATCAATCGACATAGCAGCCGCTGTAGCAGCACTTTGTCCAAGTATCATAAACACCGGTTCCATTCTAATAGAACCAAAAGCTATATGAGAACTGGAAACACATATAGCCACCAAAAGGTTCTGAACCTGTTCTTTCTTAGGCACCAGCGATCCATAAGATATCTGATAAGGCAGGGGAACGTTTACTCCAATATCACCTTCATTTTGCACAAAGCCATCTGGTTTTATATAACGCTGAGCATTGTGAGAATCGAGCGTATAGGATCCCATGCCTACAGAGTTGTTGACAGGCTTTTTGCCTAGTACCTGGTGCTCTGTCATTACCTCAGCACCAATCATTCTACGGGCTTCACGCACATAAATCTGATGCGGCCAATTGCCATTGTCAACAAATTCATCCCTTGCCAATCCCCAGGTATTAAACTCTTCCTGCACGTCTTTTGGAATACGTGGGTCGTTGGCGATGAAATACATCAAGCCTTTTTGATATTGTTCATGTTCTTTTATTATTTCTTTACGACGCTCGTAAGAGGCTTCGGGGTAATCGTAGTTCATACCTATGTTGTCCGTGCTAAATGGACCATGATTATTGGTATCTATCTTACGATTAGGGATAGGGTCAAATTTTTCAAAAGTCTCCCGCCAACCGCTATCATATACGCGCACCAATAATTCATATTGTGTGGAGTCGTAACCATCAGGTTTCGCAAAGGGAACCCGGTTGTCGGGATGATTACTCAAACACATCCGGAAACAATAGGCTTGTATTCTTTCATCGCCTTCATTTTTAACACCCGGATTTTCGGCAGAAATACGCGGCAATAAACCGCTGGTACTGTCGCCTGGTATTTTATAGGGACTTATGTTGGCCGCAAACCAATGTTTATGGTGCAATACGCCTGTTTGTATGCCATTCCACTCTTCGTTGTAGACACTGTTAGCCTCGCGACCCACATGGTATTTTACACCTGCAGCGGCCATCAGATCTCCTTCATAAGTAGCATCAATAAACATTTTTCCCGTAAACACCTTCCCGCTTAAGGTGGTAAAAGAAGTGATCTTTCCATCCTTAGTTACCATTCCATTGGCTCTATCAAGCCATTCGTCGCGTAATATTTGGATATTATGTTCTTTCACAAAATCTTCAAATACTTGCTCCGCAGCGTGCGGTTCAAAAATCCACATAGTTCGCTCTGCACCATCTATAGCGGGAGTGCCCTGACCTTTGTTTCCATATTCGTCTTTTTTCTGCCATTTCCAACCCTCAGGAGAATCATAGTGTTTATACAGCCGATGATAAAACTCGCGTGCTAATCCTCCAATCACCAGTTTGTTGCCTGTATCAGTAAAGCCTAGTCCTCCGGAAGACAAACCTCCCAGATGCATATCAGGAGAAACCACGACCACAGATTTTCCCATTTTCACCGCTTGTACGGCAGCGGTAATGGCGGCAGAGGTCCCCCCATAAATAACTATATCGGCCTCAAAACTATTTTCCGGAGGTTTAGTATTACATGAAAATAATAACACAGACAGCAACAAAAAGTAACAGGTATTACGCATAACAATTCGTTATTATTAATAAACAATATTCACTGAATATAAATCATTATCAGCGCTCCTATGCATGGTTTTTTTTGCCACATCCCAAATTTAAAGTAGTCTGGCAGCCGTTTATGAGTATTTCCGTTTAATTTTAAGCTCTCTGATATAATATATATAGATTTTCAGGGTAGCTGCTAAAATGGATCTGTACTTTCAGTCTCTGATTTATTTGATGGACCCCCTAAAGCCCCAATTATGAAAAAGTTTTTCGTTAGCCTTTTATGTCTTGCATTTACCATTTGCGGTTTTGCACAGCAAAAAGTTGCTTTACCTGCTGTTAAAAACAAAATGGTAGTAATTGCTCACCGGGGCGATCATACCAAGGTGCCCGAAAATACGCTTCCCGCAATTACCAATGCCATCAAAAGTGGCGCAGATTATGTAGAAATAGATTTGCGGACTTCTAAAGACGGAGAGTTGGTTATTCATCACGATGCCACTGTTGACAGAATGACAAATGGCAACGGAAAACTTAAGGATCTGACATTTGCTGAGCTCCGCACGTTGAAAGTATTTGACAAATCAAAAGGTGGAAAAAAAACGTACACGATACCATCCTTTGAAGAAGCACTGGCAATTTGCCGAAACAAAATAAATATCTACCTGGATTTTAAGGATGCTGACGTATCCGCCACTTATAAAGCGATAAAAGAGGCTGGAATGGAAAAGCAGGTGGCTGTATACATAAATACGATACCACAGTATCGCGAATGGCGAAAACAGGCACCGGCAATGCCTTTGATCACCAGTGCTATTGATGAAATAAAGAACAAAGATCAACTGGCTTTTTTTCTAAGTCAGGCTACAATAGAAGTGTTAGACAATGTGTTCGAAAAAGACATGATTGCTACCGCCAACGAAAATGATGTGGCAGTATGGCTGGATGTACAAAGCAATGGCGAAAATGAAGACAACTGGAGAAAGATGATGGAACTTGGTATACAGGGAATTCAAACAGACAACCCTAAAGCCCTCGTCCAGTTTTTAAAGAAAAATAAACTACGTGATGGTATAGCCAGGCAGGCAGATGATCCTTATGCCAAATACAAAAAGCAAACCTACCGCGAACTTAAAAACATAAAATACGGCAATGCTCCAGATGGGCAGAACAGCTTCGATGCATTTATTCCCCAAAACCTGAAAGATGGTGCCAAAGTAATTGTATACATTCATGGGGGTAGTTGGAGCAGGGGTGATAAAGGCGAATTTCCTAAACAACTGATAGAAGAGCTGACTGGTAAAAGGGGGTATGTAGTAGCCTCCATCAATTATCGGTTGGTGAAAAATGGGGAGAATCGTTTCCCTGCGCAAATTGAAGATGTAAAGAAAGTAATAGAGTTTATTACAAAAAATGCTAAGCGGTATAAATACGATGCAGACAATATAGTGCTAATGGGCGGGAGTGCAGGCGCACATCTTGCTATGTTGTATGCATACGGTCATGATGCCAACAAACAAGTAAAAGCGGTGGTCAATTTATGGGGTCCGACAGACCTTACGGATAAAGCCGTACGCCAGGATGGCTCAGATGCAGATAACACTGTTGTTAATTTTTTGGGTGAAAAAGATCCGCAGGCTACCATAGCCAAACAAGCCAGCCCCATCTACTTCCTAACCAAAGAAACCGGCGTTCCTACTATATTGTTTCATGGTGGTAAAGATCCTTTGGTGGATGTAAGCCAGGCTGAAAAGCTGCATAAGAAACTGGAGGTATTGGGTGTCCCCTCTCACCTGGAAATTTATCCCGAAGAGAAACACGGAGTGGGTCCCGCCGCCGCCATCGATGTATTCAAAAAAGCAATTGACTGGATAGAAAAATATAACCCCAATAAATAATTGAGATCAAATGAGACGCAGCGCTTTTGTTTTTCTTTTTGCAGTGTTGACGACGGTATCCTGCAAAGAGTCCCCGTCCGAATCCGTAGCCACATCCGGTAAAATAGAAAACGTAATTATAATTACCACAGATGGACTACGCTGGCAGGAATTGTTTGCCGGGATGGATTCGGTTATTGCCCTAAAAAAGGAGTTTGTCCACGGCAGTTCTGATTCTAATCAAATATTTGGCACCTATTGGGCTGCAACAGCGGAAGAACGAAGAAAGAAACTTTTGCCCTTTTTCTGGACTACAATAGCGGCAGAAGGACAGATCTATGGCAACCGAAACCTGGGCAATAAAGTAGATTGTGCCAATCCTTATTGGTTTTCCTATCCCGGGTATAATGAAATATTTACCGGTTATCCCGACACAACTGTCAACTCCAACGAACACCCTGCCAATCCGCATACTACAGTTTTGGAATTCATTAATAGGCAACCCGGCTTTCAAGGTCAGGTAGCGGCCTTCGCTGCCTGGGGTGCGTTCGATAGGATTCTGAATAAAGAACGTTGTGGGTTCCCCGTTATCTCGGCGTTTAGCGCCACCGGCGGCGATCAGCCAACAGAAAAAGAAAACTTACTCAACAATATGTTGCGGGATTCATACAAGCCGTTTGGTGATGGAGAATGCCTTGATGTATTTACACATTATATGGCGCTCGAACACCTGAAAGCTAAACAGCCCCGTGTGTTATTTATAGGTTATGGTGAAACGGATGAGTGGGCGCACCATGGTAACTACAAAGACTACCTTGATGCTACCTACCAATGGGATCAATGGTTGAAAGATATTTGGGACTATGTACAATCAACTCCCAAATACAAGGATAAAACAGCGCTATTTATAACAACTGACCATGGCCGTGGTGATATTGATAAAAACAAATGGACCAGCCATGGTAGTCGCCGGGTGGAAGATTCATACCCAATATGGATGGCGGCTATGGGACCGGGATTAGACGTAAAAGGAGAAGTAAAAAGCAACATGCAGTTATATCAGCAACAGTCGGCACAAACCATCGCTTCGTTGCTGGGGCTTACCTATACAGCCGAGCATCCCATTGCCGATGCTGTGAAAGAAATTTTTGAAAAATAAAATGAGTCAAACAAATAAAAACGGGATGAAAAAGATCATTTATTGCTTTGCTGTGTTTCAGTTGAGTTTATGTACCGTATTGAATGCACAAGAAGAAAACCCCTATCCGCCAACATTGTTTCCGGATAGAATAGTATTGAATGTAACGGAAGATCCGGCTACCTCGATCGCTGTTAACTGGCGAACCAGTACAGCAGTCACTGAAAGCTACTTAGAGATTTTGCCGGCAGTGTCTACGCCTGCTTTAACTAAAGATGCACCACGAACAAAAGCAAATACAGAGCAGTTTGAATTGAGGGGTATCCGATCGCATTTTCATGCTGCAGTAGTAACCGCTCTGAAACCGAATACGGTATATATGTATCGTGTGGGAAATGGAGAGCATTGGAGCGAATGGTTTCACATAAAAACAGCCGGAAACCCAGGAGAGAAATTTTCGTTTATATATATGGGTGATGTGCAGCAAGGTATGCGCACTTTTTGGCCACGCGTAGCGAGAGAAGCCTATCTTAAAGCGCCAGACGCAAGGTTGATTATGTATGCGGGCGATATAGTAAACCGCGGGTTAAATGATCATGAATGGGGAGAGTTGTTTTATGGTGGCGGGTTCATTCATAGTACTATCCCTGGTATGCCTTCACCAGGCAACCATGAACATGCCGATAATGAACAGGGTGTAAACGTAATCACCCCCCTATGGCGGGCACAATATAATTTGCCGCAAAATGGTCCAAAAGGACTGGAAGAAACAGTTTACTATACCGATATTCAGGACGTTCGGTTTATTTCTCTAAACTCTCAGGAAATCTGGTTTGGCAACGATAAAATGCAACAACAAATCGAATGGTTACACCAGGTATTGTCTAACAATCCCAAAAAATGGACGGTTGTCACTTTCCATCATCCTGTACATTCGGTAAGCGCCCGTAGAGATAACAAAAATCTCCGCGAAAAATTTCAGCCGATTTTTGAAAAATATAAGGTGGATATGGTGTTGCAGGGACACGATCACGCCTATGCCCGAGGCATGAAGAACGTGCCTATGCCGGAAGGGTTTACGGGTACCACAGCCAGCGCCTATGTGGTATCTATGTGTGGGTCAAAAATGTACAACAATGAAGCCCAAAAATGGATGGATAAACTGGGTACGAATGTTCAGTTGTACCAAATTATTACGGTAGATGGCAACAAAATGCTGTACAGGTGTTATACTGCAACCGGTGAATTGTTCGATTCGTTTGACCTGGTAAAAAGAAAAGGCAAAAACAATAAAATGGTAGAGTTTAAGTAGCGACAGCACTCACTATATCTTCCATATTGATTGCCATATGACTTTCATTGTAAACACACTTTTCATTTACAATGAGCAGTACTTGTGGAGACTCGTGCCTGATACCGGTATCTTCCGCTATCAGGTTTGATATTGACCTGTATTTTATCAGGTCCAGATAGCAAAAACGGATATTTTCCGGTAAGCCAGAGCGTTCCAATCTTGACTTTGCCACGAGACTGATAGAGCACCTGGTAGAGTGTTTATATACAAGCTGAGGGGTAGATTGGGAGTCTGTTAAAACTGACTTCCAATCTGCTTCTGAAGTTATTTCTTTCCAATCCATCCTGCAAATCTATTGTCAACTGATTGATTTTATTGCTTTCAGCATTGAATTTTTCAATTGTGCTGGTGGAGTGGCGGCCAAAGCGTCTTTCGCATTCTTTGCCAAAAACGTAGCGCTCTCTGCGTGAACTTGTTTGCGAGAACTATTCTGCCAATCATATTCGCCTGCTACCAAATCCCGGAATTTATGTTTTTTTTCAACTCTTCTATTTTACATTTACAAAATGAAAGTTGTATTTACATTATTTCTAACTACTTTTTTGCTCAGTGGGTTCGCTCAGGACAGTATTCCGGTCTATTTCGATGCCAACCTGACACCTGTAGCCAAAAGAAATGCCGCTTTTAATGGAAGAATGCTACAGAATCCGCAAGGAAACTGGGATATTGTCGCTGTTTACCCTAGTGGAAATACTTTGTTTACCGCCACCTACAAGGACAAAAAAATGCGGGTAAAACATGGTATGCAGCAGGGCTTTTTCCCAAATGGACAGCAGCGCCTGGTTGCAACATTCAATAATAATGTTTTGGAAGGAACCTACACTACATGGCATGAAAATGGAAAGATCGCCGATTCAGGGTTATTGTCTTCCAATGTAAAAATAGGTATCTGGAAAACTTGGTATGCAAATGGGTTCCTGGAATCTGAAGGAACATATACCGCAGGATTTACTGATGGTACCTGGAAATGGTTTCACGAAAATGGTAAACCTGCTACAGTAGAAGTATATGACAGTGGTAAACTACAGGACCTTTCTTGTTTTGACGAATCCGGTAATAATACGGGTTTCAATTGCCGGCTTGATAAAAAGCCAACACCAAAAGAGGCGTACAGTTTTGAAAGTTATGTTATAGAAAACCTGATGTATCCCGAAGAAGCATTGAAAAAGGGGATTGAGGGCGTGGTGGAATTTGAGTTTTTTGTAACAAAAGAAGGAAAACTTACGCGCATTAACTTTGCCAACCAGGGCAATCGTCTGTTGCACGATGCAGTAATAGAATTTTTAAAAGCTGTCCCGGAATGGGAACCCGCTATTTCGCACAATCGAAAAGTGGATTGTTTGTATACCTACAGCATCCCTTTCTATCTTCCATAATTTAGTGAAAACTGGATAAAAAAAGCTATAGGAAAGGAAGAATCCAATCTTATAGCCTTTTAGTTATAGCTGAAACAAACTTTTGTTATGCTTCTGATTTCTCTGGCTTATTTTCCTCTTTTAAAGAAAACCTGATCAGAGATTTTTCTTTGTCCAGTTCTGCCACCAGGATATCGCCCGCTTTGACATTCATATTCAGAATCTCTTCAGCCAGGGGATCCTCCAAGTATTTCTGAATGGCTCTATGCAGGGGTCTTGCTCCAAACTGTTGATCATATCCTTTTTCGGCAATGAACTTTTTAGCATCATCGGCCAACTCCAATGTAAATCCAAGGGTTACCAACCGCTTCATTACGCCTTTCATCAAGATATCGATGATCAGGAATATGTCGTCCTGAGTAAGGCTGTTGAATACAACCACATCATCAATCCTATTTAAAAATTCCGGGCTAAAGGTGCGTTTCAAAGCCTTTTCTATCACGGCCTTGTTGTTCTCCTCTGCATTTTGTACTCTTGCTGCCGTTGCGAAACCAACACCCTCGCCAAAATCTTTCAGCTGCCTTACCCCGATGTTTGAGGTCATAATAATTAAAGTGTTTTTGAAATCCACTTTGCGACCCAATCCATCTGTTAACTGACCGTCATCTAATACCTGCAACAGAATGTTATAAATATCCGGGTGTGCTTTTTCTATTTCATCCAACAGCACCACGGAATACGGTTTCCTGCGAACACGCTCTGTCAATTGTCCTCCTTCTTCGTATCCTACGTAACCGGGAGGCGCACCAATCAACCTACTCACCGTAAATTTCTCCATATATTCACTCATGTCGATCCGGATTAACGCATCTTCTGAGTCAAACATATGCCTCGCCAGCGCTCTCGCCAACTCTGTTTTACCAACTCCGGTGGGTCCCAGGAAAATGAAAGTACCGATTGGTTTCTTCGGATCCTTCAAACCTACCCTGTTCCGTTGTATCGCTTTTACTACTTTCTGAATAGCCTCTTCCTGTCCGATAACGGCTCCTTTCAGATCGTCACTCATCTTACGGAGTTTTTCTGTTTCCGCCTGAACCATTCTTTTCACGGGAATCCCCGTCATCATACTAACGACTTCGGCAATTGCTTCTTCGTCTATTGGATAACGTTTGTGCTTGCTATCTTCTTCCCATTGTGCTTTTGCTTTTTCAAGATCTTCCTGTAGTTTCTTCTCACTATCACGCAAGGAGGCTGCTTCTTCAAAACGCTGGCTCTTTACTACCTTATTTTTCTCCTGCTTGATATCTTCTATCTTTTTCTCTAATTCCACAATTTCCGCCGGCACATTAATATTCTTCAAATGCACCCTTGCACCCACTTCATCCATTACGTCTATCGCCTTATCGGGTAACAACCTGTCCGTGATATAACGATCGCTCAGTTTTACACAGGCTTCCACTGAATCATCGGAGTAGGTTACGTTGTGATAATCTTCATATTTAGACTTAATGTTTTCCAAAATCTGTATGGTTTCATCCACACTTGGTGGATCTACCAGCACTTTCTGAAACCTTCTGTCTAAGGCTCCGTCTTTTTCAATATACATCCGGTATTCATCCAACGTAGAAGCCCCAATGCATTGCAATTCACCTCTGGCCAACGCCGGTTTAAATATATTGGATGCATCAAGTGATCCGCTGGCACCACCCGCTCCAACGATCGTATGAATTTCATCTATGAACAGAATGACATCACGATTCTTTTCCAGTTCGTTCATGATAGCTTTCATTCGCTCTTCAAACTGTCCACGGTATTTTGTACCAGCCACCAAAGCAGCAAGATCCAATGATACTACACGCTTATCAAATAAAACCCTCGATACCTTTCTTTGAACAATTCTTAACGCCAGCCCTTCTACAATGGCTGTTTTACCAACCCCGGGCTCTCCTATTAAAATAGGGTTATTCTTCTTTCTACGGGATAGAATCTGAGATACCCGTTCTATTTCTTCTTCCCTGCCTACAATAGGATCTAATGTACCCATTTCAGCCAATCGCGTAATGTCCCGTCCGAAATTATCCAGTACCGGTGTTTTACTCTTGGCATTGGCAGCCTGCGATTTTGATTTCTGCTGATAACTTTTCTTTTCGTCATCAAAATCATCATCGGCATCGTCTGCATATTCACTTCTTACATCGTTGCTCTTCACCATACCCAATTCGTTTCTGAACAAATCATAATCAATATCAAATTGATTCAGGATCTGCGTAGCAATATTTTCTTTGTTCTTGAGAATCGATAGCATCAGGTGTTCTGTCTCTACGGTTGGACTCTTCAGCGCCTTCGCTTCCAAAACGGTCACGCGAATTACTTTTTCTGCCTGCTTGGTTAACGGCAGACTGTTTATGTTGGCTATATTCTTACCCGTTTTATCCTTAACTGCCAACTCCACTTCTTTACGTAATTCATACAGGTCTACATTCAGATTCTTTAGTATCTTGACTGCCAGGTTCTCTCCCTCCCGGATCAATCCCAATAATAAATGTTCTGTCCCGATAAAGTCATTCCCCAACCTTAATGCTTCTTCCCTGCTAAAAGAAATTATCTCTTTTACCTGGGTTGAAAAATTATTATCCATTTATTCCAGTTTAAAATGTGATCGATACAATAATAACGAATAATTTTGATTCCTTTTAATAGAACATTGCAGCAGTGTAAATTATTGTGTTGTACAACCAGTTGATTAATAGGCTCAACGAGATGTTAAAATTTAAAGCACACTTTACTCCCCTTTCTCAGGAAAAAGAATTGGGTAATTTTGCCAACACTGTTATTAAAAGAACTCACTAATGAACTTCAAATTAGATACCAAGGAAAAATTTCATGTCATAACGATTATAGAATCAATACTTCATGCTAATATGACAGAAGAATTACGGAACAAGTTGACTGAAGTTACAGAAAATCATGTTAAACACGTTATTTTGAACTTCAATATAGTAAAAGAAATAGATGAGGGTATTGCCAATTGGTTGGTATCTGAACAGGAAAATGCCGCTGCCGAAAACAGGTCATTTGTAGTATGTGAGCTACAAAAACCTGTAAAGAGCTTTCTTGCCGGGTTGGATTTATTGGATATCATAAATATAACGCCTACTGAAAGCGAAGCCTGGGATATCGTGCAAATGGAAGAGGTAGAGCGGGAATTATTGGGCGATTAATTATCAATGCTTTATGAATGTCTGGAGACAAATGGCAGAATATCTTTATATAAAAAAGAAAGATCCCAACAGAGAGGATAGTTCCTGGATCCGGTATATGCATGGCATCAACAGGATTTCAATACTGTTGTTTCTGTTTGCATTGGTAGTTATTATCGTTCGGTCTGTAAAAAGCTGTGGATAGACCTGGCTGCGTTGGACGATGCGTGCCCTCCCTGGCTTAGAATCGCCCGCAGTTCCGTATAATCTTGTTTTAGCTGTTGTTTACGGCTATCGTCATACAACAGTTGTTTAAGTTCCTTCACCAGGTTTTCTACTGTCATTTCGTTTTGAATCAATTCCCTTACCACCAGTTTATCCATAATAAGGTTTACAAGAGAGATGTATTTTACCCGGATAACCCGTTTCGCGATCTCGTACGATATGCTGCTGCCTTTGTAACAGACCACTTCAGGTACACCAAATAAAGCGGTCTCCAGGGTTGCAGTACCCGAGGTAACAAGGGCAGCATCTGCCTGCATCAGCAAATGGTAAGTTTTTCCCGAAACACTTTTTACATTCTGATAGGGTTGAAGCAAACTGCTGTAAAATGCATCTTCCTGCCCCGGAGCCTTTGCCACGATAAATTGTAACTCAGGAAAGTGTTTACTAACCTCCAGCATGACGGGCAATTTTTTTAAGATCTCCTGCTTCCGGCTTCCCGGCAGCAATGCAATCACTCCGCCCGTTTTTTGTATGCTGCTTTGTTTCTGCTCCTGATCAATCACTTCCACCAATGGATGCCCAACGTATTCAACCGCATAGTTCCACTTTTTGTAGAAGTCTTTTTCAAACGGAAGAATGACGAGCATTTTGTCAACACATTGTTTTATGGTTTTTACACGATTCTCCTTCCAGGCCCATACCTGGGGTGAAATATAATAAACGATTTTGAACCCTTGTGCCTTTGCCCATTTTGCAATACGCAGGTTGAAGCCGGGATAATCGATTAAAATCAGTACATCCGGTTGAAAAGCAATAATATCCTTTTTACAAATAGCAAGATTGTTGAAAATGGTCCGCAAATTCATCAGCACTTCCACAAACCCCATGAAAGCCAAATCGCGGTAGTGCTTTACCACATTGGCACCAGCCTCTTCCATCAAATCTCCCCCCCAGGCCCGAATATCCGCATTGTTATCTAACTTTTTCAGCTCTCTGATTAAGTTAGACCCATGCAAATCTCCTGATGCTTCCCCTGATATGATATAGTATTTCACCCCTTCGGTTTTAGATACGAAGGTAACTACAGAAAGTATCTAAAAGCCAGCGCTGCTACTGCATATACCAGTGTACTGGCAAAAATACCCTTGGCAGTTTTGTCTTTTCTGTAGTTGATGTAAACCGTAAAAAGTAAAATATTCAAAAAAAGACAGGGAATAGTAATACCCGTCACCAATCTCTTATCAGAACGCAGGGCACCCAACATATCTTCAAAGCTAAAAAGAGGATAAAACTTTACGAAGTAATAAATAATTACGCTTATCAAAGGCGTGACCAACCCAAGAAGGATGCCGAACCGAATATTGTCTTTTTTTAGAATCACTTTTTAAAAATTTTTTCGAACTTGGTTTTCAAAGTATAATTTGTCAGATCAAACTGCACAGGTACTACACTCACATAATTATTTGCCAGTGCCCATACATCCGTGTCTTTCCCTTTATCAAAATTCATAAATGCTCCTGTGAGCCAGAAGTATTTTTTTCCAGTTGGATCTTTTCTTTCGTCAAAATCTTCTTCGTATTTGGCGTATGCCTGCCGGCAAACTTTAATTCCGTTAATCAAACTTTCGTCCACCGCAGGGAAATTTACATTCAGACAAAGATGTTTGTCTGCTTTTCTCTTTAATACCTGTTCCACAATAATCCGTGCATATTTTCTGGAAGCCGTAAAATCGGCTTCCATGCTAAAATCGAGCAACGAGAAACCAATAGACGGAATATTTTCTATAGAGGCCTCTATGGCCGCACTCATCGTGCCGGAGTAAATAACGTTGATTGAATGATTAGCCCCATGATTGATACCGCTAACACATAAATCAGGTTTGCGGTGCAGCACTTTGTCCACTGCCAGTTTCACGCAATCCACCGGGGTGCCACTGCAGCTCCACGCCTCCACACCGTCAATCGGTAATACTACTTTTTGCAGACGGAGCGGCGAGCCTATGGTAATAGCATGCCCCATACCAGACTGTGGCTTATCAGGAGCCACTACTACAATTTTCCCCAACCCTTGCAGGGAAAGGACAAGGTTGTAAATGCCGGGTGCCATCACACCATCATCGTTAGTAACCAAAATTACAGGTGCTTCTTTCTTCTTTTTACCTGTAGCCATTGAGGGTTTTAGTTTAGATTGTAAATGTATATGAAATTTCAAACTTATAATTCAATTTCCTTTCTTTACTTTGATGTACAATGTTTATTCTAGGTAAGCTATTAGTCATTCTGTTGAATCCGGTGATGTGGATTGTCAGCGTTCTCTTATATGCACGATTTGTTAAAAATGATCAAAGAAAAAGGAAAGCATATTTAGCCGGCATTATCATGTTAGTGTTCTTTTCAAACCCCTTCATTGTAGACAAATTTACACTTGCCTACCAGGCAAAAAAATACAGTCTGAAAAGAGACGAAGTGTATAGCGCGGGAATACTATTGGGTGGGTTTGCCGGCAAAAATAATGTTGATGATCAAATTTATTTCGGTGAAAATGCAGATCGTTTTATACAAGCATCTCAACTCTATGCAAACGGGCATGTTAAAAAGATCATCATCGCTGCCGGAAGTGGTGAAGCTTTTAAGAAAACATCTTTCAGAGAAGCTGACTATGCCTATGAGCAATTCGTTAATATGCATATTCCTGAAGAAGACTTACTTCCGGAAAGAAACTCCCGTAATACACAGGAAAATGCAATCAATTCAAAAAAAATAATTGATTCATTGCAACTGCCACCTCCCTACCTGCTTATAACTTCTGCTATTCACATGCCCAGGGCAATGGCTACCTTCAAAAAGGCAGGATTAGATGTTAAGCCCTATCCGGCAGCCTTTCAGGTTACACCCAGCAAAGTGCTGGATGTTAATAATATCATACCAACTGCACAAGCACTCAGAAACTGGAGTACTTTGATCAGAGAAGTTGTCGGAATTGTTTTGTACAAAATAATTGGCAGAGGATAGTCAACATTAAATACTTTTGCCACCGATGAAAAAGACAATATTTGTATTTATCGGTATGGTAATATTTGCTGCGGTACAATCGCAAGAGATAGAATTGGATCCTGTAACCATTACAGCCTCGCTTCACAGGCAACGATCTTCTCAAACCGGAAGAAATATCAGCGTAATTAAGGGAGATGCCTTTCAAAAACTGCCTGTTCAAACCGTGGATGAGCTGCTCCGCTATATCCCCGGCGTTGAAATTCAGGCGAGAGGTCCCAAGGGATCGCAAAGTGATATTGTACTTAGAGGAGGCACTTTCCAACAGGTGCTGGTAATACTGGACGGTATACGCTTGAACGATCCGAATACAGGCCATTTCAGCAGTTACATTCCAATTGCCCCCTCTGAAATAGAAAGAATTGAAATACTTAAAGGAGCCTCTTCTGCTATACATGGTGCAGATGCTGTAGGCGGTGTTATCAATATCATTACTAAATCTTTTGCCATCAAAGAAGTAGAAAAGAAACTGCAAACAGTTGCTTCTGTCAGCGCAGGAGAATACGGATATTTCAACGCTGAAGGAGGTATGAATTATAGCAGCAAAAAACTCAATCTGTCCGCAGGTGTTGTTTCCAACAAGGCAGATGGAGTACAGCAAAGAGGGGCGAGAGGCTTTTTTGACAACACTACTTTTTCCGGTTCTGCTAATTACCGCATCACCGACAAATGGAATATTGCTTATCGATTTGCATATGATACCAGAGCATTTGCCGCACAAAATTTTTATACAAGTTTTGCTTCTGATACGGCCAGCGAACAGGTAACATCCCGCTGGCATCAGGTTAGAATAGGCTATCAAACAGAGAAGGAAAGTCTTACACTGGATGCAGGATATAAGTCCCTCACTGATGTATTTTATTTCACTCCCGCTACAGTGCCCAATCAAAGTAATTCGGCACTGTATCAGGGACTGTTGTTATATCAGCGTCGGTTGGGTGTCTTCACTACCATTAATGCGGGCGTTAACTACCAGAATAAAAACATTGAGTCAAATGACAGGGGAAAACACTCCCTATTTGTAGCAGCACCATTCATTAGTATATCGCAACAACTTTGGAGTGGCTTTCATATCCGTCCCTCAGCACAATGGATTACCATCAAAACCATAAAGTCTGAACTCATACCGCAACTGGATCTTTCTCAAAAGTTATACAACTGGCAGTTGCGTGGAAGCGTAGGAAAAACAATCAGAGATGCTGACTTTACCGAAAGATACAACAACTTTGGAAGAGCTTCAGTACCCAGTGGTCGTATAGGAAACCCTGCGTTGCAAACAGAAAAATCGTTGAGCTACGAAGCCGGTGCAGACTGGTTTTTGCAAGAGAAACTAAAAGTTTCAGCCAGTTTTTTTCAGCGCTTTCATGAAAGGCTCATAGACTACACAACAACTGCGTATGAAGATATGCCCCGCAAAGACAATCTGGTACCCGGCGGTGCCTATACACTTGCAAAAAACATCAGCAGCGTCAATACAATAGGCGGAGAGTTGGATATACAATACACTCAATCCTTAGGCAGCTGGCAATCGTTGAGCGCTTCGGCCGGTCTTGTAGTGCTCAATAGTAAAAGCAGTGACGCGACTCCCTCTTTGTATATTTCCTCGCACGCAAAATTAATGAGCAACTTTTACCTGATATACCAATGTCACAGGCTTACGCTGAGCGTAAACGGGTTATACAAACAAAGACAAGCAGAAGAAGCCTCTGCTATACATGCCGTTATTTCTCCTGATTATTTTGTGTTGAATGGGAGGGTAGATTACAGATTCCTGTCTGCACTTTCTGCTTTTGTACAAACCGATAACCTATTAAACAGGCAATACAGCGATTTACTGGGTTCTGTTATGCCAGGAAGATGGTTGATTGCCGGCATGCGATTTTCCCTGAACCAGCAGTTAAAAACTCGCTAGAATTCCAGTTACAAAGTGTTACTTCATGGCACAAAAAAAGAGGAGTCATTGCTCCTCTTTTTTATATAGATTATGTGAATTCTAGTATTCCCAAAGATCCTGTTCGTAATTAAAGATTTTAGTTTTGATGTTTTCTCCTTCAAGAAGTCTCAATACCTCATCTTTAACATATGTTTTCAGAAACATATCATGCGGGTTATCTAAAGTAGACTTAACGATATAGCTACCGAAAAACCGACTTTCGAAAAGCTCTTCCCAGCTCATACGGGCTCCGAAATTTCTTCCGTTGTACACCTCGTATCTTGCCAATGAAGGACGCATATCAGGATAATATACGTAGAAAATAGGCGACTCACCAATTACATCACCGGTCACCTTATTCAGGTAGGTTTTGATAGGGGCTATACCCAAAATCCTAACAAACATCCGGGATGATTCTTTGTCGAATACCCACTCTTCTTTGATCCTGAATTTGACAATGGCATCCATGTCAAACTCTTCGCACACTACATCCGTCTTCATAATACCTTTTGAAAGATCAGGGTCTTTTTCCAGATCCGGCACCATGATCGTATCACATCCACCAGCCAGTTTAGCACCGATTTGTTCTTGTGTCATTGGGGTGGTAAACCTGTCGTCTACAGAAGCGTCGAATGCTACTACTTCGCCACTCTTAATTACATTCAGTAATATGGCGATGAATCTTTGGTTACCATTATCCTCGTCTGCTGAATAGCGGAAGGGTTGGTTGATTTTTTCGCGTATATCTATTTCGCGCCACACTTTTTCTCTGTAAATGGCATCGTCCTCACGGATATGCTCATACGGAAGTGGTGTACGTTCTTTCACCAGGTTTTTTTCAATTGCATGATCGTTGCGAAGCGACTTCCGGATGGTGTCCATCTTCAACGGATCAGCTTTTTTCACCACAACAGGTGTAGTATCCTGCTTGGCAGCACCCAAATTAGCATCGGCCAACGAAGCCTGTGTTTTTTTGGTTGCTTGCTTTGCAGCAGGCTTTTTAGTTGTGTTGGACCTGGTGTTTTTCTTCCGGGTTGTTTGCGCATCAACGGTGTTGAGCGTCAAGCCGAAAGCCATCAACAACAAAGCATATTTTGCGGATTTCCATTTCATATCAAAAAGTGTTAAACTAAACAAATGATAACGCTGTTCTCAAAAGGTTTATTATCGTAAAATAAAAGACAAAGGTTTCAAAGTGATGGTTCTGCCATCAGGACCTTTTGCCTTGATATTATCAATGTAAACACCTCTTCCAGGTTTTAAACCATCTACCAGGCTTTTGGCGTTACCAGTCCATACTGCTCCGCTGTTGCTAACAGGATTATAGTCAGCAGCACTCAAATCGGCTATGGTATAACTTTGTACAACATACTTCGCTTCAAATTCTGACTCGATAGCAGCACGTACACCGCCCATTGCTTTAAACTGCGCTGAGGGAACCTGTCCACCTTCAAATTGCCCTACGTAAGCGTTAGGATTAGGCAGATATTTCACACGGAACGCTACTTTACCTACAGATTTGCCATCAACCATTACATCTACAGATGCTTCACCAGCCTCTTTAGGAACTGCAGTATAATTGCTGCCACTTCCTTTTGTAAGAGAACCATTGTTGATTCTGGCAGTTACTTTTTCGCTACCGGCACCGGCAGTAATGTTTAAAGGATTCTCTACACCCACAAACAATACATTCATTTTAGTAGGCATTACAGATACACCTGAAGGCTGACCAACAGTGTATTCGAATACTTTGGCAGTTTCTTTTGCTTCACCAGTATTAGGATCGGTGTATTTAATCACTACATTCAGCTTATGTCCACCGGAAGCGCCACCAGGCATTTTGAAATCAGCTACACCGTTGTCTCCAACTTGTACAGCTTTTCCATTAATCAATACATCTGGTTTTACAGATGAGTTAAAGGCGCCCAAACCAGCTTTCAACTCAAGGTTGTCACCTGGCATCAGGTAGGTAGCATTAGCTGCTACCATTGGTTCAAACTTATCCATTTTGAAAACCACACCGCCTACCTTTTCAAACAATTTCGCTGCCATCTTATTTTCAGTATTTTTCACGTCATTTTGAAACTTACTTAAAATAGTCATTGCAGCGATAGTAGGAGTCATGTGGAAATAAGCAGCTGTCCATGATTGACTGTCATCACTTTTTCCAGTGGAAGAACTCGGCTTCTCCAAATCGATGGGCAACCCTTGTAATTCTTTTGCGATTTCAGGATCAACTGCAATAACATCGTTCTTGTATTTTTCCAATGCTAAACGCAGTTTCTCACCTTCTCCCTGGGTATCCATCAAACGAGTAGGTGCATCCAGGTTACTGATGCCTTCGCCAGTTTCTTCGTTGTACTTACTCTCCGTTTTTAATTGATCTTTAAGAGCCTCAACATAAGCTGTCATGTCAGCAGAAAGCTTTTTTACCTGATCGGCTTTAGGCTTCCACTGTTCTGCTTTTTCGCGGGTCTTAGGATCTTCAAGGCTTTTTGCAAAACCTTCGTATATAGCATCCGAAGATGCGGTAAGTGTGCTGTTGGATTTCAACAGGCTATTATCTACAGTTTTAAAGGCATTGATGATTTCGGCAGATACGTTCAGCGCCAACAAAGCTGTAAGCACCAAATACATCATATTAATCATCTTCTGCCGTGGCTCTTTAGGTAGTGCCATGATTTTTCAGGATTTAATGTGTTTGTTTACGAATCAAGGTTAAAAAATGGATTGAGTTTTCAATCCACTGTTCTGGTAATTATCTGCCCTGCATTGCAGCCAGCATGTTACCATATACATTGTTCAGGTTACCCAGGTTTTTAGCCAACAAGCCAATTTGTTCCTGCGCTTTCTTAGCATCTTCCACGCTACCCTGCATGCTTTGAGAAGCTTGTGCCAGGTTGCTGTAGAAGCCGTTCATGGCTTTCAGGTGGTTATTAGTATCCTGTAACTCTAACTCGTAAACAGTGTTTAAAGAAGACAAATTTTTAGTTAACACCTGCACCTGATCGTGGAATTGCTTACTGGTTTCAGCAGCATCATTAAAGCTTTTAGCCGTGCTTGCTGCACCTGCATAAGCTTCTTTCACTTGTACCAGTGCTTGTGTTGCTTCTTTTGTTTTAGCTGAGAAATCAGAAGTTACAGCAGTAACATCAGCCATATCAGCCATTTTTTCTACCGTAACACCCAGTTTACCGAAGTTTTCGCCCAACCTTTGCAGGTTAGCAGGGGTAATGGATGCATCTTGTAACATTTTATCCATAGAAGCTAATGCAGGGTTACCACCGGCAACACCAACACCACCCTTAAGGGATTCAGCAATTTCTTTCATTTCACCACCGGGAGGGGGTAAGAATGCATAAATCAGGAATATAACTGCTTCTGTTAAGAGACCAACAGTAAGCATGATGTCGGCAAAAGACTTGTGAAGGATTTTAGCCCATGCGCCGAAAATTACAACTGCAGCGCCTACGCACACCAGTACGTTAACGAGTCTTTCTGTGGATTTGTTTGTGCCTGCCATAAAGAGATTTTTTGTTTTTTTTAATAGGGTTTTTCTGTTTTAGATTTCAAAAGGTAACGATCATACAAAGCAAAGGGTGGATTTGTCCCTTTTACCAAGCATAAACTAGTTTTTAGTATTGTTAAATTTATTTTTCAATTTGATCGGTAACTGTCCTTTATTTGCCACCACGCTTGCCGGATGGAGGAAGGTCAATTACACAACGGAAACCGATATAAGACTTAGCAGTATCCTGGTATTCGTAAGTGCGTGCACTTGTTTGTAAGAAGTATCCTACATCTTTCCAGCTACCGCCTCTCAGTACTTTACGTTTCATCCGGGGAGGATCACTGTCCTTTGCATTCCAGCGAATATCCGGGTTCATATCATGTTGGAAATTATAAGCTCCTTCGTAGAAGAATGATGATGTCCATTCTGCAACATTACCTGCCATATTATACAAACCGAAGTCATTAGGCCAATAGGCATCTGCACGTACCGGGTACAAACCTCCATCTTCAGCATAATTACCACGTCCAGGCTTAAAGTTTGCCAGCAAACATCCTTTTTTGTTTCTCAGGTAATAACCACCCCAGGGATAAGGTGCTTGTGAACGACCGCCACGGGCAGCGTATTCCCACTCCGCTTCAGTTGGTAATCTGAAATCAGACTCCTGGGCTCTCTTTTGTCCTTCCAGGTAGCTGTTCAGGAATTTTGTTCTCCACTCTGTAAAGGCAACAGCTTGCTTCCAGGTTACACCCACTACAGGGTAATTTCCAAATGCGGGGTGAGAAAAATATCTTTTGGACATCGGCTCGTTATAGGAATAAGAGAAGTCTCTGATCCAAACCAATGTATCCGGGTATATAGGTGTATCTTTTTTTACAATATACTTAGACCGTACCTGACCAGCATTTTCTTTTTTGATGGCTTCTGCATAGTCAAATGTCTCAGAGTGGAAGATCAGCTTATTGGCGTCAATCTCTTTTTTGCCAAAAACCCTGTTGTCGGGCGAAACGATCATCGCATCCAATTGCTCCATTGTTTTAGGCTCGCCCCACTGAAGTGTTTGAATTTTCTTCCAATCAAGACTGTTACCATCTTTAGATTTATAACCTAATTTATCACCAGCTATGGAATCACGTACCCAATGTACAAACTGACGATATTCGTTGTTTGTAATTTCGGTTTCATCCATCCAAAAACCATTGATGGTAATTTGTCTGTTACGGGAAGTAAACGCATAATTTATATCCTCATCACTTGGACCCATATGAAATGTTCCCTGTGGAATATAAACCATACCAGGAGGTTTGGGCAAAGAATACTTACCTCCGGGTGCCACACCATGTAACTGCCCCTTAAAGTCCGGGGATTTGGAGGATTTCGACTTACCACAACTTGCTACAGCCAAAGCAAGCGCAGCAACTACTGAGAGGTTGAGTAAACGGCCTTTCATTTTCATAATAATAGCTTAAAGGGTATATGGACAAATATAAATGAAATATTGATTTATCATTTATCAATTGCTAATATTAAACTTTTTTTAGCTTATTGATTAAATGTCCTTAAACATGGAATAATAAACGGTACCTTGTAATGGATATTGTGTTTTTTTCCAGAACACATCCCTCCCTAATTGACCAATAATTTCAATAATTCCGCCACACTTGTTACCGGATTTTTACAGGTATAATTATTACATAAATAGATATTAGTGTTGTGATTTATCAACTTATTTTGAAGCAAAGGGTAGTTAGTATTATTATTCTCTGAAGATTGTAAAACCCTGTCTGGCAGGTAATTTAAAAGCAATTCTTTACTCATTATCCTATGTTGACTGCCCACTATTGCTATTTCATTTTTTCCATATACCAATCCTGTTATCAAACAAGCCCATCTGCCAAAAGAGGTAGGGTATCGGGTCACCATATTCATCATAGAACCCATCATTTTTTCACTCATCTTTCCCCACTCATTATTATCAAAAATCAACGACAAATATTGCAAATTTGAGGCCATAGTTGCATTGCCTGATGGCACAGAACCGTCATAAGTGTCTTTTGACCGAAATATAACATCTCTTTGATCTTTATGCGTAAAGAAAAATAATCCGGTCTCGCCATCATGGAAGTTTTCCAATACAATCTCTGTTAAATCTTTCGCTTTTTCAAGATATGATTGGTCACCCGTAACTTCCTGGAAATGAATTAATGCTTCAATAAGGCTGGCATAGTCATCCAAAAATGCGGAATTAGAGACAATACCATTCTTATATCCGTGATGCCAACTGCCAGAGAAAAATGAGTTAAAAATAAACATCATGTTTTTACGGGCAAGTGTCAGATAATGCTCCTCTCCGGTAGCAGCATACGCCTTTGTATAGGCCAGATTCATCATAGCATTCCACCCCAGCAAAATTTTGTCATCGAGAAGAGGGCGGACTCTCTTATTTCTTTCTCTCCAAAGGCGGTCTCGTCCTTTTTTTAATATGGACTCTAATTGTTGTAGGCTGATACCCTCAGTTTCCGCAAATGCTACCGGAGGAGTTGGTATATTCAGAATGTTAGTATCCTCCCAATTTCCATCCACTGTTACATTATAAAACCGACAAAATATTTCCGCATCTTCACCAAGAATACTATCTATTTCCTTCTTATCCCACACATAATATTTTCCTTCTACCCCTTCACTATCGGCATCCAGCGCAGAATAAAAGCCGCCCTCCACACTCATCATTTCCCGCTGAACAAAATCAAGTGTAGTGGCTATTGTGTGTTTATACAATGTTTTGCCAGTCTGTTGAAAGGCTTCGCAAAGCACCTGCACCAATAATGCATTATCGTACAACATTTTCTCGAAATGTGGCACCAGCCATTCAGCGTCGGTAGCATACCGGGCAAACCCACCGCCCAATTGATCGTAAATACCGCCGTAAACCATTTTATCCAGGCTCAATAAAGCCTGGGCGAAGGCTTCGGGTACATTGCGGTAATAGTGGTATTTAAAAAGGTATTGAATTGAAAAAACTTGGGGAAACTTAGGGGCACCGCCAAAACCGCCATGCACTTTGTCCGCCGACTGCATAATATGGCTATACATGCTGTCCAGCATAGAGACATCCGGTATTATGGCATCAGACAGTCCGTATCCGGATGTTTTTATCAACTGCCGGGTCAGGTCTTCGGCACTGCCTTCGAGCTTTTCCCTTCTTTCATAAAAAGCTTCCACCACCCCCATCAACACCTGTTTCCAGGAGGGGCGATTATACATTGGTTCCGGGGGAAAGTAAGTACCCCCGTAAAAAGGTTTTTTTTGGGGAGTCAGAAAAACATTCAATGGCCAACCACCTGCACCCGTTAAAGTCTGCACAGCCCCCATATATATATGATCAAGGTCGGGTCGTTCTTCCCGATCGATTTTGATATTCACAAAATGCTCGTTCATGAAGGCCGCAGTATCTGCATCTTCAAAACTCTCCCGCTCCATAACATGGCACCAATGACAAGCTGCATACCCAATACTCACCAGTATAGGTTTATCCTCGGATATAGCTTTATCCAGTGCTGTATCTCCCCACGGATACCAGTCAACAGGATTGTGTGCATGCTGTTGCAGATAAGGACTACTCTCTTGAGCCAGATGATTGGAATATGCTGCCATGCAGCAAATTTCGCAGAATTATTTTTTCTGCCCTGCAAAATATTTCTCCAAAGCCGCCACCATTGAAGGCGTTTCCGGAGCAGGCGCTTTGATATGTAAGGTTAATCCGGCTTCTTCTACCGCTTTAAAAGTATTGATGCCAAATGCTCCTATTTTAGTACCATTCTGCTCATATGCAGGCATATTTTCCAACAAGCTTTTTACGCCGCTGGGTGTGAAAAAGCAGATGATATCAAATTCATCTTTTGCCAGCAAAGACTTTACGTCTGTATTGATGGTGCGGTACATATAAGGCGTATCAAACTCACAGTTGTTTGACTTCAGCCAGTTGACAATATCATTATCCTGTTGGTTTTCCGAGCAGGGGTAAAGAAATCTTTCGTTTTCTTTATGCTTATTGATTACCTCAAACAAACTTTTATTAGACCCGTCAGCTCCATAAAACACTTTTCGTTTGCGATAAAGGATAAATTTCTGGAGATATAGTGCCACAGCCTCGGTAATGCAGAAGTACTTAGTATCCTGCGAGACAGAAATCTTCAGTTCCTCACAGGTACGAAAGAAATGGTCGATACCATGCCGGCTGGTAAAAATTACCGCACTGAAATGCATAATGTCAATCTTCTGTCTCCTGAAATCCTTTGCAGGAATGCCCTCCAATGTAATAAATGGAAAAAACTCCAGATGAACACCATGTTTCCTGGCAAGTTCAAAGTATGGAGACTTGTCCGACTCTGGCCGAGGTTGGGTAATTAGGATCTTCTTACTGTTTAAAGTACTCACGCGGTTTCCTGCCATTTCATCCAATTTTCAGTATATGTTTATCTTTAGTTGGTAATAATGGTCTGCAAATTTACAAACTTCTTTCAAAGAATTGCACCAACCCCCGGTAAATCAGCAATACAGGTATAATTTCAAATCCCAATACGAACAAAGCCAGATGTAACACACTAATTTTTAAGCCATTACGTAGTCCGGTGAATGTCAACATATATCGATATATAAATAAAATAATAACCAAAATTAACGAGACGGTAAATCCGACCTGTCGCAATACGGGATCAGCAAAGGCAAGAATCAGCAAAAAAGGTATCAGTAAAACTGACAGTACCTTATTGATCAATAGCACAATAAACATATAAGTGTCCACAATTTCTCCCTTGCCAAACATCCAGCCGGTAAGCTTGAAAACCAGGTATTTACCAAAGTATAATATCATTATTCCTACTACACAAAATGCGTAAAGGAGCATCGGATTGGCAATATCCGGCTTCAGATAGAGTACAATAAGACATGCAAATACTCCAAGGCTTAATACAAAAAATATATTGAATATTAAAGCGGTTAAACCAGCTTCTTGCAAATGGTCTCTGGTTTGTGCCTGACGAAAGGCTGGTCGCCAAAATGCAGAAAAAAGATCCTGGAAATATTTGGGAAAAGCCATCCTCAAAGAAGCCAGAAAGATGAGTAAAGCACACATCAGGTAAAACAATGTGTCCTTGCTCGGCGGCGTAAATGGCCGGGAAGGCATATTCAGTGGTTCGCCCGCGGCGTTAAAGTAGGGGTGCAGGTCAATATATTCTGTCACATATGGCCCATACGTTGTAGACATTATCACCAGGGTATCTTTTGTAATCAGACTATCCGTTTTTGTTGGTGCTGCTACAATAGTTTCTTCCTTATTTCCAGTATCTGGTTGTTGAATAGCCGGACGGACAACCTGTATTGTGGCTGTATCTCGCCGGATCTGCGGAGCGGGTTGCACTTTTTTTATCGTGTCAACCGGTTTAACTGCTTCAATTGTATCTACCGGAAGTGCTGTGCGGAGCGAATCTTCCTGTGCATGCACCCAGGTCCCTATCAAACACAAAATCCAAAAAAACAGTATCCTTTTCAATTATACCGGATTTAAAATGCAAAATTATCTGAATACTATCACTATAACTCATTGACGGTGTATTATATTTTAAAAGAGGCTTATTAATCCGAAATGTATTTTTGCCTGGCGGAAATTTAGAGGCATATCATCCCTTTTACCCACTGCATAGCTAAGGTTAAAAATTCCTGCACGGGTTTCAAAAGCCATTCCCACTCCAAAACCCAAAAAAGCATTGTTACTTTTACGGCTTAGATGATACATCTGGCTGTTCACCCATGCTCCATCCGCAAAACCAAAAAAGTAAGAGTTCAAACCGATAAAATAACGAAACTCTGCCGTTAAAACGCTGTAGCCGGTAGCAAATATGCTTTCTTCGTCAAACCCTCTCAACAACTTATAGCCGCCAATCTGGTACATCTCATTTCTAAAAATACCTGGCGAAAAAATCCAGCCTCCATTTATAGCGGTCTTCAATACAGACTGATTGCCGGTTCTGAAATAATGTGCCCCCGAAGCGTTTAATCGCATAATATAAGTACGCAATTGCAAGGTGTCATAAAGTGATGCGAAGTCATAGTCGTTGCCGGCAGCATCTTTAGTTAGATTCACAATGGCATTGTTCCGCCTGATCTTCCGGATACCGGCGGAGGTCGTAATATTTACCTCACTTCCCCTCCTGGGATTGAACCGATAGTCCGTATTGGCGAATCGATAATTAATCCCAAGGTTGGTGGTATTAACATCTATATAGGAGGGTAGTCTTTTGGTTGATTTAATGATTGCAGTATCAATACCCGCCGGTAGTACGTTAGTAAACATTGACTGGATAAATACTTTGCCGCTTTGTTTGCCCGAAGAAAAATACTGTACACCGAATTGGGCATTTAAATTCAGGAAGGAAGAATCTTTTTTCAGCAAGTCAAAATTAAAATCGATCCCAAATGGCGTTTTGAATATATAGGGCTGTTCAAACAGCAGGTGCAATCGGGGTGACTTTACCTGTATCTGCTGCCAGTTGACGCCAATCGTTTCTCCACCGCCCAGCGCATTTTTAAGATTAATATTAGCTTCTCCTGTCAGTTGCATTTTCGTACGCCCGGGCTCGCCTGTTGCCGGCAAGAAACCGAGAATCACATCTGCCTGGCTACTTTTCTTTGGTTCCAGGTAGAGATTGAGTATAGAACCTGTTCCCAACATAGATATATCCCAGGGTTGCGACTCTTTCAGATAGGGTAATTCCAGCAAGCGGGGACTTACCGCTTGCAACTTCGATTTCTTATACAACGAGCCATCGATGATGCCCAGGTACTGCTGTAAAAAATAGCTGGATATTTTTGCGTTGCCGTACACCCTGATGCTGTCTATCTTATAAGCCGGTCCTTTTACCGTCACCAGCCGCGCCTGCACTTTGTCGCTGTCTATTGACAAACTATCCAACCGCACCTGAGCAAATGGGTGTCCATTATTTTCAAAATACTGAAGTAGCCGTTCCTGCCAGGTATTAATACTTTTAAAATCTACGGTCGTACCCGCAAATGCTTTATTATTCCAACCAATAGCGGACAGTGCTTTTTTGTCTGCACTATCTGTATTGATACCTCCCCACTGGTACAATTCACCAGCAAATATCCAGGCTGTTGCAGCGAGAGAGTCGTATGTAACGCTATCTAAAGAAGCTGCAATAAATCCTTTGGATTGCAGCAAAAATTCTATCCCCTCGGTATATTTCCTACAGGCATCTTTATTGGAAAAAGAGGTTTGTAATCCTATCGACTGCATCTGAAAGCTGCTATCTTTCCCCTCAAAAACGTACTTTAATTCATACTTTTGCTGGGCACTTACCGACAATGAAAGCCCCCAACAAAACACCGACATAAAGCAGAAAAGTCTACTCATTGTCGACAAATCTAATAGCATAAATTAAAAAACGCATATCTTTTGGCTGGTATTTATATTCATATTCCATTCTGCAAACATGCCTGCACCTACTGCAATTTTCATTTTTCAACATCCCTGAAGCAGAAAAACGATTTATTAACTGCTTTATTGAAGGAAATTGAACTGACCCCCTTTTTTAACGATCTGCCACCTATCGAAACTGTTTATTTTGGAGGAGGCACCCCCAGCATACTCGAGCAAAGCGAGCTACAAGCCATCATGGAAGCATTGCATCAAAAATTTCCCATAGTACCGGACGCAGAAATAACGTTGGAGGCTAACCCGGACGATATTCAGCCCCATTCGTTAACCGCATGGAAAAAAGCTGGCATTAACCGTTTGAGTATCGGCATCCAATCTTTTCACGAACGTGATCTGCAATGGATGCAGCGGGCACATAATGCGCTTCAGGCTGCAGAAAGTATTATAGCTGCGCAAAGTGCCGGCTTCAATAATATCAGCGCAGACCTGATATACGGTGTGCCAGGTCTATCTGATGCCGAATGGCAGGAAAATGTAGAAAAGTTGATTTCGTTGCAAGTGCCACATATTAGCTGTTACGCCCTCACCGTAGAACCGTCAACAGCATTACATTACCAGATTCGTACAAAACAGCGGCAAGATGTAGATCCGGAACACCAGGCTAACCAATTTCTCATGCTGATAGAATGGCTTACCAGGAATGGGTATGAGCATTATGAAATTTCAAATTTTTCGTTGCCAGGCAAACAAAGCAAACACAACAGCTCCTACTGGAAAGGGAAATCTTACTATGGATTGGGTCCATCAGCGCATTCATTTGACGGTGTAAACACCCGCTACTGGAATATCGCCAACAATAGTTTATACATTCAGGCGCTCCAGAAAAATACGATTCCCTCAGAAAAAGAAGTGCTTACCAATGTGCAAAAAATAAACGAATACATTATGACGGCACTGCGTACATCGGAAGGCATAAGCCTGGATTATCTTACTACACAATTTGGACACACAATTAACAGGCGGATATTGAAGCTGGCAGCACCATATTCAGGTTCCAAGTTGGTTGCAGAAAGGAACTTTTTGAAGTTGACAAAGGAGGGCAAACTATTTGCAGATGGAATTGCGGCAAGCCTGTTTCAGGATGAAGACTAACCTGCCAACACTTCTATGGTAGCTCCTATGCCTCTCTCGGTGATAGCATCACACTGCGGTTTCAGATCGTCATACTCTCCTTCTTTTACGGCGTATTTCCCTTTGAAATGAATAATGTAAGCACATTGTTCAGCCTGTTCGTGGCTATGACCACAAACTTCCTGCAAGGTTTCTATCACCCACTCAAAAGTGTTCACCTCGTCATTCCACACAATTAACTGATACGGTTTTTCCGTCATTACGAGTGTATCCGCATCTTCCTGTACCAGGACATCTGTTTTTGCCATATCGTTACTACAAATTACTATTACAGGTCAAAAATAATATTTAGCTCGAAATTCTACCTGCTTTACACCAAAAAAGCACCATTTTCTGTCATAGTTTAAACAAATATTAATGATCAAACACCAGATTGTCAATGCTCCGGTTACAATTTTGTACTTTTGGAGTGATTATCACTAGAGTAAACCGAAGGAGATGGCAATATGATATTACTTAAAGGAATAACATTTCCACTTAGCGACCCCATTCCTATTTTCGTTATTGTTCTTTTCATCATTTTGCTTGCTCCGATCGTTTTGCGAAAATTGCGCATTCCCGGAATAGTAGGTCTTATTATCGCCGGCATGCTCATCGGTGATCATGGCTTCAACCTGGTGGCCAAGGGCAGTATCGATCTTTTTGGCAACGCCGGGCTGTTGTATATAATGTTCATAGCGGGGCTTGAACTGGATCTTGCTGAATTCAAACGCAATCGTTATAAAAGTCTTGTTTTTGGTTTTCTAACTTTTAGTGTTCCGTTAACCCTCGGATATTTTCTTTGCAGGCATGTATTGCAGTTTACCGAAACCGGATCTTTACTCGTTGCCAGTATGTTTGCCACACACACTCTCGTAGCCTACCCCCTGGTAAGCCGGATGGGTATTACCAAAAATGAAGCGGTTACTATCACCGTAGGTGGAACCATCATCACAGACACTGCTGTGTTGCTTATACTCGCTGTACTCAGCGGATCGGCTGACGGAGAACTTTCCCAGGTGTTCTTTTTTAAACTGGGGCTCTCTTTTCTCATTTTTTCAGCGGCTATCCTGTGGGGATTCCCTTTCATTGGCAGATGGTTTTTCAGAAAGATAAAAGATGACCGTATCAGCCACTTTGTTTTTGTACTGGCGATGGTATTTTTAGCGGCCTTTATGGCGGAGTTGGCCGGTGTGGAAGGCATTATCGGCGCCTTTCTTGCCGGTTTAGCACTCAATCAACTTATCCCGCATGCCTCATCCCTGATGAGTAGAATAGAGTTTGTTGGCAACGCCATATTTATTCCGTTCTTCCTGATAAGCGTTGGTATGCTGGTGGATTTGAAAGTGTTATTAAAAGGCAATACAGCGCTTATTATCGCCGGCACACTTACCGCCATGGCTCTTTCTACCAAATGGATTGCTGCCTTTATTACACAAAAAATATTCCGTTATAGTGTTGTTCAGCGAAATATCATTTTTGGACTTAGTACATCGCATGCGGCAGCTACCATTGCTGTGATATTAATTGGTTACAACTTGAAATTTGTTGATGAAAATGTTCTTAACGGCACCATCATCCTGATATTGGTAACCTGTATGGTAGGTTCGTTTGTAACTGCCAACGCCGCAAAAAAATTAGCCATTATCGGCTCTGTTGATATTCCCAGTGTGATTAATGTGCAGGAACGCATAATGATACCCGTGGATGAAGAAGGCAATCAGGATCTTCTCGACTTTGCTGTCATGCTGAATGCCTCGCAGCAAAAAACGCCGGTATATATGCTTACCGTTATGCAGGATGAAGATGGGCTAAAAGAAAAGGTAGTACAGAACAACAAGAATTTGGAAAGTGCTATCCGGCATGGCGCGGAGACCGAAACCCGCGTCTTTCCCATCACAAGAGTAGATCTGAATGTAACGAATGGCATTACCAGGGCTGTAAAAGAAATGTTGATTTCAGATGTAGTAATCGGCTGGTCTGACAAAAACAGTTCCACTACTGACTACTTTTTTAGTACTCTTTTTGGCACCACTACGCAAAACGTTTTAGAAAGTATATGGGAAACTGTTTTTGTATGCCGCTTGCAATACCCTATCAGTACCACTAAAAAGGCTTTTGTCTTTTTAACTAAAAATGCAGAGTTTGAAATTGGTTTTGCTCATTGGCTGAAAAGGCTTACCACACTTGCAAAACAAGCAGGTTTTAAAATGATTGTTTGCGGCACTCCCTCCTCCCAGCGTGCGTTGAAAGCGGAAATACAAAAAAACAAAACAAGTATTGACCTGGCTTTCAGATCTTTTGAGGCGTTTGACGATATTCCTGCCATTACGAAAGAAGTAAGCAGCGACGATCTGCTGGTAGTAGTAAGCGCCCGTAACGGTACGATTTCTCATCATTCTTATATGGATACTGTGCCGGCAAAACTTATTAAACAGTTTCCAGGAAACAACCTGGTATTGTTATATCCTGAGCAAAAGCAAGAGACTGTTATTCAATCAGAAAGCATAACCCTTACACCCATGCACGATCAGATAGACAACTTAAATAAATTGGGGCGGGCTGTTAAAAAAATCTTTAAAAAGAGATAATTAACGAAAAACGTCCCCTATTGTTAAAATGTTCCAGAATAAGCAAACGTCATATTTTCAAAAGTCATATTTTTGTTTATTGCAAATAGAAGGTTTAACTTACATAGAACAATTTTTGCATATTAAGAAATCTTTAAAAATAGGGTTAACATTTATTAATTACTGCCTGCCCAATGGTAGGCTAAAATCGCGGTCAACATATGAATTTACAATCCATCGAAAGAGTAGAGGGTTTGACAAAGGAGGAGTTCGTTGAAAAGTATGTGAAAACCAAGACTCCAGTTATCCTCAAAGATTTTGTAAAGGGGCCTGCATTGGATCTTTGGAACTACGATTATTTTAAAAAAGTTGCCGGTGATCTCATTGTTCCTGTTCACGGCAGTGAAAATGCACACCCTGATATGGTACATAGTGCTGCGCAGGGAAAAATGACATTTTCGGAATACCTGGATCTTATTCAAAGAGAACCTACAGAATCCCGGTTATTTCTTTTTAATCTACTAATTGAAAAACCTGAGTTGAAGAAGCAACTGCAATTCAACAAAGTAACTGACAACATACTTACATGGCTACCATTGATGTTTTTCGGAGGTGGTGGATCCAGTACCCGTAATCACTATGACATAGATATGTCTCATGTGTTCTTAACACAGTTTCAGGGGCAAAAAAGAGTGACGCTTTTTCCAAACGAAGCCTCTCCCTTTCTGTATAAATTGCCTTACAACTTCCATGGTATAGGTGATATGAAGAATATGGATTTTGAAAAGTTCCCCGCATTAAAATATGCCAACGGCTGGGATTGTACCATCAGTTTCGGCGAAACCATATTTATGCCGGCAGGATACTGGCACTATATACAATACGTAACCGGTGGTTACTCTGTAAGTGTGAGAGCATTGTCCTCTGCTATGGATAGAGTGACCGGTTTCAGTAACCTGGTGATTACACGCAACTTTGACAATGCCATGCGAAAATTATTGAAAGACAAATGGTACAACTACAAAGTAAAAGCTGCTTATAACAGAGCAGAAAAAGCCATACAAAAAGTAGAAGGTAGATAAAGATCCCTTCGGAAAAAATAGTAAAGGTATTTGCTGATGCAAGTACCTTTTTCTATTTACGCCCGCTTTCATCCATTGAAATAAAAATGCATCCCCCAAACTTGCTACATTGGTATAACAAAATGCAACTTGCCTCCTAATCTCTTCTCCGGCCGCAGATTTGCAAAAAAGATACAGCCCCACAGAAAGACTGCGGGGCTGCGTGTTGTTTCAACTTCAACCTTATTGAAACGCTCTTTGTACAGGTACTATCTTATCTTTCCCAGGAAGAATATCAATGGATTGTGAAACCCGGGCTCCGTTGTAACCAGCCTGTCCTTTTTGGGCGCGGGTGTTTCTTTCACTTTTTTCATTGTCACCGGTGCATTTGATTTCACCTCATCCTTTTTCTTTTCGTTGCTATCTTTTTTTTGCTGTTGTTTGTACCTGTATTCTCCTCTTCCATTTTCCAATTCTCCTTCTGCTTCAATTTCTACGCCGTGCTCATCTGCTTTCAGTTTAAACTTTCCGTTCTTCAGCTTTTTAGGCTCATCCGCAGGCTTATCTGTTCTTTCCAGCCCTCCATCAGTCATCACATAGGGTATGTTTGATCTCCAGGAATAAGAATTACCCCAGTTTTCCTCCCAATTCACGTTGAGCCCTCTTCTCCTGCTTACGTTGAGGTTAAACCAGCCGTATTTGTTCACACTCCTGTCAATCATTATCTTTTTGCCCACCGGCACCGCTACATTTACCACTACCTGTTGGTTGCGAAATTTATTTTCTTTGGATACCATAAACCAGTTAGGCAACATAATCAGGCTGTCATTCTGGTTCACTGCAAATTGAATATTACCGGCACTTTCCGCAGCTTTATCGAGTGTATTACCCCTTGCTCGTTTTTCTATGTTGATGTGATAAGCAGAGTCTTCGCTTTTTATCACCCGCACCCGCACTGTATTCAACAACAGGCTATCTTGATTGCGAGATAGGAATCGATATTGATTTCCAAACACATCAGATGAATAGTAACGACGTTTTGTGTCGTTCAGTTTGATTATCATACTGCCATTTGCAGGCTGTTCTATGTTAGCTTCTTCGCCAACAGCATCCAGTTCCCAAAAGTTACGACTTACTGTTCCTATTAAAATGAACACACTTATCAAACCGATGATCCACAAGCTCCCAAATGTATACCCCAGATAAGGGTTGTGCGATTTCACGCGCATAATTCTACGGGCAACCCACACCAATAAGGCTATTATAGGTATCCCCAAGAAAAGGATCATAACACTCCAGGCAAGGGCATTTTGCCAAAAACCTTCCAGTAGGAAATTTTGAAACAACGAAATTCCTACACCACTATATGTTAAGGCCACCAACACCATCATCAGGGCAAAAGCTATAATAGCAGCGATAAACAGAAAGAATGCTTTAAAGATCACACCGATAGCATTTCCTATTCCTGTACCCACTTTTTTTGCCACCGGTTTTACCTCTGCTGCAAAGGCCTTGCTCTTTTCGTTAGCTATCCTGCTAATCTCTTCAGATCGTTCCGTAGCCATTTTACTGAGCTCCTCCCCCATTGCAGTGGCTTTTGCAGAAAAGTCTTTGCCGGCCTTTTCTGCTTTTGCTTTCACACCCTGCATTTCGCCCTGTACCGTATTTTTAATACTCTCCAGGTCAATTTTTTCGCCCCGCATTTCCAGTTTTTCAGTGGCGGTTACCGCCTGCGGCAACACGATCCAAAGAATAATATACGTGATGAAGAAAGTGCCACCCAATCCACCAAAAGCCAACTTGGGTCCCCACCAAAAATCCCATCCGCCAAATATGTTTGGCATGATGCTGATAATAAATGGCACCAGAAAGATCAATCTTGGAATCCAGGTATCTACATTAAAATACGCTGCCAGTCCACCCGCTACACCCCCTATCACCTTGTTCTCCGGGTCGCGATACAAACGCTTACGGACATTGGTTTGCAGCGGGGCTGCCGGTAACACGATCCATAAAATGATATATAACAAAAAGCCGAAACCAAAGCCGGCAAAAGCTACCAAAGCAAAGATAATTCTTACCACGGCAGGATCAATCCGTAAGTAATGGGCTATCCCGGCACACACACCGCCCAACACCGTGTCGTTCTCAGCTCTTCTTAGCCTGCGGGGTTCTTCCTGTGCTGTGGTGCTCTGTTGACTGCTTTTAGTATGCGTCTCCGTATAAGTACTTTCAGTACTCTCGCCACCATCTTGCTCTTCAAAGTCTTCAGGGCGTCCCATACTTAACATCACCGCTTGTACATCCTCATCACCAATACATACCGCACCTTTTTTCAACTTTTCGTCAAACAATTCGGCAATCCTGTTTTCAATATCATTTATGATTTCATCCCTGCCTTCCTCCCGGGAAAAGTATCGGCGTAAACTTTCTACATACTGCTTCAGTATCTCGTAAGCCGTTTCTTCAATCGGTATTACCCTGCCCTGGAAGTTTATGTTAATTACCTTTTTCATGATCTGTTCAATTTATATTGGTTGAAGTTGAAAGGGGTGCGGTTTGTGTGAGCGCTTGTACCGCATTTGCCAATTCATTCCAAGTTGCCTGCAACTCATCGTAAAACGCGGCTCCCTTTTCTGTTAAGGAAAAATATTTTCGGGGAGGTCCTCCCGTACTTTCCACCCACCGGTAGGTGAGCAAATCAGCATTTTTCAGCCTGGTCAATAAAGGATACAATGTTCCCTCAAGGATGTTCAGGTTGGCTTTTTTCATCTCTTCAATTATATCACTCGGATATACCTCTCCGCGCTTAATAATAGAGAGAATACAAAATTCGAGCACTCCCTTTCTCATCTGACTTTGTGTGTTCTCGATATTCATGATCTCCGCTTTTTCTCTCCAGCTTGCCTTTCCGGACAGGCTGCCGGGAGAGGTTAAAAATTTTGTTCTAATGATTCTTTAATACCGGCAATTCTTGTGCTTTTATTCCTGATCGTCTTTGATTCATCTCCCAATCTGACACAAATATAGACACTTTTAGAATACTATGCAATACATAGTACCATCTTTATTTTAGTAGTAGCTAGTGTATACTATTGGCTAATGAACAGAAGTCAATACAGTAAAGGATTCTAACGGTAAGAGAAATATTCAGGAAGGTACAATCGGCAATATAGATTGATAAATGGTAAACCCGGAAAGGTCAATTACACTGGAAAAATAGAAGATTTGTTAAAGAAAACAGACTGCAACACAACCAAACCAAGCAGTGCAAGACTCATTTATCGCAGTAATAACTCACAAGGCTTAAGCCCCGTTTGTTTTTTAAAGGCGGTAGAAAAGTGAGATATGGAGGAATAACCCAGCATCAGGGAGACATCGGTAACACTCAAGCCCTTTTCATATAAAAGGTATTTGGCGTGTTCCATGCGCTGGTTTTGATAATAATCGAAAATAGTGGTACCAAACATTTCTTTGAAGCCCTTCTTCAAATAACATTCATTAATGGCTACCTTACGGCTAAGATCTTTAATGGTAATCGGCTCTCCGATATGCTGAAGCAATAAATCTCTGGCTTTCAATATCTTCTCTCTGTCTGTGTCGTTTGCCAGAAACTTACAGGTGAATACCTCTTCTTCCTTTTCACCCAACATACACTCCAGGCTGTATAAAAGCAGCATCTGGGTTTGAGCATTGATGAAAATATTCTCCAGATTCCCGGTATAGCTGTTATTAAGCAATGCCTCAATGGTCATCCTGGTACGGCTGCATATAGGTAATAGGCGGGTAAACGGTTTTTTGTGTTTAAACGCCAGCACTTCGTTGGCAAAACCCTGGGAGCGGCTGCTCTTCACAAACTGTTGTAAGTGTTCGCTTAAAAAGCTAAAACTAAGGATATCAATTGTCTCTTCCTTATTGGTACATTGTTTGGTTTGGCTATGTTTGCAATTACCGCACTCATAACCATTCTTGTTGTTACAATAAATATTGCCCGTAACACAGAATTTCAGCTCCAGATAGTTGCCAATAGCCTCCTCTTCTTTGTAATGATAAGCCATCATGCCGGCATCTTCTGTATTCCAATGCGGAAACCGACGATACCTTTTGATAGAATACTGCACAGAGCCAGGCGTCAACCGATCTTTTTCAACTAAAAGATCCAGTTCTTCCACTGGTAAATTCCGGGCTATATCTGTTACAGGTAATCTTACCATAATACGTGTGCAAATATACGAGGTAACTCATATCAAACTGTCTGTATTTTGTCAAATCCGTTTGCAGCACCGGGCAAGGATGTGGAAACATTTGTGATAAATAGCATACTTATGTGTTTTTTTAGCATTGCCATGCGGCTTAATATCAGTAAATTTGCAAGATTATTTTTCATTAAAATAAAGGGATTTATCAGCTATTTATGAGCAACGAAAACCAGGATTTATCCTCCACTACACCTCCGGGATATGGAGCAGACAGTAT
The DNA here is from genome assembly GCA_964604365.1 of uncultured Terrimonas sp. Classification (GTDB taxonomy): domain Bacteria; phylum Bacteroidota; class Bacteroidia; order Chitinophagales; family Chitinophagaceae; genus Agriterribacter. Next base: position 74,498 of record CAZRYS010000006.1, read on the forward strand.
TCAGATTTTAGAAGGACTTGAAGCGGTAAGAAAACGCCCTGCTATGTACATTGGTGACATTGGAGCCAAAGGGCTACACCATCTTGTGTATGAAGTAGTAGACAACTCTATAGATGAGGCACTGGCAGGGTATTGCAAAAACATTGCAGTCACTATTTACGACGATAATTCAGTTAGCGTAGAAGATGATGGGCGTGGTATTCCTACAGGCATGCACAGCAAAGAGAAACGCAGTGCACTGGAAGTAGTAATGACGGTACTGCATGCAGGTGGTAAGTTTGACAAAAATACTTATAAAGTATCCGGTGGTTTGCACGGGGTGGGTGTGAGTTGCGTAAACGCATTGAGCTCACTGATGCAGGTAACTGTTCGCCGGGAAGGTAAAATTTTTGAGCAGGAGTATCGGATCGGGGTTCCTCAATATGCAGTACGCGAGATAGGTACCAGCGAAGCCACAGGCACACGGGTGCAGTTTTGGCCGGATCATACCATTTTTACAGAAACGGAATACAACAAAAGTACGCTGGAAGCCCGTTTGAGAGAACTCGCTTACCTGAACAGAGGGATTTCTATTACACTTGTTGACAAGCGGGAAAAAGACGAAGAAGGGAACGACTATACGAAAGTATTTTATAGCGAAGGCGGTATTACTGAGTTTGTAGAAATGTTGGATAAAAATGGCAATCGTCAACCACTTTTGCCTGCTCCTATCTACGGTGAAGCCCACGATACCACAACCAATGTAGTGGTAGAAGTGGCGATGGTTTACAATTCGAGCTTTCAGGAACATATCTTCAGTTATGTAAATAATATCAACACCATCGAAGGCGGTACGCATGTGGCAGGTTTTCGCCGCGCTATCACCCGCGTTTTTAAAGCCTATGGTGAAAAAGAAGGCATGTTTGAAAAAGCCAAGGTAGAAATCGAAGGCGATGACTTCAGGGAGGGGCTGAGTGCTGTAATTTCAGTAAAGGTTCCGGAGCCGCAGTTTGAAGGCCAAACCAAAACAAAATTAGGCAACAATGAAGTGGCTGGTGTGGTTGATTCTGCACTTAGCAAAGTGTTACAGGCTTATTTGGAAGAAAACCCAAAAGACGCCAAACAGATTATTTCTAAAGTGATTCTGGCGGCACAGGCAAGAGCTGCCGCCCGTAAAGCCAGAGATCTCGTTCAGCGTAAGAACGTAATGTCTGGTGGAGGATTACCAGGCAAACTGGCGGATTGTTCCGATAGGGATCCAACAAAATGTGAACTGTTCCTGGTAGAGGGAGACTCGGCAGGGGGTACAGCCAAGCAAGGTCGTGACAGAAGCTTCCAGGCGATACTACCACTCAGGGGTAAGATACTGAACGTGGAAAAGGCGATGGAACATAAGATTTACGACAACGAAGAAATCCGGAATATGTTTACGGCTTTAGGGGTTAGAAAAGGTACTGTTGATGACCCTAAAGCACTGGATTTGTCGAAACTCCGCTATCATAAACTGATTATCATGACGGATGCTGATGTGGACGGAAGCCACATTGCAACCTTGATTCTGACTTTCATTTTCCGGTATATGAAGGAGATGGTGGAGCAAGGATATGTATACCTGGCACAACCTCCATTATACCTGGTAAAAAAAGGAAAAGAATCGGCCTATGCCTGGAACGAAGAGCAGAGAAAGGCGCTGGTAGAAAAACTGGGGGGCGGCAAAGAAGAAAGCGTAAACATTCAGCGATATAAAGGTTTGGGAGAAATGAATGCGGAACAGTTATGGCAAACCACCATGAATGCAGAAACCAGAACTCTTAAACAGGTAACCATTGAGAGCCTGGCCGAAGCTGATCGGGTATTTAGCATGTTGATGGGTGATGAAGTGGCTCCCCGCCGGGAGTTTATTGAATCGAATGCCAAATATGCCAACCTGGATGTATAGGTAATTATACTGTTGAAAATTATGTTTGACTTAAACGTCGCAACATATTATTTTTGTAATCAATAAATTATTCATTAAATACTTACAACCATGTCAGATACAGTGTTAACGGCTTACAACGTAAAAACCAAAGAAAAAAATGTTCCTATTCAGGATGCTGTAATTACAAAAACATCCAAAGGAGCGTACATGGCGCAAGGGCATGACGGAAAAGGAAATAAACTCACCACTTTATTAGGTGAAGCCAAAGCGCTGGCAGCTATAAAAGCTGGCACAGCCAAACAAGGTTTTTAAGTAACTAAAAATCATTTACAGCTCAAAGTCTCCACATACCCTGTTAAGGGATGTATGGAGACTTTTTCACTATCTACTCGTCGGAGAATGAGAATCTTATACAGTATTTTTTCTACGCCAAAGAGACATCTAATTGATTTCCATAAAGATATAATTATCGATCCTTTTCATTATCTGACAGATTCCAACGGCTTGTTCATCGAAAAAACTTTGCAGCCGCACCTTCTCCGGCTATTTTCGGGTATAAGTTTATACTTATTCAACCCTATGAAGTTTGTATTATATAAGTACCTGGTAGAAGATGGAGTGCCGACCATATTGTATGTGAAAGGCATTTACAATGGGGAACCACTGTATACTCCATATGCTGCCGACGCAAAGAATTACAACTGGCTGCATGCATTATTTCTCTCCTTATGGATGAGTGTATCTTGGGTGAATGCCAGATATCTGAAAAAATAAAGGTGATTACCGTAAGATAATCACCTCGAAATACATTCGGACTTCTCTTAGTCCAGTTTATATTTTGAAGGAAAAGTTCCCTGTTTAAACAAATCCGGACTAAACATAGTTGGCGTATACTCTCCTATCGTATTCACATCTGCTTTTTCCGGAATCTGCTTTTCCATCCCCAGTGACCAAAGACATGCATTAATCAACAATCTTCTCAGGTCTTCACTCAAAAAATCAACAGAAGCACCCAGTGTGGTAGCGAATACTCTGCCCTCTTTGCCACTATCACTTTTGTAGGTCCTGGTCCAGGCTACCGGCATTACTGATTTTTCAAGATTTGGCAGCGCATCAGCCGTCATCCCGGCAGTAGATAAGCCATAAGCCAGCACTGTGGTATTGGCCGGCAGCTTATTGATGGTGTATACATCTGTAGGACCCCATATATCTGCTACGCCATTCAATACCGGGTTCTTTTCTCTTTGTTGTACGCCATCTATCAAAACGCGGGTGCCTTCCGTTCCATGATCGCCATGGTGCGCTACCCAGGTTTCTCCGAAAATTTTGGCACCGAAGCCATTTTCCCAACCCGGCACCTTGCTCCGCCAGTCGTACTTTGCATAGGGGCTGTTTTTATTGCGACTATAGAAAAAAGCATGGGTAGCAGTACGCAATCCAATAATAGGTTTCCCAGACTTTACATAGTCATCTACATGTTTCATTTGTGCATCCGGCAATTCGCGAAACCGGGTAGCAATTACCATCAGGTCTGCATCCTTCAGATTTTCCAGACCAGGAATATTCGTCTGATCTAATGCGTTGATAGCCCCTGTCTTTGCATCTATGGCAAACAAAACGGTGCAATTAAAGCCATATTTTTTAGCCAGAATTTTCCCCAACATCGTCAAAGCTTCCTCTGAACGATATTCCTCGTCTCCGCTCACCAATACTATTTTTTTACCTTTGCCTGGTCCCTCGGCCCCTTTGTAGTTAACCCACTGATCCTGTTGTGCCCTGGAGGTACAGGCAAAAAATACAAATGTCACGCATATAAAAAAGAATTTTGATAATGTCGTTTGTCTCTGGGTCAGAAGCATCGCTCTAAATTTTTATTAGTTAATATTACTATTGTTGTTTAAAGATAGTTGTCAAATCAAAGTACATCTATTACATCACAAGGACAATTGAACACCGCCATCCGAAAGATAAGTACGCAACGAATTGCTTTTTTTTATTATCTAAACTGAAACATGACAGGCTAAAATACAATAAATATGGTTGTCAGCTACAGTTTTTCATTATCTGAAACCTGTATTTTATTCCCGGCCGGATGCACTCCCGAAACTCCACCTCAAATCCTTATTTTTGCCGTCCTGTATGGCAAAAGCAAGTTCAGAGACACCTTTGATGCAACAGCATAAGGCTATCAAACAAAGATATCCTGATGCTATTCTATTATTCCGCGTAGGAGACTTTTATGAGACTTTTGGGCAGGACGCTATAACCGCATCTCAGGTACTGGGCATCACCCTTACCAAGCGAAACAATGGGGCAGCTTTTTCTTCAGAACTGGCAGGTTTCCCGCACCATGCCCTGGATACCTATCTCCACAAGTTGGTGAAAGCGGGTTATCGGGTAGCTATTTGCGACCAACTGGAGGATCCCAAACAAGCCAAAGGCATTGTAAAACGAGGGGTTACAGAGCTTGTAACACCGGGCGTGGCTACCAACGACAAATTGTTGGAACACAATAGTAACAATTTCCTCGCGGGTGTTTATTTTGGAGAGCAGATGATGGGAGTCGCATTTCTGGATATCTCCACGGGAGAGTTTTTTGTTGCGGAAGGCAACACAGAGTACACGGACAAACTACTGCAAAGCCTGAAACCGGCAGAGGTCGTTTTTCAACGGAATTTTCAAAAGCAGTTCAAAGAAACATTTGGTTCCCGGTTTTATACCTATACATTAGAAAGCTGGTTGTTTGAGGAAGCCTATGCTACGGAAAGTCTGCTCAAACATTTTGGCACTCACTCACTAAAAGGGTTTGGTATAGAGGGAATGCCGGCGGGCATTATAGCAGCCGGTGCTGTGTTACACTATCTGAAAGATACAGAACACCCCAACCTTCAACATATTACCACCATCCAACGCATAGATCGAGAAGATTATTTGTGGATGGACCGGTTTACCATACGCAATCTGGAGATCCTGGGAGGAGCGGATGGCTCTCACACGCTGCAAAAAGTAATGGACAATACGGTTTCGCCTATGGGTGCCCGTTTGATGAAGAGATGGCTGGTGCTGCCATTGAAAGACAAAAAAGGAATCAATGAACGATTAGACCTTGTAGAGTACTTTATTAAAGAAGTAGATCTGCGAACAAAAATAGCCCAGCACATCAAACAATGCGGAGACATAGAAAGACTGGTGAGTAAGATTCCCCTGAAAAAGGTAACACCCCGTGAAGTAAAACAAATAGAAAAAGGACTACGGCAGGTAGAAGAAATAAAAAAAATCTGTACACATTCCGCCAACGATTACCTGAAAAGATTGGCAGACGCACTAAACCCCTGTACGTATATAGCAGAGAAAATTCAACAAGAGATAGTAGACGATGCCCCTGCACAGGCAGCGAAGGGGGGCATCATTAACAAAGGGGTGAATACCGAACTGGATGATCTGCGCAGTATTGCGTCCGGAGGCAAGGAACACCTTGTAAAATTACAACAGAAAGAAACAGAAGCAACGGGTATATCGTCCCTTAAAGTAGGGTTTAACAATGTATTCGGGTATTACCTGGAAGTAACGAACTCGCACAAAAATAAAGTGCCCGACACCTGGATAAGGAAACAAACCTTAGCCAATGCTGAAAGATATATAACGCCTGAGCTGAAAGAATATGAAGAAAAAATAACTGGTGCAGAAGAAAAAATTTTCAGGATAGAACTGGAACTGTACGAGAAATTGCTGCTGGAATTGCAGGATTATATTGCACCGATCCAAACCAACGGAAATATCCTGGCAATCCAGGACTGCCTTATCTGTTTTGCCAACAATGCGCTGCAATACAATTATCGCAAACCGCAATTACACGATGGCGGTGTACTCGAATTGAAAGAAAGCAGGCATCCCGTAATTGAAAGATTTTTACCACCCGGAGACCAATATATTTCAAATGATATTGTATTGGATCCATCGGATCAACAAATCATCATCCTTACAGGGCCCAATATGAGTGGTAAAAGCGCATTGCTGCGGCAAACCGCGTTGATCACCCTGATGGCGCATGCCGGTAGTTTTGTACCGGCAACACAGGCCAGTATACCCATTACCGATAGAATATTTACACGTGTAGGCGCCTCAGACAACCTTAGCGGTGGCGAGTCGACCTTTATGGTGGAAATGAACGAAACTGCCAGCATTATCAATAATATTTCCGGAAGCAGCCTTATCCTGCTTGATGAAATTGGACGCGGCACTTCCACCTACGATGGAATATCCATTGCCTGGAGCATTGCAGAGTTTCTGCACAACTCTTCACATCGTCCGAAAACCCTGTTCGCTACCCATTACCACGAATTGAATGAGTTGGAAAACAAGTTGCCGCGTGTTAAAAACTATCATGTCACAAACAAAGAGGTAGGCAATAAAATTATTTTCCTTCGCAAATTGGCACCCGGTGGCAGCACCCACAGCTTCGGTATACATGTGGCTAAAATGGCGGGAATGCCGCCAGAACTGATCAATCGTGCTAATGCCATACTAAAACAACTGGAAGAAAAAAGAGGCGACGCTGAAGATCATATTGGAAACGCCGTTAAACAACTGGCAACGCCGCAAATGCAGCTTTCTATTTTTGATGCCCACAGCGAAACATTTGATGAAATCAGAGAACTACTATCAAGTATCGATATCAATAAACTTACGCCCGTAGAAGCACTCATCAAACTCAATGAAATAAAAGGATTGTTGAAGTAGGTATGGCAAAGAGACCTGGCTGAATTACCAACTGCTACCAGCACCGCCACCACCAGAGCTACCGCCGCCCCAACTGCTTCCACCCGAAGAGCTGGAGCCGGAGCCGCTGTTACTACTACTGGATTGTGCTAATTTGGCGATTGTATATTCTGCTTTCATTTCGTAATTACAATATTTGCAGTTATAGATTCTTACACCCTTACCTGTGCTGGAATAAGTAGCTGCATAAAGTATGTTATTTGCCGTCAGGCTGTAGGTAATCGCCTTACATTTAGGACAGTCCTCAAATTTGCTGAACAATTCATACCGAAAGATTTTTCGTTCCCCTGTTTGTGCCTTATACCAAACATCGTAGTCTACAGCCTGTAATTCTTCTTCTTTAATTTGAGACTTTTCAAGGTGTTCATCATCGGAAAGTTCGTCCAGTTTTATCATGGGGTTTCCATCATCTGCAAAAACAGGTTTATTGCGTAACCTTTCCATTGCTGCTAGAAGTGTTCTAAAATAAAAGCTAAGCGGTAATGGTAATACGTAACGAAGGGCCTGCGGCCAACGGATATACACCTGCCTTGTCAAACTATACACTTCTTCCCGCTCTTTTCCTTGTACCTCCTTCCTCAACCAACGTTTTATAAAAAAAATGGCAACACAAGTCTTCCACACTACATATCCATAGATAAATAAAAATGCTTTCAATATACTAAACCTCCCTAAAAGCAGTATAAACAGCACAACATAAAACAAATCGAGTAGTAATTGTTTGATGAAAAAAGACCGGGTTCTATACGTCTGGGTGAAATCATTGTTCCGGTTTTTTTTGATAAGCTGGTTCCGCATAAAATATGCGACAAACAAAAAGAAAGTTAACACCACATAAGGAAATACATCCGTGAGATAAAGCCATGCTTTTTCTCTTTGAGTATTTTCCTGAAAAGCTGGCCCCGGCATTGGCTCACCATACGATGTCACCCCTTCTTCCGGTAAATATGGTAGTTGATCAGGCAATTGGCGTTCTCCACCATCGAAGCTTGCTGCAGGGGCATCTCCGCCCTTTAGTAACAAACAAATTTGCTCCACTCCATTTATTACCGCTGCGTCATAATCTCCCTCTCTGGCATACGGAAGCATGTATTGCTCCTGAATACGCTTACTGAATACATCGGTAAGAGTCCCCTCCAACCCGTACCCAATTTCAAACTCCACTCTCCGTTGACCTATGACAAGCAACATCAGAAAGCCATTATTTTTATCACGCTGACCTATTCCCCATTTTCGGAATAACCCGGTTGCGAACTGTTTGGGAACGGTCGTACCAATCGAGTTGAGTATCACCACCGCTCCCTGGTCCGTTGTCGTTTGTTCCAACGCTTTCAGGTAGTCGTTGATGCGTGCAACGGTTGCCTCTGTCAAAACACTATCGGGATTACTCACATAGTCCCAGCCAGGACTTTCTTTAGGATTGGGAACCGTATCTACCGTCCATTCCTTCTCGTTTTTTTTATCACAACTTGCAAGAAGAAAAACAAACAGGAAATATTTTAGCCTATGCATAAACTTATCTTAACTATATAACGAAACTAACTGACAACAGCAGTTATTACATGTAATATACAATAGTGGAACTTCAGAAAAACAGTTGTATAAAAAAGTTAAATATGAAACAGTAGAATTTCAAAACTATTGCAGAGTGCAACTATATAACATCCGGTACAAGGAAAAGTGGATGATAAAATTATCATCCACTTTCTTTCCTTAAACTGTATAGAGTACGGATTCTGCCTGTTTTAATGAACATCACTTACATTCGGTATGTCCCGTTTTAAGTCAAGGTGCTCTCTTCAAAAACAGTTAAAATTTAAAGTACGGAAACGGTAATATATTGTTTTCGAATATTTTCACAATAAGTCTGTCTCAACGGGAGTATAGGTTGAAAGGTAGCCTGTACTCTTTTCATAGAATCGTCTGTAGATGACGAACAGGTTCGGGATATTAAACAAAAACTGTGCCTCTCTTTAAGCAAATATCCTTGTCTTGCTAAAAGAATTAAAAAGAGAACAGCCGGATTCGTACTGAACAATTAAATTGCAATATGGCAAACCCATTTTTTGAATTCAAACAATTTACTGTTTTTCACGATCGCTGTGCAATGAAGGTAACCACAGAAGGCTGTTTATTGGGAGCATGGTTTGCAAGACAGAGCATTCAGGCTGAAAATGTATTGGATATCGGGGGTGGAACGGGTTTATTAAGTCTGATGCTCGCACAACAGTTCGTTTCAAAGTTTTATGCAATAGAGATTGAGAACAATGCATTTGAACAAATGAAATATAATTTTAAAGCCAGCCCATGGAATAACCGCTTGGAAGCAATATATGGAGATATTACGACTTTTAAATCCCCTCGCCATTTCGAATTTATTATTAGCAATCCTCCATTTTACGAGAATGAATTAAAATCATCCAACGGCAAGAGAAATATGGCACTCCATGATGCAGGACTTACACTCAACAAATTAATGGAAGTTGTTGTAAATCTTCTGGCCAATAATGGCAAGTTTGGAATACTTCTCCCACATGCTAAAGCAGATAATTGTATCCGCCTTGCCAGGGAAAAGGGGCTATATCTATCCTCGCAACTACAGGTCCGGCAAACACCTGCACATGATATTTTCAGGAGTATCCTTTTGTTTTCCAGGATTAGTCAGTCGGAAGCAACTATACAGCAAATGGAGATAAGGGATGCACTGGGCGGATATTCAAAAGACTTTAGCTCATTGCTTCAGCCTTACTACCTCTATTTATGACAGGAGGATATTTTTCCTCAGCTCAAGCCTCCTTCAACTATATACTAATCACGCGCCTCTGATCAAAAATTAAACAAATTATTTACCTGCTCGGAGTCTTTAAAGTTTACCTGCGGGTTTTCGGAATCAAATGGGCCGTTGTTTATAATTGTTACGCCAACCGTTCCTCCCTTTACTATAAAATGATAGAGCGTAGCCAAATAATTGCGGCCGCTTCTTGAAAATGAAAAAGAATATGGAAGGGGATATAGCCTGTAAAAGCCAGGATTTACCACCAGTTGCTCTCTTTTCCATACCGCTGCTACATACCCATTGAAAGCAGGTTTAATGCCACTTAGTTAGGGTTGTCATTTAAACTGCGGACTGAATTTGTAGCAAAGCTTTCAATCATTTTTCCTTAATATTTTTTGCCTAAAAAGTATGCAAATAATCCCGAAGGAAGCACTTGCCCGTCGGGGAATTATTACCGCTATTCCCGGTATGCCTGAAAGATCTCTTAACATTGAAGTGTCGTAATGGCTTATGAACTTCGGCAAGGGAACAATCAATTCTTCCTTCCAACTGAACCAACAGAACTCCAGTATCTACAAACAAAAAAGGATGCCGTTGCTGGCACCCTTTCCCTATCGATAAAAAATTTCGTATTATTCAGCCTCCGCTACTACTTCTCTTACTTCGGGAATCATTCTTTTCATCATACCCTCGATACCGCTCTTCAATGTAATCATCGACGAAGGGCAGCCGGAGCAGGATCCCTGTAACATCAGGTTCACGATACCATCGTCGTAACTTTTGAATTGTATGGCACCACCATCCATTTCTACAGCAGGTTTTACGTAATTGTCCAGTATCTCTTTTATGCGCTTTACCACATCATCGTCATCGGCACTGATAGCATTGGATGCTTCGGGCTTGATGGTTACTACTTCGTCTTCATTAATCACTTGCTTTCCCTCTTCCAGGTAGTCTTTCAAAAACTGGCGTATGGAAGGTATAACATCCTGCCATTCGGTTTCACTGGTTTTGGTGAGCGTTACAAAATTGCTCGCAATAAAAACAGCCTTAATAAAAGGATAGCCAAAGAGCTCTTGCGCCAATGGAGAAGGTTTTGCAGATTCTGCATCCGGAAAATCAATACTTTTTCCGGGATATAATAATTTGTTTGCAACAAATTTCATTGTTTCCGGGTTAGGGGTCATCTCTGTATAGATGCTGATAACCGGGTTACCTGTCCTTATCATAATACACTACAAATTTGTAGCAAAGATACATAAAACTGAAATGGCAATACCGGACTATTTTGCCATCAAACGGTAATGCGATTGTCATATATAATAGGCTAATACTGTGGGGATATCAGCAATAATCCGGGCTTGTTAGGCAGATTTTCCCCGAATGTGTATCTTCATTTTAAAAGGATTGCTGATGTCAACAAAATATATTTTAGCACTCGACCAGGGCACTACCAGTTCCCGGGCGATTATTTTTGATAAAAACGGATCGGTAGTATGCACTGCCCAAAAGGAATTTCGCCAGATTTTCCCCAAACCGGGCTGGGTAGAGCATGATCCCAACGAAATATGGAGCACTCAATTGGGGGTGGCGGTGGAAGCTATTTCCAAAGCCGGACTATCGGCAGAAAATATTGCCGCCATTGGCATCACCAATCAACGGGAAACCACGGTTGTGTGGGAGCGGGCTACCGGCAAACCCATCTACAATGCCATTGTTTGGCAGGACCGCCGTACCGCGTCCTACTGTGATGCGCTTAAAAAAGAAGGTAAAGGAAAACTGATCCAGGAAAAAACCGGGCTGGTAATTGACGCCTATTTTTCTGCCACCAAAGTAAAATGGATACTGGATAATGTGGAAGGTGCCCGCAAAAAAGCACAAAATGGAGAGCTTTGTTTCGGGACCATCGACACATGGTTACTCTGGAATCTCACCAAGGGAAAAGTGCATGCCACGGATGTATCCAATGCCTCCAGAACCATGTTGCTGAACATTCATACCGGGCAATGGGATGGCGAGTTGGAGAAGTTGTTTGATATTCCAGGCAATATGTTGCCCCAGGTAAGAAGCAATAGTGAGGTATATGGTGAAACTGAAAATATCATCAATGCCTATCGTATTCCCATAGCCGCCCTGGCGGGTGACCAGCAGTCGGCACTGTTCGGACAAATGTGTACCCAGCCGGGCATGATCAAAAATACTTATGGTACCGGTTGTTTTATGCTGATGAATACGGGTGAAAAAGCGGTACCCTCACAAAACAATCTTTTAACCACCATCGCCTGGAAACTGAATGGCATCACCCACTATGCGCTGGAAGGCAGTGTATTTATTGCCGGTGCCGTGGTGCAATGGCTGCGTGATGGATTAGGCATCATAAAATCTTCTGCTGATGTGGAAGCATTGGCACTGAAAGTTGACAACAACGATGGCGTATACTTTGTGCCGGCCTTTGCCGGGCTGGGCGCGCCTTACTGGAACCAGCATGTGCGGGGTACAATGGTAGGCATGACCCGCGGTACTACGGCTGCGCATATTGCCCGGGCATCGATAGAAAGTATTGCCTACCAAACCATGGATGTGCTGAAAGCGATGCAGGCAGATGCCGGTATAGACATAAAGGAAATTCGGGTAGATGGGGGTGCCACCGCTAATGATCTATTGATGCAGTTTCAGAGCGATATGCTGAACACCAGGGTGGTTCGTCCGGAAATAACCGAAACAACCGCGCTGGGTGCCGCTTACCTGGCAGGGTTGGCTGTAGGCTACTGGAAGGATACCGATGAAATTCATTCTCAATGGAAAATCAATCGGGCGTTTAGTCCTGAAATGCCGGAAGTTACCCGGAATAAACTGTCGAAAGACTGGGCCAGAGCCATTAAAGCAGCACAGGTATGGGCTGAGCATTAGGTCTATCCCTATCAGGTTTGTGTATTATAAAGCTTAATTAAGTTTTCAGGAGAAATTCTATTTCTTTATTCTGCTATCGTCATTTTATAGACAGTATATACCGTACCATCATCTCCGCATCCTCTTTTTTCATTCCTGGATGCGGCGTCATGGGAATATCGCCCCATACCCCTGAACCGCCGTCTATTATTTTTTGGACGAGTGTCGGAATGTCTTTGGTTGTATACTTTTTTGCCACCGCAGCATAGGCTGGTCCTACCAGCTTATCTTTTTCTTTGTGGCATGCAAAACAATCTGATCCGCCAATCAATGCCCTGCCTTTTTCTTCTGGTGTTCTTGTATCGTCTTTAGAGGCAGCTGCAGCCAATGCGGCCAGCCTGTCTTCCCGGAAAGCGGCCACTGCCGGATTGTCTTTTAATTCAGCATAATCTTTATCCGTAAGTGCCGTCCAGCCATATTTCGGCCAAGCCGGGTCATCAGTAATAAAACCGGGTACTTTCAGCGCTTTTTCATCCGCCAATGAGCTGAGTAATAATGCAATTTTTTTTGGTTGATTGGCTAAATAACTTTCGTCTGCTTTGAATCTATTCCACCAAACAGGCTTCAAATGACGGAAGGCTGCGGTGAGCGCATAATCTATATAGTAGTCAGTCGGTAACATCCCGGCTTCGAGAAGCGCTTCCACCGATTTATCTGTTTTAAAATGACTGAGTGAAATAACAGCCTGTAGCCTTACTTTCATGGAACGATCCTTTGATAATTCTATGAGCCTTTGCTCCGCGTTTTGGATTGAATTTTTCCAGTAGAACAATACACGGGTCGCTGCCGTTCTAATGTAGTCTTCTTCGCTCCGCAATAAGTCTTCCAACAGCGGCTGGTTAGGTTTGTTAAACTGCTGGTATACCCACAAAGCTTCTAGTCTATGCTGGTTATATAAGCTATCTTTTTTGTCAAGTGTTGTTACCCACTTCTCAACAGCGGCCAAAACCTTAGTTGCAGGAAGCTGTCGAAGCTGCGTTCTCGTTCTGTAACGTACCCTGTCTTCGTACACTTTTAGTTCGTCCAATAACTGTTCGATGGAAAGTTGGGTAAGATCAACAGGTTTCAACTTTTCTTTGTTTTTGTAAGTGATTCGCCATATCCTGCCGTGGGTATGATCGCGCAGCGGATCTCTTACCGCTCTTTCACCATGATTGATAATCGGATTGTACCAATCCACAATATATAAAGCACCATCAGGACCAAACTGAAGATCCACAGGGCGGAAGTTAGGATCTTTGGATTTCAATATTGGTTCTATTTCCTGTGCTACAATACCACTACCGCTTTCGTATAACCGATGTTGATTGGTGCCCGTTGAGCCTACAAAAGTGTTGAACAACACATTTCCCTGCAATGCGTCCGGAAAATGTCGACTGGAAATAATTTCGGTGCCGCAGGTTTTAGGCTTGCTGGTAGCAGTCAAAAAATCCTTCATACCGGTAAGTTTTATGGGATATTCTGTAGCAACGGACAAAGGCGGTGCAAAATAATTCATGCCTGTTGATACATCACTGATGATCTGAGTGCCATTTCTTAAAAATACATGTCCCCATGGATTGGCGTAGGGATAAGACACATACGGCTCCAACTTTTGGGTAAGCGGTTCATAGCGCCAGGTAGCGCCATAGTCGCTGCGCTGTGGCCCCCAGGGTGTTTCTACCTGCGAATGTAAAAAGGTGCCGCTATGCCAGTACAATGCACCATCTGGTCCCCAGGTATGGGTATCCAGTGAGTGATGTACATCTTCTGTGCCAAAACCGTGCAGCATGATTTCCTTATGATCTGCCTTGCCGTCTCCATCTGTATCTTTCATGAACCATAGATTGGGCGGCTGCGACACATATACACCATCGTTAGCCAATTCAATACTGGTAGGCATATACAGGCTGTCGGCAAATATGGTTTCTTTATCAGCAACACCATCACCATCGGTATCTTCTAACACCAATATTTTATCATTCGGTTGTGCACCCGGCAAATATTGGGGATAAGATTGCATGTCTGCCACCCACATCCTTCCTTTTGGATCAAACAGCATTTTAACCGGGTTAGTTAAAGAAAAATCTACTTCGGAAGCAAATAAGTTGATCTCAAAATCTTCGGGTAGTGTAAAGGATGCAGAAGAAGGTTTTACCAGTGTTGATTTATTAAGCGGGGCAAATTGAGTTGTATCATTTAGTATTTTATCTATCTGAGCAAAGTGAGAAAGATCATCGGTAACACTCTGCTTCCACACCAGGCTGTCGAGCTGCAACACCATTTTAAACAATTTGGCAAACTCTTTCGGGTAAGTAATAGGACCGCCTGCGGGTTGCACCCAGGGTTCCTTTCTGCGGCCCACTATATACTCACTGTTAACAGCTCTATAGAGGTAAAAAAATTGTTGGTTCTTTAAGTCAATTGCTTTTTTCAGCTGCACCAGGTGTTGATCATCAGTATTCCAGTTGGCAACGCGAAGCCCCAATAATTTCGCCATTATTTCACTGATAGCCTTATATCCTTTCTCGTTCAGGTGTATCCCATTGATGGTTATTGAATCTGTACCAGCTTGCAATTTTTGCGATGGCTGAAACAAATTAACAAAAGGGATGTTTAAGGTTTTAGCCACGTCCTGCATGCCTTTTGTATATAGTCCGATATTTTTGTTGTGTGTGGCGGGGTCCGGTAAAAATCCACCCAGTGCTTCATGCGCAATGGGCGATACCAGGATCAACTGCGGTTGCGTTTTTCCGTTATATTGTTGCTTTTGCAGGTGTTGCAAATAAGTAGTGAGTTGAATCTTGAAAGCTTCCAGGCTATCCAGTCCCTTAAAAGCTTCATTCAGTCCATAACAAGCCAAAATAATATCGGCTTTATGATTGGTGAGGTGTTGATCCTGTGTCGGAAAATTCAGTGGTCTTGACTGAATATTAATTTCATCGGCACTCCACCCCAGGTTTCTGATCGTGAGATTTTTATCGGGAAAACTCTTGTATAAGAGAGGTTCGAAGTAATTATAATACTGCAATCGTTCCGCAAAAGTGTTGCCGATGAAAACAATACTACTGTTATCGTCGGGATGTAGTTCAAACACAACCGGTGATTCTCTGTCTGCGCAGGAATAAAGAAAAAGGGAGGAAATGGCTATTAAAAATATTGACGCCCGTGATAATAACAACATCGTAGAATAGTTTAAATACTTTGGTGTCGCCCAAGTTAAAAATTAATTTTTATTATCACTCTATTATTGAGGTTCGAGCAGCAATTTGTACCATTTTCCAATACATATAGCGAGCGAATGCACCAGTCAATACAGTACATAAGCGGACGAGGTTACCTCTTTCTACACACTTTATCGCTGTTGCATTCTTACTATTTGCGGTAAGAATGCGATATTTTAGGACAATGAGATCATACTTTCTAAAGATTAGCGGGTGTACATTTATCGTTGGTGCGGGTGTTGCTTCAAAAGAGAAAGAAGGGACATCTAACTGTTGTAAAGTTACTGGAAGTACCATTCCTGCACGATATCTTCAAGTTTAAATTGATAATACTTTATGATTCGTTTTACGGGCATTGTTTTGCTATTGTGTTATATGATGGAAATCCGGTCGCAGGAGCATAATGAGCACCATCAGCATCAACACAGTAGCTTGCAGGTATCAGGCGTCCATTCTCAACCACTTCTTTCTCAGGCACTGCGTTTGAAGGAAGCGCTTTCGTATCTCGGGAGTCCATTGGCACCTGAAGATGAAAAGCAACTGGACATCTTGCGCGATCAGGCGCCCGGTGCAACAGTAAGCCAACAGATACAGAAAATACTTGACCCTTATTGTTTGTTTGAAGTGGACATTAATCCCGAAGGACGTGTGAAGGTGGATCGCGGTAGAGCAAAGGCACAGATGATTCAGGGAGGATGGACCAGCTTTCTGGTAAAGATAAAAAATGATGCCACTGTTACATCCGAGTTACAGGTGGAAAGCCCCAATGCTGTTTCTCCTATTCATCTGTCATCGGGCTCTCATGTTGTACATCCCGAACACGTTATAAGTGCCGGGCAGGTAGCGAATCGTTTTCTGGAAGCAAAGATGTATAACCGGCGACCATTGCACGAACACCTGACCGGTTTTGTATTGGAGTATGCAGTAGTGCAATTGTACAGCAAAGAAACAGGACCAAGGGAAGCAGAAATAGGATTTAATGTTGGACAGGGTTCTCAGGATATTGGGTTTCGCAATACAGTGCATGTTTTGTTTGATATTCGTCCTTCGGTGAAAGTGAAATTTAAAGTACAAGATGATGATGGAAAACCAGTGATGGGTTCTTTTACAATAACCGATAGCATCGATCGGGTGCCCGGACGTCTATCAGGCGTATATCCTTTGCCAGCGAGGAGAGTACCGGCATTCGATGAATATCCTGATTTTTTCTTTCAGCAGCAGATCTATCGTAAAGATGGAGAATCGGTATTGTTGCCACCTGGACGATATCATGTGAAGTATACCCGCGGACCTGAATATGTGGTGCAATACAAAACCATCACCATTCCGGAAGGGATAGACTCTATAGAGATCCCTTTTCAACTCAAACGGTGGATCAATATGTCTAAGTTGGGCTGGCATAGCGGCGACCATCATGTACATGCTGCGGGCTGCGCACATTATGATAGTCCTGCAGAAGGCGTTCCACCGGATGCAATGTGGCGGCAGGTACAGGGAGAAGATCTGAATGTATCGGCTATGCTTACCTGGGGACCAAGCTGGTATCACCAGAAAAGATATTTCTCAGGACGAAAAGACAATCCACTATCGGATAAACGTAACATAATACGATATGATGTGGAAGTCTCCGGCTTCCCTTCTTCTCATTCAGGTCACCTGGTACTGTTGAATCTAAAAGAGGACGATTATCCGGGAGCCGAAAAGGTGGAAGATTGGCCAAGCTGGACTGGACCCGTTTTGCAATGGGCAAAGAGCCAGGGCGCCATTACCGGGTACGCGCATTCAGGTTGGGGACTAGTGCCTACCACACCACTTGCCCAGAGAGAAGTACCCAATTATATATTACCCACCATGGATGGCATAGGTGCCAATGAATATATAGTGACCGTTACGCAGGGGCTGGTGGATATATACAGCCTGGGCAATACCCCTGCAGAATGGGAATTGAACATGTGGTATCATACATTGAATAGTGGGTTCAGGGTGAGCGCCAGTGGAGAAACGGACTTTCCCTGTATTACCGATATGCGCGTAGGACTAGCACGTAGCTACTTTAAGCCATCGAATAAAACAATAAGCTACGAAGCTTATATAGATGCATTAAAAAGGGGAAGAAGTTATGTATCAGTCGGGCATTCCCATATCATGGGCTTTGCCGCCAACGGACTGGAAGTGGGTACCAACAATAGCGAATTGCGGCTTTCAGGTCCTCGCCAGGTAAGTTTTACAGCAGATATAGCGTCCTACCTGGAACCGGTATCCCCGGATGCTCCCAAGGATGCCCGGTTTAAAGATCAATCATTCTGGTCAGTAGAGTGGTCACGAATAGGGGAATCACGCAATGTGAAAGCAGAATTGCTAATCAATGGCTTGCCAGTAGATACTGTATTGATAAAGGCTGATGGAAAGGTTCAACCAGTCACGTTTAATTATAAGGTAGACCGATCCTGCTGGGCTGCTATCAGAATATGGGGTAGCGCACACACCAATCCGATTTATATAACAGTGAACAATCAGCCTATAAAAGAAAAGCGTAGTGCCGAGTGGTGCCTGGATGCGCTGGAACAATGCTGGAAGAAAAAGGAGCCTAATATTCGTCCTTCTGAGAAAGATGCAGCAGCAAAGTCATATGACGCGGCTAGAAAAGTGTACCAGCAGATCATTAAAAAGGCAGCAGAATAACTTTTTATTCAGAAGGTTTTACAACAACAGTTTCCCAGCCCTCATACCGGGCACTGAATTTTTGTGCCAGTTCCCATAAGTAAAGGCTCACTTCGTCTATGGAGTCTTCATCTACTTTATCTATTCGGGATACTTCCAGGCTAAAAGGCCGGTCTTTAATGCCCTTTTCTTCTTCTGCCCGGATAATTGAAAACCGCTTGTCAATTACGATAGCAGCAAATTTTCTTCGATCGCTGTCTGTTTTAAAAAAAATAAGGTGGTCTACCGCCCTCGGCACAGTCAACGGGTCACCCGCATCTACAAGATATCCTATCATCCTGCGGCTGTATATCCGTTGCATTTCAATTCGGGTTGGATATAATACCTCCCGATAATTACTCAATGCCGAATCGTTCTTACAGATGGTTTTTGACCTATAAGGATAGGCATTCAAAACCGACTGCACCAACCCTGTATACCTGGATGTATCATTGGTGTAAAAGTAAAAATCTCTCTTCCCATTGGCGGTATACCGTCCCGTATATATCGCCCCCAGTCCACTATGCAACTGTGCAATCAGTTCATCTTCCAGTGTATCCAGCTTTTTTAAATCCGTACGCAGGGGTAGTCCATCACTCTGCATCCTATCCAGCGATATACTTACGATCAGCACATTCTGATTTTGTTTTGTAATGGGCGCACTTTCAAAACCCAGGTCTACCATAATGGAGATGGGTTTGTCTTTCATATACAACACGTAGGTTTCCCAATCTTCCTGGGATTTAGCATGTACAACAAAAACAAATATGCCTGTTATAAAAAGTAGTAGCCGTTTTATCACTCTTGTCTGCTATTTGAAAGCAAAGTAATAGCTATTTTTATACCATGACGGAGAAAGTTAAAATTAAGGACGTCCTTAACGTTTTGGAAGCGGCGGCCCCGCCGGCACTACAGGAAGATTACGACAATGCAGGGTTGCTCACCGGAGACAGGTTGGCCGTATGCAGCGGTGTGTTGTGTTGCCTGGATGTAACTGAAGCAGTACTGGAAGAAGCTGTTCGCAAAAAATGCAACCTGGTAGTCGCCCACCACCCCATTATTTTCAGAGGATTGAAAGGCATTACGGGCCGCAACTATGTAGAGCGTTGTATTATCAGGGCTATCAAAGATGATATTGCCATTTATGCTATACATACCAACCTGGATAATATTAAAACCGGTGTAAATGGACAAATTGCCAATCTATTAGGACTTACCCGTTGTGCGCCACTGGCACCTAAAACGGGATTGTTGAAAAAACTGCACACCTTTGTTCCTGAAGCTGAACTAAACCGTGTTCGCGCTGCCATATTTGCTGCCGGTGCCGGGCACATAGGCAACTACAGCGAATGCAGTTTTACTGCGGAAGGAATTGGCACTTTTAAAGGAAATGAAAGTACGAATCCATTTGCGGGCGAACCCGGAAAACTGCAGGAAGAGCAGGAAATACGGCTGGAAGTTATTTTTCCGCGATGGATAGAATCTGCTGTGGTAAATGCATTGAAAGAAGCACATCCCTACGAAGAAGTGGCTTATGACCTGGTATCGTTGGATAATACCTGGTCTGCTACCGGTTCCGGAATCACAGGCTACTTGCCGGAAGCAGTTGACGAGCTCAGTTTTCTAAGGAAACTGACTACTATCTTTGGACTCAAAATGTTGAAACATACAGCGTTGCGGGGAAACCCTATTCAGAAAGTCGCCATATGTGGCGGAGCGGGCAGCTTTCTATTAAAAAACGCAATTAATTCAAAATCAGATATTTATATAAGCTCCGATTTTAAATACCACGAGTATTTTGATGCAGATGGGCAAATTGTTATTGCCGATATCGGACACTACGAAAGCGAACAATTTACCATTAACCTTTTATATGATATAATCATAGAAAAATTCCCTAACTTTGCCGTCCTTAAAACGGAAGTAAATACCAACCCGGTATTTTACCATGCCTAACACAAAAATTACATTACGCAGTATATGTCCAACGTAAAAGAGTTTTCAGTAGAAGAAAAGCTGGCTTCCTTAGTTTCTTTGCAAAAAATTGATTCCAAGTTAGATGAAATCAAGATACTGAAAGGTGAACTTCCTATGGAAGTGCGTGATTTGGAAGATGAAATTCAGGGATTGAATGCCAGACAAACCAGGATTGAAGAGGAAATCAATGGCATACAAGAGTTCATTGAGCAGAAGAAGAATGTGATTAAGGAATCGATGGAGTTGGCGAAAAAGTATGAGAAACAATCCGAGAATGTAAAAAACAGTCGTGAGTTTGAAGCCATCAATAAAGAATCTGAACTGGCTAATCTGGAAATAAAGCTTTCTGAGAAGCATATCAAGGATGCCAACGAAGAAATTGCTGAAAAAGCACGCTTACTGGAAAATGCGAAAAAAGCTATCGGCGTAAAAGATGGCACATTGAACCACAAAAAGGGTGAATTACAAAAAATTGTTGCCGAAACAGAAAAAGAAGAAGTAGAATATAATGGGGTGGCAAACGAAGCCCGTACAAAAGTAGACCCACGCTTACTGGCTTCTTACGAAAGAATCAGAACCAGCTATCGGAATGGTCTGGCTATTGTTCCCGTATTGCGTGATGCATGTGGTGGTTGCTTCAACGCTATTCCGCCTCAAAGACAAAGTGAAATCCGGCAGCGTAAAAAAGTAATTATCTGCGAAAACTGTGGCCGTATTCTGATTGATGAAGATCTCTATAATGGAATAGAAGCCTGATAACAGCTATCAATATTACTATTGAATGGCATCTTTATGAGATGCCATTTTTGTTTATTATTGCCCGATGAAAACTTTTGCTGAAAAAGTAATAGCGTTCAACAGGCAACTTCGCTTTAATGAAGTACTTCCTAATGGTATCCGGATCATCAACCCCTTTAAAGAAAACCCGGAGGCGGCAACTGTTTCCGCCGAATTTTATCGCAAGTACTACAATGATCACCTGCAGCGGCACATTATTCTGGGCATTAATCCCGGCAGATTTGGTGCGGGTTTAACGGGCATTCCCTTTACGGATCCCAAAAGACTGATAGAAAAATGTGGGATAACCTATGAAGGTAAACCGGCGCACGAACCATCTTCTGTTTTTGTGTATGAAATGATCGATGCGTTTGGTGGTCCGGAATCATTCTATCGTTCCTTTTTTATCAACTCAGTATGTCCGCTGGGTTTTACCATCGATAAACCAGAGCATAAAGTTGTAAATTACAACTACTACGATAACAAGGAACTCACCAAAGCCGCACTTCCTTTTATTGTGAGGTCCCTAAAGCAACTCCAAAAATTGGGGATCAATACAAATCTGGTCTTCTGCTTTGGTACCGGCAAAAACGAACAATTTTTGCGTAAATTAAATGCAGAATATAAATTTTTCAGGGAAATCGTCGCCTTGGAGCATCCCCGGTTTATCATGCAATATAAATCCAGGTCTATAGACACCTATGTAGATAAATATCTTTCTGCTTTCGGAAAAATAAACCATAAATCTGCATAATTTGCACTGGCATGCTGCAAAGGTTACTCATAAAAAATTATGCTATTATAGCGTCGGTAGAAATAGATTTTTCTAACGGATTAAATATTATTACCGGCGAAACAGGTGCCGGCAAAAGTATTTTAGTGGGGGCACTGGGGTTGATTCTGGGCGAACGGGCGGATAGCAGCGTGCTGATGGATACCAATCTCAAATGTATTGCCGAGGGCGCATTTAATATCAGGGAGTATCCTCTCGTAAAAGGTTTTTTGAAGGAAAATGATCTGGATGCTGATGACGAACTGACGATCCGCAGGGAGGTGGCTGCCAATGGAAAATCACGGGCATTTATAAACGACACGCCTGTAACATTGCAACAGTTGAAACAATTTACTTCCCTATTGGTAAGTATGCATCAGCAGTTTGACACCTTACAACTGGGCGACGATGATTTTCAAAGAGAAGTAGTGGATGCATTGGCTGGCAATACAGGTTTACTGAAAAAATATCGGGAAACGTTTACACAATACACGCGATTACAAAAGCAGTTGAAAGCTTTAAATGAGGAACAAACTGCTTTTACCAGAGAAAAAGATTACTACACATTTCTTTTCAATGAACTGGAAGAAGCCAACCTTCAGGAAAACGAACTGGAGGAAGCAGAGGCAGCCTTGAAATTGCTGAATAATGCGGAGCAGGTAAAGAGTTCGTTAACAAAAGTATACTATGGCTTAAATGAGGGCGAGCAACCGGTTCTCCAGCAATTGAAAAGCCTCGGTAGTGTATTGCAATCATTGAATGAGTTTCACCCGGAAGTTCCGGGCCTGGTGCAACGCCTGCAATCCTCTCAAATAGAATTGAAAGACCTGGCAGATGAAATAGAAAGGCTGGCAGATGCGGTAAACCTAGATGCAAGAAAGCTGGATGAGTTGAACGAGCGGTTGACAACAGGATACAAACTGCAAAAAAAACACGGGGTACAAACTACAGCCGAGTTATTGTCAATTCAATCCGAAATAGCCGGCAAGCTTAATCAGTCGCTCAACCTGGATGCAACAGTTGTACAATTGGAGACAGAACAGGAAAAGTACCTGCAACAGGCTAAAAAGCTGGCAATAGAATTGAGCAACAACCGTAAAAAAGAAACGACAGGATTTGAAAAGAAAACCACCAGGTTGCTGACACAGGTAGGAATGCCGAATGCAAGGATCAGGGTGCAGATCGCTGATGCTCCGCTGAATATAAACGGAGGTGATGAAATCAGTTTTCTATTTGATGCCAATAACAGCAACCGCTTTGAACCTCTGCGCAAAGTAGCCAGCGGCGGCGAATTGAGCAGGTTGATGTTATGCATTAAATCGTTAGTAGCGGCATCGGTAAAACTACCAACCCTTATTTTTGATGAAATTGATACCGGCATCAGTGGCGAAGCTGCCAAACAAGTAGGCATTATCATGAAGGACCTCGGCAAATCACACCAGGTAATCTCTATTACACATCAACCGCAAATTGCGGCCAAAGCAGATACACACTTGTTTGTATACAAAAAGCAATCCGGCAATACCATCAATACACATATTAAAACACTTTCTGAAAAAGAAAGAATTGATGCCATTGCACAAATGCTTGGCGGAGAGAAACCAAGTGTTTCCGCGCTGGAGAACGCAAAAGAAATGATGACTGCCGGATAAATATCCGCCACTTTTCATCCACCTGCAATACTATAAGTGAAGCGTATACAGCCAGTATCTTTTGCCAAGTCTTTGATCAATTTCTTTTAATACTTCAAAACCCAGACTTTCGTAAATATGGCGGGCTTCATGCATAAACTCTGATGTATGGAGCGCAATGACTTTTTCACCGTTTGCTTTCGCCGCATCGATGCAAAGAGTCGTCAGTTTTCGGCCGATACCTTTTCCCCTGCAATTCGGATCTACTGATACAAATCGGATATAACTCCACCCCTTCTCGTATATCTCGGTTGGGTTGCCACTCGGCATTAGAAATGCCATGCCTGCAATTTCACCTTCTGCCTCACAAACTATCGCATCAGATTTTTCTAGCAACTCTGCAAATACTTCATCGCTGGTCAATGTGTTATATAACCTAAGCCAGTTGTCTGTTGTCAAGTCTAATTGAAACCGGCTCCAGGAACTTACCGCCAGGGTCTTTAACGCAGTTAAATCCTCAGTGCGGCCTTTTCGGAATGAAAGATTCATGTTCCATGATATGAACCTTAAAGATACTAAACATCTTTTTTTGTAACACAGAATTCGGCGTTTACCAATGTCTGGGTGTACCCCAGGGGATCAAAGAAAAAATTGTTTAATATCAATTAAACTTTATTAATTTCAGATATGTATCGATAATATATCTACGTTCTTCTTAGCACAAACCCAGCTCATATGGAAGATATTCTCAACAATTTTGAAGAAGAGGTTACACTCACTGACAAGGAAGTATTTACGAAAATATGGACTACACCCCGCCAGGTGTTTAAATTTATTAACAACAGCCAGTATGAAAAATATATGTTCGTATTGCTGGTGCTGTCTGGCATATCGAGAGCTTTCGATCGAGCGTCTTCCGGAAATATGGGAGATCGTATGTCTCTGTTTTCCGTGATAGCACTTTGCGTCGTCATGGGTGGACTTCTTGGTTGGCTATCTTATTATATCTATGCTGCGCTGATAAGTTGGACAGGCAAATGGCTGGGTGGAATAGAAACAACTTACTCCATCTTAAGGGTACTGGCTTATGCTATGATACCGGCCGTTTGCGGAATGGTGCTACTTATCCCCCAAATAGCAATTTTTGGACAAGAGCTGTTTCGGTCAGATGCCGATATTTATGCAATGGGGCAAAGCCATGTACTCCTTCTGTACGGTTTTGCTTTGGTGGAATTTGCATTGGGCATTTATTCACTTGTACTGCTGGTGATCGGTGTATCCGAAGTTCAAAAAATATCTGTTGGCAAATCCATCCTGAACTTGATATTGGCCGTTTTAGTAATTGTGTTACCTATTCTGATACTGGTATTCATAATGAATACATGATTACCTCAAACATATGTTATGGGCTTTTATGACCTGACAAAAGAAGAAAGAGAAAAGCGGGTGAATGAAATAAGAGCGGGAATAGAGCAGGAGCTAACAAAAAAATCGCCCCCCCGAACACTTGGCTGGTTTACAAATGAGGATACCTATATCCGAAAGTCGGCTTATCTGTCTATCGGACGACTCTATTCTGAAAACAAACAGATGAGGTCGGGTATCGTACAGCGACTGGACCGGATGTTGAATGAGGAAATTTTCGGGCTAGACAAACCGCTATTAATGCAGCAGGCGAAATAGATAAGCGAGATTTTTCGGTAGTACAGCACATATTTGAGGTAGGGCTGCTAGACGTTCACCATTCTCCCAGAAATGCGGTAATTGGTTCCATCAAAAAAATGGGGGAAATGAATCCAAAACCGGTTTTGAATTGGGCGAAAAAATACCTGCACCATAAAGACAAAGAAATCAGAAGAGAGATATGTCACGGCATAGAACTAAGAGGTAGAAAATATCCCCAGGACATACTACCGCTTCTTCAGGAACTGGAAAATGATACAACAGAGCGGGTACGCAGTACTTTGGTACATGTACTAGGGCAAATTGCTTATAAAAAAAATTGTTTGCAAACAGTGATCGCACACTTAACGGGCTGGAAAAATAAGGACATTGTAAAAAAGCCCTTGTCGAAATTATTGACGTACACGAACGATACAGCCACTTTGCACATATGTCTCAAAAGGAAGCACGCAGTTACATTGAAAAGAATAATCCGTTAAAGTAAGACTAAATATATCTGTCCAAGTGTAACAAACTTATTGAGTCGATTCGTCAATATATCCTCCTTTTACCAGGATATCGATAGCCCGTTCTGCATCATCCTCTTTCACCAGAAGCTTAGCTTCGTCAACTGCATTTGAATATACCTGGGCTGCCAGTTCATTTTGTAATAATGTTTCTATCCCTTCTGATTCCAGGTAATTTTTTGCCAGTTGTATATCAAATGGAGCCGTAGGACTGGCTGTCATTATTATTTTCCAGTTGTCCATATACATTTATTTTAATGTTCACAGTTCTATAAAGTTCCGACAAAAAACAGGATGTAAAAAATTTGATTCTGGCTTATCGTTTTTACCATAGCGGAAAAGCTGCAACCATTTTGTTACAACAATATTTCAGGCGAGAAATCTTATTTAACCAGCTTAAGTACCTGTATATTTTTTCCATCACGATACTGCAGCCAGTATATACCGTTAGAAAGCTCATTTACGGGTTGCAGCTGCTCATAATACATAGTTCCTTCCTGTACACTTAATTTTTTTGTCAATACTTCTTTTCCACTACTGTTCAATAGCATAAGTGTTGCCTTAGCGGTATGAGGAGCTTTAATCAATACATTTAGATGAGAAGCAAATGGAACAGGGTATGCCTTGATCCAATTGGTACCCAATATTTTTCCTGTTCGGGCGGCATCTTTTTTTCCAGACAGTATTTCATAGGCAACACGCATATTGGGTATCCCGTATCCCACCCTGTCATTGGGCGTTGTATACCGCTCAGCACTTCGTTTTATAGCGTCCGTAATATCAGCGTTACTCATCTCCGGAAAAGCCTGCCATAGACAGGTGATTAACCCCGCCAGGTTTGGGCACGCCAGCGATGTACCGTTCACATAAGCAGGATTACCGTCTGTGCCTGCCACAGCAGCCGCTTCGCCTACTGAAGCCACATCTGGTTTAATTCTACCATCCGAGGAGGGTCCATAACTGGAAAAAGCACCTACCAGGCCATTGACATTAACGGCACCAATTGCTAAAACATTTTTTCCATCCGCCGGAGCAATGATATAACGCCAGGCAGACTGGCCCGAATTGCCAGCACTGTTACAAACAATAATACCCTTACTAAAAGCAGCTTCGGCACCACGGGTAATGATGGCTGTTTGACCATCCATATTACTATAACTGTAGCTGCGGCTTTCATCATCAAACTCGTAGTAACCCAGGGAGGAAGAAATAATATCAACCCCAAGGCTATCTGCTCTTTCGGCGGCGGCTACCCAGTTTTGTTCTTCTATCTGATGCTCAGAATCTGCATCTTCGGTTCTGAACAGATAATATTTTGCTTTGGGAGCTGTTCCCACAAGTTTACCGGGGCTGTTGGCTGCCATAGTAGACAAGCACACAGCACCGTGCATATGTTCTTCTGCAACAGATCTTTTATTTTTTACAAAATCCCATGTGTCTAATACCTGGTTATTCAAACGGATGCTATCAAAGGCAGGGTTGGTATCGTATTGATAGTAGCCGGCATCCAGCATCGCAATAACCATCCCTTCCCCCCTCAGCCCTTTGTTATGCAGAAAAGCGCCTTCATGAATATTCACTTGTCCGGCGGTACTACCATAGTCCAGCAGATTACCAGCATCCTGAACACGCTTCTGTTTTCGGACGGGTTGTAAATCTGTCCGGGGATTTATTTTTGCACTGGCTTTTCTGGGTGCCGCCGGAGTCACTGTTTTTACAAAAGAAAATTGGTTGATCTTAGCCAGTGCTACCGCGTCGGTCGTTTCTATCAAAACATGATTTAACCAACGGGAGGTATTCAAAACCACCACATCTCCTGCACTACGAATGCTATCAAGATATGCCGGATTCACGGGCAAATCGGTGCTATCGATAGCAATGTTCTGTTTGCTTCTACGCTCTATGGCTTTGGGAGACAGATAATCAGAAGGATGAGTAAGCGAATAAGGATTGTTATTCTTGTTTGTTAGTTGGATGATATGCTTCGAGTACTGCGCAGTGGCAGATTGTAGCGTGAGGGTCAACAGGATAAGGGCAAAGGCTTTCATAGTAATCAATTATGTTCAAGGTACCGCAAGGAGATTCCGTAACCGGAATAAGCATTCGCCACTCGTAAAGTATCACACCGCACCAAACCGCCGATGGCCGCCGCTATCGAGTCACAGTTCACAAATACGGGACAGGCGATGGATTCCGATGGAGACTCCGCCCGACAGTTGTTAGTGACAGGAGTCGCCTGGTATGTCCATACCATAAAATCCTTGGATACTAACCCTATATCTTTTGCATATACTTCTGTACTAAAATCACGAGAGGCAAAATTGTTGGGAAACATATCAGGATCACCTGTCGTTTCATCTACATGTAAAACGGTAATGGTATTGTCAAAAACAAAACCACCGTCGTTATGTTCCATACCCACATCTTTGTAGTTATACTCCCAAAACTGCAGGTAACTCAAATCATCGGTAGCATTGATATAGCTGTTTCCATCCCAGTAAAAATAGTCTTTTACAGGATCCTTCAGCCGGATATACCGTTGGTTGTTCTCAACATATTCAAGGGAGTGATCAAGAGGTGTTACCATAAAAGTGGCGATATCACGCCAATCTCCCGTACCGTCGCCGTTTCGAATCATTCGCCGGATGCGGTAACTTTTACGGTTGAGGTTATCCGTTATTTCGGCGTCCACCAGGTCTTTTGCTTGGTAACTTCTTACTTCTTTTTTGGTATCAAAATCCACAAACACGGTGGAATCCATCTTGTAAATAATATATTTTCCTGTTTCCAGGGGATAATACTCCTTGTAAGATTGTACAGAAAAGCTATCCATTTGCTTTTTACAAAATGGCAGAGAAAGAAGTAAGGTACCAGTTGCAAGTGTTACTGCAAATTTTCTTAGGTTCATCCGCAAATCCTTTAATGTAGAAGTAAAGGTATAACGAATTGATTTACTACATTATTGCAGCGCTAAACGGGTTATTGGCGCAGGATAATGCCGCCTCCGATCACATCATTGCCTTCATAAAATACGGCACTTTGACCGGGAGCAATGCCCTTAACCTGTCCATAGAAGCTTACCCTTATACCGCGTTCGTCATTATAAAGGATGGCATCTGTTCCGCTATCCTTATAGCGGATTTTCGTCAGTGCTTCCATCCCATCTTCTATACCATTGTATTTTAACCAGTTAAGTTTTCCTACACGCATTTCCTGGCGGTTTAGATCCTCTTCGTCACCGAGC
Organism: uncultured Terrimonas sp.; assembly: GCA_964604365.1. Lineage (GTDB taxonomy): Bacteria > Bacteroidota > Bacteroidia > Chitinophagales > Chitinophagaceae > Agriterribacter. Next base: position 103,395 of record CAZRYS010000006.1, read on the forward strand.
ACCACAGTATTTGTTTCCGGTTCTATATGTGTTACATAAGCGGGTTTTCCGAGTGCAATGTCTAAACCCTTACGTTGACCAATAGTATAAAACGGATATCCCTTATGCTGACCGAGAATATTGCCATGCGGATCTACAAAATTGCCCCCTGCCACTTTTTCTTCCAACCCTTCCACCCTTCTTTTCAAAAAGCCCCTGTAATCATTATCCGGCACAAAACAAATTTCATAACTCTCGCTTTTTTTTGCCAGTTCCGGATAACCAAAATCAAGCGCCATCTGACGGATTTCAGTTTTTCTATAACTTCCCAGTGGCAACAGCGTACGGCTAAGCAGGTCCTGCTGCAGGCCCCACAGTACATAACTCTGATCCTTGGTTTCGTCTATTCCTTTGCTAATAAAGTACCGGCCGTTGGTGTGCTGTTGTATGACGCCGTAATGCCCGGTTGCAATAAAATCACATCCAAGTGCGTCTGCCCTTTTCAACAAAGCCCGCCATTTAATATGCGTATTACACATCACACAGGGGTTGGGCGTTCTTCCGGCAAGGTATTCTTCCACAAAATTGTCGATAACCGCATCTCCAAATTCATCGCGAATATCCAGTATATAATGGGGAAAACCATGCTCAACTGCTGCCATGCGGGCATCATTAAAGCTATCTATATTACAGCAGCCAGTCTCCTTCTTAGAGCTGCCGGAACTTGCATAGTCCCAGGTTTTCATGGTAATGCCCACGACCTCATATCCTTCATTATGAAGCATTAGCGCAGCTACCGTGCTGTCAATTCCGCCACTCATGGCTACCAATACTTTTCCTTTACGACTCATACTACTTCATTTTCTGTCTGCAAAAGTACGAATAAACCGCGTTTGGGGGTTTGTATTTCCCCCGGGCAGAAAAACCTGGTGGACCGAACGGATTTCGGTCAGAAAAAACGATGGTTTTTCCTGACCGATAATTTAAGTAAGCCCCAAGGCACCCCTTACGACAGTAAATATTCTTTGAGTGCGGTGTAGTCTGCTTTGATTAATGTTGACACTTTAGGTAACTCAAGTATCTCTGCAATGGACTCCGGAATCGCAACCTTTTCGTTAATTACGGGTTCCACCACATCGTAAAACTTAACCGGATGAGCCGTTTCTACAAATATCCCTTTTTCATTTGGGTGTTCGTTAAGATAACGTTGTAATGCGAGATAAGCAACAGCACCGTGCGGATCCGGCAGGTATCCTGTTTCTGCTTTCACAGACTTTATGGTTTCACGGGTTTCTTCATCTGTGATAGTGTACCCGGACAATACTTTCTTAATATCTATAAAGTTGTTATTGAAGAGCTGCATTACTCTTACAAAATTGCTGGGATTGCCAACATCCATTGCGTTAGACATAGTAGCCACAGCCGGTTTCACATCATAATTTTCACTGGAGAGATAACGCGGTACCACATCATTCGCATTACAAGCTGCGATAAAATGTTGCACAGGCAAACCAGATATATGTGCCAACATAGCCGCACATATATTTCCAAAATTGCCACTGGGCACAGCTACGACCGGAGGATTATGCTTATCAGCCCATTGTTTGTAGGCAAAGAAATAATAAAACTGTTGTGGCAACCAGCGGGCCACATTGATAGAGTTAGCCGAGGTAAGAAACTTTTTGCTGGTGAGAGACTCATCTGCAAAAGCCTGTTTTACCATTTGCTGGCAATCGTCAAATGTGCCTTGTACTTCCAATGCCCGGATATTTCTGCCGAGGGTGGTCAGTTGTTTTTCCTGTACGGAACTCACTTTTCCGGACGGGTACAGTATTACCACTTCTACCCCGTCTACGTCATAAAATCCATTAGCCACAGCCCCACCGGTATCTCCGGATGTTGCTACCAGTACGGTTACTTTTTCACTTCTTTCTTTTGCAAAATACCCCAGGCACCTGCTCATAAAACGGGCACCCACATCTTTGAAGGCCAAGGTGGGTCCATGAAAAAGTTCCAGCGAAAAAATACTATCCTTCACTTTTACCAATGGTATAGAAAAGTTGATTGTTTCTTCCACTATCCTCCTCAACTCTTGTTCGGGAATTTCATCACCTACATAAGGACGGATAACATCAAAAGCGATCTCTTCGTTGGATTTGTTTCCAATAGAATCAAACCAGCTTTTAGGTAATACAGGCAATGTCTCTGGAAAATACAAACCCTTATCTGGCGCTTGTCCTTTTACGGTAGCGTCCTTAAAACCGACTACAGGTGACTGCTTATTTAAACTATAATATTTCATATTTACGAACCCTGTCCTTTAAGTTTATTTCACAATTGTACAACCGTTTGTATTTACGGTAGTCACATAGGTGTGATAATCAATTCCTGTTTTTGTATAAATAGCTTTCATCTCCTGCTCCACAAGGCGAGCTGTTTCTTCTTCCTTGCTCAGCATAAAAATAGAAGGTCCCGAGCCTGAGATACCACCGCCCAAAGCACCCGCGGCCAGGCTTCTTTGCTTCACTTCAGCAAAAGCCGGAATCAGAATACTTCTCACAGGCTCTATCAACACATCTTCCAGCGACCGCCCAATCAGTTCGTAATCTGATTTCATCAGTCCGGTAACCAATCCTGCAATATTTCCCCATTGCCGGATGGCATCTTTCAATAGAATCTGTTTTTTCAGAATTTGTCTCGCATCTTCCGTACGCACTTCTATTTGGGGATGCACCAGGGTAACATATAAAGGAGGAGATGGTACACTTGTGATATCCAGCGGATGGATGCTTCTGATAAGTGTTACCCCGCCGTAAATACAAGGTGCAATATTATCGGCGTGTTTCACACCGGATGCCAGTTTCTCACCAAACATTGCCATCTGTACCAGATCGGGTTTAGAAAAGATATTGCCCAGTAATACGTTGGCTGCTACCACCGCACCAGCAGAACTTGCGGCACTGGATCCAACGCCGCTGCCGGGTTTTATTCGTTTTTCTATCGTAACATCAAACCCTGCTCTATTTCCTAACTGATTGATCATTTCCAACAAAGCCACCCCGGCAACATTTTTTTCAGGCGCTGTGGGTAATCCGTAGCTATCCACATTATGAATAACAACCATCGGCTCATCAATCAACTTAACCGTCATCACGTCATAAGGATCGTTTACCGCCAAGCCCAACACATCGAACCCGCATACCATATTGGCCACTGTACCGGGAGCGTGTACCGTACACTGTTGCCCTTTTGCGCCTTCTATTGCCTTTTCAATCACATCAATCGTCAAGGTGTTTTCTTCTTTTACTAAATCAACAGACATAATTCTATTTATTTCTGATTTCTGTTATTGTGATTTCCGATTTAGTATATCAGGCATCACTCCTTCAAAAATGCTTTTTTTATGGCTGATCTCTGATTTAATATATCAGCCATCCCAAATCCTACATCAGCCGTTCTCACATCAACGATTCCTAAAATGCGGTCGCCCTTATAATATCCGCAAACACACCGGACGCTGTTACTTCAGCACCGGCACCCGCTCCTTTGATAACCAGGGGTTGCTCGGGATACCGCTCTGTGTAAAACAACACAACATTGTCCTTCCCATAAAGATGGTACAGGTTATGTTGGGGTGCTATATGCTGTAAGCCTACCGCGGCCTTTCCATCCTCAAACCGGGCAACAAATTTAAGCTTTGCACCTGCAGTAGCCGCCTCCTCATATAGTTTTTTGAAATGTGCTTCCTGCTTCTCCAGTTCAACATAAAATGCTACCACATCCCCCTGCATACAACTCTCCGGTAAGAACCCATTGCAAGTGATTTCTTCCATTTCCAGGTGTGCACCGGATTCCCGCGCTAATATCATAATCTTCCGCATAACATCCTTTCCACTTAAATCCAATCTTGGATCCGGTTCAGTATACCCTTCATCCTGCGCTTGTTTTACTATGGTAGCAAAACTGCTGGTTGCGTCGTAATTATTGAAAACAAAATTGAGTGTCCCGCTCAATACCGCATCAATTCTGTGGATTCTGTCCCCACTACGCATCAGATCGTTTAAAGTGCCGATTACCGGTAACGCAGCACCTACATTGGTTTCAAATAAGAACTGGCAGTTGTATGTTCTGGCCAGGTCTTTCAATTTTTTGTAGTAAGCATAATCGGAAGAGGCTGCCACTTTGTTGCAGGCGACCACCGAAATGCTTTTTTGCAAGAGCTGATCATATACCGCAGCAACAGTATCACTGGCGGTAATATCAACAAATATAGAGTTACGAAGGTTTTTGCTGATGATGGTATTGATATACTCCTGCAGGGTAAGGTTCTCTCCATGGTCGAGTGCCTCTTGCCAGTTATTTAAATCGATGCCGGCATCATTAATCACTACCTTACGGCTATTAGCCAATCCCACTACTTTTATATTCAGTCGCAGATCGCTGGAAAGCCAGACAGCCTGTTGCTGCAATTGTTGCAACAACTTACTCCCTACATTGCCCACCCCGGCGACAAAAAGGTGAATCTGTTTGCTGGTGGTTTCAAAAAACTCCTCATGCAAAACGTTAATCGCTTTTCTTACGTCTCGTGTTGATACCACCGCAGAAATATTTCGCTCTGAAGAACCCTGGGCAATGGCTCTTACATTTACACCATTTCTCCCCAACACTCCAAACATCTTACCGCTGATACCCGGCAGGCTTTTCATATTCTCACCTACCAAAGCCACAATAGACAATTCTGTTTCTAACCGGAGCGGAAATACTTTTTCCATCCTTATTTCATCAGCGAAAGTGCCGTCTATGACTTCTTTGGCCCGGGTGGCGTTGGCTGACTCTACCCCCACACAAATGGAATGTTCGGAAGACCCCTGTGTAATCAGAATAACGTTGATGCCAGCCAGCGATAATGCTTCAAACAACCTTTTTGAAAAGCCAGGTACGCCTACCATGCCACTGCCCTCAAGGCTCAGCAGCGCCATATTGCTGATACTGGAGATACCCCTAACCGGATTGCCATTAGAAGCAACATCTTTACCAATAGAAGTACCAGGATCATCCGGCGCAAATGTGTTTTTTATTACAAGCGGAATGCCCTTGCCCAATACCGGCTGAATGGTAGGAGGATACAAAACTTTTGCTCCAAAATGTGATAGTTCCATTGCCTCCTGGTAAGAGATAGTTGGGATAACCCTGGCACCGCTTACCCAACGAGGGTCTGCGGTCATCATTCCCGATACATCGGTCCAGATCTCTAATACAGTGGATTTTACTGCTGCCGCTAGCAGAGCGGCGGTATAGTCTGATCCACCCCTGCCTAGTGTGGTAGTTTCTCCCTGGGCATTCGCGGCGATAAATCCTGGTAGCAGAATGAGATCTTTATCACATTCTGCAACAAAAGCTCTGATATTATTTTTTGTTTCTGATGCATTTACTACCGCATTACCGAAATTGCTATTGGTGGTAATGAGTTCGCGGGCATCTTTCCAGGCTGTGGGTACACCGGCGCTGTTAAAAGCTGCTGCTATTATTTGAGAAGAGAGTAGTTCACCAAAACTAACAATCCTGTCTTTTGTTTTTACCGACAATTCATTGAGTAGAAATGCCCCATTACATACATCATCAATCTCATTACAAATCTTTTTTACCAGGCTCAGTACACTGCTTTGCTGTTGCACAGGGATTAATTGTTTTACCGCATCGAGGTGTCTGTGTTCAATTTTTTGCAACTCTTCTCTGAAAAGTTCATCCCCTTTTGAAGCAAGGTGTCCGGCATTAATCAGCGCATCCGTAGTACCACCCAAAGCGGAAACCACTACTATAGTTTTGTCCTTTTTTAACCTGCCTTTTACGACGTCTATAACCAACTTAATATTGTCAGCGCTTCCAACCGAAGTGCCACCAAATTTCAGAACCTGCATATAAGAATATTTGAGAATATATTATTTAGAATGAAATACAAAAACCAGCCTTTTTAGATGATCAGCCATTACAGCCCAGTGGATTATATGCAAAACTTTTACCCTCACGAGAGGGTAATAATGGTGGTAATAATAGCCGAAGCTTTTACCGAAAAGGATGATATGACTTGATGATAATGTGTCATCGTTATTTACGAGGTTGCGAAGGTAACGCAGAAATAGTCAATTTCAAATATTTTCTTTTGCCATCCGGAACGGCTTCGGGTGGCTTCATCCCTTATCTTTGCTGACCACCGGAATATTACAAAAACAATCAGTTATGAAAAAAAATAAAGCTTTTTTCCTACTGAGTTTCCTTTGGTTGCTCGCAGGGACGTTTCCAGATTTTTGTGCTGCACAAGAGTTTCCTATTCTCGCAATAGATGCCCAGGCTCCCGATTTTTCGCTGAAAGGAGTTGACAACAAAACCTATACACTGGCGTCTTTCAAGGATAAAAAAATATTGGCTATTGTTTTCACTTGTAACCATTGCCCAACTGCACAGGCCTACGAAGACCGGATTATTAAACTGACTAACAACTATACAAATAAAAGTGTAGCAGTGGTAGCCATTAGTCCCAACGACCCTAACTCCATTACATTAAATGAATTGGGATATTCTGACTTGAATGATTCTTTTGAGGAGATGAAAATAAGGGCACGGGAAAAGAACTTCAATTTCCCTTATCTGTATGATGGAGACAAACAAGCGTTTTCCCGGGCTTATGGTCCCGTTGCTACACCGCATGTGTTTATTTTTGATGCGGAAAGGAAGCTTCGCTATCAGGGTCGCATAGACGATGTAGAAAACCCTGCAAAAACACCTAATCATTTTAATGCGATAAATGCTATTGAGGCATTGCTATCGGGCAAAGAGGTGAAAGAACCTACTACTAAAGTGTTTGGCTGTTCTGTTAAATGGGCAGAAAAAAGCAGTTATAAGGAAAAATTGGCTGCAGAATGGGCAAAAGAACCGGTAACACTGAAAAACATTGATACAGAGGGTGTAAAAGCACTGCTGAAAAACGACTCGGATAAGCTCAGGCTGATCAATGTATGGGCGACCTGGTGCGGACCCTGTATCAGGGAGTTCCCCGATTTTATTACCATCAACCGCATGTTCCGCGAAAGAGATTTTGAGTTTATCAGCATTAGTGCGGACGAAGAGCATCGCAAAGAGAAAGCCCTGAAGTTCCTGACAAACCAACAATCATCAGGTGCTAACTATATATTTACCGGCAAAGACAAATATGCATTGATAGACGCCATTGATAAAAAATGGGCCGGCGGGCTTCCCTATACTATCATTGTTGAGCCTGGGGGAAAAATTGTGTATTCAAAACAAGGGATCATTAATCCACAGCAAATAAAAAGAACCATCGTGGACCACCCACTTATTGGCAGGTTCTACTAAAATTACTCATAAAAGAGGCTTGCTATCCCGTTTAGGGGTATACTATTTTCTGCCCGGTAAATACAGAAACATCTGATTATAATGACTGTTGATCCGACAGCACACACTGAGATGGTTACAAATTCAAATTTTCAATCAAATTCTGACTATCTTAAATTTTTTCGCACGAAATTGCCAATCAGTTAAAAATTATTTACAAAATAAACCAGAATACTTTGTTTTTATAAAAAATAGTGTACATTTGCTGAATTTTTATAACCTAACAGACTAAATATATTATTATGTGTGGCATAGTTGGAGTGTTTGATTGCAAAACAGGCACGGAATCGCTCAGACCGAAGATTTTAAAAATGTCTAAGAAAATTCGTCACCGTGGTCCGGATTGGTCCGGAATCTATAGTGACGATAATATGGTTCTTTCACACGAACGGTTATCAATCGTTGATCCCCAATCGGGCAAACAACCATTGTATACGAAAGATGGAAAACTGGTGTTGGCAGTAAATGGTGAAATTTATAACCACCAGGATATCCGGAAAACAATGCCGGACTACGATTTTTTGACGAATTCTGATTGTGAGGTTATACTGGCTTTATACAAGCAAAAAGGGATCAATTTCCTGGAAGACCTAAACGGAATTTTTGCGTTCGCCCTGTATGATACAGAAGAGAAAGCATACTTTATAGCCCGGGATCATATTGGTATCATTCCTTTGTATATGGGCTGGGACGAATGGGGTAACTTTTATGTGGCCTCTGAGTTGAAAGCTTTGGAAGGCGTATGTAACACAATAAAAGAGTTTTTGCCGGGACATTATTTGTACAGCAAGGATGGCGGTTATGAATTGAAAAAATGGTACAAACGTGATTGGATCAGCTATGAGAATGTAAAAAGCAACGAAACCGATATCGCCAAATTGCGCAAAGCCTTGGAAGATGCAGTACATCGCCAGCTGATGTCAGATGTTCCTTACGGGGTTTTGTTATCCGGAGGATTGGATTCTTCTATCATTGCTGCTGTTACCAAAAAGTTTGCAAGTAAAAGAGTGGAATCGGGCGATACGCAAACAGCGTGGTATCCACAGTTGCATTCTTTTGCAGTGGGGCTAAAAGGTTCCCCGGACCTGGCTGCTGCCCAAAAAGCAGCAAATCATATTGGTACAATTCATCACGAAATTCACTTTACCATACAGGAGGGGCTGGATGCTATCCGTGATGTTATTTATCACCTGGAAACCTACGATGTCACTACCATTCGGGCTTCTACGCCTATGTATCTTCTGGCAAGGATCATTAAATCTATGGGTATAAAAATGGTATTGTCGGGCGAAGGCTCTGATGAGTTGTTTGGGGGATATTTGTATTTCCATAAGGCACCCAATCCGCAGGCTTTTCACGAAGAAACAGTTCGCAAACTGGGCAAGCTTCATCTGTATGACTGCCTTCGTGCCAACAAATCTTTAGCGGCCTGGGGCATTGAAGGAAGAGTACCTTTTCTGGATAAGGAGTTTATTGATGTAGCGATGGAATTGAACCCCGCAGATAAAATGGCGGGTAACGGAAAAATGGAAAAATGGGTACTTCGTAAAGCCTTTGAAGATTACTTACCAGAAAGCATTGCCTGGCGTCAGAAAGAACAATTTTCTGATGGAGTTGGCTATAGTTGGATAGATACCCTGAAGAAAATTGCGAATGAAAAAGTAACAGATGAGCAGCTGGCAAATGCAAGGTATCGTTTTGCTATAAACCCACCGATGTCAAAAGAAGAGTATCACTACCGCTCTATTTTTAGTGAACATTTCCCTTCAGATACCGCGGCAGCTTGTGTGCCTTCTGTACCATCTGTAGCGTGCAGCACACCTGAAGCGTTGGCATGGGATAAGTCGTTCCAGAATCTTAACGATCCTTCCGGCCGCGCTGTAACTGCCGTACACCTGGAAGCATATGAAACAGTAGCAGAGTAATTATTCAAAAGCCACTTTTTCTGAAGAGGCTAAATGTATAAAAGGAAAAACCGCTCCAAATTGGGGCGGTTTTTCTTTCTCTTGTTTTTAAGTATTATAATTTACCAACAGTAATTTCTTCAATCACTCTGTTTTGTTGTGTGATATGAAAGTTCTGAACTTCAGATTTTGTTTTAGAACTTACAACGAGTTTCAGTTGCAGGTCAGAAAGGTCCGCATTATCAAACCTGATTTTTTTGCTGAAATTCTTTCCTTTGAAACTGGTCGTGTATAAAACATCTCCGGCATTGTTTCTGATAGAAATGTATAACTTCTCGTTAGACTCGTTTACAAGATCCAACTGAAAAACAGGGTTTTGGTTTACACTGCCTATGTAGCTAAGTTCTACCGGGATGCTGTTTTTCTCTTTTGTCTTATCGCCAGTGTTAGCCATTGCTGTAGCTGATGTGAACGCAATTGCCAGCGAAAGAAATAACACTTTTGCAGGGGTTAAATTGATTGACTTCATAAAATTTGAGTTTTATTGTTTAAAAATTTAAAAAAATCTCTACGCAAAACAATCGGGATGAAACAATCGTGGAAGTAAAACAATCGAAGGGTGAAAGACAGTCGTTAAGAAACGCAGTTTGTTTGAGTTGGTAATGCAAAGGTATATGGCACTGCATCGGCATACAAGCCATGTTTTAGGGCACAATTTGATACTAAAACAGGGAATAAATACCTGAAACCCTTTTCTGTAAAGGATTTCAGATTGAATATTTATTTATGCCCAAGGCTTATATTATCGATTTGTTAAGGCAGGGAAAAGTACTAAAAACGGGAAAAAAGTTCCATGAACTCTTGACGGCGGCTGCGAGAGATATTAATGTTGGCATCATTGTCCATGATAATATACCCACCATCGCTGCGAACAAATTTTTTGATATGGTTAATATTGATCAGGAAAGAGCTATGTACTCTATAAAAATCGGGACCGCTAAGTGCTTCGTCTATTTCCTTCAATACTTTTGATACCAATATTTTTTTACCGTTTGCCAGCACAACGCTTGTATAGTTACTTTCAGCTTCGCAATATATAATATCGCTTGTAGCAACAAAAATCAAACCGTCGTTTGTTGTAAGGGCGATCCTTTGCGGAGTATGTTTATCACGAGATTGAATATTTTGCAATAGTAGCGTCAACTGCTCACGGGTAGGGATAGACTTTCTGTCTTCCATGCGCTTAATGGTGGCCTTTAGGTCATCGGGGTCTACAGGCTTTAGCAGATAGTTCAGTGCACTATACTTAAATGCTTTTAAAGCAAACTGATCATACGCGGTACAAAATACGACCTCAAAAAACAGGTTATCAAACTGTTCCAACATATCAAACCCGTTCATCTTTGGCATTTCTATATCGAGGAAAACAACATCTGGTTTGAATTTTCTTATTGCATCTATTCCTTGTTCGGCAGAGTTGCACATGGCCAAAACCTGCACCTGAGGGGTATAGGTTTTTATCAACCACTCCATCATTTCCAATGCATTCTGTTCGTCATCAACTATTATACTCTTTATCATCGTCTTAAGTTTATATGTTTAACAATCTACAGGGATGGTGATGATTACTTTTGTACCGGCGGCTTCATCCTCCTCTGTTCTTACGTCTTCTACTTCTATGGTTGCTTCCGTTTGTGAAAGTTTTGCGAGTAGGGCCAGCCTGTCTTCTGTTAATTTCATGCCCAACGATTTTTTTGTGGCTACCGATTTGCTTCGCAACTCCCGTGCTTTGTCTCTTCCAATCCCGTTGTCTTCAATCACACACTGCAACAAACACTCAGATGGCATTCCTAAGGTGATCTTTAGTTTCCCGGCGGTTTTTTTGTGCAATAGCCCATGCCAAATAGCATTTTCTACATACGGCTGAATAATGAGCGGCGGAACAAAAATATTGCTGGTGTTTACGTCATCTTCTATCACAACAGAATATGAAAAACGATTTTCAAATCTTATCAATTCCATCTCAATATACAACATCAATGCTTCCATTTCGTTGGCAAGCGTAATTGACTTACTATTGGAATTATCGAGTATCAGCCGAATGAGTTTCGCAAATTTGGTTAGATAAAGGGAGGCGGTTACCTGATCGCTTTTAACAATGTAACGATTGATCGAATTGAGGCAATTAAAAATGAAATGTGGATTCATTTGTGCCCTCAATGCCAGCATTTCCACATCTGCCATTTTCTTCTGTGTCTGCAGTAAAATCTGTTCAGCTTTCTGTTTTTCTGCTTCTGCATTTGCTTTTACTATTTTATTGGCACAAAGTGACGCAATCGTGGTTAAAATGGAAAGGTGGTTTTGCGTAAAGAATCGTTTTTTTGAATGTTCACAATCAATGATTCCCAACACTTCACCCTTGTGTACGATGGGAACCGATATCTCTGAAAAACGTATGGCATCATCTACGATATACCGTTCATCTTTTGTGGTATCATTTATTATTTCGGCCTGACCTGTAACCGCCACATGCCCGGTAATGCCCTTGCCAAGCGGAATAAGAATGGGATCTTTGATTGTATTGTCCGCGTCCATTTTAGGACCAAAAGCAGCATACTGTACTAATACCTTCCTATCATAATCCACCAGGTAAATCACACAGTCTTCAAAATGAAGATGGCTAATGCAATTTTTAGCAATATCCCATAATATCTCGTTTACAGAACTGGTTTCCTGCAAGCTGGTTGCAAAGTAGTTAATGGCTTGTTCCGCTTCTATTTTTTCCTTTTGTTCTGCCAATTGTTTGTTTCTGAACTGTACTACTTTCCAAATAATAAAACCGATTAGCAACAGGAATCCCAGAATAAACCACCAGGTAAACCAAAATGGCGGTTTGATGTAGAAAGAAAAATTGTTTTTGCCGTCTACCCAGTCAATACCATTGGTAGTAGCCTGAATATCCAACGTATAGTTACCAGGTGGCAACGACGTAAACTGAAGTATATTGGTGTTTCCGATAATATTCCACTTATCATCAAAACCTTTCAGCCGAAATCGATACTTTACTTTATCCGGATTGCTATAGTAAGGAGAGATAAATTCTGCATAAAGCGTTGCTTTATGTGAGTAGTTTAATACGTTTTTATCGGTAATGCTATTGTAACTGAAATCATTGCCTTTATTGGTAACACCAGTTAGGTACACAGTCAGTTTTTCGTCCGATACGCGCAGGTTTTCAGGCGTAAAATAAGACACGCCATTTCTACCACCTAAAAAAACAACGCCGTTGGCATTTCTATACCAGTTGTTATCGTTAAACCCATGTACCTGCACATTATCATAATGATCAAAGAGGTTTAGTTTCTGGCTGACGGGATCGTAACGATAGATGCCATTTTCGGCACTAGCCCAAAAAATATTCTGTCGGTCAAAAAAAATGGTGCTCAGAAAAATATTGTCGAATACGGACGCAAACTTATTTACAGAAATACCCTTTGACGAATACGCGGCTATGTACACGCCATAGTTAGTTGCAAAAACAAAACGTCCATCATCCAGCACATAGCCGCTGCTGATATACTTGTCTTCAAAAGGTAATGGAACAGTTTGTAAGAAATTCAAATCGGCATCCAGACAATGTAAACCCTGGTTTGTGGTCAGCCAGATGATCCCATTTTTTGCCTGAAAGGCGTAGTTGGTATTTTCCCGGGCAATTGGAATGTCAACAGTACTCAAACTGTAAGATTCATTCTCCAGTTTATACAGGTTGTCTCTACCTAAAACCAGGTGATCGCCGTTATTAAGCGCCACTATATCATCAATGAAATCCCTTTCTATTTGCTTTTTGATGGAATCGTTTTGATACTTAGGTCTGCTGTACTGTCGGGTATCAGGGTCGAAAATCCAAAGGCCGGAATCGGTTGGACCCAGTATGACCTTTTTGCCATCATAAGCTATAGCTTTTATAGATGGGTGTTTGATGGCGCCAACGGCAGGGAGAAATAGTTCTTGTTTGTTGTGTGCAAAATCCCAATGGAAGAAACCGTTGGCTGTGGCGGCCCACAGGTTGCCTTTTTCGTCTCCTGTAATTTTCCGTATGTTATCTACGCCGCCCTGTTGGGGGTCATTGGATTGTCTGAACCGCGACAATCCAATGGTTTCGGATTTAAAAGAGAACCGGGCAATTCCATCTATTGTGGCTAGCCAGGCGTATCCATCCTGATCGGGAAATATACTGGAGGCATACTCACTGGTGGCTATTTCCCGCCCATCCAGCATAAAACGCAGTTTTTTGTAAGAAGCATTTTTTGAGTCATACTCAAATATCCCCTCGCGGCATACCAAAAAGTAATGCCCCGGCTCATATGCTGCCATACTTCTGACATCAAAAGTTTGCTCCCCGGGAAGCGTTGCTTGTGTAACCGTTTTGTTTTTGAAATTGTACCAATAGCTTTTATTCGTCCAACTGCTCACCAATACGCTATCCGCTGCAACCGGATGTAATTTATACGCTTCGATATTGGGAAGACTATCGAGTTCCTGCGTATCAATATGGTATCTGAAAATCTGTGTGTCGTTTCGAAAAAAAAGCTGTTGCTCTTTGGCTGCCAACAGCCGAATGCTGTAAGGGTGAGATACCTGCAAATCGGGAAAAGACTTTTCAAATAAACCAGTGGAATCCTGGAATTGTAAAATTCCCTGGGTTGTCATCAACAATATTGAGCCTGCAATCTCGAGCATCGGTCCCAAACGATAGCCGGTATATGCCTGGGCAATCGCAACTTCTTCAAAGTCAGATCTACCGTCCTGTAGCAAAAAAATTTTCTTGCGCGAACAAACCCATATGCGGTTTTTACTATCGCTAATCATATACTCCAGGTTGACCCCAAGATCAAAAATGCGGGAAGTCCTGCCGTCAAAACGCTCTACCTGGCGGCGATGCTGGATCCACAAAAAACGCTTACCATCCTTAATGACATTACTGGTATTGGCTGCGGAGATAGTTGAACCATTGTATAACTGGATATGAAAGGCTTTGTCCTGCGCGCATAATTCAGTCATCACGCTGCAAGCGATGACTGCAACAAGTGATATTGCAATTCTAATATATAAACCATTTAACAAGATCAGGGATAAATTTAGAGACCTATATCACTACACATTGGCAATTCTGGTGATATAAGAAATACCTGCAATCTTGCTTATTTAGCCCGTAATTGGCAGCAATAGTTAGTATTAGGAACAAAAACTTAGTGAACTGCCATTCAAATTCCCCTGGTTTGTTTTCGTTGTTGCAGAAATTGCTCAAACTGTTGTAAGCCATAACTACTGAGGTTTTGAGCGGACTGCAGCCCTCCTTTTTGAGCTGCCAGCACACCATATCGGATATCCCCATAACCATCAATGGAGTGCGCATCCGGATCCACAGAAATAATACCGCCCTTTTGAACAACAGCATCAATATAACGCCAGTCGATATCCAGCCTTCTGGGGTGAGCATTTAGTTCAATTACTACGTTGTTAGCAATACAGGCATCAATGATTGCTTCGTGATTTACAGGATAGCCGTCGCGGCTCAGCAGCAAACGGCCGGTCATGTGTCCTAGAATGGTAGTGTAGGGATTATTGATAGCATTCAGTAGGCGAAGCATCGCTTTTTCCTCAGTCATTTTCAGGTTGGAGTGTATGGATGCAATCACCAGGTCAAAGGTGGCCAGCACAGCATTTTCATAATCGAGGCTGCCATCATTTAAAATATCGGATTCAATACTTTTAAAAATCTTAAACGGCTTCAGCTTTTCATTCAGGGCATCTATATAAGCATGCTGCTCTTTTAAACGATCCTCTTGCAGACCATTTGCATAAAAGGCGGTTTTACTGTGATCGCTGATCACCAGGTATTCATATCCCTTGGCTATTGCCGCCTGCGCCATTTCTTCTATTGAAAAACTACCATCACTCCAATTGCTGTGAGAGTGTATAATTCCTTTCACATCAGAAGGCTGTATAAGTGCTGGCAATGCTTGTTGTTCAGCTTTTGTAATTATGGCAGGATACTCTCTCCGGTAGGGTTCTATATAATGAACTTGATTGTCCGCAAATATGTCTGACTCGTTGGCATAGAGCGTTGCAGAGGGAAACCGTGTATCCCATTCACTCATAAATGCGCCGGAGCAACTTGTTTGAAATAAAATAGTACCGAAATTGTCCTGGGTGGCAAAGTAAAAAATTAAACGGATACTGCCTTCATTTACAAAACTGATATAACTGTCTTTGGTTTCCTCTACTGTATACTTTAAGGAAGTTAGAAAAGCAGCAATTCCTGAAACATCAGCCGTCGTTACCCATTCCAAGGCATGGAGTGTTTCCAATTGCCGCCTGAAGGCTCCGGTTAATTCAAATTGGAATCCCTCCAGGGCTTTTTCCAGGTGTCCCTGTACGGCAAGTGCATAGGCTTCAACCTGGGCATACAGAAAGTTCCCCTGGCTTCTCTGGTAAAACTCTATGCTTTCTTTTACATTTTTTTGGGTTTTTTCTCCGAATCCCTTAAACATGGAGAGCCTGTTTTCATTACAGGCATACAATAATTCTCCAATGCTTTCCAGCCCCATTTCTTTCCAAATAACTGCAATTTTTTTGGCACCCAACCCTTTGATATTCAATAGTATTTCGATTATACCAGGGGGCGTTTTCGCTATATATTCTTCCAGGGCAGATAACTTACCCGTTTCTATCATCTCAATGATTTTTTTACCAGTTGCCTCTCCAATTCCCTTTATAGAAAAAATCTTTTCTTTTGGCAGTTCCGTAAGTTTTAAAGGCAGCTTTTCTATGGTATAGGCTGCGTTGGCATAGGACTTCACTTTAAAGCTATTTTCACCATGAATGTCCATCAGCTTAGAGAGCAAAGAAAAGGCATCAGCAATTTCAAAATTATCCATCTGTATATAGTTAGGGCAAAATTACCGGAAATGGAACCGAAAACCCATGTTTCAACCCGCAAAGTGACAATGGCATCTTTTGAAAAAAGGCGGATGGTTTAAAGCCTAAGTTTTACCTTTGCTCACCTTTAAAAAAGCTATGCTAGATAAATTAGAAGCCATCAAAGCCCGGTTTGACCATTTGGGAGTAGCACTAACCAATCCCGAAATTGTTAGTGATAATAAAAAGTTTACTGCTACAAGCCGGGAATACAGAAGTTTGGAAAAAGTAGTGCAGGCATATAATGCATACAGGAAGCTATTGGACGATATTACTTTTAATGAGGAAGTGCTGAATGGCGATGATGAAGAAATGCGGGATATGGCGAAAGTGGAGCTGCCGGCACTGGAGGAGTCAAAAGTAAAGATAGAAGCTGATATACGCCAGATGCTGATTCCTAAAGATCCGCAAGACGAAAAGAATGCTATTCTGGAAATCAGGGCCGGAACCGGCGGCGATGAGGCATCTCTTTTTGCTGGTAATCTGGTGAGGATGTACCTACGTTATTGTGAAAGAAGAGGCTGGAAAACAGCGTTATTGAGTGAAAGTGAAGGAACTGTAGGTGGGTATAAAGAAGTACAAATAGAAGTAAACGGCGAAGATGTATATGGTGTTTTGAAGTTTGAAAGCGGTGTGCATCGCGTACAGCGGGTACCCGATACGGAGGCCAGTGGTCGTGTGCATACCAGTGCTGCCACCGTAGCAGTGATGCCGGAAGCGGAGGAACTTGACTTTGAGCTTAGGGATAGTGATGTGAAAATGGAAACAGCACGAAGCGGTGGAGCAGGTGGACAGAATGTAAATAAGGTAGAGACCAAGGTAATGCTTACACATATTCCTACTGGCACGGTGGTAATTTGCCAAACGGAGCGAAGCCAGTTGGCAAATAGAGAAAAAGCCATGCAAATGATGCGGACCCGTTTATACGAAGAGCAGGTGCGCAAACAAGAGGAGGAAATAGCCCGGCATCGAAAAAGTTTGGTAAGTACCGGTGATCGCTCAGCAAAAATACGTACCTACAATTTCCCGCAAGGTCGGGTCACCGATCATCGGATTGGACTTACAGCCTATAACCTGGATGAGGTATTAAACGGTGGTTTACAGGAGTTTATAGATGCATTACAGTTTGCTGAAAATGCTGAAAAACTAACCCAAGAGAACGCATAATACAGGCGATCCATTTAGAATTCGAATTAATCAGATACTAAAAAAGTGCACCCGAATGAGTGCACTTTTTTAGTATGCTAATTCTTTTATTTATTTTTCAAAGCATCACGGATTTCAATCAACAACTTATCTGTAGAAGATGGTTCTGGTGGTGCCGCAGGTGCTGCTTCTTTCTTTTTAGTAGCAGCATTAATTCCTTTGATTAACAGGAATAATGCAAAAGCAACTATGATAAACTTAATAACGGCCGAAATGAAAACACCATATTGAACAGCGCCCCATTTAAGTTCCTCAAGGTTGGTAACGTTAGCTGCTTTTAGCGCAGGATCCAATATCAGAGGTGTAATTACATTATCGGTAAGAGACGATACAATTGCTCCGAACGCCCCGCCAATGATAACACCGACTGCCAAATCAACGACATTACCTTTGAATGCAAAATCTTTAAATTCTTTGATGAATCCCATGATTGTTTTCTTTACGGTTTATTTGAAATATAATTAGGGCTAAAAGTATCGCAATACAAAGCGAAAGCAATTTCTATTTGTTAATATTTATTAACAATAAATACACGCCTATACCGACATGATTTCTTTTTCCTTGGCGGCAAGGTGCTTGTCTACAACAGTAATAAACTTGTCCGTTACGTTCTGAATTTCTTTCTCTGCATCTTTTCCGGCATCTTCGCTCAGCCCGGTTTTTTGAAGCTTTTTGATGTCTTCTATCGAATCCCGCCGGATATTTCTAATCGCTACTTTTGACTGTTCGCCTTCTGCGTTTACCCTTTTTACCAGTTCTTTTCTTCTTTCTTCGGTCAAAGGAGGTAAAAAGAGGCGGATGATAACACCGTCATTTTGGGGATTGATGCCAATATTGGCGGCTATAATAGACCGCTCTATGGGTTGTAGCATATTTTTTTCCCAAGGTTGAATGGTAATGGTTCTGGCATCTACCACCGAAATATTACCTACCTGCCCTATGGGCGTGGGACTTCCATAATAATCTACTACAATGCCGTCCAGCATTTGCGGGTTAGCCCTGCCTGCTCTTATTTTCACTAATTCCGATTCCAGGTGGCTGACTGCTTTTTGCATGGAATCTTCACAAATGTCCATCACCAATGATACATCTTCTGCCATAGTTGTAAAATTTTCAGCGCTGCAAATCTAAACAAATGGGAATAGAAAGACGAATTTTGTTAGTTCTGTTCTGCTGCTTTTGAGGCGGAATTGATCGGGAGAATCTTTGAATGAGACAGTTCTTCTTCGCTAAAGCCTTTTATTACTTTCAATTTTGGATTGCGCATATAGTATACGAAAGCAAAAGCACTAAATGCGATAATCGCTAACAACGGTATTACAACATTATTACCCAAAGGGCTAAATGCATAGGCAATAAGAACAAATGCAATATTTGCCATAAGTAAGATAAAACCAATTTTCTTATGACTCATTCCTCTGTCTAACAAGAGGTGGTGAATATGATTTCTGTCCGGGCTGAACGGTGACCGTCTGTTAAAAATTCTGATAGAAAAAACCCGAAGTGTATCAAATAAAGGAATGATTAAAATGGCTATCCCAAGGGCGGGTGCTGCCGCTAAAGGGAATACAGCAACCGCACTGGATGATACATTAATGAAATGCACCACCAGTATGGCATTAACGAGTCCAATCAGTAACGAGCCGGTGTCCCCCATAAATATTCTGGCCGGCGATCTGTTAAATATCAGAAACGCCAGTAAACTGCCGCTCATTGCAAAGGCCAGGGCTGCATATTCAATATGATTTATAATATAAAAATAAACACCAAAGGTGAGGGTAGTAAAGATCCCCAACCCGGCCGCCAATCCATCCACCCCATCAATAAGATTGAATGAATTGATAATAACCATCACCGTTAGATAGGTAATAATCAGACTTGCGACTTCCGGCAATTCGTTCACACCTAAAAACCCCTGCATGTTGCCAATGACTACACCACCTTTGTAAATGATAATAAACGCGGCGATTATCTGGCCGATAATTTTCTTCATCGGCGTCAGAATAAGAATATCATCTTTTAAACCCAGGAAAAAAATAATTAGTGCTGCCGCAAAAAAATATTGAAAAGCTGGAAAATTGACAAAAGATATACTGAGAAGACAGGAAAGAATAAAACCGGCAAAAATTCCTAATCCTCCTAACGAAGGAATAGGGGAAGCGTGTACTTTTCTTGCATTAGGCACGTCGTACAGCTTCTTGATATTAGATACATTTATAATAACCGGAATGGACGTGTAGGTAATTATAAATGCTAGGATAATGGCTAATAAAATGATTTCCATCTGGTTATTTTAGAGACACAAAGGTATATTTTTTTGCCAAATCAGCACATTTGCTTAAAAACTCGATATTTTGACATGTTTTCTTTATTAAAACGGTTTGTTAAAAGGCATTATTATTAATTAAATGATGTAAATTTTGCCCGCAAAACACAATGATTTAGTTTTGAATTTAACATCAAATAATTATGGCGGAATTAAAAGACATTGCTACGCAAATTAGAAGGGATATTGTAAGAATGGTGCATGCTTGCCAGAGTGGTCACCCGGGAGCTTCCCTGGGATGCGCTGATTTCTTTACAGCTTTATACTTTGACATATTAAAGCATAACCCTGAATTTAATATGGATGGAACGGGTGAAGACCTTTTCTTTCTTTCAAATGGGCATATATCCCCGGTTTGGTATTCGGCGCTGGCTCGTTCGGGCTACTTTCCGTTAGAAGAGTTGACCACTTTCCGTAGAATAAATTCTCGTTTGCAGGGACACCCCGCTACACACGAACACCTCCCCGGCATTCGCATTGCTTCTGGTTCTCTGGGCCAGGGATTGAGTGTTGCCATTGGAGCAGCTATTGCCAAAAAGCTAAATAATGATAAAGGGCTGATATATACTCTGCATGGAGACGGAGAGCTGAACGAGGGACAGAATTGGGAAGCTATCATGTTTGCCCCGCATCACAAGGTAGACAACCTGATTACCACCGTAGACTGGAACGGTCAGCAAATAGATGGGCCTACTCAAAAAGTGCTCGATATGGGTGATCTGGGAAAGAAATTCGAGGCGTTTGGTTGGACTGTTATCAGCATGAATGGCAATGATATGGATGATACCATTGCAACTTTAAATAAAGCAAAACAGTTGACCGGGAAAGGTAAACCTGTGGCTATAATGATGCATACTGTCATGGGTAAGGGAGTTGACTTTATGGAAGGAGATCACGAGTGGCATGGCATTGCCCCTAATGATGAGCAATTAAAGAAGGCATTGGAACAACTACCCGAAACCTTAGGTGACTATTAGTCTGCCTCGGACTCACTCAACAATTGTTTCAGAATAATATCTTTCTCAGCAGGTAATTCATTGTCTACGGTAAACCGTACATAATGAACCCTGCTGCTTTTTGCTATGTCCAGGCTTTCATAGTAGGTTTTAATATCCAGGTCTTGGGGTATTTCCTGTTGGCTATAAATATCATCAGAGGCTTCCAGCACATTCAGGTTGTATAATTCTGCCACTTTCAGGGTAAACCGGTAAAGGTCGGGAGAGTCTGTCTTCAGGTGGATAACGCCACCCTTTGTCAGTATCTGTTGGTATAGCCTTAGAAAGCGTGGGTGGGTCAAGCGCTTTTTCGCTTTGGATAATCGTAGCTGTGGATCGGGGAACGTAATCCAGATTTCCTTCACCTCTTCTTTCGCAAAATACTCGTGAATACGTTCAATTTGTGTTCTCAAAAATGCAGCATTGGTAATATTATTATCAAGGCATTTTTTGGCACCGGCCCAAATACGGTTTCCTTTCAGATCTACTCCTATAAAATTTCGCAAAGGGTATTTCTGCGCCAGAGACACCGTATACTCTCCTTTACCACAAGCCAATTCGAGTGTTAATTCGTTTTTGTTTTCAAAGAAACTATGCCAGTTGCCAGCCATATTTTCAGGAAACTGCAATACGTTTTTGAACTGTTTTATGGCTTCAAACCTTACCAGCTTTTTGTGTCCCATTGCGCTTTTATAATTAAAGCGGCAAAAATAGGTAATTGACGGAAGCCTGTAGCGGTGAAAAAAGATATTGTACCTTGGCGCTTATATTCTCTTTTTCATGAATGTAGTAATAACCGGAGCTTCGAAAGGGTTTGGAAAATCGCTGGCAGTATTATTTGCCTCTAAAGGTTACAATGTATATATATGCTCACGCAATGGGAAGCAGCTATACAATACCTTAGAAGAATTGATATGCCGTTTTCCCGATGTAACCGTTAAAGCACGCCCAAGTGATCTTAGCAAAAAGGAAGAGGCGGAAGCGTTTGGAAAATGGCTATTGGATTTGAATATAAAGATTGATATTCTCATCAACAATGCAGGCTCCTTTGTACCGGGCAGTGTATATAATGAACCAGAAGGTGCATTAGAGCAGATGTTGGCAGCGAATCTTTACAGCGCCTACCATCTTACCCGTACGCTTATCCCAAAAATGATGGAGCAAAAAAGCGGACACATATTCAACATGTGCTCCATAGCTTCGTTGCACGCATATGCCAATGGCGGCGCCTACAGCATCAGTAAGTTTGCGCTCTCCGGGTTTTCGAAAAACCTTCGGGAGGAAATGAAGACCTTCAATGTGAAGGTTACTGCAGTTTACCCGGGTGCAGCCTATACAGATTCCTGGGCTGGCAGCGGTGTATCCGAACAAAGGATCATGGAGGCAAATGATATTGCACAAATGATATTTGCCGCGTCCCAATTATCGCAGCAAGCTTGTGTAGAAGATATTGTTTTACGTCCGCAATTGGGCGATTTGTAAATACATTACAGCAGCGCATCAATTTTTGCGGACAACTTATGGTCTTTTTCGGTCACGATGTTTCCAGCGTCGTGCGTACTCAACCAAATCTCCACGCGATTCCATACGTTGGTCCACAAGGGATGGTGATTCATCTTTTCTGCTTCCAATGCCACCCTGGTCATAAATGCAAATGCTTCAGAAAAGTTTTTGAATTCAAACTTTTTATATAGCTGGTTGTTGATCTCTTCCCACATAGTAATATATTTTTTGTCGTATTAATTAAACACCAGGTGGATCTTGTTCTACCGGTCGATGGGGACACCAATCGGTAGCGGTTTTACAGAGGTTGGTGTTTCCACCAGCCTGATAATTTAAAACACCAGGTGGATTTTGTTTTTTATTTTGTTTTTGTCCAGCTCGGTAATCAATTGTACACCACTGATATTTTTGATTGCGTTTTGAAGATAGACTAGATAGTCTCTGTCGATTTCGCTACTCTTTATCAGCCATAAAAAATCAAGGTGTCGAAATTCTGGCAACAGGTATTCCCCATCAAACTGGTTGCCATAAATG
The DNA here is from genome assembly GCA_964604365.1 of uncultured Terrimonas sp. Taxonomy (GTDB): domain Bacteria; phylum Bacteroidota; class Bacteroidia; order Chitinophagales; family Chitinophagaceae; genus Agriterribacter. Next base: position 126,233 of record CAZRYS010000006.1, read on the forward strand.
TAATGATCGATGTAATGTCCGGGTGGACTGTATTCGTAAATAGAGAAATAATACTGGCGCCCCCGTTTAATCATTTCAATTTCCAGCTCGCTGTTTCTTCTAAAATCACAGTTCATCGCCTGATTCAACAACCAACAAAAGCGATAATCTTTGATTGGTGCCACAATACCCATTATTGTAGCGTCAGAAAAAAAATCTTCTGCCAATGCATTGTTGTCAATTGCCAGTTTCATTAGAACGCAATATCAAAAGTAAGTTCCTCGGTTCCTCGTTTTACCACCACTTTGGTTTTGTCTCCCTTCTTAAATTTATTCAGTGCCTGCATATAAGCATCCATAGAAGTAATGGCGTGGTTGCCTAGTTTTATAATAACATCACCGGTTTTGATACCCGCTTTTTTGGCAGGTCTTCCGTCACTAACGCCATCCGCTTTTACGCCACTTCCGCTAAAGCTATAGTCAGGCATAATGCCCAGTGTTACAGAAAAACTGGTTCTGCTACCGGTCTGCACTTCGCGTGTAGCAGTAAACGGTAGTTTTCCTTTTTTGTTAACAGATTCTATCAGTGTATTGATATACCGGGTTATATACATCGTACCGGTATAGTTAAGTTTGTCTGCGTCATCTGAAGGTTTGTGATAGTCGCTATGAGTGCCGGTAAAGAAGAAAAGCACCGGGATATTTTTACGGTAAAAAGAGGTATGATCGCTGGGTCCGGTGCCACTGGAATCTACTTTTATGGAAAACGGCACTTTGGTTTGGGCATGCACTACCTGCCCCCAAACCGGTGAAGTACCGTACCCCCCGATCGTTACCGTGTTTTTGTCGTCTATTCTACCCACCATGTCCATATTAATCATGTAGTTGGCCGTCGCAAGGTCAATAGTCGCATTTTCTGTGAAGTATTTGGATCCGAGCAATCCAAGCTCTTCTCCAGAAAAAGCAATCAGCAAATAGTTGTTGTTTTTTGCTTTCGATTTCACCAGTAGCTTTCCCAATTCTATCATCGCTGCGGTACCGCTGGCGTTGTCATCTGCGCCATTGTGTATTTGTTTAACGCCCTCTCTCATCATGGAATTTCCATCTTCTCCATATCCCAGGTGATCATAATGCGCACCAATAATAATCGTGTGGGGAGCTTTATTGTCAATAAAGCCTACTACATTGTGACCGGTACGTTTTGCTTCCCCCAGATCAACCTTTATCTCTACATCATATAAACTGGCAGCGTCTTTCAGGTAGGTTTCTTTGCCGGCTTTGGTGAGATACAATACCGGGATACCGACTATTCCACTTTTGTCCTTTCCATTGAACCGGATCCCGTCTTCTTTATTTTCATGGTTATAGATCACCAAAGCAGTAGCGCCCTTTTCTTTTGCCACCTTTGCTTCTTTTTGAATATAATCGTAAATGTCAAAATGAGGATTGTTTTCATTTTCCTCCAGCACTATGTCAATGTCTTTGAACCAGGGTGCCCCGCCTTCTGATAATGAAATAGCCACAGGCGTTTCCGCCACCGTTGCACTGGCGCTGAAGGCAAGCGGGAAAAAATCCTTTCCGGTTGTCATGGCTTTCCCGTCTACCTTGAAATAAGTAGCACTATTTATTTTTTTTCCATCATTTATTTCAAAGGACTGTAGATATCCGTCGTTGCCCTTTGGTGTAATATGTGCGGCTTTAAGCTGACTGATAATAAACTCGTAGGCGGCTTTCTCACCGGGTGTACCTGTTCTTCTTCCCTCCAGTTTATCATCCGCTAAAAAGCCCACGCTTTCTTCAAGATTCTGTACAATTTTGCGATCGGCCTTTTTCAGTTTTTGAGCCCAGGAATAATTAAGGGTAAAAGCTAAAACCAATACAAATATTATTCTGTCCATTTAAGGTTGCAATTTATGTTGAGCAAAGGTATGCAGGGATATAGTCATTTTTCATGCCATAAATGGCAATAAACCTCTTTTTTACAGCAATTTTTCCATTTCGTTCCCGAATTCGTAATGAAGACAGCAGTAATTAAATGTATTTTTGTCGTTTTGCTGGAGAATGGATCAATTACACATCGCATTAATAGGTAATCCGAATAGCGGCAAGAGTTCGCTGTTTAACGCACTTACGGGACTGTCTCAAAAAGTAGGCAACTTTCCGGGGGTGACAGTTGATAAAAAATCGGGCACCACCACTATACCAGATAATATTATCGCCAGGGTACTCGATTTGCCCGGAACCTATAGTCTGTACCCTCGCAGAAGTGACGAGTGGGTTACCTATAGTATTTTGCTGGATCCGGCTACATCAGAAAAAACTGATTTGTTTGTGTTGACGGTAGATGCAAGCAACCTGAAGCGTAACCTGCTATTTGCATCTCAGATAATAGATTTGAAACGACCTGTAGTGATAGCCCTCACGATGATGGATATTGCGGCAAAAAAAGGAATAAAAATAGATATTGAAGGGTTGGAGAGATCCCTTGGTGTGCCGGTGGTGTCCGTTAATCCGAGACGTGATAAAGGGATTACAGAACTTAAAAAAGTAATAGCTCAAACGGCAAAAAACCTCTATAAGCCGCCATCCTGGAGCTTTGCTGACACCAAAGAACTGGCGGAAAAAGCGATTGCGGACGTTCGCAAAGAAGTAAACGATATTAGTGACTATGCGGCCATTCATTATCTTATTAACCATGAGTCATTCGGACTCGATGAAGCCGTTCAGAATAAAATTGAAGACATAGAGCGCACACATCAGTTCAACCATACGCAGGTGCAGGCACGCGAAATAACACAGCGATATGCCCGTATTCGTAACGTGATGCAGCAAAATGTGGTCGAATCCGACCCGAAAGAAAAGCAGATTATCAGTAACCAACTTGATCGCATTCTATTGCACAGAGTATGGGGCTATGCGATACTGGCTGTTGTGTTGATGTTGCTTTTTCAGAGCATTTTCTGGCTGGCCACCTATCCCATGGATGGCATAGAATGGATATTTGGTGAATTCAGTACCTGGCTTGGTTCTATATTGCCAGAGGCATGGTGGAGCGATTTAATTATAAATGGCGTAGTAGCGGGCATCGGGGGTATTGTTATTTTTATTCCGCAGATTATGATCCTGTTTGGATTGATTACCATCCTGGAAGATAGTGGTTATATGGCGCGTATTAGCTTTTTAACGGACAAGCTTATGCGAAAAGTAGGACTCAATGGCAAAAGTGTAATGCCGATGATCAGCAGCTTCGCGTGTGCTGTACCCGCCATTATGAGCGCCCGTAACATCGAAAACAAAAAAGAGCGACTGCTTACCATTATGGTATCTCCCCTGATGAGTTGTAGTGCAAGGCTACCGGTATATATCATACTCATTTCGCTGGTGATTCCGGAGGTGTACTATGGAGGATTCCTCAGTTTGCAGGGATTGGTAATGGCGGGACTTTATCTGCTTGGGTTGGTGGGTGCATTGCTGGTTGCGTGGGTGATGAAGTGGTTTATCAAAGTAAAAGAAAAAAGTTTTTTTATACTGGAACTACCGGTATACAGGAGCCCACGCTGGAAAACCGTGTTGGTGACTATGGTAGAAAAAGCCAAAATTTTCACCTTGCAGGCAGGTAAAATAATTCTTGTGTTGTCAATGATCTTATGGTTACTGAGTACGTATGGTCCTCCGGGAAGAAAGGATAGGGTAGAAGAAAAGTACGAAGCGTTGCTGGCAGCGCAGCCGGAAAATGAAGAAGCTTTGGAGGAAGGTAAAAACTCGGAATTCCTGGAAAACTCGTATATAGGGATTTTGGGCAAAGCCATTGAGCCGGTAATTAAGCCGCTTGGATACGATTGGAAAATCGGTATCGCACTAATCACTTCTTTTGCGGCCCGGGAAGTGTTTGTAGCTACCATGGCTACCATTTATAGTGTGGGCGGTGACGTGGACGAAAACGACGCCACGTTAAGGGAAAAAATGAGTGCTGCTACCTGGCCGGATGGTAGTAAAATTTATACATTGGCAACAGGCATATCGCTATTGATTTTCTACGTGTTTGCCATGCAATGCATCAGCACGGTAGCCATTGTAAAACGGGAAACAAGGAGTTGGAAATGGCCGCTTATTCAATTGGCTTACATGACTGGTATGGCTTACTTTCTTAGCTTTGTAGCCTATAATTTGTTAAAATAATCCCGCATACACATTTTTTACTCTATATTGTTAGCATGAAGAAAGATACCTTTTTCCCCCTGATATTGGCAATCACGGTATTGTTGTCCATGTTTTCCTGTTCAAGCCCCGATAAAGTGCCTGATACGAAAGACGTGGATTCGGTTGAAACAGTAACGGAACAACCTGACACAGTGCTTTTCTGGACAGTTAATTCCGAAAACCGTGTTAAGAATCGGGTATTTAAGGATACGCTTCTTATCACTGACCCTCAAAGTGTAATCAATGGTATAAAGTCTATTTATCCTTCTGTTGCCCTTGAATTCAAACAGATTTCAGGCGATACTATTTATTTACATATAGATAATGCTTCTGTATTTACAGATGAAATAGGCACTTACGGTGCTAATGAGTATATAGCCACAGTGGTACTCAATTTAACCAGCCTCCCGAATGTTAATTATGTGAATCTGGACTTTAAAGAAGGAAGCCATGCTGCCCCGGGTACTTTTGCTAAAGAACGGTTTGCAGCCTATAAAGTGGAGGAATAGTTCTTTCTGATTGTTGACTGGGTGATTTCTAAAGTTTTTTATGCCTAAACCCGGCATCGGTAAATCCATCGCAGGCAATTCAGCTCAATATTTTCTTTGGCTCTTCGAATAATTATACTACCTTTGCCGCCCCAAAAAGTTCTTATTGAATTTGGGAGTTGTCCGCAATAGCGGATAACGTTATCACCAAAAAAGTAAAAAAATGGCAAAAGAAATCAGTGGCTTTGTAAAGCTACAGGTAAAGGGCGGTCAGGCAAACCCTGCTCCTCCCGTAGGTCCGGCATTGGGTTCCAAGGGTGTGAACATCATGGAATTCTGTAAACAGTTCAATGCCCGTACCCAGGATAAAATGGGAAAAATTCTCCCAGTTTTAATCACAGTATATACTGACAAATCTTTCGAATTTGTCATTAAAACTCCCCCAGCCCCTGTTCAGTTAATGGAAGCCGCCAAGTTGCAGAAGGGTTCAAAAGAGCCTAATCGTGCTAAAGTTGGTAAGGTAACCTGGAGCCAGGTAGAGGATATCGCAAAAGACAAAATGCCCGACTTAAACTGCTTTTCGCTCGAAAGCGCTATGCGCATGGTAGCTGGCACAGCACGCAGTATGGGTATCACTGTTGACGGTAACGCCCCCTGGGAAAATTAATCTTCACTTCCAAAAACTGAAAGAAAATGGCGATTAGTAAAAAAAGAAAAGCTGTTGCAGCTAAAGTTGATAAAAATAAACTGTATTCGCTGTCAGAAGCTACTTCTCTGGTGAAGGACGTGAATACTACAAAATTTGACAGCTCTGTTGATATACACTTACGTTTGGGTGTAGATCCTAAAAAAGCAGACCAGGCAATCCGTGGTACTGTAACCCTGCCTCATGGTACTGGTAAAACAAAAAGAGTATTGGTACTTTGTACCCCGGATAAAGAAGAAGCTGCAAAAGCTGCTGGTGCAGACTACGTAGGTCTTGATGAATTTGTTACAAAAATAGAAGGCGGATGGGTAGATATCGATGTTATCGTTGCTACACCAGCTGTAATGCCTAAAATTGGTAAACTTGGTAAAATTCTTGGTCCACGCAACTTGATGCCAAACCCCAAGACTGGAACCGTAACCAATGATGTTGCAGCAGCAGTTAACGAAGTGAAAGGTGGTAAAATAGCATTTAAAGTTGATAAGGCTGGTATTATTCATGCTTCTATTGGACGTGTAAGTTTTACACCCCAGAAACTTGCTGAAAATAGCCAGGAGTTTATCAATGCTATCGTAAAAGCAAAACCATCTACTGCCAAAGGTACTTATCTGAAAAGTGCTTACATGGCCAGTACAATGAGTCCTGGTATTGCTATTGATCCTAAATCTATTGTTAACTAATGCTTTAACAGCATAAAAATCTTTTGTATGACCAAACAGGAAAAAAACGAAGTGATTGAACTGCTGAAAGGCAAGTTCTCACAATATAATAACTTCTACGTTACCGATACAGAATCTCTGAGTGTAGCGCAAATTGTTAAACTGCGCCGTGCATGTTTTGACAAAAACATTGAGATGAGAGTAGCTAAAAATACACTCATCAAAAAGGCACTCGAATCAATTGATAATGAAAGATTCTCTGGCGTATATGAGTCTTTAAACAATGTAACAGCATTGCTGTTTTCTGAAAACGCTAAAGAACCAGCTCTTATATTAAGCTCTTTCCGTAAGGAAAGCAAAGGTGAAAAACCTGCTTTGAAAGCTGCGTTCATCGACGGAGATGTATTTACCGGCGACAACCAACTGGAAGCCCTGACAACCCTGAAAAGCAAGCAGGATCTTATTGGAGAAATCATTGGCTTATTACAATCACCTGCTAAGAATGTTATCAGTGCATTGAATGCCGGTAACAAATTGGCTGGTCTGGTAAAAGCATTAGAAGAAAGAGCACAGTAATAATGTGAAAATTTGAGAATGTGCTAATTTGAAAATGCGAAAACAAGCATTTATATTGTCAAATTCTCAAATTGAATCATTTTCAAATTAATTATCCAGCCTGAGGATAATATACAGACAAATTTTTTTAATATACCCGCTGGAGCACAGGCAATGAAAGCGGGAAAAATTTGAAACAATGGCAGATTTAAAAGCATTCGCTGAACAATTAGTAAATCTTACAGTAAAAGAAGTAAACGAGTTAGCAACAATTTTGAAAGATGAGTACGGCATTGAGCCTGCTGCTGCTGCGGTAGCTGTAGCTGCTGGTCCTGCTGCTGGTCCTGCTGCTGCTGAAGAAAAAACTGCATTTAATGTAGTATTGAAAGCTGCTGGCGCTAACAAACTGGGTGTAGTTAAAGTTGTAAAAGACTTGACTGGCTTAGGTTTGAAAGAAGCAAAAGACTTAGTTGATGGTGCTCCAAAACCAATCAAAGAAGGTGTTGCTAAAGCTGAAGCAGACGAAATCGCAGCTAAATTGAAAGAAGCTGGTGCTGAAGTAGAAATCGCATAAGTTTATTCTTTTAGAATATTTGAAAGGCTCCTATTTGGAGCCTTTCTTTTTTACGGAATATTGTATTTTGTAATACCCCGGATCAGAAGTTGGCTATAATTCGCTGTTGAATTGCTGTAAATGCCTCGGGCGAAAGCTTTAGCTTGGGGTTGGAAAAGTTCAGGTCGTTGATACCGTTGATAGGTGCCAGGTGAATATGGGCATGCGGCACTTCCAGTCCTACAACTGCCATCCCACAGCGGTTGCAATCAAACGCTTTTTCTATTGCTTTGGCTATAGTTTGTGCAAACTGCATCAATGCACACATATAGTCTTCGGGCAGGTCAAAAAACTTGTCTACTTCTATTTTTGGAACAACCAACACATGTCCTTCCGTCACTGGAAAAATATCGAGAAAAGCATAACATTTATCATTCTCTGCAATCTTATAAGAAGGAATTTCACCAGCAATTATTTTCGAAAAAATTGTCATACCAAAACTGTATTATCAATTATTAAAGTAGATTTCGGTAGCACCATATCCAAAAGAAGGATGAAACTGGTTAACAAAAGATTTCACTTCCTTTTTGTGCTTCAGCAGTTCGTGAATCTCATTTCTGAGCTTGCCTGTACCCACCCCGTGAACGATGATAAGCATATGCTGGTGATTGTGCAAAGCCTGATCGTAGTATTTCTCGAAAGTTTTTAACTGCAGGTCCAGCTTCTCCCCATTCGACATTCGTTGCCAGTTATCAGTAAGTTTTTCTATATGCAGGTCTACTACCGTTCTGATATTATTTTTAGGATCGGAGTGGATTTTAAACCCCGCCTGGGCCAACTTACTTAAGTCGGGCTTTTCGTCCTCTTCTTTGTCAGGATATTTTTCATATAGCTGTACAGAAAAAAATGCCTCCTGCTTCAGTTGCATTTCTTCTACGTTTTTAAACACCTGTTTTGCTTTGGGTTTGTAAAAGGCTTCAAAATGAGGCGCCTTTTTTTTATCCGGAGGTGTAAGAGAAAATTCAAACCAAAACTTGGGTATATCGTTCAGGTGTTCAAAAGCAAAATCGGTGAGATAAAAATCGCTATATTTTGTTACTTCACTTTTGATACTAAAATCGGTGACGCCGTCAAGGGACATTTCATATTCAAACTGTAGCCCGTCATCGGTTTGATTTACCAGGTAGAGTCTGAATTTTTCAACGATATCATCATCAAACACATCTTTATCAAACACGGGAAAAAAAACGAGCCAAACGCCGGTACTCACGTTGTACTTCGTATTTTTCGTCTCTCTTTTAATAGCGTCTACATATTGTCGTGATTTTTTTACCTCCGGCTTTTTTTCCGTAAACCGCTTAAAATAGGGGAAATCAATCTGATCGGTGTATATCGGAAACTTTACACCCCTGACCTGCACCAGCACCATTTTTTCGTTAATAATGTCCAGCACCTCCCCCTCTTCATTCGAATACAAAACAAGAATCGTATCTCCTACCTGATATTTCATACCGCAAAAGTACTCAAAGATGCTATTTATCTAAGTGTAGTATCGCAAAATGATTTAAAAGGAGTTTAGTCCAAGATCACAACCGAATGCTTTGCATGCCGGCGTTTGGGGGCGGCCCTTCAGAGCCGGGAAGCTATGTCGGAACTTCTTTACGCCGATTTTTGACGTGCCAGTGCTTTATCCTGTTGCTTTTGAATGCGGATATTTTGCCGCACTGTCTTCCAATAGTCTGCGCCGTAACTCACAAAAACCTCTTCGCCCGCAGAGATATTCTTTTCGGAGAAGATATAGACTTTATCGCCCTTCTTTTTATACACACAGTTGTTCCTAAGTCCTTTGACCCTTCCTAAGCCAGCTGCGTCATTGGCATACCGCGCCAGGTGTTCGGGATGGGGGCGCGCATTAATCACATAGTTACGTGTTACATAATATATATAGCCGTTATCCCATTCTGTGTCCTCCAGCTCTTTCCATTTACTAATGGTGCCTTTGTATTCAACAATATATGTTCCTTTGGGAATAAAAACTTTCGTAAACAAACCTTTGCCGGAGTCGGGTAACTGAGACGTTTTTACGGATAACTGATTTTCAGGAATAAGCATAGAAATAAAATAGAGCGGAAATATACACCCGAAATCGATACTAACCTTATTTATTCGGTTTTTCAAATGCCAAAGTCTAGTATTTCTTCAGGATCTGTATCAGCTCCCGGCTGATGATTTTATATCCTTTGTCTGAGGGATGCAAACCATCATAGGTCATATCTATTGCGTCTAACGGGTAGGGGTATTCATCGGTTTCAGGATGAAACGGCACATCTGTATAAGCCGGATATTCAAACTTCTTATATTCCCCGGTTGCGGGGTCTTTCAGTCGCTTGTATTTTACCATGTTGCTAAGTTCCATTCCACTGTCGTTATACAGGTCTACCACCGGTAGTTTTTCGTGGCGACCTATAGCCTTGATTGCGGCCGCAAACTGGGAAAGTGATTGATCGCTTTTTTCTTTATACGAACCAAAAGCATTGTTTTTATAATCGGCGATATACACGAAATCACCCCGTTGCATAGGCGTAATCAAAACAATTTTGGCTCGTTTATTCAAACTACGAAGTTTATTGATAATAATCCGAAACGATCCATATACCGTTTGATTGCCGGTATTATTTCTGTAATCGTTAATCGTGCCTAATGTACGCCCACCCCACCAATCATTTGTACCCAGAAAAATAGTATATATATCCGCTTTCTGAATACCCAGTGTTTCAATTTTATCAGCTATTCCGCCAGACGTCCAACCGTTATGCCCCTGGTTGAAATATTGGATACCAGGCAGCTGTTCTGTTACCATTGTCATGTATCCTTTGGTAATACGATTACCTGTTTCATCCGGATGTTCATTCAAATAAGTAATGGAATCACCGATAGCCACCCAGGTTTTCTTTTTTTTAACAAATGCCAGGGTACCCAAAGCTAACAAAAACAATAGCACCAACTTTTTCATACGGAATATTTGCGTTACCAATGTAAGCGAAAATTCTTATTTCATCCAATTTGCTTTTACATAACCTGCGGAGGTTTTATGCTCCCGCAGCTCGTTTACTTTGGGGAGGTAATGAGCAAGTTCCGTCAATACATCTTTGCGGCTTAAAGAAGCCGGTTACAAAGAATACCGCACCAAATAGTATTGCCGGCCATCCGCCTTCGTTGTAATACCAGATGCCTGTTCCAATAAAGAAGGTTCCGAGCACCCACCGTAATATACGGCTGAACCAGATTGTGTTCCGTACAGAACGTGCTTCTTTTGTATGCATAGTTAAATGTTTAGCTTTCAACGGAAAATTTCCCTGTTGCTGCCAAGGCTTTATAACCTCCCTTTACGTCCACCAGGTTATCAAATCCTCTGGCGCGTAATATGGAATTAAATACCATAGAACGGTATCCACCGGCACAATGCAGGTAATATGTTTTGTTCTTGTCAAGCTTTTGCATGCTGTCATTGATATAATCCAGCGGAGCATTGATAGCACCCTTTACATGACCTTGTTCAAACTCATTTTCCTTTCGTACATCTACAACCTCTATCGGCTGTTTATCTGCTAACGCAGCCAGTGCTTCGGCCGTGATAGACGGGACCTCGTCAATTTCTTTTCCGGATTCTTTCCAGGCATTAAATCCACCTTTCAGATAGCCAATGGTATGATCGTATCCTACCCTTGCCAATCGGGTAATTACTTCTTCCTCTCTGCCATCGTCTGTTACCAATAATATCTCTTGTTTAATGTCCGGTATCATCGCTCCTACCCAAGGGGCAAAACTGCCGTCTATCCCGATATTAATGGAATTGGGAACAAACCCTTTTGCAAATACCTGCGCCTCTCTTGTATCCAGAATTAAAGCGCCGGTTTCGTTGGCGGCTGTTTCAAATGCATCCGGATCAAGTGCCTGTTGTCCACGTTCCAGTACTTTATCAATACTCTCATACCCCTTGATGTTCATTAATACATTCAACGGAAAGTAAGAAGGTGGCTCCAAAAGTCCATCGGTAACTTCTTTTATAAATTCCTCCTTCGTCATATCTGCTCTTAGCGCATAGTTTGTATTCAACTGGTTGGCTAATGAATCCGTTGTCTCACGACTCATATTCTTACCACAGGCACTACCGGCTCCATGTGCAGGATACACGATTATATCACCAGGCAGTGGCATGATTTTATTGCGCAGGGAATCGAATAACATACCGGCCAATTTATCCTGATCCAGTTCTTCATTTACTTTTTGAGCGAGATCCGGGCGGCCGACATCCCCAATAAAAAGAGTATCTCCACTAAAAAGAGCCACCGGTTTGCCCTGATCATTTTTTAAAAGATAACAGGTACTTTCCAGGGTATGTCCGGGAGTATGTATCACCTGTATGACGATCTTTCCTACTGTTAGTTCTTCCCCATCTTTGGCGATATAGGCATCAAATGCCGGTGCTGCTTCGGGTCCATATACAATTGTTGCTCCTGTTTTCTTAGCCAAATCCAAATGCCCGGAGACAAAATCGGCATGAAAATGAGTTTCCAGAACGTACTTTATTTTTGCACCATTTCGCTCCGCTTTTTTTATGTAGGGATCCACTTCTCTCAAAGGGTCTATCACCACGGCTTCGTTTTCGCTTTGTATGTAATATGCCCCCTGTGCCAAACAGCCCGTATAAATCTGATCAATTATCATGGTTGTTTAATTTAAATTGTCGTTACTAAAATCTATACAAATTTCGCGTTTCTATTGGCTATGGCGTGTAACAAAAATTACATAGTTGAATATTTAACCAAATATTGCCACAATCAGCAAAAAGTTGCAATGAAAAAAGGCAGGAAATTCCTGCCTTTTCTACTATTTCTCTTTACATTTTTAGTTATCCTGTACCATTATGATTGATCGCAGCAATATTTGAAGATATTGCCGTGTGTGCGTTTCATCTTCCACGTTGTTCAATTTCTCTGAATAAAACGATTCCCGTAACAGGCCTGTTTTATAAAAAAATGCCCACTTCTTATCATTAATCTCCACCCAATACATTTTTTTTTCTTCTCTGCTGGTATAATGACATTCCCGTGTAAAAAAAAATATCTTCTTATATGTATCCATTCATTTTATCATTAAGTCTGCTAATAAAACGAGTCTGTATTCAATTTAGCTTTAAGGAGAAAATAAATTACCAGTTGTTACTATCAATAACCTGTACACGCAGAAACATAATAAACGGAATAGTATTATACACCGGGTGGTGTATATAATATAAAAAAGGGCTGCATAGAAATGCGCCCCGTTTTAAATCCAATATCCTATGAAAAACCAAGGCAAAAATAGGTATTTACCGTTATCCTTACAAATAAGCTACACTTATTTCGACTAAACGCTTATTTCCGTCGCCGGGCTTCCTTTAACCGGTGTTTTTGTCCAAAAACAACGACAGCAGGCAGGAATATTTCCAAATTCGTTTGTCTCTTCATGTTATCTTTGCACCGCAAAAATAAAAAGGTCATGAAAATCATGAAATTTGGTGGCACCTCTGTAGGTAAGCCCGAAAGAATGCAGCAGGTAGCAAAATTGATTACCCAGGGCGACGAATCCAAAATTGTTGTGTTAAGTGCGCTTAGTGGCACCACTAATGCGTTGGTTTCTATTGGTGATGCGTTGGCTAAAGGGGATAAGCAGGAAGCTGAAAAAGTAATAGATACCCTACAGACGCATTACCACACTTTTATTGGTGAGCTACTAAAAAAAGAGGCAACCTTAGAAAAGGCGAAGTCCATCGTTGCCGAGCATTTTGATTTTCTGCATATTATATTGAAAATTTCTTTCAACGAGGCACTTAATAAAGACATCCTGGCACAGGGAGAGTTATTGAGTACCAAACTCTTCAGTACCTACCTGGAGGAGCAGGGGGTAGATCATGTATTATTGCCGGCACTCGATTTTATGCAAATAGATGCTAATGACGAGCCCTATTTTGATGCCATCAGGGTAAAACTGAATCGTTTGCTTCAGCAACATGCTTCTACTAAACTGTTTGTTACCCAGGGATATATATGCCGGAATGCCCGGGGCGAGGTGGATAATTTGAAACGGGGTGGTAGCGATTATACCGCATCGCTGATTGCAGCAGCAGCAAAGGGATCGGTATGTGAAATATGGACAGATATAGATGGGATGCATAATAATGATCCGCGGATAGTAAAGACCACCCGTCCTATTGTACAATTAAGTTTTGATGAAGCTGCGGAACTGGCATATTTCGGTGCAAAAATTCTTCACCCGACTTGTATTTGGCCGGCACAACAGGAAAAAGTGCCGGTTAAGTTGTTGAATACCATGCAACCGGAAGCGCCCGGCACCACTATTATGGAAGATGCCGGTTCAGTAGGTGTAAAAGCTGTGGCTGCAAAAGACGGCATTATTGCGATCAAGATAAAAAGTAGTCGGATGCTACTGGCATATGGTTTTCTGCGAAAAATATTTGAGGTTTTTGAAAAATACAAAACACCCATTGATATGGTTACCACTTCAGAGGTTGCTGTGTCGGTGACCATCGATACCGATGTGCATTTGGCAGAAATCCAGAAAGAGCTGGAACCCTTTGGACTGGTAGTGGTGGATAAAGATCAGGCAATTGTTTCTATTGTTGGTAATGACATCGCTCAGTCACCACATGTATTGAGCAACCTTTTTTCAGCATTGTCAAACATTCCGGTAAGAATGGTAAGTTATGGCGGTAGCAAACACAATGTATCGGTATTGGTACCTGCTGAGTATAAAACAAAAACATTGCAACTGCTGAATAAGGGCGTTTTCGGACTCGATTAAAGGGGATGGCAAACCAAACGTGCAGTGTAATTTGAAACTTGTACATGCGTTTTGAAAACTAGCACGGTATCAATCCGTCAATGGTTCATGCATGGCATGCATTGCCAGTGTACCTTTTTTATTACTTCTGGCAAGATCTATCATTTGAATAATTTTATTCTTGATGGATTCTCGTTCGGAGAAAGCGATCAGGTGTCCACGATTCGGAATCATTTCTATATCGAGAAAAGGGGTGTTGATGAGGTGCTTGCGGGCAAATTCAGCATTGGTGGTGTAAATCAAATTGTCTTTATCGCCCTGCATATATATAACGGGTGCTGTTATATTGTTCCAGAAGGGTAACATTTTGGACAACTCCTCTTTATGATGAATTTTCTCCGCATTGGCGGTTTGCAGCATACGAGGTACAACCCAGTTCAAGAGGGGGGATTCTATAATCGGAGTAAACCAATACACTTTTTCCTCTCCGGGTGCCAAAGAAGGAGCCAACAGTACCAGCCCATCTACTAAATCAGGTCTGTCCATAGCCAGCCTGCAGGCAATGGAAGTACCGTATGATGCAGCCACTACCACCACAGGTTGGTGTACCTTGTTTAGACTATCGAGAATAGGTGTAATTAGCTGAACCTGCTTTTCTATGGAAACCTCCGGTTTACCGAGTCCCGAAAATCCATAACCCGCACGGTCAACAGCAAACATTGCGGCCTTCCCCAGCAGAATACTATCGCTCATGTAATCTCTATAATAACTCAACGAGCTGGGCGCACCATGAATAAAAAAGATAGTAGCCGTAGTATCAGAACCCACGGAAGCATACCTTATCTTCCGGTTCATTTTGTCATAATATGATAGCGTAGGCTGTAGCCCCTTTCTTGTGAAAAAGTCAGTGTACTCCTTATCGTCCATCCGGAATTGAATATACCTGTCTGCAATCAGCAGTCCAACAACAAATAATCCAAATAAAATAATCAGCGAGCAGATGATAATCTTCCCTACTCTTTTTATGCTTCTGCCAGTACGCATGTTTTTCCGATAAAAATTGGCAAGTGAAGGTAAAAACATATTTCCCGGGTTTAAGTGAATAACTGTTAAACTTCAATGACAAAACGCTATTACCCAATAATTATTGACTTATTAAACCAGCATTTTGTAGTATCTTTTATAAAAATTCACATATGAACTTTATTATACGCATTCTGGTTACTGGTGCCGTAGCATTTGGATTATCATACATCTTAAAGGGAATACATATCAATGGATATGGTGCTGCAGTGCTCTTCGCGCTGGTACTGGCTGTTATTAATATTATAGTCCGTCCCATACTGGTAATACTTACTATTCCCCTTACCGTTATCACATTCGGGCTCTTTTTATTTGTAATTAATGCCTTATTAATTTTGCTGGCGTCAAAATTTATCAGCGGTATACAAATCGATGGCTTTTGGTGGGCCTTGTTATTTAGCCTGCTGCTTTCATTTGTTACGGCAATACTTTTCAGCAAATCGGATAATTAAGGCTAATTATTATCATAAGATAGCCGGGAAATACGTTCTTAACTCAAAATTCTGGTTATCAACGCTCAAAATAAACAGTCTAATCACACTGCATATTTTAAAAAACCAATAGGTTTGTACATGCATTTCTCACAAAAAGACTTATTGACGTCCGAGTTGGAGCATGTATACAAATCGTTGTTGCTTCCCAGGATGATTGAGGAAAAGATGTTGCTGTTGCTGCGCCAGGGACGTATCAGCAAATGGTTTAGCGGTATTGGCCAGGAGGCCATAGCCGTTGGTGCCTGTATGGCCATGGAGCGTAATGAGTGGATATTTCCGATGCATCGAAACCTGGGAGTATTTACCACCCGGGGGCTTCCCTTGCACAAGTTGTTGGCACAATGGCAGGGGGCAATGGAAGGGTATAGTAAAGGCCGGGAGAGAAGCTTTCATTTTGGAGACCGGGAGCATTATATCTGTGGTATGATATCGCACCTGGGTCCGCAAATGGCAGTGGCAGATGGGGTATCCCTGGCCTACAAGTTAAGAAATGAAAAGAAGGTTTCCCTGGTATTTACCGGAGAGGGCGGCACCAGTGAAGGCGATTTTCATGAAGCATTAAATATTGCTGCCGTTTGGAACCTGCCGGTAATATTTTTGATAGAAAACAATGGCTATGCGCTAAGTACCCCTACCAGCGAACAATACCATTGCGAACACCTGGTAGATAAGGCTAAGGGATACGGTATGGAGAGTGTTCAGATAGATGGAAACAATATCCTGGAAGTATATGACACCATTAAAGGGGTACGGGAGTATTGTATTGAGCAGCAGAAACCCTACCTGGTAGAATGTCTTACATTTCGGATGCGTGGACACGAAGAAGCCAGTGGAACCAGGTATGTACCGCAAGAGCTTTTTGAGATCTGGGATCAGAAAGATCCTGTAAAAACATTTGAACATTGGCTTTTGAAAGAAAATCTGTTGACAACTATAGAAATTGAAGCTGCCAAAACAGATTGTAAACGATACATCGATACAGAGGTAGAAAAGGGGTTTAGTACCACTACAGTAGTGCCCAAAACAGCCGACGAGGTAAAGGACGTATATGCTGATTTAACAACAGTGAAAGATGACAGGGAAGTACTGGTAATCGCAGATACTAATAATATACATCCGTCGCTATTTAAGCTGCAGGATAAACGATTTATTGACGCTATCAGCGAAGCCATATACCAAAGCTTGCTTTTTCATGAAGACCTGGTAGTGATGGGGCAGGATATAGCCGAATACGGTGGTGCATTTAAAATAACCGAGGGACTGGTTAATAAATTCGGACGGGACAAAATCCGCAATACGCCGATTTGTGAAAGCGCCGTAATTGGTGCCGGGCTGGGGTTAAGCCTGGAAGGATTTAAAAGCATCATTGAAATGCAATTTGCCGACTTTGTAACAATGGGCTTTAACCAGATTGTCAATAACCTGGCAAAGATGCATTATCGTTGGGGCCAAAAGGCAGATGTGGTTATTCGGATGCCTACTGGTGGCGGTATGGGTGCAGGGCCTTTTCATTCGCAGAGCAACGAAGCCTGGTTTATGCATACACCTGGGTTGAAAGTAGTATATCCTTCTACAGCGGCAGATGCCAAAGGTCTACTAATAGCGGCCGTAAACGACCCTAATCCTGTGCTGTTTTTTGAGCATAAAGGGCTTTACCGAAGTATTTCCGGACAGGTTCCCGAAGAAATGTATGAAGTACCTATAGGAAAGGCAAGAGTGGTGGAAGAAGGAACGGACATTTCTATTATCACATACGGGGCAGGGGTACATTGGGCGCTTGAATATGCTGTACAGCACCTGGATTTGTCAATCGATATTCTTGACCTGCGTTCTTTATTACCGCTGGACTATGACGCACTGGAAGCAGCTGTTCGTCGGACAGGAAAAGTGCTGGTATTGCATGAAGATACCCTCACCGCCGGCGTGGGTGCTGAAATCAGTGCGTGGATATCAGAACATTGTTTCCGCTTGTTGGATGCGCCTGTTATGCGGTGTGCGTCATTGGATACTCCTATTCCATTTAATCCGGAACTTGAGAAGAATTTTATGGCTAAATCCAGGCTACATAACTACGTGCAGAAGCTGTTGGAATATTAAGTCTACTTCTCCGAAAGATTCTGAATAAGTGATTTTCACTCTTTATTTCTTACGGTATAAGCAAAAGCCCGCCTTTTTGTTTTTATCTTTGAGTAACCACTTTCAGATTAAAAACGCTTCCATATGAGCAAGTTACATTCATACGAAACCCGGTTGACCTGGAAGGGAAACCTTGGATCAGGAACCAGCTTTTACAATTCCTACAAAAGAGACTATTCAATACGTGTTGGGGATAAGCCTGTCATAGAAGGTTCTTCAGATCCTGAGTTTCGTGGAGATGGTGCGAGGTATAACCCGGAAGAGCTATTGGTAGCCTCCCTGTCTTCCTGCCATATGTTATGGTTTCTGCATTTATGTTCTGTGTCAGATATTATTGTTACCGGCTATGAAGATAAAGCAACCGGTACGATGACAGAAAATGCTGATGGTAGCGGTGCCTTTTCTGAAGTAGTATTACATCCGGTAGCCACTATCAGCGGAGAAGTGGACGCGACACAACTGGACGCTTTGCATAAAGAGGCGAATAAAAAATGTTTCATTGCCAACTCCTGCAATTTTCCGGTAAGGCATTTGGCAGAATATAAAGCCAATATCGGTTAACCATATGTGCTTTTAAAATATCAAAAATGGGTGCCAAACTTCAGGTACCCTACTCATCTTTTATTCTCCCATCAATATGCAGTTACTCAAAAATATTTATCAGGTAGGTGGCGACATCAATGGTATCACTTTCGATCAGCCCGGTGCTATATGGAATGATGCCAATTCCTATATCATAAAGACAGAACAGGGGCTAGTGATGATAGATTGCGGTTGTGGCGATACGATGAACCAGATATTTGACAATATGCGATATTGGGGACTTTCGCCTGATGATATCCGGTATCTCGTTCTTACTCACCCCCACCTCGATCACGCCGGTGGAGCCCATATTCTCAAGAAGAGTGGTGTGAAGCTGATAGCAATTGGAGAAACGGCTGCGGCAGTGGCTTGTGGTGACGAACGTTGCTGCGGATATCTTTATCATAAAATATTTCAACCAGTAGAAGTAGACCAATTAGTAGAGGATGGCAAAACAATTACCCTGCTTGGTATTACATTTAGCGTTATGCATTTACCAGGCCACAGTATGGGGTGTACTGCCTATTTCTTGGATTGGGACGGGAAAAAAGTGGTGTTCAGCGGCGACGTAATTGGTACACTGATGGTCGGGAATTTTGGTTGGAATGGCTCTATAGATTTTAATAAACAATTATATATCGAGTCGCTGCGTAAGTTTTCAAAAATAGATACTGATGTTATGATTCCCGGTCATGGCATGACCTCTTTCTATAAACCCCGTCACCGGGTAGAAGAAGTACTGAATATTGCGTTGATGGAATGGCGTTAGCCGTGGTTCCTATAAGGCCACAGGAATTGTTTGTATAAAAGGAACCATAGCTGTCTATGCCGGAAGTCGGAGTCCCCGGTTTGTATGGTGTTATACAACAATCGGCTGCCGGAGTCTATTGAGTTTTTTCCGCTATCAGTACTTTACATCTTTTTAATGCTTTTTCAAAACTATCGGTTACGTTGGCTTTGCCGATAGCAAACAGCAATCGGGCATCTTTTAATTCCCGCATAACCTGTGCATTTTGTACTTCACTCAACAGTAGTTTGGTGCCTCTCTTCTGTGTATCTCTGTACACATCTTCGATGGCTTTGATACCGGTAGCATCGATAACCGGTACATGCAGCATACGAATAATCAGATATTCCGGTGGATGCTGCAGGAATTTAATAGCGTCTTTAAATTTGTAAGCAGCACCAAAAAACAATGGCCCGGTAACCTCCAACACTTCAACATTTTCCGGTACGACATCATTGCTTTCTTTTTCGACTCCTTTTTTTCTCTTCAATCGACTCACCTGGGTAGATTGTATCATTTGTCTCAAAAACAAAAGAACGGCAATGACCATTCCAATTTCTATAGCAACGGTAATATCAACTAATACCGTTAGGATGAATGTAATTAGTAACACGGCAACATCACTTTTAGGGCCTTTCAACATGCTAACAAAATGTTGCCATTCGCTCATATTATACGCTACAACCACCAGGATACCTGCCAACGTTGCCATCGGGATAAGCGCAGCCCATTTGCCCACAAACAGAACGATCAGTAACAACCCAACAGCATGTACCATTCCTGCTACAGGTGTACGACCACCGTTTTTCACATTCGTAGCGGTGCGGGCAATAGCTCCGGTAGCTGGTATTCCACCAAAAATAGCCGAAAAGATATTGGCCGTTCCCTGTCCTATTAATTCGATGTTTGACTTATGTGTGTCACCAGTCATACCATCTGCTACTACCGCAGATAAAAGCGATTCTATGCCGCATAGTAAAGCAATGGTAAAAGCGGGTTGTATGAGATGTGTTATAGTATCGAAGTTCAACTCAGGAAAGACAGGGGTGGGGATACTCGATGAAATTTCCCCAAACCGACTGCCTATTGTTTCAACGGGTAAGTGAAAAATATGCGTAACCACTGTAGTAACGATTATTGCTACCAGTGATCCGGGAATTTTTCTGCTGATGCGCCCCCATGTTAGTACAACAAGTATGGTGACAGTAGCAAGCAATACAGCATAAACATTCGCTGTTGGCAAGTGCTTGAAATACTCCACCCATTTGTCAAAGAAACCGCCCGGCATCGTCATTTCCAGTCCCAGGAAGTCTTTTACCTGAAGGGAAAAGATGATCAATGCAATGCCACTGGTAAAGCCAATGATAAGAGGGTAGGGAATATATTTGATAACAGAGCCTAATCTCGCAACTCCCATTACTATCAATATGACACCAGCCATAAAAGTAGCAATAATTAAACCGTTTATGCCATACTGTTGTACTATCCCATATACAATAACGATGAAAGCTCCTGTGGGCCCACCAATTTGCACAGTAGACCCACCCATGGCCGAAATAATAAAACCAGCTATGACGGCTGTATACAACCCCTTTTCGGGAGATACTCCCGAAGCAATACCAAAAGCTATGGCGAGCGGTAGCGCCACAATACCTACAATAATACCGGCTAATACATCTTTTAGAAATTGCTGCCGGGTATAGTTTTTAAGCGTATCAAATAGTACAGGTCTGAACATCATATTTTGATCCAGAATTTTAATGTCTCATGTTTACTGGAATTGACAACGTGATAGCTTGGTGGCACTTCATCTTCCAGGCTATGATAGGTTACCAGCCGGGTACCCGCAGGTTTCATATCCAATTGCTTAAAAAGGTAGCGGGTGTAGTAATTATATAATTCAGCCGAATAGTCTACGTTTTCGTCTATCTTATCAGTACCGGCAAGGTTTTCGTAGAACGAATTATAAAAATAAAAATGGTCGTAATCCCGAAAATCTAATTGTGTGAAATTACTGTTGAGGAAATTGACATTATCAAGGCCAATCATAGTTTGGGTTGCTGTAGCCAGTTGCACCAACTGCTCCCTTTGCTCAACCCCTACAAAATGCGATAGCGGATGAAAATATCCACCCGTCAAACAAAACTTCCCTACTCCACTGCCGATATCCAGAATTGTCACAGACTCATTGGCCGTCAAAAATTGTGCTGACTCTTTTGCAATCAACAGCGGAGTCCAGTGCCTACGCGAAAGTTTCTGTATAGGCTCGGGGTACAACTTATTCAACTCAACATCAGAACTAAAAGCTATTTCAAGATTAACAGTATATCTATTTTGCATACTTCGATCTTCCATTCGTTTGATATTCTTTCGATCATTAATCCGATACTATCATAGGGTGTAACCGGAATAATTTTAGCAATCCAATTCCTTCGTTAGGTTAGGCAATAGCAGATTAGGACTGAGCCTTCCGCTGATCATATATGATCGACAGCATCTTTCTAAAATCCAGACACTTGACCCGACACATATCACTAATACACCATATATAATCCAGTCGTGTTTTCCAATAATATTGTTACTGTGCAGCCTTATCGGTTCGCTTTACACAAAATTATTAAGGAAACAGTTACACTGCAGTAAATATTATGACTACAAAAGGTAATAATTTATGAATTTTTTAAACGCTACATTTGATCTGTGAGTATACGTGATATTTTTTTCATGGACAAATGGAACTTTAAAACCCAATAGCTCCTACAGGACTTACAGGCCCAAAATTTTGTCAAGCCCAGGTCCAATCAGAGCGAACACTGTTAGCTGGAAAAAGAAAATTGTTTTCGGAGAAGGACATTTCCTTCCCGAATATGATTGAATATTTTAAAATGAATACGAGAAACATATTTATCGCCAACAGGCTTCGGGAAGTATTATTAAATGGTAAATGGATTGCCAACACCAACTTTAAAGAACAGATAGACAGTGTTACCTGGCAACAGGCAACCCTGCAATTTGGAGATCTGAATACTATTGCCAAGCTTACCTTCCACATCAACTATTACCTGGAAGGTGTACTACATGTTCTGAATGGTGGTCCATTAGAAATCAGGGACCAATACAGTTTTGATCTCCCGGAAATTAAAACCGAAGCTGACTGGTTGCAACTGGTTACCACCTTTACACGCAGTGCTACATTGTTCGCTGACAAGGTAGAAACTATACCCGACGAAATGTTTGACCAGGTATTTGTAGAAGAAAAATACAGTACCTATATCCGAAACTTCGAGGGCATTATCGAACATGCGTACTATCACCTGGGGCAGGTAGTACTGATTCGGAAATTGGTGGTTTGATTCGTGTTCATAGCACTATTTACCAATCATCAATAACAATTACTAAACAAAAGAAATACTAACTTGTAGGCGTTTATCTAAAAATGTGTACCTCACAATCATAAATTTATACGAATCGAAAAAAACGTGTTCAAGTGAGTTCTTTTCGGGATAGCAGATGCCAAAATTGGTTTTGCAACTTTAAAGAATCAATGGAGAACAAGAAAATGAAAACAAAGCACTTAATTATTTTTGGAACAAGACCCGAAGCGATAAAGATGGCTCCTTTGGTAAAGGAATTCCAAAAGCACGACAACTTAGAAATAAAAGTTTGTGTTACGGCTCAACATCGGCAAATGCTTGATCAGGTTTTGGCATTTTTTCAGATTGTTCCTGACTACGATTTAAATTTGATGAGGCCTAATCAGAGTTTATACTCTCTAACGGCTGATATTATTACAGGAATGAAGCCCGTATTAGAGGAGTATAAACCGGATTTTGTATATGTGCATGGAGACACAACAACAACAATGGCTGCAAGCATAGCTTCATTTTACTCAGGAGCAAAAGTTTGCCATGTTGAGGCAGGACTCAGAACACACAACAAACTTTCTCCGTTTCCAGAAGAAATTAACCGCCAGGTTACGGGTAGAATTACTGACTATCATTTTGCCCCAACACAAGTTTCAAAGGAGAATTTACTCAAAGAAAACATTGATGAAAGCAATATTTTGGTTACAGGAAATACAGTTATTGACGCCTTGTTGGACAGCTCCGAGAGGGTGACGTCAATTCAGAATAACGAAATAGATGTTTTACGATCTATTGTTGATACCTCAAAAAAACTGGTACTTGTAACTGGACATCGGAGAGAAAACCATGGGCAAGGCTTTATCAATATCTGTCAGGCTTTAAAAGAAATAGCAACAGAAAATGAGGGTGTACAAATTATTTATCCTGTGCATTTGAATCCAAATGTAAAAGGTCCTGTTTATGAAATTCTTTCGGAGGTGGACAATATTAAACTGATTGACCCCTTGGCATACCCTGCTTTTGTATGGTTGATGAAACAATCCTATCTCATAATTACCGATTCCGGGGGGGTGCAGGAAGAAGCTCCCAGTTTAGGAAAACCAGTTCTGGTGATGCGAGACACTACTGAACGACCAGAGGCTGTATCAGCAGGAACTGTTATTTTGGTAGGTACTAATAAAGACAAAATAGTTAGCGAATCAATTAGTCTATTAAAAAACAAGGAGTTATATCAAAAAATGAGTGGCTTACACAATCCATATGGGGATGGGAAGGCCTGTGAAAGAATTGTGCAGTTTATTAATAGTTTAAAAAAATAGAATATCAAATTTCCGAAATTCGGTTGATAAAAATTCAGATTAGTTATGAATACACAGGTTGTAACTGTAGGACTTGGATATATTGGACTCCCAACTTCCGCATTAATTGCCAATAATCAAATCTC
The DNA here is from genome assembly GCA_964604365.1 of uncultured Terrimonas sp. Lineage (GTDB taxonomy): Bacteria > Bacteroidota > Bacteroidia > Chitinophagales > Chitinophagaceae > Agriterribacter. The sequence continues at coordinate 150,106 of CAZRYS010000006.1, forward strand.
TGTTCACGGCGTAGACATTTCAAAACATGTGGTGGATACGATCAATGCTGGCAAAATTCATATTGTAGAACCAGATTTGGGAGAGGCAGTTGCAAAAGCCGTAAAAGAAGGTTACTTAAAAGCAGATACCCGCCCTGTTAAAGCCAATACTTATCTGATAGTCGTTCCAACACCTTTCAAAGAAAATCATGAGCCTGATATTTCTTTTGTGCAAGCTGCGACAGAAGGGATTATTCCACTATTGAAAGAAGGTGACTTGTATATTATTGAATCGACATCGCCTGTAGGAACCACAGAGAAAATGGAAGACTTAATTTTCTCTAAACGACCGGAACTAAAGGGGAAAATATTTGTAGCCTATTGCCCTGAACGTGTGTTGCCGGGTAACGTTATGTATGAGTTGGTCCACAACGATCGTGTAATTGGCGGAGTAAATGATGAGTCTACACAGAAAGCGATGGCTTTTTATAGTCAATTCGTAAAGGGAGAATTACACGCAACCAATGCCCGTACGGCCGAAATGTGTAAATTGACAGAAAACTCCTCCCGCGATGTACAAATAGCTTTTGCCAATGAACTTTCATTGATTTGTGATAAAGCAGGAATCAATGTGTGGGAACTTATTCGTTTAGCAAACAAGCATCCGCGTGTAAACATCTTACAACCAGGCTGTGGTGTAGGAGGGCATTGCATCGCAGTTGATCCATATTTTATTGTAGCTGAATTTCCGATGGAGTCCCGCATTATTGGCAAAGCGAGAGAAATTAATAATCATAAATCTTTCTGGTGTGCGGAGAAGATAAAAGAAACTCGCAAAGAATATAGGTTGAAGCATAATCGCGATCCCAAAATTGCATTAATGGGATTAGCGTTTAAGCCCAATATCGATGATTTACGAGAGTCTCCGGCAAAGTACATCGTCCAACGTGTGTTGCAGGATGCCAACGACGAAGAATATTTTATAGTCGAACCTAATATAGATAGTCATAAAGTTTTTAAACTTACAAATTACAAGGAAGCTGTTGAAAATGCCGATATTATAGCGATATTGGTAGCCCACAAAGAGTTTAAGAACCTAACATTTAATGAAAGTCAGGTAGTCCTGGATTTTTGTGGGGTGAAGAACTTATAATATAAGATGCTTAAAAAAGCCCTGTCTTACAAAAAGATAGCAAACATATATTTTAAAATCAAAAACAGTGGTTCGTATCAGAGCCTGTTGCTTGCTTTTACCCAAAGCCTGGTAGCTGTATTTGTTGTTACCATTGATTTTTTTTACTCAAAAGGGCTGTCTGTAGCAGAATTTGGAGTATGGAAAAAACTGATGTTTGTAGCCGGAATGATCATTCCGGTTTTTTCATTTGGAATACCAGAAGGCTACAAGTATTTTATTGCCAAAGAAGGTAAATTCAAATACGCATTTGTAAATACATACTCTGCACTATCTGTTATTGCTTTCTCTCTTTTTATATTACTTGCCCTTGCTAATTTGGGGCATGTGCTACAACTCTATTCTTTAGAGAATTTTTACCTAATAAGTCTATTACTTCCCCTAACCTATTTTGCCTTCGTTCTTAACAAGACGCTACGCTATGCTTATATTGATAGACAAAAAATACAGCAGCATACCTATATTACTATAGCAGCTTTTGCATTTACATTTATTGGACTGTTAGCTTACTGGTATAATTTTCAACAACTAAAATCATTCTACTTATGGTTGGGAATTATCTTTTATACTTCCCTTTTTTTAATTCCGCTACCATTTTTAATCAAAAGCGGAAAATTCCCCATCAAACTTACTTTGCCTTCCAAAGCATACTTGAAAAAGGTTTTAAAACAAGGAGTTCCGCTATATCTCGCCACTTTCATTGGGGTAGCCACCCTCAATATGGATAAGTTAATTGTTACATACTTTGAGGATACAGAAACATTTGCGATTTTTTCTGTCGGAGCGCTTGAAATTCCCATTTTCGCAATGTTGAGTGCTGCATTCTCTCAGAAAATTTATCCTCAACTTGTTAGGCTCGTAAATGCAGATCGAAAAGAAGACGCGAAGAAAATATGGATGGATACAACAATTAAAGTTTCTTACTTTACCTATCCATTGATTTTGGTGATGATGTTTTTTGCGGAAGAGATTTTGTTTTTTATCTATAGTGATGTATACAAGGAATCAGTTATTCTTTTCAAAACCTACCTTCTGGTTGCCTTGTTTAGAAATAATTATTATGGAGCCATAATTACTGCATCCGGACAAACAAAATATATCACTCTGTATAGTGGTTTAATGCTAGCTTTCAATTTCATTATATCCATCTTTCTATATCATTTCATAGGAATCAACGGAATTGTATTCGGAACATTATTTTCAACCATTTTAATACAGTGCCTACAACTAAATCACGAAAACCTGTTAAAAGTTTTTCTTGTTCGAATTTTTACCAATTATAAAATTGTATTGTTAATTTTAGGTATCCTTATTGTCTATTTCCTCAATTAACTGCAATGGTTAAAAAAAATGTTTTAATAGTATCATATTCCTATCCCCCATCAAATGTTCCAGCTGCTCAAAGACCATTTGCTTTAGCCAAATATTTAAACAAAGAAAAGTATAATATCAAGGTTATTACATGTTTGAGCGGAGATAGTCCATTAGGATCGGATAAGAATATGGATATCCTACTTGATGGAGTCCAAGTTATTGATATTCCATCTTTAATGGGCAATCAGATAAAGAATATCAGGCAAGAAAATAAAGCAGTCCAACAAAAAACAATTGTAGCCAAAATAAAAGGGAAAATACTTGGATTAGCCGCTACTTTTGTAATACCAGATAAAGCAATTTTTTGGGTTCCGAAGGTCATCGGCTTTTTGCGAAAAAATCCCGAACTGGTTAAGAATACTGATATACTATTTTCCACCTCACCTTTGTTCTCCAATCACATCATCGCCAGCTATATTTTTAAAAGAAATAGAAAAATTAAATGGATCGCCGATATCAGAGATTTCTTTTTTACCGGCTCAGAGGGCGAGGAATCCTGGAAAAGTACTATCAGTAGAAGGCTGGAAAGAGAAGTTATCAAAAATGCTGACTCTCTGACCTTTGTATCGGAAAGCATGAAGGAGTTGTATAGCAAAGCATACCCAAGTCATACTAAAAAAATGTCTTTAGTGTACAATGGTGTAGATAAAAAGGAACTGGAAGGTTTGGAGAACACTCAATCCGTTTCCGAAAACTCGGAAGTCACAATATTTTATAGTGGAAGTTTTTATAAAGGATTGAGATCTCCCTTAACGTTGCTTGAATTAATTGACAGAGCTGCTAAAGTAAACCCTGTTTTATCTGACAAAGTAAAAATTGTTATAGCGGGTGAGGTAGAGAATGAATTAAAGGAGAAAATGTCAACTGCCCAATCTTTTTCAAAAGTTTCTTTTTTAGGGAAGGTGCCCAGAAGAGACCTGTTGCAGATTATGAGAGAGGCTGATTTGTTATGGCTAATAGTGGCTGATGTTCCATCTCACTATCGCACAATTCCTATAAAGTTGTTTGAGTATGTTGCTTTGGATAAATTCATTTTAAATTTTTCGCCTGAGAGTGCTGAGGTTAGTGATATTATGAAAAAATACCAGTTAGGAATGAATATCCCTAAAATAGAGGATGCCACTGTAAGTTCCTTTATGGAGATACTAACTAGTATAGTAGAAAAAAAGCCATTCAATCTTTCCAAAAAAGAGGCGTTTATGAATGACTTTGATAGAGAAGCGATTATTTTAAAATACGAAGAACTATTTGATCGGCAAGGTTAGTATTATTTAAAGAAAAATTTTTGTACAGGTTTACCGTTCCAAGTACTTCGAACGGTAAATTGAAAAGGAGTGTAAACATTTGACTAAATAGAGCAAAATGCCTGAGAAAGATAACTGGGTACAAGTGGCTTTGCACGTTAATGAGTTAAATTTTGGAGATAATCATATTGCTATTGTAACGATTGAGCGCAAAAAAATATGTATCGGGCAATATAAAGATAAACTCTTTGCCTTTGCGTTTAGCTGCCCGCATGCAGGAGGTACAATGGCAGATGGTTATATAGACGCCCTGGGAAATGTAGTTTGTCCACTTCATCGCTATAAGTTCTGTATGAAAAACGGAAGAAATGTAACCGGAGAAGGTTACTACCTGAAGCATTGGGCCGTTAAGCAAACAGAAGACGGCATTTTCGTTAACATTCAGCTTTCTGGGGGTTTGTTTGGCTGGACCTGAGTGGGCGAACACCAACCACTGTCATCCAATATTCTAAACCGAACAAACATTTGTTCCCTGTACCAGTTTTCATTTCGGGTTTTCTTTACCACCTCCACATGCTGTTGCATGTTATAGGCGAATAGTTTCATCTGATCCATGTTTTCCCACACACTAAATGTCGCCTGTTTGATAAGGGGAAGTTCTCCCATACTTAGTGACTCCATCAATCCTGTAGCATTTTTCATCTGTTTATTTAAGGCAGGCACCTGTTTCCAGAACTGTTTTAATTTACTGAGCTGGATAGTAGCCCTGGTAAGCACAGCTATTCTCTCCCCCGATCGAAACTTATCGCTACCCAAAGTGCCGAAAGCGGCTTTACCATCCCAGGAGCCATGCCCTTCTATCGGTTCCAGCAGCAACGTTCGGCAAGAGCAACGCCAGTACTTCAGCCAGCGGTGAACGAACGATCCATATAATTCGCCCGGCATCAATGTAGATGGAGGTTGGCGATGCACCGCCAATATAGCCCATTGCTGCCAGTCTGGCTTTTTTCGGAAGCCGCCACCCTTGCCGCTTCCCAGGAGCTTCCAAAATGAAATGCGGGTATTAAAAAACAACGGCAGTCTGAATAAAGCCATTGCAAACAACGCCGGCAAAATATACGTAACGCGATATTTTATAATAGTTAGAGTTACTCGCACTGCTTTATGTATTTAAGCTGCAGCAAACCTATGTTTTTCACCTTCGTTAACCAATAATTAAAGAAATGAACTTATATTTATCCCCTTTAGTTTATTCTTCAGACAACATTTCCACAATGAAAAAAGAATCTCTTCTTTTACTAGCGATTATTAGCATTTTTATTTTTGCCGGTTGCAATCAGCGCAGTGGTAAACCCAGGGTGTTGATATTTAGTAAAACTTCCGGTTTTTATCATCAGTCTATCCCTAAAGGAGTAGCCGCACTACAAAAACTAGGGGCAGAAAATGGCTTTGACGTTGATACTACTACCAACGCAGCCTATTTCAACGAAGACAGTTTACAAAAATATGCTACCGTAATTTTCCTGAACACAACAGGTCCATTACTGAATACACCACAACGTATCTCATTTGAACGATACATCCAGGCCGGTGGTGGTTATGTAGGTATTCACGCTGCAACTGATGCAGAATACGACTGGCGGTGGTATACCCGTCTTGTAGGTGGACAGTTTTTAAGCCATCCAAGAACACAGGAGGCTAAGCTGATTGTGAAAGACAAATCACATGCCTCTACCAAACATTTGCCGGACGAGTGGGTAAGAACTGATGAATGGTATGACTTTAAAAAACTGAATGATAAAGTGAATGTCCTGATCACCATTGATGAAAAAAGTTATGAAGGCGGGAAACTGGGAGACTATCATCCCATGGCGTGGTACCACGATTATGATGGTGGACGTGCTTTTTACACGGAGTTTGGACACACTGACGAATCCTTTGAGGAGCCCTTGCTTTTGCAACACATATTGGGTGGTATAGAGTATGCAATAGGTGACAATAAAAAACTAAACTACGCGAAGGCTAGTGCTCAATACCCGCCGGATGAAGATCGGTTCACTAAAACTCCTTTGGTGAGTGGTGAGCTTTTTGAGCCTACCGAAATGACAATCCTTCCCAACTTCGACATATTGATATCTCAACGCAGAGGTGAAATTATGCGGTATAGCAATGCCACCGGCGACCTAAAGCAGGTTGGTTTTCTAAACGTATATTCTAAAACTGCTTATGCAAAAGCTAACTCAGAAGAAGGATTACTGGGAATTGCCAAGGATCCTGATTTTGATAAAAACAAGTGGGTCTATGTCTTTTATAGCCCTTTTGATACCTCTGTAAATCGATTGTCCCGATTCAAATTTGAAAATGACACTATAGACAATAAAACAGAGCAGGTGATTCTCCAATTCTACGAACAAAGAGAAATCTGTTGCCATACCGGAGGTTCTATTGCTTTTGGACCAGATGGCTTGCTATATGTATCTACAGGAGACAATGCTACGCCTTTCAACCAACCCGACCAGGTATATACCAATAAAGGATTTGCGCCGCTGGATGATCGTCCGGGATTTGAACAGTATGATGCCAGAAGGTCTTCCGGTAACACCAACGATCTGCGCGGAAAGATATTACGGATAAAAGTAAACGAAGATGGTACCTACGACACCCCCGAAGGCAATCTTTTCCCTAAAGGCACGGATAAGACAAAACCAGAGATTTATGTAATGGGTAACAGAAACCCCTACCGTATCGCCGTCGATCAGAAAAACAGTTATCTCTATTGGGGAGAGGTCGGTCCGGATGCTAACGCGGATAGTTTTGCCACCCGCGGATCCCGGGGCTATGATGAAGTGAATCAGGCCCGCAAAGCTGGTTTCTTTGGCTGGCCTTTATTTGTTGGCGGCAACTTTCCCTATAGGGCATACGATTATAACACCGGCGTTTCGGGAGAAGCTTTTGATCCCCAAAAGCCAATCAACAATTCCCGCAATAATACAGGACTTGCAGAGTTGCCTGCAGTAGCACCACCGTTTATTTGGTATCCATATGGAGAGTACCAGGATTTTCCACAAGTGGGTAGTGGCGGGAGAAATGCGATGGCAGGACCTGTTTATTATGCAGACAAGTATCCTAAAGAGACCCGACTACCCGACTACTATAACAATAAATTGTTCATATACGAGTGGATACGTGGCTGGGTAAAAGTGGTGACAATGTCGCCTGAAGGAGATTTTGAACGAATGGAACCTTTTATGGGCAGTACAAAATTCAATAATGCCATCGACATGGAAATGGGACCAGATGGACGTTTGTACATATTGGAATATGGAAGCGGCTGGTTCGCCAAAAATGACAATGCCGGACTTTCCCGTATTGACTACAATGGGGGAAACCGTCCACCGAAAGTAGGCGAGATCAGCGTGAGTACTACTTCCGGAGCCTTGCCGCTTACGGTAAAGGCATCGGTTACAGCTGCTGATCCCGAAAAGGATGCGCTAACGTTTACCTGGTCTGCCGGCGATGGACAAACGAAAGAAACAAAAGAACCTGAAGTAGAATTTGTATTCGACAAAGCAGGCGACTATAATATTGCAGTGGAAGTAAAAGATAGCAAGGGTGCTGCAGCCAAAAGTAATACGGCACAAGTATATGCCGGCAACACAGCCCCTGTCGTAAATATTGCCGTTAAAGGAAATCAGTCTTTCTATTTCCCCGGCAAGTCGGTAGCATATGAAGTGTCTGTAAGTGATAAAGAGGACGGCACCACCATTGATCCGGAAAACCTGTATGTATCGGCGGATTTTCTGGAAGGAGCGGACAAAGCCTCTATTCCTCAGGGACATCAGCAAACATTGGCCGCCAGCAATGGCAAAGCCATTATGTTGACACTGGATTGTAAAACTTGTCACAAAGTGGACGAGAAATCAATCGGACCTTCTTTTAAGGACATTGCTAAAAAATATCATAAGGAAACCAATGCAATTAGTTACCTGATTGATAAGATTATTAAAGGCGGAAGTGGTGTTTGGGGTGAAGTAGCAATGGCTGCCCATCCTAACCTGTCCCAGAACGACGCACGACAAATTGTTCAATGGACCTTGTCGCTGGCGGGGGATGCCAAAAAGTCTCTTCCGGCGCAGGGTAGTATTCCTTTAAAAACAGTAAAAGATAATGAGGCATTATATATTTCTGCCGCCTATACTGATAAGGGTGGGGCCAATATCAAGACCTTGAGTGCCGGCGCGGCTACTGTTCTGTCTAGCAGCAAACTGGGATTACGCAATGCCACTAATCTGGAAGCGTATCAATCAGTAAATTTTGGCGGCAAACGGCTATTGCTGGTTCCGAACAAGAAAGGATGGTTTGCGTTGGACAGCCTGGATTTACAAACGGTGAATGGTATTGAGTTGACATTTGGCTGGCAGGATGTTCAAAAGCCACCAGCAGCGGGAACGGTATTTGAGATACGCCTGGGATCAGCAGATGGCACCAAACTGGGAGAAGCTGCAATGCAACCAATTTCAGGCAAAAACAGTGCATCCGTTCGTATCAGGTTTAATACTATAACAGACGCTAAACCGCAAAGTATTTTCATAGTGAGTACGCCAAAAGGCGAAAGCCAAAATACATTTGCGATTTCCGGTATGGAACTGTTATCTCAATAAAAATAGGTTTGCTGCTCAAAGGATTGTTCTGCATTTGCGAGTTGTATTGATGACCACCGAGCGGCAAAATGCAAATTAGCTATACCGGCTATTATGCTGTTGAAGTACCACACCGGAACAAAATCCCGGATGGTAATCTACACTAAATTTTGAAAGGTGCCGTGGATTTACTCCCGGCATCTTTCATTTTAGACAGGATGATTGTTATACCTTTTGGTTTGCAGACAATAGAGACTGTTCAGCAATTAATAACAACTCGTTATAGTATACAATTAAGCTGGTGGCAGGCAGGGCGTTATTTGAAAACATGGGGTGATACTTCTCAAAGGCTAATTAGCAAAGCCTTTGAACAAAAACCCGAACAGGTTTAAAGCAGGAATTTTCCGGCATAAAAAAGAGCAGTCAAGGAAAAGGCTGTAATATATTTTGGAGATGAAACAGGTAGGAGAAGCGACCAAGCGGGCAGAAGCTATGCCCCGAAAGAGGAAATCCTTATGTAAAATCAACAGGGCAGCGTTTCTCATGTCTTAGCACCGTAAAAGGCCGGACTAAAATTGTAAAACAATTTAATCCCAGTAAATTTACTTGGTACTAGAAAAACAAGACAAACATTTACACCTGAAGAGAAGAACAGTACACTTCGGTTTATAAGGAGTTAGGATATTCGTTAAACCGGGTTTCGGCGATAAGCAACAAAGGTCATTTACGGTTTATAGTTGTTGACGGCAGTTTTAATAGTGGTGTGTTTAGGTGCTTTTTGAAGCGGATGATAAAATATTTTTTATAACAGATGGATACCCGGCACATAGAACGAAAAAGCTGAAGCAATAGTTGAAAAAAATAAGGCAAGGATAAGAGCATTTCTATTCCTGTGCATTCAGCTCCGAAATAGTTGAACGGGGACGTAAAAACAAATGTAATTGGGAAGAATTGACCCATTAACAAGCAACAGATGAGAAATAATGTAGAAAGTTTTATGAACAATAGAAAGAAAAATCCAATGCAGGTGCAAAAGCATTTCCACGTAAGCCATGTCATATATGCAGCATAAAGGATTTATCCGTACCATTTTACTAAACGATTAATATAACCTCCATGGCGGATACCTACAATGAAAATAACTACATAGAAGGTCTTAAGAAAGACGACACCAAAGCCTGGCAATATATAATACGCATTTATTACCCTGTATTGTGCCGCTTTGCGGAGAGGCTATTAAACCAAGAGGCGGAAGCAGAAGACGTTGTAACCGATGCTTTCGTAAACCTCTGGCAGCAACGCGTAGATTTTTCACATGCAAACCAGCTAAAAAAATACCTGTACACCGCTGTGCGCAATCGTTGTTTAAATATTTTAAGAAGTAAACGACGCGAAAAAGAAAGACACGAAAGATTTGCCGATATTTACCTCAATACGAGCGATGCCATTGAGAACGAGATTATTTACGCGGAGTTGCTGGCAGAAATACGAAAAGAAATGGAGTTGCTTTCTCCAAGAATGAAAGAAGTTTTTTACCTCGCATATTTCAAAAGAATGAGCAACGAGGAAATTGCTGAAAACTTGAACCTCTCAAACCAAACCGTGAGAAACCAGAAAGCATCGGCGGTGTCAATTCTTAGAAAACTCATCAAACCCCGCCTTCAGGGGTCCGCAGTCACATTTTTTCTCAGTTTACAGGATTTTTATTAAAAAAGAATCATTTTTAATAGTACAAGTTAATAGTTGCGGTGTTTATCGTATATCAAATAAGATGCGATGGACGATTTGTTATACGTATCCGAATTAATCAAGAAAAGCTGGTCGGACGAACTTACTGAAACAGAGAAAAAATATTTGAATACATGGATAAACAAGAGCGAAGCAAACAGGAAGCTATTTGAGAAAAGGAAAGAGGAAGTGGAAAAAGACTTGTTGAATCTGGAGAAATACGATATAAACTTAGCCACTAAACGATTTTTTGCACGCATCGAAGACATTACAGGGAACGATGTAAGTGTGCAGAAAATAACAAATAGAAAACAACTTTGGTGGGCAGTTGCGGCTTCAGCAATTTTAATTGTTTCGGTTAGCGTATGGATTTTCCGCCCAAATCAAATTAAGCGCCTGGCAGAACATACACCGTCGAAGATCAGGCAGGACTCTCTACAAATAAAACCAGGCGGAAACAACGCTATTCTTACACTTTCCGATGGAAGTTATGTTGTACTGGATAGTGCAGCTGATGGTGTAATAGGCAATCAGGGAAATACAAAGGTTATAAAGCTGGAAAGCGGAAAGCTGGCGTATACTGGTACGGCTAACAAAAAGGGGAACGTCTCTATTAACAAAATAAGCACTCCCCGGGGAGGTCAATACCAGGTGACGCTTCCAGACGGTACGATTGTGTGGCTTAATGCTGCATCGTCTATTTCATTCCCAACAGCTTTTGCAGAAACCGAACGCCAGGTAGAAGTCACCGGAGAAGTTTATTTCGAAGTGGCAGCTGTCTTACACAATCAAACAAAAGTTCCCTTTGTCGTAAAAATCGCGTCGTCATCGGGTGTAAATATAGGAGAGGTTCATGTACTGGGCACACATTTCAATGTAAATGCTTATGACGATGAAATAGAAACCAGAACAACACTATTGGAAGGCGCTGTTAAATGTATCAAAGGTAGTGACAGCAAGACGCTAAAACCGGGTCAGCAGGGACGTTTCTCTCACAAAGGGATCTCGATTGAAAAGGATATTGATACAGATAAAATAGTGGCCTGGAAGTATGGCATGTTCCTTTTTGATAGTGAAGATATACAAGGTATTATGCGACAGATCGGCAGGTGGTATAATGTAGAAGTGATTTACAAAGGAGCAATTAGTAAAGAACTCTTTTCCGGTATTGTTGACCGCTCCAGCAGGTTGGAACAAGTGCTAAAAATAATGGAGGCGGGAGGTGTGAAATTTACAATTGATGGAAGAAAAATAATTGTTATACAATAAAGAATTGATGCATCCTAATAAGCAGGAAGTGTTGGTAGCACTTCCTGCGGGTGATTTGGATCAATCAATAAAACAAACAGCGACGTATTGTTCATTTTTAAACCAAACAAAACAAAGGTATGAATTTAATGACTGCTTGCTTTCAGCGAGTTACATGGAATGCAAGCCCCAAAGCTATGTGCATTATGAAACTAATTTCCATTTGTCTGTTAGTAGCGTGTCTGCAGGTAAGTGCAAAAGGACATTCTCAAACGATAACGCTTTCGGAGAAAAACATAACACTTCAAACGCTCTTAAAGAAAATAAACCGTCAATCAGGGTTCCAATTTTTTTACAAGAATACACTACTAAGCCAGGCAGGCAAAATAGATATTGATGTAAAAGATATGCCTGTTCAACAAGTATTGGATATTTGTTTCAGGAATCTGCCTGTCACCTACTCCATTGTTGAAAAAACAGTGGTAATACAGGAGAAGCCTTTGTCCGTAACGCCGGAGAAACTCCAGACTTTTGCAGAAATTACGGGACAGGTAAAGGACGAAAGTGGCAACCCGGTTGCTGGAGTTTCCGTTGTCGTGAAGGGTACATCAAAAGGCACTAGTACCAATAATATCGGTCGGTTTTCTATTGAAGCCGACCAGGGGGATGAGTTGGAATTTTCAATGGTAGGGTACAAAACACAAACAATAAAAGTTGGACTCACCCACAGCCTGGATATTAATCTGGAAGTAGACGTTACAGAAGAAAAAGACATCGTAGTGGTCGGGTATGGCGTTCAAAAGAAAGTAAGCACCACCAGCGCCGTCTCCCAGATAAAAAGTGAAGACCTCGTCAGACGACCGGTCTCAAATTTGCAACAGGCGTTGCAGGGGCAAGCACCCGGACTCACCGTTTTAGACAGGGGCGGAGCACCCGGTACTTCTGCGGCTACGATAAGGGTTCGTGGTATTACTTCGTTCTCAGGTAACAACGATAATAGCGCCCCGCTTATTATAGTAGATGGAGTAGAACAACCGATGTTTAACCTGAACCCGGAAGATGTAGAAAGCATTTCGGTACTGAAAGATGCATCATCAACCGCCATTTATGGATCCAGGGCAGCGAATGGTGTTTTGTTGATAACAACCAAAAGGGCAAAAGCAGGCCGGGTACAGATTAACTACAGTGGATACTATGCGATACAAAAGTCTGCTAACGACCCCGAGAATATGGCAACCGAGGATTATATGAAGTATCAACAACTGGCCCATGTCAATCAAGGGTTGGTTATTCCCGCCAGGTATTCCGACTCTGCCATCAATGCCTGGGCAGGATCTACGGACAGATATAGATTTCCCGAGGCAAACACCTGGTTCCAAACGGTTTTGAAAGCTGCGCCACAGCATAGTCACAATATTTCTTTCAGTGGGGGCAATGAATTTTCCAAGACTCGCGTGAGCCTTCGGTATATGGACCAGGACGGCATTGCTCCGAACTATGGTGCCAATATCCGTGAATTCAGGGTAGCCAACGATTTGAAACTCCACTCAAAAGTAAAGTTCAGCACAGACTTCAACTATCGTTATAACCTGGCAAAAAGCCCTTTTGCTACAGATGTTTTCAGTCGTTTTTTACACGGTACGCTATTTGCCGTGCCAAAATATCCTGACGGAACCTATGGTTTAAGTCCACAGGGTTCCAATCCACTGTTGTTATCTGAGCAATCAGGCTATAGACACCAGACTACAAATTATTTCTTCGCCAATGGTAAATTGGATTACGAGGTATTGGATGGACTGACTTTAACAGCGCAGGTGTCTGCTGTAATCAATTTTGTAGAGGAAAAGGCTTATAGAAATATGGTTGATAATTTTGACAGCCTTACCGGAAGGCGTTACCAGGTAGCCAACAACGCACTCACAGAAACCCGCAACAAATACCAGGAAATAACGACCAATTACCTGGCAAATTATACGAAACAACTGGGAAAGCACGACGTCAGGGGGCTTTTTGGGTTTTCGGAATTGTATAATAACGGCGATAGTCTTTTGGCTTACCGAGAAAGATTCTACAACAATGATATACAATCTATCGGACAGGGAGCCAACGACCCCACCAAAGACAATAACGGAAGGGAGTATCGGTATGGCTTGCGCTCCTACTTTGCAAGACTGAACTATGGCTTCGACGAAAAGTACTTATTGGAAGTGAACGGACGATATGACGGGTCATCCCGGTTTACAGGCAACAGGCAATATAGTTTTTTTCCGTCCTTTTCAGCGGCCTGGAGAATATCAGAAGAAGCATTTTTTCAGAATTTAAACACGCCTTTTTCAGAGCTTAAATTGAGAGGATCCTGGGGACAAACCGGAAATCAAACGGTACGATTGTATAGCTACTTTGCATCGCTTACACAAGGCTCCTATACCTTTGGTGGACAAGCGGTGCCAACGCTCTCACAAACGGAGTTGGCAGATCCTACTATATCCTGGGAAACTAATACACAAACCGATATAGGGTTGGAAGGTGCTTTGCTGGATAATAAACTGACGTTTTCAGCAGATTATTACAAAAAAAGAACCACCGATATTCTGCTGGCATTGCCGCTACCAGCGATAAGTGGTTTTCTCTCTTCTTTCCAAAATGCAGGAACCCTTGACAATAAGGGCTTCGAGTTCACGCTGGGTTACCGGGATAATTCCCGTAAAATAAAATACGCTGTAAATGCTAATCTTGCGATCAATAACAATAAGGTAATTGATCTTAAGGGTGGTGGTCCTTTCATCAATAATTCCTACGAACTGGATCCGCGGTATATAGTAAAAGTGGGACTTCCGTTTAATTCACATTGGGGCTATAAAACAGATGGCTATTTTCAAACCCAGGAAGAAATTGACAACTACCCAACCATTGCTCCCGATACAAAGCCTGGCGATGTTAAATACGTAGACTTTAATAAAGATGGGCAGATTAATGCGGACGACTGGACCGTGATTGGCAATCCGTTTCCTAAATACACTTTCGGGCTGGTTGGAAACATTAACTATGCTGGTTTTACGCTGAATGTTCTTTTCCAGGGAGCAGCAGAAGTAGACACCCGGTTGTCGGGGGCTCTCTCAGAAATAGGCATATTTGAAGGCTTTACGCATAGAATTGTTACCGATAACTATTGGACACCGGATCGCAGGGATGCTAAATTTCCATTACCTCGTAAAAGCGATCAACGGAATGTAAATACATCAGATAGATTAATAATTGATGGGTCTTACATGAGATTGAAAAACCTTCAGTTAAGTTATTCAGTTCCTTCATCGGTACTGAAGAGAACCGGACTTGGTACTGCGAGAATATATTTTGCAGCAACCAATTTGCTCACCTTTTCTAAACTAAATGAATGGAATCTGGACCCCGAAGCACAGTCTGGAAGAGGTGACTACTTTCCGCAAACAAGACTATACACAATAGGGCTTAATCTCAATTTTTAATTTTTAACCTCATTCGATATGAAGTTCTTACATAAAAATAACTACATAATATTGTTTACAGTCTTGATTGCAATGACATTTACGGCCTGCAAAAAGGACATTTTGGATACTGTTCCTAACGACCGGGTTTCTTCTGCCATTTTCTGGAAAACAGAAACAGATGCTTTGTATGCGGTCAATGCCATCTATGCTTCTTTAGATGCCGTTAACCTATTTGTATTGGATGGCATCACGGATATTGGGCATACCAATACAACATTTACAGTTGAATTTAATATTGAAAATGGCACTTACGATGCCGCACATTTCAGAATTCAAACAGAGTGGCAAAGTGGCTATCGGTCTATTTTTCTTGCCAATGAAGTATTAAATAATATCGATCGCATTTCCACTTCAAATGCCGCACTTATTGACCGCCTGAAGGCAGAAGCGAGGGTGTTGAGAGCGTACTTCTATTTAAAATTAACGGGGTTGTATGGAGATGTCCCTCTTATAACCTCAGATATAACCGTGGGCGAAGGAATAACGATACCCAGAACTTCCCAAGCCGATATTTGGTTATTCATCAACAAAGAGTTGACAGATGCTGCAAATGTGTTGCCTGTGGATTACAGCAGCGCTGATATTGGCCGGGTAACAAAAGGTGCAGCCTTAGCATTAAAAGCAAGAGCCAGCTTATGGGCTGGCAACCATACGGAGGCCGCTGCTGCTGCCAAACAAGTAATCGACCTGAATACTTATGGACTGCTGGAAGCATATGGCAATCTTTTTACTTATACGCACGAAAACAGTAAAGAAGTGATTTTGGACAAACAATTCCTGGCGGGAACACTTACGCACAATGCTTTTTCTTTTATGGGACCTTATAGCCAGCGCAATAGTGGTAGTACTTTTGTGCCTACAAAGGCTTTGGCAGATTTGTTTACCATGAGCAATGGCTTGGACATTACGGATCCTACTTCGGGATTTGATCCACAAAATCCTTATGCTAACCGTGACCCCCGGATGAGATTTACCATGTTTGTGGATGGAGACGTACTGCCCAGCGGCATACAGTTTCGCCCGGTGCCGGGGGAAGATGGTGCTGACGAAGTAGGTAAAACACAATACAATACCAGCACCGGTTACTCGCTAAAAAAATATATTGTTGCAGACGACCTCACCACACCCGGAGCAAGCGGATTAAATTTTATTTTATTGCGCTATGCCGAAGTACTACTAACCTATGCAGAGGCAAAAATTGAGCTGGATGAAATTGATGCTTCTGTATACGATGCCATTAACGCTGTACGAACACGCGCCGATGTAGGATTACCGGCGTTAACCGCAGGGTTAACTCAGGAGGCACTGCGAGAAATAGTTCGTAGAGAAAGAACAGTAGAACTGGCTTTTGAAGGCTGGCATTTATTCGATATCAGAAGATGGAAAACAGCGGAAACCGCTATGACTGGAAAAGTATACGGCATTACTTATTATGACAATGGAAGTCCGGTAACGGTAGAAGTGCCAAGTGTAAACCGTGTTTTTGACAAGTCAAAACACTATTTATGGCCAGTGCCACAAAGAGAAAAGTTAATCAATGCGGCATTAGGACAAAATCCAGGATGGTAACAATATCAGGACGAAGTAACTTTGGAAAGATGCCTGGCGTTTGCGCCGGCATCTTTCTTACAAGCAACCATTTTCTAACAACGTTTTGCAGCAGCACCACTTTCTAACTTAATAATTTGAAGATGTTAAACTTAGTATCAATAACAAAAAAGACGATTGCATTGGTTTGCCTGGGCATTTCAATCACCAATATTTGTATTTCTCAAACCAACAATAAAAGACCAAACATCATCCTGGTATTGACAGATGATTTGGGATACAGCGATATTGGCTGTTATGGCAACCCATTGATTAAAACCCCATTTTTAGATGAAATGGCGAATAAAGGAGTGAAAGCCACCAGCTTTGTTACAACCTCTCCTTCATGTACTCCTTCCCGTGTGTCTTTACTAACAGGTCGTTATTGCAGCAGGACGGAACTTTTGTTGCCTATTGGACCGGGCGACAAAAAGAAACTGGCGGACGAAGATGTAACGATTGCTGAAATGCTAAAACCGGCTGGGTATACCACTGCATTGGTGGGCAAGTGGCATTTGGGCGACTATGACTCAGGATTGCCTAACCGACAGGGTTTCGATAATTTCTATGGCATGTTGTATAGCCACGATTACCGAAAACCCTATGTAAATACCGATACCGTAATAAAAATTTTCAGGAATACAATTCCTGAAATATATGCACCACACGATAGTACGCTCAACGAACTTTATACAAAAGAATCAGTAAAGTTTATCAAAGAGGCAACAGCACAAAAAAAACCATTCTTCCTGTATCTGGCACATAACCTTCCTCATTTACCCATAGGATTGGCAGTAAACAAAAAGAACGGCGGACGCTCTGCGGGAGGAGAATTTGGCGATATTATAGAAGATATCGACCAGGGATTGGCAACCATCTGGAAGGCTGTGGAAGCAGCGGGCCAAGCCGACAATACGATCTTCATCTTTACCAGCGACAATGGACCCTGGACAAATGCACCTGCAAGAATGTATGAAGATGGATATACACAGCCTTATCATGTTGGAGCGGCCGGAATATTCCGTGGTTCAAAAGCCACTTCGCTGGAAGGTGGTCACAGAGTTCCTTTTATTGTTTACTGGAAGGGAAAAACATTACAAAATACCGTGTTGACCAAACCATTTGCCAATATCGATGTATTACCAACCCTGGCTGAATGGACAAATACAAAACTGCCCAACCGAACGATTGATGGAGAGTCTGTAGCGGGTTTGCTCACTCAGAGAAACTATAACAAGCCGCATCAACCTATCTATTATCATCATTATCGATTAGAAGGGGTTCGGGACGGCGACTGGAAACTAAGGATAACCAAAAAAGATGACAAGGATGTATTTGAGTTGTTTAATCTAACGTGGGATCCATCAGAAAGAGTAAATTTTTACAATGACAGTCGGTATACGGAGATTGGTCAAAGGCTTCTCCATTTGTTTAACAATTTTCCGGCAAAATAGTTTTGGCAGATGTATACTTCAAAAAAGTTTGTAATGGATATCAAGGGAATACTGATACTGCTTGCAGTAGTGAACTTAGGTGCTTCATGCGGTGATGCCAATAAAAAGCCATCACCACAGAAACCCAATGTGATCTATATATATGCTGATGATCTTGGATATGGGGAGTTGGGTTGTTATGGGCAGCAGAAAATAAAAACACTCAATCTGGACAAGCTGGCAAAGGAAGGTATTCGGTTTACTCAACATTATACGGGAGCACCTGTTTGCGCTCCTGCCAGAAGTATGCTCATGACAGGCAAACATAGTGGACATTCCTATATCCGGGGCAACTATGAGTTGGGTGGATTCTCTGATGACACCGAAGGTGGGCAAATGCCCTTGCCTGATGGTGCATTTACCATTGCACATCTTATGAAAAATGCAGGGTATGCAACCGGTTTGATAGGAAAATGGGGGCTGGGTATGAACAATACTACGGGGGCACCGGACAGGCAGGGATTCGATTATTATTATGGGTATCTGTGTCAAAAACAAGCACATAATTTTTATCCAACACACCTGTGGGAAAACGGCCATTGGGATACATTGAACAATCCATTTTTTTACGTTCACCGCCCTATTCCTAACAACTCTCCGGATTCCGCCTTCGACAACTTTAAAGGGAAAGATTACTCCCTAACCAAAATGGCGGAAAAAACATTTGATTTCATCAGAACCCATAAAGACAACCCTTTCTTTCTTTATCTGCCTTACACGGGTCCACATGTATCGTTACAGGCTCCAGAAGAAGCCGTAAATGAATATATAGGACAATTTGAGGAAAAGCCATATTATGGAGATAAAGGCTATGCATCTACTAAACATCCCTACGCTACCTATGCTGCCATGATAACCTACATGGATAAACAAATTGGCAAAATAATGGACTTATTGAAAGAGTTGAACCTGGATGAAAACACCATTGTGATGTTCAGTAGCGATAATGGGACAACATTCGATGTAGGTGGTGTAAACGGTGATTTCTTCAATGCTACAGGTGAGCTCAGAGGACGCAAACAGGAGTTGTACGAGGGAGGGATAAGAATCCCGTTATTAGCACGCTGGCCCGGCAATATTCCCTCTGGACAGGTTTCCAATCACGTTTCTGCCCAATTCGATGTGATGTCAACGCTTGCCGAACTAACCGGTACCCAGGCTCCTGCAGGCGACGGCATTTCATTCTTGCCTACATTACTGGGTAAACAAGATAAGCAAAAGCAACATCCGTTTCTATACTTCGAATTTCCCGAAAGAGGCGGCCAGGTAGCTGTTCGCATTGGTGATTGGAAGGGAGTAAAAAGCAATATGAAAAAAGATAAAAACGCCGCCTGGGAGATTTATAATCTTGCAACAGATATTGCAGAATCCAAAGATGTAGCGACTGAACACCCGGAGTTGGTCACCCAATTTGAACATATTGTAAAAGAACAACACCGGCCTTCGCACATTAGAGATTGGGAGTTTATCGATCCGAAGTTTACGATAAATAAATAGCTTCGGTGTGAATGGCAGGTTGATTCCCGGCTAATACTTTCTACTATAATATGTTTTCCAACTCTTTAAGAGAGTAGATGGTATGTGTAGCATTTATCCGGTTTGGCTGATTAATATGATTAACATACACCTGGTCTATGCCCGCATTTTGCGCACCTTTAATGTCTGCTTCTATGTCATCTCCAATCATAATACTATTCTGCGATTGAGCACCGGTTTTGTAGAACGCATAGTCAAAAATTTCTTTATGTGGTTTCAAACTATTGCTGGCCTCAGAAGTAATTACCTGTTTGAAATAATTGGCTAATCCGGAATGTTTCAGTTTGTTATGTTGCACCGCCTCAAAACCATTCGTAATCAGATGCAGTTGGTATCCTTTCGTTAATAACAGATCGAGTATTTCCCGGGTATGGGGGAAGAGGGCGGTTTGAGTAGGCAGCATATCCAGAAACTGCACATCCATCTTCTTTGCAAGTGTTTCATTGGCCACTTTAAAGTCTAACAGTGTAAGTCGCATCCGCTTCAAACGCAGTTCATCCCGCTTGATAAACCCTTTGCGGTAACGTTCCCAAAGTTTGCGGTTATGTTCATTGTAGCGTTCAACAAAAAGGTTAAAATCGGTTACTCCTAACCCGGCAAGTTGTAGATTTTCATACAATTCCTTCAGTGTAAGTTTGGCGTTTGTTTCAAAATCCCACAGCGTATGATCAAGGTCGAAGAATATATGTTGATACTTCATGGTTCAAAAACTAAATGACAAAGATAAGAAGAGGCAGGCCTGTATCGGGGTTAATATATGTATGATTGTAAGGAATTTTCCTATTTCGTGCATTTTGGTATATTTACCGCCAATTAAAAAGCGATTAATTATGGCTCATAACCTTTTACAGGGAAAAAAAGGAATCATTTTTGGTGCATTGGATGAAAAATCTATTGCCTGGAGAACAGCATTGAAATGTCACGAAGAAGGTGCACAACTGGTACTGTCAAATGCTCCTGTAGCCTTGCGGATGGGAGAGATCAACAAATTAGCAGAAGCTGTAAATGCCCCTGTTATTGGAGCTGATGTCACAAACATGGACGACCTTAAGAAGTTGTTTGAGGAATCAATGGCACATTTTGGCGGAAAAATTGATTTCATTCTACATTCCATCGGTATGAGTCTGAACGTGAGAAAGGGCAAGTCGTATACAGAAATCGACTATGGCTTTAATCAAAAAACACTCGATATTTCTGCGATGTCTTTACACCGGGTGTTACGTACCGCCTGGGATCTTGACGCACTGAATGAGTGGGGAAGTGTGGTAGCACTGACTTATATTGCTGCTCAACGAGTATTTCCACATTACAGCGAAATGGCAGACGCTAAAGCGCTGCTGGAAAGCGTGACCCGAAGTTTTGGATACCACTATGGTACCCGGAAAAAGGTGCGGGTGAATACAATCTCACAATCTCCAACCCGTACAACAGCTGGTAGCGGTATAAAAGGCTTCGACGGATTTGTAACCTACGCTGAAAAAATGAGCCCGCTGGGTAATGCTACCAGCGATGATTGTGCGTCCTACTGTGTAAGTCTTTTCAGCGACCTTACCCGCATGGTTACTATGCAGAATCTTTTCCACGACGGCGGATTCTCTTTCATGGGCGTTACCGGAGCAGTATTGGAAGCGTTGGAAAAAGAATAATGGATTAAACAGATATTGATTCGGGCCGGCAAATGCCGGCCCTTTTTTATTTATCACCCCAACTCCGGACCGGCGACAGCAAACAACAGTTGGGGATTACCAGGAAAGATATTCTGCTTTCTATACATCCGAATAAAACGTCTTTGCTCCACAAACCCTTTCTCTGTCAGTCTTTCTATAAGTATTTTTTTATCACACAAAACATCTATTACAGCAGGTTTGTTAATAAGCGATGATACCGCTTTTGAAATAAGTTTTTCAGCCTGGTCAACAGAATTGGCTACCACTGGACCTATATGATGATATCGGTACCCATCCCGACCCAACACAAACCCCTCCAACTTACCTTTCGTTAAAACCCATGCTTTACCAGGGTATTGGGACGCCAGATAATCTATGAGTTTTTTTCTTTCAGCACCAAGAGACAACGCATCGAGCGCTGTAATTTCAGAGAGGTGGTTAGCACCGATTTTTAAACCATCGTCTCCAGGTAGAATATGTTCTTCTACCCTGGCGTTTACCATTCTTGCAATAAGATATTCATTTTTGAAATCCAACTTTCTATATACAGGCTCACCTAAAACAGTGGCATCCAGTTTTAATGCGCCTGGATACTTTCCTATCACATATTGCAACAGCAGACGACTGATACCCCTGCCCCTGTAATATTTATTTACCAACACCATGCTTACCCAGCCTAACTTATCAGCATAGTTGACTACAATGGTGGTGGCTACCAGTTTATTATCAGCAACAAAGGCTACGCAAATATTTCCGGTATCTTCTATTAAAAAACGCCAATCACCAACGGTTTGGTTCCAACCCTCCGCAACCGATAAGTCTACCGCTGCCGGAAGATCTTCTATTGTAAGTTTTCTTATAGTGAATGACTCCATAATTGATACAATAGTATCAGGTTTCTTCTTCGGTATAATCCATCTCTTTTGTAAAGGTCTCTTCCAGATTGTACAAAGCAACCAGTGCCAGTATATAGGCCAACAACCCTACAATAAGTGCGCTATAGATGATACCTGTATGGTCTTTAAACAATGCAAAAAGTGCTGTAAGGGGAATAACAGTGGCCCTTACGAAATTGGGTATGGTAGTGGCTACTGTTGCTCTCAGGTTTGAACCAAATAATTCTGCGGCTACCGTAATAAAAAGTGTCCAGTAGCCACTGGAAAACCCGAGACAAGCACAAACAACATACAACATCGTGCCGGATTGGATGGGTGCCAACAAGTACACCAGTACTAATGACAGGGATAGTAAAATGAAAACGAGCATCGCTTTTTTGCGACTTCGCAGATACTGGCTGAGAAAGCCGCTGACGAGATTACCCGCCACCTGTCCGGAGAAAGCAAACATTACAGCCTTACCTGCATTGATCGGTTTATCAAGTCCCATTGCGGTACTAAATTCCGGAGAAAACGTAATTAGAATGCCTACAACAAACCATATGGGTGTTCCAATGATAATACCGTTCAGGTATTTCCAGAAACGTCTTCTGTTTTTAAACAGCATCCATACATTACCCCGTTTTACTTTTTGCTGTTTCAACTGAACAAAAATACCGGACTCAAAAACTTTGAACCGCAACACCATCAAAGTCAAGCCCAAGGCGCCACCGATAAAATAAGATATACGCCAATCGAAGTAATAGGATACCAGGTAAGCCAACAGGGCACCGAGCACTCCCATGGTAGCTACTAACGTAGCACCATAACCGCGAATTCTGGCTGGCAGAATCTCAGACACCAGCGTAATGCCTGCGCCCAATTCACCCGCAAGACCAAAACCAGCTATAAAACGCAGTACCGCATAAGCGCCGACAGAATTCACAAAACCATTGCCAATATTGGCTAGTGAATAAATAAGTATGGAACCAAATAACACAGATAACCGCCCCCTTTTATCTCCCATAATTCCCCATACAATACCCCCTATCAGCATCCCTGCCATCTGTAGGTTTAGCAACATAATGCCATCTTCCATTACCCGCTCAGGCGACAAACCCAACGATGTAAGACTGGGAACCCTAACAATACTAAACAGAAAAAGGTCATACATGTCTACCATGTAACCCAATGCGGCTACTAAAACCGGCACGCGCAACAAATGTGCTACGGTGGAACGGGGAGAAATTTCCTGCATCATCAATCGTGTATTTAGTACTTACAAATAATTTCGTGCCGCTTCCCGGATCACAATCTGGGAATAGTCATGCCACCATCTACCATAATTACCTGCCCGGTGGAATACATAAAATCGCCTTTTGCCAATGCTGCCACCACCCGGCCTACATCTTCAGGTTCACCCCAGCGAGGTTGAATACACAATCCTTCACTGATTAACTTGTCATATTTTGTGGTAACGCCTGCGGTCATATCTGTTCTTATTACACCGGGGCGTACTTCGTATACCGGAATATTGAACTCCCCCAACCGAACGGCAAATAATTGCGTTGTCATACTCAACCCTGCTTTAGAAAGGCAATACTCTCCACGGTTGACAGAAGCTACAGTAGCAGAAATAGAACTGATATTAATAATAGCGCCATTAAAATCCTGATATTTTTCTTTATAACCGATCATTCCGTTTGCCACCAACTGCGTAAGGAAATAACATCCCTTCAAATTCGTAGACATCACTTCATCATAACTCTCTTCGGTCGTTTCTAAAATATCTTTTCGCTCACGCGGAGCCATACCTGCATTATTCACCAACACGTTTAACACCCCAAAATATTGCTCAACCTGCTGTACAATTTGTTTCCTGTCATTTGCCGACGCAATGCTCCCCCGGCAATAAATCACATCTGCACCCAGTGCCTTCAGCTCATCCACAGCCGACTGAACAGTTTCCGCATTGCGGGTACCATTAATAGCCAGATTAAAGCCCGACTTAGCCAAAGCTACTGCTATCCCAAAGCCAATCCCTCTGCTACCGCCAGTTATTAAAGCTGTTCTTTTCATATCAACTGTTTTTCAATTCGGGAATGTTCAGCCAGGTTCTTTTTTCCCAGCTTTCCATACCTTTCTCCGCTAGCTGTACGCCTTTCACTCCTTCCATCAAATCCCACGGAAAAGGACTATCGGTAACTACATGTTTCAAAAACAATTCCCACTGTACTTTGAAAGCATTGTCATACAATTCCTGCTCGGGCAGTTTACTCCATCCATCCATAAAATGGATTGGCTGGGTGATATCAGGATTCCACACAGGCTTTGGCGTGTTGCCATAGTGTTGTATATAACACTCCCGTAAACCTGCTACAGCAGAACCTTTGGTGCCATCTACCTGTAAGGTTAGCAAGTCATCTCTTCTCACGCGTACCGCCCACGAAGAATTGAAGTGAGCAATGACACCGTTTTCTAATTCGAATGTGGCATAAGCTGCGTCGTCCGCAGTACAGGTATAACGTTTACCCTGCTCATCTACCCGCTCGGGTATATGTATAGCGCCAAGACAGGAAACGGCTTTAACCTTTCCGAATACATTGTCCAGCACATAACGCCAATGACACAACATATCGATGATGATACCGCCGCCATCTTCTTTCCGGTAGTTCCAGGAAGGTCGCTGGGCGGGAATATTATCACCTTCAAAAACCCAGTAGCCAAATTCGCCTCGCACCGATAATATTTTTCCAAAGAAACCCTGCTGTATGAGCCGTTTCAATTTGATGATGCCAGGCAACCATAATTTGTCCTGCACCACTCCGTTTTTAAGTCCGGCTTCTTTACAAAGACTATATAGTTCTGTTGCCTCTTTGGTGTCCATAGCAACAGGTTTTTCGCAATAGATATGTTTTCCCGCTGCTATGGCTTTTTTTACAGCTTCCGCTCTTCGGGTAGTAGTTTGCGCGTCGAAGTAAATAGAGTACCGTGGATCTGCTAATACCTGATCGAGATTGGTAGAAATATTATGTACACCGGAAAGCTCTGCAAGCTTTTTTAACTTATTCTCATCCCGGCCTACCAGTACAGGGTTGGGCATTATTGTTTCGCCTGCATTTATCTTGACTCCACCTTGTTGTATGATAGCGGCTATTGAACGAAGTAAGTGCTGATTGGTTCCCATGCGGCCAGTAACGCCGTTCATGATAATCCCAATTTTATGTTCTTTCATTTATTTATATTTTTCGATTAACATTATTAGCTATGTTCCAGATAGGCATTGGTTATCTTCTCCAGAAAAAGGGACTGATCCTCGTTCCAATATTTTGTAGAGAATATTTCTACTTCGTTAAAGCCATTAAACCCTGTAGCTTCTACCCAGGATCTGATCTTTCGAAGAGGAATACATCCCTCCCCCATTAACCCTCTGTCCAATAACAAATCGGTAGCAGGTGATTTCCAGTCGCAAATATGAAAAGCGAATAAGTTGCCGCTTTTTCCACAGCGATAAATTTCTGTTTCTAGTGTGGGATCCCACCAAAGATGATATACATCTACCGCCACGCCTACCCAAGGAGAGCTGATTGCTTCTGCCATATCATTAGCCTGCCCTAAAGTGTTGATTGCAGACCGGGTATCAGCATACATCGGATGCAAAGGTTCTATTGCCAGCTTGATACCGGCGGCGTCGGCATCTTCTAATACAGCTTCTATTCCGTCTTGAATTTGTTGTCTTGAATCGGGAAGACTTTGCGCCGGATCTGCACCACATACCAATACGATTAATGGCGCCCCCAAAACGGCAGCTTCTGCAATCGCTTTTCTATTATCATCAATGGCTTCTTGCCGCTTGTGTTTATCTGTTGCCGGGAAAAAGCCACCTCTGCAAAGAGAAACGATTTCCAAGCCCTCTTCCCGGAGCATATAACCTGTCTTTCGGATATCACGTCCATTCAATGCATCCCGCCACACTGTAATACCACCTACACCGGCTGCGGCATATTTTTTCGCCGCCGTTTCAATATCCCATGGCTTGGTAGTAATGGTATGGATACACAATTTCGAAAAATCTTTATGTGCTTGGCTCATCCGTATTTACTGAATATTGTAGAACGTGTAATAAGTTTCATTTCTAATAATTCGTTGCAGGTATAACGCCACTTCCCTGGCATGATAGTCGCCCCACATACAGGATTCTCCATTGGGAATCTTACTGCCCGGAGATACATAGTCCCAGCCGTTGGGACGATGATAAATGGCATGCAGTATCAATCCCTGGTGTTGTGGATTTGTACTGAGATAGGGTTCATCAAAAAGGGTATCCAACACCGTTAGTCCGGTCTGCCAATATTGTTTACCGCTGTTGTCTCCTTTTTGCTGTAGAAATCTGCCCAATCGTAGTAATCCCTGTGCTGCAATTGCCGCTGCTGAGCTATCCACGGGTTCATAGTCGTTGTAAGGATCTGCAGGCTTATTCAGATAATCTCCTAGCAAATGCAAAGCAGGTGCTCCGGTGTCCCAATAAGGAATGCCATCAGCAGGCGAATGTTGAATATAAAAATCGCATGTTGCTTTGGCTGCTTTCAACATCAGATTCATTATTTCCGATTTCCCTCCCGGAATCTGATCTTCCGGCAATTGATCAAACCATTCCAGTTCTTCTGCAAATCCGCAGATCGCCCACGCTAATCCACGGGTCCAGGTACTAAAGCCCGTATATCCTTGTTGCGAATTAGGACAGCGATAGTTGCCATCTTTTACATTGAAAATACATTCGTGTGCTGTGCGTCCCCAGGCATCATACGCATCACGGCCTTCATTATAAAATACTGAATATTGTGCTGTGGCAGTCAGGTGTTGAATAGCTCTATCCAGTAAATTTATTTTTTGATCACCCTCTGTTTGTAGAAAGTGACCAAGCATATGCGATACAATTAATGCCCGTACCGAACGAACCGTATCTACAAATAAAGAGTGTGGACCATTAAAGGAATGGATAAAGCCACCGTTTTTAATACTCGTCCATCTACTTGCCTGTACTGCCCCGGTGATTTTTAATGCGAGGGTATAAAACTGTTTTTCCCACTCGTCGTAAGGTATCTTTCCTTCATGCATCATTCGCAGTAGGTTACCATAAGTACTGACATTATTAAAACCATGATCATGAACACCTATATGACTGATATGCGGTGCCATTTCCGCAACCGTATTTTTTCGCCCCACTGTTAATGCATTGGAGTCCCCGGTTGCATCAAATTGCAGGATAGCAGATCCGTACTGAAAACCTTGTGTCCATTCTGTCCAGCCACGGGTAGTATACTCACCACCGGCAGTAAATACCGGAGATCCTTTTGCTCGATCATAGTTTTTTTCTATCAAAAAAATTTTCTGTCCGGATAAATCCCATAACCTTTCCAGCTTCCTGGTTAAATCGGCCGGCTGAAGGTTTGTTTTAATGTTTATCATTTCCAATCCATATTTTAAACAATCGTTATCTCCAGGCGAGTTAGTAAAACCGACTTTTAAGATAAACCATTTTTTTATAGCAATCGTTTTTACGAACAAAAATTTGACATATGGCCCAATAAAAAACCGCTTCAGATTTTGAAGCGGTTTTTCACTTTATAAAGAATTATTTAAGGAAAAGTTACCAAAGCTACTACATCACCGGTTGGATCCTCGGGTTGTGGTTGCGGTGTTTCGCCCGGCTTAGGTCTGGGACCCGCCTTCGCTTTGTTGGTTACGTAAGCCGTACCGTCCTTTGTTAACGCCACTGTATTCGGGTGTGTACCTGTCTGCAGATCGGCCACTTTCTCATACGTAGCGGCATTTATCACAGTAAGTGTGCCAGCCTGTCTGTTGGCAACATATACCAGGTTTTTAGCCGGGTTATAATTAACACCCAACGCTCCCTTACCTGTTTCTATTTTTTTCAACAGTTCACCGGTGACTTCATTTAATACAGTAAGTTCTCCGGAGCCCTGGTGCGCTACAAACAACCTTTTTGTTTTTGGATCACGGGCTATATTGATAGCACCTTCACCACCCGAAGCAAAAGTATTCGCTACTTCATTTTTTACGAGATCATAGGTAACTACACTGTTGCCTTTCATGTCTACGATATACAGCTTTTTACCTTTTTCATCCAACGCCAATCCTGTTAAAGACTGTCCGGCATTCTCAATCATATGCTTGAAAGTATTTGTTTTGCCGTCTATTACCCAAATACCTGCGCCTACATCCGATACATAAATTGTATTTGTGCTTTCGTCTGCAACAATTTCACGGGTATGCGCTTTGTCATTGTTATTCTTAATAGTTGCAATTATTCTTCCGGTTTTCAAATCAATTGCGTGTACAGAATTGCTGCGTGTATTAGAAGTATACAGCGTTTGGGTTTTGTCGTTCAGTCCCAGTCCGAAAGCCGGAGCTTCCGAAACATCAATACTGTCTTTCACTTCCAATGTTTTAGGATCCAGCTTGTATATCCGGGCATTGTTTTCTCCTCTGCTACCGGTTCCGGCTACGTATACAGCTTTTCCTTTTTCACTGTAAACAATCTCGAACAACCCTTTGCCGGGTTTTACCGATTTTGCAACCGTTTGTCCTATTGCTGCGCTTGCCATACCTGAAAGCAACACTACCGCACCCATGTGAAGCATATGTCTTTTCTTCATTACTTATTGATTTTTATTATTGAAAAAATTATTTACCGGGCAAAAAATAACCAGTATGTGTCAAGGACACATTTTAATTAATTAGAAGTGGAATTGTAGCGGACGACTTATGCCTCCGCCGTCCTTATTTATAGCTAACCATCAGCCATTCGTAAAAAGCTGGAAATGCAAGACTCCAGTACCAGGGACCGTGTCTACCTTCCGGATTAACTGCCACCTGAATTTCAGGGCTTATTTTTTTCTTGATCGCTTGTACTGTATTTTTCACATCGTTATGCATTTCTACATAACTACTATCCTTTTTCATGCGATTCTCATTTCCTCCAGCATAGAAATAATATCGCTGTGCATTGTATTTTGCTGAAGGTTTCAGCTTTTCTATCTCTTTATAGTTATGATCGTAATCCAACCATACAGAAGGAGACAATACACCTAATGAGCCAAAAACATCCGGATATAACAACCCGGCATACAATGTGATCAACCCGCCCATAGAACTGCCAGACATGAAGGTGTTCTTCTTATCCCGCAGGGTTCTATAGTTCTTATCAATATGCGGTTTGAGTGTTTTCACAATAAATTCCAGGTACTGTTTACCATATACAGTATCGAAGTCGGGATTGGAATGAACGTAGTACTCCTGTATTCTTAGGTTCTTATCCGGGTTATGATTGACAGCTACCACTATGCAACCCTTCCCCGATTTGTCTATCGTTTCATCTACGCCCCATTCTACCGGACCGGTTCTTCCTTGCGAAGTAGCTTCATCAAATAATGCCTGCCCGTCGTGCATATAAAGTACCGGATACTTTTTACCCGAATTGTTATAGTCTTTCGGTAAATAGATCCAAACGGTTCTATGTGTGTTCAATTGCGGAATAAAAAAAGAGCTGTCGAGTAAATGTACTTGTGGTGATGCTGTAGCGGCTGGATAGTCATCCCGCCAACCATGAATAACCGTACGGATTACTGTATCTCTTTGAATAATTGCATTGTGTGGATCTGCCAATTTTCCATCGGGTGTACATTCCAGTTTTTGCCACGATCCTCTGTTGAATTTATATTCAAGCAATCCCTCTTTTACATCCTTCAGTTCTATTGCATAACGTGTATTACGCTCTTCTTTCACTTCCAGTTTTGCATCAGCCGGTACCCATCTGTTAAAATTGCCTGTAATAAAAAAGGATTCCTCCGCGTGCTTTTGGGGACGTTTTTCAATTTCGATTCTGACCGTGTATTGAGCGGCGGCGTATTGAATACAACCTGCCATACACAATACCAGCCTGATTGCAAAACCTGCCATGCCATTATATTTATTACGAATCATCTGCTGCAAAAAATGAATGGTAGAATATCCATGCAAGTGCTTTAAAGTTAAGCATAAAGCACCGGCGCGGATAGAGAATACTGTTATTTTACGATTACCAGACAATTCTATTCGAGTTCTATTTTGTAGATGCCTGATAGAGAGCCGCCTTCTGAAATGGTTACCCATGGCGTAGCGGCGGTACCTTTCAACTCATAGTATCCGTTTTCTCCGGTAATAGCTGTTACACGCAATAGAATTTTTCCGTCCATTTCAACTGTTCCAAATGCTGCACCTGGATTGGTTAAAGAAGGAACACCGGTAATTTTGGTAAATGCTTTTGATGCTATCTCTACGGAGTAGTAGTCCCATACATCTTCATTATTGATGTTGCCTGTTTGTCCACCAGTTAACGCTGTATTGGGCATTAATGTAATAAGTTTTCCATCTTTTGCGAATACACTTACAAATTTTCCTTTCGAAGGGTTGATTTCATCTATGTTTAATTCCCAATCCGTATCAATATCATTATCTGCTGCTTTTATCCTGACTATTTTTGACTTGCCGCCAAGTGTCGTTCTCCCTTGTGTAACAATATACAAATCGCCGTTGCTGTCGAACGAGTACATCGGATTTTCATTTACATAAGTAATGGAGCCCGTATCGTCGATAGTGATTGTTTTTTCATATTTGCCAGTAGCAACATCTATCACAGCGATATACACATCTTCAAAAAAGTCAGAACCAAACATACCAGCCTGAGCGCCTTCTGTTTTACTATAAGTAATATCAGCAAATAGCTTTCCGTTTTTCACCGCCAGAAAATGTTGTCCTACCGCCTGATACAAAATGCCGGCATCATTTTTCTTGAGGTCGTCTTCATAATCGCCCAATGTACCGATGCGGGCAACTGTACTTGGATTGAAAGCCTGAATTTCCCAGGGTTTATCGGCATCCCAATACACGCCTTTAGTATCATCTATAATTACAAAATTACCCGAACCATTGGTGCCATTACCTGTTTTTAAAAATGTTCCAACAGAAACAGTGCCATCTTTGGCTACATCTATTCGCTCGATACCTTTCTCATTTCCTGCAGTGTTGAACATTTTAAACAACCAGTTTTTGTAAGGACGCCATCCGCCCATGCCTAATCCTTGCAGCGATTTTCCTGCAACAATATTTGATACAGGAGCGCTGGTGAACTCATCAAAAGCGGTTACATACCCCGGTTTGGTTGGGGTTCTTTCACTCATGGTCATAACCACATATTTTGATACCGTTGTAGGTTGCGGTTCCGGATTATTATCCTCATTTTTTTTACAGGCTGTAAACATTAGCCCGGCGGCTAGCATCAGGCTCACACCTTTCAAAGCACGTTGAATCATAGCTTGTTCTTTTTTTGGATGAATTGAAAATTGATTTTTAAATGAAAACTTCTACCAGCACGCTGTACCCTGTAGTAGTCATATACGTTAGCATTGGTAATATTTTTTATTTCCACTCCCAATGAAAGCGGTGTTTGGGCGAACTGGTAACTTACGCCAGTAGTTAAGAGATGTTGAGTGGGTATCAGCAGATCAGATCGAACACTGGCTGAACCCCAAAGCCCCATAAAAGAGCTGGGTTCTAAACGTTTGGGAATGGTTTCGAGATAAAACTCTCTTATGAAATTATAATACAGATAAGGACGCAGTCTATCATCCTTTGAGAATAAATGATTAAAAGAAGCAGTGATGCCTGCATTGGCGAAGAAATAGGGTGTATTCCTTAATCTCGAATCATTTTTCCATTGGTCTTGCGGCACCGTAAATCCATGCAGTCTTAAGTCCTGCCAGGTTGCATTTACACTCGCGGTAAAATGGTTTAAAAATCTTACAGAGGCGTCGACATCAAATCCGTAGCCTCTCACATTTTCCATATTGGTGTACTGTGCATAAGGCGCCTGTACCGGCACCAACAATATCATATCTTTTGTACGACGATAGAAACTGTTTATTTCAAAACTGTAAATAGGTTGTTGTAACCGATAGCCAAGGTTGAGGTTAAGGCTCCTTTCCGGTTTGATATCAAAGTTCGATACTACCCAAACAGCATCGCCAAAAAGTTCTTCCTGCTCCGGCAACCTATAAGCATACTCGGCAGAAAGTCTCACAAAACTATTGTTATTCAATTGGTATTTTATGGCATCTCCAACTCCCCAATAAATAGCCGTTTTCTCTACTCTTTCTTCTGCATGAATATCCCTGGGCGCCCAGGCATCTACACCAGTAGAATAGTAACGGTAGCCCTTTGCCATCAAATAATTGGTGACGGAGCGGTTCAGCCATTTTGACTCCCAACCTATGCCCAAAACTTGTTTCTGATAATCTGCTTTTGGAGCCAGCACATCTATGTCAGTGCCCGCAAACCTTGGACCCAAGAGGTCAGAACCTTTTCGATTCACCCCGTTATGTACCAGGTTCAACTCCAGCGTATTGTCTGGATTCAATTGGTATTTTACGTTCGTACGGGATGTGAAGTAGTGGAAAGCAATATCAGACATAGACGGCTGTCTGCCCTCACCCCTTCTCGATGGAATCGAGGTAAAATTTCCCAACCAGTCGTATTGACCTCTTAGCGTATCAATGCGACTTCTGTAAAAAGTATTGTAAACAAAGAATTGTTCCAGTTGCCATTTTTTATCCAGCCAACTCTTTTTATAGGTAACAGAAGGTATAACAGAATGTTGTTTCCGCAGAATGGCGCCATATGGATCGGTCATCAGTGCGGGATGCTGTTCTTCACGGATGGCATCCACAGCAGCTACACTTAGCTTTAATTCATCCGCCCATTTTGTGTTGACAACGCCACCGTATACTTCGGCATAGTAACTTTTAAATCCGTTGTGAAATAAGGGAACCTTTCCATCATATTGGTTACGTGTATCCGGATCAGTTAGTTTTACCCAGGCTTTATAATTGTTATCTGAATAGTTGTAGAACGCCTCAATGCCCGCAAAAAATTTACTATTATCCGGTTGGTAGAAAGCACTCAGTGTGGCACGATGTGTATTGAATGACGCAACTTCGTACGACGCAGCAACATATTGAGCAGCTGGTTTACGGGTAACCAGGTTCACGGCACCACCGAGGGCATCCGCACCGAGCGAAACCGGCAATACACCCCTGTATACTTCTGCTCGTTCCAGGCTGTTTATAGGTATGTTAGAAATATTGTAAGCTCCCTGCAGGTAGTCCATTGGTATGCCATCCTTAAAATACCGAACAGATCGTCCCTGAAACCCATTGATGGAAATGTCGGGTGCCGCACCCAATCCGCCACTTTGACGAATGCGAATGCCGGAAGATCTGTTCAGCATATCATTGAGTGTAGCTGCCTGATCATATGCCTGCCGTACATTCACTACTTCGGCCTTGATGGCCAGGTCTGCTGCTTTTTGTGTAGCTGTTTTGCCTGTTACGGTTACTTCTTCCAGTTCCTGCTGATTGCTAACAAGTGTGATGATAAGAGAAATGTCTTGTCTGACAGTCACCTGTTGTGTTTGTGTATGATAGCCGCTTCCACTGATCACCAAACTGAAACGGCCTTGCGGAACATTTAGTAAACGGAAAACACCATTGTTACTGGTCGTAGTAGCGCCTGTTTCTTTCAATAAAACAGTAATGCCATCTAAAGAATTACCGTCTCTATCGATGATCTTTCCGGAAATTTCAAATACAGTATTCTGACTAAATACAGAGCCGCACAGCATTAAAAATGCTGTTATTAGAAGTTTGATATGTTTGTTTTGTCTGCTCATTTTATCCTTCCACTCTTACCTGCAGGTATCCGCTGCTGGTATATTCCACAGTGGCATCTACTTTATATACTTCTTTTAGCAATCCTTCATTGAACACTTCAGTCGGTTTATCATGTTTATAAACCCTGCCCTCATGTAATACCAATACTTCATCTGCCCACCTTATAGCCATATTAATATCGTGCAGTACCATCAGCACAATTTTCCCTTTTGCAGCATAATCCTGCACCCACTTCATCACAGATACCTGGTGTTGCAAATCCAATGCGCTGGTGGGTTCATCCAGCAACAATACTTCGGGATTTCTGATCACGGCCTGTGCAAGACTCACCAATTGCCTTTGTCCGCCGGATAATTGATCCAGTGGTTCCATTGCCAGATGCATGATGTCCATTTTTTCCAACATATCAAATGCATAGTTTCTTACGGCTGGCGTATTGGAACTGATATGGTCTAATGGAGAAACTTTCAATGATGTTATCAGCGATTCAATTACTGTAAGCGACACATCAAAAGGCAAATACTGTGGCATATAGCTGATGATACCCGCTTTCGCTTGCAATGGCAGTTTCAGAATATTTTTTTTATGTATCAGCACTTCTCCTCTCGCCGGTATCAATCCGGCGATGCTCTTAAGAAGTGTCGACTTGCCGGCAGCATTGGGTCCCACTAATGCGGTAATAACGCCCGGATTAAATGCATGCGTTGTCAAATTGCTGATGATAGCAGGTTTGCCGGCATATCCCGCAGAAATACTCTTTATGTACAAACTCTTTTCCGCCATTATCTAGACTGTCTCGCTTTGCGCATAATTAAATAAATAAATACCGGCACACCAACCAATGCTGTTACTATACCAACTGGTAGCAAGGCTCCTGGTACTAATAATTTACTGGCTATAGACGCCAAGGACATTACCAGTGCTCCTGTCACCATGCTGGCTGGAAACCAATAGCGATGATCTTCGCCTACTAACATACGAGCGATATGCGGACCTACTAAGCCGATAAAACCAATAGTGCCTACAAAAGCAACAGAAGCTGAAGCCAGCAGACTGATGCGCAATAATGAATTAAAGCGCAGGCGTTTGACATTGATGCCCAAACCGGTTGCCCGTTCTTCCCCCAAACGTAAAGCAGTCATCTTCCAGCAGGAAGCCATGGTAAATGGAGTAACGACAAGTACTACAACAGCAAGCAGCTGAACTTTTTCCCAATTGGCACGGGCTAAACTACCCATGCTCCAAAATATTACCTGTTGCAGTGCCTCGGGAGTAGCCACATAATGTAACAATGCCACTAGTGCATTAAAAGTAAATACCAGAGCTATACCAAACAGCACCAATATCGTTACACCTGCATTACGCAATCTGGATACTAGTTGAAGCAACAATACAGATGTGAATGCTAACAAAAATGCATTGAAAGAAACGATCCAGTTTTCTGATATACCGGGTAGGCTAATTCCTAAAATAATCGCCAACGCTGCACCAAAAGTAGCGGCTGCCGATACGCCGAGTGTAAAAGGGCTTGCCAGGGGATTGTTTAATATGGTTTGCATTTCGGCTCCGGCCAATGATAAAGCCATACCAACCAATAAGGCCATTACAGCATAAGGCATCCTTACAGTCCACACAATTACATGAGTGGTTTCGTCTGCTGATTCTGTTCTAAACAAAGCCGACAATACTTCCCTTATTGATATGGAGGATGGGCCGGTAACCATGTCAAAACAAAATGAAACAAAGCAGGCTATAGCCAATAAAACGATAATCAGTATTCGCTTTTTTCTCAATAGCTGATAATCCCGTTCTGCGGCATTTCTTGTCACTGTATTACTAACGGACTCTCCCATTTCAACACTATTTATCTAAACTTATCCAATAGGTTCCTTGCATAGGTACCGACAAGAATTTTTCATTTAATTCGCGAAGAGAGGCATCCGGATCTATATCTTGAAACAGGTCGGGATGCACCCATTTTGCGATACACTCTGTAGCCAGAATATTAAATGGAGAGGCATAAAATAAATGCCAAAGTCCGTATACACGTTTATTTTTTACCGCAGGTAAAGTAGATACGACCGGGTTTTGCAATCGTTTTTTAATACTGACCGTAGCTTCAGCAGGGGTCACTTCTGCCCCCAAAACAACACCCTTGCCTCTGAAGATATCAGTGCCGGTAGCAATATAAATTGTTGGTTTTTGACTGATAACAAATTCCTGATTCAATTGACCAACGGGGCCAGGCAATGCATCCGCACCAATATTGTATCCACCAGCAGCCAGTATAAATTGGTTGAGATTATCCTTGCCGGGTGAATTGAATTCGTTCTCAGCCATTCCCGCCTTCATGTCCATAAACACCTTTGGTCTTGGAGGATTCTTGGTCTTTATAACCGCAGTAATTTTATTTAAGCGAGATTCATAAAAAGAGATAAATGCATTGGCTCTATCTTCTAGCTGTAACACTTTGCCCAACAAACGAATACTGGGAACTGTATTTTTGAAAGGGCTGCTTCTGAAATCTATAAAAACGATTGGGATGCCGGCTGACTGTAGTTGATTGATCAACTCTTTTGCTTCAGGACCAGGTCCGTGTCCTTTTACTGCAAAGATGGCCACATCCGGTCTGGAAGCAATGGCTTTTTCAGCCGAGAAGCCAGCTGCGCCAGATCCTGTCGTTGGTATTTTGTCTAACTCCGGAAATTGTTTTACATATTGTTTGTATTCGAGTGTTTTTTTAAACTCGTCGGTCCAAGCTGCAATTAAATCGCCCGGACGTGCATGGAGAATATTTAGCGTAACAATATCGCGCCCCTCACCCAATAATACTTTCTTAGCAGGTTTTTTAAGTGTAACTGTTCTACCCAATACATCTGTTACTTGCAACTGTTGGGCAAAGCCTGTTATACCGCCGACAACAAATAAAAATATCAGAATACATTTCTTCATAGCTTACTTCTCTTAATAATCATAATATGGTATCTGAAGTTCTATTCCACTGAATAGTCAACTCTTCACGCCATGCAAACTTTACCAGATGTGATACGATAACTCCTTCAGCCTTAGCAGCAGATTCTTCATCTTTCACATCAATCACTATTGTAAGGGAATCATCATCAGCCATCATTGCACATTCTCCGAATGGAAATGTCACGCGACCTTCTTCTTCATTATAAGTTGCCGGAACTTTTACGGAAAAATGCTTACACATTTTCCTTATATAGGAAGAGGCTTCCTTTGTGTGTATAGTGGATATCGTCTTCATCAATGAAGCTGCAAGCTACTTGACGCTCATTCTGATGAGTTACAGAATGCGGAAAAATTCAGGAACAGTGGGGGAAATTACAATGTCGTGACAGTAAAATAGGGCGTTTTAACTTTTCAGCAACAATTAGAAATAAAAAAGTCCCGGTTGTCCGGGACTTGTATTTTTTGCACTATGAAAAATAGCGTACGCTTATTTTTTCTTAGAAGCAGCTTTCTTAGGAGCAGCTTTTTTAGCAGCTTTCTTAGGAGCGGCTTTCTTTGCAGCTTTTTTAGGAGCAGCTTTTTTAGGAGCAGCTTTCTTTGCAGCTTTCTTAGGAGCGGCTTTCTTTGCAGCTTTTTTAGGAGCGGCTTTCTTTGCAGCTTTTTTAGGAGCAGCTTTTTTTGCAGCTTTTTTAGGAGCAGCTTTTTTTGCAGTTGCCATTTTTTTAGAATTTAATGGTTAGAAAATAAATGGATTAACGCTATAAAAGTAAAAACATTTTGTCAACTCCAAAATTTTTTTTTATGCAACAGGCTCAGCCGCCGTTACAGAAACAAAAGTTTTGTTGTTTTTTCCTTTTCTAAACTCAACAACTCCATCAGCAAGTGCAAACAAAGTGAAGTCTCTTCCTACTCCAACATTTTTACCAGGATGGTAGGAAGTGCCGCGCTGGCGCACTAAAATGTTACCGGACAAAGCAGGCTGACCGCCATATATTTTAACTCCCAGTCTTTTACTTTGAGAGTCACGTCCGTTTTTTACACTACCTTCTCCTTTTTTATGTGCCATAAAACTCCTTTTAAATTATAATAACAAAAGAATGTTTAAAAAATTAAGCGATATCTGTCACCTTAATCTGAGTATACAAGGTGCGATGACCATGTTTCTTGCGAAAGCCTTTCCTTCTTTTCATTTTGAAGGCGATAACTTTATCTCCCTGCACTTCTTTCACTATTTCAGCTTTTACAACTGCTTTTACATCGGTTCCAATAGTTAAAGCACCATTGTTGTCTATCAGTAATACTTCAGAAAACTCCACAGCATCACCTGCTTTACCACTTAAGTGAGGTACGTACAAGTTTTGTCCCTGCTGAACTTTAAACTGCTGACCTGCTATTTTTACAACTGCAAACATGTAGATAAAATTTAAGGAGTGCAAAGGTAGCACTAATTTTGGTAGCGGCAAACAAATGTCTTAAAAAAACTTAATCGCCTAACTCGTCCTCTTTTCCTGTGTAAAGTTATCTTTGTAAGTTCAATGCATTCGCAATAAATCATGAAAATCAAATCAATATTAGCGAAACCTTTTGCAAGCTATATATACAAACAAGTAAGGAAATCCATGCATACCGCCCTGGAGGATCAGGAGCGTATACTGAAAGAATTAATAAAAAGCGGTAGAAAAACTGAATTCGGAACTGAACATAACTTTCAGAAAGTCAACACATACGATGAATTTAAACAGGCGATACCGATCAGGGATTATGAAGGGCTGAAACCATACATTGAGTTAATAAAGCAGGGAAAACATAATATATTATGGACCGGACTACCGCTTTATTTTGCGAAAACCTCCGGAACGACCAGCGGTGTTAAGTATATTCCAATTACAAAAGAGTCGGTGGACAATCACTTTGATACTGCCCGAAATGCATTTTTCTGTTATATGGCAGAAACCGGAAACTATTCCAGTGCTGACGGCAAAATGATTTTTTTAAGTGGTAGTCCTATACTGGAAAGGGTAGGTGGCATCCCCACAGGCAGATTGAGTGGGATATCCAATCATCTAATCCCCAGGTATTTGCGGACCAACCAGCTTCCAACCTACGAGACTAATTGTATTGAAGATTGGGAAACCAAACTCGAAAAAATTGTAGATGAGACCATCGACCAGGATATGCGGATGATTAGTGGCATACCACCATGGGTGCAGATGTATTTTGATAAACTCACTGAAAGAAGTGGAAAGAAGATAAAAGATTTGTTTCCCAATTTCGACGTAATGGTACAGGGCGGCGTCAATTTTGAGCCCTACAAAGCCAGGTTGTTTGAGAGTATCGGAAAACAAATTGATACCATTGAAACTTTCCCCGCTTCTGAAGGTTTTTTCGCTTTTCAGGACTCTCAAAAAGAAGAAGGCTTATTATTAAATACAAACTTTGGCATTTTCTACGAATTTATCCCCGTGCAGGAAATAGGAGACCCCAACCCTCGCCGGTTGTCTCTCAAAGATGTGCAGTTGGGTGAAAATTACGCGCTCATTATTAATAGCAATGCCGGTTTATGGGGATATAACCTTGGCGACACCGTTAAATTTGTATCCCTTGATCCTTATCGCCTGATTGTTACCGGTCGGATTAAACACTATATATCCGCATTTGGTGAACACGTTAT
The DNA here is from genome assembly GCA_964604365.1 of uncultured Terrimonas sp. GTDB lineage: Bacteria > Bacteroidota > Bacteroidia > Chitinophagales > Chitinophagaceae > Agriterribacter. The sequence continues at coordinate 189,629 of CAZRYS010000006.1, forward strand.
TGGCGAAGAAGTAGAGTACAGTTTGATGAAGGCTGCAGAAAAAGAGAAGGTAAAGATTACAGAATTTACAGTAGCCCCCCAAGTGGAGCAGGGGGAAGGCAAAAGCTTTCACGAATGGTTCGTAGAATTTGAGGAAGCTCCTGAGAATATGGGGCGTTTTGCAGAAGAAGTTGACAATATTCTACGTGAAAAGAATATCTATTACGACGATTTGATAACAGGTAGTATACTGCAAACACTGCAGATTCGGTCGGTGCGGAAGAACGGATTCATCGATTATATGAAGAGTATCGGCAAACTGGGTGGTCAAAATAAAGTGCCCCGGCTGAGCAATGACAGGAAGATTGCAGATGAACTTCAGAAGTACGTGAGGAATTAATTTTTCCACATTGCAGGTACTTCAGTATCTTGGACAGGTTTACATTCAATCCATGAAATGCCATTAGATTAAGCGCATGAAAAAGAGATTAGCAATATTTGGTTCCACCGGCTCTGTTGGAACCCAGGCCTTAAATGTTATAGAGGCAAACCCTGACTTATTTGAAGTAGAAATTTTGACCGCCAACAATAATGAAGACCTGTTAATTGCGCAGGCCAAACGATTCAACCCTAATGCGGTTGTAATTGTTAACGAGACGAAGTATGAAATAGTGAAAGATGCACTATCACAAACTGATATTAAAGTTTTTGCCGGCGAAGCAGCATTGGAAGAAGTAGCAGAATTTGATACTTATGATATGATGCTGGCGGCTATAGTGGGATTTGCCGGATTGAAGTCTACATTGAAGGCGGTGGATTGCGGAAAAGCAGTAGCACTGGCAAACAAAGAAACATTGGTAGTGGCAGGAGATATTGTGATGCAGCGGGCTGTTGAAAAAAGAGTACCAATCATTCCTGTAGACTCAGAACACTCAGCTATTTTTCAATGCATGGTCGGCGAAACCAGAAACAAAATTGAAAAAATTGTACTGACAGCTTCCGGTGGCCCATTTTTGGGCAAGAAGCCAAACTTTCTGGTGAATGTAAAAAAAGAACATGCGTTGCAACACCCCAACTGGAACATGGGTGCCAAAATATCTGTAGATTCTGCTACACTCATGAATAAGGGGTTGGAGATGATTGAAGCCAAATGGCTGTTTAACCTGAAACCCTCGCAGATACAGGTTATTGTGCATCCGGAAAGTACCGTCCATTCTATGGTGCAATTTGAAGATGGTAGTATTAAGGCGCAGATGGGACTACCTGACATGAAACTGCCAATTCAATATGCGCTGGCTTTTCCGTATCGCATACCCAATTCTTTTCCGCGGTATGATTTCAGCAGGTCCTCGGCCCTGCATTTTGAACAACCCGACATCAAGACTTTCAGGAATCTGGCCCTGGCTACAGACGCATTGCACCGCGGGGGAAACCTGCCCTGCATTATGAATGCAGCCAACGAAATAGCGGTGTATGGTTTTTTACTCAACCGTATCGGTTTTTTGGATATGACAGAAATGATAGAACAGGCAATGCAAAAAGTTCATTTTATTGAAAATCCCACGCTGGAAGAATATTTTGAGAGCGACGCCGAGGCTCGTAATTTTGCGGCGTCACTGATCAACCTTTAAATCCGAATATCATTTTTTTAAATAGATTGGATACAAAAAGCAATAGTTTAACCTAAAATATAACCATGTCGCCATGGTTAACATGAATTTGAATATGACTTTATTGGCAATAAATTGGGGAGTTGTCGGTTTACAAGCTGCGCAACTGTTACTTTCACTTTCGATACTGGTTGTCATTCACGAGTTTGGACATTACATTACAGCCAAGTGGTTCAAATGCCGTGTTGAAAAATTCTACCTGTTTTTTGATCCCTGGTTCTCTCTGTTTAAAAAGAAAATCGGAGAAACCGAATATGGTGTGGGTTGGTTGCCCCTGGGCGGATATGTAAAAATATCCGGCATGATTGACGAGAGCATGGACAAAGAGCAAATGGCCAAACCTCCGCAGGATTGGGAGTTCAGGAGTAAGCCAGCCTGGCAACGCCTGATCATCATGGTAGCAGGGGTCGCTATGAATGTTCTATTGGCTTTCGTTATATATGCCATGATATTGTTTACCTGGGGAGAAATAAAAGTGCCCGTAAGCTCTATGAAATATGGGCTGGAGTTTAAAGACAGCCTTATGTTTGACATAGGGTTTAAAAATGGCGACAAAATACTGGCTATAAACAATAAACCAGTGGAAGATTACCAGGATATCGTTCCGGAACTTATCCTGGGAGGTGCGGTATCTATCGAAAGAAATGGCAAACAGGAAACGATTACATTACCTGAAGACCTGATTGGACAACTGGTGGTAAAAAAGCGGAACAGAAACCCGATGTTGGAGCCCCGGATACCCGTTATTGCCCGAATGGTAGCTGATACCACTGATATATACAGAGCCGGATTGCGGGAAGGAGACCAGATAATTGCAGTAAACAATCAGCCGGTTTTCTTTTCTGATGAATTCAAGCTACAATTATTGAAACATTCTAACAGCAAAGCCGATATTACTGTTTTGCGTAATACAACGGATACAGTGAATTTTAACGCAAGCGTAAGTGAAGATGGCCGATTGGGTTTTTACCAGTTGGGCGGTATTCGTGATCTTGATAGTGTAGGGTTGTTAAAGATGCATGAAATTAGTTACGGGTTCTTTGAATCTTTTCCGGCCGGAGTAAAACTAGCAGGCAAAACATTGCAATCCTATATCGACCAATTCAGATTAATTCTTTCACCCAAAACAGGTGCTTACAAAGGCGTTGGTGGCTTCAAAACGATGGGCTCCATCTTTTCTGATGCCGGTTGGAATTGGGAGCGGTTTTGGTCTATAACGGCCTTCTTCAGCCTGGCACTGGCATTTATGAACTTACTACCGATCCCTGCGCTGGATGGTGGTCATGTAATGTTTACTTTATATGAAATGATCACGGGAAGAAAACCAAGTGATAAGTTTCTGGAATATGCACAGGTGGTTGGAATGATTATTGTTCTTAGCTTGTTGGTTTATGCCAACTTCAATGACTGGTTTGGATATGGAAGAGGGCGATAAGTTAAGGCGGAATCAACGCTTTTAGCAAAAGAGTTCTATTATCGTTATCTTTACAGCTTCTTAAACACCATGAGGTCAATGTTGAGACATTGTTCTTTGTTTGCCTCATTCAAAATTGTCTTCCGGGGCCGACCGGTTTTGACAGCAAAGTTCTTTGTACGTATAAGCATGTCGTGCGTTGTATAATTAGCACGTTAATCTGAATATTCAAACTTTAAATGGCAACAATCAGTATGCCATGGCTGCCTAATCAGTGATTAGATAGTCATTAGGGCCGCCGTCCAGGTCAGTCTGTTACCGCGGGCCGCCGCCGACTAAAAAAGAAAACGGAATGCTGTTGCAAAAGGCTGTGCTTGCAACCTAAGACTATCCAGCTAAGGAATAAATTGGTTTGCCGATGTCCGGTTTATTCCCTACAATTAATCATCAGATAAACATGTAGAAGGCGTATGGCGGATTTGTTTGGACCAGGGTTCGACTCCCTGCGGCTCCACTAATCAGGAAACGGGAAACTGTTTCCTGGTTCAACCTCTGATTCACTAAATCACTTTTTTGAGCAAGGCGATATCAAAAGTATCTTTTGGTAAAACCTTCTCACAACCCTCAGTATTGTACCTCCCTTTTGAGATTAAAGCTGCAACTTTATGAGGCTATCTGGCGTCATACAATTATTGTTTGGCTTGATGAAAAACACCGCTAAAAGGCTCAAATGGATAACAACATCAAGTGGCTAAAAACACTGCCCCAGCAAATGATAGAACCTCAGGCATATTCAAAAATTGAAGACCCGTCCGGCGAAATGCCGGATGGCGATGAATGCTATCTGTGCCAGGCGGAAAGAATCCAGATATTAAAATCGATTGCTGTAATAACAAAATCAGATTCCCGGTAGCTATTTTTTCATTTCTTCCAGCTTTTTTTGCAATGTAAACATCTCATCTCTTAAACGAGCAGCTTCCATAAAATCGAGATCTCTCGCAGCTTTTTCCATTTCCTTCTTTATTTTGGCAACTGCTTTTTCCATTTTGGGAACCGTTAGGTATTCTTCTTGTTCTTCAGCCGCATAATTAACCAGCCCCTCGTCCGGGGATACCGCATATTGTTTGTTTACGTCGTATCCTTTGATATCAAGTACCGATGTTTGAGCAAACACCTGATCCTTTGATTTTACAATGGTAGTGGGGGTAATGCCAAATTCTATATTATGCGCAATTTGTTTTTCACGCCGACGATTGGTTTCATCAATGGTGCGTTGCATACTTTCTGTCATCTTATCGGCATAAAAAATAACCAGTCCATTTACATTTCGGGCGGCTCTGCCCGCAGTTTGCGTCAGCGATTTTTCATTCCGTAAAAATCCCTCTTTATCAGCATCCAGTATAGCCACCAACGATACTTCTGGTAAATCAAGTCCTTCCCTGAGAAGGTTAACACCTACCAATACATCTATTTCTCCCAACCGGAGTTGCCTTAGTATTTCTACCCTGTCCAGGGTATCTACCTCACTGTGTATGTATTTCGATTTTATGTTGATACGATGCAGGTATTTGTCCATTTCTTCGGCCATGCGTTTGGTTAATGTAGTCACCAACACGCGATCTCCCTTGGTTACCCTTTTATCTATCTCGTCCAACAGATCATCAATCTGGTTGATGCTGGGCCGAATTTCTATTGGCGGATCCAGTAGTCCGGTGGGGCGAACAACCTGCTCCACTACTACGCCACCGGTTCTTTCTAACTCATAGTCTCCCGGGGTAGCAGACACATACACTGTCTGGTTCACCAAATTTTCAAACTCATGAAAATTCAAGGGGCGGTTGTCCAATGCAGAGGGCAGGCGAAACCCAAAATCTACCAGTACCAGTTTTCGGCTACGATCTCCGCCATACATACCACTGATCTGCGGGATTGTTTGGTGGCTCTCGTCTATCACACACAAGAAGTCGTCTGGAAAATAATCCAGTAAACAGAAAGGACGGGTACCGGGGTCACGACGATCAAAAAAACGGGAGTAGTTTTCTATCCCATTACAATATCCCAGCTCTTTGATCATTTCCACATCGTAGTTTACCCGTTCTGTTATCCGTTGGGCTTCAATGTATTTTCCTGCCGATTTAAAATACTCAGCTTGCGCATGCATCTCATCCTGAATTTCTTGCATCACCTGTTGCAGCATGTCCTTAGGGGCCAAATACAAATTAGCCGGAAAAATAGCAGCTTCTTTTACAGACTGAATTCTTTTACCTGTATTGATTTCCAGCGTATCGATGCGCTCTATTTCGTCACCAAAAAAACTCACCCGATAGCCGTAGTCAAGATAAGGAAGGTTAATATCAACAGTATCTCCTTTTACCCGAAAGCTACCTCTCGTGAAGTCTGCTTGCGTACGGTTGTATAATGAATTTACTAAAGCATGTAAGAAACCCTGCCGGCTGATTACTTGTCCCTGTTCGATCCGGATGATACCATTGGCAAACTCTTTGGGATTACCTATACCATATATGCAACTTACCGAAGCCACTACAATAATGTCTCTTCTGCCTGTAAGCAATTGCGTAGTTGCCTGCAACCTGAGTTTATCCAATTCTTCGTTTATCGAGAGATCTTTTTCAATATAAGTATCACTCACCGGTAGATAGGCTTCCGGTTGAAAATAATCGTAGTAAGAAACGAAATAACCCACTGCATTATCCGGGAAAAATTGTTTAAACTCACCATACAGTTGAGCGACCAGTGTTTTATTGTGTGTCAGCACCAGGGTCGGACGTTGTACCTGCTGGATAACGTTTGCCATGGTAAAGGTTTTACCGGAACCAGTAACCCCTAACAATACCTGGTCTTTTTCTCCTGCTAATAGTCCTTCTGTAATTTGACGGATGGCTTCCGGCTGGTCGCCGGACGGCGTATAAGAAGAATGTAATTTGAACGGCATAGACAGTAAAATTACAGAATTGTAAAATGGAAAATACTTTCAGGTTACCGTCTTATGTTTTCAAGGGAAAACGAATGTCGATGCCGGTAGCAAACACATGCATTAAATTTATCAGCTATGTTATAGAATCGCTAAATCTAACCCAAATATGATCGTCCCAAATCCTATTATTTTTAATCACCGATTTTTTATGAATGGCTTCCAGGTGAAAACCATTTTTCTCCAATACCCGCATGGAAGCAGTGTTATATTCGAATACTCTTGCAAAAAGCCGGGTAATTTCCGGAAAATAAGCGAATGTATACTCCGTCATCTGCTTCACTGCTACAGTGGCAATATCTTTCCCCCAATACGGTTCTCCTATCCAGTATCCTAACTCTGCGCTAATCCTGGAAATATCAGTTTGTAACTCGATGCCAATGCAGCCAACCAGCTCTCCATCTGTTTCAATTGCCATAATGGTAGGTAACGGTTGTTGCAGGCAATACTGAATAAACTCTTCTGCGTGCCGTTTTTCGTAAGGATGCGGTAAACGATCTCTTACATTATTCCATATATGGATATTGTTGGCCAAAATGGCCAAATTTTGACTATCCGATTTTTTCCATAGACGCAGTGTTACCCTCATACAAGGGATTTATACTTTTCTTTTGATATAGTTGCTATAGTCTGGTATAGTGGCAATATATTCGCTGTGCATTAGTGGAGAGGTCATCAGAAAATCGGCGCTGGCTCTATCACTTGCTACCGGAATATTCCAGGTGACCGCCAGACGCAATAAAGCCTTTACATCCGGGTCGTGTGGTTGCGCTTCCATAGGATCCCAGAAAAAGATAAGCACATCAATCAACCCCTCGGATATCATAGCCCCTATTTGCTGATCTCCTCCCAGCGGTCCGCTCAACAATTGTTTCACTGGTCGATCCAGAGAAGCTTCCAGTAATCTTCCGGTTGTTCCCGTCGCGATGAGCTCGTGTCGGGCAAGGGTTGCCTTGTTAAAATCAGCCCATTCCATCATTTCCTTTTTCTTGTTGTCATGCGCTACCAATGCTATTCTTTTACGTTCCTTAAGTACCCTTGAATTTTCCATGTTGAATGAATTAGAACGGAAAAGTATAAAAGCTAACTGAGAATAAAAACTTTTACTCCTAAACAAGGAGTAAATAACAAAAAGCCACCTGCGTGGCTTCCTGAAACTATGCTGTGAATTCTTAACTGGTTGGCTGTTGCCCGTTTGATCAAGGTTGTGTTAGTTGTTTCCTTTATCCTAATTGTTATGCAAAGATGCAGACCAACCCGCGATTTCAGAATTATATTCGACTATGAGGATACATTGTTCGATTTTACGTGCTTTGTTGCCGATTAACCAAATTTACACTTATGCCAATTAATAAATGATAATGCTTAGAAACGTCAGAATCGCACCATAACTTTAAGGTTCAATAAACGCGGGGTGAGACGGTTAGGCAGCGTATATACCGTATTGGAGAAATCCTTTACCAACATATAGGAAATAGTATTGTTCCTGTCCAGCAAATTAAATACCTCCAGACTTGCCCATACGTCCTGTAAGCCTTTGAGCGGATGGTGGCTGCGCCTGTTTATTTTTTCTGCACTCAGCAACAGTACACTAAAGCCAATATCTACCCGCATGTAGGGCTCTATCACCAGCGCATTTCGATATCGTACACTCCCGGGAATATTATACGGCATATTACTACCCAAAATGGTATGCAGGTGTACTTTAAAGTTTTTGTTGGTGGTAAGATAATCCTGGAAAAACATACCAAAGGTTATCAATCGGTCTGTAGGACGCCGCATCCAGCCTTGATCTACCCGAACACTATCTGCCACTACCTGGTCTTGTGTTTGTGCGGTGATAAACTCTCCGGCGGCATTTTTATAGCGATAGTAATGAAAGTCGTCGATCTTTTCCCTGCTACGCATGAAGCCAATACTTACCCAACTTTCCGCATCTTTTACAATTTCGCTGAATAACCTTAGTTCCACTCCTGCGGCATATGCCTTAGCATGGTTGTCGCCGGTATATCGGATGCGTACATTGTCTATATCATATACACTAACGTCCCGCATCGATTTGTAGTAGGCCTCTATTGTTAACCGGCTGGGGCGTTTGTTCCACATTTCAAAATTGTATTCTGTCCCCGCCACAAACTGCCAGCTTTTTTGGGCTTTCAGATCGCGATTCAATGTGCCGTCATACCGTCGCATCTCCCGGTAAAATGGCGGTTGATCATAGGCCCCGGCCGCTAATTTCAATATCCAATCCTCACTTTTGCTGGGTTGCCAGGAGGCATTGATCCGGGGCGAAACAATAAACTCCTGATTGAGGGTATTATAATTGAAACGAATACCGCCTTGCAATGTAAATTGATCATTGGCTACAAAATTGTCTTGCACATATCCGGCGATTTTGTTGATATCCAAATCGGCTTCCGAGTGCAATACTTTACTTAACGCCAGCTGATCACTACGATATGGAAGATTGTAGCCGGCAGAATCCTGCGCTTCCCATTCACTGAGTTTATCCCTGATAATAGTTTTGTCTAGTTGCAAACCCCATTGTAGCATGTGCCGGGAGGAAGCCAGGTTGTAAGAGCCTTTATGGGCAACAGAATAATTACTAATGACCAGTTGATTACGGGCATGGTTCATAAATACTCCGGCACCCAGCGGATTGGCAATGACTCCAAAGTCTGCCGAATTTTTGTCAAAACTTCTCTCTCCAAAAAGATAGGCACCGGAGATATCATAAGCCTCCTGTTCGCGGTTCTCAAAACTACTCAGCATCCACTTTAAGCGAAGACTTTTATTGACCTGCTGTATACCTGAAAACCCTATCATTCGTGTGGTATAGCGATCTAATTCCCGACCCTGAAAATATACGTCGAGCCCCAGGTTACTGGAGAAGAGTGGTGACATCACCGACGATGTCAACTTTGCCTCCTCAGGGATTAGAAAAAATCGGGTAGTGGAGAAATTACCCAGCATTTCAAACTGCCAGGTTGGGTTTAGCTGATAGGTAAGCAAGGCCTGAAAATCAACAGAAGAGGGAACATAATTACCTTTTGTTTCCTGTGCGCTAAGCAGGTTTCGGTTAGACCGGTTGCGTATACCAGCCAGGTAGGTAAATTTTTGGCTTTTAGACAAGCCTTCCAGATGTACGCCCTGCTCTAATAGTCCTGCGTATACAGAACCGCCTTGTCTTTTGGGTTTACGGTATTGCACATCCAGCACGCTACTCATCTTGTCACCGTATTTAGATTGAAAGCCCCCGTTGTAAAAACTGATGCTGCCTGTGAGTTCCGGATTGATAAAACTCAAGCCTTCCTGTTGTCCGCTTCTTACCAGGTAAGGACGAAATATCTCAAAATCGTTTACGTATACCAGGTTTTCATCGTAGTTGCCCCCGCGTACAGAATACTGTGAGGTCAATTCATTGTTGCTACCCACAAATACTTTTATCAAACTTTCCACACCTCCAATAACGGAAGGCATTACAACAGCATGTCTTGGGTTTACTTTCACCAATCCAACTTCTCTTCGCTCACTGTCGTCTTTTATTATTACTTCCTCCAGCAGGTGGGAACTCTTAACCATCCGCACCACAATTTTTTCGGACTCATTGCTACTCAGGTAAAAATTACGTTGGACTGTGGAGAATCCTGTGGCAGAAAAAACCAGGGCAAATGCCTTATTTGCCGGAACCTTTATAGAAAATGTTCCCGAATCAGTACTTACAATACCCTGGGTCTGACCAAGAATAGCAATAGAAATATTGCCCAGCGGACTTTCGTTATCGTCAACAATCTTTCCGGAAACAGAAGCGGTATTTTGTTGTGCGTATCCTATATTAAAAAGAAGTCCCAGTATTATAATGGATCTTAGGAAATTCATAGTCTGATTGATATCACAGGGACCTGCTGCGATTGCTTTTTATTAAACATTGGTAGCCATAAAAGTACAATCTTTTATCTGATCACTTATTGTTGAGCGGGATTTTCTACACAACTATGAATTTTGTAATTGCCTCCCTTTTATTATTGGTACCGTTTACGCATCACAGCAATATATACTACTGCAAATACCAGTATTAATGCAATAGGTAAAACGATATTGATCATTTGCCAAAAAGAGCCATCACTCTCCACCTTCTTTTTATCCAGTACTCTTAATGTGTAATCTTTTGCGCGGGTTTCCAATATACCGGGATTACCCACCAGGTATTCAAGACAATTCTGTATAAATGTTTTATTGGCGTATTTGTAACCGGTATATTGATTTTCGCCCATCTGCAACGGACCTTTCTCCTGCGAAAAACTATTGGTCACAATATCTGCGTCTGAAATGACAATCATCTTATTGCTACCTGCTGTTGCTGCCATAAAAGGCTGTTGTGCATTCGCCAAACTATCTTTTGCTGCGGTAGAAATCCTGTTGGCATACAAAGAGCTGAAACTTCCTTCCAGTAAAACAGCCACCGGTATATGTGATTTATTGAAAGTTTTGATATCATCCTCTGTTTTTACACTGTTTACTTCCACAATAGCCGGCGTACTTAGTGCTCTTGCATTGTTTGAGGTGGCAAGCAGTATGGTTTTCTCAATTCCAGGCGCGCCCACTGTATCGATCGATTGTGGAAATTGCGCCATCACATAATCCAGGTTTTTAGCAATAGGATTATTGTTGGGCGCTGATAACAATGGAAAATATGGCCATGGCATCAATTGAAATTGTGGACGATCGCCCATCATACCTACGGCAAAAGGAATAGAAGTACTATTTTGATCCTGCACCAGGTCCGGATTAATGCGAACACCGTATTTAAACAAAAGGTCTTCCAGGTTCAGCCCCATATCAAATGCAATAAAACTCCGGTTCTCATTACGCATCAAACTGTCCAGACTCGCATACAGATTGTCGATCAACCAGATTATTTTACCACCATGCATTACATACTGATCCAGCTTTAATTTTTGTGCATCTGTAAAGCCTATTCTGGGTTTTACTATCAGCAATGCATCAAATTGCTTCGGAATGACTGGTACGCTATCAATAGGTAACATTCCAAAACCATATTCCGCTTTCAATGTATTTTGTATCAGATCGTATACTTCATAATTCTGCGGTTGACCGTTTCCTTCCAGATAACCCAATACTGGTACTTCGTCCCGCACCACTTTGTCAATAGCTTCTGCAAATTTATACTCCAACAAAGCTTCTGCATTATTAAGAGAGTTCAGACCATCTACGGCACTTTGTCCCTGAAGCAGGTTGATGCCAATTGCTCTGTCCCGGTATTCTACTACTGCACCAGGGTATACCAGTCGTTGCTCCTCGCCTTCTCCTTTTTTTATCTGTGCCTTTACGTTAGTGGGATTGATACCCATTTGTTGCAAGGAATCCAGTAATTCAAACTTCAGCGAATCGTTCAGTCCTTCTCCCGGTTGTCGAAAGAAGTACTGTACATTGCGACTGTCTATTTCTCTAAATTCCTGCAGCATATCCCTTGTAGAAGCGGCCAGTTTCTTAAAGCCAGCCGGCATTTCGCCATCCAGAAATACCGTAATAGTAACCGGATCGGGGAGTGATTTTACGAGATGGCGGGTAGCCTTTGAAATGGTATATCTTTTCTCTGCTGTTAAGTCTAACCTGCTATGCCATTTAGAGGCTAAAAGGTTGATGCCAACAAGGGCTGCCAAAACAAATAACCAACTATACTTCGATAAAAAAAGCTTCTTCATAATTACCTGGTCAATAGTTTTTTATTTGTAATAAACAGGAACAATGTTATCACGCTTATAAAATAAATAATGTCTCTGCTGTCTACAGCCCCACGACTAATGCTACGATAGTGAAAATCGATGCCGATCATTTCGATAATATAATCAAGCCCGCCTCTGAAAGAACCCATCTGGCTGATGGCATTAAAAGCAATATATAATACAAAGCAGGCAAATGCACTTACTAAAAAGGAGACCACAGCATTGTGGGTGAATGCACTGCAACAAAGCCCAATAGCAGTAAAAGTAGCTGCAAGGAAAAATAACCCTAAATAAGAGCCCGCTATTCCGCCCGTATCTATGCCGTCTGTAGACAGGCTATGGATTGTTATTACATAAACGACTGTTGGGATCAGCGCTATCAGCATAATGAAAAGGCTGGAGAAATATTTACCCAGTATTATTTGCCAGCGGCTCAGCGGTCGGGTTACCAAAATCTCCCAGGTACCACTTTTAAATTCCTCCGAAAAACTACGCATGGTAATGGCGGGAATCAATAATAGCAAAATCCAGGGAGCCAACTCAAAAAACTGGTCAAGGGTGGCATACCCGGCGTCAAAAATATTGGTATCCGGAAATACAAATAGAAACAAACTGCACAACAGCAGGAAAACGATGATGGCGATATAGCCTGTAAAATTGCCTAAAAACTGTCTGAGTTCCTTTTTACAAATTGCAAACATGTACGTAATTAGTTATTCTGGATTTTTGGAAGCCCCGCAGGGCGAAGTCAAAAATACAATTGGTTAACTAAGAAGCCGGTAATTTATTACCTTATGTCAAGCTTTTTTGTTAATTTAAAGGAACCAGCAGCCAAAAAAACCTAGGAATATGAAAAAACACCTGCTAACCTGTTGGGCATTACTGCCATTTTTACTGTTTTCGCAACAAATATATGTTTGGAACGCATCCTCCGGTGCCTGGCAAGACCCCGCCAATTGGTTACCACAAAGAGTCACCCCATCTACTGATGATATTCTCGAATTTGGCACAAATACCGCTGTTATTGGTATGCCTGCGACTGATATTATTGGACGGTTAAGGATACATAATAGCGCAATAGTTGAGATATCCAGTAGCAACTTGTCGTCCGTTTCAATTGGCCATGGCAGTATCTCCGGGGCAAACTTCATAATAGAAGCCGGCGCCTCCCTCCACATATCCGGTACCGGTGATATTTCTTTTGATATAATAACCGATTGTACCGGTTGGGTGGAGGGCAATATCAGTTTTGCAGGTGGCGCACATCGGTTAAGGACAGCATCTCCGGGTTCGTTATTATTCCGAAACGGGGCTGAGTTTTCTTCACGAACAGGTTTTTCCGGTAATGCTTTTGGCACCACCAATCTCAATTCAGTAATATTCCAAAGCGGTGCTACCTATATTTCTACTGCGGGTGCTACTCCATTTGGAGCCGCTACGCCCGATGCTGTTGCCATTTTTGAAAGTGGCAGCACCTATATTCATCGTACTAATGCACCAGTTCCGGCATTGGCAGGACGGACCTATGGCAACCTGGTGATAGAGGGCAATGTAAACTTTGCCGGTATCGGTTCAGCGAGGGATTGTACCATCCAAAACAATTTTCACCTTAGGTCAGGCTTTTTTTCATTCAAACCGAATACAATTGCATCACACAGTGGGTCATTTATGATAGGCGGAGATATTATCTGTGAAGGAGATACCTGGATAGATATCGGCAACATAAATATGACCGGATCCGTTATCCTAACAGGCACAAACCAGCTTATCGGCAGTGGCAGTGGTTCAGGTACAATTACTATTTTGAACCTGACGAAAAATAACCACTCAACCACTTTATACCGACCGCTGAATATTACCGGTAATATCAACCTTCAAAATGGAAAGCTTATCAGCGCACCCGATACGCCGCTGATTCTTCATAGCAATGCTGGCATCAGCAGCTGTGATCATAACTACAATAACCTTCCATATACAGGTATCGGTTGTGACAATAGCTTTGTGGAAGGTCCCATTGTAAAACTGGGTCTGGACAATACCCATTTTGCTTTTCCGGTGGGAGAAGGAGATAAGGTTCGCCCTTTGCTATTACGCGCTGCGTTCGGCGATTTTACTGTTCGTTATATAAGAGGTGATCCCTACCTGGATGTAAGCGATGTTATGGGGGCGGGCATTCACCACATAAGCCACCTAGAATACTGGGAAATTAACAGCAATGGTAACGCACAGGTTGAACTCACCTATTACGATCCTAACAGCGGTGGGGTGACAGATATGGAAGCTTTGCGGGTGGTACGATACGATGGAACAGCCTGGCAACACCAGGGTGTAACTGATTACGCCGGTTTTCCGGGCTCTAACGGTGCTATTATCAGCCATTCTATTGCAACTTTTGGGTATTTCAGCTTGGCCAGTTCCTCCGATTATCCCACCAATCCGCTGCCGCTTGATAACTATATGTTTACGGCACAGTCAGATGGAAAGAGGATTACCTTACAGTGGGAAGTAACTAAACCGCACGATAAAGTAGTAGTGGAGAAGCAAATCGGTGAAATATTCATAACAATTAATTATAATACATTAGAGGGTAACATTGCTTTTGATGAAAACTTGTTGGAAGGAAATAATATTTATCGATTAAAAATTTTTACCTCCTCTGGGAAGGTATATATAACTGATAATAAAATAATTAGACATAGAAACCCTTATCAGATTATGGTATACCCTAACCCGGCCCGCGAAAAAATATTAATAAAAATGCCGGCATCAAGCAGCATTTCCGAATTGTTAATTGTCAATATATCCGGTTCTATTATAAAGAGGATTTACCCTCGCAACCAAACTAGCTTAGAAATAGATATTCAGGACTTACCAGCCGGAATGTATCTTCTACAACCTGGACAAACACATTTCCCAGTAGGGCGATTTATAAAGTTTAATTAATAGCCCCAAAACCAACTGCAAGGAACCACGCATTTAGCGTGGTTTTTTTATTGCCTTAGCTCTTCGAAATTGTTTGGTAATTTTGATGATGAGCTACAAAGAAAGCCTGGAAGCCATGCGATCTTATTATGATAGCCAGGCCACCAGATCCTATACATTCAGGAAAGAAAAACTAAAGCAACTTAAAAAGGCACTGCGAGTACACGAAAAAGAAATTTTTGAAGCACTCTATCAGGACCTTAAAAAGAGTAAAGAAGAAACCTATGTTTCTGAATTGGGCATGGTGATCTCAGAGATCAACCATTTACTGTCCAACCTGAAGGACTGGATGCGGCCGGAGCAGGTAAGCACCAACTTTGTAAATTTTCCTTCCAAAAGTATATTGTACCGGGATCCCCTGGGTGTAATATTGGCAATTTCGCCCTGGAATTATCCCCTGCAGTTGTCATTAATGGTGGTAGCTGGTGCAATGGCTACGGGTAACTGTGTGGTATTAAAACCGTCGGAACTAGCCCCGGCAACCGCTACCATACTTGAAAAAATTTTATCTACATTTTCCAAAGAATATGTACGGGTAATACAGGGAGACGGAGCTGAAGTAGTTAATAATCTAATGGATGATTTTCGCTTCGATCATGTATTCTATACCGGTAGCACAACTGTAGGCAGAATTGTGTATGAAAAGGCGGCTCAAAAGCTGACTCCTGTTACCCTGGAGTTGGGAGGCAAAAACCCCTGCATTGTGGAGCAGGATGCAGTAGTACCCGTGGCAGCTAAGCGGATTGTATTTGGTAAATTTTTGAACCTGGGCCAAACTTGTATTGCACCGGATTATTTATTGGTGCACCGTTCTGTAAAAAACAGGTTGATCACGGCATTGGAAGAAGCTATTAATAGCTTTTATGGCGAAGATCCAGCCAAAAGTTACGACTACGGAAAAATCATTAATACCAAAAGATTTGACACTTTGGTAAGTTATCTAAGGCAGGGAACCATTGTTTATGGCGGGCAGCATGATCGGGAGAAGTTGTATATAGCCCCTACTATACTGGAAAATGTGCCGTTGGATTCGCCCATGATGAAAGATGAAATATTTGGTCCGGTATTACCTCTTTTTACTTTTAATACACATGAAGAAGCTGCAGCAATTGTAAAACAACATCCAAATCCATTAGCTTTCTACGTGTTTACCAATGACAAACAAACAGAAGAAAAATGGATTCCGCATACGCCCTTTGGGGGAGGTTGTATCAATAATACTGTTGTACATTTCACCAATGCAGCATTGCCTTTTGGCGGGGTCGGTAATAGTGGCATAGGAAGCTACCATGGTAAATATACTTTTGATACATTGACACGGATAAAACCTGTATTGAAAACACCTAACTGGATGGATCTACCAATGAAGTATCCCCCATTTAGAGGCAGACTGGCAATTTTTAAAAAAATTTTCGGGTAGTTTACTGCGGAGGAAAATAAAAAACGGCTTACTTTCCATTGTCTATAACTTGCTTTTTAAGGATAACACCATCCAGCCATTTTAATTTTCTTTTTCGATACACAGGTTCGTATTCATACTCAAAAAAGGTTTCTATAAAGCGGGGACTTATATAAAGAAAATATACATCCCTGGGATGATGCAGCAGAGAATCTTCCAGCTTGTCGAGGAAACCCGTTATCGTGTCCTCGGTAAACGGGTTAAACATAAAAAAAACAGTATCCTCAGGTTGAATAGGATAGTCCAATACATTGGCACAGATAACGGAAGACTCAAATGAAAGTTTTTTCTTTAACGCCTCCATATTATATTTTGCTTCTGCACATACCTCTTCAGCAAAGTCAATCCCTTTTATGTTATCAAATCCGAAGTGTGCTGCTACTACCATCGCTCTTCCTTTGCCACAACCTAAATCGACAAAGCCGGTTGGATCTGTTAGGGTAATCACTTTACTCAGAAGATTTTCCAGTATAAAGTAGTTGGCGGCCTCATATCGGGACGATTGAAGTATATCTCCGTTTTTGATGGTAAGATCTTTCAATTCCGTCGGCCGGGTTGTGTTGATATTATATTTTTTTTCTCCCCTTATTTCGTGTTGAATAAGGAAGAGAGCCAACTTCGGATTCCAGTTAGAGGCAAAGTACCAAAATAGGTTTATATAGTCAATCCACTTTTTCAAGGCTGGTAGGTTCTAAGATCAATTACTTTTAATTGCAGGCTTTTTTCGCCGTTCCATTCGTTTTCATCGATTCCAAATACGATATCTATAGGTTGTTGGTTTTGCAATAATTCAAATTTTTCTGCCAGATTAAAACCGATGCCATGCATAACCGTATTTTCCTGTTTAACAGAAAAACGGATATGTTGTTCTTTGACCAATTTAGAATAGCCTGTATCCACAACATTTCTACACAAAAATACAGGACGAAGGTTGTCCGGTCCAAACGGCTCCATTTGAGTAATGATATTATAGAAAGTAAGCCGGATATCGGATAGAGATACTTCAGCATCAATTTCCAGTACAGGTGTCAGCAGTTCTTCTGTGATAGTGGCGGCTACCACTGCTTCAAACTTATTGCTGAACGGAACAACTTCTTCCGGTAACAGGGTCATGCCTGCAGCAGCGAAATGTCCGCCATATCCCAGCAAATGACCCCTACAGGCATGGATTGCCTCATATAGATTAAAACCCGGCACACTGCGGGCACTACCGGCTATCACATCACCACTTGATGTTAATACTATGGTGGGTCTGAAATATCGTTCAATTAGTCGGGACGCTACAATACCCACCACACCTTTATGCCAGTGCTTCTGGTATACCACCGTTGTTTTTCGGCCGATCAGGGTTTTATCTGCAGCAATCAATTCCAACGCCTCCTCTGTAATATTAGTGTCGGCTTCTTTTCTGTCATCATTATCACTGTGGAGGTAACCTGCATATTCCAACGCTTTTGTGTAGTTTTTTTCGATAAATAACTGTACTGCTTTACGGGCATCATCCATTCGTCCGGCTGCATTTACCCTTGGAGCTATTACAAATACCAGGTTGTTGATACTCACTACTGTGTCTTTCAGCCCGCTGAGTTCCATCAGTGCTTTTATACCGGGGGAAGGGTTTTCATTTACCTGCTTTACTCCGTAATAAGCCATGATCCGGTTTTCACCAGTGATAGGAACTATGTCGGCTGCAATAGCAATAGCGGAAAGATCGAGGTAACGCAAATAACTATCTTCGGGCAGTTTAAAACGGGTTGCCAGTGCTGTAATTAATTTAAAGCCAACACCACATCCACAAAGCTCTTTATAAGGATAGCTGCAGCCAGGTTGTTTCGGATTTAAGATAGCCACGGCCGGCGGCAATGTAGAATCCGGCAGGTGATGATCACAAATAATGAAATCAATTCCAAGACTTTTCGCATACGCAATCAGCTCTACCGATTTAATGCCACAATCAAGGGAAATAATCAAACCCATGCCTTCTCTATGGGCATAGTCAATTCCTTGTTTGGAAATACCATAACCTTCGCGGTAGCGATGCGGGATATAGAAGTCAACATTCTCCTTAATGTAAACCTGTAACAGAAACTGGTACATGCAGGATACAGCAGTAGTGCCATCCACATCGTAATCTCCAAAAACCAAAATCTTTTCGTGCTTTTCGAATGCTGTAAGTAGTCGTTCAACCGCTTTATCCATATCCTTCATCAGATAAGGATCATGTAGTTGAGAAAGCTGCGGACGAAAGAAATCTTTGGCTTCGTCGTAAATGCGTATGCCTCTCTGGACAAGCAAACTGCACAAAACAGGATGAATTTTCAGCACCTGGTGGAGCAATTCGGTTTTCTCAATATGTGGATTCTTTAACTGCCATTTTTTTTCCATGCCAACCATTTTCTGAAATAATAGTAGCCGGGTGCTGAACTCAAAATGGCTCCCCGGAATCGTTAGTGTTTTCTGTCAGTCGTATAGTTCACCAGCTCCTCCAATGCCGTTCTGGTTTCAGAAGGCTCAAACTCATGCAGCAGGGCTATCGCTTTATCTCTGTATTCTTCCATTTTCTGAATCCCGTATTGTATGCCCCCTGCTTTCTTCACTTCCTCAATCACGTAGTTTACTTTAGCTTTAATACGATTTTGATTTTTGAGGATATATATCAATTCTCTTCTTTTACTGCGGTCAATATTATTTAGCGTATGTATAAGTGGTATTGTAAGCTTTTTTTCTTTTATATCATTCCCTGTGGGCTTGCCAATGGCATCCGTACCATAATCAAACAAGTCGTCCTTTATCTGAAAGGCGATGCCGGTATATTCTCCAAATAAGCGGAACTTTTCCGCCATCTCGTCGTTTTCGCACGTAGAATAGGCCCCGGCAGAGCAGGCAGAAGCTAACAAAGAGGCTGTTTTGGTTTTAATGATCTCAAAATAAATATCTTCTTTCAGGTTCAATCCTCTTGCTTTCTCAATCTGCAACAGCTCACCTTCACTCATCTTTCTTACTGCATCAGACAGAATATGTAAAATCCGGTAATCGCCGCCACCGAGAGAAAGAAGTAGTCCTTTACTAAGCAGATAATCACCTACCAGTACAGATATTTTTGACTTCCATAATGCATAGGTGGAGAAAAAGCCCCTGCGTTCGTATGACTCATCCACTACATCATCGTGTACCAGACTGGCTGTATGCAACAATTCTACCAAAGAAGCGGCTCTGTAAGTAGCATCGTTAATGTTGCCTGTCATTTTAGCGCAAAGCAATACAAACATGGGACGGAGTTGCTTTCCCTTCCGTCGCACTATATACTGCATAATGCGGTCGAGCAACGGAACATTACTTTTTACAGACGCTTTGAACCTTGATTCAAATATCTTCAATTCCTGTGCTATGATTCTTTTTGCTGTCTCCATTCTTACGGTACAATCACAAATGTAGCATGCTACCTATCAAACAAAAGCAAATTGCGACTGTAATTTATTATTTTTAAAAAATTTGGTATTTAGCTCCCTTTCAATACATTTGTGTTAGCTTTGCCCCTTACCTTATTCATTTTATAAATACATATTTTTATTGTATGACAACCAAAAAGGTTTTTTTGCTGATCGGCTTTCTGGTGTCGCTGACTTTAAGCACGCTTGCTCAGGAAACCAACGGAAGTTATGACTATCGGGATTCTTCTTTGATTCCATCAAAAAGACTCGCTCAACATAACGAATTCATGAACAACCAATACCATTTTCCAGCGAAACCAAGAGATCAGTGGGAACTTGGTATTAAAGTTGGAAATTTTCACATAAATGGAGACGTTCCTGCACAACTTTTCACACCGGGTTTTGCCGCACATGTAAGAAAATCCTTGGGACATGTATTTTCAATCAGAGCTGAGTATTTGTATGGAATGGCTCGTGGGGTAAATTGGAAAGCCCGTACGTCTGGATATGCCCAACATTGGGCTGACGCTGGGTATGCACCAGGTTCCAGGGTTTATGATAACTACAGAACTACAGTACAAGATCTTTCTCTTCAGGGAGTTGCCAGTTTAAACAGCATTCGCTTTTATAAAGGCAAATCTAAAGTTTTAGTGTATGTACTTGCGGGAGTGGGTGCTACGATATACGATACAAAAACAAACGTTTTAACAGATGCCGGCGCATTGTACAACTTCTCTGGTATTTCCGGAAATATATACAAAGACAGACGCCAAACCATAAAGGCTGTTAAGGATATTTTAGATGCAGGCAGTTATAATACGCCCGCTGAAAACCACGGTCAAACTAGTCCAAAATTATTTGGTCAAACCCTAAGGGTTTCGCGCACTGTGGGTATGGGAATAACCTTTAAGCTTAGCGATCGCGTTAATCTGGCGCTGGAAGACAGGCTAACGTTTGTTGGAGATGACTTGCTGGATGGTGTTCGCTGGCAAAATGTACCTACTACAGGCAATAAGGTGTTGACTTCTAGAGACGATACGTATAATTACCTGAGTGTGGGGCTTAACATAAACCTGGGTAAGCGCTCGAAAAGGACCGAACCTTTGTGGTGGCTTAATCCACTTGACTATGCATATAGCGAGTTAAATTCGCCTAAGCATATGAAAATGCCAAAACCAGTTCTGGATGATTCAGATGGAGATGGCATTCCTGATCAGTTTGATATGGAACCCAATACACCTGCCGGAGCTCCGGTGGATAGTCACGGGGTAGCCAGGGATACTGATGGAGATGGCGTTCCGGATTATAAAGACAAAGAATTGATTACTCCAACGGTATGTCAACCTGTTGACGCTGATGGTGTTGGTAAATGCCCTTGTCCTGATGAGTCTTGCTTTGACGGATACAATTTGAGAAAAGTTGGAAACTGCGGTATCGGAGATTTACCAAATGTAACTTTCAACCCCAGAACTTATAGAGCTGGCAAAGATGCAGAAGCCGTATTGGCAAGTGTAGCAGATAAGCTTCGTCAAAACCCTGATTGTAAAATTGTGGTAACCAGTTATACTTGTGAGCCTTCTAAATCTTCTCAACAATTGAGCTGGGATAGAGTAAATACTGTAATTAACTTCTTGGTTGAAAAACAAGGTATCAGTGCAGACAGGCTGGTGTTCAAATATGGAGAGTCTGGTGGTGATTGTAATACAGTTGATCTTCGTGTTGCCGAAGCAGGTGATGAAGGTCCAAATACAGTACCAGCGCCGCATCCAAACTTAAGAAATAGGAGATAATCTTATTCAAATAAGATAAAAGCCGGGTCTCTAACCCGGCTTTTATTATTAATATCTTGCTAAAACAGCTTGTTGGCTGCTGACATATGGTTAAATAAATTACATTTGTTCGACTGATTATGAAACTATATAAGTATTTAGCTCTCCTCCTTTTAGCTGCCGTATCCTTTTCATCCTGTTCCAAGTTTTCTAAAGTGATGAAAAGCAAGGATTACGAGTACAAATTAAAAATGGCTGATCAGTACTTCGTAAAGAAGAAATATCGTTTTGCCCAGGAATTGTATAATGATCTATTCCCTGTATTTAAAGGGTCTAACAGGTTTGAAGATATTCATTATAAATTCGCCTATTGTGCCTATTACCTCAAAGACTATATAAGTGCGGAGGCACAGTTTAAAAGTTTCCTTGACTATTTTCCCAATAGCCCTAAGGCGGAAGAGGTTGATTTTATGCATGCAATCTGTTATTTTAAACAATCTCCGCGTTACGAATTGGATCAAACCAATACCATTAAAGCAATGGGACAGCTGCAGACCTTTATCAATACGCATCCGGGATCAGAGAGAAATAAGGAAGCACAGGATATTATTATAGAATGTTATAATAAATTGATTCAGAAAGACTTCAAAAGTGCAGAATTGTACTATAATTTAGGACAGTTTAAGGCTGCCGTGGTTAGTTTTACAACTGTATTGTCTTCCTATCCCGATGCACCCAATGCTGATGAAGTAAAGCTTTGGGTGGTAAAATCTCAGTACCGGTACGCCGCTATGAGCGAAATAACCAGGCAAACAGAACGTTTTAACCAGGTTATTCACGAAGTGGAAGACTTCCAGGATCGTTTTCCTGAAAGTAAATATTTAAAAGAAGCAGAACGTTTTCTATCTTTGTCCAAGAATAATCTAAAAACAATTTCTCAATGAGCAGATTAAGAAAGCAATGGAGCAGCAATACTGCCAATGTGGTAGAGACCCGGAATGTAGTAGATATTAAAAAGAGGACAGGTAATTTGTATGAGTCTATCTCCATTATTGCTAAAAGGGCAAACCAGATCAATATTGCCCTAAAAGAAGAGTTGCATAACAAACTGGAGGAGTTTGCAAGCCATACAGATAGTTTGGAAGAGATTCACGAAAACAAAGAACAAATTGAAATCTCCAAAGCATATGAGAAAATGCCCAATCCAGCATTGTTGGCTACTCAGGAGTTCTTTGAGGAAAAAATATATTTCCGTAAGAACGACAACGATTTATTTAGCTGATTTAATTTTAATATAAATTTATCAACTGCGGCAAGTTATCATTGCCGCTTTTTGTATTTTTAAGAAATGCCACTAAAGGGAAAGAAAATAATGGTAGGGGTTACCGGAAGTATTGCTGCTTATAAGGCGGCATTGCTGGTGCGGGCTTTGGTGAAAGAGGGTGCGGAAGTACGCGTTATTATGACTGGGGCTGCCAAAGATTTCATTTCTCCGCTTACTCTTTCTACACTTTCTAAGAATCCTGTGTTGTCTGAAATATTTGAGGAAGATGAATGGGCTAATCATGCCATACTCGGAAGATGGGCAGATTTGATGGTAATAGCACCTGCAAGTTGCAATACACTGGCAAAAATGGCCAACGGACTTTGTGACAACTTGCTGATGAGCATTTATTTATCAGCCACTTCACCCGTGGCCCTGGCTCCGGCCATGGATGAGGATATGTGGAAACATCCTGCCACAAAGGAAAATTTGAAGACCTTATCGTCCCGGGGGCAAATGATTATCCCTGTAGAAAGTGGAGAACTCGCAAGCGGGTTGACGGGAGAAGGAAGAATGGCTGAACCAGAAACCATAGTTCAGTTTATTAAAGACCACTTTCGCAACACAGAGACACTCAATGGAAAAAAAGCACTGGTAACAGCCGGACCCACATACGAACACATTGACCCTGTACGTTTTATCGGTAATCATTCCAGCGGGAAAATGGGAGTTGCCATCGCAAGGGAACTCGCATCGCGGGGAGCTGAAGTACATTTGGTACTGGGACCCGTTGCTACAGCGTTTGATCTTTCCGGGCTGCAAGTGACCAATGTACGCACAGCTGCTGAAATGTATAACGCTTGCAGGAGCAGGTTTGATGCCGTTGATATTGCAGTGATGTCTGCGGCAGTCGCTGATTATACGCCGGCTGTTTACTCTGGTCAAAAGATAAAGAAAAAGGAAGCCGAACTCAATATTCAACTAACCAAAACCACTGACATCCTTCGAAGCCTGGGCGCCATCAAGAAAGAAAAGCAGGTGTTGGTAGGCTTTGCCTTGGAAACAGAAAATGGGGAAGCCAATGCATTGCAAAAGCTTACCAGCAAAAATGCGGATATAATTGTATTAAATTCGCTCAGCGATAAGGAAGCAGGATTTGGACTTGATACTAACAAAATAACCATATTCGAAAAAAGCGGAAAGAAACTTGCATTTGAGGCCAAAACTAAAATTGAAGTTGCCAAAGATATTGTTGACCGCATAACCCAATATACCAATGCGTAAATTCTTCTTTTTTATACTGTTTCTGTCAATTGGTAAAATTGGTTTTACGCAGGAGCTAAATGCCAAAGTAACAGTAGTGGCCGGGCAGGTAAGTAGTGCCGTAGACAAAAAGGTTTTTCAGACGTTGCAAACGGCATTGACCACTTTTTTAAATGGACGCCGATGGACCACCGATACCTACGCTCAAAATGAAAAAATCGTTTGTAATTTTCTACTTAACCTTAGCGAAGCGGGTGAACCTAATGTATACCGGGCGATGTTGGCAATTCAAGCCGGACGCCCTATTTATAACAGCACCTACCTGTCTCCGATATTAAATTTTCAGGATAACGATGTAACGTTTAAGTATGTGGAGTTTCAGCAATTAGATTTTAATGAGAATAATGTGGCAGGCTCTGATGCGTTGGTATCCAACCTTACTGCAGTAATTGGCTTCTACGTAAACATCCTCCTGGGACTGGATTACGACTCGTTTTCCCCCAGAGGCGGAGATCCATATTTCAAAAAAGCCCAGATCATTGTAGGTGGAGCGCCAGATGGAAGAAATATTACAGGTTGGAAGGCTTTCGACGGCCAGCGAAACCGGTATTGGTTGGCTGAGAATCTCAATAACAGTCGGTACACCTTGTTACATGATGCATACTATACTTATTACCGACTTGGAATGGACAAAATGTATGAAGACGAGAATGAGGCACGCCAGCAGGTAATGAATGCCTTAAATGCTTTAAATACATTGAACACGGACAATAGAAACCTGATGGGCTTGTATGTATTTTTTTTAGGAAAATCAGACGAGCTGGTTAAAATGTTTAAAAAATCGCCCCCACAAGAGAGGATACAAGCTTCGGAGATATTACAACGACTTGATATTTCTAATGCTAATAAATATAAGGAAGGGTTGAAATGAGGATAGCTTTATTATGTTTGCTTTGTTTTGTTGTGTCTTGCAAAAGCAATGATATTCCCAAAAGAGTGATTCAGCCTGACCTGATGGGCAAGGTGTTATTTTCCCTGAATATGGCGGAGGAGTTTGTCAACAGTTATGTTGCCAAAGACAGTTCTCGAAATAAAGCACAGGAACTGCAGAAAGAGTATCAAAAAGTGTTTCTGTTATTCCAGGTCACGAAAGAAGACTTTGAGAAGAGTTACGAATTCTATAAAACACATCCGGAGGTTTTTAAAGTATTGCTTGACACGCTGGATGCCCGGGGACAACGAAGAAGGATCGACCTATACCAGCCAAACAACCAATAAACATAACGTTTTATTGTTAAACCTGCTTTAGTAGATTTTGTAAGTGTTATCGCCATTGGAACTTGCAATTTTTTTGTTCCATCGTGTATTGTAACAGCGTTCAAATAAAAATCAAACATAAGAATTGTACTGAAACGCCTGCCATTATTTGGGTTTGAGTTAAATTTGCCCTTTAAATTGCCAATATGTATCAAACTTTGCTTACCCGAAATGAAGGTGGTATTTTTTATATTACCATCAATCGCCCGGAAAAGCTGAATGCACTGAATAAAACTGTGATAGAAGAGTTGGGAGCAGCCATTGACGAGGTGTACAAAAACCCTGATATTAAAACGGCGATTATTAGTGGCGCAGGCGAAAAAGCTTTTGTGGCGGGTGCTGATATCAGCGAATTTTTACAACTGGATAGGACAGGCGGTAAGGCTCTTGCTGCAAATGGACAAACTCTTGTATTTAACAGAATAGAAAATTCTCCCAAACCCATTATTGCAGCAGTAAATGGTTTTGCATTGGGTGGAGGTTGCGAGTTGGCAATGGCCTGTCACTTTAGGCTGGCTGGTAACAATGCAAAGTTCGGCCAACCGGAAGTAAATCTGGGGCTGGTGCCGGGCTATGGTGGCACCCAACGACTTACCCAATTAATTGGTAAAGGACGAGCATTGGAATTGCTGATGACCGGTGCGATGATTGATGCAGAAACAGCTTTGCGATACGGACTGGTAAATTATAATCTCCCGCTTGCCGACCTACTCCCTAAAGCCACAGAACTGGCAACATTAATTATGTCAAAAGCACCCCTGGCAGTGGCGGCTTGTATAGCAACAGCGAATGCCGTATTTGATAGTAGCAAAAATGGATATGAGTTGGAAATAACTACATTTGGTAACCTGTTTGATACAGAAGATGCAAAAGAAGGCGCCCGGGCCTTTGTTGAAAAGAGAAAACCTGTTTTTAGGGGAAAATAATTATACATTCTTAAAATTTTATTCATCATTATGGAATACAGAATAGAAAAGGATACAATGGGCGAAGTAAAAGTGCCAGCCGAAGCCTATTTTGGAGCACAAACACAAAGAAGCATTGATAACTTCAAGATTGCCCAGGACATCAACCGTATGCCCAAAGAAATAATCAGGGCTTTTGCCTATTTGAAAAAAGCAGCAGCTATTACCAACCAGGAAGCTGGAGTGCTGGCGGCAGAAAAGGCGGAACTGATTGGAAAAGCAAGTGATGAAATATTACAGGGAAAATTGGATGATTATTTTCCATTGGTAGTTTGGCAAACAGGCAGTGGTACACAAAGTAATATGAATGTAAATGAAGTAATTGCTTATCGTGGGCATGTATTGAATGGCGGTAGCCTGACGGATAAGGAAAAAGTACTTCACCCAAATGATGATGTCAATAAGTCTCAGTCCAGCAACGATACTTTTCCAACGGCTATGCATATTGCAGCCTATAAAATATTGATGGAAGTCACGATTCCCGGTATAGAAAAGCTTCGTAATACACTGGCCGAAAAGAGCAGGCAGTTTATGCACGTGGTGAAAATAGGGAGAACGCATTTTATGGATGCCACCCCATTAACATTGGGACAGGAGTTCAGTGGCTATGTATCACAATTGGACCATGGCATAAAAGCAATTAAAAATACCCTTCCGCATTTAAGTGAGTTAGCACTGGGCGGAACGGCTGTCGGCACAGGCATCAACACTCCCGATGGATATTCGGAAAACGTTGCCAGGCATATAGCATCCCTTACGGGATTGCCATTTATTAGCGCTGCTAATAAATTTGAGGCTTTGGCCGCACACGATGCCATTGTAGAAACGCACGGTGCCTTAAAAACAGTTGCAGTAAGCCTGATGAAAATCGCCAACGATATCCGGATGTTATCAAGCGGACCACGCAGTGGAATAGGCGAAATTTTTATTCCGGATAATGAACCCGGGTCTTCTATCATGCCTGGTAAAGTGAACCCTACTCAATGTGAGGCCCTTACGATGATAGCAGCACAGGTATTGGGAAATGATGTAACAATTAATATTGGTGGTGCTACCGGGCATTTTGAGCTGAATGTCTTTAAACCGGTGATGATTTATAACTTCCTGCACAGTGCCCGACTGATAGGTGATGGCTGTGTAAGCTTTAATGACAAGTGCGCAGCAGGTATAGAACCCATCGAAGCAAACATTAAAAAACACGTAGATAATTCGTTGATGTTGGTAACAGCATTGAACACCAAAATCGGGTATTACAAAGCCGCAGAAATTGCGCAGAAAGCTCACAAAGAAGGTACTACATTGAAGGAGATGGCGGTAAAGTTGGGCTATCTTACCCCGGAAGAATTTGATGAGTGGGTGATCCCGGCAAAAATGGTGGGTAAAATCTAAAGTTGCATATGTCTGAACAAGCAGAAGAATTGTTGCGTTTGCACCGGCTTAGTGTAACAGACAGCAGGACGAAAATATTGTCTTTGTTTCTGCAGTCGGAAGCTGCATTGGCGCATCACGATGTTGAAACAAAAACAAAAGAACGGTTTGACAGGGTAACGGTATATCGTACCCTGCAAACTTTTATGGATAAGGGCATTATTCATACCATACCTACCAGCGACAACTCGGTAAAGTATGCGTTGTGTAAAGACAACTGTGAGGAAGGACATCACCATGATGATCACGTACACTTTATATGTTCGATTTGTGGTATTACCAGTTGCCTGGAAGTACATGTACCACAAGTAAAATTGCCCAAAGGATATCAAAGTCAACACACGGAGGTTGTTATCAGCGGCATCTGTAAAGATTGCGGTAAATAGTCTATCATGTTTGTAAGCGACAGTGATTTAAAACTGACATATGGTGTAGATCTCGAAATCGGCAAAACCTTGGTTGATAGAAAGGTGCCGGTTGATAATCTGTATTGGAAAGAGCGGCATTTGTATATTCCGCCAATGATTGGCTATCTTTTCATACCGGTATATATGGACTTGCAATACCGGCTGGGAATACCCAAAAATGTATTACTGGCAGAAGAACATCTAGGGTTTGTAGAAGCTATTTTGCATAGTGCCGCAAAGGAGGAGTTTTCACTCATCACACCAGAGGAGCATATACAAGAATGTTTACAGCTAAGTAAAACAGTCAGCAAGAATGGCTCTTTTCTTCAACAACTTTCATTTTATTTTGCTGGTCAAAAAGAAAAATTACAAGAATGGCCGGGCAATCACCTGAAAGCATTGAACCGCGGAGATGCTTATTTGTTTACACTGAGTTATTTTGATGCGCCAATAGATGTACTACAAAATATGGTAAGCACGTGGCGGGCATTTATTGACTACTACCTGGTACTTGATGACCTGGAAGATCTCGATGCGGACTATGCCAAAGGAGAGGACAACAGTTTGCTGGAATCGGGAATCGACCTGGCGGGCGATACCATGAGAGCTATTTTGCGGGAAAGCTATACAACCTTACACCCCATTAATCCTGTGTTGTCCAATCGTATTGATTACGAAATCAACAAAACAAAAATTGACGCAACTATTGCTGCATTTAAAAAAAAGAGGAGCTTGTAAATACTATTTTAGCAACTCCTGTGCTTTATCCAAACTGCGGAACATTCTCACTTTTACAGTATCCACTTTTTCTTTTTCCTTTGTATAAAAAGCTACCATTTCCGGTTCGGTAGTACCCGCGTCATCTGGTTCAAATTCACGCATCCATTTGTTCATTAGTTCTTCGGCGTAATCCAGGTCCTTTACCGTGGTTTCAAAACCTGCCAGTAAAACCGTATCGTGATTTGCCGCCGCTTTTAAAGAGTCAGCCTTTGATTGCAGCAGTGTTTTGTAACGTACAATGTCACCCATCCTTGCCATTGCTACATCATGCCCTTCCATCACAGCTTTGTACAAACTATCGGATCCGGTGGTGGGAATGGCTGCGTTATTATTGGTAGGATTTTTAGCGGTATCATTGCAGCTCAATAAGGCGACCAACAGGCATACATATATCAATCCTTTCATTCTTTTTTTTTGTAAAGATACAGCATATAAAATTTAAGGCTTCCCCGGATGCCGAGAGAATCACACCTCAATAGGCGGAGAAATTAATTTTGGAATACTAAATATATTAGTATTTTTATACTAAATATTTTATCATTTTAAATATGGTGTTATGCTGCAAACAGGCACTTCTTTAGGCTATAAGGTGAACGAATACCTGCTGGTATTGCAGCCTAACGAGGAATTGGAAAATAAAGTAAGAGATATAAAGGAGGATTTTGCAGAGAAGTATAAGATGGAACAGGCAAAATGGAGCAGGCCGCACCTTACATTAGCCAGTTTTGTTCAATACGATATGACAGAGCAAAAGCTACTGTCACGATTGAGGACTGTGGCAATGGGGTCTCCTGCTTTCAAAGTTGAATTGAAAGACTATGGAAGTTTTCCTTCTCATACCATTTATATCAATGTGTTATCAAAAATCCCTATTCAGGCACTTGTAAAAACCATTCGATCGGAATCGCAACGACTGATGAAACTGGAGGATGAGAAACCGCACTTTATCCTGGAGCCGCATCTTACTATAGCCCGGAAGCTTGCCCCCTGGCAATACGAAAAGAGTTGGCTGGAATATAGTCACCGACAGTTTACAGCACGGTTTATTGCCGATGGTATGTTATTGTTGAAAAGAAAGAGAGGGGATAAGGCCTACCAGATTGTGGAACGGTTGATATTTCAGAACCTGCCTGTTTTATCCGTGCAGGGACAACTATTTAAATAGAGATGGCAAATAAATTACAACAGGATCACTACAAAGTGACAGCTACCGGAAAAAATGAAGAAGATCAATATCTGCAGGGACGTGGTGCGCAGTATAATACTAAAAACAAATTTCTGAAAGATGAAGTTACCCGCGAACATATAGAGGGGATAGACGATTGGACTGACTCTAATACACCAACGCAATACATAGAACAGTTATCTAAAACAATCGTGAATAAAATAGAGAGCCCGGATGTCGGGATGGAATATAGTATGAATCCGTATGCGGGATGCGAGCATGGTTGTATTTATTGTTATGCCCGCAATGTGCATGAATATTGGGGATATAGTGCCGGACTGGATTTTGAACAAAAGATTATCGTAAAAACAAATGCTCCACAGTTACTCAGAAAACAATTTATGCATCCCAAATGGGAAGTGATGCCCATCATGCTTAGTGGAAATACAGATTGTTACCAGCCGGCGGAACAAAAGTATCGATTGACAAGAGCGCTGTTACAGGTATGCAATGAGTTTAATCACCCTGTCGGTATTCTCACCAAAAATGCATGGATCATCAAGGACAAAGATGTATTACAGGAGCTGGCACAAAAAAGGCTGGTCACAGCAATGGTATCCATTACCTCTTTTAATGAAGAGTTACGCAGGGTGATGGAACCTCGAACAGCTACTGCTACACAACGGTTACGTGTAATTGAAGAATTGAGTAAGGCTGGTATCAGAATGGGTATCATGATGGGACCGATGATACCTGGCTTAAATGATCATGAGATGCAACGGATCATGAAGTCGGCTGCCGATGCAGGAGCTGTCTTTACCGCCTATACCTTTATACGGTTGAATGGAGCGATCAAGTTTTTGTTTCACGACTGGCTATACAAAAATTTTCCCGATCGGGCAGATAAGGTTTGGCATTTGGTAGAGCAGAGCCACGATGGCAAAGTAAACGACAGCCGATGGGGGCTCCGGATGCGGGGCGAGGGAGCGATTGCCAATATTATTGCGCAGCAATACAAAAAGTATGGCAAAATGTATCACATGAATGAAGGCAGACAGGGATTGGATACTACTATTTTCAGACGCCCGGGAGAACAGGGGCGATTGTTCTGAGGCAACCTTAAAAGGGATAGCCGATACCAAATTGGAACGTAGGTGTCTTCATATTTTCGCGGATAAACCAACCGCCTTCAGAGCTATGTACACTTTGTGAATAAAGAGGATCTTTCAATCGCCAGCCGAGATCGAAGCGCAGCAGGAAGAACTTGAAGTCCAAACGCAGTCCTCCCCCACCTGCAACCGCTATATCTGTATATAGCCTGTTTAGCTTAAAAACACCATCCACAAATTCTGGTTCATTGGACTTTCGTACCCATACATTTCCAATATCTGTAAACAATGCTCCTTTCAACCAGTATCCATACACCGGAAATATATCAAAGCGGTATTCTATATTGGCTTCCAGTTGAATATCAGCATAACGATCGTCAAATCTTTTTTCGATTACAGCCGGAGGATCTGTATTGTAGGTTCTGAAACGTATGGTGTCGTAAAAAATGCTGGATCCGGGTCCCAGCTTTCTCAGATGCCAGCCACGCATGCTATTGGGACCTCCACTAAAAAACTGCCTGAAAAACGGCAAAGATATCTCCCCCTTGCGCGATTCTGTTTCAAAAGCAATGCCATACCCACCAAAAACCCTGAATGCCCAGGACGTTCTGTGCATATTGTAGTATTTGCGATAGTCGGCACTGAGTTTTATGAAACGGAATAAACTGGAAAGCGGTTGCCCGGTGGCGGTCAGGTTTTTGAGTAGTGCGCCGGTTAGCAAGCCGGATTCCTCTGCATAAATCTTTACCATGCCAAAAGACTTGGGATTCGCCGAATTCAGGCGCTTTGTATAGGTGGCATTTGTTCCCAAAATAAGTCCATCATTGTAGGAATATGCAAGCAAGGGATAGTCCATTATCAATTGACCGAAACCAATGTCAGTATCATAGATTCTGGTGTACTCTACATTAGGGAAACGTACCTGCCAGTTTTCATTTGCTTTTCGTTGAAACTCGTAGCCAAGGTAGGTATTCAGGTTGTTGATTTTATAAAACTGATGGCGGTCTATATATGACAGGTCGAGACTTAAATAAGTCTTTGCATTGATAAAATCGCGTTGTGCTTCCGGGTTAAAAAACGGAATCAACAAAGACGGAAAAACTAAACGATTTCGCAAGCCTATTTCCGATGACAATATCCTGCTGAAGTTGGTGAATTCAACCCCTGTTCTAAGAACATTTTCGAGCTGCAAGGCTCGTTTGGCAAAGTTTCTGTTTTTGAAACTAAAGCTAAGTGCCAGCCCTTTATTACCGGCACTGAATATTTGGTCTTGTGCTGTTAAGATACTTGATCCCTCAAAGTCTACTGAGAAAAAATATTTTCGGGCAGGTACCATCCGGATAAAAAAATCGACAGTTTTGGTGGAGTCGTCCAGCCGGCTATTAATATTTACACTTTGCCAGGCTTCAATCCGGTTATATTTCAATAACGTGCGATTGTAGTTGGATACACGGTACAAGTCACCCGGTTTTAAAAGAACCCGTTGTGTAAGAAAATCTGGTCTGAATAAATTGTACCTGTTAAAAATTTTGTATCCGTCATGCTCCTCAGGTGTAATGCCTGACCGTCCTGGCGTTAGTTCGGCCGGTACGTCAGGGAATATATTGACGTCTCCTATTTCATAGGTTTGCACAAGGCTGGTATCTTTTACCGGTATTTGCAATATGGCTATGTTGATGGTGGGTTGTTCACTCCTTTTTCCGGCCTCCAATTGTTGCCTCAGCACTTCAAACGGATCGAGTGATACATCAATCAACGAAACGTCCAGGGTATCCAATTGAGCCCGCACAACTTCGCGATTGATACTATAGTAACCATTGTCTCTAAAGAGTTCGATCAGCCTATTGAGTTCCTCGTCTACCAGCTGCCTGTTGTAACGGGCAGATTTTTTTAACAGACTTTTACCCAGACTCGCTTCAGCAATGCGCTGAAGATTACTATCCGTGAAAACATAACTGATAGAATCTATCAGAAATGGTTTACCTGTTTCTACTTTATATCGTACGTGTACCCGCTGTTGATCCGCTTTCTTGCCAATAACAGTTGTATCCCACTCGGCTATAACATCCCCCCTGTAGTATCCGATGTTGTGCAGCAGGTTATTCATATTGAATACGGTTTGCTTCACATAGTTACTATCAAACACCGCAGGACCTGTCATGATATTCCTGACAAACATCACACTTTTATATACAGGCTTTACGGAGTCTTCTATCTGGGTTGCCAACCTTGTCCTTAGCTCCCGGGTATTAATTCCGCGTAGATCGCCTTTTATCTTTATAGAATTTTTATATACAAAAGGTTTGTTGGGCTGGTATTTTCTAACGATAGTACATGATGATAGCAGTGATATTGAAAGAACAACAAAAAACAAGTACTTGATAGAAGAAGAATGTATTTTCGTTGTTGAAACAGGCATAATCAATATAGGATGCTCAGCAAATCCAGTGTCAAATATATTCAAAGTTTATACCACAAAAAATTTAGAGATGAGGCAGGCTGCTTTGTTGCAGAAGGCCCCAAGCTGGTGTCGGAACTGTTAGCCACTACACCTGCATTGGTAAAAGCATTGTATGGCGTTAAAAACTGGTTAAATAATAATGATACGCTGCTTAAAAATTTAAATAAAGGCGACATCTATAACGTTGAACCCTTTGAGTTAGAAAAAATTTCTGCGCTTTCCACGCCCAACCAGGTGCTTGCGGTTGTACAAAAGATACCCTTTCAATCATCAAACGTCACAGGCGTACAAATATTACTGGATGATATCCAGGATCCCGGAAACCTGGGAACCATCATACGTACGGCGGATTGGTTTGGCATAAAAAAAATTATTTGCAGCAATGCAACTGCGGATCTTTATAACTCAAAAGTAATTCAATCCACAATGGGAAGTATCTTAAGGGTACAACTGGAATATACGGATCTTGTATCGTGGTGTAGTCAAAATAGTCATATTAAAATTTATGCAGCTGCATTAAAAGGCAGGAGTGTTTATGACTGCAATCCGGAAGAAAATATGGCCTTACTTATCGGCAATGAGTCGAAGGGAGTAAGAGAAGAGCTTTTGAATTTAGCTACACAAAAAATAACAATTCCCGGAAATGGACTCGCAGAGTCGCTAAATGCAGCGGTGGCTACAGGTATTATCCTCTCTCACCTCTCTAAATAAGTAGGTTATTCTGTATGTTTTACCCGGCTTTCCATTTTTGTATGCACAGATTAATTTTCAGGCCCAAAAAAGCATAGCATCGGTTAATATCCGTGCAGATTTCTCCTTCAAAGGCACTAATTTTGAGCTTCCTAAGGATTTTCTGATCATCAATTGCCTGAGTACATAGCGGGTGTATTTTTCTCATTAACCTGAATATTTTAACTGATGAATGAAATTGAAGTAATTATGCTCAATGCCCGGGCGGCATTTGACAGCTACAAAGCGCTTACGGGCGCCAACAGAGCGTCGTTTCTAAGAGAAATAGCGAATCAGATTGAAACGGATCGTGACGCATTGGTGACGAGCGCAAACCAGGAAACCAATTTGCCTTTTCCCCGGCTCAATGGGGAGTTGAGCCGAACAACCAATCAATTAAAATTGTTTGCTAATTTAATTGAGGAGGGTAGCTGGATAGAGGCTGCTATTGATACGGCAGATAAAGATAGAACGCCCCCCAAGCCCGATACCCGTAAAATGCTGATGCCGGTAGGTCCGGTAGTGGTATTTGGGGCCAGTAATTTTCCGTTTGCTTTTTCCACTGCGGGTGGCGACACCGCCAGCGCACTGGCTTCAGGCTCTACAGTAGTAATTAAAGGACATTCTGCTCATGCCAAGACCTCAGAACTGGTATTTGAAGCCATCAAAAGGGCGATTGGCAGTGCCGGGGTACATCCATTTACGGTACAACATGTTTTGGGATCGGGTAGTACCGTAGGGGCTGCGTTGGTACAACATCCGTCTACAGCAGGGGTTGGATTTACCGGTTCGTTCAACGGAGGAAGAGCATTGTGGGAGTTAGCTAATAAAAGAGCAACACCCATTCCGGTTTTCGCGGAAATGAGCAGCATTAATCCGGTAGTATTATTGGAGGATAGCTTGCAAGTGAATGGTGCTTCGGTTGCCAAAAGTTATGCCGGCTCGATAACACTGGGTATGGGACAGTTTTGTACTAATCCGGGTCTATTGCTGGCAGTGAAAAGTACTGCACTTGATAATTTTGTGGTGAACCTTGGTAAAGAAATTGAGCAGGTGATACCCCAAAAAATGCTTCATAAAGGGATACATGCTTCCTATTCAAAAGGACTGGAAAGTGCATTGGCACAAAAAGGTATTGAAACAGTAGCACAATCCGGAAAACAACCGGCTGACGAGGAGGCATACCCTACCGTAGCCAAAGTAGAAGCGGCTACATTTTTGGGCAACCCCCATTTCAAAGAGGAAGTTTTTGGTCCCTATTCGCTGGTAGTAGTTTGTAACAGCAAGGATCAATTGAAAGAAGTACTGGCATCGTTGCAGGGACAATTGACTACTACTGTAATGGCAACAGACAAGGATATAGCAGACAATGCTGATATTATTGCATTGCAAACAACCCTGGCGGGCAGGATCATATTGAATGATGTGCCCACCGGTGTAGAAGTGTGCGCCAGTATGGTACACGGTGGTCCTTTCCCGTCAACTACCGATGGAAGATATACTTCTGTTGGCTCCAGTGCTATCAAGCGTTGGGTGCGTCCTGTTTGTTTACAGGGATTCAAAGATGATATGTTGCCCGATGCTTTGAAAGCGGGTAATCCGCTGAATATCTGGCGTATCTTGAATAATAACTGGACAAAAGACGCTAGTAATTAAAATGGCTGAAGTTTAAAAACAAGTCGGATTTATTGCCCGGTTTGAATATTATGGGTTGGTTGAATATCTTCAATCAACCCTATTTTTATATATGAAAAAAATATGTGTGAATTTTCAAAAAATCCGGAACAAAAATTCGTTTTGTATAGAAATAAATATAAATACAAGTGTAGAAAAAGGTAGAAAATCAAAAAAGCCACAGTGACAACTGTGGCTTTTAGGTAGCGGAGAGAGAGGGATTCGAACCCCCGGACCTGTGACAGTCAACGGTTTTCAAGACCGCCGCATTCGACCGCTCTGCCATCTCTCCGGCGCAAAAATAGCGTGAGGATATTAAACCACAAAAACTTGTTGAACTTTTAATTCGATTATCTCAGAGAGCGTTTGTGTTGATCCGTTAATTCAAAGACTTTCTGCATTTTGCCATCTACTCCGTTTCGCAGATTTTCTACCGTTGCGGGCACAAAAATATCCGGGGGAACGCCTTTTCCATTTTTGGGTACATGTTTGTATTGTACAATACGATGCAGCGGTATCCTCACTTTCATTTTACTATTGGGCAATATTATATTGGGTATCAGCATGCCGGTGTTTCCGTGCCATCCGCCGGCTGCTTCTTCTCCAATCAATAGTACATTTTTTTGTCCCTTTACAGCATTGGCGAATAATGTAGAAGCCGAAAAAGTAGGACCGGCTATTAAAACATATACACTGCCATCGTAATGATTCTTTTTCCTGGGCGTATATGTCTTTTTCTCCCAATATCTAAAGTGGTATTCACCCTCTTTTCTCTTATGAGAGCCGAAAAAGAGCACCAGCGAGTTTATGAACCCGGCATTGTAATATTTTTTTTCCTTTCCCAACCAATTGGTAACAGCTATCACCGAGTCGGCTACCTTAAAAGGCTCCGTTTTAATATATCGTGCCAGCGCGGCATAATTATCCACACGACCACCGCCATTCATCCGTAAATCGATTACCAGATCCTCGATACCATTCTTACGCAACTTTCGGAAACTTTTGCGATAAAACGAGCGTAAGTGACCGCCTTCGCCAAAACTATTGATATTCATTACACCTAGATGATGTGTCGTGTCTATTTCAAAACTTCGCACCAGTTCCTTTTTGCTCTTAGTTCGGTCCTTTACTGGAGGCTTTTTCTCTTTTACAAGGTTTTTTTGATCTTTCCGCAATGTACTATCCCCGGGGTTGAAAAAAGGAATGCTTAAGCGCCGGGGGGTGCCGACACTGTCAATATATTCTATATCGTATTTTGGCGACAGTCCAAAAATAATCCTATGGTATTGTGGAAATGCCATAGAAAGGCGCACATAGTTAATGCCTTCGGAATAGCCGTCCGTGGGCATTAGCGGAAAGAACTTGTCAACCAGTTGTTTGGGAGTCTGTCCGTTAATACTGGTAATAATGGTTCCTTTTTTTAAAAGAGAGTCTTTTTCGTTGAGATTGGAAATTATAGCCATTGTATCTGTTTCTGCCGCCGTTTGCGGGGGAAAAAACCGGATATGCAAGGGAAATGATGGTAAGGATATTTTTTTTTGTAGCTTGTTATAACGGGCTGGATAACCGAAACTGGTGTGACCGCAGCGGATTTTAGTGGTAAGGGGTGCCAACACTTTAAAGCCAAAATTCTGGCGGGTCATGGAGTCGGTGATACCCTGGTAGTACTGATCAAAGTAAAGATCCATACTGTCTTTGGGCGTATACCAGTAAAGCGCGGGATGTTGTTTTTCGAGAACAGTACGCAATACCTTATAATCCTCGCGAAGTTCATCAGCAGGAAATTTGAGCGATGCACTGTAAAATGCACTGCTTTTACAACTTGCAAACAGCACAATAATGATGACAGTCAGGCAATTGGTTAGCCATTCGCTTTTTAATCTTATCACAGGCATACATCCATTCTTGTACACAATCGGGGTGTATTTGATAAACGAAAAAAAGCAGGGTTTATTTAAATGCGTTCCAACCCTGTGCCGTTAATGCGTGTTTTTTGTCTGAGCGGGTGATGATATGAGCACCTTCCTCAGCTTCTTTGATATAACCAATTACACTTATTTGTTCGTTTAGCGTAATGTTATCATAATCTTCCTGCTTTAGAGTAAATAACAACTCATAGTCTTCTCCACCACTTAGGGCGCAGGCTGTAGGATCTAATTTTAAGGTAAAAGCAAAATTTCTGGACTCTTCGGATATCGGAATTTTATCTTCATATATTACACAGCCTACATTACTCTGTTTGCAAATATGCAACAGTTCACTGCTCAATCCATCACTGATATCCATCATAGCGGTAGGCAGAATGCCCTGGTCTTCAAAAAAGTCAACAATGTCTTTTCTCGCCTCTGGTTTCAACAGCCGGCGTAAGATATAATCCTGGTTTTCCAGGTCAGGTTGCACTGAGGGACTTTCTATAAAAATTTTCTTTTCCCTCTCCATCAGCAACAACCCAAGATAAGCAGCACCCAGGTCGCCACTCACACAAATAAGATCGCCTTTTTGGGCTCCGTCTCTTTTTACGAATTTGTCCGCCTTTACCTCTCCTATAGCAGTAACGCTGATGACAAAACCTTTTGAAGAACTGGTTGTATCGCCCCCTACCAGGTCCACGTTATACTTTTCACAGGCGGCATAAACGCCTTCATAAAATTCTTCCAACGCCTCCACGCTAAACCTGTTGCTGATGGCAATACTCATGGTTATTTGCGTAGGAGTGGCATTCATCGCATATACATCGCTAAGATTTACCACCACACTTTTGTAACCCAAATGAGTCAACGGTGTATAGGTGAGATCAAAGTGTACTCCTTCTATCAATAAATCAGTAGTCACCACTATTTGCTTACCCAGGTGGTCCAGCACTGCAGCGTCGTCGCCAATGCTTACCAATGTAGAAGCATGTCTTATTTCATTGTTTTGAGTGAGATGATCTATCAGACCAAACTCGCCTAAGGAGGATATTTCTGTTCTTGTTGACATGGCAGAGAAGGTATTTATTGTTACACTACACCGTTTATATAATCAAGTAGTTCATTGTGCAGCTTTCCGTTGGTTGCTACTATATGAGGTTGGTAGGGCGAGTACGCGTTTCCTTTAAAATCGGTTACTTTTCCTCCTGCCTCTTCTACCATCAGGTACCCCGCAGCACTATCCCAGGCATTCAGTTTATGTTCGTAAAAGCCGTCGAATCTTCCCGCGGCCACCCAACACAAATCAATCGCAGCCGAGCCTAATCGCCTGACGGGTACACCCAATCTTATCAGCTTTTCGAACACAACCAAAGGTCCATTGGGCTCATCCAGGTAAGAGTACGGAAATCCCGTTACCAGGCAGGAGGTAGCTACATCGTTTTTTTCGGTTACTCGCAGTGTTTTGCCATTCAGTGTGGCACCTTTTCCCTTTTCCGCCAAAAACATTTCATCCAGGAAAGGATTGAATACGGCACCCAGTATCATTTGTCCTGCTTTTTCTACACCAATACTCACGCAGCAAAGCGGAATACCATTGGCGAAATTTACCGTACCGTCAATCGGATCGATAATCCATTTAAATTCTGAATCGGCAACATGCGCACCCGACTCTTCACTCAGTATATAGTGGTCGGGAAATTGTGTCTTGATGATGTCTATTATCAGTTTTTCGGAAGCATGGTCTACCTCAGTTACAAGGTTGTTATACCCTTCTTTATTGGATATCTTAAAATTACTGTTGAAGGATTCTTTCATCAGGCGCCCGGCATCCTGGGCTGCCTGTATTAATGTAGTTTGTAACATGGGGCAAAGATAACATTTGAAAAGGCAGGATGTTGATTTAGGCTTTCTGATTTTGCCCGGTACATTTGGTGCTTTATTATGTACTTTGCACCGCGGAAACTTAATATCCCGGTGAGAAATTTTTTTATCAAAGGCTGGAAATACCTCAAGCGTCTGTTTTGGATTTTGCTGATTGGGCAGTTTGTCTATATCGTCATTTTAAAATGGGTAGACCCGCCCTTGACCCTTACCCAGCTAGGCAGTCTTTTTAGCGGCAATGGATTAAAACGGGATTATATAACCAAAGAAGAAATGTCTCCTTATGCAGGGCTTGCAGTGATTGCCGCCGAAGATCAACTCTTTCCCGATCATAATGGATTTGACTGGAAGAGTATTCAAAAAGCAATGGAGAAAAATCAGAAAAGCAAACGCATTGCCGGAGGATCTACCATCAGCCAACAAGTAGCGAAAAATGTTTTTTTGTGGCAGGGTAGAACCTGGATCCGAAAGGGGATGGAGACTTACTTTACATTTATGATAGAGTGGATATGGGGAAAAGAAAGGATTCTGGAAATGTACCTGAATGTGGCTGAAATGGGAAAAGGAATATTTGGTATTGAAGCGGCCTCACAACATTATTTTAATAAACCGGCGTCTAAATTAACCAAGAGCCAGGCGGCAATGATCGCTGCCAGCTTACCCAACCCTGTACGGTATACCATAAAGCCACTTTCTAAATATGTAAATGCGCGATACCCCTGGGTGTTGCTTCAAATGAATAATCTGGAAGGCGCGGATGATATTAAAGGGGTATTACCCGGACCGAAAAAAAATGAGAAAGCAAAATAACATAATCATTTTTTCGTAGGTACTCTAAAATAAGGGAGAGAGAATTTTTCTTACTCCAAAAGTCTATTAATTATTCTGCTGATATGGCAGTTTTGAAAGTTATGGCAGTTGCTAAGCAACTATTTATTTGCTCCTGCTTTAAAAACCACCAACATTTATTCCGCCGTAAACAAACAAATAGTTGTAGTTTCTCTGTTTTGTATTTTTTGGTACATATCCCGAGGAATGCAAGTAGACGCATTTTATCTCAATGAAGGGAAGTCCTGTGCGCATTATACAATCGAGATAAATATTCCTTTTACGGACAATTGTTAAGGTTCCATCTTTTTGTTGTAGGAAAGTCTGCAAATTCAATATCCAGCGGTAATTTGTCTGGCTCCGGGATACTAGTTTTTAAAATAAATCGCCTAGGTTTTGTAACTTTGCGACGTCGATTTCCCTTCTTGAAATAAAGTTAATTTATGAGCAGATACAATGATTATCTTAAGCAAATTATTGATAGAGAAGCTTTGAGCCTTCACCCCTTGCCGATTGATGATGCAGATTTGATGTCCGAAGTTATTACACAAATTAGAGATATAAACCACGAACACAGAGCAGATTCACTCAATTTCCTTATCTATAATGTGTTACCCGGCACCACCCCTGCCGCCCGTGTAAAAGCACAGTTTTTAAAACAAATTATTCTCGGGGAGTTCGTGGTAAAAGAAATTACGCCCGATTATGCTATGGAGCAGCTATCCCACATGAAGGGCGGTCCGTCCATCGAGGTTTTGCTGGATGTAGCATTGGGCGATACTGCTTTCTCAAAAAAAGCGGCAGAAGTATTAAAAACACAGGTTTTCTTATATGATGCAGATACAGCCCGCCTGGATAACGCTTTCAAAAATGGCAATCCTATTGCTAAAGACATTTTAGAAAGTTATGCTAAAGCGGAGTTTTATACCAATTTACCAGATATACCAGAAGAGATTGAGTTGGTAACTTTTGTGGCCGGTATCGGAGATATTTCCACAGACTTGTTATCTCCGGGTGGTGATGCACACTCCAGGTCTGACCGTGAGTTGCATGGACAGAGTATGTTTGAGCACAACAAGGAGCAGCAAAAGGCCCTGCAGGCACTTAAAGAACAACACCCCAACAAAAGAGTGATGTTGGTTGCTGAAAAAGGTACCATGGGTGTTGGTTCTTCAAGAATGTCGGGTGTAAATAACGTGGCATTGTGGATTGGCAAACAAGCTAGCCCTTTTGTACCTTTCGTAAATATTGCTCCGGTGGTAGCAGGTACTAACGGTATTTCTCCCATATTTTTAACCACCGTTGGCGTCACCGGTGGTATTGGCTTAGACCTTAAAAACTGGGTGAAAAAGTTTGACGCAAATGGTAAACTGGTGGTAGATGCAGAGGGGCAACCCGTTTTAGAAGAAGCTTACTCTGTAAAAACTGGTACCGTATTTACGGTTAACA
Source organism: uncultured Terrimonas sp. (assembly GCA_964604365.1). GTDB lineage: Bacteria > Bacteroidota > Bacteroidia > Chitinophagales > Chitinophagaceae > Agriterribacter. The sequence continues at coordinate 231,702 of CAZRYS010000006.1, forward strand.
CCAAAACCAAAAAACTTTATAAAGATGGAAAGGAGATTATAGATGTTGCTTCAGCATTCACTCCACAGAAAATAGAATTTATGAAAGCCGGTGGATCTTACTCCATCGAATTTGGTAAAAAACTACAGACTTTCGCAGCCAATACACTTGGCATCAAAGCACCTACCGTATTTGCTCCTTCCAAAGAGATTTCAATAGAAGGACAAGGGTTGACTGCAGTAGAAAAAATCTTCAATAAAAATGCAGTGGGTACTTCAGGTGCCACTTTACATGCCGGTTCTTACGTTCGGGTAAAAGTAAATATTGTGGGATCGCAGGATACAACGGGTTTGATGACCGCTCAGGAACTGGAATCAATGGCTGCTACGGTTATTTCTCCAATTGTTGATGCAGGCTATCAATCAGGTTGTCATACAGCTTCCGTTTGGGATAGCAAGTCGCAGGCGAACATTCCTCGTTTGATGCGGTTTATGAATGATTTTGGTTTGATTACAGCCCGTGACCCCAAAGGTGTTTATCATTCTATGACGGATGTAATTCATAAAGTACTGAATGATATTACCATCGACGATTGGGCCATTATTATTGGTGGCGACTCCCATACAAGAATGTCTAAAGGGGTGGCTTTTGGTGCAGACTCTGGTACCGTTGCGCTGGCACTGGCTACCGGTGAAGCATCTATGCCGATTCCGGAATCTGTAAAAGTGACCTTTAAAGGTAAAATGAAGGATCACCTGGATTTCCGTGATGTGGTACATGCTACACAGCTACAAATGTTGAAAGAATTCAAAGGCGAGAACGTATTCCAGGGAAGAATCATAGAAGTACATATTGGTACTCTGCTTTCTGATCAGGCATTCACCTTCACCGACTGGACGGCCGAAATGAAAGCAAAAGCTTCTATCTGTATTTCTCAGCCTGATACCCTGATTGAATCTTTACAAATAGCGAGAGACCGGATCCAGATCATGATTGATAAAGGCATGGATAATGAGAAGCAGGTATTGCAAGGGCTTATTGATAAAGCCAATAACAGAATAGAAGAAATCAAATCTGGTAAAAAGCCACCGTTGGCACCCGATGAGAATGCAAAATACTTTGCAGAATTGGTGGTAGATCTTGACATCATCGATGAACCCATGATTGCCGATCCTGATGTAAACAATATAGATGCTTCAAAACGTTATACACACGATACCATTCGCGATCTTACTTATTATGAAGGGGAGAAACATGTCGATCTTGGGTTTGTAGGATCTTGCATGGTACACAAAGGCGATATCAAAATTGTTTCCAAAATGCTTAAAAACCTCGAGGAGCAAAATGGTAAGGTAGAGTTCAAAGCACCGCTGGTAGTAGCAGCGCCTACTTACAATATCATTGACGAACTGAAGGCAGAGGGCGATTGGGATATATTGCAAAAATATTCCGGTTTTGAATTTGACGATGCAGTACCTAAAACCAAAGCCCGCACAGCGTATGACAATATCCTGTATCTGGAACGACCCGGTTGTAACCTGTGCATGGGTAACCAGGAAAAGGCTGAACAGGGAGATACGGTAATGGCTACCTCTACCCGTTTGTTTCAAGGGCGCGTGGTAAAAGATTCGGACCGCAAAAAAGGAGAATCATTATTGGCTTCTACACCCGTAGTAGTGCTTTCTGCTATTTATGGCAGAACACCTACCATTGATGAATACAAGGCTGCTGTAAAAGGTATTACGCTTACGCAGTTTGCACCACCTATTAAGAAAATGACCTCGGTTCCTTCCGATCAACTTTCTTTTTAGTTGTAATAGAAAAAATAATACTGATATTGGGTGTGAAATATTCACACCCATTTTTTTTTGGTAAAGTTCATACTAAATAAGAGACCTTAACCCATATTACGCTCTAGAATTACTTGGTGGATGTCTCACCCACTGGACGCTACTACCGGGCATCCTCACCAGCCGTCGAAAAAAGTCAAGCGCTTAAACCCGAACTTGTAAATATATTTAATCGGCAGTTTATCTGGTTGATGGTACGGAAAGGTGTGAAAGGATTAGCAAACCGATCGCTTCTACCTAACAATTATTTCAAGGCACTATAACCAAAATTACAATAGTACAAAAGCTACAGCAGGGCGTTCCGGGGAATTGGGTGTAATAATTCCCCGGCGGCTTTTGGATACTT
>CAZRYS010000007.1:0-229000 GCA_964604365.1 uncultured Terrimonas sp.
TAATAATTCCCCGGCGGCTTTTGGATACTTTTTCCGCAAAAAGTATCAAGAAAAAATGGTTGAAAGTTTTGATAATAATTCCGTCAGCAAGTTACATGGAACCTTAACTAAACAGCATTAAGTTTGGGTTTAACACAGACAAAAGAGTTTATAAACCCGGTCTGTTCCTGCCTGGGTTTCCTTGACTTCCCTGGTTCGTGTTCGACGGTTGTTGACCTGTAAATTTCATAAGGCGATAAGTGAACGTTAACATGAAGTATCGGGTTAGTCTGTTTACCCGATTATCAATAATTGCATTGCCGCTAACATTGCGGGAAATATTAGTATTCTGATTTAGAATATCAAAACCGGAAAGCCTGATAAAGCCATTCTTCTTTTTAAAAATTGTTTTTTCTATTGAAGCGTTTAGTAAAGTGGGATTGCCGGTAACATCCGCAGACAATCCATTATTGATCACATAACCAACATCATACCTCAGTATAAATCCACCCGGGATATCCATACGCATATTACTTCCCATGGTCCACGCGTTTGAACCCATTCTCTCACCATTACGGGTAAGTGTATATTTTGTAGAGTTAAGGCTATACCCACCATTCACTCCTAATTCCAGCCACTGCTGAAGATTGATATCCAGTCTTAGCCCCTGAGTAGTTACCCAGTTGTTACCGGTGTTTTTCTGACTGTTTACCAATCCCACATCATGATTATAGTTCACCGTTCCGTTATAACTTATTATATACCGGCGGTTTTGAAAAGGGATAGAATAGTTGTAAAAACCGGTTAATGTATAATAACCATTCATATTTTCTGGTCTGCTGAGCTGTGCCCCACTACTGTCCAGGTTAATATTGTTGTTTACAATACGGTTTTGAATAAGATTGCCATTGAAACCAGCAGTTAACGTTCTGCCACTGGTAAAATTGAAGTTATTAAAAAACACTCTCAGATTATGGCTGAACTCAGGTTTCAAATCAGGGTTACCCTGTGTTTGATATTGTCGGTTAGATACGTCTTTTACAGGCTGTAGCTGATTGAAGCTTGGCTGATTGAAATTTGCGTTGTAATTCATGTTTAACCGCTTGGTCCGGGAGAAGTTATATGACAATCGGGCAGCGGGTGCTACGTTTAGTCTTCTCTGTGGTGTATAGGCACTGTCTTTCGATATAGAATAACCACTCAGATATGCCGGTTGAATATTTACACCAATGGAGTAATTGTATTTCTTGTTTATAGTGCGAAGGCTCACTCCTACTTGCTGGTTAATAAATCTGTTTTCGTATGCATTGCTAAGGCTATCTATGAAACTTGAATTTCCGGATGCCGAGTCGATGTCGTAAGTAGAGCGATCATTCTTTGCATAAGAAAAATTGTAGCTATAACTGAGATCGAGAAAGCGATTTTTCGATACCGGTTCAGAATAGCGTAGCCGAACACCATAGTTTCTATTACGATTATTCTGTGAAATCAATTGATCGAGGTAAATACTGTCTACACCTATGGCTGTCAGGTATTCTTTGGTGAAATTAATTTTGTCATCATCACTGATTGAATAGGAGGTACCCAAATTAATCTCTGCAGAGAGGTTTCTGCCTCTTTTCTGAAATCTGCGGTTATAATTGATAGAAGTGGATAGATTGGGAGATTGTGATGTAATAGCATCCCGGTTGTATCCTTCCTGGGTTTTAAATCCTTCGCTATTTGTATAGTCGAAAATACCGCTAGTGCTGTTGTTACCTGTGTTGAACGAAAAGTTGGGAATGATCTTCAAAAAATTCAACGAGTCAAAATTATATTCAAAGTTCAAATTTGCCCTGTGGTTACTGCCTATATTATTGGCATAATTGTTCTGGTTATTGGTAAATATATTACCGGCAATATTTTGTCGTGACGTAGCTCTTTCAATAATTGTGTTTCGATTAGCGAAACTATAGTTTCCATAGAATGAACCCTTATTATTCCTGAAATCCGATCGAAAGTTTAGTCCAATGGATTTGTTGTCTGTGATACCATTTTGATTAGCGTTACTGTCCGATGTTCCTCCGTCTCCCGAGCTATTTCCCCCACCTCCGCCACCGGATCTGATATTTCTCATCTGCCCCCCGCCTCCTCTTCTGTTATTGGCGTTACTAAAATCGAATAAATTTTGATTTATATTATTGAGATTTCCCAGGACGGACAGTTGTGTGGACTCTTTGAAAACATTGGCATTCACAGTTGCCTGGTACCGGTCATCCGTACCGTATCCCGCAGCCGCTCTTCCAAATACGCCTTTGTTTTTATCTTTCTTGAGTTCAAGGTTGATAATGATATCGGGGTCGCCATCTCTTATGCCCGATGCAGCGGCTAATTCGCCATAATCATCTACTACCTGTATTTTATCTATTATATCAGCTGGTAGTTCACGGGTAGCGGTTTTTGGATCCCCACCAAAAAAGTCTTTTCCATTCACTTTTATTTTGGTGATGGTTTTTCCCTGGGCGGTGATGCTACCATCGCTGTTTACCTGCAGTCCCGGTAACTTTTTCAGGAGGTCTTCCACATTGGAGTTGGGACGCACATTAAATGAATCGGCCCGAAACTCAACCGTATCTTCCTTTATAACCATCGGTGGAGGACTCAATACTACCTCTTGTAAGGTTGTAAAAAGAGGTAACATGGTAATGCTGCCCACATTGAGATCGGTTTTGCCTGCTTCAAACTCAAAGTCCTGCGTTATCGTTTCCATTCCTGCATTTGAAACGCTTATACTGAAAGAGGTTACGTTTACTTGCTGGAAAGAAAACAGCCCTTCTTTGTCGGTGACCGTCCTCAAGGTATCACTGGAGTTTTTCTTTATTAATGCCACGGTAGCGCCGGGTAAAGCAAAATGACTGCTGTCGTAAACTTTCCCCCGAACTGATCCGGATTGAGCATAAACCACTGTCGTAAAACCAATAAGAGATAAAACAAGAATCAGGGATTTCATATTGTATCGTGTCAATTTCCTGCAAAAAAGGAGTATCAGGATGTCAGACTTCAAAATTATATGTAAGATTAAAGCCAGAAGGTTAAATAAGGTTAACGTTTAAGTTTCCGGGCTATTGCTCGCAAAGGAGATAATAAAGTATAAAACAACACCTATATAGGAGCTTATCGGGCAGGGCTTTGCGATTATTTTTGTGTTGTTTGTTGTATCGATAAAATGTCCTTGTTTATCGCCGGCAAAGGCGTACTAACCTTCGGTGAGAAAGTTCAAATTTTCACATTATTTGCGTCACGTGATCGTGCCCGCACCAGCGGACGAAAGTTTGAAATGGATCATCGACAAAGGTGTTTTAATATATCTTGATACTCCTTTGTACTTTTGCGCAAAATATAAAACAGATCAGTTCATGCAAAAGCCGGTTTTAGTGATAAAGTTTGGCACAGCCGTCATTACAAATAAGGATGGAATTATCGATCAGAAAATAGTCAGGAAGGCTGTTGTAGAAATAACAGAACTGAGTAAACGTTTCAATATTGTTTTGGTATCCAGCGGGGCTGTGGGCAGCGGGAAGTCTTATATAAAAAATTACAAGGGAACGATTACTGAGCGAAAGGCGGCAGCGGCCGTCGGAAATCCGATGTTGATACAATTATACCATAAATTCTTCTCCAAACATGGTATCACGGTGGCGCAGGCATTGTGCGAGCGGCATCATTTTTCTAATCGTCGGCAGTTTCTCCAGCTCAAGCAAACCTTTACAGAGTTTTGGGACAATAACATAATACCAGTGGTAAATGAAAATGACCTGGTAAGTAATGCCGAAATTAAGTTTTCGGACAATGACGAGCTGGCAACATTAATGGCTATTGGTTTTGACGCCGCTAAGTTGATCGTATGTACTTCGGCGGGGGGCTTGCTTGATAATGAAAAAAAAGTTATCCCGCTGGTGGAAAAAATAGACACAACAGTTTTGGGATACGTCAGTAAAGAAAAATCTAGTATGGGATTAGGGGGTATGCTCTCTAAACTCACTTCTACCAAACAAGCCACCAAGCTGGGCATTGAAGTGATTATCTGTGGCTTGAATAAGCCCGATGCTTTGCGAGCCGCTTTAGCCGGTAAAAATGGCACATTATTTCGGGCACAGACTTCCGATTTGAAAGCCAGGCAAAAATGGCTGGCAAGCGGCTCTATCACTTTAGGCGGTATTTACGTAGACAAAGGAGCATCCAAAGCGCTGCATAACCGTAAAAGCCTGTTGACGGTAGGAATAAGGAAAGTTAGTGGTAGTTTTGTTGCAGGTGAGGTAATTCAATTGATTGATGAAGAAGATTTGATAGTGGGGGTAGCCAAAACCAGGCTTAGTGCCGCAGACATTACCAAACAAATAGCAGCCAAAAATGTAATAGCTGCTCATGCAGATGACATTGTGATTTTTTAATACGAATACGAAAGGAATGACGGATATTAACAAAACGATCAAAAAAGCATATGATGCCGCACCGGCTTTGCGCGGCGTGAAAGATGCGGTATTGAAAAGAGTGATTAAAGAACTGGCAGATATGCTGGCAGAAAAGTCGGCTTATTTGCTGAAGGCAAACAAGATGGATGTGGAAAAACAAGATCCAGCTAATCCACGTACAGACCGGTTGTTGCTGACAGAAGCACGGATAGACGGCATTGCCAATAGTTTACGAAAAGTGGCGAAACTGCCGAATCCGTCCGGGAAAATTATTTCAGAAACGACACTGAAAAACGGGTTGCAGCTGCAAAAAATAGCTGTTCCTTTGGGAGTAGTTGGGGCTGTGTACGAATCACGTCCGAATGTAACATTTGATATTGCTGCATTGTGTTTAAGAAGTGGTAATGCCTGTGTGTTGAAGGGTAGCAGCGAAGCTGAAGCATCAAATATAGCAGCGGTTAAATTAATTCACCAGGTGTTGAAACAAAATGGACTGCCACCTGCATTGGTAACATTATTGCCTTCGGCACGGGAATCCGTAAACGATTTGTTTAAAGCCACCCGTTATGTGGATGTCATTATTCCCCGTGGCTCAGCAGGATTAATTGAGTTTGTAAGAAAGAACAGCTTGGTACCAGTGATAGAAACAGGAGCCGGTGTTTGTCATGTATATGTGCAACAGAAGGCCAATCTGGAGAAAGCAGTGAACATTGTAGTGAATGCAAAAGTGTCTCGTCCTTCTGTTTGTAATGCAATGGATACGTTATTGGTGGACGAAAAGATTGCTGATTCGTTTTTGTCAAAATTGGAAAGCGGTTTTGCCAAACACAATGTGGAAATATTTGCCGACAAAAAAGCATTTGGCTTATTAAAAGGATATGCGCATTTGAAAAAAGCGACTGCAGAAGATTTTGATCGGGAGTTTCAGGATTTCAAATGTGCCGTAAAGGTAGTTAGGGACATTAACGAGGCTGTTATGCATATCCGGGAGCATTCCACCCGTCATTCGGAAGCGATTGTGACGGAAGATAAAAAGGCCGCAGAATTGTTTTTACACGAAGTGGATGCGGCGGCAGTTTATCACAATGCGTCTACTCGTTTTACCGATGGAGAGGAGTTTGGATTAGGGGCCGAAATAGGCATATCTACCCAAAAATTGCACGCACGGGGTCCGTTTGCTTTGGAGAAACTGGTAACCGAAAAATGGGTAGCGAGAGGAAATGGACAGATAAGATAATTTTTTACTTAATCGAAATATTATAAGGATCATGGTATTGAACAAAGCCAACCTTTCGTCAATTGATAGCTCGCAGAAGCCAGCATCAGCTAACCTGAATCTTCCAGAAAAAGTATTACAATTTGGTACAGGTGTATTACTACGTGGGCTGCCAGATTATTTTATTGACAAAGCCAATAAGCAGGGAGTATTCAATGGGCGGGTAGTGGTGGTAAAATCCACCGACAGTGGTGGGGCAGATGCATTTGCCACACAAGATGGGCTATACACTATTTGTGTTCGGGGGATAGAAGACGGGAAAGAGATAAATGAAAATATTATTTCAGGAGCTATAAGCCGGGTGCTTTCTGCCCGAAGCGAATGGTCGGATATACTGCATTGTGCACATAATCCGGAAATGGAGATTGTTATTTCCAATACTACGGAGGTTGGGATTAAGTTGTTAGAGGAAAAGATCGATCAAAATCCACCCATTTCTTTTCCGGCAAAACTGTTGGCATTCATATATGAGCGTTACAAAGCTTTTAATGGCGCGGCAGACAAGGGATTGATTATTATTCCAACAGAATTGATAGTCGGCAATGGCGATGCCCTGAAGGATATTGTATTGACACTGGCAGCGTATAACCAACTAGAGGAGCCTTTTGTAGAATGGCTGAAGGAAAATAACAATTTCTGTAACTCTCTGGTGGACAGAATTGTTCCGGGTAAACCCCAGGATGAAACCCTGCCCTACGTCGATGAGCTGGTAATTATGTGTGAACCTTACCGGCTATGGGCTATTCAGGGAAATGAAAAGGTGAAAAAGGTTTTGTCGTTCGGTGAAACAGATAGCGGTGTTATTGTTGAGCCGGATATAGAGATATACCGGGAGTTAAAATTGCGTATGCTGAATGGAACCCACACGCTTAGTTGCGGACTTGCATTTCTGTCTGGCTTTACTACAGTTAAAGAAGCAATGGCTGATAAAAGTTTCGGTTCATTTGTGAAAGAGCTGATGTTGAAAGAAATAGCGCCCGCAATACCAGCCGCTATAGACGCCACAGCTTCGGAAAAGTTTGGACTGCAGGTATTGGATAGATTCAGTAACCCGGCCATACGTCACCAGTGGATCAGCATTACCATGCAATACACTTCTAAAATGAAAATGCGGGTTATCCCGGTTCTCAAACAATATATTAAATTATTTGACAAAGTCCCCGACCTATTGGCAAAAGGTTTTGCCGCTTATATTGCATTTTCTAAACCCATTTCAAAAGAGGGCGATAAATATTTTGGAATTTTTCAGGGACAACCCTATCCTATAAACGATGATCAGGCAGCCTGGTTCTACGAAGTCTGGCAAAACAATTCTTCGCCATCCGCCGTTGTGCAAGCGGTATTGAGCAATACGTCGTTTTGGGGTGAGGACCTGAATGTTTTACCTGACTTTGCAAAATCTGTCGAGCACCATCTTATTGCATTATAAAGTTCGCACTTCAGGTTTCAGTAGTAAAATATTGTTCTGTCGGGTGTTGATGCCGATAATTGATTTAAATTTAGCCAAAAGTATTGCTATGCATAGAAAGGATTTTATCAGGTCGGCTGTTTTAGGCGCAGCCGCCTTTACTATTGTACCCAGACATGTGTTGGGTGGAAATAATTACCTGGCACCCAGCGACAGAATTAACCTGGGGTTTGTGGGTGGGGGTAAAATGGGCTTAGGCTTATTGAACTCTCTTTCCAAACTCAATGAGACATTGGTAGTGGCCATGTCTGATGTTGACAAAAAGAAGCTGGCTCGTTTTGTTGAAAGAGCGAAAGCAGGCAATAGTAGTAAAGTGAGTACTGATGTTGCCGGTTACAACGACTATCGGGAACTATTGGCTCGAAAAGATATTGATGCGGTAGTGATCGCTACGCCCGACCATTGGCATGCGCAAATAACTGTAGATGCTGCAAAAGCAGGGAAAGATATTTACTGTGAAAAACCACTGGCGCTTACTATTGCAGAAGGAAGAGCGATGGTGAAAGCCGTACGGAAATATAAGCGCATATTACAAACCGGTAGTATGCAACGATCTTCTCACAATTTTAGGCATGCCGCGGAATTGGTACTGAATGGCTATATAGGGGATATAAAAGAAATAAATGTATCTGTGGGTGAACCGGTGCGGGAATGTGATCTGCCGGTGTTGGCTACGCCCGATTATATCGATTGGGATATGTGGATCGGGCCATCTGCTTATCGGGGATACAACCCCGTGCTTTCTCCGCCCATTGAAGATGATTCTTGGGCTTGGTGGCGCGGATACAAAGGCTTTGGCGGTGGACTGATTACCGATTGGGGCGCTCATATGTTTGACATTGTGCAATGGGCCTTGGGTATGGACAAATCGGGACCAGTAAGTTTTACCCCTCCGGAAGAAGGTGGCGCCCAAAGCGGACTTTATTACACCTATAAAAATGGTATAAAGGTTCATCATAGAAAATGGGGTGGCGAGAAAGATGGCAACGCTATCCAGTTTATTGGCAGCGAAGGAACAATCGAAGTATCGAGATCGTTTATCCGATCTAACCCTGCAAATATTGCAGCGCTAAAAATTAAGGACAGCGATAAACGGGTATACTTTAGCGATGATCATCGCCAGGATTGGATCAACGCTATGAAGAAAAGAACATTGCCGATTTGTGATGTAGAGGTAGGGCATCGCACAGCTACAATATGCAATGCGGTGAATATTGCTTACGAATTAAGACGTCCATTGCAATGGAATCCATCTAAAGAATTGTTTGATGATCCTAATGCAAATATGATGATCTCCCGGCCCTACAGAGGTCCGTGGAATTTTAATAATTTCTAATCTTTATTGACTAAAAGATCAGCAACCCGCAGTTTATAACTGTGGGTTGTTTTTTGCCATACTACATAGAATGTATATAGTTCTCCAGATGGCCGATGGTTTCCTGTTGCTCCAGAATTGTTTCTTTAACGATATCTGTAACAGAAATGACCCCATAGAATTCACCATCCAGAAAAACGGGAAGATAGCGGAGGTTATGAGCTGTCATAATAGACATACATTCATCTATACCGCTATCGGGAGTTACCTGGGGTAGATATTCCGACATGATTTCTCCTACAGGTGTATCACTGGAAGATTTCCCTTGCAGGATTACTTTTCGGGCATAATCTCTTTCTGTCATTAACCCGTAGTATTTACCATCGTGATCTTTGATAATAACAGATCCGATATTTTTTTGAGCCATGATCTTAAGGGCTTCAAATACTGTTACCTCAGGAGAAATGGTAACATTGTAGTGACCTTTGCGCTGAAAGATTTGTGCGACGGTTCTCATAAATTGACAAGTATTGGTGAGGAAAATGCTGTTTACATTCCCTTAAAATACAAAAAATAACTTAATTGTTTATTTTTTATACACCAATCAATTGTCCGACTTCTTCACATAAACCTCTATAAAGCCTTGCACCGTACTTCTGGGGGCCAGGAAAGAATCAACCTGCTGATAGTGCTCTTTTAATGCTTTTTGTAAGCGATAGGGATAAAAGTTGTTCAGTTCGGGTAAGTCCTCAAATAAAACAAGATCGTAGTAATTGTCTTTTATTTTTTGCTCAAGCATGCCGGCTTCTCTGTTAAACATTCCCACGCCAAGGTGATACCACAAAGGAAAATTAGTCCCCGTTTCTAATTGGTAAGGTATTTCTTTAGCCAATGTCGTCAGTTCGGACATATTTAGCACTTTCAGATCTGGAGATTTGACCATCTCCATTTGCATCAAACGTTTGATGCCATCCGCTGTAGGAGGTGGAACTTTAATTTTTCTCAACGTTGGCAAGTCTGTATATACCCATTGGGATAAATCTACAGAATTGGAATCTTTTCGGAACATGATAGCATTGTGCATATTCACAACATTTTCTCCACTGGGAGCCGTCATATGCACATTTGCTTTGTTAGTTTTTATAAAAACACGGTTAACATAATTCCAATAGGTTTGACTCCACCATAATAGCACTCCGGTCACCAACAATGTCCCAAACTTCAGGGTATCTGTTTTGACCGGTAGAATAAATACAATATTGCTGATGATAAATACATAGGCAAACGCGTGGAAAAAAATGTTGCCATCTTCTGGTGTATAACTGGTAACCTGGTAAATAGTAGCCATGCACAATGTACCCAGTGTAAGTAAGAGAGAGTTCATATATTTCCTATCGGAGAAAAGGCTTTTCCAATCGTTCAATTTCCAGAATAAAAAAACCAGAATAAGGAAGATATAAAATCGCAACCAATTGGAGTCCGCAAGAAATATGTCGATAATATCATTCTTATCTACCCTCGCATTGTGGGGAAACTGGCCATAGTTAAACCAATAATGAAAATCCCATTGAGAGAAATAGAAAATGGTTATAGCAGTGAGTAAAGCAAATGGCGCCAGGTACAACGCCACATAACTCCATTTTTTATCGAACCATGCATTATAAAATGTAAGGAAAAGACAAATAAAAAAAATCAATCCGCCACCGTCCTGTTTTGTAAAGAAACTTATGTAGGTGAATATGCTGGACAAAACCAGGTAGATGCGGATGCGTTTCGGATCTGGTGTAAAAAAGCCCCGTAGCAGAAAAGCCAGTGCAATAAATCCAAATACAACTACCGTATGGTTGTACCAGGGCCAATAATTTCGAAAAGAATATGACAAACAAAAAATCAGAATGGCAGACAGACGAATAGCAGGTGCCACCGAAAGGCTTTTTAAAATAGAACGAAAAGCAAGTCCTGAAAGAATATTAATGAACACCTGGGCCTTTATCAATGACAACAATGCAGGCCCGAAAAGCTTCATAAAAACAGCCGGGATTATCCAGTAAAAGCCGCCCATCGGCAATCCAAAATCGCGGAAAGGGATTTGGCCTTCGCTTAATCTATAAGCTCCCTCCCAGGACAGGTATAAACCTACCCTATAGGGGAAATTTAGGAAACTGGGAATGATTGCCAGCAATACAATGATAAGAATCTCCAGCAATGCCCCGATTACGGGGGTATTAAGACGGGTCAAGGTATTTGTTGGCTTCATATAAGCGTTTATTGCACTGATGCCAAAAATAACCAATATTTGAATATTGGCAGGGTCCGTAAGAGATCTTTGACTATTTGTTGATTCTTCTCAATTATTATTCTGTTGTTTTCGCAAACCAATTCAATGTATGACGTTTATAGCGGAGGGTGAGGCTCCGGCCGCCAGTGTCGATATTTTTTTAACCCAATCAAGTTTATTGCCGGAAAGCAAAATGCTTTTGCTCTTGTTGCCTTCTACTCTCAAAAAGGTATCAATTCGGTTGAGGGGCCTTGAGCCTGTAATGAAAACATCAGATGAATTTTCAAGACGGATCAGGGCCTCTGCGTTCAGGTTTCCTTCTGCCTTAAAACCATTCAGCTCAATATTGTCCACATCGTCACACACCACAGCGGGGCGTAAGTCCGGCGTTTTTAGCCTGAATTGTACATTGTTTAAAACAACGCCGGATACATGATGTATGTAAAGACCGTAAGCTGGTAGATCACCAAAAATGAACATCTCCGGATATCTACGCTCCATATCCGGAATATTTCTCTTAGCCGCCATCTCTTTAGTGCCACCACCCTCAAAAGTGATATCTATATTGCTGAAGGTAATATTTTCGGGTCTGGTTTTAGAGGTGCCGGTAATAGAAATGCCTGTATTGGCTTTTGTAATATTGAGTAGCCGAAGGGAGTCACCTTTATAATTTTCCGGCATAGCAATCATATTGGGTACAGTAGCCCGGATATTCTCAAAAAGAATATGTTCCAGCTTTCCCCGTGTCCAGTTGCTGTCGTTAAAGCTTGTCCACGAATCAATATAGGGTCCCTCATTCCAACCGGAAAGACGGAGAGAAATAGGGCCTTTTACATTTTCCATAACGATATTGGAGAAAGTCATATTTCGGGAAAACGCTCCCATTGACTCCTGTATCTTAATGCCGTTTAATCCTGTGTTACGGATGATGCAATTAGTAACAGTAATATTTTCTATGTCAGAGAGTGCATCTGGTCCTACTCTGATAGCGGCGCACCGGGAGCTGAGTATACAATTGTTAACCACAATATCCTTACACTTATCTGTGCGGGTACTTGCTTTAAAAGCAATAGCGTCATCCAGCGTGTGGATGTTAGAGTTGGATATAATGACGTCACGGCTACCATCGATGTCGAAACCATCATTATTAGAATTCTTTACATTTAATATCGTAATACCGTCTACCCTCACCCGCTCACACTGCAGGAGGAATGTCATGAATTTACTGGAGTTTGTGAGAAATATGTCTTGTATTTTTATATCCCTACAACCATGGAAAACAATCAAATCGGGACGGTCATTAAAAGCACTTTTGCTGATCAAATCCCCTCTTCCGTCTATCTTCCCGCGTCCGGTTATAGCGATATTTTCTGCATCGGTTGCCAGAATCAGTGAGCGGATTGGTGTTTTATATTGCAACTTTTCGTTGCGACAGTATTTATCTACATCAAGCGATGCAATAAGCGATGCGCTGGCAGTTATATGAAGTTCTACATTCGTTTTTAGCTGGATGCCACTCGTCATAAAGACGCCGTTGTCGATCAAAACAACACCGCCATTGTTTGCATTAGCTGCATCAATTGCTTTTTGTATGGCGATACCGTCATCTGAAACAGCATCGGCTTTGGCGCCATAGTCTTTCACGTTGTAGATATGTGTACCTCCCATTAACTGGGCTGATGAAGGTGCCAGCTTACAAAAAAGAAGAATCAGAAATGTTGTGCTGATAACTGTCTGCTTCATTTTCTTTTGGTTTTTGTTGGGGAGGACTATGTTGAAGCTCAAAGGTATTTGGATGCTTTGGTAACAAATGGATGTAATTTAACCAGACCTCTCCTTTTTTTACCATGTAGATTTTGCTACGGCAGATTGTAAACTCTAATACCCCGCTTAATATTGATTAACTGCCTATCGATGTTTAACCGAAGGTAGTGGTGGCAACCGGGGTTGGAATCCGCTTTTGCAAAACATATTCCAATGATAGGCCGATTGTCTGGAGGCAGCAGAAGTGAAAAATGAAAACAGCGGATTCAATTTTCCCATTATTCGGCTTTTTCATATCCTTCGTCTACAGAGAGTTTCGAGCCGTCCGCTGCTGTAGTAGCCAATACGTCGCAGCGGTTATTATAGACATTGTCTGCATGGCCTTTTACCCACACAAATGTTATCTGGTGTGCTTGCGATAGTTTGTAGTATTTTTTCCAGAGGTCTTTGTTTTTTTTCCCTCCTTTAAAGTCTGTCTTAATCCAATTGCGCAACCACCCTTCCTGTACTGCTTTTACTACATACTGACTGTCTGAATAGATGGTAATATTAAGTCCTGTTTTTGTCAATGCTTCCAGTGCTACAATTACGGCCATTAGCTCCATGCGATTGTTGGTCGTCAACCTATATCCACCCGATAATTCTTTTTCTGTTTTGCCCCATTTCAAGATGGTTCCATACCCGCCCGGGCCAGGGTTGCCTCTTGCTGCCCCATCAGTATATACTACCAGCTTTTGTTCACTCATAATTGATTCTTCTGTGGCGAAGATAATCATGACTTGGTTAATCTGGCTTCTTCAAGGTCCAGATTGTGTTCCAATGTACGCAACACTTTGTCATCATACTTCTTTTCCAGTCGCATAGAGATCAGACCTTGCCTGCGAATGTTAATCAGTTCGAGCGTTATTTTTTGGGTAAGCCCTTTTACCGTTTTTATATCTTCGTTGTCTTTCCCCGGGGAGATACTGGCTTCCGCTGTAGCAACATTTATTTGAAGGTTCTCCCTGATGCGTGCTATTGCGTCGTAATGTTCTATTTCATATGCATAGTTTGAACTAAGGTAATCAAGAGATTCTTTTCCAAGCCTCAGTCGAACAGCAGCCATTTGTTCTTCTTCCGGAATAAAATCATCAATCTCCTGAACTTTAAAAATCTTAATAATCCAGGGAAGTGTCAGTCCCTGGAAAATAAGCGTAGCCAGAATTACTACAAACGTGATGAAAAGAATGAGGTTGCGCTGTGGGAATGCACTACCATCGGCGAGAGTAAGTGGGATAGCCAATGCAGAAGCCAGGGATACTACACCCCGCATTCCGGCCCAGCCTATAACAAAGGGAAGTTTCCAGCCCGGACTTTTTTCATTTTGTCTTATTCTTTTGCTGAATAGCCTCGGCGCAAAAGCAGAAACGTATACCAAAATGATACGTATCGCAACGACCATAAGAGTTATAAAAAGTGCATACCTTATCGCTTCTTTTAACGAATAATTACCCAGACTATTTATGATGACAGGCAACTCCAGTCCTATGAGAATAAATACAAATCCATTTAATAAAAACCCTACGGTTTCCCAAACTTCGGCTGTCTGCATCCGTGTATGATAGTTCAGGTAATCGCTGGATCTGAAAGAAAGAAAGAGTCCGCCGCTTACTACTGCCAGTACCCCCGACCATTCCAGTGATTCGGCTACTATATACATCAGGTAGGGAGCAATCAAGGTTATGGGAGTGGTAATACTTGATGCTTTTGCCCAGTAACGTAAAATGAGATACAGAATGTGGGCGATGCCCAATCCGACCATTACGCCCATGACAGAAAGAATCGAGAAACTTATAAGGGCATCTTTTGCCACAAACGAACCGGTAAGTATAGCAGCGAGCGCAAAACGGAAAATCGTTAAGGAGGCGGCATCATTAACCAGGCTTTCTCCTTCCAGAATAGTAAGCCCTCTGCGGGGTACAGCCATGCCTTTTAGTACCGAGGTAGCCGCTACTGCATCTGGCGGAGAAATAATACCTCCCAGTAAAAAGCCCAAAGCCAGGGTGAACCCCGGGATGATGGCTACCGAAAAGTAAGCAATGGCAGCAGAGGTGGCAAATACCAATCCAAACCCAAGTATAAGAATAGAACGTCGCCATTTCCAAAATTGGTTCCAGGATACGTGCCAGGCGGCCTCAAACAGTAGTGGTGGTAAAAAAATAAGGAAAATAAGATCCGGGCTGATATTTATACTGGGCATCTCCGGGATGAAACTGATAAGTAGTCCGCCGATCACTAAAAAAATCGGATAAGAAATCTTTAACCGCTGGCTTAGCAGATATAACAAAGCCATTGCAAAAAAAAGCGTAAGTATCAATAAGAGGTTATGGTGTATCACTGTCAGTTTTGTTTGCTGACAAAATTAATCCAAATTCCGTATTGGGATAGTGGAAGTAGCACATCCATCTATCTGGTGTTGACAAATTCAGTAGGTGTCAATGCATCCTTCCTAACCAACTTATAGGTACAATAGGTATTTTTTTCTCATCGCTTTGTATTGGCTTAAACCCGGTTCCCAGCTTTTACGAATTTCTTTTTCAGACACTCCATCAATGATCTGCTGTCGGAAAAGACCACTTCCTATTACATTTTCAACTCGTCCCATTTGATTGCTAAGACTGGATTCGAAGAATTTTTCTTTGTTTGGATGGGCTTTATACAGTTCTATAATCCATTCTAAATTTATTTTACCTCTTTTGCGTAATAGCGTGACGTCGTAATTACGAAGATCGAGACCGTAGCAGGTCTGGTTCATAAATAACGGCTTTTCCGCCATGCCTTTGATAGAGGTTGGCGTAAACGAGAAAGCATATTTTCCTTTCATTTCCGGGCTGCCAAATACGGTAAAGGGAAACATCGTTCCACGCCCATGATTTAGATATACCCCTTCAAACATGCAGGTGGAGGGATACAGTAAAATTGCTTGCTGTGTATTGAGATTGGGAGAAGGTTTCACGGGTAGCGTATAAGGCATATCGTGATTATAGTTGGCTACCGGAATGATTTTCAATTTGCATTTCACTTTATTGGTAAGCCAGCCTTCACCGTTTGCCATTTGCGCAAATTCTGCCACTGTTAGCCCGTGCGACATGGGTAGTGGAAACATGCCTATGCCGGATTTATATTTCATATCCAATACGGGTCCATCTATCAGGTATCCGTTTGGGTTAGGTCTATCCAGAATCAGCATTTCTTTGTTATTTTCAGCACAAGCTTCCATCAATCTTGATAATGCATTGATATTGGTATAAAAGCGAACTCCTACATCCTGTAAATCGTATAACAATATGTCTACGTTGGCCATATCAGCTTTGGTAGGTTTGCTTTTTGAGCCATATAGAGATATAATTGGAATCCCGGTCGCCGGATCTCGCTCGTCTTTAATCGCATCGCCGGCACTGACATTACCCCGAAAGCCATGCTCAGGACCAAAAACTTTTACAATATTGATACCAAGGCTGACTAGGCTATCAACAAGGTGGGTTTTTCCGATGATCGTAGTGGGGTTTGCCATCACTGCTACTCTTTTCCCTTTGAGATAAGGGACGTATTTTTCCGTTTGATCTGCGCCTGTGATGATCTCTTCCGAATTTGATTGTTTTGGAGATCCGAACCATAGGATCAATCCAAAAATGAGGACTAGTATTTTCATGACTTTTTGATTAGTAATATTTGTTGGCCAATATTATTAAAGAATGGATTGTTACCCAATACTTTTTGAATTGGTACAAAAAAATCCCGACAGCCTAAGGCTACCGGGATTTTTTTTCTAAAGCTGTCAATCAGCTTTTCAGTTATCTATTGATCCCACCAAACACGGGTTTTCAAATCATCTGCCCCAAGCCATTGTACGGCTTGTTGGTAGTTGTCTTCGTTAATCCGCATTTCATCTGCAGGATACATTACCCTTCTGGCAATATAGCCCGGGCCTTGTGTACCTACTACAATTTCAGGGAAGCCGGTTCTGCGCCATTCGCTCCAGGCTTCGTACCCTACAAAGTAGAGCGACAACCATTTCTGCAATGCTATCTTTTCAAGTTTTTCAGCCTGACTACCACTATATGCTACTTCAGTCTGCGTGTAATAACTGGCATTGGGTATAACATCTGCAGCACTTAAAGCAAGAAATGAGTTCTCATACATATTGCCTATTCTGCTGGCATAATACTTAAACTGATCTTCAATACCATTGATATAGTAAGCTTCCGCAGCAGCTGTACCTCCCGGGATATAGCCTTTTTCGGCAGCCTCCGCCAGGTTGAACTGCACTTCCGAAAAAGTTACAAGTAACGCCTGGGCTGCATTCATAGAAGCCAATGAATTGTATTGCAGAGGTGCCCACAACATACCAGGTGCTGAAAAATTTTCCGGATTGATCAATGGTCCCATTGCGTTTACAGCACCCTCATATTCAAAATTAGCCGGATTATTACCGGCAGCACTAGCTTGTGTTGGCAAGGCATATACTGGTAAACGGGGATCATTGAGTGATTTAAGGTGATCAATCAAATTTTTACTTACCCTGGTACTGGTAGCATAGTCGCTATTGCTTCTGGCATAAAGCGGCATAGCATTCCCCCATGTGTCAGCTATATACTGAAGAGCAGCCTGATCCTGATAAGAGGTGAACAAAGGGTATTTGGCTGGGTTATTCAGAATATTAGTCAAAGCCGTTGTAGGATCTACTTTTTTTGACTGTCTAATTAATAAACGAATTGTTAATCCGGTAGCGAACTTCTTCCATCTTTCAATGTTGCCACTAAACAAAATATCTCCTAAAACATTTTCGTTTGTGGATCCCAATAAATTAGCGGCTTCTTCCAGATCTTGTAATAATCCTTGATATACTTCTTGCTGCTGCTCGTATTTAGGCTTATAGATTTGCTCTAGTTTGGCAGAAGAAGCCTCTCTAAATGGGATTGGACCATAGAGATCCGTCAGATTTTGGAACAACCAGGATCGAATTATCAACGCTACTCCCTTAAAATTGTTCATGTTACCTGCGTCTGCTATTGAAATGATTTCATTCAATTCCCGAATGTAATCGTAGTTAGACCAGAGGAAATAGCCCGATGCGTCAGCCCTCACCCAGTTGTTGTAGTTGCTACTGAAGTCGTTGTAAATTAGATCTCCTGCTATCACACCTCTTTGATAAGAGGTATTAAAACTGGAGTTTATTGAACCCCTCAATAAATTCGGTAGCAGTAGTCCTGGACCTGTTAAACTCTCAGACTCGTTAGGATTAGTATTTATTTTTTCAAAATTCTTTGTACATCCCGCTAGCAACGCCAGCAAGAACAGAAAATATATTGATTTCAACTTCTTCATATTCGATTGTTTAGAAATTAACATTCAGACTTACACCTATTTCTCTGGTACCGGGTATGCTCATGTTTTCGAAACCAGGTATCAATCCACCACCTGCTGTGGCAATAGATACTTCAGGATCGAAATGCTGATTGCTGGAAGGCGTAAACAGCAACAAGTTTCTACCAGTTAGGGAAATTTTGGCATTCTTGATGAATGTGCGATTCAACAACTTGTAAGGAAGACTGTATCCGAAAGTAAGCTCTCGCAATTTGAAATAAGTAGCGCTAAACAATTGCGCTTCAGAAATGTGATCCATTTGTCCTTTGATCATATTTCTAACATCTGTACCATACACCCCTGCATCCAGTTTTCCCTGATCACCGGTTGAATTGGGTTGGTAGCTACCATCGGGCATCAGTGCTGCACCCTTGGCATAATATAAATCTGTGTATTCATTTCCATTTCTGTCTCCACGACCCCACAGGCTTTCTGCCAATTGACCAGCACCCACTGCTTTATTGTAAAACCTTGATACAAATACGCCGCCGTATTGACCGGAGAACAAGGCACTCAGATGGAAGTTTTTGTAGGTGAATTGATTGTAAATACCCCCATTCCAATCGGGGTTATAATTACCAAGATGGATATCTTCACTGGTTGCCATTGCCCTGCCATTACTTCCAATGATTATTTCACCCTTCAAAGGTCCATCCGGTACCCTTTGATACCCTGGTCCCCAGATGGCACCCATTCTTTCACCAACTCTCGCTTGTATAGAAGCGTTTTCTCCCGGAGCAGCCTGCACCAACTTGTCTATTTCCGGATCAAGAGAAATAACTTTACCTCTGTGTCTCGACCAGTTCACTGCAACATTCCACTTAAATCCATTAGTTTGTATTGGTGTGGCATTTACCACTACTTCTATGCCAGAGGTCTTTATTTCTCCGGCATTGATTATCCTTCCCCCTTGACCAGAACTCTGTGGTAACGGAACAGATATAATTTGGTTGATAGACCTGATATCATAGTAGGCTACATCAAACCCTAACCTGTTGTTTAAGAAGCCCAGAGATGTACCTATTTCGTAGGTATGGTTCATTTGTGGCTTTAGGGAGGCGTTTTTTAATTGACTACTGTTAGCCACTGTGTAGTGACTACCCCACTGTTCTGCATTCACATAGGTATTATACAAGTTGTAGGGACCTGTATCACTACCAACTTTAGCCCACGCCAACCTCAGTTGTGCCTGGCTAATGGCCGCAGGAAGTTTCAGAATATCCTTGATATTGGTATTTAGTCCTACTGACGGATAAAAGTAAGAGTTATTATTGGCCGGTAAAGTACTTGACCAGTCATTTCTAGCAGTTAAATCTAGGTAAACAAGCCCTTTATAGTTCAAGTTTAACATTGCATAGGTGCTATTAATCCTTCTTTTGTGGCTGTAATTGGTGGATTGAATTAACTGCGAAGTATTCTGAATGGTATAAATGTTAGGAATTAACAGTCCACTATTACGAGACCAAGAACTTCTGCCATTAATATCCATTCGGTTAGCACCTGCGGAAATCACGTATCCAAAATCGCCGTCAGCTGCCTCGCCATTATAAGTTAATAACAGATCCGTATTTCTCTCTTCCAATTTTATCAATTCCTCTACATATCCTCCCAATGGTTGATCAACTGTACTGATGGCGGTACGCTGTGGTCTAAAATCGTAGTAAAGATCGTTTGCAGTCCGAAGCTTTAACTTAAGTCTACTGGTAAAGGCGTAATCAAATGCAACATTTCCAAACAACCTGTCTTTGTTTTGTGCGCGGGTATTTTCATACAGTAAAAAATAAGGATTGTTGTGATTTTCCCCATAGTTGTATTGAAACTGCCGCATGCCTTCAAATCCGGGTTGCCAGAAATTACGCAAACTATTAACATCCACCTGGCGTGTCATCCAGGTAAAGAAATACATCATAGTATTACGACCATAACCGTTATCCGGGCGGTTGGTGCTGCTTTGCTTCATGTAGTTGAAATTTATTGAAGAGGTCAACTTACTCGTAAGCTTGTACTCTCCATTAAAGTTCAATTGATAGCGATCCAGGTTGTTATTCGGCACTACTCCCTTTACGTTAAGGGAAGTCATAGACAATCGATAATTACCCCTTTCGTTACCTCCGGAAAAAGCCAGATTATTGTAGTATTTCTGACCTTTGTCAAAGAAGTCTTTGATATTATTTGGTTGAGAAACCCAGGGGGTGGCTATTACGTCTCCTCTGTTATTTAGAGCAACATCGCCCCCACGAAAACCATTTGTAGTTGGTGAGTTAAACTGCTTTTCGAGCGTTCCCTGATCCAATCTGGGACCCCAGCTTTCATCGTACCCATCTCTTACTCCATTGGGATATTGTGACCAGGAGGCACCAAAGTTGGAACCCTCATATAGTCCATCTCTACCCTGACCAAATTGATTTTGAAATTTCGGAAGATTAGCTACCGTTTCGGAAAAATAGTACGAATTGAAGTTAACGTCCATTCCCTTACGGGCGCTTCCTTTTTTTGTGGTGATGATTATGGCACCATGAGATGCTCTTGAACCATATAAAGCCGCTGCCGCCGGTCCTTTTAACACGTTCATTGATTCTACATCTGCAGGGTTAAATTCGGCTGCACTGTTTCCGTAGTCAGCAGAACCACTGTTACTGCCTACTCCATCATTGCCCACCGGTACTCCGTCAATTACAAAAAGCGGCTGGCTACCAGTAACTCCGAAAGATGATTCTCCTCTTAATGTGATTCTCGCTGATCCGCCTACTGTTCCAGATGTGTTGATTTGTACACCTGCCACTTTTCCGGCTAAATTATTTACAAAATTGGTAGCAGGTACTTCGTTCAATTGGGCACCATCTATTTTTTGTGTTGTATAACCGAGGGATTTCTTTTCCCGGCTGATACCCAATGCCGTTACTACGACCTCAGAAAGATCTTTTTGATTGGTTTGGAGTGTGATATCCAGTACAGATCTTCCTCCAATCGACAGTTCTCTATCTAGATAGCCTACGGAACTGATTACCAACGTTGCATTGTCGGCTGCATCAATACTGAAACTACCATTCTCGTCGGTTACAGCCGATTGGTTCCCGCCTTTAACCGTTACGGTGGCACCCGCAATAGGATTATTGTTTTCATCCGTCACCCTTCCTTTGATGATGGCTTTCTGCTGCGTTAGATCTGCAGGTGCGAAACTTAAAACCACCAGTTCGTTGCTGTTGATTTTATATTCCAGTCCGGTACCTGCCAGCACCTTAGCCATTACTTCCGATATGCTGGCGTCCTGTACATGTAGGGTCACCCTGTTTTTCTCAAACACCGGCGCATCGGTATATAAAAACCGATAATCAGAATTTTGTTCTATCTGTCTAAGTACCTTTCGTAGCGGTTCTTTTTTGACAGATAGGGTTATTTCTTTTTGCGCATTCGCAAAAAGGCTTACTTGTAAGCTTAAAAAAGTGGTAACAATGAAAGAAATTTTCATAAAGAATTTCCATTTCAGGGAATAGGGCATCCATCGCCTGTCCCAACTAGTTTTGGAAAAAAGCATACCTTTAAATTGTTGAGTTTAATAATACGGGAACTACTTTACGGGCGTTCCCTGTTTGCTTAACGGGGAGATGTTGCGAGCATCTCCTTTTTTAATTCACTAATTTTTATTCAATCATCATATATATTTTAATTGTTAGGGTTTACTAATATTTAAATTATGTTTAATATAAGTAAACATCTTAGAAAAAATTATTATTGTATTTGAGTGATTGTTACTCTTTTGTTTTCAAAGGTGTAATTAAAAGAGGCCAGTTGGCGCAATGCATCGAGTGCTTCCTTGATGTTTTCCTTTTCGAATGAACCGGTAAAAGTCATGTTTTTCATTTTTTCTGTCTCAAATTGAATTGACACATTATACCATCGTTCCATTTTTTGCGCCAGACTATAAAATGGTTCTCTGTAAAACTTTAGTTCATCTTCCACCCAAACAATCTCGTTGATAGAACTGTCAGTGGGGTTTGGTTTGATTTTCCCCAATTCCAATATGCCGTCTTTAGGCTGTACCTTTTGAGGATGACTGGTTTCTAGAACTGTTTGTCCGATCAAAATTTTTTCATTCGGTCGCAATAATATTTTCCTTTCCGGATCACTCTTTTCAGATACTTCTATAGCGCCTTCTATCAAAGAAGCCTCTATTGTAGCGTCTTCCAAATAAGCGCGTACGTTAAATACAGTACCTTTTACGGTTATATCCACATTTCCGGCATGAACGGTTAATGGTTGTTCTTCATTTTTAGCAATATCAAAGAAAGCTTCTCCTACCAGTGTTATCGTTCTGCCACCTTTACCAAAGTCTTCATTGTATTGAATACTACTGTTTGTATTCAGTTTTACTGTAGATCCATCCGGTAAGCGAATGGTACTTTTTGATTCGGCATTTGTTTCTACAACATGCATGGACGCTTTCTCAACTTCAGGCTTACTACCTGCGGGCCAAAATAGCCAAACAAGTGTAATACAGGCTGCAATACTACTAATCCAGGCTATTGTCTGCCATCGGCTGCTCCTGACTGTTGGGACGCTTACAATTTCTTTATCCTCTGATTTTTTTCTTTCCAGCATCTGCTTTATTGACGCAAGACTTCTTTCTTCGTCTGATCTGTCGGTTACCTTTTGCAAAGGGATGTCATCTATGCTGGAAATAATTTCATTCAACTGAAAAGCATCCTGATATTGTGTCAGATACATTTCCAATTCCTTCATTTCCTCCACACTAATCTCCTGGTTGTATTTTTTTGCCAGCAATTCCCATATTCTTGAAACGGGCATAATTAAATATCGTTTGATAATAGTAAGGATACCAGCAACGACGATTTACCCCCAAAGGATGGCAAATTTTTATGAAATAAGTGTAAGGGGAATGGAATGGGTCAATTTTTTGAGTGCAATACTCATTTGGTTTTCTACTGTTTTCACCGAAATGCCCAAAATGGTAGCTACCTCCCTGTATTTCAGATTGTTTTCTTTTACCAGAGAGAAGATGATTTTACATTGTAGTGGTAAAGCCCGAATGGCGAGGTTAATGCGATGTTGAATTTCTGAACTTACCATCAGGTCGTGTGGTGTTCTCTCCAGCGTACATGGAAACTGGTGCAGATTTTCCATTAACTTGTCGTAACTGCCTTTTTTCTTTATTTGCTTAAGCGCTCTGTTTTTTGCGCAAATGAATAAATACACTTCGGCGTTGCCTATATTCACCAAAGAATGCCTGCTCTGCCAGATATCGAGAAAAGTATCATTCACAGCTTCTTCTGTACATTCTTTGTTACCTGTAATAGACAGTACAAAGCGGAAAAGCTTGTGAAAGTAGGCATGATGTAACTCCCATAGCGCAGACTCCTCCTCTTGATGAATTTGGAGAAATAACTCACTGATATGGGGTTTATTGGAAGGCATTAGATTGAACTAATAAAATTATTAAAAATCGTTTCCCATCGGGGGCTTTCTACTTTAATTAATTATTAATGTTCTATTAACAATCGTTGATATATTTCTAGGGCAAAAAAGTCCAGTCGGTAAGATATTAATAATATCTTACTAATCCGGATTTTTTCTATAGAAACTGAAAAACGGCTCAGTGCCTATCTGGGGTTCTACAATTTGCCTTGGGAACTTTTCACCCCACTCCCTTTTTGCTGCTTAGTATTGTTGACAATAGGAATTTAATACATTTGATCTATGAAATATGTACTTGGATTTATTTTTAGCTTGGTTCAGTTAGCGAGTGTTGCTCAAAAGAGTAGTTTCAAGATAATTCCGGAGCCGGTTCAAATGACTACACAAAGTGGAGTATTCCGTATAACGCAGGCAACTACCATTCAGGTGGAAGGTAGTGGCTTGGAAAGTCTTGCAGGTCAGTTTGCAAAATGGATTGCACCATCCACGGGTTGGAATCTCTCTGTGAGCAAATCTACCGCTAAGACCACTAACACTATTAATCTTAAGCTCGATTCAAAGATAAAAGGACTGGAAAACAGTGAGGGATACCGCCTGGTGGTAAATTCACAAAGAGTGGTATTGGAAGCCAAAACCGAAGCGGGTATCTTTTATGGACTTCAAACAATTCGGCAATTGCTACCCGCACAAATAGAAGCAGCAAACAAGGCAAATAATTCATGGGAAATTCCTGCTGTTACTATCACTGACTATCCTCGCTTTGGGTGGCGCGGGCTAATGTTGGACGTAAGTCGTCATTTTTTTCCTAAAGAGTTTGTGAAGGAGTATATAGATCAGATGGCAAGATATAAGTTCAATGTATTACATTGGCATCTTACCGATGATCAGGGATGGCGTATTGAGATTAAAGCATACCCCAAATTAACCGAGGTAGGTGCATGGCGGGTTTATCGCTCTGGACGATGGTGGACACACGAACCACCCAAAAAAGACGAGCCGACCCCATATGGTGGCTTTTACACACAAGAAGAAATTAAGGAAATAGTAGCCTATGCTAAGGAAAGGCATATAGATATTTTACCGGAGGTAGATGTGCCCGGACACTCACTGGCAGCTATAGCCGCCTATCCGCATCTCTCTGCTACAGGATATCTCTATCATGTGAATCCCGGCAGTAAGTTTTATACCATTGATGACAATACATTAAATCCCGCAGACGAAAGAGTGTATGGGTTTTTGGATACTGTTTTTACTGAAGTTACATCGCTTTTTCCATTTGAGTATTTTCATATAGGTGGTGATGAATGCACAAAGGCGTTTTGGAGGAAATCGGCGCAGGTACAGGAGTTTATGCAAAAAAACGCCATTAAAACGGAGGATGAATTACAGAGTTATTTTATTAAACGCATGGAAAAATTGTTGGCAGCCAAAGGAAAGAAACTGATTGGCTGGGACGAAATACTGGAAGGAGGTTTGGCGGAAGGTGCGGCTGTTATGAGTTGGCGGGGCATGTCTGGTGGCATAGCTTCCGCTAAAATGGGTCATAAAGTAGTAATGACGCCTGCAGATTATGCATATCTCGATTTATACCAGGGGGATCCTTTGCTGGAACCGGATACCTATAGTATGCTGACATTAAAATCATCCTACAATTGGAATCCCGTACCCGACAGCGTTAGTCCAAATCTGATTTTAGGCGGACAGGGCAACTTGTGGACGGAATCTGTGCCAACAGGAAGGCATGCGGAATACATGACCTGGCCAAGGAGTTTTGCGTTGTCAGAAGTTTTTTGGTCACCAGTAAAGAAGCAGAGCTGGGACAATTTTCAAAAGAAACTGCCGGAACACTTTCAACGGTTTGACAATGCAGGTATCAATTATTCCCGTGCCGCATATGATGTAAGGCTAACTGCTAAAAAAGAAGAAAATACATTATTGGCAAAATTGAATGTAGAAATAGATGGACTGGATGTATACTATACTACAGATAATACTAATCCGGATCTGTTTTCTAAAAAATATACAGAAGAATACATCGTAGTACCTCCCGGCATCTATCAATTGCGGGCTCAAACTTATAGAAATGGTGTAGCAGTAGGACAACTTTTGATAATCGGCAGAGAAGAAATTGAAAAAAGAGTACCTCGCAAACGTAATTAATCCCTAAGCATGACAATGAACAGAGTAATTTTATTGGTAGTTTTTTTTGGTGTTTTTTTGAGTTGTAACAATTCAGATCATAAAGAAGTTCTTCCTTCGGCCGCACACATTGATTGGGCGGAGAAAGAAATCGGTGCGCTGTTTCATTTCGATTTGGTTAATTACGTACCAGACTACGAGTGGCGCGATTGGGGAACGCATCCACCTCCCAGTGTATTCAACCCATCCAGGCTCGATACAGATCAGTGGTTGCAGGCAGCGCAGGCTGCCGGTGCTAAATATGCAGTATTGGTGGCAAAACATTGTTCGGGCTTTAGTTTATGGCCAACGGCAGCGCATGACTACAGTGTTAAGTCGGCTCCATGGAAAAACGGAGAAGGAGATATCGTGGCAGATTTTATTGCTTCCTGCAAGAAATATAATATTAAACCCGGTATTTATGCCAGTGCCGCCGCCAATGGTTTTTATCATGTAGATAATCCGGGAACTGTACAGCCGGGTAGCCCTTATAGTCAGGAAGAATATAATAAGGTGGTTACAAAACAATTGACAGAATTGTGGACTAACTACGGCGATCTTTTTGAAATATGGTTTGACGGTGGCGTTTTACCTGTTAGTGATGGTGGTCCGGATCTGGCTCCATTATTAAAAAAATACCAGCCCAATGCGGTGGTGTTTCAAGGGCCTGCAGATGCTAATAATCTTATTCGTTGGGTAGGAAACGAGGAGGGATTGTCGCCATATCCGAACTGGAGCAGAACTGATACAGTTACTTCTGCAACAGGAACAATCAAGATTGAAGATTTGGGCGGACATCCGGATGGAGCTATCTGGTGCCCGGGCGAGGCAGACTTTCCACTGCGTAACGGATGGCAAGGTGGTTGGTTCTGGAAAAAGGAAGGACAGGATTTGTTATCGGCAGAACAATTGCTGAAAAATTATGTATCCAGTGTTGGCAGAAACTCAAATATGTTGATCGGTATTGTAGTAGATACCAGCGGATTGGTGCCGCAGGAAGATTTTGAAAGACTAAAAGAATTTGGTGACCAGATTAAAGAAAAATTCACAACGCCACTTGCCGAAGCTAAAGGTAGCGGCAACATAACTACATTGACCATAGACAATGCGGAGAAGCTATGTTCAGCTATTGTTATTCAAGAAGACATAGCAAAGGGAGAGCAGATTAGATCTTACACTGTTGAAGCGTCAATTGAAGGTCAGTGGAAGAAAATAGCAGATGGATCTTCTGTAGGGTATAAAAGAATTCATCAACTCGATCAACCATTGAAGGCTCAATCACTAAGATTAACCATTACATCTTCTGCAGGTGGTCCGCATATAAAAAGGTTTTCTGTTTATTGAGTTGATTTGAAAATTAAAAGCACAATTGTTCTATCAACGAAGTAAAGTCGTTTTATAAAAATTTTCAAAATAGAGATTCAGATTTTATACCAAAATTATTTCTACATCACATGGCTGCATACATAGTAAAATAAAATAAATGTAAATGTTGAATTTGTTGCACAAAATTTAACAGATTGTTTTTTTTATTGGAAAATTTAATATCTTTAAACTCAATGATTGTGGGATATCGAAGGATTGTTATCCCTTAATATCAGTATCCCCAACTGTTATTGAATGTATTCGAACCTCCCCCCTTGAAAAGACTGATGAAAAACAGTAGGTAGGGTGTAGTGTATTAATTTTAGTTCTCTAATGGTTTATTGCTGTAGGAATTGTTATCGACATCGATAGCGCTTTGTAGCTGTCTATGTTGCATATTATAGCGTATTGTTTAATTGTGCCGCAAATTAATTTTTAAACCAAAACTGACATTATGTGTGCTCACAGTCCTCCTGAGGCCGAATGAAAAAGGGAAGAATTGCGTTCTCCCCTTTCAAAGCTAAAATGGTATTCTGAATAAGAAATGTTTGACGACGCTCTTATTCATCTTCTTAACTTATTAATTCAAATGTATGAAAAAATGCAGGTATCCGCTGCAGGTAATTTCCTCATGCCTGAAACCCAGGTTGCTACACGTTTTTTTTGTTCTAATTTTTTCTCAAACACTTACCATTCCAACACTTTATGCTTCAAATGAAAGGGAGTTCATTTCGAAGGAGCCTGTTATTGATCTTATAGACATTACAGGTAAAGTGGTTGACGAATCGGGTAGCCCATTAGAAGGTGTAACTGTTCGTGTGGTGGGAAAACAAAATGCTGCTACCACCGGTGCAGATGGTTCCTTTACTATATCTGCAGACAATAACGACATCCTGGAGATAAGCATTGTTGGATATGAGTCACAACATATTTCTATTGATGGCAAATCTCAATTAGGCAATATATCATTAAAAGCAACTGCTTCTAAATTAGATGAAGTGGTGGTAGTAGGATATGCTACACAAAAGAAAGCCAGTTTAGTAGGATCTGTTGCCACCGTTAGTTCCGAGGAATTGTCGGTGATGCCGGATGCAAATGTAGCTTCCCGCTTACAAGGTCGGGTGTCTGGTGTGAGTGTTACTAATAACAATACACCGGGTGGTACACCTTTGGTGCGGATCAGAGGTTTTGGCTCTATCAACAACAATGATCCATTGTATGTGATAGATGGCGTACCAGCAACGGAAGGGTTGGCCAGTTTGAATCCCAATGATGTAGAGTCCATGACAGTTTTGAAGGATGCATCTTCAGCTGCCATATATGGATCCCGCGCCTCCAACGGCGTTATTCTGATTACAACTAAGAGAGGGAAAAGCGGTACGCCCAAACTTTCGTTTTCTACCCGTTTGGGAACGCAGTGGAACAAAAACAAAATGGACGTATTAAGTCCGCAGGAAGCCGGAGAATTGGGATGGCTGCAATACAAAAACGATGGACTACAGGTAGGCGATGTTAATTGGGGAAATCCAATGTATGGGTACGGCGCCAACCCGGTAGTACCTGATTATATATTACCAATTGGAAAAATGGAAGGAGATCCCGAGGTTGATGAAAGTCTTTACAAGTGGCCCCGGCCTTACTACGGCATTATTAGAGCCAATAAAACAGGAACAGACTGGTATGATGTAATTACCAATACCAATCCGCTGATTCAGGAGTATAATATTGGTGTGACAGGTGGATCGGAAAAAACAAATTATTCCTTTTCATTTGGCTATGCAGATCAGAATGGTATTTTAAAGCATACCGGATTTAAAAGGTATTCATTACGTTCTAATGTAGACGCAAGAGTTACAAATTGGTTGAAAATTGGAGAAGCACTGGGTGTATCGTATACCGATCAAAATGGGATTGCTAATAACAATGATCTGAACCCGGTGGCTTTGGCTGCACGTACCAGTACCATGATGCCGGTAACGGATATTATGGGCAATTGGGCTGGTGGCTGGAACCCCATGGCGTTATTGTACCGAAATAAAGATGACTATTCCAGAAGATTAAGGGTTTTAGGGAATGCATATGCGGAGGCAACTATCTTAA
The DNA here is from genome assembly GCA_964604365.1 of uncultured Terrimonas sp. Lineage (GTDB taxonomy): Bacteria > Bacteroidota > Bacteroidia > Chitinophagales > Chitinophagaceae > Agriterribacter. The sequence continues at coordinate 29,014 of CAZRYS010000007.1, forward strand.
ACGGGCTGGTGTTTAAATCGCTTGTAGGTGTAGATTATAATTCTACCAGAGGATTGGATAGGAATCTCATTATGTATGAGTCTACCGATGCAGCCGCGTCTCATGTTCTGACGCAGAATTACAATGGCGGCTTTCAATACAATTGGGACAACACTTTGAACTATAATAAATCTTTTGGTGATCATAATCTTAATGTACTGGCAGGAACCTCCGTGGTAAGCAGTTATTCAGAAACCTTGTCTGGTGGAAGGTCAACTTTCGCACTAACAGATTTAGATTACATGGTGTTGGACGCAGGAGAGAAAGATCAAACCAGTGGCGGTTCATTTGATGAGTGGTATACCTTTTCTTATTTCGGAAGGTTAAACTACGACTACAAAGGAAAGTATTTAGTGGAAGCAGTGATGCGTAGAGACGCCTCCTCCCGCTTTTCCGAAGAAAACAGATGGGGTACCTTCCCAGCTGTAGCAGTAGGCTGGCGTTTATCCCGGGAAGCCTTTATGCAGGATATTAAATGGCTTTCTGATCTTAAATTACGGGCAGCGTATGGAGAAAATGGAAATGATAATGTAGGTAACTACAATATATACAGTACTTACAGAGCCAATATGTTTGAGTCTTACTATAACATATCAGGCTCTAGCACAACTACTTCTCAGGCTGGATTTAGAAAATACAGACTGGGAAATCCTGCAGCTCGTTGGGAAACTACAACCACCATCAACTTCGGTATAGACGCATCCTTTTTTGACCATAAACTTGATCTGACATTGGATGTGTTTGATCGTCGTACAACAGATATGCTGTATCCGGATTCTAAACCTGGCACTTTTGGTTGGGTAGAATTACCTTCCGTAAATATTGGTGAAATGCAAAACAAAGGATTTGATGGTTCTATTGGTTATCGCGATAGGATAGGGAAGGATTTTTCTTTCAATGTACAAGCCAATGTTTCTCACTACACCAATAAAGTGATAGACCTGAACGGCAAACCTGATGAAATTCGCTTCGGCAGCACCCTGAGAAATACGCAATACAATGCTTCAAAGACAGGGTATCCCATTTCGTCCTATTATGGATATGAAGTTGAAGGCATATTTAACTCACAGGAAGAGGTGGATCGTCATCCAAAATACAATCCCGATCTTAATGGAGTTGATACCTATAGCAAGCCGGGTATGTTTAAGTATAAAGATGTGAACGGGGATGGTGTAGTTAACGCTGCTGACAGAACATTTATAGGCAATCCACATCCGAAATTTACCTATGGACTGAATGTAGATCTGAAGTATAAAAATTGGGACGTGACGATGTTCTTCCAGGGGGTGCAGGGCAACAAATTACTGAACTACCTTTTGTGGGATGGTTTTGCATACGTAAACACAAAAAGGCATTTGTATGAATCCTGGACGGCAGATCGTTATGCCAGTGGGGACAAAATAACTATGCCAATTATTACCAGAGATGTGACGCAATTACACCTTCCAAACTCAGCGTTTTTGGAAAACGGCTCTTATTTCAGAATGAAGAGTTTGTCTATTGGGTATAGTTTGCCTTCCAATTTTGGATCACGGATAGGATTAAGAGGAGCTAGAATATACGCGCAGACCACCAATTTGTTTACCATCACATCTTATTCAGGGCTTGATCCTGAAGTGACACCAGTAAACAACCTTACCCTCGGTATAGATAATGGTGTATATCCAACTTCACAATCATTTATGATGGGAATAGATATCAATCTGTAGATAGGCAAACATTTTTGAAACAATAAATGATAAACGGATGAAACGAAGCACAACACTTTTAATAAAAGGAGATCTGCGAAGTTCCATCTGGTAAAATCAAAACAATAAATGATAGACAGATGAAAAAAATTCTGATAGTCGCTTTGATTATAACAGGAGTATCCTGTTCAAAGTTTGAAATAAAGCCCAAGGGGCAGGCTAATATAGATCAGCTCACCAACAAGGCTGGCATCAATACATTGCTCATTGGCACTTATGCATGTGTGGATGGTACAATGCTCAACAACGCTGTGGCTGCATGGGCCAGCTCTATATCTAATTGGGTTTGGGGAAGTGTGGCCAGTGATGATGCCCGTAAAGGGTCGTCGTTGGGGGATCAGGCGCCCATTAATCCGATAGAATATTTTTATGTAGATGCAGCCAATACCTATGTCAATCACCGTTGGAACTCTTATTTTGAAGCTATTACCAGGGCGAACGAGGTGTTAAGAACTTTGCCGAATGTTACAGATATGACTGCGGAGGAAAAAACGCAGGCAGAAGCACAGGCAAAATTTTTGAGAGCACACTTCTATTTCTACCTCACGATAGTGTATAATAAAGTGCCTTATATTGATGAGAATACTGCAGCACCAGGTGCCGTAAAAAATGATCACGCCGTTTGGCCGGAAATGGAAACAGATATGAAGTTTGCGGTAGACAATCTGCCACCTAGCTGGGGCGACAAAGGCAGGGTTACGCAATGGGCAGCAAAAACTTATCTGGCTCGCATCTATATGTTTCAGAAAAAATTCGATCTGGCATTACCGTTATTAAAAGATGTTTATGAAAATGGCGGATTCAGCCTGATGGACAGTTATGAAAAAAATTACAGGATTGTTAATAATAACAATGATGAGTCTATTTGGGAAGTACAGTATGCTGTAAACGATGGCGCTTCAGGTTCTCCCAACGCCAACTGGGGCGATGGTTTAGTATTTCCACATGGTACTGCTGGTTTAGGTATCCAGGGGGCATTCTTCCAGGCTACGCACAATTTTGTAAGTGCATTCAGGGTAGATAACAATGGACTGCCATTATTAAATGATACTTATTCGGTGGATGATATTCTTCCTTATTCAAAAACAGGAGCCGCCGTATTATATACGAATCCCGTTGATCCACGGCTGGATCATACAGTGGGACGGCCCGGTGTGCCCTTTCTGGATTATGGCGTTAACCATGGTGGCGATAGCTGGGTGGTAGATGCTGTAAACATGGGTCCTTACAATTACAAAAAGAACATGTTTCTAAAGTCTGAAGCTAGTTCTGCTACTACCACAGGCTGGATGACTGGTTTAAACCCAAACAATTACCGGATTTTTAAATTAGGGCATGTTATTCTTTGGCTGGCAGAATGTGAGGCAGAGGCTTCTACCGGATCACTGAATAATGCTACTACATTGGTGAACCTGATACGCAACAGGGCTAAGCAATCCGAGGTGGTGAGGTTTGATGATGGCACACCTGCCGCCAATTATAAAGTAGAGCCATATGCTACCACTTTCGCTGATAAAGACTACGCATTGAAAGCAATCCGTACAGAGCTTCGTCTGGAGTTTGGTATGGAGGGCATGCGATTTTTTGACCTGGTACGTTGGGGCATCGCCGATGAAGTGATGAATAAATATTTTGAAGTGGAAGGTACTGTGATGCCTCCCCTGACAGGAATGTCATTTACAAAAAACAAACATGAAATCTGGCCGATTCCACTGTTGCAGATCGACCTTTCCGAAAAAGTAGACGGAAAATCAGTGTTGGAACAGAATCCCGGATACAATTGATCTTTTTTATTTCATTAACCCGAAGGCAAAAGCTTTCGGGTTAGTATTCTTTTAAATGTATTCAACCAAATCGATAGTTATGAGCACAAGTAGAAAAGATTTTATCAAAATAGCTGGATTAAGTTTGGGTAGCCTGGTGATACCTTTTAGTGGTGTTATTGCAGATCCCGCAACTAGTATTACAAAAGCAAAAAAAGAAGGCAAGAAAATTAGCGGGTATGGCATTGTGCTTAATGCCGATGCTTCAGAGTCCGAAAAATGGGCCGCGACAGAACTACAACAATGGTTGTACAAAATAAGTAAAGAATATGTACCCATTTATAATACCTCACATACCGGACCAAAAATTGTGTTAGGTTATAACGATGACATAAAGGCAAAAACCAATGCTGCTGAGCCCGCCTATGACGATGAATCCTTTCATTACTTTTCAGAAAAAGGAAATGTTTATATCTATGGCGGAAAAGAAAGAGGAACCATGTATGGTGTATTCTCTTTTCTTGAGAATGAGTTTGGTTGTCGATGGTACACCCCACAGGTAAGCCTGATACCTGAGAAACCGTCGTTGGTAATCAACGATTGTGATCACAAGGAAAAACCGGGTATTCAGGTGCGGAATAATTTCTATTTCGAAGCATTTGATGCCGTATGGGCTGCCCGCAATAAAATGAATGGAAGGATGTTTCTGTGGGATCCGAAAAACGTTCCCAACGACGGAATTTTTTACAAAAAGCAACCCGGTGGTGAAGCCACCTATTGGTCGGTGCATACTTTTTATCCGCTCATGCCACCAGAAGAATTTTTTGGGAAACATCCTGAATACTACAGTCTGATTGATGGCAAAAGGGTACATGCGGTGGAAAAGAATGGTAGAAAGCAGTTAGCACAATTATGCTTAAGCAATAAAAATGTATTAAAAATTGTCACTCAGCGAATCAGAGAGAATATCCGGAAGTATCCGGACTTTATGATTTACGATGTATCGCAAAATGATTACTATAATCAATGTATGTGTAATCAATGCCAGGCAATTGTTACAAAAGAAGGCGGACATGAATCCGGCTTGATGATATGGTTTGTAAATCAGGTAGCAGAAGCAATAGAAAAAGAATTTCCCGATAAATATATCGGTACTCTTGCATATCAATATACACGTAGTGCTCCCAAAAATATTAAGCCACGTAAAAATGTAGTGGTTCGCTTGTGTCCTATAGAGGCTTGTGTGGCACACCCGTTGGATGGTTGCGAAAAAAACAAATCGTTTATGGATGACTTGCGGGCCTGGTCTGCCATTTCTCCACAATTATACATTTGGGATTATGTGGTAAACTTTGCACGGTATCTGATGCCCTATCCCAATTTTTATGTTTTACAGCCCAATATCAAATCCTTTAGAGACAACAAAACGATTGGTATTATGGAACAGGCTAATCACCAAAGCCGGGGGGGCGAACTGGAAGAATTGAAATGTTATACCCTTTCAAAACTACTCTGGAATCCGGAATGTGATATGGAAGAAGTGCTGAATGACTTTATATATGGCTACTATGGCCGTTCGGGCAGGTATATCCGTGAGTATTTTGATCTTGTGCATGGCCTGGTGAAACCTGATACGCATATGTTTATTCGTTTTGATGCAGACGACAAGATGTTTACAAACGAATTTGTTGATCAATCGCTGGCAATTTTTGAGAAAGCATATAAGGTAGCCGATAACAACGAAATTTTGGGAAGAGTAGAGCTGACTGCCACTTCTATTATGTATCTTAAATGCCGCCGCCAACCGGTAATTGCGAGGAATGATGGTACGCTGCAGAATTTACTACGGATAGTGGAGAAAGAAGGTGTTACTCATTTTGCTGAGTATCGTGAGACAAAAGAAAGTTTTACTAAGCTGGTGGAAAGCGCCCAATAATTCTTTAACTTAATCAAATACCTGGATGATGAAATTAAAAATGCTTGCATTTACCCGACTGTTCGTATTAACGGCAATTTTCTTAAGCGTCACAATTACGGCAAAGTCTAACACTGCATATAGGATTGTTATATCTTCAGACGCGTCTGAATCAGAGCGATGGGCAGGGGAGGAATTGCAACATTGGTTATATGAGATAAGTGGTCAGTATCTTCCTTTTCAATACGGCGATTATAACGGTTCCAGAATAGTGTTGGGATATAATGAAGAGATTGGAAAGAAAACAGGGAAACCTGCTCCAGCGTTTGACGACGAGTCATATCATTATTTCAGTGACAGCGGTAACGTTTACATTTACGGCGGAAAGGAAAGAGGTACCATGTATGGCGTTTTTTCTTTCCTCGAGAACGAGTTTGGGTGCAGATGGTATACGCCACTGGTAACCGTAGTCCCCAAAAAGCAAAAACTCGAATTTGGCAAATATGATGTCAGGAGTACGCCGGGTATAAGGGTAAGGAACGACTTTTATTTTGAAGCCTTTAATACAACATGGGCTGCGCGTAACAAAATGAATGGCCGGATGAATTATGTGAAACAACCCGGAGGTATAGAGGGCTTTTGGCGGGTGCATACATTCTACCCGCTGATTCCGCCAGGTGAGTTTTTTGATAAACATCCCGAATACTTTAGCCTGATTAACGGTAAGCGGGTATTTGAAGTTACAAAGGGTCAAAGGCATGAATTGGCGCAGTTGTGTTTAAGCAATAAAAATGTGTTGAAGCTATTAACTGATCGGTTAAAGAAGCACATGCGCGAAGAGCCACAATATCGCATATACGATGTTTCGCAGAATGATTATTACAATCCCTGTGAATGCGATAAGTGCCAGGCTATTGTGAAAAAATATGGCGAAGAATCAGGATTGATGATCTGGTTTGTAAACCAGGTGGCAGAAGCGATTGAAAAGGAATTTCCGGATAAGTATATCGGCACATTGGCTTATCAATACACCCGTAAGCCGCCTGTAAATATTACCCCTCGAAAAAATGTGGTAGTACGGTTATGTCCAATAGAAGCCTGTTTTGCGCACGATCTAAAATCTTGTGAGCATAATAAATCCTTTCTGGATGATATGGAAAAATGGGCAGCCATCTCTCCGCAGTTATATATCTGGGATTATGTAGTTAATTTCGGACACTATTCAATGCCGTTTCCTAACTTTTCTGTGCTGCAATCTAATATCAATACTTTTAAAGAAAACAAGAGTATTGGCATAATGGAACAGGCAGCGTATCAAAGCCGTGGTGCAGAGTTTGCAGAGTTAAGAGCTTACCTGATAGCAAAACTTTTATGGAATCCTGATGCCGATACAAAAGCTGTGATTGATGATTTCATTAAAGGATACTATGGACGGGGAGGAAAATATGTGCAGGATTATTTCCATCTTACACAAAATCTTGTGAAACCCAATACACATATGAAACTATGGATGAAACCCAATGATCCTTTGTTTACAGATGAATACGTTTCACAATCTTTGGCATTGTTCAAAGAAGCCTTGAAAGTTGCAGAGGACGAAGAGATGGCTGCGAGAATTTCGCTGAGCAGTTTGCCAATACTCTACCTTAAGTGTATGCGCAATCCCGTGCAGGCACGGGAGGATGGAACTTATGCCGAAGCGCTGCGGATTATTGCAAAAGAAGGGATTACATTGCTTGCCGAAGCTGCTAACAGTATGGAAAGGTTTAAAAGACATGTAGAAAACGCCCAATAATTACTTTAATTCCTGAATACCATGCTCAAATATTTGTTTCTTTTCTTTAGTTGTTTTTTTCTTATAGGTTGCGGAGGTAATAAGTCTGCTGACGGATTTTCTGCTACTGCAACAGATGTTGACATAGCCGCAAACACAGTTCAAAATGACTTTCAGTTCAATGGTTTTACCGAATATTGGTACGATGTATATCAAACTCGGCTTCGGTACGGTAATTTGTTTCGAATAAATGTACCGAATGCGGAAGCTGCTATTTTACAGAGTAAAGTAAATCTGGCCGAACAATTGGAACTTCCCGGCTTAATTATGCAGGAAGGGTTCTTGGCAGCGCTCTATAGCGAACCCTATACAAGTTTGGATCAGCCTTCATTTAGTGACATTGAATCTGCATTGCCGAAAGGACATGTGTTGGTGTATACGGATACTGCATCAGAAACTGGCAAAAAGCTTTTGTCAAAATACAAACGAGAAGATATAGCTGAGAAATTGAGCAGTCATCAATTAGGAGATCCAAATTACAGCGTGATAGATGCCTTTACATTGGTAAATGGCGACAGGAAATTATTTGTAGTAGCCGCAGAAAAAAAAGAACAGGATATTTTCAAAACACTTTTGACTAACACAGAAAATGTATTGAAAGAGTATGAGCTTAAAAAAGGATGGATGGGAGCGCAGTCGCTGATCAAGAGTGTGACATGTACTCCCGGTACGCCTATTGAAATAATCGGGAAGGGAATGAATGAAGGTAACTCCTGGTTTGTATTTGATGGCTACATGGAGTTTTTGGCGAAGGATGAAATAGATAATTGGGCGAAAGAAGTAAACTTGCCGGTAGTCACCGATGTTGGCTTTGCGCCGGTATATGGTTGTGATAATTATGAAGGCTTTCAGGTGCAGAGTTTATTCACCAACGAGTCCTGGGTAGAATTCGCCAAAAGTAAAAATGGCTATGCATTTCGGCCTGTATATAACCCTTCTATGGATAAAATTGAATACGACGGGTATATAGCGCAGGAGGGCAACATAGAACAGATTAACAATGATAACAGACCGTTTATATTAAGTACGGGCTCGTTATTGGGTGGAACGACAAACTCCATGGTATTATTTCATAAAAAGGGTGAGGAGTTCAATAAAGCGAAACTGTGGGAGAATATTCTTGCCAAAAGGGCGGTGGGTGTATTGGATCAGGGTAAGATGATGGGGCCGGCATTGTATAGAAAAGCATTACAACTTTTGTTATTAGACAGGGTTTACCTGGAGAACTACTTTGGCGACAAGCTGAACATAGACGCTGTTACCAAAGGAAACATACTTCATGTCACCGTTACTAACGGGTATGATCATGCTGTAGAAGGAAAGCTGAAAATTACGCTGCCAACGCAGTTATCGCTTGCTGGCGAAACGGCTTTGAACGTAAAACTCGGTGGCAGGGAAGTAAAAGAATTAAAGTTTGATGTTAACCCATCACCGATAGCTATGGGAAGACCCAACCCCATTGCAGTGCAATACGATTATGGGAACAATGTTTCAAAGTCTACTACAGCGCTGCTCGACTTGCCGCCGGCAATTTCTGTACATGAATTACTGTATGGAAATGCTGGAGGATTTCAATTTCCTGTTAGTATTCACAATTTCACACGTGAAACTTCTTTCCCGGTTAAGGTGGTGGTAGCAGATGCTAGTGATACCTCTAAAGTAGTATATACAGGCGACCAAACAGTTTCAATTGATAATGGTAATTTCAAAACTTTATCATTTGAGGTAAAAGTGCCGGAGGGTAACTATCTGGTGAAAACGACTGCCTTGGGAATAACTGCTGATACGCAGTTGGGGGTAGAGGCAGGTAATGGTAATGCCAGTGTGGCGGAAATAGACCTGAATGGCGACGGCATCAATGAATATAATATGGAAAATGAGCAGGTGAAAATAACCTTGCTGACCGCTGGTGCACGCGTTATAGACTACACTGTAAAGTCAAGAAAGGACAATATTCTTTTTAAGCTTTGGCCGGAAAAACCGGTTGACGACAGACGTCCTTTCCGCAATCGGGAATTCTATCCTTATGGTGGGTTCGAAGATTTTCTTGGACAGCCAAGTATTGAAACGCATAAAGTGTACGACGCTGAAATAGTAAAAAAAGAAGGTGAATATGTGCAGGTAAAAATGAAAGCCAATTATTATGGTAATGTAATAGAAAAAATATTTACGCTCTATGGCAACTCGCCATTGTTAGAGGTTCGCTTTGCGCTGACAATGCGCAATGCTGAATTGAGCATGTTGGGACCGCAGCCTATACTGGAGATCGGAAAAGTACATGGACCTGAAGATAAATTCATCATTCCCGAAATGGATGGTCTGCATGAATACCGCATGATGCAGGACAAATACTTTGGCAGAGCTTTTTTTATTAATGAAGGATGGAATGCAGGCTATGATACCAAAGAAGATATCTCATTTATTGGGTCGTTTCCGGTAAAACAACCTATCTTTCTGCATATGTGGATGAATCACCCGGTCAATCCCGGATCGCATTATTACTATGCAGAATTTCAGCCATGGACCCCTTTGATGCCAAAAACGACTACTTACTTTTCTTATTATATGTGGGGGGCGGGAGGTGCCTGGGAGAAAAGTTTGCAGGCAATGCGTGACAGAAACCTGATAACAAAAAGGTAATTTTAATGTGATGTGCTATTAGAAAATAGCGTCTGTCTACAGTAAAGGTTTTTACACCCTCTCCATGCGGAGAGGGCTGCGGAGAGGCTAAATTAAGACAGGAAAAAAACTTAGGCAACAGAGATTTTTAAAAAGTAAATTAATGATGAGTGCAATGAAGTTCACCGTAACCAAATTTTTAATCTGTTTTGTCATTACCGGGTTTACGACATCCGCTTTCAGCCAGAAGTTGAGTGTAGCAAGGTTGGATATCAATTTCCCGGTACCTGCCATTCCATATTATCATATTAAAGCAGACCTGGATCTGCCCAGTGCATCGATGATAGAAGTGGAAATGTTGGTCAACGGAAAACCGCTGCGGTACACCGATCTGCGGGCAGAACACGATCTTGGAGATTTGTCACATCCGCACCTCACCAATCGTCCTCCATCCGGTGCAGGTTTGTCGCAGGACCATCGTTTATATAAAACCCCGGCTGTAATTGGTTGGGTGAAGTGGAACCCGGGCCAAACCTACGATGTAAAGATTAATGTGAGAATGAAGAAAAACCTGGCACATAGTAAGAATGATGTCATTCTTAGTCATACCCAAAAAATAACGGCACCAACCGCTACCGTTTTTGATAAAGCATGGACGCACTATAAATCAATTGTATTGAGTGAAACGGCTGGGGAAGCGAGAGAAGCTGAACCCGTAGAAGTATTACTGCCTTTTTATCCCGATGAAATAGACGACCTGAAAAGAGAGATCCGGGTGGTGGCATATGACCCCGTGAGTAAAAATATAAAAGAAGTGCCATCCCAGGTGTACGATATTCAGGAATATTTAATAGAGGATGATATGGGTCCCGATTCGACAGGAAAGGCTACCCGAAATATTCCGGTGTGGATGCCAACTATTTCGGCGAGAGTATCCTTCCTGGCAGATGTGCCCGCTCGCAGCAGTCGTATATTTTTGATCTATTATGGTAATAAAGAGGCCATGATCAAGTATTATGATACCGATCTGAAGGTGCAAGGCGAAGCGCCCGGACTTCGTATAGAAAATAAGTTTCTGGAAATAGGACTACACCCACATTCCGGACATTTCGATCAATTGACATTGAAGAGTAAACCAGAATATCCGCTTTATCATCGTAAAGAAACCAATGGAGCTATACATTGGAATCCGGAAATATATGCACCACCTGTTCCCTGGACACATACTTCCGATTGGCGACCACCAGAAAATGTGAAGTCCGTGACTGGACCGGTTGTTTCATTTAGTGATGTTTGGGGACCATTGCGCGAAATTCCGGAAGTAGATGCTTCAGTGCGGTATGAGTTTTTTCCTGGCAAACCCTATTTCTTCAGTACGACCAATCTCCGCATCAACGAAACAGTCAATGTTATAGCACTACGCAATGCAGAAATTGTTTTCAAACGCGAATTGATTACGCATGCAGCCTGGTATGATGCATTGCGGGATTCCATCATTGAATACGATGTTGTGAATATGCCGGAACTGACAGATGTGAAGATGCTGGACGATGTTCCCTGGATCAGCTTTTACAATAAAGAAACAGGGGTAGGCTTCGCGGGTATCCAACTCAGTTATGCCAATACAGGGTTGGAGAACAGGGCACGTTTATTAAATCCATTCTTTTATATAACAGGTGGTCCCTGGATTTACTGGGCGAGGGCTTTGTCGCTTCCTTTTTTATCGTCGAATATGCAGCAAATGGTGCCCGTGCTAAAAGGGAATTTTTTTACTGAAAAATGGGCTTATTTGGTTTTTGAAACCGGCAAGGATAAACCTTATACACCTGTATTGAGCTGGCAGAAAAAACTGACTGCTCCCTTGCGTATCCAATTAGTAGAAGAGGTAGATGAGCGGGTATCTAAGACTGTTACGGAGCTTTATATCGAAAAAGGAAAGACCGGATGGGAAGGCAGAGAAACCGGAAGGCATTAATTGTTTAAGAATTTTTAATGAAGATATTCTACAAATACGCGCTGTTGTTGGCATTGATTTGTTTTGCTATCGCTGGCAATGCACAAAACAAACTGTCATCGGAGAGGGAGTTTCCTATACTTGCCTGGATTGGTGTTCCTGAGCAGGAAACAACTATAGAGCGATTTCTGGAGTTAAAAGAAATTGGCATCAATATTAATTATTCAGGTTATTCTAATATTGGGGCGGTGGAAAAGGCGCTGAAAGTAGCGCAACAAACAGGGATCAAGTTGCTGCCCTCTTTTCCGGAATTAAAATCTGATCCGGAAGCATCCGCCAGGCGACTGATGAAACACCCGGCATTGTACGGTTATCATCTGCGTGATGAACCCAGTGCCACTGATTTTCCGGAGCTGGGTGTTTGGATGCGGAGGTTGGAGGCAGTTGATAAAAAACACCCTTCTTATATCAATCTATTTCCCAACTATGCCAGCACAGAACAATTGTTTGGAAAGGATTTTCAACCGGAGACTGGCAAAGATATATTTGAACAACATCTTGAGGCTTTCTTGAAAGAAGTGCCAGCGCCTTTTATTTCTTTTGATCATTATCCGGTTATCGAAACCAATGATAGTCGTTCGCTTCGACCGCTTTGGTATAAAAATCTGGAAATTGTAGCGAAGGTTGCACAAAAAAACAAGCTGCCATTTTGGGCATTTGCACTTTCTGTAGCGCATGCTCCTTATCCTATACCTACAGTAGCAGAAATACGGTTGCAACAATTTAGCAACCTGGCTTACGGTGCGCAGGTACTACAATATTTTACGTTCTGGACGCCAGGCGTAAACTCGAGTTGGGATTTTCATCACGCACCGATTGGCTTGGATGGAAGAAGAACAGCCGTGTATGATCGGGTAAAACAGGTTAACAAAGAAATCCAGGGATTGGCGGGGGTGTTTTTAGGTGCGAAGGTGCTGAGTATATCCCATACAGGTAAGCAGGTGCCTGCTGGTACTCGTAGATTGGATAAGTTGCCGGAGCAAGTTCGGGTACTGGAAACCAGTGACGGTGGCGCTATTGTTTCAGTATTGGAAAAAAATAAACGGAGGTTTTTGGTAATTGTGAATCGTGATTTTTTGAACCCAATGAAATTGACAACAGTGACAGATGATACCGTGCAAAGGGTGCAGAAAGACGGCACTTTAGTGAAAGCTAACGCCTATGAACCAACGCTGGAAGTGGATCCTGGTGATATAGTTGTATACACCTGGCAAATCAAATAAGTTAATCAATTCGAAAAAAATATACGGATGAAAAAGATACTTCAATTTTTCCTACTGTTATTGATTTGTCAGACGGTTACTGCACAGCAAATTACGATTGTTAAAAAAGGTAAATCACCTTACACCATAGTAATGCCCGAAAAGCCCACAAGGGTAGAAGTGGAAGCCGCCAAAGTGTTACAGGACTATCTATATCGCATAACCGGTGTTATGGTGCCTACTGGTTTAGATGCTGAAAAAGAGAAACCAGAAGAGATTTTGATTGGACGGGTTAACCGGCTGCAGACAAAGGGTATAGACTATGCCAGTTTTGGTAGAGACGGACTGTTAATCAGAACGGACGGAAAAAAACTGATCATTACTGGTGGTGATAAAAAAGGCGTGATATATGGTGTATACACTTTTCTGGATAAATACCTTGGGTGTAGAAAGTTTGCGGCAGACGTGACGTATGTTCCTAAAACTGCTTCGCTACAAGTATCGGCTATAGACGACTTTCAATTACCTGCTTTTTCTTTTCGTGAAACTTATTATACAGAAGTGTATGATCCGGAGTATATGAACTGGCACAAGCTCCATTCGGTGAGTGACAGAGGAGACGACAAAACTGAGTGGGGTTACTTTGTACATACTTTTCACACGTTGTTAAACCCGGAAGAATACGGCGAAAGCAATCCCGAATATTTTAGTTATTACAATGGTAAAAGACATGCCGGGAGTATGCCTTCCTGGGACAATAAAAGTGTGCAACCGGAATCACAATTGTGCCTGACCAATCCGGAAGTACTCGAAATAGTTTGCAAAAACCTGCAGGCGGCTATCGATAAAAGGCCCGAAGCCCTGTATTGGTCAGTAAGTCAGAATGATAATGTGAACTACTGCCGCTGTGACAATTGTGCCGCACTCGATAAAAAGTATGCTGCTTTTGCACCAGAAGAAAAGCTCTTGTCAACACATGGCGGAGAAAAATATCCGGCCTTGGGTATGGGCTCCATGCTTAGTTTTGTCAACCAGGTGGCCGATCGGTTTCCGGATAAAATTATTTCTACATTAGCATACCAGTATACACGTGTACCACCTAAAGATATAGTGCCCCGAAAAAATGTAAACATCATGTTGTGTAGCATAGAAAGTTCGCGCAACGATCCGATGGAAGTTGGAGATAAACCCTTTGCTGAAGATTTGATCGGTTGGGGTAAGATTACCAACAATATATTGGTTTGGGACTATGTCATTCGTTTCTCCAACCTGCTGGCTCCGTTTCCTAATTTGAGGATACTACAACCGAATATTCAGTTCCTGCATAAAAATAATGTGTCGGCTATGTTTCAGCAGGGTAATCGCGACAGTGGTGGCGAGTTTGCGAATTTGCGGGCTTATCTCATCTCTCGCATGTTGTGGAATCCGAATGTGGATGTTCAAAAAGAAATGAATGAATTTCTAGAAGGTTATTACGGCGCCGCTGCGCCAGATGTAAAAGAATATATCAATCTTGTGCACGACAATAATGAATCTGGAAAAGGAGTGAAGATGTCCATCTTCGGCAAACCGGTAGATGACAAGGAGGGGTTTTTGTCCGAGGCATTATTAGCTCGTTATAATACCATTTTCGATCGGGCAATGAAAAAAGTAGAAAAGACACCCGAGACCTGGGTGCGTGTAAAATCTGCCAGGCTACCAGTATATTATGCTACTTTGGAAATAGCAAAAGCGGATAAAACAGGACCTCGTGGAGCCTTCACTACCATCGACAATAAATTGGTACCCAGAGCCGAAATTGTAAACCTATTGCAGGAGTTTGTGTATCATTGTGTGCGTACCGGGGTTTCCCGTATCACAGAGTGGCATACTACCCCCAGAGAGTATTTGGATAAATACCTGGCGTATCTGGAGAATCCAGAGTAAGTGTATTTGCAATAAATAATTGGAGATATGGAATTGTAAGGGCAGAGAAGTTTTCAATATGGTTGATATTCCAGACATTTGTTTCAGAGAAACACATGTAAAATTGAAACTTATGAAAATTTCACCAATTGCGATTGCTTTGGTTGGAGGTCTTTTTGTTGCCTGCAATCCCTTTGCAAGCAGTCAGGAAATTGTAAAAACCAACAACGCTGAAAGTATACATATAGCTGCATCCTTTCAGCAGGATAGCGGCATAGTGAAATTTGCTTACTTAAACAGCAAGTTGGAGGACATAGAGTTTATTCTGACTCCGGACAATAAAGAACACACAATTGTGGGTGACTCGGTAATGCTATTAACGCTTATTAATAGAGATCTATCTCCCAAACAGTTTCTTGCCTATAAAGGAGATTCTATTTTGGTCGCCGATTCAAGCCTGACCCTTCTATCCAGCCAAAAAACAAATATCAATCGATGGGTAACCATTAATGAGTTTACCAAGTTCTATATTACCCATTATCCGCGTGTCTTTAAACAAATTGATAGTATAATTAACCTGTTGTATGTAAAACAGCAGGTGGGGTCATCGGGCATCTATTCTTTAAAGGAAAAAGATACGGTAGGGGTCAAACGAAAAAAGATATTATATACAAGTCTAAATGCTGCTATGGACGAACGGATACTGGAATACACAAGAATTCTTGATTCGTTGATGAAAGAGGATGTAATAGACGAGAACTATAAACAGTGGCAATTATTTAATGCTAAAACATTTTCACTAAACTATCTACAGCAAATCCAATTTGAACTTAAAAATGACTACGAAGCTGTTGCCGTTATAAATAAACTTGATTTGGATGAACACGAAGCTGTCCTGTCTGCTTTTCCTTCATACAAAAAAATAATTGCTTTTTATGGTGTTCAAAGTTTATCAAGGTTGTATCAGCCGCCTATGCAAAATGGAAAATTTGCCAGAGATGATTACACAAAAATTTATGACTCGATACCCCGCTACTTTGCTAATTTATACCCTGAGCATATAAAATTTGAATGTCTTAAACAAATAAAGGAATCGGGTACCAGCAAACAATTTGAGCAATACGCTTCAAAATTTTATGCAGAGGCAAAAGACACCAATCTGATCAACTACGTAAAAAACAATCTGGATATTGTTAACACTACTAATACAGACCTCTTATTGAGCAACGATGGCAAAAGCAGTATTAGTTTCGATAGCTTAATAAAGGCGCAAATGGGACACCTTGTATATGTTGATTTTTGGGCAAGCTGGTGCGCTCCCTGTATTGCGGAGATGCCTGCATCCAGGGCCCTTAAAGCAGAATATGAGAAAAAAGAAGTTAGGTTTATATATCTCTCTATCGATAAAGACTTTTCTAAATGGAAGGTTGCCAGTGAAAATGTGGGATTGCATGAGAACCTACAATCTTTTTTGTTAGTAGGTAATGAGGCTGGAATAATTAACAATTTCAAAATATTCAGTATCCCACGGTACCTTTTGTATGACAAATCGGGGAAAATCATTCATGAAAACGCGCCGGGGCCTGGCAGCGAAGAAATACGCATGTTACTTGATGGGGCTCCCATTCAATAGGGTAGAGAGCTGTTTCAATGCCCCTAAAACCCGTTTTTTGGCGATTCTGGCTCTTCCCCGTATCTTGCAAGGGAATTTATCAGAATACATATGTCAAATAACTCAAATAGCTTACAATTTAACAAGCAAAACTACCTGTGGATGGCTATTGGTGGTGTGGTAATGGTAATAGGTTTGTTGTTGATGGCAGGTGGAAAAAGTGAGGATCCCACTACGTTTGACTATAACGAAGTGTATAGTACGCGGCGGATTACCATAGCTCCTATTGTGCTGATGCTGGGGCTCATTATTGAAATGTATGCCATTATGCGTAAGCCAAAAGCTTCTGATAAATAAGGGAGGGGTCAGTTTTCTGCTCCTTTTTATTAAGCAATACACTTTACACACACTTCCAAGCGTTTTTTGGGTATGAGTATAATACAGGCTATTATTATTGCCATTGTAGAAGGGTTGACCGAGTTCCTTCCTGTATCTTCTACCGGACATATGATCATCGCTAGCTCCCTGATGGGTATATCAGAAAGCGACTACACCAAAATATTTGAAATAGCCATTCAGTTGGGCGCCATCCTGTCGGTGGTAGTGTTGTATTGGCGGAAATTTTTTGATTTCAGCAAATGGCAGTTTTATATAAAATTATTTGTTGCTACCATACCAGCACTGGGTCTCGGGTTCTTTTTTTCAGATAAAATTGATGAATTGTTGGAGAATCCGACAGTAGTGGCCATAAGTTTGTTATTGGGCGGAATTGTACTGTTGTTTGTAGATAAACTGTTTAATAACCAGCCCGTATCAGAGGAAAAAGACATTAGTTATAAAAATGCATTTATTATTGGGTTCTGGCAGTGTTTGGCAATGATACCAGGTGTTAGCAGAAGTGCTTCCAGTATTATCGGTGGTATGCAGCAAAAGCTGACCCGTACACTGGCAGCAGAGTTCTCTTTTTATCTGGCAGTGCCCACTATGTTGGCTGCGACCTGTTATAAGTTGTTTTTGAAAAAATTTCCCCAGGGCACAGAAGAAGTACGGGGATATGAAATTGTTTTCAGCAATGCAGATAATACAACTGCTTTTATAGTAGGAAATGTAGTGGCTTTTATAGTTGCCCTGCTGGCTATTAAATTCTTTATAGGTTATTTACAAAAGCATGGCTTTAAGTTGTTTGGTTATTATAGAATAGTGGCGGGCATAATCTTACTGGCACTTATTTACGCAGGATACATGTAATCCCCTGAACATATGCAAACAGCACCCAAAAAGGTCATAAACGGATGGGCAATGTACGACTGGGCAAACAGCGTATATAACCTGGTCATCACCACCACTATTTTTCCAGCATACTATGTAGCCATTACACAGGCGGGAAATGACCATGGAGAGCATTTTGTTTCTTTTTTCGGTAGAAATTATATCAACACCAGCTTATTGGATTATGTGTTAGCAGGCGTGTTTTTGTTGGTGGCATTTTTTTCCCCCATATTATCATCCATTGCCGACTATAAGCGCAATAAAAAAGCATATCTACGATTTTTCTGCATTATTGGCTCAGCTGCATGTTGTGGATTGTTCTTTTTTGATTTAGAGCGTTTTGAACTAGGTGTTTTATTATTTGCCCTGGCAGCAATTGGTTATTGGGGGAGTTTGGTATTTTACAATTCCTATCTGCCTGATATAGCAGCGCCGGAAGACCAGGACAGCGTGAGTGCGAAAGGCTTTGCTTTGGGTTATACGGGTAGTATTTTACTTCAAATAATTTGCTTTGTAATAGTATTGAAGCCAGAATGGTTTGCAATACCCAACGAAAATGCTTTGCCAGTAAGAATTTGTTTTCTATTGGTGGGGTTGTGGTGGTTTGGTTTTGCACAGATTACGCTGAAAGTATTGCCCAATCCGCCCGGCCAGCCTGGCAAAGATAAAACCAATGTATTTACGCAAGGCTTCAGGGAATTGAGCGTGGTTTGGAAACAAGTGAAACAAATGCCTGTTTTAAAGCGTTTTCTATTATCATTTTTCCTATATAGCATGGGCGTGCAAACAGTACTACTGGTGGCGGCGGGTTTTAGTAAAAAGGAAATATTTCCTGCGGCAGAGGATGAACCGAAGCTATTGTTTACATTGATATTGATACAGGCAGTAGCAATCGCCGGTGCTACCGTAATGAGCAGGTTGTCTAAATTTTGGGGTAATATCAATGTGCTGATGTTGAGTGTAGGTATATGGATGGTGGTATGTTTGTGGGCTTACTTTGTAGAATCGCAGATGGAGTTTTACCTGTTGGCGGCTTCTGTAGGATTGGTGATGGGGGGGATACAATCTATGAGTCGCAGCACCTATTCTAAATTATTACCCGAAACAAAAGATACGACTTCCTTCTTCAGCTTTTTTGATGTAACAGAAAAGCTGGCGTTGGTTATCGGTTTATTCTCCTTTGGTTTTCTGGAAGACATCACACATAATATCCGCTACTCTATTTTATCGTTGATCGTGTTTTTTGCACTTAGTTTGGCGGCCCTATTGTACACTAAATCGGCAGTAAAAGCCAGATAGCGATTGATCGAAATTTTTGCTAAATGAGTAGAAGCCATTGGCTTTTCCGTCAGCATTAAAATTGCTGCCCCGGGTCCGTTTTACAAGTACAGCTTGGTTATTACTGTTGTTCTGATCGTTTCTGGTAAGTGATAGGGTTGCCACGTCTCCATTTGATTCAGGTATTTTATCAGTTCTACCCCGGCTTCCTATGACATTGTCAACTTCGAAGATGGTACTCCAGCTTCTTATATATTCAGCCTTCAACCGTTTGCTAAATATAGCAGTGAAGGTTGTTCCGGCTGATACTTCGCCAAGGCTTAAATTTCACGTCCTTTCTTAGAACATCAGTGATATCATATTTTTTAAGATCGTTATTATCGTATTTGCTTTCTTTAATTTTAGATGCCGGAACGTTTCATCAGAATACTGAATGGTCTCCTGAAATTAAAATTGCTAATATTATGATGACAATTCTATGGGTGGTCATCTTCAACTAAGAAGTAGAACAGGAGCAAGTATCTCTACAAGGTCAATGATTGTAGAATCATGGAAAACCGCCGGGTATTCAGTTAATACTTCCAGTACTCCCATAACAACCTCATGGACAAGTATTGGATCGGACGTTGGGCAAACCGGAGAAATAAATACAGTTTATGTGCCTTCTAAAAATGATGTGTATAGAGTAACGCTGAACCTCTTTGGCGCAAATGCTAATCCCACTCAAATGTTATTGGTTGAAAAGTTTTAATTGACTTTGATCCTTTTTGTGGTATTTATTTAATTCTGGTTTAATATTCAGCATAAAAAAAGCGGCATCAGAACAATTTTGATGCCGCTTTTTAACATAGTTAAGAGTTATTGTAACTGATATGCTACCACACTGTTTTTAAAGAATGTAGGTACATATACTATTTTCTTAACAGGATCGTACCCGATATCAGCAGAGTTTATTTTTTCTTCCCTGGTATCCAACAGGTGATCTTTTTTGCCATCGGCATATACATACCAAACGGATCCCGCCCAACAAGACACAATGAACTCGTTGTTACCTACATGTTCAATACCATCGGTTCCGCCTTCCATGCCGTCAGCTATTTGCTTTAGCTTTCCATTCTCCAATTTATTCAAAGTGCCGGCATCGGTAAGGTAAAGGTTTTTACCCACGGCCAACACACCATTAGGTCCTTTCATGTCTTCAATTACAACCGATGCTTTTTTATTTACAATTTTATGTACTTTTTTAGATTTGGAATCGGATACATAAATGGTACCTTTTCCGTCAATGCTTACGTCATTCAATCCTTCGGAGCCGGGAACAGATATGCGATCTACCACTTTTCCCTGAGCAATATCAATTACAACAATAACATCTAAATCAGCTACATATAATTTGCCTTTGTGAATGTCCATTCCTTTGGGGGCATTTAATCCTGAAACCCAATCCGCAGAAATTATTTTTCCATCCAATCCAATTTTTCCTATCGAACCGCTGCCGTCTCTTCCCCAGGGCTCTCCATCGATATTGGCTGAATACAACACATTATTTTTAGCATCAAACTTTACGGATTCGGGCACCTTTAATACGGCGTCGGTTTCCCACAGTTTTACAAGCTTGTGTTGCGATTGTACATTGCCATATAACAGAACAAAAGAAAGCAATACGGCACAGAGCAGAGCTGGTTTCATATACATAGTTTTTGTTGATAAAATGCTGATCATCAAAAATAAAACAATATTTTGTTATGTGCTAACAGGTGTCTGCGTTAACTCATTATTAACAGTTCTCCATAAGTTTAGTGGATTATTGCTTTTTAATTCATCCGGTAAAAGGTTTTCCGGCCAATTTTGATAACTCAACGGTCTGGCAAAACGTTTGATGCCATCGGCTCCAACAGCAGTGAAACGACTATCGGTGGTGGCGGGATAAGGACCGCCATGATGCATCGCATAGCCAACCTGAACACCGGTTGGTACTCCGTTCAGAATAATTCTGCCGCATTTACTTTTAACGGTTTCCACCAGGGGTTGATTATTCTGTATATCAACGTCTGTTGCTATCAGCGTAGAAGTGAGTTGTCCCTCCATATTCTCAGCCACTTCCAGCATTTGGTTTTCATCCACACATCTAACAATGATAGAATAAGGTCCAAATATTTCCTGGTGTAGAGTAGGGTTATTTAAAAAGTTGATTGCATCTACTGTTGCCAATGTGGGTATACCCTGCATTTTGGTGGCGGGTAGCAGAGACACGGCGGCAGTTGTAACCCCTGACTGCGTTAGTGCTTTTGCACGGTTATCGATAAACGCTTTTGAAATGCCCGGGTGCAACATGTCTTCCGGTGCCACTTGCTGTATAGCAGCAGATAAGGTTTGTGTAAACAGTTGCAGCGCTTCACTCTCTATACCTATAATGATTCCCGGATTGGTACAAAACTGTCCGACACTCATGGTGATAGAAGCGGCGTATTGCTGTGCAGTTTCTGCCGCGCTATTCTGCAGTTGTTCGGGCAAAAGATATACAGGATTGGTGCTGCCCATTTCGGAAAAAACGGGTATCGGTTCTTTTCGTTGATTAGCCCAGTCAAAAAGAGCTTTTCCGCCACCGTAAGAACCGGTAAAGCCAACTGCTTTTATAAGTGGATGCATCACAATGGCTTTTCCTGTTTCGTGGCCGGCACCATGTATATGAGTGAATAGGGCTTTCGGCAAATTATTTTTGGCAATGGCGCTGAAAATTGCGTTGGCAACCCATTCAGATGTTTCGGGATGAGCAGGATGTGCTTTTACAATCACAGAACAACCGGCAGCCAGTGCACAAGCCGTGTCGCCGCCGGCAGTAGAATAAGCAAAAGGAAAATTGCTGGCACCAAACACCGCTACCGGACCCAGGGGCGTCAAGGTTTTGCGTATATCAACTCGTGCCGGGGAAACTAATTTGTTTTCTGTATCAATTCGGAGATCCATCCAACTGCCTTTTTCACATTCAGTGGCGTAACTAGCCAGTTGAAAAATGGTTCTGGTAAGTTCAACCGCTAACCGGGCTGCCGGTAAATTGGTTTCTTTCATGGCAAGGGTAATAACCTGGTCTTTTCCCGCTGTTAATTCGTCAGCTATACTGCGCATTAAGTTTGCCCGTTGTTTAAGAGCACATTTTTTGTATATGGCAAATGCCTTCCATGATTCATTTATTGCCTGGTTAACTTGTTGTTCGGTAAAGTCTGGAAAGAGTGCCATAGTGTCAATGTTTATAAACAAAGAAAAGATTGTTGATTTCTGATCTCCGGAAGAAGCATTTTTAGTTTGGAGAATATTAGAAATCCAGCAATCATACATCAGAAATAATTGCTGATTTGCTTAAAGTTCGCCTAAATAAAGCAATATACAGTGGATGCAACCATATATCCAGGATTTCTATCCACTATTGTAAATAGTTTTGTTGTTAATGAAAGCTCAGTTCATTTTTTAAACAACGATTATTTTATCTTCGCAGCCATGGAAAAAAGTGATAAAAAGGAAATAGTAATGAGTGGGATTCGTCCCACGGGAATACTGCACCTTGGAAGTTTCTTTGGTGCCTTGCAAAACTATGTAAAACTGCAGAATGAATATACCTGCTACTTTATGGTAGCAGATTTACATTCACTTACTACTCACCCCGATACACAGCAATTGCGGCAAAGTGTATTACATGTTATTTCGGAATATATAGCGTGCGGGCTAAACCCGGAAAAAGCAGTATTATATTGCCAAAGTACGGTACATGAAACGTCCGAATTGTATTTCTACTTAAATACACTGGCTTATAAAGGTGAATTGGAAAAAACAACCACCTTTAAAGATAAAGTTCGGATGCAGCCACAGAATATTAATGCGGCGTTGCTGACATATCCTGTATTACAGGCAGCAGATATTTTGTTGCACAGAGCAAAATACGTACCTGTAGGGAAAGATCAGGAACAACACCTGGAGATGGCTCGAACTTTTGCTAATCGGTTTAACCATCGTTATGGTGAAATATTTCCAGAACCTATAGCATTCAACTTTGGAAATGAGTTGGTGAAAGTACCCAGCCTGGATGGAACAGGCAAGATGAGTAAAAGTGAGAATCAGAATGCCACTATCTATTTATCTGATAGTGATGAGTTGATTCGCAAGAAAATTAAGAGGGCAAAAACGGATGAAGGACCTCAGGCTCCCAATACACCTATGCCAGACTATATTGAAAATATCTTTCAGTTGCTGGCACTTACCGGCGCAATGGAACTACACGATAAATTCTTGTCGGATTACAACAACTGTACCATCCGGTATGGAGACATGAAAAAGGAATTAGCAGAAGAAATGATCAGGTTTATTGCACCGATCAGGGAAAAAGCAGCCGCTATCAGAGGGGACGAAAAAGTTTTGCAGCAAGTGGTAGAAGCGGGCGCTGTAAAAGCGGGGGATAGTGCCCGGGCTACAATGGATTTAGTACGAAAGGCAGTTGGTATAAAATATTTCTAAAAAAGGTTTGTATGCAGGGTTTAAAGCTTTATCTTGAATAGCTGCATACAATGTTATTGGATTGTAAATCACTTATTGAATGGCTAAAGCAAAACGACCCAAACATATCGCTATTGCCGGCAATATCGGCGCCGGTAAAACTTCGCTGACAGAACTCCTGAGTAAACATTACAAATGGCTGCCTCAATTTGAAGATGTGGATCACAATCCATATCTGTACGATTTCTATGACGATATGCCCCGGTGGAGCTTTAACCTGCAGATATACTTTCTTAACAACCGATTGAACCAATTGCTGGATATTGAAAAAGGAATGGAAACTGTTATCCAGGACAGAACCATTTATGAGGATGCACACATTTTCGCTCCCAACCTGCACGAGATGGGTTTAATGAGTAAACGGGATTTCGAGAACTATTTCCGTTTTTTTGAAACGCTTAAGAAAATGGTGAAACCACCAGATTTGTTGATATACCTGCAGGGGTCTGTACCTACGCTGGTGGGCCAAATCCAAAAGAGAGGTCGGGAGTATGAGGAAAATATCCGGCTTGATTACCTGAAAAGACTTAATGAGTTTTATAACAAATGGATTACCAGTTATAAGGAAGGTCCGTTGCTGGTCATCAACATTGATGAGAATAAATTTGTAGAAAACGAGGAACACTTCGGCGAAATTGTCAGTAAAATAGATGCGCAGTTGTACGGCTTGTTTTAAGCTACCTTTTTCCCAATTCAATTACTTCGCAATTCTTCATTTCTGCGCCGTCAATATCCAAACGAATGATGGTGCGTATCTTATGCCAGCCTTCTCTACCGGCGGCACCAGGGTTGATGTGCAGGCACTGTAGTTTTTCGTCGAACATTACTTTTAATATATGTGAATGTCCGCTGATGAACAACCTGCTTCCGTTCCTGCTAATTTCGTCCTTCACTTTTGGTGCATATCGTCCGGGATAGCCCCCAATATGTTGCATAAATACAGGAATCTGCTCCACGGTAAAATGCAGTTTTTCCGGATAGATAGAATTGATATCATAACCATCAATATTCCCATATACACCTTTTAGGGGTTTGAATGCAGCAAGCTTTTCGGCAATGTTTTTATTGCCGAAGTCTCCGGCATGCCAGATCTCATCGCAGTTTTCAAAATGGGTGAAAATATTTTCGTCCAAATAACTGTGCGTGTCTGAAATGATTCCAATTTTTCTCATATGATCGTATTACCAAAAAATAAACCCCTGCCATTGGGCAAGGGTTTAAAATTATCACTTCTTACAGTATTATTTTACTTCTTCAAATTCTGCGTCTGTTACATTATCACCAGCCGCTGCACCTTGTGCATTTTCTTGAGGTCCGCCTTGTGCACCTGCTGTGGCATCACCTTGCTGTGCTTTGTAGATTTCTTCAGAAGCTGCAGTCCATGCTGTATTCAACTCGGCCATTGAAGTCTCTATTGCTGCGAGATCCTGTTGCTTGTGTGCGTCTTTCAATTTAGACAAAGCAGATTCGATAGCTCCTTTTTTATCAGCTGGGATTTTATCTCCAAACTCTTTTACTTGTTTTTCAGTTTGGAAAATTAAACTGTCGGCCTGATTTACTTTGTCAACTCTTTCTCTCGCTTCTTTGTCAGTAGCTTCATTAGCTCTCGCCTCAGCCTTCATTTTTTCCACTTCGTCTTTGCTTAATCCGCTTCCTGCCTCTATTCTTATTTTTTGTTCTTTACCAGTGCCCTTATCCTTGGCTGTTACATTAAGGAGACCGTTCGCATCTATGTCGAAAATCACTTCAATTTGAGGAACACCACGTGGAGCCGGTGGAATACCGTCCAGGTTGAACATTCCCAAGCTCTTGTTTTGAGACGACATGGGTCTTTCACCTTGTAGTACATGTATTTGTACACCTGGTTGGTTATCTGCCGCGGTAGAAAATACTTCCGATTTTTTAGTAGGAATGGTAGTGTTTGAATCAATCAGGCGGGTCATTACTCCTCCCATTGTTTCAATACCCAAAGACAATGGAGTTACGTCGAGCAACAACACATCTTTCACTTCCCCGGTTAATACCGCGCCCTGAATAGCCGCACCTACTGCTACTACTTCGTCCGGGTTTACTCCTTTGTTAGGCTTTTTGCCAAAGAATTTCTCTACTATTTCCTGCACTTTGGGTATGCGGGTACTGCCACCTACTAATATTACCTCATCAATTTGTGATGTACTGATGCCGGCATCTTTCAACGCCTGCTCACATGGCTTCAAACACCTTTCAAATAAAGTATCTGCTAATTGCTCAAACTTTGCACGGCTCAATTTCTTTACCAGGTGTTTGGGCACTCCGTCTACCGCTGTAATATAGGGTAAGTTGATTTCGGTTTCGCTGGAAGAAGATAGTTCCACTTTTGCCTTTTCCGCAGATTCTTTTAACCGTTGCAAAGCCATAGGGTCTTTCCGCAGGTCTATATTTTCTTCGCTTTTAAATTCGTCGGCTAACCAGTCGATGATTACTTTATCAAAATCGTCACCACCCAGGTGCGTATCTCCGTTGGTAGATTTTACTTCGAAAACACCATCTCCCAATTCCAGGATGGAGATATCAAACGTACCACCACCAAGGTCAAACACAGCTATTTTTTCGTCTTTGTGTTTCTTGTCTAATCCATACGCTAAAGCGGCCGCAGTGGGTTCATTCACAATCCGACGAACTGTCAAACCTGCAATTTCGCCAGCTTCTTTGGTAGCCTGCCGTTGTGCGTCGTTGAAATAGGCGGGTACGGTAATTACGGCTTCTGTTACTTCCTGTCCCAGGTAATCTTCTGCTGTTTTCTTCATCTTCTGAAGTGTCATAGCTGAAATTTCCTGTGGTGTATACAAGCGGCCATCTATGTCTATTCGAACTGTATTATTGTCACCTTTTACCACCTTGTAACTCCAGTGTTTTATTTCTTCCGCCACCTCATCAAAGTGACGTCCCATAAAACGTTTTACAGAAGTGATAGTATTAATAGGGTTGGTAATGGCCTGACGTTTGGCTGGATCGCCAACCTTTCTTTCTCCGTTTTTTAAAAAAGCTACAACCGAGGGAGTCGTTCTTCTACCCTCATCATTTGCAATTACAACAGGTTCGTTGCCTTCCATTACGGAAACACAACTATTTGTTGTACCTAAGTCTATACCTATTATTTTTCCCATATGTCTATGTTTATTCTTTTGTTTTTAAAATTACCATTTAGGAATGTCAAGCTTTGTGCCATGCCTGCAAAAAGTGAAAAATTGACAGTTTTAAGCAGGGATTTTTGTAATTAATATCATAAACTAATGACATATAGTATAATATAAATATGCGTTATGTTCTTCTGACGATGTAATTTTATTCCTTAATCGAGTTTTGGATGAACACCCCTCCCTTTCTCAATGTCAGCGTATTTTTGCTGATTTCTGTGCTGTTGTCTGCCTGTTCAAAAAAGATAATCCCGGAAAAGCCGGTCCTGGCGGCGGTTCGTTTTGCAACAGACACATTGCCGTTAAGCGAAATTGATATCCCGCTTCAGCTCAACCTGAGGCCCTTTTATGCCATGGCTGACAAAAATGTGAAAACCATCTATGCGTCGCCGGGTTGGCCCAATGATTTTGCAGTAGAAAATTGCGATACCCGGTATATGTATAGGTTTAAGAGGGGACCTCTCAAGATCAGTAGTAATGGCAGTACAGTTAATTTTGGTTTTACGGGCAGTTATATTATTGCCGGATCTCAGCGGATTTGCGCAGGTACAGGTAGCAATCGTGTGGCAGTGAGTCCCTGGTCGCCACCTTGTACCTGCGGATTGAATGAGGGAGAGCGGAAAGTGGAAGTTGGCTATAAGGCATTTTTGAGACTTCGGAATAATTATAACATTGCCGCTATCATGCAAAGTTCGGAACCCAAGCCCATCGATAAATGTACACTCTGCTTTTGGGGGCAGGATATCACGGATATTGTCATGGGGCAGTTGAAAAAGGAATTGGAGATTGCCGGAAAAGAAATTCAGGATTCTGTCAATAGTTTAAACCTTCGTCCGCAGTTTCAAGAACTGTGGAATATGTTGAATAACAATATCTCATTGTATGATGTTGGATTTTTAAAAGTAAATCCCGAAAAAATAAGGTTAAGCACCCTTTATATAAAGAACGACACACTTAATATATCCCTGGGAATATCTGCCCGGCCACGAATAAGTTTTCAAAAAACCGAAGAGATCAGAACCCTGGTTCCGGATCTCAGTGATTTCAGACAACGAAGTGGCTTTTCTATTTATACAGACGCCGTGATGAATTATGATTCTTTAAGTAGAATATTGAATCAACAGATGTACAAGAAACGGATTGATATGGAAAATGTAGGAAAGTATATAATAGTAGAAAATTGCACATTATATGGAGTAGGAAGCGAGAAGTTAGTTTTCAAACTACGGTTTTCCGGTTCAGCAACCGGCGAATTGTACCTGACAGGAAAGCCGGTATATGAAAAAGACGGCGATCGCCTGGTAGTAAAAGAATTGGAGTATGACCTCAACACCAAGAATATGCTGCTTCGTACTGCAAGGTGGCTATTCAATAGCCGTATTATCAACGAATTAAACAAATATGCTGTATTTAATATCGCAGAACATACAGTAGAACTGTTGACTACAATGAATGAACAATTGAACAAAAAATGGGATAACGGTATGCAGACAAGTGGTAGCATAAAACGCCTGCAGTTGGTTCGTCTCTATCCGGAAGCAGATAACCTGGTACTCCGTTTTCATACACAGGGCGACCTTGCCATTAAAATCGAATCTTTTGAGGGATTGGGCTTTTAGGTTACATCCACCAGTCCGTTCTTAATAGCAAAAATGACCAGACCAATACGCGATTTTATTTTGAGTTTCTCAAATAGTGCGTTCCGATGATCTTCTACTCTTCGGGTACTGACATACATTTTTTCCGCAATTTCTTTGTAAGAAAGATCGGTGCAACTCCACTTAAGAAATTCCTTTTCTTTGTCGGTAAGATTAAATTCATCCGGCATCTCTGTATTTCTGTTTAATCCGCCGATGATTTTGCCGGAAATCAATTCCGAGATATAAAAGTTTTTTTCGACAACAGACTCCAGTGCCATTTTTAATTCTTCTGGTTCGGCTGTTTTCATAATATAACCCTTAGCCCCGAGTTTCAGCATGCGGATGATCGTGTTTTCATCGCTATACATAGACAGCGCTAATACCTTAATTTGGGGATAGTGTTTGTATAGCCATTCGGCGGTTTCGTAGCCATTCATACCGGGCATATTTACATCCAGTAAAATAACATCGGGAATCATTTTTTGTTTGATCTTTTCCTTTAGATCCACGCCATTTTCCGCCTCAAAATATACATAAAAGCTGTCGAAGGAGTCTATAAGCTTCGCCAACGCATTTCTTAATAATGTATGATCGTCTACAACCGCTACCCTGGTCTTGTTGATTTTGTCCATTTTTCACTATTTTACTAATCACTTTCTATAGGTAACTCCATAGTTACCAATGTTCCTTTACCCGGGCTACTGTCAAATGTAAGAACCGCACCTATAAGTTTCGACCTGTTCAACATGCTTTTTAAGCCAACGCCATTTAGCGGCGACTTAGATCCTCTTTTTTCTTCCAGACTGAAACCTACGCCATTGTCCCGGACAGACAATTTGAAAAGGCTTGCGGAGCCATAGTCAAGTTGAATGATCAGGTTCGTGGCTTTTGCGTGTTTCAGAATATTATTCACCAACTCCTGAAAAATACGAAATATAAAGACTTCTTTTTGTTCATTAAGCCGATATTCGGCACCTATCACCTCGAAACTCACATCCATCAACCCGGTTTTCTTCAACGTATTCAACTCAAAATTAATGGATTCGAGCAAACCAATCTGAGCGATACGATCGGTATGGAGTGCTTTGGTAAGATGTGCCAAGTCGTATATCGCTTTATTTAACACTTCCTTGATATGTTGTAGTGGGCTATGGGCTTCATGTTCTGCAGGTATTGGTAAGATAGCAAGGGATAATTTTACCACGGATAGAACCTGTCCTATATTATCATGCAATTCCTGAGCAATAGATTTTAAAGTAATCTCCTGTATTTCCAATTGAGATTTCAGTACTTCCTGGTCGTATTCTTCCTTTAACCGGATTAATTCCTGCGCCTGTTTATGTTGTTTTCGCTGATACAGAAAAAGAATGGTAACTATAAACCCTACAAGAACCAAAGCCAACAACCCGCCTATTACAATTATGAAAAGAATTTCCTGATTTTGATCCTGCATAAAAAGGCGATGATAAAAGATGAATATAATAAGATATTAAGAATAGATGACAAATGAATCAAATAGAAAATAATTTTATTGGACGGGCTATAGAATTTGTTGACCAATGTAAACAGCGGAAAACTGCAACTGTAAAAAAAAAGCAATCCTGAAGCAATCCAGAAGGCCGGCTCCTGGGCCAAAGCAACAGATTTTTCAGATTGGAATAGTTCCAGAAAATAATATATAGCAGCAAGAACGATCATAAGCCCTCCTAGTGCTACTGTAAGTGTATGGTATTGTAATCCAGTTTGGATAAGTAGCTTGTTGAGAACAACAAATACGGGATAGAGGACAACCAGCCATTTCAAGCAGTTACGTATGGACAGTTTCATGATAATTTGACTGAAGAACCAGAGATAAAAGACAATTTGAACAGTACCCAAAACATTGTATAAAGTAATATTAGAGAGTCCTTTACTGGCCAGCCGCACACCAATGACTTCAAGAATGAATACAAATGCAAGATTGATAGGAAACAGGTACAAATAAAAAGGCTGTCCCTTTCGAAAATACATGAAAATGCTTATGAGCAAGGATAAAAAGATAAATAATATGTATATATCGTCAAACATTCTTAGGATATAACTCAGTCGGTATAAAGATATTGCAACGGAAACTTTTCACCCGATATTTAAATAAAAATAGGGCATCGAATTTTCGATGCCCTATTGCTACTAAAAAAATTATATTAAATAATTACCATTCCTTCTGACTTATCTACAATGGCAATTCCTACATCCGGATTGTCGATGTCGTTTGAGGGAGGGGGTGGCGGACACATAGGAGGACAGATCCTGCCGGTGTTGTACGCCAGAATTTTGGTTTTGTTCTCACTCTGGATATAAATATCCCTTTGACCAATACCGTTCTCCTGTTCTTTGGTTTTTGTAGCGACCATCACGATAGTTTGGCGGCCGGCATATGCAGGATTGTCTGAATAACTTTCAGGATATACGGCAAAACAAAATTTAATGCCGTCACCCCCATGTTCTTTAGCAGTGGTCAGAAACTCTTCTAATTCTTCAATGCTGTGCCAAACTGTTAACGAATCTTCTTTTCCAATCCTGGACGAATTCTGCGCCCATCTTTCTTGTTTGTAAGTTCTGATCAATGTGTCTACATGTTCTGTGGTTACGTACTTTCCTACTTTTAACTCTTTTTTCTCAACTGTAAGCATGACTTAAATGGTTTAAAATGAATAAATGATTTGTACCATAAAAGTAGGCGGATATATTCGATAGAGTAATAGGTAAAATATTGCTATTCATTTAATTATGAATTAACAATATTTATATTTTGATATACATCAACAATAAGACAAATGCACGCTTGATAATCACCGTTAAAAAACGATTAAAAAACCGTTTTTTATGTTATTTTTTATACCGTTAAAAAGCGGTGAAATTGTACCGTTAAAAAACGGTATTAAAATACCGTTTGGTTTTTGGAGGGTGTATTTCTGTTTTATGTGATATTAGCAACACAGTCAATACTTCCTTGTAAAGCCATTACACTTATTATAACGTCTGATCATCTAGTAAATTATTACAGCCAGCGTGTTTAATACACTAAACCTTATCTTATTTTCCGGCTGTTGTTAACCTCGAAAAACCTGAAGGAATATGTTACTTGAGCCTGAGAACAGGCTTAAGTAATTTATTCTGCTTTTTTTACCTTAAAAGTGAAGTAGCGCTGGCTCACATAGCTAAATGAAATTACAATGATTGTGGTAATTATCTTAGCTATGGTTGGATAGAATTCGAACTTTTCGACGAATAGCTTTATGAAGAAATAATTTGAAAGTACAGAAAGGACTACAAGGATAAAGTAGCGAAATAGTTGTATCCTTCCTCTCAAATGAGATCCCGTAAATACGATATTCCGCATCAGGTAGAAGCCTGTTGGAAATGTTACTATAAAAGAAAAAATAAATGCCGCTATATAGGGGCTTATACTTACGAGCGGTGTATGTACTATTTCCTTTTTGAATATGTAATTGTAGGCAACAAAATAAAGAAAGATATCTAATAGTGTATTGGCGCCCCCACAGGCTATGTATCTAAATGTCTGCTTATTAACCCATTTTTGTACAGGTGAATAAAAGAAATCAAGGATACTTATGATTAACTGCTTCA
Source organism: uncultured Terrimonas sp. (assembly GCA_964604365.1). Classification (GTDB taxonomy): domain Bacteria; phylum Bacteroidota; class Bacteroidia; order Chitinophagales; family Chitinophagaceae; genus Agriterribacter. The sequence goes on from CAZRYS010000007.1 coordinate 61,203, forward strand.
AACGACCGGGTTTAAGTACTATGCCAATGTAAAATAAAAGATTTTTACATAAATATTATAAGGAACTGTTAACGGAGCGGCCAAATTGGATTATTCACGTCATGATAGAATAGAAAGGTCCAATCTTCCTCTTTTCCGGTTTCCCACCATTTTTGTCGTAGTTCCATGCATTTTTTGCCGTCGTAATCGTATTTGGCAACAAACCGGCTTTTCATTTGTTGTAGTTGGGGGGCGTCATCTCCTCCAAAAAATATTACTTCTTCATTATCTCTTATCCAGAATACCTGATGAAAAGGACTGTGCCCCCCCGTAACTTCATAGGTAATGTAGTTGTCTATTGTGCCATTGTCAGAGTCAAGTATTTGCACGTTACTGGCACTTTTTAAAGGGGTCAGCTCTTCTGCGATATAAGAATTTGCATTTTGAAATGCATAATTTATTTCCCGCTGTTGAATATAATAGGTGGCATTTGGGAATGTAAGATTTCGTTTCTGTAAGCTGTCAACAAAGCTAACCCCGCCTGCATGATCTTTGTGTAAATGAGTCATCAAGACCTTTGTAATATCGATAGGATTGATATCGTGGGCAAGCAGATTTTTATATAACTGTAATGATCCATCGTCAGAAAAGCCCAATCCTGTATCAAGTAAGAGGATGTCTTTGGAGGTGACTACAACAAATGGCTGTATTTCAACAAGTAAGCTGCCTGCTGATCTATTGTGGAGGTTATCTTCTTTTGAGTTGAAGGGTACAAATTGTTTAGAATGGTCTACTGTAAAACTCCCCTCGCTAAGTGGAAAAATTTTCATGAGGCGAAATTAAGAAACTACAGTTTACCAAATACAAAACAAGGCCTCTGATAATCAGAGGCCTTGTTTTGTATTTATTTTAACGCATTAGCTATCAGTGTGTAGGTCAAAAGAGCCAGGATAAGTAAAGTGCGAATAACAACTAAGCTTTTTGAGGTAGATTTTTTCATCATAATGCTTATTTCTTGGGGTTAAAACCTAACGGGACATTTGAGGGTAGTATTGGAACCAGAAGAAAATCTGTATCCAACCTTAAGACTTATTGAATAGTAAGAATCCATTCTTTCGGGGGTGCCTCTTTTGTCCCCGCCATTATAATCGGGAATCCGCACACCAGCTCCCGCCTGTGGTGCCCTGTTGTGCAGTTGTTTGGCGATCTCCGCAGTGGCAGATCCTGCTCCGAAATAACTATCGAAATCAGCATCCGTGATAAATTTATCACCCACGTCATCTATGTAGTCTGTGAAAGTCTTTCTATTCACAATTTCAAGTCCTGCAGTAAACCGGTCATTAAAGTAATATCTGACACCTACACCATAAGGAATGTTTATCTGGGTAAGGCTATAAGGCTTTCTGTCGGGATATTGAGGCATTCCTTGTCCTTCTGTCCGTAATGGTTGAAGATCAACCATTCGCTTGCTCCCATCCGGGGCAATATATTCAGCTCTTGGATTAAAGTGAAAGACACCAATACCAATCACACCATAGGGCCGGAATTTACTCCACACATCTTTATCGTCTTCTTCCAAAAATACAGTTGGATAAATTTCTGCAGTAAGTGTGGCTTCTTTAATCGGAGTACTTACTGATAAGTTTCTGATTTTCCGAGCTCTTTCTGCACCACCCTTATCTTTGATTACACTGTCGGCTCCTTCAAGTGTTGCGAAATTGACAGCTAAAGTCAAGCCAAAAAATTCGCTGGGGCGAAATGTGAAATAACCTCCTTTCAATAATTTGGTCATCTCAATATTATTATCTTTTATGAAGGTGGTACCCACTCCATATCTTCCTCCCAAATCTCCCAGTAGATTTGCCGGTCCTACATTCAGTCCTATTTCATATACAGGCTTATCGAAGAACCGATATTGTCCATAGGTTTTTACAGACACCATGCTTACTAGTGCCATAACAAAGGCACTACAAACCTTTTTAAAAATGTTCATATTCATGAGAGCGGATTTATGCTTTCAAAAGTTTGGATTGACTTTATAAACGCCGTGAGGGAGGAAATATTATCATTTATGGAGCACGTGCAGGCAGGAAAAATAAGACAAAAATACTAGTTAACTAAGAATCATGTGAATATGTTCAATCCCGTCTTCAATGTAAATTTCACTTTGTTGATAAAAACCAAAATACTCATAAAATCGCTTAAGATAAACCTGGGCGCCAATCTTAATCGGCACTTTACCATATGATAAATAGGCTGCTTCAATAGACCTTGATACCAACTCCATGCCTATTCCGATACCTCTTTGATTAACAGCAGTTGCAATTCGTCCGATAGAGGGTTCGGTAAAAGAAATTCCAGGGGGTACGATGCGCGAACAGGCAATGATTTTATTATCATGCCTTGCATACAGGTGCTTGCACGGTATATCCTTGTCGTCCATATCTTGAAATATGCAGTTTTGCTCGACAACAAAAACTGCTGTTCTCAACTGTAGTATTTCATATAGCTCTATATTGGTAAGTTCGTTGAATGATTTTATATACCAGTCTCTTAACATGATTTTGATGTATGGTAACAATTGTAAGATATGTTAACGGCTTCAGAAACAAAAATTGGGTGAAAAAGAAATTGGAATTATTGACTTATGATAAATGTCCTTTTTTCTAAAAAATGATTAAATTGTAGAACAAATTTCTGAACATTTAATTTCCTTATTCTTTGAACGCGTATCGTGGGGAATGATTTTTTAAGCTTGCATTATTCACTAAAATCTAACTATATGTTACGCTGGACAGTTATCTTTTTAATCGTTGCTATTGTTGCTGCTATTTTCGGTTTTTCCGGAATATCAGAGAGTGCAGCGTCGATCGCTAAAATTCTGTTTTTTATTTTCGTTGTTTTGTTTCTTGTTTCACTGATTTTTGGAAAATCATTTAAAAAGTAAACCCTATTTAATACTACAAAAAAGCCCGGAGAAATCCGGGCTTTACCTTAATGTTTAGTCGTCTTAGTACCTGTAGTGTTCCGGTTTATAAGGACCAGCTTTTGGAATACCTAAATAATCGGATTGTGCAGTTGTAAGTTCATCAAGTACTACGCCAATTTTTGCCAGGTGTAATCTTGCTACTTTTTCATCCAAATGTTTTGGTAATACGTATACTTCGTTCTTATAATTTTTGTGATTCAGCCACAGCTCTATTTGTGCCAGTGTTTGATTACTGAATGAATTACTCATCACAAAGCTGGGGTGCCCGGTAGCGCAACCAAGGTTTACCAGGCGGCCTTCTGCCAACAGAATGATATCTTTCCCGTCTACAGTATATATATCAACCTGCGGCTTTACTGTATCTTTTGTATTGCCATAATTGTCGTTCAGCCAGGCAACATCTATCTCAATGTCGAAGTGCCCAATATTACAAACAATGGTCTTGTCTTTCATCAGTTTGAAGTGTTCGCCTGTAATTAAATCGCGACATCCGCTGGCAGTTACCACTATGTCTGCTTCTTTAACGGCATCAATCATTTTCTTTACTTCAAAGCCATCCATGGCAGCCTGTAAAGCACATATCGGATCTATTTCGGTAACGATTACACGACAACCGGCACCTGCTAATGAAGCAGCAGAACCTTTCCCCACATCTCCATAACCACCTACTACGGCTACTTTACCGGCCAGCATCACATCAGTAGCGCGGCGGATGGAATCTACCAGGCTTTCTTTACAACCATACTTGTTGTCAAATTTGGACTTGGTAACAGAGTCGTTTACATTGATAGCCGGAATGGGTAAAGTACCTTTTTGCATTCTTTCATACAGCCTGTGAACACCTGTAGTGGTTTCTTCACTCAGCCCTTTGATGTTCTGAATCAGCTCAGGATATTTATCAAAAACGATGTTCGTCAAATCGCCGCCATCATCCAGAATCATGTTCAAAGGACGGTCGGCACTACCGAAGAATAGCGTTTGCTCAATACACCAGTCAGCTTCTTCCTGGGTCTGTCCCTTCCAGGCAAATACCCCTATGCCCGCTTCAGCGATGGCCGCAGCGGCATGATCCTGTGTAGAGAAGATATTGCAGGAACTCCACTTTACTTCCGCACCTAACGCTATCAATGTTTCAATTAATACAGCGGTTTGGATGGTCATGTGCAGACATCCGGCGATGCGGGCACCTTTTAGCGGTTGCTGTCCTTTATATTCTTCACGGATAGACATCAGACCGGGCATTTCCGCTTCCGCCAGTCTGATTTCTTTACGACCCCAAGCCGCAAGGCTTAAGTCTCTCACCTTATTAGGCAACGAGAAATCTATTGATTTTGAAACTGTTGACATAGTAATAATAGTTTAAATGTAGGTGCAAAGGTAGTTTGGTAGAATAAAATATCATAATAATATATGTTCTTTAGTATAAAACACCAATTATTGTAAATTTGTAGAATAAAAATCTATACGCAGGTGGAAAAAACTGACCAAAAAGAAAATCCGTCTATACAACTGGATGGCAAGGACTTAGCAATCTTACAGTTGCTACAACAAAATGCGCGGTTTACAGTAAAAGAAATTGCGGAAGCGATCCACCTGACGACCACTCCTGTCCACGAACGTATTAAGCGGTTGGAGCAATCCGGTGTGATAAAACAATATGCTACATTGCTTGATCCGGCAAAGGTGAAAAAGGGATTGATGGTAATTTGTCATGTGTCGCTGAAACAACATAATAAAACAGCTGGTGCAAAATTTATCAAATCTATTATGGAAATGGAGGAAGTGGTGGAATGTTATAATATATCGGGCGATTTTGATTTCATGTTGAAGGTAGTGGCAGAAAATATGGAAGCCTACTATCATTTTCATGTACACAAACTCAGTGAGGCTGAAAACATTGGACATGTACAAAGTACTTTCGTGATGGGTGTTATCAAACAGACGCATCAATTGGTATAGGTTGCGATATTCTTTATAATATTTTATATTTATGGAAAGGGAGTGTTATGAAACAATATTTTATTATTCTTTGTCTTGCATGTTTTGTAGCATGTAATAGTGACAAAAAATCAGCAAAGGACATGCGTGTAGTTTATCCGGTTACAACAAAAGATACAACGGTTATAGAGAAATACTTTGGAACAGAAGTGTCCGACCCCTATCGCTGGCTCGAGAACGATACCAGCGAAGCCACTGCAGCCTGGGTGAAAGCAGAAAACGAAGTCACCAATGGTTATCTGAATAAAATATCTTTTCGCGAGGCGATAAGAGAACGATATAGGGTCTTACACAATTTCGAAAAATATTCATCCCCTTTTCGAGAGGGAAAACGTACCTATTATTTTAAAAATACCGGTTTACAAAATCATTCGGTATTGTATTGGGAATCTGAAGATGGAAAAGACACAGGTGTGTTTTTAGACCCCAATACATTTTCTAAAGATGGCACTACCGCACTTACCAATATTGCATTCAGTAAGGATGGAAGTCGGGCGGCCTATAATATCTCTGAAGGTGGTAGTGACTGGCAAAAGCTGATTGTAATAAACACTGCCACGCACGAACAATTGGGAGATACGATTGCATTAAAATTCAGTGGCGCAAGCTGGAAAGACGATGATGGTTTTTATTATAGTACTTATGATGCAATAAAGGGCGCAAGTCAACTTTCGGGAATTACTGAAAGTCATAAATTGTATTATCACAAAGTGGGTACATCGCAAAGTGCTGATAAACTAATTTTCGGCTCAGATGATAAGCCAGTACGATACGTTAGTGGTGAAGTAACAGAAAACCAAAAATGGTTATGCATTTATGGTGCCACCGAAACCTATGGCAGCAATCTGTATATGCTGGATCTCAGCAAACCAGGTGCTCGTCCCGTAGCTGTAGTAGAAGATATGAAGAACGAGCATAAAGTTGTCTATGCCGACGACAACTATTTTTATATCCAGACAGACAGAGAAGCGCCCACGGGTAAATTAGTAAGAGTTCCGGTGCAAACCCCTGCTGTTGAGCATTGGGAAACAATCATACCAGCACAGCCGGAAGTGTTGGAGGTGACGACCGGTGGCGGGTTCTTTTTTTGTAACTATATGAAGGATGCCTTGTCAATAGTAAGTCAATACAATACGACAGGCACAAAAATCAGGGAGATAGTGCTGCCCGGCAAGGGAACAGCCCGTGGGTTCTCCGGAAAAACAGCGGAAAAGAAAGTATACTACAATTTTACTTCTTATATCTATCCCGCTACCATTTTTCAGTTTGATATAGAGGAAGGAGAAAGTAGTGTTTATAAAAAGCCTTCGGTTCAGTTCAACCCCGATGATTATGAATCTAATCAGGTATTTTATACATCAAAAGATGGAACAAAAGTACCTATGATGATTACCCATAAGAAAGGAATAAAGCTGGATGGCAATAACCCCTGTTTATTGTATGGTTATGGTGGGTTTAATGTCAGCCTAAAACCTTCTTTCAGCACTTCTCAAATAATATTATTGGAGAATGGCGGCATCTTTGTTGTTGCTAATCTTAGAGGTGGTGGCGAATATGGAAAAGAATGGTACGAACAGGGCATAAAAACTAAAAAGCAGAATGTGTTTGATGATTTTATGGCGGCAGCAGACCATCTCGTAGAAAACAAATATACATCCCGCAATTTATTGGCAATAGAAGGTGGCAGTAATGGCGGACTGCTGGTAGGCGCCTGCATCACCCAGAAGCCTGACATGTGTAAAGTAGCTATAGCACATGTTGGCGTGTTGGATATGTTGCGGTATCACAAGTTTACAGCAGGCGCTGGTTGGGCATACGATTACGGCACTTCTGAAGACAACAAAGAAATGTTTGACTACCTGCTAAAGTATTCTCCGTTACAAAATGTAAAAGAAGTAAACTATCCTGCCACACTCATTACCACAGCGGATCACGACGACAGGGTGGTGCCGGCACATTCTTTCAAATTTGCGGCCACTATGCAGGAGAAAAACAAGGGTAATAATCCTGTACTTATTCGTATTCAAACCAATGCCGGACATGGCAGTGTCAATACAGAGCAGGTGATTGCAGATGTAACCGACAAATGGAGTTTTCTGTTTGAAAATCTCGGGATAAAGCCTAAGTATTAATGAAAGAGGCACTATTATATAAACACTTGTCTATATAGTAGTGCCTGCTTCATGAGCATCTATTGAATCAGAAGCTGATATCTATTCCAGCCGTTATAAACCTGCCCATGCCTACCCGAATACCTTGCGGATTGCGGGATGCAATAAACCTTTCATTGGTCAGATTTTTTGCCGCAACGTTAACGGATATTTTTTTTCCTGGAAAAGTATACGAGATGTTGGTATCCAGGATATGCCTGGCGTCAATTTTTCCAATGGTGCCATCTGCTGTTGGGGTTACGGTGTTCTCACGGTCGTTAAACTGGCTACCCATATAATTACTCAATAATCTAATCGCTATTCCAGTGTTGTGTTCGTAACCAACATATGCATTAAACATCAGTTTGGGTGAATATGGCAAAATATTGTCTACCACATTGTCTTTTCCTGTAAAGCGGGCATCAGTATAGGTAAAGTTACCTCCTATTGGAAGTGAGTGTTTTGATCCTGCTATTTTAGCAATATCCAAATCAACGCTTACTTCCAGTCCTTTGTGAGCTGTTTGTCCGCCGTCAGCAGAGCCGGAAGCGCCCGTCGCCAGAGTGACTGGAATAACCTGATTTTGGAAGTCCATGTAAAATAAGGTAGCAGACAATTGTGTAAATTCTCCAAGTGCTACCCGTGTTCCCAATTCATAATTGGTGCTCAACTCTTTGTCAATCTCCTCTGCTATGCCAGTAGCGGTAATGGCACTTTTCACCACAGGAGGTGCAAAACCTCTATGCACACCAGCGAAAATAGTGATGTTGTCATTTGCATTATAATTTACTCCGGCACCAGGTAATACGGCAAATGTATTCCTTTTATGAATCACGTTTGTATCCGCTACTACATTGGCACCACCTACGCCGATAGGGAATTGACCCCGATATATTCTTCTATTGAAATCAAAATTTTCTATTCTAATACCTGCATTCACAGAAAGCTTTTCGCTGATATTGAAATCATTACTGGCATAAGCACTCACCGCCACACCATTTCTAATTTCATTGTCCCGCATGTTTCCACCCCAGGAATCAGGCTTGCTGCCTTGTATGAATTGTTCTGTTGCTGTCTCCCAAAGAGCCCTTGCGCCAGTTTTCAGCATATTGTCAATATTGAACAGCCGATGTTTTACATTTAATCTTGGTTCAACCCCTCTTACTGTATATTGCCTGTTTCTCCAGTCTGTACGATTACTCATAAAAATAGCGCCACCGTCTGTTCTGGAAGCATCACCCCATACCACTCCGGAGGAGTTGGCATTAGGACCGTTTCTTGTAAATTGTTGCCTGCGCCAATCGCGAATAATATTATACACAAATGCCGTAGTTTGTAATTGAACATGCTCATTAATACGATAATTGTGCGTTGCGCTAAAATTAACCTTACGTACCGGCATATGATCATCCGGAGTTAGAATTGTTTTATCAAAATTACCTGCGTCGTACATGGCTTGCGTCATACCAAGGTAGGTGGAGTTGGATATTTCATCATAGAGTCCAACCTTTACCCCCAACTCCGATTTGTCATTTATTTTTAGCCTAATCTTTCCAGTGATATCATGCGCTCTGAATGTAAGACGATTGAGATTGTCGGCTCGTTTGTGGTTGTAGGTAATCAGGTAGCCTGTATTACCAATGGTATTGCCATGGCTGAGGTATCCCGAAAAGAAGCCATCGCCGCCAGCACTTAACTTAACTCTGTTTGACAGTTTCGTAGGTGGGTTGGCTGTGATAAAATTCACAACACCCCCAATAGTTTGCGGACCAAACAGCAATTGCCCACTGCCTTTTAACACCTCTACTTCCTGCATCTTATCCAATAACGGACTAAAATACAACTGTGGTTCACCGTACGGGTTTAAAGTAACGGGTACACCATCTTCCAGCACCAATACTTTACTTGATCTTATTGGGTTGAGTCCTCTAACGCCAATATTCAAACGAAACCCAGCGCCGTCTTCATCAATAATTGTTAATCCGGGCACTCTTCTTAATATGTCGCTACTGTTTACAGGTGCAATAGACTGTATGGTTTTGGTTGACAAAATTTCTACAGATCCGGGCACTGACTTAAAAATACGATCGTTTTTCTGGCCAACCACCTGGATCTCAGGCATAGATATTGTTGAGTCTTCCTGTGCGTTTAAAACATTAACTGAACTAGCTATTAAAAAACCAAAAAATAGAACTTTCTTCACTGCAATGGTCATTGAGGGTCTGTTAATTTGTTAAATAGCCAAATGAAAAATGGCTGTGACGCTGCAATGATATTTTGAATAGCAGGAAATGATTTACAAAATGCGGAAAAATAAGGAAACAATCAGGAAATTATCGTCCGGTAGAATAATTGCATAGATCGCTACACGCACTTATCACTTATGCTCGTATACCGCAAACAGCTTCCAGAATTGTTTAGGGGCATCAAAACTAAATATCTGTTTTTTAAAATCATTTAGTATTAGTTCTACGGTGCCTTCAGATATTTCGAATTGCCCGATCATCACTTCGTCTGGTCCGGTAAATACACCTGTTTTGTGTTGGCAGAGATGAATATTTTCACGGGTCACTTCTTCAAATACCAGTACATCATGCATTTGATAGGCAGGTAGTGCTGCATGGTGCGGAATATTGCTATTGAAAGTAATAGCCACCAGATTATGGTTGGTCGTTTCAGGAAATATCAACTTAGGAAAAGCAGCCCAATCATTGAACTTAATATCACCGTGGCAACACTTCATATATATATTATCGTTGATAAAGGGTACTTCTCTTAATTGCAGACTGATAACTTGCGCAGCTTCATCTATTAATTTATCCCCGTTGAATTTCAGGATCTCATTAATCGTCAGATGCTCTGTGATAAATTTTTCAACAGGGATGCCAAAATATTTTGCAATTCTTACCACCGCTTCAATGCGGGGTTCCGCTCTGTTTTCCTCATAGGAGGATATATTTCCCCTGGTTAGTTCAAATGTATCTGCAAATACTTGCTGGCTTAGCCCCTTGGTTGTCCTTATCTTTTTGATATTACTTCCGATCTTGGTCATTCGACAAAGATAGTGCAAATATTTTTATATTAATTGCTAAAATTATTTGCATATTTTGATTTTTATATTTAAATTTGTTTTAGAAATATGACAACAAAGCGAATGGACTATATCAACAAAATAGAAGCGTTTACCAAAGCCTGCGGATGCACCATTACCTACAGGAATGAAGAGACCGGCATTCTGAAAATAGAAAATCAGCCGGATGGCATTCACAACCTGATTCTTGGAGTGGCGCCACCGGTACTGATCATTGAGCAGTTTTTGTTCTCCTTCAAAACTGGCAGCGAAGAGATGTACAAACTACTGTTGCAGAAAAACAGAGATATGATACACGGAGCTTTTGTGATGAACGAGGAAGGCAATAAAATTCTCTTCAGGTACACAATGCAACTGGAGAATCTTGACCTCAATGAGTTTGAAAGTGCGCTCAACTCACTCGGATTGTTGCTGAGTGAATACTATGATCAGATTATTAAATTTTCAAAAATGTAACATCATGAAATAAGCCAGAGGAACTATCATTACCAACGAGGTTTTGCGATTCCATCTGGTAAATAAAAAACAATAAAAACAAAACAGATGAATATATTTAAAAGAATTTTCAGAATAGGACAGGCTGAAATCCACGCAGCAGTAGAAAAGATGGAAGATCCAGTCAAAATGACGGAACAGGGGCTCCGGGAGCTCCGGGACGATCTTACCAATGCCACCGAAGCCTATGCCAAGGTGAAAGCCCTGGCTATCCGAACCGACAACGACCGGGAACTCTGTGAAAAAGAATCAGTAGGATATGCGGAAAAAGCTATTTTGATTATGCAAAAGGCACAATCTGGGGAAGTGGATGTCGTTAAAGCTGAGCAACTTGCCCGTGAAGCCCTGTCTTTGCGCAGAAGATATTATCAGGAAGCCGAGACCTTAGGCGTGCAGGTAGCAAGTCTTCAGCAGTCATCACAGGATATGCTGAAGAATACCGAAATTCTGAAAAGTAATCTGGAGAAATGGGAAAAGGAGCTGAAAACGCTGAAAGCCCGTGTGAAAGTGAGTAAGGCTACGGAGCAGGTGAATAAGCAATTGGCGCAGTTAGACAACAATGGCACCATTGCCATGCTGGAGCGTATGAAGGCCAAGGTAGAAGATCAGGAGGCGCTGGCAAAAGCATATGGAGAAATTGCGCATGGTAAAAACGACCTGAAAGATGAATTGAATAGCCTGTTGAAAAATGATTCTCTGTCCATAGAGAAAGATCTGCAGGCAATCAAGGAAAAGCTGGGTATAGGAGGAACAAAAGAATAAAGGATTGGACAATCGATAGAACTCTACAGGCGGGTGTCTCACCCGCCTGCGAAAAAATAAAGGATAGGCTCCGGATACCAGCGGTCAGGATTAGAAGCCCTACAGGCTGGTGTCTCACCTGCCTGCAAAAGAATAAAAGATTGGCTCCGGATGCCAGCGGTCAGGTTTATTTAAAATGAAATGATTATGATAGCATCTATAAACTGGACTGAATTTGTGAATTTGTTACTCAACCCGCTGAGTAACGCCATTATGACCGTGCTCGCTGGTATCACGGCCATCTATTGGATATTTACCTTTCTTGTTGGTAATTTTTTCGGAGATGCAGATACAGATCTGGATATTCATGGGGCAGACCTCGATACTGATACAGATCCTGATCTGAACGACAATGTTCCTGATAAATCGTGGTTTGCAAAAGGCCTCGATTATTTAAACGTAGGAAAAGTTCCCTTCATGGTTGTACTTTCAACCTTTAAATTTATAGCCTGGATTGGTACACTTACAAGTTCCGTGGTTTTTGGGGTGGCAGCATGGGGTTGGAAGTCAGTATTCATCCTGTTGCCAGTGTTTATTGTAACATTCTTTTTAACCCGCTACGCCACCAAGCCATTAATCTCAGTATACAAAGCAATGGGATATCACGGAGAAGAAGGTCACGAAATGCTGGGCAGGGTTGCCAGAATGCGATCTACCATTTCAGGAACCACCATAGGTGCAGCAGAGTTAATCATAAAAACAGAAGTGATGCGCATAAATGTGGTGAGTAAAACCGGAGACACCATAACATACAATTCAGAAGTAATGATCGCAGATGAGTCGGCAGATAAAAAATATTATCTGGTGGTGCCGGAAGTAAATTTAAATAACATAGTATAGAAAAATATTGATTTTTAACCTCAAAGCATATAACAATTAAACACTAAAATTTATGGGAGCATTAGGAAGTATTACGCTGTTGATTATTGGAGGGGTGGTCTTTCTGCTGTTTATTATAATGTTTGCCTTTGCTAGTTTTTACAAAAAAATACCGCAAGGCAAAGCAATAGTAAGAACCGGTGTTGGCGGCGGTCAGGTAGCCTTCAACAAGGGTATGTATGTGATACCCATTTTACACAAAATGGAGATCATGGATATCTCGGTTAAAAAGCTGGAGATAGCCCGTATGGAAAATGATGGGTTGATTTGTAAAGACAATATAAGAGCGGATATTAAAGTAGCCTTCTTTGTGCGGGTAAACAAGAGTATAGAAGACGTATTGAATGTGGCACAGAGCATCGGTACTGAACGGGCCAGTGATGTAGATACACTACGTAACTTATTTGAAGCGAAGTTTTCGGAGGCACTAAAAACAGTAGGTAAAAAATTCGACTTTATCGAATTGTATGAGGCACGTCGTGAATTCAGAACAGAAATCCTGGATATCATCGGCACAGACCTGAACGGATATGTACTGGATGACTGCGCCATCGACTATCTGGAACAAACAGAAATGAAATTCCTGAGTCCGCAAAACATTCTCGACTCCCAGGGTATTAAAAAGATTACCGAATTAACTGCTGCGCAAAATATTAATGCCAACCTTATTCGCAGAGAAGAAGAGAAGGTAATAAAAAAACAAAACGTAGAAGCCAGAGAGGCAATACTGGAGCTGGAAAGACAATTGGCTGAGAAAGAAGAAAAGCAGAAAAGAGAGATAGACAATATCAGGGCAAGAGAAGATGCGGAAATTGTGAAAGTGCGGGAAGAAGAAAGACTAAAAGCACAAACTGTAAAAATTAAAACAGACGAGTCGCTGGCGGTGCAGGAAGAGAACAAATTGCGTCAGATAATTATTGCAGAGAAAAACAAATTGCGTACCGATGCAGTAGAAACAGAAAGAGTAGAGAAAGACAGGGCATTGGAGCAAAATGAAAGAGAAAAAATAGTAACCCTGGCGCAGATAGAAAAAGAGCGTACAGTGGAAATAGAAAAGAAGAACATCCAGGATGTTATTAAAGAAAGGGTGAAACTGGAAAAAGGCGTGGTGGAAGAACAGCAGGGTATCAAGGATGTGGAAGCATTCAGAGATGTGGAGCGTAGGAAAACAGTGGGTGTAACCGAAGCCGCTCGTTTGGCAGAAGAGAAATTGATTCAAACAGTGAAGGCCGCAGAAGCAGAGAAAAGAGCTGCCGAAGAAAAAGCCAAACAATTAATCATTGATGCAGATGCTCGCAAAGAAGCAGCAGCGAAGCAAGCGGAAGCCCGTAAGATATTGGCTGAAGCACAAGCCCGTGAAGAAGCAACCCTTGGATTGTCTGAAGCTGAAGTAATGATGGCGAAAGCGGATGCAGAAGAAAGACAAGGTACGGTGGATGCTACCATCATAGAAAAAATGGCGGATGCAAAACGCAAAGAAGGATTGGCACAGGCCGAAGTGGTGAAAGAAAAAGGATTAGCAGAAGCTACCGTAGTGAAGGAGAAAGCGCTGGCAGAAGCACAGGGTATAGAAGAGAAAGCAGAAGCTATGAAGAAGTTGGATGCGGTGGGTAAAGAACACGAAGAGTTCAAAATACTGGTGCAGAAAGACAAAGACATTGCACTGGCTGGTATCAACATTCAGAAAGATGTGGCCGAAGCACAAGCGATGGTACTGGGTGAAGCGATGAAGACTGCTAAAATTGATATCGTTGGTGGCGAAAGCACATTCTTCCAGAACATTGTTAACCAAATCAGCAATGCCAAAGGCTTCGACAGGCTAATTAATGAAAGCGAACACGCTACACATATCAAGAATGCCTTGTTAGGTGACGGTAGCAATTCTGGTGATTTGATGGAACGTATCAGAGGTTTTGCCGATAAATACAATGTATCTACCAATGACCTGAAGAATCTCACCATTGCAAGCCTGATTCTGAAAATGCAACAAAGCAGTTCAGACGCAGATAAGTCAATACTTTCAAGTCTGGCTAGCATGGCAGGCAGCCTGGGACTTTCGAATAAAAAACTGGGATAATCTAATTCCTGCAGGCAGGCAACTAAGTTACCTGCCTTTTCAAAATACTTGCTATTCCAACACAGCATGAACAATATGACAAAACATAATTGCGGACTAGTTGTTTTTGTGCTTGTATTACTGACACAGATCGGTTGTATGCAAGCACAAGAGTTTGACAAAGTAAAACTTGATGCGTATTTCGCAGCATTAGATAGCAACCAAAGGTTTATGGGAAGTGTAGCCATTGCTAAGGATGGCAAACTTATCTATGAAAATTCAATTGGTTATGTCGATGTTGCCGGCAAAAAAAAGGCGGATGCTAATACAAAGTATAGGGTCGGCTCTATTAGTAAAACTTTTACAGCTACCCTGGTTTTTAAAGCAATTGAAGAAAAAAAGCTGACGCTTGATCAAACAATTAACAAATGGTTTCCCGCTGTTAAGTATGCGGATAAAATTACGATAAGGCAGTTGTTGAATCATAGCAGTGGTATACATAATTATACAGACTCTACTTTTATTACCTGGAATACGCAGTCCAAAACAGAAGCAGAATTGCTTCAGATAATAATAAAAGGCGGCAGCGATTTTGAACCGGGAAGCAAATCGGAATACAGTAATTCTAATTATGTGTTGCTGACTTTTATTCTGGAGAAGTCGTATAAGGCGTCCTATGCCGCATTGCTTAAGAAATATATTACAGCTCCGTTGAACCTGACCAATACAGGTGTTGGTGGTAAAATAAATACAGCCGGCAACGAAGCATTCTCCTATAGCTTCTCGGGAGAAAAATGGGAACTCGAAGATGAAACAGATATGTCTATACCGCTTGGTGCGGGGGCGGTGGTTTCGTCTGCAGCAGATATTGTGAGGTTTGCAGAGGGTTTATTTAATGGAAAGCTGATCAAATCTGAGAATATAGAAATGATGAAGAAGATTCATAACGGATATGGATCCGGCTTATTTAGTTTTCCTTTCTACGAGAGAACAACTTATGGACATACTGGCGGGATAGATGGTTTTAGATCTATATTTTCCTACAATCCGGTAGACGGGGCGGTGTATGCTCAATTGGGGAACGGGTTGAATTTTAATATAAATGATATTTCTATCGTGCTATTAAGTGCGATATATAATAGACCATACAGCATTCCGGTATTTGGTGATGTAATTCAATTGAGTGAAGCAGATTTGCAAGCTCTTACAGGAGTATATGCTTCTACCCAGATTCCTTTAAAAATAACAATAGCAATTAAAGACGGAAAACTCACTGGTCAGGCTACCGGTCAGCCAGCTTTTCCTTTGGAAGCTACGTCAGCCAATACATTCAAGTTTGATGGTGCAGGTATTGTAATGGACTTTAATAAAGCAGAACGGCGTTTCAAAATGAAGCAGGGCGGGCAGGAGTTTTTGTTTACAAAAGAATAGTGCGTGTGTTTTGATCTGGTATTACAGATCTATAAAATGAAATCATGGCAAAAGAAACGAAGCAAAATGTGCTGGACTCCGGCACATATGAAATCATACAGAACAGGCTACAGGAGCAGCGACTGGAATTGTCCAAGCGACTTTCGCAACTGAATGTAGCCCGTAGGGAAATCTTTAGTTCGGATGGATTTGAACTGATCTCGAATCAACGTATCACCACAGAAAATAATGGTGTCGCCAGAGGTATTATGGCTTTTGGTAATCTTTGCATATTTGCTTACAATGTTCATTTTGGTCTGCGGGAAGATATCAAGCTCAGCGATGTGTTCAGTATTTATTTGTTCAAAGACAACTCTTTTGAACCACAATCGCTGACGCTGATTGAAGACGAGAATTTCATCACCGATTTTTCTAACCTGTATAAATATTACCGGGATTCCATTTTTGCCAAGTTTGCCAAAACGGAGAACTATCTGTATATGATTTTTCAGACCACGAAAAACACTGCAGATCGAAAAGCATTCAAATGGTTAATCAAGGGCAATAAGCTGCACTATATTGATGATAGAAGTATACATGAGGTAAAGCGTGCTGCGCAACATGATTTCACCTGGGTAAAAACAGCGCTGGAAGACAGAAGGCTGGGGCATCACCCGCATATTTCTATTCAGGACAAGGTTTTTATAGAAGCCATACATGGCGACATCACTTTTAAAATTGAGGACAATACAGATACCGGTCGCGGCATATATGCGGAGCCTGTTATCAATAAGGATCAACAACTAGACGATGCAGATTATTTTTATGCCGATCTGGGGAACCTGATTGCATTGAAAATTCGTCCTTATCAGGAAAACTTTCGTACCTATATATTCAACGTGCGGACCAAAGAAGTGGTTCCTATCAAGATGTTGCTGGATGCGGGTATATTGCTTCCGGATAATCATGGCGTAATCTTTCCTAACGGATATTACCTACAGAATGGAGAATACAAAATATTTGAATCTGATCTCACCGATCTGGATTTCATGCGTACGGTAGCTTCTACTAACGGCGAGGATCACCTGTATGTATTTTATCAAAACAGCACAAACACTTATGTGCTGATGTCCTACAATGTGATACAGCAGGCTGTAGAGACTCCGATTATTTGCAATGGCTTTACCATTTTTGATGATGGCAAGCTGATCTACTTCCGAACAGAAAGAGAAGCGGTGCGTCATCATCAGGTGCAAATATGGCGTACGCCCTATACTGCAAGATTGGAAGAGAATACTTCCATGAAGGATAATGTACTGTATAAGATCGGTAACAAAGATATTGTAGCCGCTATGGCGGAAAGTCAGGAGATTATCCAGTTGTTGCAAAAAGAAGATAGTTACGAGGGCTTGTATGAAGATATCCAGAAAAAGGCAAACGATGTAATAGATGCCTACTTCTGGATAAAGGACGAAGCTACCTATAACCTGGCAGCGCCACTTACACAAATAAGAGATGTTGCGAACACAGCCATAGATGAATTTGCAAAAGTGCAGGCACAACGTCAGCATGCAAGAGAGTCGCTGACTGCCATGCAGAGCAGGGTAGATGAGTTGGTGATCCGCATCAGAAATCACAAATCCGAATCGCTGGATCAACTGGTGCAATTACTGGCGAATACCCGTGCCATGCAGGGTTCAGTGATTGACTTGCTGAATGTTCGTTATATAGATGCGGAAGCAGTAGAAGCCTTAAAAGGAACGCTGCAGTCTTATAATAGCTCTCTTTCTCAGGAAACCATCGAATTTTTACTAAGGGAAGAAGCCTTAAAGCCTTATGAAGAAAAAGTAGCCTTGCAGAAAAAAGCAGTGGCTACTGTAGAAAAAGTAATAGATGCGAATGCAATAGACGAAGCGGTGCGGGGCATAGCCAGTGAATTGGAAATGCTTATTGATATCCTCAACAGTCTGAAGATTGATGATGCTACCCAAACTACTAAAATCATAGAGAAAATATCATTGATATTTTCTTCGCTGAATGAAGTACGTGCCGACCTTACGAGAACCATCAGCAACCTGCGAAGTAAGGAAGCTACCGGTGAGTTCTATGCGCAGATGACTTTGCTGGAACAAAGTATCGTCAACTTTCTGGACTTGTCTGACAGTCCGGAGAAAGCGGATGACTACTTTACTAAGATCAGTATACAGGTAGAAGAGTTGGAAAGCAAGTTTGCTGACTTCGATGAATATGTGTTGAAGATTGCTGATAAGCGGGACGAAGTGATCAAGGCATTCAACGGTAAGAAAGAAGTATTGATTGCCCAGATCAACCGAAAAACTGGTTCGCTGGAGCAGATTGGTTTGCGGGTACTGAAGAATGTGGAGAATAAAGCACAGTCTTTCAAAACACCTGAAGAGATATATGCTTTTTACTCTACCGATCTGATGATTGATAAGGTAAGAAGTCTGGCTGCAGAGCTGCGGGAATTGGGGGATGTAGCCAAAGCTGAAAATCTGGAAACCTCATTGAAGGTGTCGCAGGAAGATGCACTCCGTCAGTTGAAGGATAAAACGGATTTGTTTGTAGACGGACACAATATCATTTCGCTGGGCGACTATAAGTTTAATGTGAATAAGCAACTGCTTAGTCTGACCATTGTACGCAGAAATGAAAAGCTGTTTTATCATCTACTGGGTACAAGCTTTTACAAAGCAGTACACGAAGAAGCGCTGTACAAATACCAGTATATATGGGAGCAGGATCTGGTGTCGGAGAATGCACAGGTGTACAGAAGTGAATACCTGGCCTATCTCACTTTTAGAGAAAGCCAGCTATATGGACCACAATGGAATGCAGATGCATTTATTACTGAAAGAGTAGAGAAAGATTACGGTGCAGGTTACCTGAAGGCGGTCCACGACTTCGATGCCCGTCAGATTTTTCAGTCTTTGCAAAAATTGCAGGCTGAATTGGGAATATTGGAGTATCCGCCGGTAGTGCGGGTGGCAGCGCAGTTATTTTGGTTTAAAACCAGTGATGAAGTACGAAAGAAAATACATCAACTGGTAGCAGCAGCCTATGCTATTGAAGAGAGTTTTAACAGCGAAGATCGTTTTGCCTTTCTCGAAAAAGAAGTGGTGACCGAATATGAAAGTCTGGCGATAGCTTATCATACGGTAGATCCGGTGCTGGTAGCTCGCTATCTGTATGATGAGTTTTCCCGAAACCGGAATTTCACTTGCAGTCAGCAGGCTATGCAGTTGAGAAATGGGTTCAAAGAGTTTTTACAAACGCAAAAACGAAGAGAGCTGTTTCTTCAAGATGCAGGCAATACAGACTTTAGCTTGCAGGAACGGTTTTATATCATTCAAAACTGGGTGACCGCTTTCCTGAAACAGAACAACGGAAAGTTTGATGCTTATTATCAGGATGAAGCTGTTTGTTTATTACTTTTCAGAGATCATACTTATAAGGAAAGGCCAGCAGAAGATGTAATAACGGTAACGGGGCTGAAGGGTACGCATGGTGTAATACAGGATCAACAGTACACGGTACATTATCATCAGTTCATTGAAAAGTTACAAGTATACACCGAACAAACAGTTCCGGCTTTCACTGCTTTCAATAGCTTAAAAGAGCAATTGATCAAGGGGTATCAGCACTCTTTAAAAATAGCAGAGTTTGAGCCAAAAGTGTTGAGTTCGTTTGTACGTAACCGATTGATTAATGAAGTATATTTTCCATTGATCGGGGCCAATCTTGCCAAGCAGATTGGTGCAGCGGGCGATGATAAAAGAACAGCCCGTATGGGGATGTTGCTACTGGTCTCGCCTCCGGGTTATGGAAAAACCACATTGATGGAGTACCTGGCAAAAACCATGGGCTTGCATTTTGTGAAAATAAATGGTCCTACTATTGGTCATAATATCACCTCCATCGATCCGGTGGAAGCCACCACCTCTGGTGCGAGAGAAGAGCTCAAAAAGATCAATCTCTCCTTCGAAATGGCGGATAATGTGATGTTGTACCTTGACGATATACAGCACTTAAGTCCGGAGTTTTTGCAGAAGTTCATTTCGCTGGCAGATGGTCAGCGTAAGATGGATGGCATTTTTGAGGGCGAAAGTAAAACCTATGATCTGCGTGGCAAACGTTTTTGCGTGGTGATGGCAGGTAATCCATATACAGAAAGTGGTGAGCAGTTTAAGATTCCCGATATGTTGGCCAACCGTGCTGATGTATATAATCTGGGGGATGTAATAGGTAGTACCGATTATTTATTCAATCTGAGTTTATTGGAAAATGCGGTGGCTGAAAATCGCTATCTGCAACGGATCACGAACCGAAGCTTCAGCGACTTCTATAAATTGGTGCAGTATGTAGAAACACAGGCAGATATGCTGCCAGAACTGGAAGGCAATTATAACGGTCAGGAAATTGATGATGCTATAGCAGTGCTAAAAAATGTAATTCGCATTCGGGATATAGTAGTAAGGGTCAATCAGCAATATATAGCCAGTGCCGCCATGAAGGATGCCTATCGTACTGAGCCGGCATTCAAGCTACAAGGTTCTTACAGAAATATGAACAAACTTGTAGGACGAGTAGTGCCATTGATGAATGAAAGCGAAATCAGTACGCTGATACAATCACATTACGAAGGAGAATCGCAGACCCTGACCTCAGATGCTGAAGCCAACCTGCTAAAGCTAAAAGAACTTGCGGAACTGATCACTCCTGAAGAAAGAGTACGCTGGACACAGATAAAAGAAATATTCCTGAAGAATAACAAGTTTGCGGGTATGGGCGGCGATGCAACAGGGCAGATGTTGATCCAGTTAAGTTCCTTTAACGAACACCTGGAGGCAATTGCGAAAGCAATGAAGAAGTAGGAGGGGGGCACGCAGAGTTTCTTTGTTAGTTCCTTTTCACGCCAAGACGCTAAAGAGCGCTAAGTACGCAAAGGTTAATACAGAGATATCTTTCGATCTTTGCGATTTTCTTTGCGCCCTTTGCGAGAATTCTTTTCACTCCAAGACGCTAAGAAACGCTAAGTACGCAAAGGTTAATACAGAGATCTCGAATTAAATTAGGACTATTGATCAATTTCAATACGTCAATTCTTAAAGAAGGTATACATAGATTGGTCAACAATCTTTAACACTACTCTAATGTCTTAAGATCAATATCCGGTGCTTTAGAAGAATTTGTGCCAACGGAAAAAATGCTTCCTAATGGAGTTGTTTCATTAAAAAATCCATCGTTTTTTAGAAAAAACTTATCATTTTCAACACCGCCGGCATAGTCCAGCCGGTATCTCTTTTGTGCAGTGGCATCACCGGTAAAACGTGCCTTAGTTACGGGAATCCATATGCCGTCCTTGTTACGTACCCATTGATTCAGATAATATGCTTTGCGGGCAATATTACCAGTATGGGGTGTGAAGTTTTCGAGAAAGGAATGAAACCTGGTAAGATAGGTACTGGTTTTAGGGCGACTGAATGAAGCAATCAAACGCCATTCCTTTTCTTCGGGAGCGAAAAAATACGCTGAGTAATTGGTATAACCATTGTCAACAGGTAAACCTCGTAGTAAAAACCGATAACGATTCCCGGCTTTCCAATTGTATCGCAAAAAGCTTTGTCCACCGGAACCCTCGTTGCCAAACTCTCCGGTATACACTTCTTTCCCTTTCTTTAGCATCAATATTTTTTCGTCATCTGGTATAGCCGTTGGATCATCTGTTTGGAAAGGACTCCATACAGAAAACAACACCCGTCTTTCTGTTGGCGAGTTTACCTGCATACCAAAATATCCTTCTCCAAATCCATTCGCCATATAGTACGAGCCTAGCACATCATTACCCTCAGGTACTTCTATCTCACTGTAAAAATATTCAATTTCATTACCAGCATGGGTGATATCATAGCTCAGGTGTACTGAAGGACCTCTTCTACCCCAGTAAAAATAATTGTCTTCATTATTTTTTACAAAGGCAGTTTGCTCATTAATAGAAGACCCGCTGAGCTTGAAGTCGGAAAGCTTTGCGAAAATGGCGCCTGTTTTACTGATGCCTTTCATTTCTATCGCTATATAACCGGTATCAGTTATTTTCCATTCTCCAATCAGGTATTCTTTTTGAAACCCCGTAACATTTATTTGTTTGCTTTTGCCTGCAATGGTGCATTGCAACCGGCTCTTTCCCTCTGGCACTTCTATGAGTGCTTTTACCCTAAGTGTTCCTGTCTTGAAAACTTTTACATAGGTAGTGAAAACTGCATCGTTGTTTTTCCAGCTTTCCCAGCCAGTCGCAGTTATCTTCTCTTCCCTGTTTTCGGGGCTAACCCAGGAGTTACCGCCTGTCGGTAGGGATATCTCCAACGTTGACTGGGAAAATCCCCGTGTTAGAAACAGACCTGTAAATAAAAGGAAGTATATCTTGATTTGAATCATATAACAAATTACGATAAATGCAAATAGCTAGTGATTGTGTTTATCATTTTAACAAAAATTCTATCAGGGCTAGCCGTCTATTCTCCTTTTGCATAAATGATCAGGCTGCAAGTGCCTGCTGGCGTAGCATAGGTATAAAAGCCTTCATTCATAGAGGCAAAATGAAGGACCGCCAGATCTATTCTTCTTACCTTCCCTGCCGGAAGTTATCTGTTGTCAGGAGGAAGCCGTTGTAAGTGGCACCTGGTTCAGCAATAGGTAAAAGCAACTCCTGGCTTAAAAGATTTAGGAATAATACCTTACGTAGTAGTCATTAGGACCTGCGTAAGATGGCTCCTGATGCCGGGTTAAATGAATAATTGGCAGAATAAAGTGGGACGGTAACATTGCTACCACTTTGCATTATTTCGAGTTTTAACTGAAAACGTTGGCTTCCCTTTGACATACAATAATGGGTGAGCGTCAAATATAACAGTAAAAGCAAGATTTCATGTTTCAGGTCAATTGCCAGATGAATGAAATTTACTGCTTGGTGTTCTTACTGGTAACAACATTGTAATTTTATGTTATGGTCATATTTACCGCTACAATATTAAGATTCAAAGAAAACGGCGAAAAGACCGGTTGGTCTTATATCGAAATCCCTGCAGCCATAGCAGCGAAAATAAAACCTGATACGAAAAAATCGTTTAGAGTGAAGGGAAGGTTGGATGACCATATAATAGGAGGGATCAGTGTGGTACCTATAGGCGAAGGAAATTTTCTATTGGCAATAAATGCCGGCATGCGGAAAGCCTTGCGTAAAAATGCAGGAGCAACAATAGAAGTAAAGTTGGAATTTGATAGTACTGAGTACCAGATATTACAGGAATTGATTGAATGCCTGAAAGACGAACCGCAGGCACTGGAATTTTTTAATAGTCTTCCCAGGGGACACCAGAATTATTTCTCAAAGTGGATAGAAAGCGCCAAAACGGAAATGACCAGGTCAAAAAGGATTGCTATGACCGTGGAAGCCACCGCCAAAAAATGGGGCTACAGTGAGATGATAAGGGCATCAAAAAAATGAGGGATCAAAAGCGGTACTTTCCAATTTTTTGAATAGCGTATCGTTGATGTTGCCACAAACGAATAGGTTGAATATCTTATCTATTTTCTCAAAACCGAATCCGATATTTGCAGCCATCAGAAAATTGAATGAATGAATCTTAATAAACCAACGTTATTTACCGTATTATCTCCTGCATTATTACATCTTTATAATCTCGATTCTTCGATAGTAGTAGTTATTGACATTCTGCGCGCTACGTCTACCATAGCAACAGCCTTATACAATGGAGCAGAAAGTGTGATGCCTGTAGACAGTGTAGAAAAATGTATTGCATTGGGCAAGTCCACAGGGGGAATTACTGCAGGAGAAAGAGAAGGCAGGGTAATAGAAGGGCTGCAGCACGGTAATTCTCCGCTGGAATACAATCGGGAATTTATTGAAGACAAAACCCTGGTGTTGACAACAACGAATGGTACAAAACTACTTTATATGGCCCTGGACAAAGGAGCCAATAGTATTATCACCGGTGCTTTTTCCAACCAATCTGCCGTCGTAAATTATCTGATTAATCAGCAAAAGGATGTGGTGTTGGCTTGTGGCGCCTGGAAGGATAGGGTGAATATTGAAGACACTTTATTTGCGGGAGCCGTAGTGGAAAAAGTCAAAGATTTTTTTCATATTGATTGTGATTCTTCCTCAATAGCGCGTTCCGTATATGCAGAAGCGGGAGAGGATTTGTTCTCTTATGTAAAAGAAAGGCACGCCTCACATTACCTGCGATTAAGTGAATACGGGCTGGAAGAGGATATCAGGTATTGTTTGACTCCGGACACTGCCGATGTACTGCCGGTATACAATAACGGGAAATTGTCGCTCAGGTAATACTTACGATGACAGAAACAAATTTGTATTGTATCGATATATTCTTTGTAGGGTAAGGAAATTTCTGGAACTTAGTCTTCTAACTGATAAATTATTGCAATATGAATACTCGTCGAGATTTCCTGTACAAAGTATCCATGGGCTTAGGGGCTATTGCCGTTAATCCACTTGCCTCTAATGCTTCCGTTTATCCCTATGCGCCCGCAAAAAATACATTGCGTGTAGCATTAATGGGGCTTGGCGGCTATGCGAATATAGTAGCCAAAGCGATGAAAGAATGCCGACTGGCAACACTAACAGGAATCGTTACCGGTACTCCGTCCAAAATTGAACAATGGCAAAAAAACTATAATATTCCTAACCGGAATGTTTATAACTATGAGAATGTTCAAAATATTGCCAATAATGATGAAATAGACCTGGTATATATTACAACGCCTAATTCGCTGCATTACAAACACGTTTTACAAATTGCCGCCACGGGAAAACAGGTGATATGCGAGAAACCCATTGCGGATAATGCACAACAGGCAAGGGAGATGATAGAGGCCTGCAAAAAAGCAGGTGTAAAACTATATGTGGGGTATAGGCTGCACTTTGAGCCACATACTAGAGAAGTTATCCGCATGCGGGAAGCCGGAGAATTTGGACAAATAAAGTATGTAGATAACTTCATGGGTTTTCGTATTGGTGACCCCAATCAGTGGAGGCTGAAACATGCCCTGGCGGGTGGCGGTGCGATAATGGATGTGGGCGTATATTCGTTGAATGGTGCCCGTTATGCTACCGGCGAAGAACCCATTTGGGTGACTGCACAGGAGGTTAAAACGGATCCTGTAAAATTTGCGGAGGTGGATGAAACCGTGTTGTTCCAACTGGGTTTTCCCAGCGGCGCTATTGCCAATTGTGGATGTTCCTATAATTTTAACTATGCAGAGCGGCTTTTTCTTTCCGGAGAAAAAGGTTTTGCAGAGCTGAAACCCGCATTTGGATATGGACCTATCAAAGGAACTACTCACCTCGGTCCGCTCAATCAACCTGTGCTCACACACCAGGCCCTGCAAATGGACGGTATAGCGGATTGCATTCTGAATGGGAAGGCGGATCCAAATGTTTCTGGTGAAGAAGGATTAAAAGATATGATTGTGCTGGATGCTATTTACGAATCACTTAAAAAGGGAGGGGCAAAAATCCAGATCAATCAATAGCATTGTCACTAAAGAAAACAGTTTTGCCCGAAATTTGGTTTCGGGCTTTTTTATTTTCAATCTTTTATGTAAGAAAAAACCCCGGTAGAAACCGGGGTTGCTGCGATTCAAACGATTGATTTACCCATTTACTTAACAAACATGAGAAATGAATTTCTTGTGCTCTGTGGTACAAAAGAAAACAGTTTGTATTACCAAACTGTTAACGGGACGTAATGAAAATATGATTTGAAGTCCTTAATTCGTGAATTTGTAGCCGACACCCCGGATAGAATGAAAATAGCGGGGACTACGACTATCTTCTTCAAAATATTTTCTGAAGCTAAGAATAAAGTTGTCGACCGTCCTGGTAGTAGGATAAACGTTGTAGCCCCATACAGACTGCAATATCTTTTCCCGTGGCACTACATCGTTCCGGTTTTCTAATAATAGTTTCAGCAACATCACTTCTTTTTTGCTGAGCTCGATTGTTTCCCCCCGGAAGTTTACTGCAGATTGCGCTTTGAAGTCAACTCTGTTTTTGCCAAATTGGTAATATTCGTCAATCGTTTCTTTTTCCTGTAGCTTTTTATTTTTGCTGATCAATTTTTTTACCCTAAGCAGCAATTCTTCCAGGTTAAATGGTTTGGTGAGATAGTCATCGGCCCCTTTTTTAAGTCCCATTACTTTTTCGGCACTGCTGCTTTTTGCACTCAACATCAGAATAGGAACATCATTATTACTTAACCTTACATTTTCGGCTACTCCGATTCCGTCGATGCCGGGTATCATAATGTCGAGTACGATCAGATCAAAATACTCTTCTGAAATTTTTTTCAAAGCTTCAGTTCCCTCGGAAGCGCAGCTTACTTCGTAGCCTTCCAGTTCAAGATTTAGTTTCAGGGCTTCCTGTAGATTTTCTTCGTCTTCTACCAATAAGATGTATCCGTGGGCATTTGTATTCATGTCTCTCTTTTGCTAGTTTGCAGCAAGTGTGCATACAAAAATACAGCCGGAAGGGGTATTATTTGTCACCCGAATGTTTCCTTTGTGATCTGTAAATATTTTTCTGGTAAGAAACAGCCCCAAACCAGTGCCTTTTGTTTTTCTGGTACCCTCATTGCCACTGCGGTAAAATTTGTCGAAAACCCTTGATTTTTCGCTGTCTTCTATACCCTCGCCCTCATCTATCACCTCCATCTGTACTTTGGTGTCTATGCGTCTTAAGGCAATTGTCACAGTTTTGTCTTTTGCCGAATATTTGATGGCGTTGTCTATCAGGTTATTGATGGCTAGTTGCAACAGAAGTTTGTCTCCGGTGATATCGATGCCGGTTTCTATATGGTGCTCAAATTTTCTTTCTGGAAATCTTTCCGCAAAACTTGAGATACTATCAAAAGTCAGGTCACTCAGGTTGAAAGATTCTTTGGTCGTCAGGTATTGCCCGGCATCCAATTGTGAGGCAACCAGAATGTTTTCACAAAGGGTATTCAGCCTGTTGGCTTCGTGTAGTGTATTATTGATCAGTTTTTCTTTTTGGTGATCTTCCAGTTTTCTTTTGATCAGCGTCTCCAGGTTTAATTTTGCTACTGCAATCGGCGTTTTTAGTTCGTGAGTAATCGCCATCATGAAGTTTTGCTGTTGGTTATTGAGTCTTATTTGCCTTCTGGTAGCACGGTAAACAAATACTGCACCTAATAATATAAGTGCTATAAAAGTGACACCTTCACCTACATATTGGGCAATTTTTGTGTTTTCCTGTTTGCGGATGGCCTCTACCTGGGTGATATATTCCGGTTCATCTTTTTTTAACTGCAGGATTCGATATTCTGCCATTTGCGTATTCTGGCGCAATAAAGAGAAAAGCCAGAACAACAGTGCTGTTAGTATATAAGTGAGTAAAAACCAATAAACAATGGTAATAACAGTAAATCTTTTTCTTTTATAAAGGTTTGCCATTATTCCGTTACTTTTTCAACACGCACACCGGCGTTGATAACGTGTTTCAGGGGGTTTTCCCGCATAATTTGCTCCAATAAAAAACTACATTCTCCGGATTTTGAAAAACGAACGGGCTGTTGTGATACAAGGTGTCTCAATTCATAAATATCGTCCATACCGTTGCCCAACCATTTGCCCTGTTGGTTGTCTGCCAGTAGAATGTCTACTTTTTGCTGCCGGGTAGTATCCCCGGGAAACGTATATTGAAGGTTTAACCAGATATTGTTATAGCCGTAAGCGTGTGTGTGCCGCAAAGTAACATAAATGTTATAGAGGGCTGTAGTATCCGCAATAGTAAAATTAAAAGAAGGCCGAAAACTATGTTGCCATTCAGTACCAGGGATAGAAACATTTTTCTCAAACACATCAACGGTTTTGCATGCTGACGTCAGCATGCAAAAGCCAATGATAGCAGCAAAAAAAATACGGGTAGTTTTCAATTGGCTAAGTATTTAAAGAGCATTTAAAATTTGTTCTTTTGCTTTTTCCAATTCATCTTTCATCATCACCACACACTTTTGAATTTCAGAGTCGTAGGATTTAGCACCGGTGGTGTTTATTTCACGCCCGATTTCCTGCAGCAGGAAGGATAGTTTTTTTCCTTTTGCTTCATCGTCATCTTTGATCAAAGCCTTAAAATATTCACAGTGATTTTTTAGCCGCACCTGTTCTTCGCTAATGTCTATTTTCTCAATGTAGTAGATAATTTCCTGCTCCAAGCGGTTTGTGTCAAAATTGTCCTTTCCCACATTATCTTCCAGCAGCTTCGTGAGTCCATCTCTTATTTTCTGCTGACGCCTGGGTTCCAGTTCTATTACCGTCGATTGAAGCCTTTCTATATTTTCGATACGAAGTAAAAGATCTTTTTCAAGAACGGCTCCTTCGTTCAGACGATGGTTGTTGATATTTTTAATAGCGTTTGACAGAATATCTTTAAAACCGTTCCATTCTTCGTCGCTGATTATCTCAGTAGAGGGTACTATCACTTCAGGCAATTTAAGTAGGGAACTCAGGATAGATCCCGTATCAAGCTTTAAACTTTCTGCCAGCTCTGCCAACGGCTGATAGTAAGACTTGGCTAATTCTGTATTGATAACAACCGGTTTTGCAGCGCCGTTTTGTTTCAGCGTAATATTACAATCTATACTGCCCCGAAGCAGCTTTTCAGAGATCATATTCCTGATATCAAATTCATACGGTTTCAGAAGGTTAGGTAGTTTCAACAGAATTTCAAACTGCTTCCCGTTCAGCGACTTAATTTCCACCAAAAATGTTTTCTTCCCCAAAGCCTGCTCATACCTTCCAAATCCCGTCATCGATTTCAGCATAAAATATTTTTTATATGGCAAGGTAGCTTATTTTCCGCAAGTTGATGATATAACGAGCTGGCACTCATTAAATTTTGCAACTATGGATTATCTTGTCAGCAATCACCTGTTTGCGGGTCGGGCGATTCACGCAGTGATAACATTTTACCCGTAAGAACAGCGCGTTTGCAAGAATAAGCTCTTTGCTATGGCACCAATGCTACTGCCCGAATAGGCGATCCATCGCGACCTTTAAAGTTAAGCGGAAATCCTATAAAGGTAAACTGATCAGGGGCCTGGTCCAGGTTTGCCAAACTTTCCACAACCACAATTTCTGCCGGTAGTAAAATATGATGCAACTCGTACCAGTCCTTACCCGGCGTTGGGATGTCCATTCCCAATAATCGTATCTTTTTGCTAACGAGGTAATGGGCAGTGTCCTGTCGTAGAGAAGGAAAATCATTGAAGTAATTATCTGTCCCATATTGCTTGTGCCAGCCGGTTTCAAAAATTATTTTTGCATCCGGCTGCAGGAGGTGTTCATAAGGAAGAAAATCGTCAATGGTAATCTCTTCATTTGGCTGCTTCGGAATTCTCAGCAGATGCGTAGCGCCAAAAAACCAGTCTAGGGGCATCTGGTCCAATGTTTTGCCGTTGTCCAGAAAATGATACATCGCATCCAGGTGTGTACCATGGTGCGATCCAATCGATATCTGTGATACATTGTATCCAAGGGTTTTGGTATTACAATGAGGGATGATGCTCAGTTTTGGGTCTGATGGAAAGGCTTGTTGACCATGGATAATCGGATGTGACAGATCAATAAAATTCATACATGTAAGTTTTCGAATATAAAATGTGATTCTTTTGAGTCGTTGATTGCGCTGTGATGACAGAGATAATTGCCCGCAATTTATAACCAAACTATTTGATATCTTTATAGGGACCCTATTTTAATGAAACCTACGTTTAATGGCTAACCAATTCAACGAGTATTTTAACTTCTCTAAAAAAGAGCGGATAGGAGTGTTATCCATGCTTGTACTTATAGTGGTCTTTTGGCTTTTACCCGATTTTTTCCGTAAAAATGAATTGGATGTTGAGGAGCTAAATGCATTTCAAAATGAAATAGACGTTTTTTACGCAAGGCAGCAAGCTACTGACAGCGGTACCAATGGGGTTGACCAGCATACCCTTGTTGATACAAAGCGTCTTTTCTATTTTGATCCGAATGCTTTAAACCATGATGGTTGGTTACAATTAGGCTTGTCCGAAAGAACCATTAAAACAATAGATAATTACAAAGCCCATGGGGGAAAGTTTTATAAACCCGAAGATTTTAAGAAAATATTTGGATTAAAGAAAGAAGAATACGATAGATTGTACCCATACATTCGTATCGAAAAAAGAAGGGATACCGCTACCCGTATCACGCCGAATGAAAACGGGAAAATTGCGATGAGCGGTGACGGCAGGTTAATGTTAAATATTAATACTGCTGATTCTGTTGAATTCAGAAAATTACAGGGTATTGGTCCTGTTCTTTCTAAAAGGATAGTAGCTTATCGGCAGAAATTGGGTGGCTTCTATACCGTTGGGCAGCTACGGGAAGTATATGGCCTTGCCGATAGCGTATATGAACGTATAAAAGTGAACCTGGAGTGTAAGGTGCAGGATATTGAAACAATTAATATCAACACAACAGAGATTGATGTATTAAAAGAGCATCCATATGTAAAATATAGGCTGGCAGCAGCCGTTATAGCCTACAGAAACCAACATGGAGCCTTTGCAACACTGTCTGAAATAAAAAAAGTACACTTGGTAACAGATGAGATTTTTGAAAAAATAACACCTTATCTGGTGATAGAATGATTGCTAATTATAAACTGAATAGAAGATGAATTTTGAACAAGATGAATTAACACTACAAGTGGCGCATACCGCCAGGGATTTTGCCGCTCAGCACATTAAGCCATACGTAATGCAGTGGGATGAAAGCCAGGAGTTTCCTGTGCAGGTATTTAAGGAGATGGGAAAACTGGGATTGATGGGGGTGTTGGTGCCTGAGGAGTATGAGGGAGCAGGATTGGGGTACTTGGAATACGTGGCCGTTATTAAAGAAATAGCAAGCGTGTGTGGATCTATAGGGTTGAGCCTGGCTGCGCACAACTCGCTTTGTACAGGACATATCTTAAACTTTGGAACCGACGAACAGAAGCGCCAATACTTACCCAAACTTGCTACTGCGGAGTGGATTGGAGCCTGGGGCTTGACAGAGCCGGGGACCGGCAGCGATGCAGGGAATATACAAACCACTGCGGTAAAGTCCGGGTCGGAATGGGTATTGAACGGAACAAAATGCTGGATTACCCATGGTAAATCAAGTGATGTGGCAGTGGTGATTGCCCGTACGGGGGAACCTCGTACCAAAAACAACGCAACTGCTTTTATAGTACAAAGAGGTACGCCAGGGTTTAGTGCCGGAAAAAAAGAAAACAAATTAGGCATGCGTGCCAGCGAAACTACAGAGGTGATATTTGACAATTGCAGGATACCGGATAGCAATCGTTTGGGAGAAGTGGGTGATGGCTTCAAGCAATCTCTGAAGATACTGGATGGTGGCAGGATATCGATAGCGGCGCTGGCTTTAGGGATAGCGCAGGGGGCGTACAATGCAGCTTTACAATATGCAAAAGAAAGAGAACAATTTGGAAAGCCGATTGCCAGTTTTCAGGCAATATCCTTTAAGCTGGCTGATATGGCTACAGAAATTGCAGCCGCTGAATTATTGATTCAGCAGGCTGCCGATAAAAAAAATAAAGGTTTGCAGATGACCAAAGAAGCGGCAATGGCAAAATACTATGCCAGCGAAGTAGCAGTAAGGGTATCAAATGAAGCAGTACAAATATTCGGAGGCTATGGTTATACTAAAGACTTCCCGGTTGAAAAGTTTTACCGTGACAGCAAGTTATGTACGATAGGAGAAGGTACCAGCGAAATTCAAAAAATAGTGATCGCCAGAGAGGTGTTGCAATGAATTTAAATACGAACCCGGTTCATCAGCTTGCTGAAGTTAGTGGCGTCTATCCCCAGATAGTTCGCCAGGTACTTATGTGGCACCAGTTGTAGTATGTGGGGACTTCTTTGCAGCAATTTTTTGAATTTTTCTTCGGAGCTAAAACATTGTAGTTCCACCTGTCTCTCCAGCAAACCACTTAAGGCACTGGTAATGCCTTTGCGTACCAGGAATTCAATATTCGGTCGTAAACTCGTTAGCTGATTGAGTGAGTCCCACGGCATCCTGAAAAAAGTAGATGGGGTAAGCGCTTCAAAGTAATATCGGGATGGTTGTTGCAGCATTAAAGAATCGAGTACCCCACCAAAGGAAGGCGGATACATGAAAATGAGGGTTGCCTCTTTATTGTTGTCGTAATATACTATCCGTTGTATACCCGATAATACAAGGTAAAGATATCTTTCCGTGTCACCGGCGGCTGTAATGACTTCCTTTCTTTTAGCAGAAAACGAAGACCACTCCGAAATGAATGCATCCCAATCGTCGTCGTGCAATGGGTGGACTGCATCTACCATGTTTTTTATCTGCTGCCATTCTTCCTTCACCCGTATATTTATTTATCTACTTTAAGTATTTCGTCAATTCGTTCTGCTACATCTTCCAGGTGGTACCTGGACATCTTATCGGTGATAGCCGGCGTTGCTGCTTTCACATTGGCTCTTAGCGTTCGTAAGCTGGCTTTGAGTACAGATATGATATCGCTCCTGCGGGTATCTATCATGGCTGCGGGTGCCCCAATTCTCAACATAATGCTCATCCCTGAGGTAGCCGGTGGTTTTACTATTACCCGAATTCTTTCCAGGTAAGATTTCTGCAGGTTTCTCCTATATACATCAATGGTTTTTCGCGTGGTCAACTCTGCCCAAACCGCCTGTTGCAAATCCTGTATCATATCCACACATTTATAGGCGGATTCACCCAGTTCTGCTTCCATCGTCAGTAGTTTGCTAAACGTGTTGGTGCTGATGATTCTGCTTAGCACAGCGTCCTGGCGCATACTGACCACGGAAATGCCTGTATTGCCTGTTTTGTTGAAAATATCGCTGTTGAGCAACCAGGAAGGAGTGGTAAATATTTCTTTCTTCAAAAAGGCCATAGCCTCCTTTTGTAGAGACTTAGGCACATGCTCATATACCGGACCCTCCTGCTCCACAGTTTTTGGAGTTTCATAAATGCCTCCGATATTTTTGGCTACATGCCCCAGGTATCGGCCGAATTGAGAAGTGACCTCACTATACATAGCTGAAAGATTTTCATAATCTTCATCAGGTTGATGCGTCCACCTGGACAAGTGAGGAATAATACGCTGTAGATTCTTAATGCCATAGGTACTTGCCTTCATGGCATTGTCTCCCAAATCTTCGTTTTGAGAACGGGGATCATCGGCATTGCTTTCCGTACCAAACCAATAACGTTTGTCTTTTAGTTTAGCCGTAGTCATCTTATTAAGAATCGGCACTTCTTCTTCGACAGTTCTTGCATCGGGGAACCAGCGATAGCCCCATTCGATAGCCCATACATCATAGGGACCAATATGCGGCATTAATCCTTCCCTGGGTATTTTGTCCTCCGGCTGGGCAACATAGTTGAATCGGGCGTAGTCCATAATAGAAGGGGTATGTCCATTTTTTTGCAGCCAGGCTTTGTTTCTAAGGTTTTCTACCGGTACGGAGGAACTGGATCCGAAATTGTGGCGCAGTCCAAGAGTATGTCCTACTTCATGAGCCGCTACAAAACGAATCAGTCGCCCCATCAGTTCATCATCAAATTCCATTTTTCTGGCAGCAGTATCGTTAGGCGCAGCCTGAACGAAGTACCAGTTGCGCAAGAGCAGCATGACATTGTGATACCAGTTGATATGACTCTCGATGATCTGCCCGGATCGGGGATCGTGTACATTAGGTCCACTGGCATTCGGTATCGAAGAAGGTTTGTATACAATGGCTGAATATCTGGCATCTTCCAGGCTCCAGGTTGAATCTTCTTTTTGAGTGGGTGCCGGTTTGCCGATGATTGCATTTTTGAATCCGGCTTTTTCGAAAGCCACCTGCCAATCGTTTACGCCCTGTATAAGATAGGGCACCCATTTAGCTGGTGTAGCCGGATCAATATAAAATATGATAGGTTTTTCAGGCTCTACCAGTTCGCCCCTATGGTACTTTTCCCATTCTTCCTTTTTGGGTTCCAACTTCCAGCGCACGACCATATTTACTGTTTTCACCCCGTGGGGGTTGGCATCAAAGTCGGTATAACTTCGGGCAAAGTAGCCCACCCTAGGATCATAATAACGTTGCCTGGCGGGGATAATAGGTAGCAGCACCAGGGAACTGTTTAATTCCAGCGTGAAAAACCCGCTTTGATCTGAAGGCGTGGCTACCGAAATGGGCTGGCCGGAACCGCCTCCTCTTGAATAGGTTTTTACCGTTTTGATTTCAATATTGGATGGGTAGCTGTTAACACTTTGGATGTACGACTTATCCGACTGAAGGGAGCCTACCTGAAACATCCTTTTAGCATTGCCGGAAAAAAATAACACATCATTATCGGCGGACAGGTAACTGGTGACTTCAATAACGGTTCCGGTGCTGTCTGTAGGTTTAACTTTTATATCAAATGCAGCCACAATCGGCAATATATTAGAGTTGGCAACAGCCTGAAACATGGGTTGGGTCGAGTCTCTTGATACCTCATCATAGGAAACTTTTTTAAGAAAAAGCTTTTCATTCGGTCCTTGTTCGAACCGGATTACATTGCTCCCTATCTGGTCTCCGGCATAACCAACAAATACAGCACGCATTCCGGCAGCGGCTTTTGATATACGGTTTACGACCAGTATATCCCGCCCCAGCAGTGTGTCTGGTATTTCGAAATAATACTTGTCTTCTATTTTATGTGCGGTAAAAAGCCCTTTGTTTGATATGGCTTTGTTGGTGATGACTTCTTTATAAGGCTTACTTCCCGCTCTCGAAGGGGGCGTTTTTTTTGAGGTAGTATCGCCTGTTACGATTGTGCTATCCTTTTTTTTGTCCTGCGATAAGGCCGGGTGAGCAATAAAACAGAGCAGAAAAATGATCAGAGAATTTCGCATTTGATAAAAATTACATTCAAATACTGAAATTAATGATAACATTAAAATAATGTCTTTTTTCGCTGTAAATGTGGAATATTTGCCGCCTTTAATTATAAAAAAAGCAGGGGAAATGATTTAAAAACATTTAAAGAAACTGTTGGCGGCTATTAGAAATTCACTATATTGCCATCCCAACGAAATATTTTAAAAATTATTTCAAAATTTCTATTTTTATTTTATTAGAATTGTGCATCCAAACCACACACTTAAAAATTGTAAAACATTAATTTCAAAAATCAAGAGTTATGGCTGAAACTAAACCAACCGCTAGTGCCGCTGTTAAGGCATCCACATCAGTGCAACCGAAGGGGGACAGTAATATTATTTCCTGGATTGCACCAGTTGCGTGTTTAATTGGAGGGTACCTTATCTGGAGATTTGTTCTTGGAGCTGAGTCTGGATTTACAAGACCTGATCCTTCAGGAGGATTTTGGCCAAAACATCACGGGCCAGTGGACGCTTTGCATGGTATTTATGAAGGCGGTATCGTAATCCCGGTTCTTATTGCGTTGGCACTTATGGTAGTTGTTTTCTCTATTGAAAGATTCCTGACCATCAGCAAAGCCGTAGGTAAGGGTTCTAATTCGGAGTTTGTTCGGAAAGTACAGTATCAACTGGCTAACAAAAACGTAGATGCAGCTTTGGCTGAGTGCGACAAGCAAAAAGGTTCTGTAGGTAATGTAATGAAAGCCGGATTGCGTAAGTATAAAGAGCTTATTACTAATACAGAGTTGACTACCGAACAAAAAGTAGTGGCCATTCAAAAAGAAGTAGAAGAAGCAACAGCGTTGGAATTGCCAATGATGCAAAAAAACCTGGTGTTTTTGTCAACCATTACTTCAGTAGGTACGTTGATTGCACTGTTAGGTACGGTAATGGGTATGATTCGTTCTTTCTCGTCAATGGGAGAAGAAGGTGGTGCTGGTGCTGCACAAGCCCTCGCGGTGGGTATATCTGAGGCACTGTATAATACCGCTATCGGTATCGGTACTTCAGCACTTGCCATGATCATGTATAACGTTTTCACTACCAGAATCGACTCTATTACACATAGTATAGATGAGTCTGGATTCACACTGACTCAAAGCTTCGCTTCTCAGTACAAATAAAATTTGTACTACAGAAGGTTATGGAAAAGTTGAGTTATTGAATCTAATAAGTCCATTTAAATCAAACTTATTATGTCTGGAAGATCAAAAATCGTTAGAAAAAGTACCTGGGTGGATATGACAGCCTTTGTGGACGTGTCGTTTTTGATCCTGACTTTCTTCATCCTGGCTACAAAATTTAAGCCTGAAGAACCTGTGGAGGTAAAATTCCCTAATTCGGTTTCCGCAGATGTCTTTCCCGAACAAGATGCCTTTATGGTTACGGTGGATAAAGACGGAAGAGTTTTTGTTCAGTTGGATGACCCGAATGCACGGAAAACCATTGCGCAGAATCTTAGCGACACACGAAACCTGGGGTTAACTGATCAGGATATCAAGGCGTTTACCAATGCGCCAAGCATTGGGGTGCCATTTGCCAATTTTAAAAGTTTGCTGGCAATGCCGGCTGACAAACAGAAAGAGGTACACCAACCTGGTATTCCGGTGCCGGATTCTACCGGTGGTGAGTTGTATTTCTGGATCAGGGATGCAAAATCCACTTATGCTGGGAAAAAGGTAAACTGGCTTATCAAAGCGGATAATGAAACAAAATATCCGGTAATCAAAAATGTGTTGGAAGCGTTTAAAAGAAACGATATCAACAAATTTCAATTGATTACCAAATTTCAGGATGCACCTGCCGGAACTGCTCTTTGGCAGACAAGGCAGGGACCTGCAAAGAAATAATTTTGTATATTTAATTAACAAATCAAAAATAACCACATATGGCACAGATTGAAGAAGGTGGTGGTGGCGGTAAGAAAGGCCCGGGCGTCAAGAAGGCGAAAAGGTTGTCTACGCAGATAGATATGACACCAATGGTGGATTTGGGATTCCTGTTGATTACTTTTTTCATCTTCTCTACTACTATGTCTCAGCCAACGACTATGTCGTTGATTATGCCTAAGGACACAGAAAAGGAAGAAGAGCAGAATAAAGTAAAAGCGTCAGGTGCCTTCACTGTTTTGTTGGGTAAAGATGATGGCGTGTATTTTTACGAAGGTGAAGATGCGACTGCGCTGCAAGCGTCCAACTACAAAAAAATCAGGGATGAAATTATTCGTAAGAAAAAATCTACCGACCCCAAAGATTTTGTAGTGGTGATAAAACCCAACGAAGAGTCCAACTATCAAAATATGGTGGCAATTCTGGACGAAATGACCATTAATGAAGTAAAGAAATTTGCACTCGTTAGCATCTCTCCGCAAGAGAATGAGTTACTGAAAGTAACGGAAAATGCAAATCAGTAATTATGGATTTTACCAGATTGAGCATCTAATTAACTAAATAGTAAAAGATGGAATTAAGCAAAATACTAAATGCCAGTTTTCTCGACATCGTTTTTGATGGGAGAAACAAGAGTTATGGGGCATATGAGCTTCGGACTAGGTATAATAAGCGAATGGGGTCGGCTATTATCATTACCGTTGCGCTAGCGTTGTTGATTATGTTGCTTTCCTTCATCTCCTCAAAATTTGAGTCGGATGAAGACAAAAAGGCGGCAATCGTAATTAAAGAGGTGGAAATGACCCAGTTGGAGGAGGATAAGCCGGTAGAACCCCCACCACCGCCTCCGCCAAAACCACCAGATCCTCCAAAAATTGAAATGGCTAAGTTTACACCCCCGAAAGTTGTAAAAGATGAAGAGGTGAAGCCTGAAGAGGAGATGAAGGAAGTAGAGGAACTAAAAGAAGCTACTATTAGTACGGTGAATCAGGAGGGCGAAAAGGATTTGGGTATTGTAGCTCCACCGGTAGAAGATAAGGGTGGTGTGGTAGTGGCGCCTAAGGTTGAAGAAGAAGATAAGGTTTTCCAAAAAGTGGAAATTGAAGCTTCTTATCCAGGTGGTGATAAAGCCTGGACAAGATTTATTCAACGAGAAATATCCAGGTATATGGATGAGCTGCAAGATGACGGTAAAGCCGGAACCTGCGTAGTACAGTTCATTGTGGATAGAGAAGGAAATATCAGTGAAGTGGAAGCCCTTACCATGAAGGGAACCAAACTGGCTGAAATTTGTGTGAATGCGATTAGGAAAGGTCCTAAGTGGATACCTGCAGAACAGAATGGACGTAAGGTAAAAGCCTACCGCAGACAACCGGTTACCTTCCGAATTGATGATTAATTGATTTAATGATAGTAATAAAAAAATCCTCCAATTGGAGGATTTTTTTATTACTATCATTAAACTGTTTAATTAAAGTCGAATTCTACCACATCTGAGTACGCTTTCGATTTCTTTTCAAATGGGTATTGGTTGGTTTTTCTGCTGGCGGTCGTGAGAAAAAAAAGGTATTTACCATCTTTCAGGTGCGTTATGCGTAGCTGCACAGAATTACCAACGAATTGTCCTTTTCTGCAAACTTGTTTATCCTGGTTGACAATGCTGTATTCAAAATACTCATTTCTGAGTTCTTCATCATCGATTTTAATTACAATCATTTCTTTTACCACCGGCGGTACTTCTGCTGTAAATGATTTCATAGTGTATTGAATTGTGGTTGTACATAAGATAACGTTACAGTCTTCGAATAAATTTCTTGGAAGCTGTAATTTTTTTCCAAATTACCACAACTCAAACAGTCCGTGCCAATTAGATATTACGGCTTCACAATATCCTGAATTTTTTTCCGGTCTCCTACTATCCATACAATATCATTCCATTCAAATATTGTGGTAGAATCCGGATTTAAAAGCCGCTTTCCATCCCTTTCTATTCCAACTACCAAACCACTGGTTTTTTCCCTTATTCCAGATTCGCGGATTGTTTGTCCTTTTAACAGGGTATGTTCGTCTACAACAATTTTTTGAAGGGAGATATTATCGGTGTCTTCGGATGGAATGTCTGTTAGAATTTCTGTTGCCTCCATTACCGGCTTGAATAGCTGTAGTTGCTGGTCTGTGCCAATAATTCCCAAGTCGTCCAATGGATAGAGTCTTTCCCCGGCGGCAGGGGCATATATTATTTTTTCGCCCCGTTTAATAAACGCAATGTTAATTCCAAATTGTTCCCGCCAGGCGAGCTCGTATAGTTTTTTGCCAATGAACGGAGCATTAGGGCTTACAGAAAAGTCAGCCAGGTGAGCATCCCAGGGAGATAATGTTGATTCTGACCCGTTGGCTTGTATAGAATGTTGCGCTTCTACTTCTCGTTCGTTTAGATTATCCAGAAAGCGGCTGTGAATTCTGTCGTAAAAATCCTGAATTTTTTTAGAGAAGATAAATAAGATGATGGCCGCAATAGGCGTTACCACAAATAATGCAATGACACCGGAATAGAGCCGATCCACCATGAAACCTAAAAAGAAGATGGCAATAATTACACGGAGTGCTTCTAACACTACCAATGGACCATGGTTGTATTTACTGTCCAACCATAGCGTTTTATAGGCCAGGTTGTTGGGTTTTCTTGCCATCATTGCCCAAAAAAATGGCATAGCAATAGCAAGTGTTATTATTAATACGATGGCTCTGTTTAATGCCGGATTGTTTATTTTGGTTTCTAGGAATGGCAGTAGAAATGTAAAGGATAACATAGAAAGAGCTATGATGATGATGGCATTGGAAGCAATAATCATAGCATAAGATTTCAGTACAATTTTCCATTCACTTTCGGCCTGAATGTTCTGCGCTCCGGAAGAATACTGGTTTATAGAGTTAAGCAGTTTAGGCGGCAATATTTTGACAAGTACGTTATACAGCGGTTCCGCTAATTTAATAAAGTAGGGGGTAGTAAAAGTGGTAATGGCGGAAGCTCCTACCGCAACGGGAAACAAAAAGTCGCTTGTCACACCCAGGGTGATCCCTAATGTAGCTACAATAAAGGCAAATTCGCCAATTTGAGCCATACTCATACCCACCTGCAGAGATTGCTTAAGCGGTTGCCCCGATAAAAGAGCCCCCATCGTAGTGGCAATCATTTTGCCGAAAATAGTGAGGATGGTTACCCAAAATATAGCCCAACCGTGCTCCAGCATGGCAGTTGGATTAATCATCATCCCAACTGAAACGAAAAAAACTGCACCGAAAAGGTCTTTTACCGGCTTAAAGAGGTGTTCTATCTTTTCCGCTGAAGTAGTTTCTGCCAGGATGGAACCCATCACAAAAGCACCTAGCTCAGCAGAAAAACCGATTTGTGTAGCCAGTACAACCATTCCCAGACATAAGCCCAGTGATAATATCAGCAGGGTCTCTTCGTCCAGCAATTTTTTAGCTTTTCTTAGAAAAGTGGGCAATAAAAATATACCAGCAATAAACCATATTGTAAGAAAGAAGAGGAGTTTTAGTAAAGAGCTCAGCATTTCGGTTCCATCAAACTGTTGACTAACCGCCATGGTGGATAACAATACCATCAACAGAATAACAACGATATCTTCCACTATTAATACTCCAAAAACGATTCGGGCAAACTGTTGTCTTTTGACTCCCAGTTCTTCAAATGCGCGGATAATAATAGTGGTGGAAGAACTGGCAAGTAACCCGCCTAAGAACATACTATCCATTGTAGACCATCCCATCCATCTACCAACCATGTAACCGAGCAATAGTATGGCGACAATTTCAACAATGGCTGTTATGGAAGCAGCCCCACCTACCCGGAGTAGTTTTTTGAAGCTAAACTCTAAGCCAAGACTAAACAACAGAAAAATAACACCGATTTCCGCTAATGTTTTCACATTAGCATTGTCAATTACTGTGGGAACGACAGAAACATAAGGACCTACCAGGAAGCCTGCTATAATGTACCCCAGCACCAGGGGCTGCTTGAGCCGCCTGAAAAGCAGAGTCGTAATAGCGCCAGCACCCAGGATTAAAGCCAGGTCTGCGATTAGCTTTGGTAAATGCCCCATTTATTTGTTATTCTATTTAATTGAAAGCTGAAACTTTTCCGAAACGGAAACAATCCTTACAAATTTAACTATTTCATGTCTAAAAGCCGCTCCAGCACGTAAAAAACGGCTGGGCAAAAGCTGGAATTTTTTAAAGTTATTCTGGGTCTGTTTAGTAAAACATCTTCATCGGTGTAAGGAAACCGATGGCAGTCTGAAGGACGAACTTCGTATATGTTACACCGATTGTCTGAGGCAAGAAAGGGACAAGGAGACTTTTTTACGACATAGTCACCATCTTCATCCAACTGCAAATAGGTATCAATAAAAACACTTTCTTTTAGTTTCAGGTGTTTGCTGATTCGTTTAATATCAGGTGTCTTAAACCGGGGGGAATAATTCTTACAACATGCTGCACACCGAAGGCAGTCTACTTTTTCAAAAGCTTCCTCATGGAGTTCGGGCAATACCTTTAAAACTCTATTTTTATTCGCTTTTTTAAGGTAGGTAGCGTATTGTTTTTGTTGGGCAGCAGCTTTTACCACCCATGGTTTTTCTTTCCATTCACCTTCAATAAACGGGTTATTATTTACACCTTCCATTGTTCAGCAAATTTACTGATACTGCTTCATTTGACCATGCGCCGGAAAGAAAGTACCCATATCAAACGTTTGTTTTGCAGTTATCCACATATTTTCGGTGCTTTTCACAACGCTGGCGCAAATACCGGATATATACTAACTTTGCGCATCTTTTTCAAAGAATAACCCTTACGTATTATGAATATTTTTGACGAGCAATCTGGAGAGTTTCTTACCAGGCATATAGGTCCGGGAAAAGACGAGACCCGGGCGATGTTGCAGGAAATCAATTTTTCGTCTTTATCGGAATTGGTTGACAAAACGATTCCGGGAGCTATCAGGTTGGCTGAAGCCCTGCATTTACCGGCTCCTCAAAGTGAATTTGAATACTTGAGTGAGTTGAAGAAGGTTGCGGCTAAGAACAAAATATTAAAAACGTATATTGGTCAAGGATACTATGGTACTATTACACCGTCTGTAATCCTTAGAAACATATTTGAGAATCCGGGATGGTATACACAGTATACGCCGTACCAGGCCGAGATTTCGCAGGGGCGGTTAGAAAGCCTGCTTAACTTTCAAACGGTAGTGGCCGATCTTACCGGCTTACCACTTACTAATGCATCTCTGTTGGACGAGGCTACCGCAGCGGCAGAAGCGATGGCCATGTTGTTTCATCATGTAAACAAAACCGAAATAATACGACCTAAGTTTTTTGTAGACGAGGCAGTATTTCCACAAACAACAGACGTACTCAAAACCAGGGGAGAGGTTATCGGCATTGAATTGGTTTTTGGCAATTACAGGCAATCTGAAATAGATGACAGTTTTTTTGGTGCCATCGTACAATACCCAAATGCCAATGGAAGCATTGAAGATTATGCAACTTTTATAGAAAAACTGCATGCCAGAAATGCTTACGTGGTAATGGCTACTGATTTACTGGCATTGACCTTATTGAAGACACCGGGCGAAATGGGTGCAGATGTGGCTGTAGGATCTGCTCAACGGTTTGGTGTGCCGATGGGTTTCGGCGGACCACACGCTGGTTTTTTTGCTACAAGAGAGGAATTTAAAAGAGATATTCCGGGACGCATCATCGGGGTGAGTATTGATGCTAAGGGAAACAGGGCGTTGCGGATGGCTTTGCAGACGAGAGAACAACATATTAAACGGGAAAAAGCAACGTCTAATATTTGTACGGCGCAGGCATTGCTGGCAAATATGGCAGCTATGTATGCAGTGTATCATGGACCCGAAGGACTGAAAAAAATTGCGTTACGGGTAACTGCGTTGGCAAAAGTATTGTCGGACAATTTAGGAGAACTTGGTTTTCAAAATGTAAACAAATACTATTTCGACACCTTGAAGGTGTCGGTGAAAGATATTGCCGGACTAAAGAAAGTTGCAGAACAAAGAGAAATCAATTTCCGCTATATCGATAATGAATATATTGGCATCAGTGTAGACGAGACTACCACACAAAAGGATATTGTAGACATACTATATGTATTTGCGGAAGTATCGGGACAATCGGGGATCACTACAGTGTTTGACGGGCAGCAGTCTTATGGTCAGATACCTGCAACTGCCGAAAGAACAACGCCCTATCTGTTGCATTCCGTATTCAATACGCATCACAGTGAAACAGAAATGATGCGTTATATACGGTTGTTGGAAAATAAAGACTTGTCGTTGGTAACCTCGATGATTTCTTTGGGCAGTTGTACCATGAAGCTGAATGCTGCAACTGAAATGATGCCTGTAAGTTGGCCGGAATTTGCTAACATACATCCTTTTGCGCCTGTAGAACAGACGAAAGGATATCTCCAGATAATAACTTCATTGAGCGAGTATTTGTGTAAGATCACGGGTTTTGATGCCTGTAGCTTACAGCCCAATAGTGGTGCGCAGGGTGAATATGCGGGATTACTTACCATTAAAAACTATCATGCAGCGAATGGCAATAGATCCCGTAATATCGTGCTGATTCCTATTTCAGCGCATGGCACCAATCCCGCTTCTGCTGTATTGGCAGGGCTAAAAGTGGTAGTGGTGAAAAGCGATGCCGAAGGGCATATAGATGTAGATGATTTACGGGCAAAAGCTGAACAATACAAGGATGTTCTGGCGGCATTGATGGTTACTTATCCGTCTACCCATGGTGTATTTGAAGAGAGTATTGTCAATATCTGCAACATTATTCATGAAAACGGCGGACAGGTTTATATGGATGGTGCTAATATGAATGCACAAAGTGGATTGACCTCTCCAGGATTTATTGGTGCAGATGTCTGCCACTTAAATCTTCATAAGACCTTTGCCATTCCTCACGGGGGAGGTGGGCCTGGCATGGGCCCCATTTGTGTGAAAACTCATTTAGCA
The DNA here is from genome assembly GCA_964604365.1 of uncultured Terrimonas sp. GTDB lineage: Bacteria > Bacteroidota > Bacteroidia > Chitinophagales > Chitinophagaceae > Agriterribacter. The sequence continues at coordinate 105,084 of CAZRYS010000007.1, forward strand.
TCTTTCCTGCCCGGGCATGTATTTTATGGAGGTTCCGGTGCTGTTAGTGCGGCCCCTTATGGATCAGCCTCCATACTACTCATTAGCTACGCGTATATAAAACTGTTAGGTGGTACGGGTGTAAAAACGGCAACAGAGTATGCAATTTTGAACGCCAATTACATGCGGGTAAGACTGGCAAAATATTACGACATATTATTTCTGGGGCACAACGGAACTTGTGCGCATGAATTTATAGTAGACCTGCGCCCCTTTAAAGCTACTACCGGTGTGGAGGCTGAGGACGTGGCCAAGCGGTTAATGGATTACGGGTTTCATGCGCCTACACTCAGCTTTCCGGTGCCAGGTACTATTATGATTGAACCAACAGAGAGCGAAAATAAAGCTGAACTGGACCGGTTTTGTGAGGCGCTGATTAGTATTCATCATGAGATTAAGGCAATAGAGAACGGGCAGAGCAGTAGAACAGATAATCTGCTGAAGAATGCTCCCCATACCATGCAGGTGATTTGTGCCAATGAATGGGAGTATGCGTACTCCCGGCAGCAGGCGGCTTTTCCTTTATCGTATATTACTGCAAATAAATTCTGGCCATCAGTATCAAGGGTAAACAATACGCACGGAGACAGAAACCTCATTTGCACCTGCGAGCCGACAGAAAGTTATATGGAAGCAAACTAATCCCTTCACTGTTTGCGATGGATAGAACCATCGCAAACATGTTTTGTGTTCTGAAAGCTACAGGAGAAACGGATGATGTTGTTTCTCTGAAAACACGAATAGGGTGTCGAAGTTCAATTCCAGATACCGTTTTCCAGTGTCAGAATGATGGGGCTATCTTCTGTGATTACAATAGTATGTTCATGCTGCGCAACAAATCCTCCGTTGCTGCCTTTTAGTGTCCAACCGTCAGCTTGTTCCACCGCCATTGAAGAATGAGTAGAAATAAAAGTTTCAATAGCAACCACCGAGTTTTTGCGAAAGCGGGTCAGGTTATAGCGATCGTAATAACAGGCAATTTCAGATGGCTCTTCATGCAGTCCTCTGCCTACACCATGCCCTGTTAAATTTCTAATCACCTTGTATCCAAACCTTTTTGCCTGGAGTTCTATTAGTCGCCCTATTTCATTTATTTTTACGCCTCCCCTTATTTGGTGAATAGCGTTGTACAAAATTTTCTTTGACGCATCAACAAGCGGTTGTCTGTTATTGACGTCGTTACCCAACACAAAAGATCCGCCATTATCAGCCCAAAAACCATCCAATTCTGCCGACACATCTATATTTACCAGGTCTCCTTCTTTCAATATTTTGCCTGCGGCAGGAATACCGTGTGCAATTTCTTCATTGCAACTAATGCAGGTCCACCCCGGAAAATTGTAGGTAAGTTTGGGAGCTGATTTTGCCCCGACAGTGTTGAGTAAATCACCACCGTATTCATCCAGCTCTAATGTACTCATACCTGGCCGGGCATATTCCCGCATCTGCTTTAAAGTAGAAGATACAATACTGCTGATTTTTCTCATTCCTTCCATTTCAGATACCTGTGTAATCGACATATGCTATTCTCGGTTTATTCCCGCGAAATTATTCAAATCCGCTTCAGTATTCACTATGTTTTTTTGCTATCTTTCTGATTAAATCTTCTTATGTCCAATAATACCTTCAAGCCATTTGTGGCGCCGGAAACAAAAATGGCCGAATTCACCTTTAAAGCAGTGCTTACCGGGTCTGCTTTCGGTATTGTGTTTGGGGCTGCTACAGTTTATCTGGCATTGAAGGCAGGGTTAACGGTTTCTGCATCTATCCCTATCGCGGTAATGGCGATTACCCTCAGTAAACTATTTCTGAAAACCACGATTCTGGAAAACAATATCATACAAACCACGGGGTCAGCCGGCGAGAGTATTGCTGCGGGTGTGGTATTTACATTACCAGGCTTTTTATTTTTAAGTGATAAAGCAAACGAAGATTATTTCAGTTACCTGACCATCTTCACATTGGCAATATTGGGGGGTGTTCTGGGCACCCTGATGATGATACCATTAAGAAAGCCCCTTATTGTGAAGGAGCATGAAACATTGCCCTATCCGGAGGGAACAGCCTGTGCATCTGTATTGAAGGCGGGTGAAAAAGGGGGCGATAGCGCAAAAGTGGCATTTGTGGGGTTGGGATTTGCACTGGTATATGCTTTTATGCAAAAGATTCTACACATTATTGCTGAGACGCCCACCTTTATGACAAAGCAGGTGAATAAATACCTGCCGTCTGCAAAAATGCATGCAGAGATAACACCGGAATATCTGGGGGTTGGTTATATCATTGGTCCAAAAATAGCCGGTGTATTGGTGGCGGGAAGCATACTGGCGTCTTTTGCCCTGGTTCCTTTGCTGGCTACGCTGGTACCGGCTGAGACGATTGCCAGCCAGTTGGTTAAGCTAGGAGTGCTGGCGGATATCACCCGGCCAGGCGGACGAGGTGGCTGGAATCCGGATACTCAAACTTTCAATGATTATTCCACGGCTATTTACTGGGCATATATCCGGCAGATAGGAGCCGGAGCTGTGGCAGCGGGTGGTTTTATCACTCTGTTGAAAACATTACCAACCATTATATCCTCGTTTAAAGGAAGCCTTGGAACTTTAAATAGAACTAATACCGATAGTGTAACAGTGCCACGAACAGAAAGGGATCTGAGTTTGAAAGTAGTAGGCTGGGGCTGTCTTGGGCTGATAATAATAGTTTCAGTATTACCTTTTATACCAGGGGAGAGTATTTTCAGCCGGTTGTTGGTTGGGTTGCTGATCGTATTGTTTGGTGCTTTGTTTGTGACCGTATCTTCCCGTATTGTTGGACTTATCGGCTCCTCCAACAATCCCATTTCTGGCATGACAATAGCTACCATTCTGGGTACCTGCCTCATTTTCATCGCTGTTGGTTGGACGGGTCAGGCATACGAGCCGATGGTATTGGTGGTGGGTGGAATGATATGTATTGCGGCTGCTAACGCCGGGGCCACTTCGCAGGATTTAAAAACCGGTTTTATTGTTGGTGCAACGCCGCGGTACCAACAACTGGCATTGTTTATCGGGGCAATTGTTTCTTCAGTTGCCATAGGGCTGACTATTAAATTGCTGGATACACCCACTCCGGAGATGCTGGAACAAGGCATCCACCATGCTATTGGTCAAACTACTTACGCGGCTCCGCAGGCAACACTGATGGCAACGCTTATTAAGGGCGTATTATCGTTTAACCTTGACTGGCAGTATGTGTTGGTGGGTGTATTTATTGCTATAGTTGTAGAGTTGTGCGGAATAAAGGCACTATCTTTCGCCATTGGACTCTATCTGCCACTGGCAACTACACTGCCTATTTTTATCGGCGGAGCAATCAGAGGATTGATCGATTGGAAAAGGAGAAGAAAGGACGATGCGGCAGAGCCCGAAGATGAAGATTTGAGCAACGGGAATCTGTTTGCAACAGGACTTGTGGCAGGCGGTGCCTTGGCCGGTGTTATGGTTGCTATTCTCACGGTGAATGGCACAGTTGCTCAATGGCTTAAAAAACTGGATATGGAACCGGTAATCAGTGATCTGCTGGGTGGAGCATTGGGGTATCAGCTATTGGGTGTTCTATTCTTTGCTGTTTTGGGAACACTTTTGTATAGAACCGCAAAAAATAGGTAATAGGTTTTATTTTAAGGAGATACAACAAGAAATCGCCTAAATCTTCGTTAAGATTGGATAATTTCGTATTTGGAAAACGACTTGCTAAATTCCCGTGCCACGCATCCAATAATTATTAAAAATTATCATGAGACAAATGAGGCTGTTAGGTTTTTGGAGATGCATGTTTCTTTTAATGGGCATGTCGGCTTTTTTGGCAGGCTATAGTCAACCGCCAGATATAATTCCTGAGTCGGCAACACTGTTGAGCGAGTATATTCAAAAGAAATCAATCAGCGGTACAGAAAGAGAAGCAGGGGAGTTTCTGGCAAACATATGCCAGGAAAAAGGATTGGTAGTGCAAGAGCTGGCTTCAGGAGAAAATGATTACAATTTTGCAGCGTCATTATATCCACTTTCTGACAGGCTGCCTAATATCGTTTTTTTGAATCACATTGATGTTGTTTCCGAGGGCACAGAAGCCGGTTGGAGATACCCGCCTTTTGCCGGAGTGATTGCCGAAAATAAAGTTTGGGGAAGAGGGGCTATTGATTTAAAAGGGGTAGCTGTTATGCAGTTGCTTGCTATAGACAAAATCCGTCAGCTTGCAGGGGATAACAGGCTGCCATATAATATTACTCTTTTGTGTGTGTCCGGTGAGGAATCGGATAACAGCGGCATTATAAGCACCGTTGAAAATCATTTTGACGAATTGAATGCCGTAGTGGCCTTTGGAGAAGGCGGCACTGGTGTATCTCAGCTTTCGCGCAGCAAACCTGAGCAACCGTTTTATTGTGTATCTGTTTCGGAAAAGAAGGCGTTATGGATCAGGCTGAGCCTTGCAATGCAGACGTCGGGTCATGGTTCTGTGCCACCGCAAACCTATGCCAACAAAGAAATGACTCTGGCATTAAACAAACTGATAAGCAGACCCGAAAAAATTAACTTCAATGAGACTACCATTGCCTTTTTTAAGACAATAGGAAAACATGAAAAAGGACTGCGCAGAATAGCATTAAAACATCCAACTTTTTTCAAGCCATTTCTTAAACGGGTGCTTACCCAGAATCCACTGGTGAAATCAACTTTAACCAATACAATTACCGTAACGAATATTAATACAGCTGCGCTGCAAACAAATCAGATCGCACAGGAAATAGAAGCTTTACTGGATTGCAGATTGTTACCCGATACGGATCCACAACAGTTTATTGCAGGCATAAGAGAAACGCTGCAAAATTCTCAAATTGAAATTAAGGTATTAAAAGAAACACCATCCGCTCCTGTTTCGGGAGGTGATATATTTTACACAACATTCAAAGAAGCGTTGAAAGAAGTGTATGAAGGAAGTGCAGTGTTGCCCGTGATGTCTCCAGCGCATAGCGACAATAATTTTCTGCGACAAAAAGGCGTACCTGTATACGGAATCACTCCGGTACAACTTACCCATGAGCAACTACTTTCTTTTCATAACAGTAACGAACATATTACAATGCAGCAACTGCTGGACGGAACAAAAGTATATGAGAAACTTTTGTATAAGCTGATCACTGAACAAGAATAGCGATCATTGATTTTCAAATTTGTTCCTGCAATTAGAGCGTTTGATTGGTATGATCAGTAAAAGAAAGGAATGGTTAAACCTATATTTTGTTTTAGTAATATTACAGCCAGGATTTCGATTCATACGTTTATTTTTCTTCGATACTTTTCGCGGAAAAAGTATCTATAAATCGCTCCATAAAACCGCCATTTCCCATGTCAGCTTGTGCAGGCTTAAATATTGTTGGCTTTTTAGCCATATTGGTGGGATTGTACAGGACGGTTAACTACTATAAATGGCTTACATTTAGGGTTCAATTTTTTCACACTTATGCGGTTGCCCGCCCAGTTAAATTCTTTGAAGATGTTTCGTCCGTTAATCGACATTTTGTTGAGGCGTTTTAAATCATTGACATTAGTTTTTGTTTTTGCTATCCTTTCTTCGCCTGTTTTTGCAGAAGGCAGTCAATCTACTTTTTGGTTATGGAATTTTTTAGGCAGACTACATCCAATGATTGTACATTTTCCTATTGGATTATTAGTGGTAGCACTAATAATGGAGATAATAGCCAGGAAGAAAAAAAGCTACCATGACGCTATCAGGTCTGTAGTGGTTATGGGGGCAATATCTTCTGTGATGGCAGTAATAGTAGGTCTGATGCTTGCAGAAAATGAGGACTACGGTGGTGCAATTAAGGATATCCATCAATGGACAGGCATCGCCACTATGGTATTGGCTGGTTTCACCAGTTATGCATATTATAAAAAATCTAGACAATTACAAGTCTTCCTTTTATCACTCACAGTGGTAGGTGTTACGGTTGCAGGTCATTACGGGGCTTCGCTTACCCACGGCGAAGACTATTTAACAAGTGTGCTGCCATCAGGTGCATCCGATGGAGCGTCCAAAAGCAATTATGTATTGGCTACAACCGATGGACCTCTGACTGAGGTTCAGATACAGGAGTTGAATTTACAGGTTCGGACGATTTTGGCGCATAGCTGTAACAGTTGCCATGGTGCAGCAAAAGTAAAAGGAGACTTACGCCTCGATGGAAAGGAACATATTTTTAAAGGTGGTGAGAGTGGACCAGTAGTGGTGCCTGGTGATCCGGGAAAAAGTGAGTTATTGCGGAGAGTATTGTTGCCCAGCAATCATAAAGAATACATGCCGGCAAAAGGCAAAGGGCTCACTAAAGAAGAAATTGCTGTACTGGATTACTGGATCAGAAAAGGAGCTCCTTGGCCTGAAGGTGAGTTGAAAAGTTTGTTCAGGGTGGCTGAATTGGCGCCACGACTTCCGGAAATTCCATCCGCAGAAGGCGCACTTACAAGCCCGATTGATAGATTTGTAAATGCTTACTTCAAAAAGAATAATGTAAAATGGGGCGAGGTTGTGGACGACAGAACCTATATCCGTCGTGTATACTTGGACGTAATAGGACTAATACCTACACCACAAGAGGTAGATTTATTTGCGCAACAAACAGATGCTGATAAACGGGAGGCTTTAGTAACACGGCTTCTCAATCGTAATCACGATTATGCACAACACTGGTTAAGTTTCTGGAACGATGTATTGAGAAATGATTATACAGGTACGGGGTATATTACAGGTGGAAGATTTGATATTTCTAATTGGTTGTACACATCGCTGGAAACCAATAAATCGTATAATTCGTTTGTAAAAGAAATTATCAATCCAGACAAATCATCGCAAGGATTTATAAGAGGAATAGAGTGGAGAGGAGATATTAACTCCAGCCAAACAACCCAGATGCAAGCTGCTCAAAATGTGGCGCAGGTATTTTTAGGAATTAATCTAAAATGTGCTTCTTGTCACGATAGCTTTATAGACGACTGGAAACTGAAAGATGCTTACGGGTTTGCCAATATCTTTTCTGAAAAAGCATTAGAGATCAACCGTTGTGATATTCCTACAGGAGAAATGGCAGAAACGAGAATGATTTATCCGGAATTGGGTACTATTGATTCTAATGCTATTCCGCAGGAGAAATTGAAACAACTGGCAGACTATCTTGTACAACCAAAAGACGGCAGATTGTACCGTACATTGGTGAATCGCATATGGGCCCAAACCATGGGCAGGGGCATAGTAGAGCCGGTAGATGTAATGGATAAAGAGCCCTGGAGCCAGGACTTATTGGACTGGTTGGCTTATACATTTGAAACTGAGGGTGCGGATCTAAAGAAATTGTTGTTTCAAATACTAACTTCTAAAACCTATCAATTGCCTTCCGTAGGTGTAAAAGAACCAGAGGTATTAATGGCGCCCGACTACCAATTTACGGGAATGGTTAGGCGTAGACTAACGGGTGAACAATTTACCGATGCCGTAAGTACAGCTTTGCAACCTGTTTATGGTGATAGTATGATAGTGTTCAAAGTGTTCCCGGAATATCTGAAGAACAATATCCCCTTTGCAAGGGCTGCGTTGGTTAAAAATGATGCCTATTTAACAGCTTTGGGAAGACCTAGTAGAGAAACGGTGAGCACGAGCAGAACCTCGCAAGCTAATCTTTTACAGGCGTTGGAATTAACGAATGGAGAATTGTTTAATAATACTATTCAACGGGCTGCCAAACACTACAGAACCAATTATCCGGACTCGAGAGATTTAATTACTGAGGTATACAGAAACGCATTAGGTAGATTACCCCAAAGAGAGGAAATGGGAATTGCTGTTGAAGTATTGGGAGCAAAACCAAGTGAGGCTGGTGTACAGGACTTTTTATGGTCTATTACATTACATCCTGAGTTTCAACTGATCTTTTAGCGTTGCAAATACCAGTTTATTAAAGTATTTTTATTAAAAGCATTAATTATTTCATATGTATATCAGAAAGCATTGGCACAGGAGAGACTTTTTGAAGCAAGCTGGTGCTGCTACGTTAGCAGCAATGACAGCAGGTGCACCTGTTTCACTACTGTCAGGTTGTAAAAGTAAAACAGTAGGTAATACCTCTGCCGATACTGTAATATTACTATGGATGGCGGGTGGTATGGCGCATACCGAAACTTTCGACCCTAAAAGGTTTGAACCTTTTACGCCGGGAATGCAGGGAGATAAAGTGTTGAGTACTTTTAAGTCTTTGCCAACCGTATTAGACGGTATTAATTTTTCTGAAGGGTTGCAGTCAATTGGTAATGTAATGGACAAAGGAACACTTATTCGTTCCTACGTTGCTGCGGATATGGGACACATCTTGCATAGCCGGCACCAATACCATTGGCACACATGTTACGAACCACCGCAGACAGTAGCAGCACCGCATATGGGATCGTGGATAGCTAAGGAACTGGGACCGAAAAACCCGGTAATCCCTGCATTTGTGAATATTGGTCAACGTTTTACAGTAGGTGAAGCCGAGGAGCTAAAAGCATTTCATACTGCCGGTTTCCTGGGAAATGAATTTGGTCCGTTTTTATTGCCTGACCCGAGCCAGGGATTAGATAGTGTAAGACCTCCTATTGGAATGGATGCTAAACGTTTTGAGAAAAGAAATCGTTTGTATAATGATTTAATTAGCAAGAGCATAGTGGGTGAAGTGGGCAGCGATTATCAAAAGGAATCATTGAAACGGTCTATGGAACAGGCCTATATGTTATTAAACTCTCCGGAAGCCAAAGCCTTCGATTTGAGCCAGGAGCCTAAAGAAGTGTACGATATCTACAATACAGGAAGGTTTGGTTTGGGCTGTTTATTAGCCAAACGATTGACAGAACAAGGTGCACGGTTTATTAGTGTTACCACTGAATACGAACCATTTTTTGGATTTGACACACATGAGAACGGCCATACCCGTATGGTAGGGATGAAGGAAATGATTGACGGTCCTATCGCACAATTGGTTAAAGATTTGGATAAATCCGGGCACTTAGATAGAACGCTAATAGTACTGGCTAGTGAGTTTAGCAGAGATATGATGGTAGAGGGCAGACCAGATGCTACGGTACAAGAGCAGGTAAACCAACCTGATGTGTTAACGGAACTGAAACATTATGGCATGCATCGTCATTTTACAGATGGTTGTTCTATGTTGATGTTTGGTGGTGGTATAAAGAGAGGCTTCGTATACGGCAAAACAGCCGATGAAAGACCCTGTAAAACAATCGAAAACCCGATTAAGATAGAAGGTGTTCATCAAACGATATACCATGCACTTGGTATTCCACCAGAGACAGAATACGAAATTGAAGGCCGACCATTTTATACTACACCCGATGGTAAAGGAAAGGCGGTGCTGGATTTATTAGCCTAATTTACTACAGATCTTTATAAAAAGAAACAGCCTTCAAGAAATATTGAAGGCTGTTTCTTTTATGGGACTAGTTATACTTAACAACAATCATTCAATGCTGTTTAATTAAGCAAAAATAGCTTCATATTAACCCGGTTTATGCAATAGACATTTTAATTGTCAGCAAAAGACTAAATTATTTAAGCATAACCACCATTTTTGATCGTCACCTATTTGGTTATTACAAAACATAAGTCAGTCATAACCTGCAAATTGCTATAAATCTTATGCGCTCTACCATTTTTTGGGTTCCTTTTGCTTGTGCAAAACGAACCCAAAAGCATACGCCATAACCTGTCTCGCCTCAGGCGTAGACGATGTACGGCCGTTTGGCGACCGCTTCGATCAACTACATTACTACTGTATACTCAGCTATAGCAATTATATCTACATCGATGAATGTCAAAAATACTGACATGAAAATAGACACCAAGAAGAATCCTAATGCATAATCCCGGATTAAGCGATAATTTCAGGGTACTATAGTCGAAATGACAGTAGCACAAAAGCCATATCAGGGCGTTCCGGGGAATTGGGTGTAATAATTCCCCGGCGGCTTTTCGATACTTTTTCCGCAAAAAGTATCGAAGAAAAACGATTGAAAGTTTTGAAATAATGCCTGTCCGCAGTTTAAATAAAAACTTTCCCTAAACTGCATCGAATCGTCATCCTGCTTCTTCCTGCAAACCTACTTTTACCTCACAACTATTCTTTGTTGAGCGCCTTCTATGCCATAGCTTTGACCCAAAATTATCCGGATGATTTTTGTTACCGGTGGTACTGGTTTATTAGGTGGATACTTACTCAAAGAACTTGTTGCACAAAACAAGGAGGTGACTGCTATTTACCGTTCTGAAATCCCAGACGAACCTTATGCCCAACATATAAACTGGATAAAAGGTGATATTCTCGACATAGTGCTGTTGGAGGAAATAATGGAGAAAGCACAACAAGTATATCATTGTGCAGGGTATGTTTCTTTTAATCCAAGAAAGAAACATTTGATGATGCAAACTAATATCGACGGAACGGCAAACGTGGTAAATGCAGCCTTAAATACAGGTGTAAAAAAACTGGTGCATGTAAGTTCTGTATCGGCTTTAGGAAGAAAACAGGAGGCAAAGGAAATAACAGAAGAGGCAAAATGGTCTGAAGAGAATAACAACTCAAGCTACGGAAGAAGCAAATATTTTTCAGAACTGGAAGTGTGGCGTGGCATCGGCGAAGGGTTGAATGCGGTGATTGTGAATCCGGTGATTATTCTGGGGGTGGGAGATTGGAATGAAAGCTCTGCCGCATTATTCAAAAATGCATGGAATGAATTTCCCTGGTATACAGAAGGAGTAAGCGGTTTTGTAGACGCGGCAGATGCTGCCAAGGCGATGGTATTACTAATGGAAAGTGATATCAGCAATGAGCGCTTTATTTTAAGTGCCGAAAACTGGGCATTTAAGGATGTATTTTCTGCCATGGCAACTTCCTTTGGCAAAAAGCCCCCACATAGAAAAGTACAGGCACTTATGGCCGCCCTATTATGGCGCTTAGAAAAAATAAAGAACTTTTTCACGGGTATCGACCCACTACTAACTAAGGAAACGGCAGATACAGCTCAACGCAAGGTATTTTTTAACAATAGCAAACTGCTTAAGTTTTTACCAGGGTTTTCGTACAGACCCCTGCATGAAACCATTGAATCTTATTGTCTTGAGTATAGTCAAAGACAATAATTCCGGATGATTCATGTTATTATATATAGCCCTAACGGTAATCTGGCAGGACATTTGACATTTATTTCCTAAACCGTAAGTAATTAGCAGCGTCACAAATACACCATTACAAAGTAAATATTCCGATACAATTCTAAATAAGAACAGATGAATAGACTGAGTTGGATTCTTATACTGTTATTGCCGGCAGCACTTTTAGCGCAGGGTTCGTTCCGGGTGGCCGGAAAAGTAATGGATGGTAACACCGGCCAATTTTTGCAGGGTGCCTCTGTTTTTTGTCAGAATACAACATCCGGAACAGTTACTAACGCAGATGGTGAATTCGGACTCCGGTTAAACAATGGTGGATATGACCTGGTGGTTTCTTTTTCAGGATATGAAAACCAGGTGATGCGCATCAGCAATAATATGCAGGATGCAGAAGCACTGATGATAGTGTTGCAGCCGAAGGAGAAGAGTATGGAGGAAGTATCGATAGTGGCCACCACCGAAGTGAGGAATGGTTGGGAAAAATATGGTAGTTTTCTTAAGGATAACTTCATTGGCAAAACAGGCAATAGCAAGGATTGTATTATAGAGAATCCGGAGGTACTTCGTTTCTTCTTCAGTCGAAAAAAGAATCAGTTAAAAGTAACCACGGATTCTGTTGTCGTGATAAGGAATACGGCCTTGGGGTATATTATTAAATATCGGTTAGACTCTTTTATACATGAGTACAATGAAAAAAAGACCTTGTATACAGGTTTCCCTTTTTATGAAGAAATGGAAGGTACTGATGAAGAGGTATCCCGTTGGATAAAGAACCGTAAGATAGCCTACGACGGATCGGTTTTACAATTTATGCGTTCCTATAGAGATAGTACTTTAAGAAAGGCGGGTTATAAGATTGAAGTGATAGATGACGAAGGCGGTAAAAATATCCCAATTATGAATCCTTATGACACCGTATATTTTGACATATTGGACTTTGCCAGGGTGGGATTGTTTTTCCCAGGGAAGCTGAGAGTGGTGTATTCTAATGAAAAGCCAAGTAAGGCATATTTGACGGAGGCAAAACTCCCATCAAACACGCCTGTTCAAATTTCAATTTTAGACCTGGCGGACGGCATCATCATTGAAGAAAACGGATATTATTACGATCAGAAAGATGTATTAACATTAGGTTATTGGGCCTGGGAAAAAATGGCGGACTTTCTACCTTACGATTATTCTGAAACCGAACCGAGAAAACAGCCGCCCGTAATAGAGCCTGTTGCAGAGCCGGTGGAGGTGACAGATACCACTACGACCATAGCGATTGAAAATATGGAGCCGGAAGAGCAAGAGAATTAAACTGATATAGCAGGAAGGGCTGATTTCGGGAATGACGATTACATCTTAAGACAGACCGGCAATCCCTAAATCAGCCTCTCAAATTTATTTCATTACTTTTTTCCAAATCTCAGGTATTCGTTTGATCCACACCAATTCTCTCTTTTTATCCCCTGCTTCTTCTGCGGGATATCCGAAATAAGTGGTATTTCCTTTTAGCGACGAGGGTACTCCGCTTTGAGCCAATACAACAGCATTGTCACCAATGGTGAGTGTTTTATTTACGCCTACCTGCCCCCACAGCGTTACTCCGCTTCCAATGACTACGCCGCCTGCAATGCCTACCTGTGCGGCAATCAAACAATTGGCACCAATTGTTGTATCATGCCCTATGTGTACCATGTTGTCTATTTTAGTTCCTCTGCCAATCAGGGTGTCGTGTGTTACACCGCGATCTATCGTACATCCGCTACCAATTTCTACCTCATCTTCTATAACTACTCTACCACAACTTTTCATTTTTTTAAACCATACTTCACGATCTTTTTTGGAGTTATAATAAAATGCGTCTGAGCCAATCACGGCACCCGGTTGGATAACAACATTATTGCCAATAACACAGTGATCCATTATAGTGACATTTGGATAGATAATGCAGTTTTTTCCAACAGTTGTATGATGTCCGATGGTGACCCCGGGAAATAGTTCTGTGCCCTCTCCTATAACAGCGGATTCACTAATGGGTGTTATTGCAGGTTTGAATGGTCTGAAGTGTTCAACAATAGTGAGGTATGCTTCAAACGGTTGTTCTGTAATCAGCAGTGTTTTATTTGGGGGAAACGTTGTTTCTGCATTGATAATAATACAGGTAGCAGCCGAGTCAATACATTTTGCATAGTATTTTGGATGATCAACAAATACTACATCACCTGCTTCTACTCTGTGAATTTCATTTATGCCTGTTACAGAAGCGTTAAGGTTGCCGATTGGCTTTGCTTTAATCAGGGCGGCTAACCATTCTATTGAAACAGCGGCGGGAAACTTCATAGTCGTTCATCTTTTTACAAAAGTAACTTATTTGGAAAGTCATTGCTTATTTGTTCTGCTTTGCAAACACAATACGGCAACGCATTTCAGTTGAAAACTTATTTTATAAATTCGAAAAACAATGTTTGTTACGCTTTCATTTATAACTGTATTAAAAAATAGAAAATCAGACTACCGTGTAACGAACTCTTCGATATCCACAAAAGAAAGTTTGAAAATGTGCATAATTTTTTTTCAAATTTATTTCTTGGTAGTCAAATTTATTTTTAATATTGTGTCGGGAATTTAATTCCCGTTACTTACTAGCCCATTCATATAATAAGTCCTTCATTTTTTTGAGGGACTTTTTTTATGGATTCTTTTCATTTCTGTTGCAATTGTTCCATTGCTTTTTTTACGCTTCCATATTTGCTGAGTAATGTTTTTGCTTGTTCGTAGTCTTTTATACCACTCTGTTCCATCAGCATCTTAGCACCTCTGTCAAAAAGTTTTTCATTACTCAATTGCATGTTTACCATTTTATTATCCTCTACGCGTCCCAGTTGTATCATGATGGCAGTTGATATCATATTTAACACCAGTTTTTGTGATGTACCGCTTTTCATTCTGGTACTGCCGGTTATAAATTCTGGTCCAACTGCTATTGCTATTGGAAAGTCTGCATGTTTTGTAAGCGGCGCCCCGGGATTATTGGTAATACATCCGGTAACAATACCATGTTGTCGGCAGGTTTGTAATGCCGCAATTACATAGGGGGTGGTGCCACTGGCAGCAATGCCAATCACAACATCTTTGTCTGATACCTTGTATTGTTGCAGATCCTCCCACCCTTGCGTCAGGCTGTCTTCTGCAAACTCAACAGGCTGCGTCATCGCTTCTGTTCCGCCGGCGATAATACCAACCACCAGCGTAGGTGGTACTCCGAAAGTAGGAGGACACTCGCTGGCATCTACGATTGCCAATCGACCACTTGTGCCGGCACCAATGTAAAATAATCGACCGCCCGCCAACATTTTATCCGAAGCGGCTATAACCAGTTTTTCTATGTCCGGAATTATTTTTTCGATGGCATCCGGCACTTTTTTATCTTCAGCATTGATGTGGCTGAGTATTTCGATCACCGGCATTTTTTCGAGGTGGCGATAGAGGGACGGTTCTTCCGTTATTTTTGTAAAAGACATAAATGAAGTTTTTGCTGTCTGTTATTTGTGATAAGCAACAAGCCCTTCCATTGGGTTTTTTAGGATTTTTCCGGGTGTAAATTCGTATACATGACAAAGCTCCATTATGACATCTTTAAAATGATGCGCTACCCCACCAACAAAACTGATAGGAGAGGTCCAGCTTTCTTTGAATTTACAGATGTGATGAAAAAAGAAGTCGTTGATACCGTCTTCCAGTATGTTTTCAATCATATAGTGTCCCCGATTTTGCGATAGAAAAGGAGTGAAGGAAGCAAGATATCGGTTGGCAAGCGGCTTTTTGTATACATTATCAAGTATTGCATTTTTATCAACATTAAAGTGAGCCGCAAACGCATCCATGAGGTCGCCGTCAAAAGTTTGATACAAGTAATACTGCAGTACTTTTTTACCCAGGTAGGCTCCGCTGCCTTCATCACCTAAAACATAACCCAAACCGGGACGGTTGTCGGTAATTTTTTTTCCATTGTAAAAGCAGGCACTGGCACCAGTGCCTAATATACAGGCCACGCCCTTGGTGTCTCCATACAAGGCTTTTGCTGCAGCCATCACGTCATGGGTTACTTCTATTGTGGAAGTGCCCGGGAAGGTTTTTTGTAGAGCCTTTTTGACAATACGACTGTTTGCAGGGTTGATGCATCCGGTACCGTAATAGAATATCTCGTCGATATGTGTGTCTTTAAGAGAGGGCAACAGTTCTGTCGCAATAATAGCGGCAATTTGATCGCTATCCAGGAAATAAGGGCTAATCCCCTGTGTAAATACTGTTTTTTGGGTTCTGTTTTTTACGATGCACCATTCAGCCTTTGTTGCGCCACTGTCGGCGATTAATTTAACGGAGGACATTAAGTATTAATTGAACTTATTTTGTGAAATTCGCGTTTCAAAGATACTATACAAACAGAGACGAATGAGTAATAATAAGTTGAAGCTTTGGTTGCCATTGATTTTTTCTTTTGTGATGATTATCGGGATGTTTTTAGGGTATAAGATGAGAGAAAAGATGCCGGTAACCGCTCGTTTCTTTTCATCCGACAAAAAAAGTACAGTGCAGGAAGTACTCGATCTCATTTCACGCAGATATGTTGATCCGGTAAAAACGGATACCCTTGCAGATGCGGCCATAGAAGAAATGTTGTCGCATCTTGATCCGCATTCCACTTTTATACCTGCCAGTCACCTGCAGATGGTAAATGAAGATCTTGCCGGAAAATTTGAAGGTATTGGAGTAGAGTTTAATATTTTCAGCGATACCATAAATGTGATTACTGTTTTAAAGGGAGGTCCTTCGGAAAAGGCGGGGCTACAATCCGGCGATTTATTTTTGAAGGTAAATGATTCCTTGGTAGCAGGTGTTGGTATTACGAATGACAAAGTACGACAATTATTACGAGGGTTGAGAGGCTCTAAGGTAAACGTAGAAGTGTTGCGGGGAGAAGAACGGAAAACCTTTGACATTACCCGGGGCGTTATTCCGCTTTTTTCTCTTGATGCTTCCTACCTCATACAGCCTACTACCGGTTATATACGCCTCAATAAATTTTCGGAAACTACTTACGAAGAGTTTATGGAAGCTATGCAGGTATTAAAAGAAAAAAGCGTGCAAAACCTCATCCTGGATTTGAGGGGAAATGGCGGTGGAATATTACAGGAAGCGGTGGAGATAGCGGACGAATTTTTGAGTGATAACAAGCTGATCGTGTATACACAGGGTGGGCACATCGATAAGACAGAGTACAAGGCGAAACGGGAAGGCATTTTTGAGGAGGGCAAACTGATTGTATTGATTGACGAGGGGTCCGCATCTGCCAGCGAAGTATTGACAGGGGCACTACAGGATTGGGATAGGGCAGAAGTGTTGGGAAGGCGTTCCTTTGGAAAAGGGTTGGTGCAGGAGCAGTACAACCTGAGTGATGGCGGTGCATTGAGACTTACCATTGCCCGTTATTATACACCGTTGGGAAGGTCTATCCAGAAGGCATACGATAATGGAAGAGAAAACTATAATGGAGAATTGATAAACCGTTATCACAATGGCTCCCTGTTGAATGCAGATAGTAATCATACAGAGAAAGGAAAAGCATTCATCACCCCAGGTGGTAAAACGGTATATGGGGGTGGAGGTGTAATGCCAGATGTGTTTGTTGGCATTGATACTACAGCCATCAGCACCACAATAACCCAACTTTACGAAAAAAATACGCTTAGTAATTTTGTTTATCGGTACTATGTAGACAATCAGGAAAAATTCAAGCTATTTCTAAATCCTTCCGATTTTGACAAGGGCTTTTTTATAGACGAGACCTTATGGAAATCGTTTGTCATTTTTGCGCAGAAAGATGGTGTATCATTGGATGGAATCCCAGTGGCAGAAAAGAAGATGTTGGAACAAAGGATAAAAGGTTTATTAGCCCGGCAGCAATGGAGAAACGAAGGCTATTTTGAGGTGATGAATAATAGTGACCCGGTTATCAGAAAAGCACTGCAGATTTTGAAGGGGGAGAAGTAATCAGGTAACAAATACTTTAAACAAACTTTGAGACGATGGATATAAAAAACAATATACTGGAAACGATTGGTAATACCCCCTTGATAAAGTTGAATGCCATTGTGAAAGATTTACCGTGTACGGTGTTGGCAAAAGTTGACTATTTCAATCCGGGCAACTCTATTAAGGACCGGATGGCGATTAAAATGATAGAAGTAGCGGAAAAAGAAGGCAAGCTAAAGCCGGGAGGAACGATTATTGAATGCACGTCGGGCAATACAGGAATGGGGCTGGCCTTAGCGGCGGTAGTGAAAGGATATAAATGCATTTTTACTTCCACAGATAAACAATCAAAAGAAAAATTCGATATACTAAAGGCCTTGGGGGCGGAAGTGATAGTGTGCCCAACGAATGTGGAGCCGGATGATCCTGCCAGCTATTACTCTGTTGCCAGGCGGTTGACGAAAGAAATTCCGGGTGCCTATTTGTGTAACCAGTATGATAACCTGGCTAACCGTTTGGCACATTATGAATCGACTGGTCCGGAATTGTGGCAGCAGACAGATGGGAAAATCACGCATTTTGTTTCCACCGCAGGCACTGGGGGTACGGTTACGGGTACTGCCATGTATCTGAAAGAAAAGAATCCCGATATACAGGTATGGGCAATTGATGCGTATGGCTCCCTTTTGACGAAGTACTTTCGTACCGGAGAAGTTGATATGAATGAAGTACATCCTTATATATCAGAGGGATTCGGAGAAGATTTTGTACCGGCTAACTTCGATATGAGCGTGATTGACTGGTTTGAACAGGTGACAGATAAAGATGGAGCCCTTATGACCAGGAGGCTTGCGCGGGAAGAGGGACTTTTTTGTGGCTACAGTGCAGGCAGTTGTTTACAAGGGTTAATGCAACTAAAGGAGAAGCTGAAAAAAGAGGATGTAGTAGTGTGTGTGCTTCACGATCATGGCAGCCGGTATGTGGGCAAGGTATATAATGATCAGTGGATGCTGGAACGCGGGTTTATCGAAGTAAAGTCTTTCAGAGATATCGTGTTGGGAAGAAATCAACCTATCATTACGGTAACACCGGACCAAACAGTAGCCGAAGCTTTTGAGCTGATGCGCAAATATGACATTGAAAATATACCGGTGATGGAAGATGGTAAACAGAAGGGGTCAGTATCTGAGGGCGGTTTGTTTGAAAAACTATTTCAAAGTCCCGATTTGAAGGCGCAGCCGGTATCAGCAGTGATGGAAAGTCCGTACCCGGAAGTTGCTTTTGATACGCAGGTAGAGCGGTTGTTGAAACTTATTAACAAAGACAACGGAGCAGTGTTAAGCAAGGATGAGAGCGATGCATACTATATAATAACAAAGTACGATATTATTCAGGCCTTGGCTAAGTAATAATTTGTTGATTTTTAACTTTTTATATTATTTTATCGTATTTACACTATTTCCAGTGCAGTAATTCCCCTAACCTATAAGTGTTAAAAACATCTAAAAAAATTGGGGAAAAATGCTCTTGTGTAGTGGATAACTAGTGAGTATCTTTGTTATGAAGTTGATTGATGAGGAAATCATGCCTCCAACCATCCAAAATCCAAAAACCGTCCTAAAAAAGTTGAAATCCAAATCTATTGAAAAAAGGTAGTAAAATCCAATATCAATCAACTTTTCTATTTTGGAAAACCTTATCTGTTGAATAACATCGTCTAATACTAGAAAAACCCGCACCTGTTTTAAAATCCAGCGAACCGAACCGCTAGGCACCTTGGACAACCAACTACTTTTGTATCGGAATCCTTAATTGTGTCCAATCCCAAAGTCAATGTATTGACTTTACTGAATTGATTCCCCACGCTCAGTGGGGTTTTTGTTTAAATCCCAAGCAGCATTTTAAGTTTAGGTTCTGTCTTATTTATAATATAGTTAATTAACATATATTTAATATCTGGCGTGATTGGCTATATTTGATTTACGTTAATAAAACAATTAAAACATGAGAAAACTTGTATCGCTAACGGCGATGCTATTGCTTTTTAGTGCAGTAGTGTTCGCCCAAACCCGAACCATTATCGGGAAAGTATTGGATGAAACAGATGGCAGTCCTTTATCCGGAGTCACTGTAGCGGGAGGGACAACTGCAGTTCAGACTGATAACGAGGGACGTTACAGAATAGATGTCCCTTCGTCAGTTACATTATTAGTATTTACTTATATCGGTTTTGAGTCCAAAGAAGTACTTATAGGCGCCGAGTCGGAGATTACAGTTACACTCCAAAATAGCCAATCCAGTTTGCAGGAAGTTGTTGTTGTAGGATATGGTACTCAAAAGCGAAAAGATCTCACAGGCTCTGTGGCTACCGTCAAAGGAGAATTATTAAGCACAGTAGCGGTTCCCAGCGTAGATAAATATCTTGCCGGGCAGGTTACGGGTGTGCATGCATCCACTCCGAGTGGAATTCTTGGACAGGCTGCCCGCATTAGAATCAGAGGAACGAACTCAATTTCAAATACATCTGAACCATTATATGTGATAGACGGAGTTCCCTATATTTCTAACAATCAGGGAACCGCAACACCGTACAATCCTTTATCTGACATTAACCCTAATGATATTGAAACGTTGGACGTTCTAAAAGACGGAGCTGCCACTGCAATATATGGATCTAGGGCCGCTAATGGTGTAATCCTGATAACAACGAAACGTGGAAAGCAAGGGCGAGCCCGTGTGTCCTATGACAGTTGGTTTGCATGGGCAAATGCCTCCAAGCGTTTTGATTTACTTAATGCGGATGAATTTGTAACAATCGCCAATGAGAAAATTAAGAATACGGATCCCAATGAGGTTGACTATGCTCATCGCGACCCGTCGGGAGTTGATACAGATTGGCAGGATTTAGTTTTACGGAGGGCATTTCAGCATAGCCACAATCTATCTGTAAGTGGTGCTACAGATCAAACAAATTACTTTTTATCCTTGGGGTATACTGATATGGATGGTATAACTGTTTCCAATAGCCTTAACAAATACAATCTTAGAGCTAAAATAGAGCAAAAAGCGTTAAATAACTATCTAACAGTTGGTGCTAATATTGCAGCAACACATAATACAAATAACGGTTTGAATACCGGAACAAATGCGTTATCTGGCAATATTGGTAATGCGATAAGAGCATTTCCTAACGTTGTAGCCAGACATGCAGATGGAACCTATAATTTAAGTGAAGACAACCAGCGACTTGGACGCGGTGTAAATGGGCTTCAAATTGATGACAACTACACGAATATCATTTATGTACTAGATCACAATGTTTTCAAATCTCAAGCACTTAATTTGTCGGGTAATGCCTTTGCTCGAGTTAAAATTATTGATGGTCTGAATATTGGCACTCAGATTGGGATAAATTATTTGAGCGTTGAGGATTTCTGGTACTATAATCCAAAGCATGGAGATGGTAGGGGTTCTGGTGGTATTGTGGATCAGCGTAGCAACCCATTATTTCGATATAATTGGCAAAACACAATTGATTATACGAAGTCATTTGGGCAACATAGCTTAAACTTGGTTGCTGGACAAGAAGTACAGAAAACAAAGGAAAGATGGTTTGGCGGTTCAGGAACAGGACTATCTAATGTCTTCTTTGGAGAGAATGGAAATATAATTTCGAATACATTGGCTAATCAGTTTTATGATGGTGGGTATACTCAAAAGGCATTTTTGTCATATTTCGCACGAGCCAATTATTCTTTCCAGGATAAATATCTTTTATCTGCTACTCTGCGTAATGATAAAATTTCTTCATTACCGTGGGGCAGACAAGGTGCAACACTTCCCGGGGTATCAGTGGGATGGCGGATATCTAAAGAAAACTTTATGAATACTGTCACCTTCATTGATGATATGAAAATCCGTGGAGGTTATGCTGAGGTAGGGAATGTCGAAATTGGAAACTTCCCTTATGCTGGTACTTTCGGTCCTGTCCTTTATGGAGCATCGAGCGGTGTTCAATACGACAGAATGGGTAACCCCCTACTACGTTTTGAAACCAGCAAAAAAATAAATGTGGGTATTGACCTCTCTATGTTTGCTAATAGATTGACATTCACCGGAGACTACTTTAAAAATGACATAGACAATCTAATTCTTGATGCTCCAACAGCACCATCATTAGGTGTTCCGAAAAACATTTTTGCTACTAATATCGGAAACATGACCAATCAGGGAGCTGAATTTGCGATTTCTACAACCAATATCCAAAAACCTAATTTTAGTTGGAATAGTACGCTGAATTTCACGTTTGTAAAAAACCAGGTACTGAAGCTTTCTAATAACAATGCTGATATCATTAACTCATATAACGTCACCAGAGTTGGAAATTCTATCGGTGAGTTCTTTGGTTATGAATATGCAGGCGTAAATCCAGCAAATGGTAATCCGCTGTGGTACAAAACGGATGTGGACTCAAAAACAGACTATTTAGTTCAAGCTGATTGGGATACGTATAAGTATTATCGGTACGATCCTGCTAATCCAACAGATACAGCTAATAAGGTGGTTGGTGCGCTCACATTTAGTGATAAGAGAATATTAGGAATAGGTAACCCGACATGGTTTGGAGGGTTTAATAACACATTCACTTATCGCGGATTGGATCTGAGTATATTTTTAACCTTTTCAGGAGGCAATAAGGTCTACAACATCACCCGTCAGGAGTCCTTAAATAATCTGAAATTTATGAATGGTGGAAAAGAACTTCTTGATAGATGGACTACTGCAGGGCAAGAGACCAGTGTTCCAAAGTTGTACTATGGTGAAGATAATTTCGTAAATCAAAACGGTAATTTGAATAGCCGTTTCTTAGAAAGGGGAGATTTCCTCAGAGCTCAGAACATTTCTTTTGGTTACACAATCCCTAAAAATGTGTTATCAACCATAATGATTAGCAGTGCTAGGGTTTATGCGCAGGTACAAAATGCTTTCATTATTACGAAATATAAAGGGTTGGATCCAGAGTTGTCTAACAGTGTTACTACTAATAATACCCCAGGACTAGACTATAATACAAACCCATTACCGAGAACATTTACATTAGGATTAAATGTTAGTTTTTAAAAGCTAAATTTTAATAAAAATGAGAAACAATACTAATAGACATATTATATCAAGTGGAAAACTTCTGATTGTTTTGGGCATTAGCTTTTTGCTAAACTCTTGCCAGAAATTTACAGAATTGAGTCCCTTAGACGCATTTTCTGAAAGCACAGCATTCGAAGATCCTGAACGTGTAGAATTGGTTGCAAATGGTGTATATGAAAAGGCTGCTGTAGGGCAATATGATCCAGGAACGGGGTTAGTAGCAGGAAGAGGTTATCCTTTTGGAGGAGCTTCTATACAACAGGCAGAAATGCGGGGCGAAGACATGATTAATCTTCAACAGTTTTATGCGTTTACTTATCAGTCCACATATAGTACAACATCCGCTAACAATGTGAATCATTGGGAACAATTGTATGCTTTGATTAATCAAGCTAATATTTTGATTGAAGGAGTTAGGACAGCTGGGCAAAATGGCATTTTGGATCAAGAAATAGCAAATAGGTATGAAGGAGAAGGGCGCTTTTTGAGAGCCTTGGCACACCATGAGCTTCTACTGCATTTTTCACGACCCTATGCTGATGGAAATGGAGATAAAGTAGGCATACCATATCGGGATAAAGCTACATCCACTCCAGAAGCTGTAGACGAAGGCATCAGTTTGGGGCGTGGAACTGTTCAGGAATCCTACAATAAGATTTTGGATGATTTAGATTGGGCAGAACAGAACTTACCTGCTATACATGCCAGAGGAATATCCCGGGCAAATAAAGGAGCAGCGATAGCTTTAAAAACGAGGGTTAAACTCCACATGAAGGATTGGGATGGAGTTATTGACGAAGGTACAAAACTAGGAACGGCATCTGCTCCTTTTTCGAGTCCCATTGGAAATTTTAAACTGGAAACAGATCCGTCAACTCCCTTTTCAAATTATTCAAATAACACAGAATCTGTTTTTTCTATAGCTAATAGCGCTGCTTCTAACGGAGGATCAAATGGGGCACTTCCACAAATGTTTGGTCCTGCTTCTTCTTCCGCCAGAGGACTCGTTGCAATAAGCCCAAATTTGTATAATGCATCCTTTTGGGTGACAGGAGATCGAAGAAGAAGTGGTTTATTAGTTCAACAGACAACACAAGACGCCGAGTACTTCTTTACTTATAAGTATAGAGAGTATGCAACAAGGTCTGATTGGACTCCCATCATCAGATATGCAGAGGTGTTGCTGAATGTTGCGGAAGCGTATGCACGGTTGGATAACACTTCTTCAGAAGCCTTCAATTTACTAAATGCTGTTCGCGATCGTTCTGTTCCCGAAGATCAAAAATTCACTACTGCTCCAGCAGACTTAATATTGGCGATTTTAAATGAAAGGAGAGTTGAGTTTTGTGCAGAAGGTAGACGTTGGCCTGATATTCATAGACTGGCACTGGATGCAACATATGGTACCGGTGGAATCCCAGCTAAAATTAATCCAACTCAATTAGCGGGTGATGGAACCGATTACGATGTAACAAGTCGGCCAATGTTGGTGCCAGCTCGTGCTGCGATTGAATATAGTGACTACAGATTCTTGTGGCCTATTCCAGCATCAGAGATTAACAGGAATCCTACATTAAAAGATCAACAGAATCCTAATTATTAGAACCTCCTGTTTGAAAAAGCGTCGGTTGCAATCTGCAACCGGCGCTTTTTGTATTCATAATCGAGTATTAGAAAATGGATGCCCAAAGAATTTTTTGGTAGAAAATCTAAATTTTAATATTATGGGAATTGATAATGATCTTTGTGAGACCTGTTAGACATTAAAAACAACTTTGTGAAATTATCTTTCTTTATATTATTGGGGTTAATCTGTCAGGGCCTTATTGCCCAACCCCTCAGTCAAAAACATGAGTTTGCCCGTGCAGATACCCTTCGTGGCTCCATTACCCCTGAGCGGGCTTGGTGGGATGTAACTGAGTATAATCTTACCGTTTATTTTGATTTTAATAAAAAGAGCCTTTTAGGTAGCAACCAGATATCTTATAAAATAGTTTCAGCACCTGCTGCTGAAATGCAGATAGATCTGCAGGTAGGCTTGAACATTGACAGCGTTTTGTTTGAAGGTAACCAACTGGGATATCGCAGGGAAGGGAATGTTTATTTTGTAAAAACAACGCCCGGACAAATGGTAGGCTCTACAGGTAAGGTTATGGTTTACTATTCCGGCATTCCTCGCCCGGCTATTCGTCCACCATGGGATGGCGGTGTTATCTGGAGCAAGGATGACAAGGGTAATCCATGGATCAGTG
Source organism: uncultured Terrimonas sp. (assembly GCA_964604365.1). Classification (GTDB taxonomy): domain Bacteria; phylum Bacteroidota; class Bacteroidia; order Chitinophagales; family Chitinophagaceae; genus Agriterribacter. Next base: position 129,791 of record CAZRYS010000007.1, read on the forward strand.
TAGCCTGCCAGGGACTGGGTGCCAGCGTTTGGTTTCCTTGTAAGGATCACCAGAGTGACGAACCTGATCATACATTGTTGAATATCATTACACCGGATTCGCTGGTAGCGGTAGGAAACGGACGATTGAAGAATACAACAAATAACAATGATGGGACTACCACTTATACCTGGGAAGTAGTCAATCCGATCAATAACTACAATATTATTCCCTATATCGGCAAATACACACACTGGCATGAAACATTTGCAGGTGAAAAGGGAAACCTGGATTGTGATTATTGGGTGCTGGACTACAACCTGGAAAAAGCCCAAAAACAATTTGTACAAGCCGCAGAAATGTTACAATGTTTTGAGCATTGGTTTGGACCCTATCCGTTTTATGAAGATGGATTCAAGTTGGTGGAATCACCACATTTAGGAATGGAACACCAAAGCGCTGTTGCCTATGGAAATAAGTTTGCGAACGGCTATCTTGGCAACGACCTTTCTGAGAGTGGTTGGGGGCTGAAGTGGGATTTTATTCTGGTGCATGAGAGTGGACATGAATGGTTCGGTAATAATATTACGACCAATGATGTAGCCGACATGTGGGTACATGAAAGTTTTACTAATTATTCGGAAACATTATTTACTACCTGTAAGTTTGGTATTGAAGCCGGAAACGATTACGTAGTCGGTACCCAAAAGCGCATACAGAACGATATGCCAATACAAGGACCTTTTGGCGTAAACCAGGAGGGGTCGGGAGATATGTATTACAAGGGGGGGAACCTGGTACACCTGATACGCCAGATTATCAGCAACGATTCGACTTTTAGAAATATTCTTCGTGGGTTGAATAATGAGTTTTATCATCAGACAATTGATGGTAAAGATCTTGAAAATTATATCAGCGAAAAATCCGGGATAGATTTCTCGAAAGTTTTTGACCAATATCTCCGTACTACCCAGGTTCCCGTTCTAGAGTATAAGATCAAAGGCAAAAAGTTGAGCTACCGCTGGACAAATGTGGTGGAGGGTTTTGATATGCCGCTGAAAATTAATTTTTTTGGCACAAAATGGCTACAACCAACCACTCAATGGAAAACACTGAAGTCTAAAGATAAAGGGACGGCTGACTTTCGCGCGGACCGGAATTTCTATGTAAAAATAAAAGAGGCAGGCTGAGTTTTTTAAAACAACGGAAACTTACTGTCAGTATCTACTTTGCTTCTTCCGTTGGAGAGTTTCATCACTCGTATTTGGACCGGAATTCTTTCTGTCATTTCTTCTACGTGAGAAATAACACCTACTTTCCGCCCCTGGTTGTGTAACCTGTCCAGGGCATCCATTACAGTGGTAAGCGTGATAGGATCCAGGGAACCAAAGCCCTCATCAATAAAAAGTGATTCTACCTGAACCTGGTTTGAAGAAAAGGATGCCAATGCTAATGCCAGGGCTAGTGATACAAGGAACGATTCGCCGCCAGATAAAGAGTATATAGTTCGTATTTCATCGCCCATATCTTTGTCTATAACCTGCAAACTCAAAGAGTCGGGTATTCGTTGCAATGAGTATCGTTTTGACAGGCTATTAAGCTGTTCGTTGGCATAGGCAATCAAAATTTCCAGTGTGTATTCTTGCGCTACCTGGCGAAATTTTTTTCCGTCGGCGGAGCCTATGAGCTCATTGAGTTTACTCCAGTTTTCAGCTTGCTCCAATTTGTCGTTAATAGTCTTTTGTATCCGCCCGGCTTTTTTTCTATTCTCTTCGTCTTGCCGTAGTCGTAACCGGACTTCATTAAGCTGATCTTTTTCTTTAGTGAGTTTGGAATCGACAGTATTGCTCAATTGGATTAACGCATCGACAGTTTTGTCAGACATGCGTTTTTGACCATGTTGTGTGAGCGTTCGTTTTCGTTCTTCAAAAACACTATGGGTACGGGTAACATGGTCTTCTATACCCTTTAATGCATGACGCTCCTGCTCCATCCATTCTATTGTATGTGTAAGCAACGTTTCCAGTTGCCCGACGCTAAGCTTTGTGCTGTTTTGGTGATTGTAATGATCCAGCCATGAGACAATCTGTTCTTCGTATATTGTTTGTTGTTTCTCTTGCTGCCCGGATGCTTTTGAGAGTTCTTCTAATTGTGTAGTGAGCCGGGTATAGCTGTTCCTCAATTGTTCCAGTTCTTTCTTCTTATCAGTTACAACGTTTTCCGCTGATATTACCGCAGCCTCCAGGCTTTGCTCCACCTGTTTAACAGGGTTTCCCTCGAATATTTGAAACCGTTCTGACTGTATTTTTTTTGTGTCCGAACGAATAGCTTCAAGGGTGTTTTGTTTTGCCGTTATATTTTGTTTCTCCTCAGCAGATATGATCTTCTCTTTTTCAATCGCTGCAGAAAGTATACTAAGATCCCGTTCTGCTTTTTCTTTGGTTTCCTTGTTAATCTTCCACTGACTGGCAAAATCTTTTATTCGTTGGACAAAATGCACGGGGTTTGATTTCCAGTTGTCTACCCACTCTCTGCCAGAGAAATAAGGTGATAATAGCTCTTCTATTGTAGCCAACTGCGCCGCCAGTTTTTGTTTCTCCTGCTGCAGCCTGCTTATTGCTTCAGTGGCGGATGAAAGTAGCCGTTCCGCATCCTTTTCTTCGTTGATAATATGATTCGTTTCTTTTTGTATTGTTATTAATCGCTCCTGGATGTTTTCCAGTTTTTTTCGTTTGGCTTGCACTTCATCGAATTGCCCTTGTAGCGCTAATTTCTGTTGTTGTTGTGTTTGCAGTTGTCGATCCAGCCAGTCGGTTTTACCGGCGTCGTCTTTTGGAAAATTATCATCTTGAATAAGATGTTTGTTCCAATCATTGCGACAATAATTTAATTTTTCTGTCGTAACAGCAATTCCTTCTGCTGTTTCCCGAATCCGGGTTTCTGTTTCTGCGGACTTTTGCTGAATGGCACTGAATGTTTTGAGACCATCGCTGTATAATTTTTCGTTGGATGCATGTGCTTCTTCCAGGGTTTTTAATACACTTTGGAGCGCTGGGTGGTGTTTTGAGTAGGGGTGTTCTGTGCTGCCACATACGGGACATGGTTTGTCATCCTCAAGTGTATCCCGAAGCCGTTCAATATTTTCAGAGGCCTGTAATAAAGCATTTTTCAGTAGTTCTTCTGAAGTTTGTTTTTTCGTTTGGGCTGTTTTCAATTCCTCATTTGCTTTCTTTAACAGCGTTTCAATTTCCTGTCGCTGAGATCGATAATCATTAAGCTTTTTATATTGCAAGTCGTATTCTGTAACCCACCGGTATAAATTTTTCCAGCTTTCGGCGGCTTGCCGATAATTTTCAATAGCGTTTTCTGTTGTCCTCAAATCAGTTTCAAGCTGGTCAATATTGGTTGCCTGGATGTCACCGGAAAGCTTGTTGAACTCGCCGGAAATTGCTTCCGTCTCTTTTTGGCTATTTTGCCGTTGTGTTTGCAGGGTGGCTTTTTCTGTTGTAAGCTTTTCTATCTCTTTTTGCTCCGTCGCTATGTTGTTGTCCTTTTGGGTGGCGTCTTGAATAAATGTGATTGCGTCTGACAGCTTGGAGACGATTAGGTTTACATTCTCGGCTATTGTTTCCCGTTGTTGGTTAGCGTGCTGCCATGCTGCTTGTTTTGAAATGGTTTCGCTAATGGAAGCCATATTTTGTTCTGAGGCTTCCAGTTGTTTAACCAGGAGTTGGTATCGGTTGGTGATATTTTCCAGTTCTTTTTCCTGGTTCGTTATCAATTCGTTTCTTTCTTTTAGTAATACATCCAGTTGCAATGCCTTTTCCAGTAGCGGGGTGGCAGCAGCTTCCTGTTGTTTTTTTTCCAGTAATAAGGCTTCTGCCGTTTCAACTGCTTTTTGTGTCTGATTTTTCTGAGTAACTGATATCTCCAGATTTTCTTTCAACAATAGTATATCGGAGGCCGTTTTCGTTAACTGTTGCTTTAAGCCCGCCAGGTTGTCTATCCAGCTCCGGGTCTTTTGTACCGCTTCCACCAGTTGTAGCTTATTTTCTCTCTCTGCCGCTTCTTTTCTGGCGTTAGTAGCATTTTGGTAATGCAATTCTGCTTGGCTGGCATGTTCGGTGAGACTTTTCTGTTGTTCCCACCATTCAATTTCTTTCTGCCACCCGGCAAGCTCTTTTTCTCCTGCCTCTATTTGGCCCTTGTGTACCTGTTCCTGCTCTCGATAATCCAGTATATCTTCTTCTGCCAATAGGTGTATATTACCAATTTCCTGTTTCAATAGTTGCAGTTCCTGGGTCGCCTGTTTATTTTTTTCAAACACCAGCATCGATATTTCAGAATATATTCTGATGCCTGTGAGTTTTTCAAGCAGGGAGGCCTTTTCGTCTTTTCCTGCTTTTAAAAATGCTGTAAAATCTCCCTGTGCCAGTAATACGGAGCGTGTAAATTGTTCGAAACTCAATCCTACTAATCGTTCAATATCGTCAAGTGTTTCTCTTTTTTTTCCGGGAATGATAGTACGGGTGGTAATATTCTCCAGTTGTATTGTATCTGCCTGTAATTTTCCATCTGCTTTACCACCGGCCCGTCTAACATGCCATCCGGCTTTATAATGGTTGCCATCTACACCCACAAAGTCCACTTCTGCGGCACCTTCAGCAGTGCCGTCTCGTAAAATGGCTCTTACGTCTTTCTGATTGATGGCGGCTCCTTCTACATCAAGTATGTTAACATTTTCGATTGCCTGCGAATAACGCGGAGTTTTCGCATATAGCGCCAGACATAGTGCATCCAGTATGGTGGATTTACCAGCCCCCGTGGGTCCGGTTATAGCAAAGATCCCCGCAGATTTTAGAGGCTCTTTGGAAAAGTCTATTTCGGTTACCCCGTCCAGTGATGCCAGGTTTCTGATGCGTATTGCCAATATTTTCATATGCTATCCCTCCTTTGCATTTGCTTCCTGTAATACCTGGTTGAATAACAGCAATAAATTATCGGGTACTTCTGTGTTGTATTTTGACGAATACAACCTGGAGAATAAATCAGAAGGTTTTAATTCGGCGAGTGAGTCCCGGGTCATCATCGTTTCTTGTTTGTCGTCTTTGTCTTTCAACGGTTGGCGCGTATCAATTTTAGCCAATCGTACCTGTTTGTATTTCACGATGGCTTCTATCTTATGCCGGAGAGCTGGCTCCGGTCCGTTCAGCAATACTCGTATTTCCAGGTAAGGAGCTGTTGTGAGATCTCCGGTACTATCCGGCAATTGTTGCAGGGAAGTCAACACTACTGCCAGTGGTTCAGGCTTCTTTGGTATTCTTTGCAGCGAAACTTTTACCGGGATGGGGATGGCGGCGACTGCCTCTACTGCTCCATCGCTTACTTGTATACTCACTAATTCGTGTTCATAGTCTTTTTCTGAAAAGGACATGGGTAAGGGGCTCCCGGAATACCGTATGATACCTTTTGAGTCGATAGCCTGTGCTTTGTGAATATGCCCTAAAGCTATATACAATAAGTCAGGAGAAAATGCGCTGCTTCTTACACCTTCTATGCCACCCATAATCGGTCTTTCGGCAGTATCCATATCTGTTACTTCTGCATTTTGAACATGCAGGTGCCCCATAGCAATCATTGATTGTCCCTTCTTTAGTTTCTTTTTGGCATAAGTAGTGAGTGCCTGGTACAGTGCCGCCACTCCCTCTGTATAGCTATTGCCTGCATCGGGAATGATAGGATAGTCGCCCATACGTAAAAAAGGAACGGCGAGGCACAGGATTTCTGTATTGCCCTGTTGATTGCGCAGGGGGACAATCATTTTATCGTAATCAATTTCACCGTCGGGTTTTCGTTCTACCAAACCTACAATGTGTATGTTGGAAGATTCCAATAGTGGTTTGGGGGCTTCCAGCCGGGCAGGCGAATCGTGGTTGCCTGCAGTAATAACAATCTGCAGAGCAGGACTGGCTTTGGTTACCTGGTTGAGAAAACTGTAGAACATTTTTACGGATGCCGCAGAAGGGTTGGCTACATCAAAAACATCTCCGCTGATCAGTAATACATCTGCTTCCTGCTGTACAACAGTAGTAGCCAACCAGTTAAGAAACTGCTGATGTTCATATGTGCGGTCGTATGCATGAAACAATTGCCCGATATGCCAATCGGCAGTATGCAGAATTTTCATCGATAACAAAGCTAACTAAATTTATGTAGTTTGCTTGCCAGATAGGATAGTGCTGACTTATTACGGGTTTAAAAGTCGTGTTTTATGTGAACCCAATGTAGAGGAGATCATTAGCGAATGTCCGGACAGTGCACTAACGGCCACGAGAGTTGGAGCTTGTTTTTTTGCATCCCATATCACGTCCATCAGGCGTACATAAAACCGACTGATCTTCATATGGGTGATCAGTTGGTCGGTTGTGTCGGAAAAACATTTGCCTGCTGCCAGTAATAGAAGGAATAAGAAAGATCTTTCTTTTCTGTGTTGGAGGAATATGTGCCAACTACCCGCAGAAAAACAAGTAACCGCCTCAATTTTTTGCGTCAAAAGTAACCCGGAATCACATATGAACGGCTCTATATCTGCTCTTGACGGTTGATTAACAACCAACGATGTAATATCCTATATTTACTATTATGATTAACGTTTACAAGTATGCCGCACTGACTACATTGTTGTCAATGTTTTGTTCCTGTGTCTTCAGTCAGGAAAAGCCTGCTGCCAGGTACGACTACCAAATATACCTTCCAAAGGGCTATGCTGATAGCAAATCACTTAGGAAATATCCTTTGGTTATATACTTGCATGGCAGTTCCCAGCGTGGTAATGATTTGAAAAAACTAAATGGATACGGATTGCCGTATTTGGTAGATAAGGGACATGAATTTGAATTTATCATTGCATCCCCACAATGTCCTTCCTACAAGCAATGGTATTCCGAAAACTGGTTTGAGACGTTGTATGCCGATCTTTTGTCAAAATATAGTATCGACAAAACTAAAATCTATCTTACAGGTGTAAGTATGGGTGGTTATGGCACGTTTATTACCGCGCTGGATTTTCCTGATGTATTTGCAGCGATAGTGCCGTTGTGTGGTGGTGTAAACAACGAAGACCTATCCCGCCTTTGTCGTATCAAAAATATCCCCATCTGGACTTTTCATGGTACGGCGGATTATGTTATTCCTATTAGCGAGACCGAAAGGGTGGCGTCCGGTTTGAAAAAATGTAATGGAAACATGCAGTTCACCCGACTTGAAGATGAAGGGCATCAGATTCATTATCTCTATGAACAAAAGCCAGCAATATATGAGTGGTTATTGAAACACAGGAAAGGGAAATAAGCGGTACTATCCTTTCAACAACGCTCTTACAATTTTTGTATCTATGTTCGAATAGTCCTGAATAAATAAGCTGCATGGGGGCAATTCATCTGCAGTGTGCGTGCTGAGTACGCCGATCACTTTTGCACCTGCCGCCAATCCGGCTGTAATGCCAGAGAAAGAATCTTCGAATACCACGCAGTCTTCAGGTTGTAATTTAAGTTGACTCATGGACTTCAGGTATACTTCAGGGTTTGGTTTGTGGTGCGCTACATCTTCGCTGGCTAATATTGAATCAAAAAAGGTATCTAATTGAAGTACTTTCAGAATCATATCCAGGTTTGCGAAAGGTGCAGAAGTGGCTACTCCAAGTCTAAATCCATCTGTTTTTAATGCATTAAGAAAAGTCATCAGTCCTGTTATTGGGCTCACTTTATTGCGATATATCTCCCTGAAAAGACTTTCTTTTTCATCTTCTAATTGAAGGAGCTCTGCTCCTTCAATGTTCCGTTTTAGAAAATGACTCAAGATATAACCGTTGCTTTTCCCAAACATGTGTTCGGTAAATTCTTGGTCGGTTGGTGTAAGTCCGCGTTTTGAGAAAAACGTTCGGAATGCTTCTGAGTGATAGGGGTTGGTATGACAAATAACACCGTCCATATCGAATATAACACCTGGCTGTGATGACATGGCGCAAAGATAACAGATTGCAACACTGAATTTATTTAACAGTAACCGAAAGTGCTGCTTAAGAGCATTTCTTAACTATTATTTGTTACATTTAATCATCAGAAACTGCCAGAAAAATTGAATTGTCTTATGAGAAAAATATGGATTTGTGCACTATTTTTATGTGGCATAGTCAAGACGTTTGCACAATCAACAGATACAGACTGGTGGAAGAAGAACAATCTACGGGTAATACAAATGAATTTACCGGATTATGAAGCTGCCACGCTCAATGCCGACTCAGTGGTAGCTGATCTGTTGAATGTACACGCCAATACGTTGATCATCAATGCAGGCGGCATCATGGCTTTTTATCCAACCGCGCTTCCGTTTCATTATATTAATCCCCACATGAAGCCTAATACCCTGGGCGATATAGTGAGCAAATGTCATCAGCATACAATAAAAGTGATCGTTCGGTTCGACTTTAGCAGGATACACGAAAGCGTTTTTTTACAAAATCCTGATTGGTGTTATCTCTCACCAACAGGTGAGCGTATGATCAACACTGATATGTATGTAGTGTCAATCAATGCACCGTATGTGCAAGACAGGGCTTTCAAAATAATTGAAGAAGTGATTACAAGATTTCCTGTAGACGGAATATTTCTCAATATGCCTGGTTACCAGGTACGCAATCCCTACGAAAATGTATATCATGGGATAGATCAGAATGAACATGACAAACGGGCTTTTGAAAAATACAGCGGTGGAATAAAATTACCTTTGGAAGAGAAAAAAGAAGATCCGGCTTATCAAAAGTACCTGGCGTTTAAAAAACACACAGTAGAGCAATGGTCGGAGAAATTGTTTCATCTGGTTAAGAAAGTGAATCCCGCAATTGCCATCTGTACCTATATGGACAAATGGGTGGATATCATCCGCCACGAATCGCAAACAAGTCCGCTGCCTTACTGGCCCTATGGTGCTTCAGACAATGTGAGTAATGCTGCCCAATCTTACCCGGATCATATCATCAGCAATGCCAGCATCCAGCAGATCTCTTTCCGATCGCGCTTCAATGCGGCAGAACCGGAAGAGGTAAGGATTCGCTTGTACGAAAATATCGCCAATGGCTCAGGATTGGATATGAGTATGATGGGCGATATGCGCGGCTACGAGGATGAGAGAAACTATCCGGTGTTTAAAGAAGTGTATGGATTTCACAAGACAAACGAAGTGTATTTCGGACGTTATGAATCGCCGGCAAAAGTGGCTTTGATAGCGCCGGGCACCTGGCCCAGTGGTGAACCGATGCAGGAATATCGGGGTGTACAATTGATGTTGAAGGAGGCGCATATTCCCTTTGATATTATCGAGAATAACCGGGTAGCAGCCCTGCCGGAAAAAATGAAAAAGTATAAAGTCATCATTCTTCCCGACTTGGTTGATCTGCCTTCGGAGGCTAAGACTTTATTAAAACAGCTGTGCAATGAAGGTGCTGTGGTATTGGGCACCAATAGAAGCTTATCTGATGATGTGGAGTTGTTGCGTGACTTTTTTGGTGCTACCATCAGTACCAAAGAATATGACGGATACGGGAACTATCTGTCTGTGGAGGATCACAAGGTTTTTAAACGGTTGCAACAGCAGAAATTGGTATCATGGAAATACAACCTTGGCATGTATCGTTTTGTTGCAGCCAATGAACAGTTGTTGCCGATATACACAAAGGGAAGACCGGGTCCGCCAGAAATAACGGGAGGACATGAGCAGACAGCGTTCTACGCCGCTAGCATTCGTCAACATGGAAAAGGTAAGGCTGTCTTAATGCCGGTAAATGTGGGGAAGCTTTATTATCAGGCAGGATTTCAGCAGCATAAAAATATTTTTCTTGACCTGCTGACTTATGTATATCCTGAAGTATCTGAATCGTTAGTGACCAACGCACACGACAGGATAGAGTTGATACCTATGTTATATAAAAGGAATGACGGCAGCAACTCAAAAGAGCATACGGGAATGATAGTTCATGGAATCAACCTCACAGGTTTCAGCGGCAATACTTATTTTAAGCCTCTGCCGGTTAGGGATATAACGGTACAACTACAGTTGCCTTTCAAGCCTGCGAAAGTGTATCGGCTTTCCAATAAAAAAGCTGTTCCATTTACCTGGAAGAACGGTGTATTGTCTACAAGCTTTGCGCGCCTGAACGCATATGAAGCGATCGTGGCGGATCGGTAATAGCAGGTGGTCAGCTCCCTATTTTTCTGGGGTGACCGTCTCTTTTATAAAGATAATACCTGGCTGGCTCATAGTGGTTGAGTGCCGTAAATGGCTCTTCGAATAAATCAGCTACTAAATCTTCTCTAACAAAAAAGGCATTGACCCCTGCATAGGAGCAGCCTACTAATTTATATCCTTTTGAAGCGCCTAATTGGCAATAGGCATCTATACTCGCTCCAAAATAACTGCTGCCATCCCAGGTAGCGTTGGGATCATAAGGTACAATAAAATGGTCCGCAGGACTGAAGATTGCATTATATTCTATAATGACAACTCTGGGTCGATAGTTTGTGATTGAATTCCAAACATGGAAATCGTTCCGATCTATATCGATTGAAAGCAGATCTATGTCCTTGGGTACATTTCCCTGACTAAACAAATTTTCTATATTTTCTGCAGTGATAAAAGAATGCAGAATGGCTAAACGGTTTTGAGAGAGATAACCTGAAAATGATTTTTGCATCTCGTCAATATATTCTTTTTTCCCCTCTATCCAGAGCCCCTGCCATCCATTTAACAGCAACCTGGTTGTATTTGTTTCTGTCCCATTTTCAACTCCGAATTCTACAAAAAAGCGATTTGTTACTCCAATGCGGTTGAAGATTTCGGCAATAATTCCGTCTTCGCCAAACTGGGAGAATATTTTGTGCTCAAAGCGGGTAAGGCGCTTTGAGTCACGATACTTTGGATTCTCTAAAACATTCCGCCTCATAAATTCTTCAATCATCATTCCGTGATGTCGTTGAGACATTATGTCTATGTGTTCTATTTTTTTATAGATATCATCAATACGATTGTCAAGCTGTTGCAGTTGTTTACTAATTTGAGTCGACTTTTTTCTAAAAAACATAGTATGAATATTGAAGTGTGGGGATTACAGTGTGCAAAAGCGTGTTAAATATCCCGATAGTTTTTATAAGTGAAGACAATTTAATCATAAATTTCTGCAACGATCCCATTATCTATTTAGAACAGACCCTTTTTGGGTTGTCAAAAATTGTTGTAAATTATCGGGTTATTCATAAAACAATCAACGAATGAAGATTGCTATTCGGGTTACGCTGGCGGTGCTTGTGCTTTCAACCAGTTTATATGGTGAATGCCAGACAGGGTACCTTCAAACTCCGCTATTGTTGATAGATATGAATGCCGACAGTGGCGTTGTGGTTGAAGGAAATGGCAGAATCAGGGAGTGGATAAATAACGTGCCGAATAGTAAAACGAAAATTTTTAGAAAGCAAGATGAGGGTAGAAAAGAGAAAGGCTCCGGGCAACCTACTCTCCTGAAAAATGTACAAAAACTGAACGGGCATAATAGTGTTGTTTTTCTTCAGCAGGAGTTGCTAAATGACGACGAATCTATACTTGACTCTTTAATAACAGGTTCAGGGTTTACCTGGATAGCAATAGTTCGTCCATATATACAAGCCGGTGATTTGCGGGACGTAAACTCGTTTTTTGGGAACCTGAAAAATGGTGGAAACTATGAAGGCTTTTGGGCCGGATTTACAGATGAAAATTTTTTGTGGACGGGTATTAGAAATGGGATAACATTCGGCAGGTGGGACAATAATAATCAAAGAATAACCAGCACTTTTCCGCTGGATACAAGCCGATATCATCTGCTTGCAGGGAGAATGCAACGCGGAGATAAAAAAGCAGTAATTGAACTCTTTGTAAACGATTTGTCTATTGCCAATGCAACGGGAATCGTTCCTGTGAATATAAAAGCAGATGCTTCAAAATTATCAATAGGGCAGGAGCGTGATGCCATAGAGCATCCGGGTACCGAATCTTTTCGAGGGGAGATTGTACGTTTTATGGTATTTGGAGCCCCACTCAGTGATGATGAAATGCATGGTATGGAAAGCCGGCTAAAAACCGTCTATCAACTTCAGTAAACGGATGGAATTTTATTTATGGAGACAAAAGCGGAACGCACACATTTCCCTTAAAGTAATAACCATCGCTATTTTCAAAACCGGATAGTAAACTGTTGCTTTTCCTTGAAATCAGGATTGAAAAAAACTATGCCGATAAAAAAAAGATCGATACTGCAACGAATAGATGGATGACCCAATACTGTTTTCCAGGCTGCTTCCATTTCCCGGCTCCAGTGAATGTCATCGAATACTACAATAGATCTGGGGTGCAGGTGTGGCAATAGATATTCAAAATACCGAAGGGTAGGTTCTTGACGATGATTCCCGTCGATAAATACAAAATCTGCGGTGTTTATTTTCTTTAGCAACGGTTCTAAGGTTTCATCAAAATTGCCGGTAATCAGTTGTATGTTCCGACGATGCAAACGATCTATATTTTTTTGCGCTAACCGGGCTATTGCAGGGGCGCCTTCAAATGTGTAAATATGCTTGCTGCTGTTTGCTGATGCCAGGTATGCTGTAGTAAGTCCCATCGCAGTGCCCAACTCCACTAACGTTTCCGGTTGATAGTGATTGGCTATGCGAAAAAGTAGTTGTGCATATTTGGGTGGCTTCAGGCTCCACCGGGTGATGTCTTTTACCCGCCGCGTATTTAAAGCAGTTTGAGATGATCCGGCCCCAAGGTCCAGTACTTCCACAGAACTTGTATCTGTTAGCAGATCTTTGCGTAGCCGTTCTATTTCGGCATAAGCATAATATTGATTTTTGTCGTTTAAAACATTTGTGACAAAGTCGAAAATAAAAGGTGAGTGTATACCATGCCCTTTGCCGCTGGCAGCGGTAATATAATAGTGAAGATATTTTAATGCCAATTGAGTTTTACTGTACATTGTCAGAAGTTTTCCTGTCTGTCGCAGTTAGGATATTGATCTGCAAAATGAGGAAACTCAACATTCATAATTGCAAATTTCAACATTCGTATAGCGTATACGCACCATAACTAAAATACATCCTCGCTTTTTCTTACCCAGGTTTGAAACGAATAGGCGTAAGCGTGTCTTTCGTCTGCCTCAAAGTTCAATTCATATATTTTCCGCCATTGGTCTTTCGGAAAATCCGAAAAAAAGGTATCTCCTTCCAGTGTGGTATGTACGCGGGTGATATAAATTTTATCAGCAACCGGTAAGTATGCATCATAAATTTGTCCACCGCCGGCAATAAAAACTTCTTTACAGTCCGTTTCTTTTGCTTTTTCCAATGCCTCCTCTGTTGAAGATACTACCATTACATCGGGTCGGTTGATGCCATGATCCAATTGTCTGGATACTACAATATTGTATCGTCCGGGTAGCGGTTCGCCCGACAATGATAAAAAAGTTTTTCGTCCCATGATGACGGGCATGCCCCATGTTGTGTTTTTGAAAAACTTCATGTCGTTGGGCAAATGCCAGAGCAATTTGTTGTTTTTGCCAATTGCATTATTTTCATCTGCGGCCACTATCAGGGATATCAACATAAGCCAAATTAAAATTTAAAACGATCTATACTGCAACAGGTGCTTTGATGCCAGGATGGTATTGGTATTGCTCCAAGGTGAAATCCTCGAACCCAAAATCGAAAATATTCTTTACCGACGAATTTAATCGCATGAGCGGTGCCGGATAAGGGGTACGTCCCAATTGAAGATCTGCCTGCTCGATGTGATTGTTATACAAATGAACGTCGCCAAAACTATGTACAAATTCACCTGGTTCCAGGTCGCATACCTGCGCTATCATTAATGTAAGCAAAGCATAGGACGCAATATTGAATGGAACACCTAAAAATACGTCGGCAGACCGCTGGTACAGTTGGCAGGATAATGCTGGCTTGTCCGAACCTTTTGGTATGGCTACATAAAACTGGAACATATTATGACAGGGCATCAAAGCCATATCGGGTAGATCTGCAACATTCCACGCACTTACTATCAACCGGCGGCTATCAGGGTTCTTTTTAATCTGGTTAATAACATCGGTAATTTGGTCAATCGTTTGCCCGTTTGCACCCTGCCAGCTACGCCATTGTTTTCCGTACACCGGTCCCAGGTCTCCTTCTGCATTTGCCCACTCATCCCAGATACTCACCCCATGTTCTTTGAGGTATTGAATATTGGTATCGCCGCGTAAAAACCACAGCAGTTCGTAAATGATACTTTTAAGGTGCAGCCGTTTGGTCGTCACTAAAGGAAATCCTTTACTCAGGTCGAAACGCATTTGGTAACCAAAGCAACTTAAAGTACCGGTTCCCGTACGATCATGCTTTTGAACACCGTTGTCCTTTACATATTGAAGTAATTGTAAATACTGTTGCATGGGTGCAAATTACATTAATTGCGGCAATGGTTAGAGCCGGTGTCGTTTTGTGGATATTTTACAAAAAAGCCGGACCCATGGCCCGGCTACAGCTATTTTGTTCCACTTCTTTACTTATCCTTCCTCCATAGCACCGCCGCCATTGTTGCCCCGGTTTCTGTTCAGGATAGAAAAATCGGCATTCCCGAATTTATAACTCACCGTTAATCTGAAGCTTCTTACGTTCCAGCGGCGGTAAGAATCCTGGTAAAAATCCTCTGTATCATAGATCGTGCCCCAACGCCTCGAATTCAGTACATCGTTCACCGCAAAGGTGATGGTGGCTCTGTTGTTTTTCAGGAAATCTTTTCTAATGGCGAAATCAATTCCGTATTGGGGCAACATTCTTCCCTGTGGGATCACCCGTGCAGATTCGTAATCACCGATTACCTGAAAACTTAAGTTGTGAATTACTTTTTGTGATGGTGCTTTTATTTTATAACTGGCCATCAGTTTGCTACTCCAGTTGAAGCCTTCGTTGCTCAGATCAACTCTGCCAACATTTGCCTTTACTGTTCTGTACTGCAGATTTACTGAAGGCGTAAGATCGAATCCGCCAAACTTCTGCTGCAGAGTAAACTCTGCACCATACCTGTTGGTTGTACCTGCATTGATAAATGTATTTAAAATGGCATTAGGATCTACACCCGCTGATTGCAACTCTTCATACTTTTCGGTAGAGATGGTGTCGCTATATTGGGTGATATCCCGGGGATTATTTCTAAAATAGAGGGAGGTAAGCATGTTACCACCGCTGATTGATTTACTGTAGTTGAACTCGAATGAGTTGATAAATTCTGGTTGAATGGCCGGGTTACCTTGCCTGAGATTGAAAGGGTCACTGATTTCAATAAAAGGGCTCATTTGCCAGAAATTTGGACGCCGTATCCGGCGAGAGAAGTTAAGTTGCAATTGATCATCTTCAGACACCTGGTAACTCAGATACAAACTGGGGAATAAAGCGTTCATCAGGTTTTTAAAGCCGGAGGGGAACTCATAACCAAATTTGTAGGCACTGTCTATCAGTTCGCCGTCAAATTTGGAGTGTTCTGCCCTTAAACCCACCTGATACGAAAAGTTTTCAATCTTATGCGAATAGGTTCCATAAATGGCATTCACCATTTCCTGGTATTTGTAGTTGTTGCTCAAGGGAAGCCTTGTTTTACCAAAATCAGCCACGCTAAATACGTTGAAATTGCTATTGTAAAAGTTGTGATAACTTCTTACCCCAAATTCAATCTTCTTATTTTCATCAATAGGGTTGCTATAGTCGGCCTGAACAGTTATTTCATGGTTGCGATTACCACCATCATTTTCCACTGTATTGGGTGATCTGTTAATCGAGCCGTCTGGGTTAATATAAGAGTTTGTAACTGTAGACGAACCTACACGCTTACCAAAATTGTAATTAACATCGGCAGTCAGTTCCTTGCCCTGTTTGGGATAGGTTCTTTTGAAATTCAACCGCGTACCTCTTCTGTTGAATTGATTTGTGTTGTTTCCATCGCGGTAGCCATAGTAGTCCAATGCTTTACTACCGGTATAGTATATTTGCTGTTGGTCTTCTACTCCGGAAAACTGTCCACCACCAAAAGTCTGCGTGATAGAAATGGAGTTCCGATTATCAAGATGGTAATCCATTCCAAAATTGATAAAATTGAACCGGCGCATGCGATCATTTTCTGAAAGCTGGTCAAAATAGTTTTGAACGACACCATGTTGTTTGTTTTCCCTGTACGCCTCTCCCCGTGCTATACCACCAGATTGATTGTAGCCGCCGCTTAAAAAGAAATTCATATTGCCTTCCCGCAGGTTCAGGTTCAAATTACCACCTGCCAATTTGGGAATACCACCACTAAGTGTAGCTATACCATTTAGTCCATATCTCTTATCTTTTTTGAGTACCACGTTTATAATACCTGAACCGGACGCTGCGTCATATTTTGCCGAAGGATTAGTAATCAATTCTACTTTTTCTATATTATCTGCCGGAATCTGATCCAGCGATAAAACAGTGGGTCGGCCATCTACAAAAATTTGTGGCGATGCGTTACGCAACTGAACATTACCGTCAACATCCACTGATACGGAGGGAATATTGCGCATGATATCAACCGCCGATCCGCCGGTGGCATTCAGACTTTTAGACACATTAAATACTCTTCTGTCAACACCCATTTCAAGAGCGGGTTTGGTACCCGTAATCACTATGTCTTCCAATTGTTTTATTTGGGGTTCCATGTAGATGTTTCCTAAATCCCGTTCGTAAGTAGTGCCCTGGTCGGTTGTTTCAATTGTCTCCTGATGATTTTCGAAACCCATAGCTGTTACGAGTAGCCTATATTTACCAGCAAGTTTTATATTGGAAAGACTGAAGTCTCCGTTTGCTTTTGTCAACATGCCATCTACCAGGCTGTCTTTTGCATTATATAGTTGAATAGAGGCCGCCTCGAGGCCTTTTCCTGTGTTTGGATCTAATACTTTACCAAATAATTTGCTTTTTTTGAATTGTACAATAGATACATCGGCGGCCGGCTCTTCCTCCTGCGCTGCTGCCGTTGCGGTAATAAGTATTGAAATAGTAAATAGTAAAAGATGTCGCATCATGTGAGAATTTATAATTCCTGATCAGTGGAAAATTGAGTTTAGGGTAAACGCAAATTTACCCACGCACAGTGTGTTTTAAAAATACTGAAGGCTATTTAATGTTAATGAAAGTTAATCCGGTAGTTACTTTTGGATTTTGTTAACTTCTTGAGCTTGCGACGTGAGTGTTTTGAAGACTGCCTCAAGACTTTTTGTTTCACTATGCATCGATACAATATTGAGATGCTGTTGTAAGGCAAGCTCCATCAATTGCCTGCGCATGGATTCTGGATTTCTGGTTGTCAGTTGAAACTGTGCGTCCGAGAGTGCTACCAGCTCATCAACGCCGGAAATAGTTGACAATAATCCCGGGGATACTGCTGAACCAAACTGAACGATTATGTGATGTGTTTCTTTATTGCCCGCTTGGAGGTTACTAACGGTATCATTGGCAACTAACAAACCTTTGTTAATAATGATTACCCGGTTGCAGACTGCTTCTACCTCTTGCAATATATGCGAAGAAAATAATACGGTTTTGTCTTTCCCCTCTTGTTGGATTACGGCCCTGATCTCTCCTATCTGGTTAGGGTCAAGACCCGTGGTAGGTTCATCCAGTATCAGCACTTCAGGATCATGGATCAGTGCTGCGCCTAGTCCTACTCGTTGCTTATATCCTTTTGACAACTGTCCGATTTTCTTTTTGGATTCCGGGGTTAGTCCCACTAGGTCAATTACGCGGTCTACGGCAGCTTTTTTATTTGATAATTTGTGTACCGCTGCAATAAACCCAAGGTACTCACGGATATACATATCATAATATAGGGGATTGGACTCGGGGAGATATCCAATTTTTGACTTTGTTTGCATTACCTTCTCTTTTACATTGATGCCGCAAACAAATGCATCGCCTTGTGTTGCCTGTAAATACCCGGTAAGAATTTTCATTGTCGTTGATTTTCCTGCACCATTGGGTCCCAGAAATCCCACTATTTCACCTTTGTTGACAGAAAAAGAAATGTCATTCACTGCTTTCTGTTCTCCATATACCTTCACGAGGTTTTTTACTTCAATCGACATGCTACAAAAATACTTACTTTAAATGTGTTCGTATATCAATGGTTTAGTCGCCTTCTTTGCTGAATTCTCCTTTCCAGGCGTACCAGCCGAAAATAACCAAACCAATCGCAATAGGTATCGCCACTATTATAAATACTCCCCATTGAATTTTGGTATCTATTACCGGCTTCATTGCTATTTCTGCTGCTGCAATCTTTATCAGGTAAATAATACTCAATGGTCCCAGCAATATCCATACCCAACCGAGCCATTTTCTTAACAGGTTTGTCATATCTTTTATTTTACAGAAGTGTAATTTATTTTTATTTAGTCGTGTTCGTCAGTAGCCTTGTGGGTTTTATTACTCACATACAGCACACCGATTACCAGACATACTGCTGATATTGCAATGGGATAGCTAAGTCCAATCAGCTTGTCATCTGTATTTATGGTAGTTAATAATAATGCGATAAAAGGAGTGAGTCCACCAAATACGCCATTTCCGATGTGGTATGGCAGCGACATAGACGTATATCTTATACGAGTAGGGAACATTTCAACCAGAAAAGCTGCAATGGGTCCATACACCATGGTTACGAAAAGTACCTGCACAAATACCAACCATACAAATTTCCAATAAGTGCCATCATCCAACTTTTTATTTACATGTAATACGGTTGGCTGGTTATTTCCAGCTTTTGAAATTGTTTTCTCTGTATACGAAGCACCATCAGCAAATGTCTTCAGTACCACAGTTGTACTTACTTCAGCACCGTTTACCATTTCTTTCGTCACTTGTGGCGTACTTTCACTTACGAGTTCTTTCGATTGGTAGGTACTCAGGTCACTCCCCGATAAAAACTGTTTATATATCGGTCGGTAAAACAGAATGGCTGCCAGCATACCTGCCATCATAATCCATTTTCGACCTATTTTGTCGCTCCACGAGCCAAATATTACAAAAAAAGGAGTCGCAAATAGAATTGCCCATATCAGTATCGTTCGGGATTGTTCAAAATCAATTTTGCACACTGTTTCCATGAAACTTTGGGCATAAAATTGTCCGGTATACCAAACAACACCTTGTCCCATAGTAGCACCAAACAATGCCAACAACACCATTTTCAAGTTGGCTTTTTTAGTGAAACTTTCCTTTAAAGGATTAGAGGATACTTTGCCCTCCGACTTTAACTTCGAAAACAAGGGTGACTCGTTCATTTTGAGCCTTATATATATAGAAACGCCCACCAGTAGTATGGATACCAGGAAGGGAATACGCCAACCCCAGTCGTTGAATTTTTCTATCGATTTATTGACGTCACTATCCAGTCCATGCCGTACTAATAAGATGACGCCTAAGGAAACAAAAAGTCCTAACGTAGCGGTGGTTTGTATCCAGGAGGTGAAAAAGCCCCTTCGATTAGCAGGAGCATGTTCTGCTACGTAGGTAGCAGCTCCACCATATTCGCCCCCCAAGGCCAGACCTTGTACCAATCTTAGCAGTAGGACTATAACAGGGGCAGCAAACCCTATTGTTTCGTAAGATGGCACCAGCCCGATAGCAAACGTGGAGCCGCCCATTAATATCAGCGTTAATAAAAATGTGTATTTACGGCCTACAAGATCACCCAGTCTTCCAAAAAACAGTGCGCCAAAAGGACGAACAATAAATCCGGCGGCAAAAGTAGCCAGTGTAGACAGCAATGCGGCTGTAGGGTTGGTTTGTGGAAAAAACTGAGTGGCTAACACTGTAGCCAGACTACCAAAAATGTAAAAATCATACCATTCGATGAGCGTACCAAGCGAAGAAGCTCCGATAACCTTCCAGATACCTTTAGCAGGTTTAGAATTAGACATATGTGCAAACTACGTTTTTAGAAAAAGAGCCCCAAAATACTAAACCTCATCGGTAGTACAAAGGGATTTAATAGTACAATCGTACTGAATTGGCTTAAAAATTAAAATGCTGTTCAGGATTCAATTAAACTGGGTAATTTTAAGGCTCTTAATGAAGGAATCAAAAAATTGCAAAGCTATATGTCTTACCCTTACCAGATTAAAAGTTTAGAAGAGTACAAAGCGGCCTATCAGAAAAGCGTAACCGATCCCGAAAATTTTTGGGGTGAAATTGCAGAAAATTTTACCTGGAGAAAAAAATGGGATAAAGTACTGAACTGGAATTTTACAGAACCGAAAATCGAATGGTTTGCGGGCGGCAAACTGAATATCACCGAAAACTGCCTGGACAGGCACTTGCCGACGATGGCGGAAAAGCCCGCTATCATATGGGAGCCCAACAATCCGGAAGAGCGGGTACGGATTGTTACTTACGAACGATTGCACAAGAGAGTATGCCAGTTTGCGCAGGTATTAAAAAATAATGGCGTTAAAAAAGGAGATCGTGTTTGCATATATATGGGAATGATCCCGGAATTGGCTTATGCGGTATTGGGTTGCGCTCGGATTGGCGCTATTCATAGTGTTATTTTCGGTGGCTTTTCTGCGCAGAGTATTGCAGACAGGCTGGAAGATGCAAAAGCGGAATTTATTGTAACATGCGATGGTGCTTATCGTGGCGGTAAAGATATCCCACTGAAAAGTATTATTGACGATGCATTGATAGGGAACAAGGTGGTTAAAAAGGTGATTGTATATACCCGCACCCGTGTTCCGGTAAGTATGATAAAGGGTAGAGATGTGTGGTGGGAAGATGAAATGCTGAAAGTTACCGATACGCTTCCGGTGGAAGGTTTTGGAGAAGCTGAAACAATGGATGCAGAAGATCCGCTGTTCATATTATATACTTCAGGCAGTACCGGGAAGCCGAAGGGCGTGGTGCATACCTGTGGGGGGTATATGGTTTGGACCAATTATACTTTTGTAAATGCCTTCCAGTATCAACCGGGGCAGGTACACTTTTGTACGGCTGACATTGGTTGGATTACAGGACATAGCTATATTGTTTACGGTCCGCTAAGTGCAGGGGCTACCAGCTTGATGTTTGAAGGAGTGCCTACCTGGCCGGATGCAGGAAGGTTTTGGGACATTGTAGATAAGTATAAAGTAAATATTTTATATACTGCACCTACTGCTATAAGAAGCCTGATGAGCTTTGGACTGGATCCGTTAAAAAATAAAGACCTTTCTTCTCTGAAGGTGTTGGGTACCGTTGGTGAACCCATTAATGAAGAAGCCTGGCATTGGTATGATGAAAACATCGGGAAGAAGAAATCACCGATTGTAGACACCTGGTGGCAAACGGAAACGGGTGGAGTACTTATAACGAACCTGGCTGGGGTTACTCCTGCCAAGCCGTCCTGGGCAACACTACCCATGCCTGGCGTGCAGCCGGTACTGGTAGACGATAGAGGAAAGGAGGTGACAGAGAAAGATGAAGAGGGTAATTATAAGGGTAATCTTTGTATAAAGGCGCCATGGCCCGGTATATTACGCACTACCTATGGCGATCACGAACGGTGCCGTACCAACTATTTTGCTACTTACGAAAATCTGTACTTTACAGGGGACGGTGCTCTCCGGAACGATGATGGTTTCTTCCGCATCACTGGTCGTGTGGATGATGTATTAAATGTCAGCGGACATCGGATCGGCACAGCCGAGGTGGAGAATGCTATTAATATGCATGCGAGTGTGGTAGAAAGTGCCGTGGTGGGCTACCCGCACGATGTAAAAGGACAGGGTATCTATGCCTACGTGATTGTAAGCGGTATGCACGGTGATGAAGACCAAACCCGCAAAGACATTGCACAAACAGTTTCTCGTATTATAGGTCCGATTGCTAAACCTGACAGAATACAATTTGTAAACGGTTTGCCTAAAACCCGTAGCGGTAAAATTATGCGTCGTATACTTAGAAAAATAGCGGAAGGAGAAATTGATAAACTGGGCGATACCAGCACGCTATTGGATCCGGGCGTGGTAGATGAGATTAAGAACGGTAAGCTCGTGTAAGGCGAGGAATTACATAAGCTATCCTGAGTCGAGGCACAGGATAGCACAAATAGAAAGGGGCGGATATTATATCCGCCCCTTTCTATTTGTATCGATTTTACTACTTCTTTGTGTAGATGGGATTGTCTTTGTTACCATTAGAAACAAGGTAAGCCAACAGATCTTTCAGTTCTTCGCTGTTCAACGGGTTAATTAAGCCCGGTAACATTGGAGACACTTCGGAAACCATTGTTCTTGTTACACTCTTCTTAGGTACTTCTCTCAAAATATCCGGTGCAAATGGGTTTTGAGAAACAAAATAATTGTTATCATCTTCCCTTACCATACGACCAATAACTGAGCCGCCTTCTTTCAGGAAGAAAGTCGTCGCACCATATTGGTCAGAGATGGATTTGCTTGGATTGATAATTGCATCTAATATATCTTTCGCTGAAAAACGAGTGCCAAGTTGAGATAAATCAGGACCTGATGTTCCACCTTCACCTTTCATATTGTGGCAAGAGAGACACATGGTTGCGGCAAACATTGCTCTACCATTTTCAAAATCGCGTCCATCGAGGCTATCAAGCAATGGCGCTGCATTTTCCATTGTCCATCTTCTGCCCGGACCTTTAGGTTTGGCAGCATTGCTCAAGCCCTGTCCACCAGAAAGCGAAGCAATAGAGTCTCCGGAAATGGTGTTGAAATGTGCGAACTCAGCTTTGGGAACATTTTCCAACGCTTTTTTTCTTGTATTATTTATATAACCCCTGAAGCTATGACCACCTTTGAAGCTAAATGCGTTGTAGAACCATTTGAAATATTGCTCCCGTAATTCTGGCGTCCAGCCCGTTTTAATATTAGACAGCGCAATGGAATAATACATTTGTTGCGCTGGCGGCATTTTAGACAACATACCAGCAATGTCCATTCCATATTGCGGGTTACGCATAATCAAGTCAGAAGATTCCATTACAGTTTTTTGTCCTGCAGAGTTATCATCTTTTGCTGTACTCATCAGTGGCACTGTTTTCTCCACGATGGTGGGTGACTCCAGATAAGCCAACACTTTTACCAGTTCTCTTGATAATTCATTGTTTTTAGCCGGGAAATGTGGATCCAGATAAGCAATGATTTCAGCTTTTCCGGCAGCGTCAGGCATCCCCATTCTTGATATAGTTAACTCGATAGCACGAACAACATCGGTTTGCTGACTTTCGTTGAGTGCGGCGAAATTGATACCAGCCAATGCATGTAATAACTGACCTTTAACAGTTGGGGCTCCTTGTCTTGCCAAAGAAAGAGCGCCATAAGTAAGTGTTACAGGATCTTTTTCTGCCAACACTCTATCCTGCCATTCTTTTACAGGTTGGTGTTCCAGCACTATACGGGCTGCATACCTGATAAAACGATCACTATGTTTCAGATAAGGCCATGCAAAATCTACAGCGCCAGCTTTAGGTCCACCAGAATGATATTCCTCTAACTGTCTGCGGATTTTAGACTCCTCAGTTACTACAGTTTCAGTTTTTTTGTCATCCAGTTTACCATCATAGTAAACGCGATATAAGTCAGACTCCAACCGGCGACCACCAGTCAGGAAATATAAAGCACCATCGGGTCCTATCACACCATCTGTTAAAGGTAAAGGTGTCCCAGAGATAAATTCTTCGCCTTTTGAACTATAAGAAGCGCCATCAGGTGTGGCGGTTACAGTATACACAATTCCAAAGCTCCAGTCGAATGCCAGCAAAGAATGACGATACTTTTCAGGAAATTTCGCATTCCCGGCCCATATAAAGTTAGTAGGAGATCCTTGTCCAACGTTCAGGAAAGCAGGCAATGCATCCGCAAATACAGGAGACCAGGTACCTGTACCCGTGCGCCATCCATACTCACTACCACTGGTGGTATGTAGAATACGGGTAGGGCGATACCAGGGTAGTCCAAAATTCCATTCCATATCCGAATCGTAGATGAACAGATCACCCGCATCGTTAAATGCTATATCATAACTGTTTCTGTATCCGGCGCTGACCAACTCCCAATGTTTTCCTTCAGGATCTGTTTTAGCAACCCAGCCACCTGGTGCTTTACGATCTACGGCATGTCCGTTAGGGTCAGTAAATAAAGGCATCAGGTTATCTTCTTTCCAGTTAGAGGGTAGTCTGTAAGCGTCCATCGGAGGCACATCTGTATGATTACCTGCTACCACGTATATGGATTGTTTATCAGGAGAAAGAATTACACTATGTGGTCCATGCTCGCCATCTCCTTTCAAATCTTTCAACAAAGTAATTTTATCAAACTGGTCATCACCATCGGTGTCCTGCAGTCTATACAAACCACTTTTACGCTGCAGATTTTTATCATGCAGGTTATTCACCATTACATACAAACTGTTGAATGCATACAACAGCCCCTGTGCAAAGCCGATACTTACTTTTTTTCCACTAGTATCGTTGGCAACAAGTGGGTCATTGGGGAATACAAGTTTTTCAGATGTCACTTTGGTGGTAGTATCGCCAATTGCAGGCAGCGTTAACCGGTAGATATAACCATACTGATCGGAAGCTAATAATCTCCCTTTATCATCAAATGCCATAGAAACCCATGAGCCTTCACCATTTTCTGAAGGACCGAAAAGCCGGTCTGCCTTAAAACCCTCTGGCATTCTCAATTTGTCAATTTTGGGATCTCCGGTGGTAGTACTCTTCACCTCTCCCTTCTTTTCATCCTTACAGGAGATAACTCCTGTTGAAAGGAAGAGTGCAGCAGCAAGCGTTAGTGCAAAATTTCGATACATAGTGGAAAAATTAATATTTATTAAGGTAATCACTTTACAATTATGATGGTATCTACACAGGTAACATAGCAACTTTAATTCCACAGAGTGATTGTATCAGTAATAATACTATATAATTCAATATTTTCTGCGCCGGCGAAAACAATATTTTAAAACAAATTTTTATCTGACTGGCTATCGCGAAGGCATTATACGGCATCAACTGCCCCTTGATGCTATCAAACCAAGAAAAAACCTTGAAAATACTAGGTTCTGGCTTTCAAAGCTGGGTTGCAAAGGGATTGCGTACCCTACTTTCACTGTCATCATATTGTCAGGATGGCACGGGACGCCAAAAGAGGAAAGGCTTGACGCGGGATTATTTGCAAGGGTAAAAACTTAGTTTTGCCAAAACAGTAAGAATGGACATACAGCAGGTTAAATTGGTGGCAGTAGATATGGATGGTACCTTATTGAATAGTAAGAAAGAGCTTCCCAAAGACTTCTACCCGTTATTTTCAAAATTGAGACAACGGAAGGTTCTATTTGCCATTGCCAGCGGCAGACAATACTATAATTTGGCAAATGAAGTAGCACCAGTGAAGGATGATGTTATTTTTATTGCAGAAAATGGTAGTTATGTGGTATATAAGGGAAAAGAAATCCTGGTGCAGCCATTAGAAAAGTCATTGGCACATTCCCTGATTAAAATAGCAAGGCAAATTAAAGATGTAGAGATCATTCTATGCGGGAAAAAGCAGGCTTATATAGAAAGTGATGATCCAGGGTTTATGGAACATGTAAATATGTATTACGACGAACGTTCCCGTGTAGCCGATCTGCTAACAGTAACCGATGACGAAATATTGAAGATAGCCTTATGTGATTTTGGAGGATCGGAACGAAACAGTTACACCCATTTCAAACACCTGGAAAATGACATACAGGTGAAAGTGTCCGGCACGCTTTGGTTGGACCTGTCTGATAAAAGAGCCAATAAAGGGCAGGCGCTCAAAGCCATTCAGCAACGTTATAATATTGGCTACGACGAAACCATGGTGTTCGGCGACTATATGAACGACCTGGAAATGATGAAAGAAGGCTATTTTAGTTATGCCATGTCAAATGCACACCCTGAAGTGAAAGCAGCTGCTAATTTTCTGGCAGCATCCAACGACGAAGAGGGGGTGCTGAAAGTGTTGGCAGAGTTGGTGTGATGAGTAACGCTATAGTGGGTTATTGCTTTGGCTAATTGCTCTCAAAATGCTGGCGACTCTATCAAAGTCAACGTAGGTGCAAACCCTATTTTTATCATGAGAAAGCTCCTTCACCCTATCAATATCATCATAAAGAGAGCACACGTCAACCGGAGTCTTGTCAAAATCTTCCCACGCTTCAGTAGGAATAATTCGATAAAGATCCTGTGAAATATTTATTTGCTGTCCGGTTTCGAATTCGAGTTTTGAAATAATTTTCTCGAATACCTTAGCCAAATCTTTCAATGCTAATGCGCTAAAAAAAATATTTTACCAATTACCGCACTCCATGCATCAACTTTTTGATAACCGGTGCAAATACAATGGCAATCACTGCCACTGCCGCTGAAATAATAGTCAGCATCCAGAAGAAATAACTAATACCATTCTCATCTGCGATCTGGTCAACTTTTTCACCAAACTTGGCAGCACCTTTCATGCCGATAGCCACCGCCAGGTACCAGATGCCAAACATCATGGCAATCATACGGGCAGGCACCAGTTTACTTACATAAGAAAGTCCTACGGGGGAGATGCAGAGTTCTCCCATGGTGGAAAAAAGATACACCAGTATCAGCCACATCATACTCACAGAAGCTGTTTTAGCACCCGGCTCGATGCCGGTAGCGCCTATTGCCACAGCAGCCATACCGATGGCCAGGAAAAACATGCCGATGGCGTATTTGGTATTGGCAGTAGGATTGTATTTGCTTTCCCACCATTTAGAAAATATAGGGGCCAGACTAATTATAAATAAGGAATTCAAAGTGCCGAACCAGGACGCAGGAACCTCCAGTGATTTCTCCTGGAACTGGTTATATAACATCCATATGGCAATTCCCCACACTATTACAAAACTGCTGGATAGTATGATATTCGAAACAGCGTATTTTTTAAAGGTTTGTCCAAACAATTTTAATAAAACCCAGGTAATGATAGCCAATGGAATAATAGTCATGGCAGCATTGGCTACTTTAAAGACAGTTCCGGCACTACCCTCCAATATACGGTTGGTATAATCCTTGGCAAAAATGGTAAGGGTGCCGGGTGCCTGTTCAAAAATGGCCCAGAAAAAGATGGTAAGAAACGCAAAGAATGATACAGCAATCATTTTGTCCCTGGTCAATGGAGAGTATACCGTAAACCTGTACACGAGTAACACGATGAACAACACAAGTGCCAGCAGAATGGTAAAATTGTTTCCGCTAATACCTGCTACCGTAAAATCAAACAGGTCTACCTTGCCATTGGAAATGAGTTTGGCAGGTTCAAAAATAATCCAGATGAGTCCTAACAGCACCATAACCCCTATTAAAACCAACTGCCAGCTTGTGAAAGGATTCGGTTTGTCAGTATCACTGACAGCCGCTTTCTGTAGATCCCCAGGAGATTTCTTCACCGGTTTCAGTCCTATATTGCCAAAAATGTTCTGTGCCAGCCAAAACTGCAGCAAGCCAAATAGCATGAACACACCCGCTAATCCGAAGCCCCAACTCCAGCCTACTTTTTCGCCCAAATAACCACACAACAAAATGCCGAAGAAGGCGCCTGAGTTTACACCCATATAAAAAAGGGTATAGGCTCCATCCTTTTTCTCCGGCCGGGTTTTATACATTTCTGAAATGATGGAGGTCATATTAGGCTTGAAGAACCCGTTTCCAAATACCAGTAAGATCAGCCCCTGGTATATAAAGAAAGGTGTTTCCACTGCCATCGATCCATGCCCGAGTGTCATCAAAAAGGCGCCTACTACTACCGCCCATCGGTACCCGATAACTTTATCAGCGAAGTAACCGCCCAGCATGGTAGAGAGATATACCAATCCTACATAGGAACCAAATAAGGCCATCGCCTGCTCACGGGTCCAGTCCCAGCCACCATTCATAAGGGAGGCGGTGAAAAACATAACCAGCAGCGCACGCATGCCGTAGAACGAAAACCGTTCCCACATTTCAGTAAAGAACAATACAAATAATCCGGAAGGATGTCCCAATACTTTCGACTGGAAAAACATTTCGGTCTCGTCTACATTTGCTGAAGCTTGCGGGTTTTCGTTTGCCATACTCAAAAAGGTTTGGGCGTTAGTTTACGCCGTGCATCATTTTTTTAATCTTTGGAGATAATATCAATAATAACACCCCGGACGCGATACCTGTGTAAAACATTACTTTGAATAAATACGTATATGCAGCCTTGGCATGTGAGAGGTCGGCTACCTGGTCATCTGAAACATCAATACTGGCAATATTGGCCAGCAATGCGGCTATATACTCAGAGCCCGCAGTGGCTAAAAACCATACGCCCATCATAAACCCTACTATTTTGGCAGGTGATAGTTTTGTTACCGTAGACAGCCCTACGGGTGACAAACACAGCTCGCCGAATGTATGCAGCAGGTAAGTGAGTACCAGGAATATGATGGCTACTTTTCCATCTCCGGAAACTGCATCGCCCCATACGAGCATGCCGAATCCAAGCCCGGCCAACAACAAAGCAATAGCAAATTTTACAGCGGCATTCGGATTAGCATTAAGTTTGGTTAGCTTTATCCACAGCCAGGCAAACACTGGTGCAAAACTGATAATAAACAGGGAGTTCAAACTCAGCACCTGCCCGGCTTTAAACTCTATTCCAAACACCTGGCGGTCTATCACACGATCGGCATATAAATTGAGCGAGGTATAAGCCTGCTCAAACAATGACCAGAATACTACTGAAAACAGGATTAGGATAGTTAGGGCAAATAAGCGGTCGCGGGATACAGTATCCAGCTTAGTGACCGCATACCATATAATGTACACGAGTGATAAAATACCCGAAACCAGCAGCAGTGCTTCTACTACACTGTGGCGTTGAATCATCTGCCATACTATAAAAGTGCCGAGTACGCTGACTATATATATAAATGTTTCGGTGGTAAAAATGCCCCACACCTTTTTGCGCAATGCTTCCGGATCAGGTGGCTCCCCTTTGCCCATCAGGTAACGTTTGCCACCTGTAAAAACCAGCAGCCCCAGCAACATACCAATACCGGCAGCCCCAAAGCCATAGCCCCAGCCATAAGTTTCGCCCAGCCACACACATACAATGGTTGCCAGAAACGACCCGAGATTAATACCCATATAAAAGATAGAAAAAGCGGAGTCCTTGCGGGGATCCTGCTTGTCGTAGAGCTCGCCAACGATGGAAGAAATATTTGCTTTCAAAAAGCCCACACCCATTACTATTAGTGCCAGGGAAAAATAAAAAACCTGCAAGGCTGTTTCATCTTGTTGTATTACACCGCCGGATTGCGATGCGGGATGTCCTTCATAAGCCATTCCGAGATGACCCAATACCAATAAGATGGCACCAAAAGTTACTGCTTTCCGAAAGCCAAGATATTTGTCTGCAAGATAGCCGCCCAATACCGGCATGGCATACACCAATGCAGCATAACTTCCTACCAACAGGTTGCCGGCAGTATCTGTAAACAGATGATATTTTGTAAGGTAGAATATCAGCAACGCCTTCATTCCATAAAAGGAAAAGCGTTCCCACATCTCGGTTGCAAACAGAACATAGAGACCCTTAGGGTGTTTGGCAGTTACAGATGAATTCATTTAAAATTCCACGTTTTAGTATCGGACAAACCCCAATATAACACAATATTCCCAACGTCCTTTTTTTTCACCGTTTTGTTCATAAAATAAATTGCCTGTACGGGTATATCATTCTAATTTTGCCACTCATTTCTAAAGAAATTTTACCAGATGAATCGGAGCATGACAATTGATATCACTTGTTTTGATGTTATGCATAGATCCATCCGGACAATGTAGATTTAAAAGAATAGACGGATGAATATTTTATTACTTGGATCAGGCGGAAGAGAGCATGCATTAGCCTGGAAGATGCGCCAGAGCAGTCTTTGCAAAGCACTTTATATTGCTCCCGGAAATGCAGGCACAGCAACAGTTGGCACCAATGTGAACATTGGAGTAGCCGAGTTTGACAAACAGAAGAATTTCTGTATTGACAATAAAATAGATATGGTGGTAGTGGGACCGGAAGAACCACTTGTGAAAGGTGTCTATGATTTTTTTCATAAAGACGAACAGTTGAAACATATTGCTGTTATTGGACCATCGCAGTATGGGGCACAATTAGAGGGCAGTAAGGCTTTTGCCAAAGAATTTATGAAAAGACATAATATTCCTACGGCGGAATACCGGGAGTTTGACAGTACCAATTATGAAGAAGGGGTTAACTATATAAAAGATCACGCTACTCCCATTGTATTGAAAGCAGATGGATTGGCGGCTGGAAAAGGCGTACTGATTTGTCAGAACCCCGTGGAAGCGGCAGCAGAATTTGAGTTGATGATTCAGCAGTCTAAATTTGGAGAGGCCAGTAAAAAAGTGGTGATAGAGGAGTTCCTGACCGGAATAGAAATGAGTGTGTTTATACTGACGGATGGTAAAACGTACGTACAACTGCCGGAGGCCAAAGATTACAAACGCATTGGTGCTGGTGATAAGGGGTTGAATACAGGTGGTATGGGTGCCGTGAGCCCCGTGCCTTTTGCAGATGCTGACTTTATGCAAAAAGTAACCGACAGAGTGGTGAAGCCCACCGTGGCAGGCTTGCAAAAAGAAAATATTGATTATAAAGGGTTCGTATTTATTGGTTTGATTAAGGTGGGAGACGATCCCTTTGTGATTGAATACAACTGCCGGATGGGCGATCCTGAAACCGAGGTGGTAATACCAAGGATGAAAAATGATTTGGTGGAATTGTTTCAGGCCGTAGCATCTCAAAAACTGGATGCCATTCAAATGCGGGAGGATGATCGAACGGCAGTGACGGTAGTAGCTGTAAGCGGCGGTTATCCCGGTGATTACGAAAAGGGGAAACTGATTGAAGGGCTGGAACTGATAGACTCGGAAGAGGCCCTGGTTTTTCATGCGGGTACCCAGGGCAATGAAAACGGAGAAGTACGCACAAATGGAGGAAGGGTATTGGCGGTAACCTCTTTTGCAGAAGACATTAAAACAGCCGCTTACAAATCGAAGGCAAATCTCGAAATAATTGACTTTGATGGTATATACTTTCGACCCGACATAGGGTATGAGTTTTATTGAGTATATTTACCTCTTGCCAAGTATTTAAATACTGCGAAAGCTGGTTCTTGTTATATAAAAAAAATTATTTCCCCCAAAGTCAATAAAAATCAAGGTTTTGTCGTTGTATTTCAAATTATTTGCAACAACTTTGAAAAATTTTTTAAAAGAATAATATTCCAATATCAATTATGGGTCTATTTAGTTGGTTTACACAGGAAATTGCGATTGATTTGGGCACAGCCAATACGTTGATCATTCACAATGAAGAAATCGTTGTAAATGAGCCTTCTATCATCGCTTTAGACAGGAATAACCCCAAAAACGTGCTTGCAGTGGGCAAAAAAGCATTGATGATGCACGAAAAAACCCATGAAAGTATCCGTACGATCCGACCGTTGAAAGACGGTGTGATAGCCGATTTTAATGCTGCGGAACTTATGATACGGGAGTTGATCAAAATGATTTACCCCAAAAAGCCGCTTTTCCCTCCAAGCTGGCGGATGATGATTTGCATCCCTTCCAGCATTACCGAGGTAGAAAAACGGGCGGTAAGAGACAGCTCTGAGCAGGCCGGCGCAAAAGAAGTATATCTTTTGCATGAACCCATGGCAGCAGCACTCGGTATAGGTATAGATGTGGAGGAGCCTGTGGGTAACATGATTGTGGACATAGGCGGTGGGACCACCGGCATCACAGTAATTGCATTAGCAGGTATCGTGTGCGACCAGTCAATCCGTATTGCAGGTGACGAGTTTACCGCTGATATTATGGAGGCATTGCGTCGCTATCATAGTCTTTTGATTGGAGAAAGAACAGCTGAACAGATAAAAATACAGATTGGTGCAGCAATGAAGGACCTGGATTCTCCGCCAGATGATCTGCCGGTAAACGGAAGAGACCTGGTAACCGGTATTCCTAAACAAATAATGGTGAGCTACCAGGAAGTAGCAGAAGCGTTGGATAAAAGCATCTTCAAAATTGAAGAAGCCATATTGAAAGCATTAGAAACCACTCCGCCTGAATTAGCATCGGATATATACAGAAGAGGCATTTATATTACCGGAGGTGGCGCGTTGTTGCGCGGGCTTGATAAGAGACTCAGCCAAAAAATAAAACTCCCGGTGCATGTAGCAGAGGATCCGCTGAAGAGCGTGGTAAGAGGCACTGGCATTGCGCTAAAAAACTACCAGCGCTATCCCTTTGTAATGAGATAAGCGTAACCCATTCCTGATACTGCATAACCCTGTGAACCTGGTTTACAGAATCAGTAAAAAAATACCCAAGTGCGTAATGTTTTCTTAAAAATCAGGCAGTATTTTAATCTGATCTTCTTTTTGACGTTGCAGATAATTGCCTGCTATATTCTCTTTCACTATAATAGATTCCACGAAGCGGTTTTTATGGGGGTAGCCGGAGAAGTGACCGGTTTTGTTAATGAGCGTTATAGCAACGTTGAGGGATATTTCTCGCTGAGAAAGACAAACGTGGAATTGATGGAAGAAAATACCCGGTTACGAAACCTCTTGAAAAAAGATTTTGAGATTCCTGATTCTTCCTCAACCACGGTCATTGACAGTATACGCGTGGACTCTATAGAACAACATAGGAAGTACCAGTACTATGCTGCTAAAGTGATCAATAATTCTGTGACATCTCAGAATAATTATATTACTATCAATCGCGGTTATGCCCAGGGAATAGCCAAAGATATGTCCGTAATCAGCCCGTCGGGCATTGTGGGTACGGTTGTAAATGTGAGTAAGAATATGGCTATTGTAATGAGCTTGCTACACTCACAATCCGGTGTTAGTGCCAGCTTGAAGAAAACAGGGGAAACCGGAAGGGTTGAGTGGGATGGAAAAGATCCACAGGAAGTTGTGTTCAAAAATATTCCGAAGAGTGTCCGGATAGAACAGGGTGATACGGTGGTTACAAGTTTGTATTCCACCTTTCCGGCCGGTTATCCCATTGGAATTGTGAACGAAATAGCTGACCAGCCCGGTACTAATTTTTATTTAATGAAAATAAAACCGTTGGCAAATTTTTATAACCTGCAATTTGTATATGTAATAAGAAATTTGCAGAAAGAGGAGCAGGATGCCCTGGAAAAAACCAATCCAAAATAAGAAAGCGTGAATGATCTGTTGAAAAATATAATACGTTCTATCATCTTCATCCTGGTGCAGGTGTTTATTTTGGATAAAATACCACCACTCCATTATTTTATAACACCCTATCTGTATTTTTTGCTGATCCTGTGGTTGCCATTTAAAACACCTCGTCCAACACTTACTTTTATTGGCTTTATTTATGGGCTTACGCTGGATTATTTCCTAAAAACACCTGGATTGCATGCCGCCGCCTGCTGCCTGGTAGCCTATCTGCGCCCTTTTGTTATCAATATTCTCATTTCAAAGGAGGATTCCGGCTTCAACTATATAGCACCGGCACCGTCCAGTATGGGATGGTCTCAATATATGGTATATGCGTTTGTGTTGTCTTTGGCGCACAATTCGTGGCTGGTTTTTCTGGAATGGTTGCAATTGAGAAATTTCCTCTATCTGGCAGGCAAGATAATAGCGTCAACAGGCGTTAGCTTTTTATTGATTATCATTACAGAAGGGCTATTTTACAGAAAACAAAAATTTAAGACCAATATATAGACCGCAGTTATGTCGGTATTTAACCAATCGAGGCAGAATGTATTACGACTGATTTTCGGCATCACGTTTTTAATAATAGTGGTGCGGCTATCGGTATTGCAGATATTCTCTGACGAGTATAAGCTGCAGGCGATGGATAATGCCGTTTTCAAAAAAGTGGTATACCCCGATAGGGGAATTATTTTTGATAGAACTGGCAAACCCGTATTAAATAATACCATTATTTTTGACTTGACAGTTACGCCCTACGAAGTGAAGGGGGTGGACACAAGTTATTTATGCTCACTGCTAAATATTGATACGGCAGAATTTCGTTCCAGAATTCTTACCGCCATTATTAAGAATGGTCGATACCGACCTTCCGTTTTCGAGGGATTACTTTCTTTAGAACTGCAGGCAAAACTGGAAGAAAATGTGTGGCAATTTCCGGGTTTTAATCTTATTGAACGGCCCATTCGCACTTATCCCTATAGAGCCGGGGCACATTTACTGGGCGATATTGGCGAGGTGGATACAGCCATTATCAGAAGAAGTAACAACTTTTATCAGATGGGTGATTATGTGGGGCGCTCCGGAATGGAACAATATTATGAATCAATACTAATGGGCCAAAGGGGTGTGCAGTATCTGATACGGGACAATCGTAACCGGATACAGGGATCCTGGGAAAACGGCAAATATGATACTGCTGCAATAGCCGGGCGCAATCTTCATACCTACCTCGACATCGAATTGCAGCAAATGACCGAGAAGCTGATGGCAAACAAAGTAGGCAGCGTTGTGGCGATTGACCCGCAAACCGGTGGAATTCTTACGATGGTATCCGGCCCGGTTGTAGACCCCAATGACCTTACCGGTAGTAACCGGCGTAAAAACTATGCGAAGCTGGCACTGGATGTATCAGCACCGCTGATGAACCGGGCTACCCGTGGCTTGTATGAGCCTGGGTCCACATTTAAGCCCATCGGTGGTTTGGTGGCACTTGACTTAGGGATTGTTACACCCTCATTTGGATATAGTTGCGGAGGTTCATATTTTGGATGCGGTCGTAGACTAAATTGTACACATTCCAACCCTGGGCATGCGGCAAATATGCGGTTGGCTCTGGCGAACTCCTGCAACTCTTATTTCTATCAGATCTACAGAATGATGGTAGACAATAATGTGGACAAAAATACCAGAAAAGGCTATAATCGTTGGAGAGACTATATGCATGCTTTTGGACTGGGTCAAAAATTAGGTGTCGACTTGCCGAATGAGTTAGCTGGCGATATTCCTGATACCAGCACTTACAACAGACTGTATAGAAATCAGTGGAACTCCTGTACAAATGTATCTCTTGGGATCGGTCAGGATAGAATGCAGATAACACCTTTACAACTGGCAAATGCCATTTGTGTGATTGCTAACAAAGGGTACTACTATACGCCCCATTTTGTAAAAGAAGTGGAAGGTGCAACAAGTAGTGATACTATTCTGAACAAATTCAAAATAAAACACGAAGCATTAACTCATATTCCTGATGAAGCTTTTGATGTGATTCATCTGGGAATGGAAGATGTGGTTGAGTCGAACTATGGAACAGCCAGAAGAGCAAGAATTCCAGGGATTACTATTTGTGCGAAAACAGGGACTACCCAAAAGTTTGTGATTCTGGACGGGAAACGTATTTCTGTACCTGATAATTCCATGTTTGTCTGTTTTGCTCCCAAAGAAAATCCAAAAATAGTGATAGCCGTGGCAGTAGATAATGCGGGGTATGGTAGTACCTGGGCGGCACCTATCGCGTCGCTGATGATAGAAAAGTATTTGACAGACTCCTTGCGGCCCGAAAGGCAAGTGGAGCTAGAACGCATAGCTGCTGCTAATCTTATGCCTTCGTACCTAAAGCGGAAGCAATTTATTGCAGACTCAACCCGGGCATATTATTGGTTTAACCTGCGGAAGGATAGCAGTTATATTAAAACTTTCCTAAAGGGGTATACTAGGATAGAGCCCCGTGCAGTTCAGCCTGCTTTATCAAAACCTTCAGAAGGTAACAAAAAAAGACAGCAACCTACGCAACCGGGTATGGTTGCTTATATTAAAGGTAGACATGAGGGGACGTTCTGACATATCAAGAGGAGTTGACAGCCTGTTGTTATGGTTGTACATTCTGCTTTGCCTGATAGGTATCGTGAGCATTTTTGCCACCACCTACAGCGAGGGGGATGATATTATGCGTTCTTTTCTGGGATTCAAAACAGACTACAGCAAACAGGCTATATTTTTTGGTGTTTCCCTGGTGATGGGTACAGCCATTGTTTTAACGGATAGCAAATTTTTCACGGCCACGGCCAACCTTTGGTACGCATTCGGAATTTTTTTACTGTTATTGGTATTCCCTTTCCACTCTCATATTAAAGGGACTGAATCCATCATACGGTTTGGAAACAGCTTTCAGCTGCAGCCGATTCAGCTGTGTATAGTTTTTACCAACCTGGCACTGGCAAAATATATTTCGCGGGTAGATACCACCTTTGCCCGCACCCAATCTCAGTTGATAGCCGCAGCGTTGGTCGTAACGCCTGCTATTTTGGCCATCATGCAAAAAGAGACGGGTTTGGCACTGGTTTATTTCTCTTTTTTCCTTGTAATGTTTCGTGAAGGATTGCCAGGGGTAGTACTTGTTGTCGGCTTTTCGCTGGCAGTATTGGTAGTGGCTACATTGCTGGTGGATCGCACTATATTAACACTGATTCTCACCGGTATTGCCGTCTTGATCATTTACTTCCTTCGTCGGGTTATCAAACGACACCGCTCTATTTTGTATATAACGGTCGGTACGTGGGCAGTATGTGTAATCACTGTGTTTTTTGTCGTGCCATTTGTGTTCGAGAATGTGTTAAAGCCTTACCAGGTAAAACGTATCTACGATACCATAGGAAAAGTATATATCCCTAAAGATGAAGCTGCCAGAGCAGATATAGAAAAAAATGCGGGAAAAGAGAAAGCAGGTGATAACTATAACGTCAGGCAAAGTAAAATAGCGATCGGGAGTGGCGGACTCACCGGGAAGGGCTTACTGAAGGGTACCCAAACCCGTTTTGCATTTGTGCCGGAACAAAGAACAGACTTTATATTCTGTACGATAGGGGAGGGTTTTGGCTTTTTGGGAAGCGTGGTTTTCATTCTTATATATTTGACCCTGCTCCTGCGCATCGTTACCATTGCCGAACGACAACGAAGTGTCTTCAGCCGGTGTTATGCTTATGGTGTAGCTTCTGTCTTATTCTTCCATATTGCGATTAATCTTTGTATGACTATCGGTCTGGCGCCTGTTATTGGCATCCCACTTCCATTTGTAAGTTATGGTGGATTGTCGCTGGTTACCTTTAGTGCTATGATATTTATCCTCCTGCGCCTGGACAAGGACAGGCAAATGGTATTGCGATAGTTTTTATCGAACAAAAGGGCCATACCGGATTGCCGGATAGACAAACAAGATCGACAGCTTATTCCTCATAGTAGATCCGTTGTACCCTTTGTGATATACCTGTCATTATCTCGTATGGTATTGTATTGGCCCAGTTTGCCAATTGTGTAACAGATAAGGGTTCGCCAAAAATAATGACTTCATCATTTTCTTTTACGTCAGGGATCCCGGTTATATCCACCATCGTCATATCCATTGCTATATTTCCCACTACCGGTGCTGCATACCCTTTTATCCATACATGCCCGGTGCCATTGCCAAATGCCCGACGATAACCATCGGCATAACCAATTCGTATGGTAGCGATGATACTTTCTTTTTGCAATTCCCCACGTCGATTGTATCCCACTGTGTCACCTGCCGGAATTTTTTTTATCTGAGCGATGGTTGTCTTGAGTGTTGCTGCCTCTTTCAGTTCCAGGTTCTTCAGGTTGGGTAACCCATACATGACAATGCCCAATCGCACCATATCAAATTGAAGGTCGGGATGGCGCATAATGGCGGCTGAATTAGAAATATGTTTGAGAAACGGATATGCCAGGTGTTGTTGTAAAATATTACACGCACTTTGCAACAACCTGGCTTGCTCTGCGGTGAAATAATCCAGTTGCGGATCTTCGCTGCCTGCCAGGTGACTGAATACCGATTGAACCGAAAACAAATTTCCGGTTGAAAGTCGTTTTGCCAAATCATTTACTTCTGCCGGCTCAAAACCCAGGCGATGCATACCCGTATCCACTTTGATGTGTATCGGGTAATGCTCCAATCCCTCTTGTTCCAGAAAAGATGCCAGTCTATTTAGTAAATTAAATGAAAAAATTTCAGGCTCCAGTGCATGCTCTGTCATTGCCGCAAAACTGCCTTCTTCCGGGTTCATTACCATAATGGGTAGACGAATACCGGCTTTGCGCAAATCCACACCTTCATCGGTATACGCTACCGCCAGGTAGTCTACCTTACTGTATTGCAATACATTGGCTATTTCAAAGCTGCCGCTTCCGTAAGCAAAGGCTTTTACCATTGCCATCATCCTCGTGCCGGGCTTTAAGAGCCGCTGTACCTGTCGGATGTTATGGGCTATAGCACTCAAATTTATTTCGAGTACGGTTTGGTGTGTCTTTTGTTCCAGTAAAGCACTTACCCGCTCAAAAGCGAAAGTTCGGGCACCTTTAATCAGTATTGTTTCGTCGTGAAACCGAAGATTGTGAAAATGATTCAACAGTTGTGCTGTATCGGTAAAAAAAGTAGATTCCTCGGTGACCGATTCCAGCAGGTTTCGGTATCGGTATACTTGTGTTCCTACGCCTATTATTCGCTGTACTTTTTTTAATTGCAACAGCCGAGCTATTTCCGAATACAATACTTCGGGCTGTTTACCGGTTTCTACCAGGTCGGATAGGATAAGCGTGCGACGGGAATGTTGTTGTACCTGTAGCAGAAAATCCAGGGCTATGCGCAATGAGTCAAGGTCGGCAATATAGCTGTCATTAATAACGGTGCAGTTATTGATCCCTTTTTTCATTTCCAGTCGCATACTCACGGGGCGTAGAGAATGAAAGCGCTCTGCAATAACAGAAGTGGAAAAGCCCAGCTTCAGCAAAACACAGATGCAAGTAATGCCGTTTTCAATAGAGGCGTCATCGGTAAAAGGCAGTTTTACAGTGAACAATTCTTTTGTGATGGTCAAACCGGCATCGTTGCTGCGGAGTTCTATTTGTGTATGGTCAACCTTTTTTGCTATGGATATTATACGCACGGGGAAATCTTCCCGGGTGCCATAACAAAACGCCGGTAACGATGTTTCTGCCAGTATTTTGGTCACAACACTGTCGTCTCCATTGGCTATTAACCAATGTACTCCTGCAAACAGTTTGAATTTTTCGAGTGCTTTTTCTTCCTGGTCTGCGAAGTTTTCACCATGCGCATCTCCCAGGTGCGTAAATACCCCTATTGTCGGTTGAATGATTTGCTTAAGCTTTTGCATTTCGCCGGTATTGGAGATGCCGGCTTCAAATATGGCTAAATTGTGAGATTCGTTTATTCGCCAGACACTTAGCGGAACACCTATCTGGGAATTATAACTTTTGGGGCTGCGTACAATGTTGTAGTCCTTTTCGAGCAATTGGTAAAGCCATTCTTTTACAATTGTTTTACCATTACTCCCCGCTACTGCAATAACAGGAATATTGAACTGCTGGCGATGAAATGCAGCTAATTGTTGCAATGCCGCCAAAGGGTCTTTTACCTGTACAAAAACTGCTTCCGGCAGACTGGGAAGGAGTGTGGAGTCTGGAACAACAAAGTATCTTACTCCCCGTTCATATAAATCTTCTATGTACACATCTCCATTACGTCTTGCTCCGGGCAATGCAAAAAAAAGGGTAGAAGCCGGATGCACCAGCTTTCTGCTGTCCGTTAAAAGATGCTCAATGGGCTGTATGTTCGACAAAACACCCACTGGTATTTTGCCGTCAACAATTTCTGCTATGCGGTTAATAGTATAGGC
Organism: uncultured Terrimonas sp.; assembly: GCA_964604365.1. GTDB lineage: Bacteria > Bacteroidota > Bacteroidia > Chitinophagales > Chitinophagaceae > Agriterribacter. The sequence continues at coordinate 169,716 of CAZRYS010000007.1, forward strand.
AATACTCATAATTGCAGGAACTAAATAACCGCAAATAACTGTAATTATTGTAAAAGCTCGTAGTCTGATTTCAATCCGGAAGGGAAAAAGGAGATTATTTGTCCAAAAACAACCTAAAAAAGGGGCAGAAATTTATTCCCATAAGAGAAAGACAGTTTTTATTTTCCGTATTGAATGCATTCTTCTATTTTTGCCACTCTTGCAAATAAGTATTCAAAATGGTTGATGTTTTATTAGGCCTACAATGGGGCGACGAAGGAAAAGGAAAGATAGTAGATTATTTTGCTTCCAATTACGATTTAATAGCCCGGTTTCAGGGTGGTCCTAACGCTGGACACACGTTGTATGTAAAAGATAAAAAGGTTGTATTGCACCAAATTCCCTCGGGTATTTTTCACGATAATATTGTGAACCTGATCGGAAACGGAGTGGTGCTGGATGTAGTGACGTTGAAAAGGGAATGTGAAACTGTTGCTGCATTTGGTGTGGATTACACTAAAAACTTATACATATCCGAGCGAACCAATTTAATATTGCCTACGCACAGGGCACTGGATAAAGCTTCTGAGCAGTTGAAGGGTAATGATAAAATTGGCTCTACACTCAAAGGCATCGGTCCCGCCTACATGGACAAAACAGGCAGAAATGCGCTGCGGGTGGGTGATATTCTGGACAAAAACTTTACCACCCAGTATATCAAACTGCGGCTGAAGCACCAGAAACTGCTGGATAGCATGCATTTCAATGAAGATATTTCCGCTTGGGAGGAAGAGTTTTTTGAGGGAATAGAGTTCATGCGTAAATTCAAAATTGTGAATGGAGAATACTTTATCAACGAAAAAATACGGGCCGGTAAAAAGATACTGGCAGAAGGCGCCCAGGGCAGTATGCTGGATGTTGATTTTGGAACTTTTCCGTTTGTTACTTCATCCAATACCATCTCTGCGGGAGTATGTACTGGTTTAGGGGTTCCTCCTCAAAAAATAAAAGAAGTTATAGGCGTTACCAAAGCCTATTGTACCCGGGTGGGTAGTGGACCATTTCCCACGGAATTGCACGACGAAACCGGCGAGCGGTTGCGTAAAATAGGTAATGAATTTGGTGCTACCACAGGACGTCCCCGTCGTTGTGGCTGGATAGACCTTGTAGCGCTCAATTTCGCATGTATGGTAAATGGTGTTACACAACTTGTGATGACAAAAGCAGATGTACTGGATGCCTTTGAAGATTTAAACGTTTGTACGCGTTATAAGGTGGATGGTAAGGAACAAAAAGAAGTGCCTTACCAGATGGCAAAAGTGACAATAGATCCTGTATACGAAACGTTCAAAGGCTGGAACAAGGATACGTCTGGTGAAAAAGACTTTGGCAACTGTCCGGAAGCAATGAAAACATACATTCAATACATTAATGAATATTTGGGTGTAAAGGTGAAATATGTGTCTAACGGACCCGGCAGAGAACAGATAATTCCGGTCGTATAATTATTGTATTTTTTTATACAATAAAAATTAATTGCAAAAATATTTGGCTATTTAAAAATCTCGTAGAAAATTTACGGTGTAATCGTTCAGACTATGGCAAAATCTGAAAAAATAAAAAAAGCAAACAAAGACGCTGCTCCCAAGGACGAGCAGGAAAAACCTCGTAAAGCTCCTTCCAAGTCCAAAAAAGACGAGGAGGAGGATGATGATGACGATCTTGATTTTGATGAGAAACCTGTTAAAGGGGGAAAGAAATCAAAAGAAGATGACGATGATGATGATGTAGAGGTCGATGATGATTGGGAAAAACCAGACGAAGACGATAACTGGGATCCTGATTTTGACGAATTCGATATTCCCAAATCGAAGACTAAAAAATCTTCTGGCAAAAAAGGCAAAGAAGAGGATGACGACTTGGGAATTGACGACGAATTCAAAGACATGGGATTGTTTGACGACGGCTTCGATGATGAAGACGATGACTTCTAATACGTGGTTTTGAAGAGAACTTACCGTTCCTTTCGTGTAATTAATTTTATACAAAAAAAGCAGCAGATGTTATGCTGGGCGAACCAGTATAACATCTGCTGCTTTTTTGACAACCACCAATATCAACTTACCGGAACCTACGAGTGCATTGCGGGTGTTGGCATCCATCAGCATATGGCGGCCAAAGCCGGTATGGCACTGGAACAGTTAGATTATTTTCTTCAACACAGAGAGGACTGGCATTTCGGGCACGTAGGTTATGATATAAAGAACGAGATTGAATCTTTAACATCTTCACATCCCGATCATATCGGTTTCCCGGATTTGTTTTTTTTTGTGCCAAAGGTGGTATTGATTCTTAAGGATGACGAGCTTATTGTCGGAGCATTTGATCGTCATAACCAGATTTGGGAGGAAATAAAAAATACAGTCATTTGCCCGGGGGCATCAATGTCCGTAACCTTCCAAAGCCGGTTTTCGAGGGATGAATATCTACAGCGGGTTGATAAACTGAGGCAACATATATTGAGAGGAGATTGCTATGAAATCAATTTCTGCCAGGAGTTTTATAGTGAGGATGCGGCAATCGACCCCTTGTACTTGTACCAGGCTTTATGTGGAGAATCTCCCAATCCGTATGCCTGTTTTTATAAAATCGACCACCGGTTTTTGTTGTGTGCCAGCCCTGAAAGATATATCCGTAAAACGGATAATGAAATCATCTCGCAACCCATCAAGGGTACCATATCAAGGCATCCCGAGAAGACAGCAGATGAAGCTGCAAAACAGTTTTTGCAACATGATGCCAAAGAACAGTCAGAAAATGTGATGGTGGTTGATATGGTAAGAAATGATCTCTCCAAACTTTGCCGGGAGGGTAGTGTGAGTGTGAGCGAGCTATTTGGAATATATAGTTTTCCCCAGGTGCACCAGATGGTGTCTACGGTAAGGGGGATGCTTAAAGAAGGCATTACAGTGGCCGAGATACTCCGTGGCAGTTTTCCTATGGCCAGTATGACGGGGGTACCCAAAAAAAGGGTAATGGAATTGATAGAACTGTACGAAATCACAAAACGAGGCTTATACTCCGGTACTGTTGGTTATATTGCGCCCAATGGAGACTTTGACTTTAATGTGGTCATTCGCAGTATTCAATATAATTCGGCTACAAAATACCTGTCTTTTCAAACCGGTTCTGCCATCACCTTTAACAGCGATCCAGCAGCAGAGTACGAAGAGTGCCTGGTAAAAGCAAGGCACATAAAAAAAGTGCTGAATAGTTAATTCAACACTTTAGTCAAGGAAAAATATTATTAAAAATTACCTTTTCTTTCGGGAGCCGTTATCGCCTGTCACCGCCTTGGGTTTCACCACTTCTATTGCTTTCGGATACTCTCTTTGTGTGTCGGCACTGATAATGCTGGTACTCTCATTTAGCATCATTTGGATAGATTCCGCCAGGATCTCGTGTTTTTTGCTTGTAAACAATTCCATTTTGTCTTTTGGCAGTCTCAGTTGATATCCATTTACGGCTACCTCAGCATCAAAGCCGGGATTGTAAGTGTCAAACAAAACAGGCTCCATATCCAAAATTCTCGCCAGCGCGGCAGCACGATACTTACCACTGATAATAGCACTTGCATCCACATCATCCGAAGAAAAGCGTTCCACATTTAACAATGGAGGAGTAATATTACGCTTGGCCTCCTTAGCCTCAAAATAATAGCGGGTTGCGATGAACTTTTTAACATGTCCCCGGGTTTCTGCTGGGAGATGATGTTGTAATTTCCAGAAATCACGGCTACCACTTTTCCGGATGGCGTATTCCACCCTGCCAGCCCCACTATTGTAGGCAGCAACGGTAAGATTCCAGTCATTAAACTGCTTATATAAGACTTTAAGGTACTTTGCCGCGGCATAAGTACTTTTGGTCAGATCGCGCCTTTCATCTCTGTGCTTATTTACCGTTAAACCCATGAGCCTTGCTGTAGGAGCCATAAACTGCCAGGGGCCAACAGCACCCTTATGCGAAACAGCGCCACTGTGTAAACCGGATTCTATGATGGCCAAGTATTTGAGGTATTCTGGAACCTCATTTTTTTCCAGAATCGCATCGATCATTACAAAATTCTGCCCGTTTTTATCTGCAATCTTTTCAAACCTGGCCTCGTTTTTTCGGTTGTATTCTCTTACAAACGACACCGAAAGTGGATGTAACTGTTTGAAAAGCAATTCTGGTGTTACAATGGCTTTTATAGTTTTTGCTTCTGCAACAACGATTTCACTTGTATTTTCTTTGGCAATTACAACGAGTTCAGCGGTGTTGTCAAGCACATCATCCGTTATATCAAGGCTGGTGATAGCCGTATCACTATAGATTGCAAATCCATCTCTGGCAGCAACACTATTAGATAGTGTGAGTAAAAAAATTAAACAACCAATACCATTAAACATTGTTACCATAACTCAATTTTTCGGTCTACCTCCATTTACAATAATAGTTCCAAAATTGGAGGTATCTAAATAACTGGTTGATTCACAAGGACTAAAGAATTCTTAATTTACTAACACGAGTAGAATTAATATCGTTTTTACAAAGGATGTGGAATTGATTGGATGTGCAAAGTTAACCTAAGGCTTCAAGCTTTTCTAATAAATCACCAAAATTGTGCCATGATCAATGCTAAAAAATGGGAAAAATAAGACAAAGTGTCTGTCTTTTATCTTTTTTACAGACAATTAGACATGTTTTTCAGGATGAACAGAGCGTTTGATGTCGAAGTTGATGGCGCCGCCTATCTTTTTTAACGCCAATGTCATTTGATTTTCAACAGTTTTAACCGCAATATCCATTAGCTCTGCTACTTCCCGGTATTTAAGCCCCTCTTCCTTCACCAGTTTAAAAATAAGCCGGCACCGGGCTGGTAAACTCTGTACAGCTTCATTAATTTTTTCTATCATTTCTTCCGTTATCATCAATCGCTCAGGATTAAAATAGATACTATTCAGTTCTACCCAATAATCCTCCAGTGGTACTTTTTGCAACCCCTCCCGTTTCAAATAATTGAGTGCTGTATTGCGGGTGCTTTTAAAAAGGTACATTTTCAGGTGGTGGATGGTATGGAGCGTTTGTCTTTTTTGCCAGATTTTAATGAATACATCTGAAACAACTTCATCAGCCAGTTGCTTTGATTCCAGGAAACTGCAGGCAAAATCTTTGAGAGAAGAATAAAATTGAAGAAATAGTTTATTGTATGCCTCCAGGCTATTTTCGAGAGCGACTGCCCTTTGCAGGGCTAATATTTCACTATCCGGGATTTTCATATGACGCAATTCGTTAGCGGCAGTTCAATTAAAGGTAATAATTTGAGCGGGTTTGCTGCTTTAGGAAAAAAATAAAAGGATCGATTTTTTTCTCTACATTTGCAATCCCGAAAAACGAAAGATCTTTTTTGCTACATATTTTCCTCTTTGGAGGATTGGACCCTTAGCTCAGTTGGTTAGAGCACCTGACTCATAATCAGGGGGTCGTTGGTTCAACCCCAACAGGGTCCACAGAAGGGTTTCATGTAATTGGGACCCTTTTCTGATTTTAGCGTTTTGTGTTCCGCTTCGCTGCTTGATTAAAAACCTTAGTTTCCACTTCCTAAAGAGCGGACAAATCCTAGTCTAATTTGCATTGGTATTATTGAGTTTGTTTACAATAGCACCTTGGTGTAGGGATGAGTTCATCCTCTAAAGTCGAAAAGCGATAGGCCGGAGTCTTAACAACTACCAGTATATGGGTCGCGTTTGCACGAAAAAGCCAATATTTCCAAAAAACGATGGCGGGATTATGTGCCATAAGCGGTTTATTACCGATCACTATGTCCGAGGGGCTTGCCGGGGTTTACGATATCCCGAATCAGTTGCTTTAATTCCTTGATTTCGGGAAATCTCCCGTTTGATTTTCGGTCGAAGACAATAATGGTATCAATTGAAATGGTGTATTGACCACTGGTTTCAGCAGGTTCAAGCAGTACGCCTTTTACATCATCAGAAAAGGTAGTGAGTATTTCCTGTGCCATATAAGCTGCTCGAAGCATCCAACCACATTTAGGACAATAAGTGATGGTGATGGTTGGTTTCATTTTACATGTTTTTTGAAACTGCTGTATTACAGCAAACCGTGTTTATTAGCCAGCCTTCTCTTCCAATGATACCAGCTTTTCAAATGTTGCCTCGTATTCCTTATTGACAGTCGCCAGTTGTTGTTCGGCTTTTTTGTAGTTGTTTTCTGCTTCCAGAAACTTTGTTTTATCGGAATAAATTTCGGGAGCAGCTAATTGTGCCGCCAGTTCGACTTTTTTTCCAGTAAGTACTGTTATTTTTTCTTCCAGTTGCTGTAGCTGTTTCTGGTATTTTTGAATTTCTTTTTTCAGCTCTTTATCAATGGGACCATTGTTTTTAGGCTGAGGAGTTACTTCTTTTTTTACCTCTGCCGGTTTGGGGGTGGGCTTAACTGTTACCTGTTGTTTGGCTGCATTGGCGGCTTCCGCTGTTTTTCTTGCTTTCCATTCCATCCATTCGTCATACCCGCCCGCAAAATCCTTTATTTCGTGATTATCTATTTCCCAAATGCGGTTGGCCGTTTTTGAAATAAAATGCCTGTCGTGGCTAACCAGGATGATGCTACCCTGATAACGATTGAGTGCTTCGATTAACAGATCTATCGACAATAAATCGAGGTGGTTGGTAGGTTCATCCAGTATTAAAAAGTTGGCCTTACTAACAATAGTTTTTGCCAACGCTACCCTTGCTTTTTCACCACCACTCAACACCCGTATTTTTTTATCTACATCGTCACCACTGAACAGAAAACAACCCAGTAGAGCTCTCAGTTCCTGCTCGGTTTTTTGACTGCCGCTGTTCTTCATTTCTTCCAGCAAGGTTTGCCGGATATCCAACGCTTCCAATTGATGCTGCGCATAGAAACTCTCATCTACATTATGTCCCCAGATTCTTTCCCCGGTAAAAGGCTCTGCGCCCGCTACTATACGAAGCATGGTAGATTTTCCTTTTCCGTTAGCACCAATGAGCGCAATTTTGTCACCACGGTTTATTTCGGCACTGGTATTCTCAACAATCGTGATATTTCCAAACTTTTTGGTTACGTGCTTTAGCGTACAGATAATTTTCCCGGGAATCTTGTCTACCTGAAAATTAATTTTTATTTCCGGGCGATCTATAGATACATCTTCAATCCGCTCCAGTTTGTCCAGCCGCTTCATGGCACTTTGCGCCTGCGCTGCTTTGGTTGCTTTGGCCCGAAAACGTTCGATGAACCGTTCCTGCTGTCGGATATATTCCTGCTGGTTTTCAAATGCTCTTTGTTGCATATCCAGCCGCAGCTCTTTTTCTACCTCGTAAAAGTCAAAGTTTCCATTGTAGAAATGCAACTGTTGTTGATATAATTCTACAATTTTGGTTACCATGCGATTGAGGAAGTACTTGTCGTGACTGACAATCACTACTGCCCCCTTATAATGCATCAGGTATTTCTCCAGCCATTCTATAGAAGGAAGATCAAGGTGGTTCGTAGGCTCATCCAGCAGGAGTAAATCCGGCTGTTGAAGAATCATTTTTGCCAACAGTACCCGCATTCTCCATCCACCACTGAATTCTTTATATGGACGCTGCAGGTCTGCATTCTCGAATCCAAGACCCTGTAATACTTCTTCTGTCTGGTGATGAATATCATAGCCACCCAGCGTATCCAGTTCATGAAGCTTATCAGAATATTCCTGTACCAATGCTTCATTTTCATGTTCTTTTTCCAGGCGATTCCCCAGCTCTTCTATCTGTTTTTCCAATTTGAGAATTCTATCAAAAGCACCTAAGGCCACCTGTAGAATAGATTCATTGGTATCAAAGCTTAAGAGATCCTGGTGAAGATATCCAATAGAGGTCTCCCGACCTCTTTCTATCGAGCCGGCAGACGGAAGATATTCACCCACCAACACTTTCAATAAGGTTGATTTGCCTGTTCCGTTGTAGCCAATCAACCCTATTCTTTCGTTGGGTTGAATATGCCAGGTCGCGTCTCTTACAATAGTTCTTGCTCCAAATTCGAACGTAACATCCTGCAATCCTGCTAACACATCAAATACATTTATTTATTAGTTGAATCTGGCTCTGGTACAGAATCAGGGTTGGTTGTTTTAATTGTTGCTGGTGTTTCTGGCGACGAGATTGCTTCTGGTCTATACTGTGCTTCCAGCATGCCAAGGTATCCTTGCACCCTGAAGGTCTGGTCTATTTCACTGTACAATCCACGCTGCTTATTGCTCAGGGCTTCAATATGTTGTTGTTGGATATGCTGCATTAATTCATTTACCGACATGTTGCCGAGCGCAGCATAATAATTCAACTGTTGCGTAACATCCTTTTTAATAGCTTCCCTTATTTTGTCGCCTAATTGATTGTCCTCAGCCTTGTAAGCAGCTTCCATCATCGAAATACTGACGATGTTGTGCTGATTACTTCTGCTAACCATTCCGTAAGGCATGTTATCCGGATGCATTCCCTCGTCGCATTTTTTAAGCAATTCTCTTGCTTGTTCCTTACGACCGTGCGCCGCCATACTTTCGGATGCGGCAGCATATGCCTGGCGTATGGTTAACAAGTGACGACGGTTTTCCTCGTCAAAATATACCCCCTCCGTTTGTGCATTACCAAACCGGAAATTATCGCTCATCATGTTTTTGTAGGCGATATCATTTTCAACATTGTTAGAAGTCTGTTGAGGTTGTGCTGGCACTAAACGATAGCTTAACCCCTCTGCCCGCAGGTAAGCCGCAAAACCCAACTGATTGAATGGTGACGTAAAATAAATGGGACGTTTCCACTTATTCGCGGCTATTACGTTCAATACCGCCAGGTCATTTTTCATGAGGGCTGTTTTATTCTGCGGAATGTCAAAACGCAATTCACTTAAAACGATATCATTATCAGAAACAGTGCCGTTGGCGCGAACCAGAGCGGTATCGACGGGCACACTGAATTTGCGCGTAGGGAAAGTGTTGTAGATATTGTCTGCTCCAAAATTCCTCATATTCGCAGGATCATCACTCCCTATTATTTTGGTTAGTACTTCATCCAGGTAGAGGTATTGATTTTGTGGTATGCCAGGTTTGGCCTCAAAGTATACCACATTGCGCTTATCACCCTCCGTTTTCTCCGGTCCCCACAATGTTTCTATGGGTTCGCTGTCGTTCACTTTGTATCGCATCTGGTTGATATACCAGTCTATGCCCAATAAGCTATAATTTACCACACGCACGTCTTTCCGTATGCCTTCCACTTCCTGAGCGTACCACAATGGATAGGTATCATTATCCCCAAAACTGAATAATATGGCATTGGGAGCGCAGCTTTCAAGATAGTCTCTGGCCAAATCAGGTGCTAACATTTTTTTGCTCCTGTCATGATCATCCCAACCTTCCATACCCATAACAACGGGGACGGCCAGGATACAGATGGCTGCCGCAGCGAAGCCTGCCAGCTTAGGGCTGAGTACTTTTTGGAACCATTCTTTCACCATCATTACGCCCAAGCCAATCCATATGGCGAATGCATAGTACGAGCCGGCATACGCATAGTCGCGTTCACGTGGTTGCGGTCCCGCAGCATTCAGGTAAAAAACGATGGCAAAGCCGGTAAAGAAGAATAACAGGAAGCTAACCAGGAAATCTTGTTGATCCCGTTTGTATTGAAACCACATACCTATCAATCCCAAAATAAGGGGTAAGGCAAAAAAATGGTTGTTAGCTTTATTATATTTAATACTGTCTGGTACTTTATTCTGGTCGCCAAGGAACATCTGGTCAATAAAGGAAATGCCGGTGAGTGTATTTCCGTCTCTTACATTGCCCAGCCCCTGCAGATCATTCTGTTTACCGACGAAGTTCCAGCCAAAATAACGCAGGTACATCCAGCCGATCTGGTATCCAAAGGCCCAACGGATATTATCGATGTAGGTGGGTTTCTCATTTTGATCTAATCCCAGCCAGCTACGATAATAATCTGCCCGTCCCATTTCGTTGCTGCCATCCCATATACGGGGAAGGAACATCATGTCTTCGGGTTCGTACTGATATTCGAAGCTTTTACCAATAGTAATGTATTTGTCCGCACCTTTTTGCCAGCGATAACCCTTGTCAATTACATCCGGTAGTCCAGATGCATCCCTTTTGATATCTGCTGCAAAAGTTTGGCCATAGATTAATGGAAAGTCGCCATATTGTTCACGTCCCAGATAGCCCACCAGTGACATAGGATTATCCACATTATACATGTCAATGGCAGGATTAGCTGCGGACCTTATCATAGTAGTGAGATAGCTGGAGTAGCCTATCAACATAAAAGCAAAACACCACAAGCCCAAACGCAGGTAATGTAGAATTTTTTGTTTGTAGCTATAGGCGCCATATACTGCAAGAACGATAGCCGCCACAAATAAAAGGAAAGTAAGTACGGATGAAATAAAAGGGAATGCGAACAGGAAAATAAAAGCCCCCAACCATATAGCAAAAGCCGTAAAGTTATTGATCAATTTATCTGCCTTTCTGATTCCAATTACAATCACCGCAGTGAGTAAAATAAAATAAGTAGCGAACCCGGAAAAGAATGGTAAACCCAACCCGTTTACAAACCAACGGTCAAATATACCGGAACCGGTGATGGTGTATTGTATAACGAATTTTTGTGTAAAGCCGGTAATGATACATCCAATAATAAAGGCCCAGAAAACGCCCCATCCCGAAGTTTTGTATCGGCGGAAGTAATATACCATTACGATTGCCGGGATGGTCAATAAATTCAGCAAGTGTATACCGATAGACAAACCGATAACGAAGAAGATCAACACAATCCATCTGTCGGATCCGGGTTCATCTGCTGCGTGTTCCCATTTCAAAATCATCCAGAATACCAAGGCAGTCAGAAAAGAAGAGGCAGCGTATACCTCACCTTCTACTGCGCTATACCAGATAGAATCGGCAAAAGTACAAGCCAGTCCACCAACAACACCGGCAGCCATAACCGTAAATATTTGTTCGCCGGTTAATTGCTTGCTTGTTTTCTCATATAGTTTTCGGCCAAAATGCGTGATAGTCCAAAACAGAAACAATACGGTAAATCCACTGCTCAACGCACTCATCACATTTACGGCTTTGGCTGCAGACATAGGGTCGTCGCCAAAAAGAATAATGAATATTCTACCCATAATCACAAATAACGGTGCTCCCGGAGGGTGCGGGATCATCAGTTTATAACAACTGCTCACAAACTCACCACAATCCCACAAACTACCGCCATATTCCGCTGTGAGAATGTATACGGCAGACGCAAACGCAAAAACAACCCACCCGGTAATGTTGTTAATTTTGTTGAAATTCATAACTGTTGGTAAAATATATTTATAAGATTGGCAAACCTACAGGAAATTTGATAAGCTACAAAACTGCAAGATGTATAATTTGTGCTGTTCTTACCGCGCTGACCGGCAGATAATTGCAGTAGCAGAGGGCATCGCAGCTATGGGGCTATGCATATTAGATAAATCTTAACAGGTAGAGGCACGAAACTTGGCTTATATAGGGTACTATTGAATAAAACCCAAAAGCAGAAACCATGAAAAAAAATCTAAAAAGTATACTGTTCCTCGTCCTCTTTTTCTCTGGCAGCACACTCTTTGCACAAGGCGGACACGTAGATCCGGCACTTATTTCCAAAGAACAGAAAGAAATAGTAAAACTACAGGCTAAGTTGCTTGAAGACAGGGAAAAACTGGCAACACTTTACAAAGACAAAGAAAAGTATATAGTAGAACGGGATAAAAAACAGGCCGATGCACAATCTGCTGCCGACAAAAACGCAGAAGTGGCTAAACGGTTGACAAATGATACAGAAAGTAAGAGGAGAGCCAATAATGCCCGCAAAGCTGCGCGAAAAGCGTCTTCTGAAGCCAAAGCAGCCCGAAAAGCGGCTTCAAGGTTGGATAATAATGCCAAAAACATCCGGAAACTGGAGGGTAAAATTCAGAAAAATGAGAAAAAGCTGGAAAAATTGGAACTGAAAGTAGCAGGAATGTAGTCGTTTCCCCAAAATATATGAACCCGTTTTTGAGTAATTCAAAAGCGGGTTTATTTCGTAATCTGCTTTTTTACCCGCTGGTTGCTTCGGCGGCTTTGGTGATATTTTTCCTGAATGATTGCACTCAGCGATTTGTTATACACTTTGCTTTCCACCCAGGAAATGATATCCAGGTAGGCAAACGCCCGGGTTTCAAAGCGGTTTTTTTCCAGGTGTTTTATTTTTTCCAGAAACTTCTCCAACTCCGGCTTCAATTGTTTTGGAGAAAGGCTGAAGGAGCGGCGGAGGAAACGAAACATTTCTTCCTCTACCACTGTTAGATTTTTAAGCTTTGCCATAAACCGGTAAACCGATTTTATCAGCGACTCCATCAGGTCATAGTTTCCCATTTCATAATGCGCTAACAGGTTTATCAACCGGGCGTAACTTTGGAGGTCGGCCCTGAGATCTAACGGGCCATTGATAATTTTCAATAAATAGTCTATGGATTTTTCATACTGCGCGGCACCGAAATAGAGTGTGGCAAACTTGTAGTTGAAAACCAGGATGCGATGCTTGTCTACAAATAGTTCATACTCTTTAAGCTTTTCTTCAATTTCGGGAACCAGTTTTAGTCCTTCCTGAAAGGTGCCTGTCATCAGGTGCCAGTTGATACGGGCGATATTGATATAAATAGACGTGTGTGTGCGAAAATTATCGTGGTGCCGGGCTATTGGTGTTTGATAAAAGTCCTCAAATCTTTTGAGCGTTCCCTGAAATTGCCTGTAATTTCGAAGATCAAAGTGAGCATTCAACAAGTTGTGAACTCCTTTTACGTAGTGTCCGGTCTCTACAGCTACCATTGTAGGATGTTCGTCAAAAAGATTCATCCATTTTTGACTGTACCGATAGTACATTAAAAAGTCCTGCCGTATAAAAGCATACCAGCAATAGCTCTGGCATAAGTAGAGATTTTCGTAAAACCCATTGATGGCTGCTGTATCCTGTGGGATATTACGCCTAAAAAACGCTTTGATATCTTTCTCATCCGCCTCATTTCTGGCGTGCCCAAATTGCACATACCACCTGTACAGTAGTAAGGCCAGGTTTGATAAGCGGGTTACCCTGTCGATATGACCACTGATATCAAGTGCTTCTATAGAGAGAAGTTCAGTTTTCTCCAAACTGCTTCTTGTAATGTGTAGCGTCTCTATCTTTTTCTCCAGCGAAATGACCTGGGCGAGGAAATTGAATTTCTGGTAAGTTCTGGCTAAATCCTTTGCTTTTTCCAGTACTTTAAGGCTCTGGTGTTTCAGTCCTTTATTATACAACAGCCGGGCGTGATCAAGATGTTCACTTAGTTGAAGGTCCGTATTGTCGCCGGTTCTCAACAAACGGAGGCTGGAGAGGAGTTGCTTGTACAAATGCGTTTTCAGGTTGGCCAACTGGGGTTTTGTGACACCACTTAGCTTCTTTAACAGGTGTTTTTCGTCGTACTCCGTCAATTTATCCAATGCGTCAAATAACTGTATGATTTTCAGGTCTTCTTTTCCGGAACTTCTTTTTATATAAAGTTTAAAATGTCTTTTTTCAGATTTTTCCAATGACCGGACCAACTGAAACAATGCATCTGTAAAACTGTTGGACGTCATAATATTTTTCTCCTGGAACTCAATTTCATAAAGGATTTCAATAAATCATTTTCTTTTTGACATGATAAAATTACAAACAAGTTGATTTCCATACAATAAAAACCTGCATTAGTTTTGTGTTAGAAATAAGGGCAAGCAATCGTGAGGGGAGAGGGGCAAGTGTTAGAGGCATCAAAAAAAGCAGATAAAACTGCAAGACCAAAAAAGACTATTTAAGAATTTTCATATGGCAAGCAATCGTTAGAGGTCATCTGTGTCTACAGGAGACCTTTTTTGTTTTTCAAATATAGCTTTTTTTTACATAAACTTAACTTTTGCGTTCTTTTTTTAAAACGACGTCGCCTGGCGCCACTTTTAGCATGTCTCCCGATCAATTAAAAACTTTGCCTGACACATAATAGAACTCCCCGAATTCTGTTTATTTAGCAATTAGTATCAAAAATCGTTTCTTTGCAGACAAACCCGCGCAACTAGTATGAAACCTAATATCGCATTCGTTACAGGTGGTTATTCTTCCGAGGCAGTTGTTTCCTATCAAAGCGCCCTTACAATTGAAAGAAATATTGACAGAGACCGGTTCAATGTTTATACCATAGATATTACAAAGGACGGCTGGTTTTATACATCAGGTGATCAAAAGTTGCCCGTGGATAAAAACGGATTTACAATATCCATCGATGGAAAACAGATAAAGTTTGATGCCGTATTTATTGGAATACACGGTACGCCCGGCGAAGATGGTAAGTTGCAGGGCTATTTCGATATGTTGCATATACCTTACACTTCTTGCGATGCGGCAACTTCCGCCTTAACTTTCAATAAAAGTTACACGGTATCTATAGCGGCTTTTCGGGGAGTACATGTTGCCAAATCCGTGTTGTTGATAAAAGATCGTTCCGATAATGTGGAAGCCCTGACTGCAGGTTTGCAGTTTCCTGTATTCGTGAAGCCGAATAATGGCGGTTCCAGCATCGGCATGTCCCGGGTAAACGGCCGTGGCGAGGCATTGACAGTCGCTGTAGAGAAGGCTTTTAAGGAAGATGATCAGGTGTTAATAGAAGAATATATTGAGGGGCGGGAATTTACTATTGGTGTGTTTAAAAAAGAGGGACAAATCATTACACTTCCCATTACCGAAGTCATTACCAAAAAAGAATTCTTTGATTACGAGGCCAAGTATACCAAAGGAATGGCGGACGAAATAACACCTGCTGATATTCCGGAAGCATTGGCTGAGCTGGTTAGACAAAATGCGGCTAATGTTTATAGTGTATTCAATTGCAGGGGAATAGTGAGAATGGATTTTATTTATAACGATAAAGTAAAAGCACCGTTTTTGCTGGAGATAAATACGATTCCTGGCCAAAGTGATGCAAGCCTGGTGCCACAGCAGGTAGCTGCAAAGGGTTGGACTTTAAGGGAATTTTATTCTACGTTGATAGATGAAGCATTGGCGGGAAAATAGTTGAAACTTATTTTTAAGATTAAGATAACATAATGCTGAAAGCACTTCGTAAAAAGCCTGTTTGGGTTCACATTCTTCTGATAATAGTTGTCTTTTTTCTGCTGGCATTTTTGTTTTTGCAGTCTCTCCGGTTTTTTACCCGCCACGGTAGCTACCTGAAGGTGCCGGACGTGAGTAACCGAAGTGTGGCAGACGCTTCTACCTTACTCGAAAATATGGGTTTTGAAGTGCTGGTTCAAGATTCGGTTTATTACGATACATTACCTCCTTTAACAGTTGTTAAGCAATTTCCTGATCCCGATGCTTCGGTTAAGGTTAACCGTATTGTATACCTTACGGTCAACCGTGCCGTGCCTCCCGAGATAGAAATGCCCAACCTGGTAGGCATGAGTATCAGAAGTGCTGAACTGGAATTGAAGACCCGTGGACTGAAGGTGGGCGACATTAGTTATAAGCCGGACTACGCAAAAAATGCGGTTTTAGAACAGCTTTTGGGCAATACAAATATTAAGCCTGGTACCAAAGTAAATATGGGAACGACTATTTCGCTGGTATTGGGAGAAGGGGTGGGAGCCGAAGAAATAGCAGTTCCGGATTTGTTTGGCATGAATTTCGAGGAAGCGGTAACATTAATAGAAGGTTCCGGATTTATAGTAGGGGTAGTGGTACCGGATGTTACACCCATTGATACGGTGTCGGCATTTGTCTCGCGTCAGTACCCGGAACGATTTAGCCCGGACGGCGTGATCAACCGCCTTCGGAGAGGACAAATGATAGACCTGCGAATTACACCTAACAGACCGGAAAAAAATGCAGATGGAGCCAACCCCTCTGCTAATTCAAACGAATATTAATTTATTAATTTAAGAATACAGAATAATGCAATTGATTACGACAGATGAACTGAAAAGAAGACTGGATGCCGGAGAAACGCTCCATTTGCTGGATGTAAGAGAACCTCACGAAAATGAGGATTTCAATATCGGCGGCTTTCTGATACCACTGGGCAATGTGCGTGGTCTTCAATTTGACGAACTGGAGTCCCTAAAAGAAGAAGAGATTGTTGTGTATTGTAGAAGTGGCAATCGCAGCGGCCAGGCTTGCCTGATATTGGAAGATGCCGGCTTTAGCAATGTAAAGAATCTGGCAGGTGGTATGTTGGAATGGCAGGAAAAATACAAAAAGTAACGTTAGTTTTATTAAGTTGTTTGTATATGTGTATACGGGTTTTTATCAGAGTATTGCTGGATTGAAAACTGACTTTTGATAAAATGTAGTGTTATTTATCATTTTAATTGGACAAAACTATTAAAAGTTGTTTTTTTTACCAATCTTTGCACTTGAATATACCCGTTCTGCTAAATTCCTATCCTCAAGAAAGTAAAGTTTGTTTGACTCAAACTGATGTCATCTTTCGACTTTAAGTCTGAATCCTATCTTATTTAGATCCTGTTAGATCCTATTCCCAATTATGAGTGTACCAAACCTGACTAAACTATTTGTCAATAATATCAGTACTAAAGTATGAAAATTTTTTACGGTGCTCCCCTTATTGTGCCTCGTTGGATCATCTTGATGATTGACACGGTTCTTGCCACAGCGTCATTTACCTTGTCATATTTTATCTTAAAGGAATTTAGCTTTCCCTATTTAGTAAAGGAACATTTCTTTATGTATGCAGGCTTATTTGCTGCTACTTCTGTAGCCGTATTTTATGCAATGCGTATATATTCGGGATTGATTCGCTATTCCAATACCAAGGATATGTTCAGGATTTTTTCTGCTGTTCTGGTAGTAAGTTTATTGTATCCTGTAGCTGCGGAATTGATAGGCCATAAACTGTATAATACACCCGTATTGGATATGCCAACCTTACTGGTGCTTAACTTTTTCATTTGCTCGTCTTCTCTAATTATGTTCCGTACACTTATTAAGGAGATATACATTCTTTTGAAGGGGTATGCCATGCAGGATGTAAAAAGAGTATTGGTGTATGGCTCAGACAAACAAGCTTTACTGGTAAAACAAGCTATTGAGGCTGCGGGCGACGGTAAAGTTATTGTAAGTGGTTTTGTATTGTTGAGCGGCAAGAAAATTAATAGCACTATTGAGCAAAAGAAAGTATATCATGTTCGTGAAATAGCCGAATTACATAAGAAACTTAAAATAGATAAATTAATTCTTTCCAGTGAAAATTCCGCTAAACCAGAGTTTAGGCATTTAATAGATCTCTGCTTCAATCTGGGAATTAAAATACAAACGGTGCCGCCATCTGAACAGTGGGTGAGCGGAAAACTAAGTCTTGTACAAATACAGGATCTTAAGATTGAAGACCTGTTGCCCCGTAAGCCGATACAGATTAACAATACCTTGGTGTCTAGAGAAATCAAAGGCAAAAGAGTAATGGTGACGGGTGCTGCCGGATCTATCGGTGCGGAAATTGTACGGCAGGTGATGACTTACAATCCGGAAATGGTGATATTGTGCGATCAGGCTGAGTCTCCGTTGCATGAAATACAACTGGAAATGGAAGAGAAATACCCTGCCACCAAGGTAAAGGTGTTTATTGCCAGTATCCGGAATCTAAGAAGAATGTTGATTCCTTTCAAAGAATACCGCCCACATATAGTGTTTCATGCGGCAGCTTATAAGCATGTGCCGATGATGGAAAAACATCCCGAGGAGGCCATTCTGACCAATGTAATGGGTACCCGAAATATAGCGGATTTGGCTGTATGCTTTGGCGTAGACAAGTTTGTAATGATTTCTACGGATAAGGCAGTGAACCCAACCAATATTATGGGTGCGTCAAAACGCCTGGCTGAAAAATACGTACAGTCGCTTAATAATTCAACGCTCAGTCAACCAGAGTTTTTGTCACGCCTGATTCAGGATGATGATGACGATACTATTTCTGTAGCCAATAATATTAAAACCAAATTTATCACTACCCGTTTTGGAAACGTGTTAGGTTCTAATGGTTCTGTGATTCCAAGGTTCCGTCAGCAAATTCAGCAGGGAGGACCTATCACTGTCACTCATCCGGAAATTACCCGTTACTTTATGACCATTCCGGAAGCGGTACAATTGGTATTGGAGGCGGCAATCATGGGTAATGGTGGGGAGATATATGTGTTTGATATGGGAGAGCCGGTAAAAATTGCTGATCTGGCAGTGAATATGATTAAGCTGGCAGGACTGGTGCCAAATAAAGATGTAAATGTTGTGTATACCGGTTTGCGCCCGGGTGAGAAGTTGTACGAAGAGTTGTTGAATGAAAAAGAAACAACCATTCCTACCTACCACGAAAAAATAAAGATCGCTAAAGTGGTAGCTGGCAGGTACAAAGAAGTGTTGGAAGATATAGAAATGTTGACCAACCTATGTAAGCAGGGAGACAACTATAAACTCGTGGCTAAAATGAAACAAATGGTTCCCGAGTTCATCAGCAATAATTCCGAATTTGCTAAGTTGGATGAAAACAAGGATACAAGGAAGAAAGTGCTTTTTATTCCGGCTTATTCCAACACAGAAGCTGCGAAGACAATAAAATAGAACTTACATCATATAGATTGATAAAAAGAGATTGCGGAGCAATCTCTTTTTACGTTTGGTGGAGGGACAAAACATTTTTTATCGCCGATCAACTAAACCAGCTTCCTTTTATCAATAAGCCCAGGGATTTAATCATAACCATTCGTTAGGGATTGTATTTTTAAAGAATGAAAGCTGCAATATATCGCCAATACGGGCCACCTGAGGTAGTACACATAACAGAAATGGAAACGCCGATGCCATCGGAAGAGGAGGTGCGTATCAAAATATACACTACTACAGTAAACCGGACAGATAGTGGTTTCAGGAGTGCAGAATATTTTGTATCCAGATTCTGGAGTGGATTGTTCCGCCCTAAATATCCAATTCTAGGTTGTGAATTTGCCGGAGAAATCGATCAGGTGGGAAATAATGTGAAGTCCTTTACGCCTGGACAAAAAGTTTTTGGGTATAACGACGCCCGGTTTGGAGGTCATGCGGAATATATAATAGCAAGAGAGACAGATCCCATAGCTACGATACCGGATGGGTTTTCATTTGAAGAGGCTGCTGCTTTAACCGAGGGGGCTCATTATGCCTTGGGTAATATTCGGGCAGCGAAAGTGAAAGCTGGTGATAATGTGTTGGTGTATGGAGCCACCGGTGCGATAGGAACGGCAGCGGTACAATTGTTGAAGTATTTTGGTGCCAGCGTTACAGCCGTCGCAAACACTAAAAATGTAGAGCTGGTTTGGGCACTGGGTGCAGATGAGGTGATAGACTATCAAACGCAGGATTTTACACAAACAACGAAAAAATTCAGCTTTGTTTTTGATGCGGTAGGTAAAAGTTCTTTCGGGCAGTGCAAACCGTTAATGACACCCAGGGGAATTTATGTGTCTACAGAATTGGGTAAGGGAGGGCAGAATATCTGGTATGCACTCATAACCCCTTTGTTTAAAGGAAAGAAAGTGATTTTTCCCATTCCGACCATGAAGAAGGCTGATATCGAATGGCTGCAAAAAGTAGCAACAGAAGGTAGGTTTAAACCTGTGATTGACAGAGCGTACACGTTGAACCAAATCGTAGAAGCCTACCGATATGTAGAAACGGGCCAGAAAACGGGTAATGTAATTATTAAAATTTCAGAATAATGTAGGATGGACAATGATTATCTCCAAAGTGTAAGAAAGCAGTTTGCTTACTATAAACTGTTGGCTGAGAGAACCTTCATGCAGGTTTCTGACCTGATGTTGCACTGGCAATACAACGAAGAGAGTAATAGCATCGCTATCATCGTTAAACATCTTTCAGGAAACATGCTTTCCCGCTGGACTAATTTTTTAACGGAAGACGGAGAAAAGGAATCACGTCGCCGGGATGCAGAATTCGAAAATGATATAACATCCCGTAAGGACATGATGGAAAAATGGAATGAGGGTTGGGATCGGTTGTTTGCTGCACTGGATCACCTGACTACCGACGATCTTTCGCATATTGTTTATATCCGGAAGCAGGGACATACTGTTACAGAGGCTATCAACCGGCAATTAGCACATTATTCCTATCACGTGGGACAGATTGTTTTCATTGGAAAGATGGTTTCGGAACAATGGAAATCACTATCTATTCCTAAGAATGGTTCGGACAATTATAACAACGAAAAATTTTCGCAGCGTCAACCAGGAAGTCATTTTAAGGATGAGTTCTTAAACGAAAAAGACCATTTTGAAGGATAGTATTCCGACCAACGGAGAAATCTGTTGAAACAGGAACTGAATGGCGTTCATTCATCGGTGTTTTACGAATAAAGAATCCTGATAAAACTACTGAACGTGCTTTCAAAGCTGTTTAGGAAATCTCTCATTTTTAGTCACATCCATTTGTAATCGATGTATATGGAAATTCAACTGTTGAAGCTACAGTATTATAATAGTTGATCGAAGCAGTCGCCAAACGGCCATATATAGTCCTGTCTGAGAAAGGGACAGGTATTGGTCTGAGCATTTGAGGTTCGCTTTGCGCAAGCAAAAAGGTAACGTATTTTCTGTATTATCCACGGCAATACCATTTACAATTTCCTTAATCCCGAAGGGATGCCAATACTATAACAAACCTAACCCGCCTTGATGTAAAACCCCGAAGGGGTGGCATTATTAATCGATCGGTCATTTCGTTACAGTCATTTCATCCCTCCGGGTGGCTTTACAAAATAGTGCCGACGCTTAATGAACATAATTTGATAAATAATCAAACTTCCTGTCGTATAATCCAATATAGCCGGGGTTGAATGCATCAGCCAGGCACAAACATACTTTACCAACCGCCGCCCAGTGAACGGTAGGTGTCTACAATAGATTGCAACAGCAGTCTCTGAGACATGGTTTTATTCAGTTCTGCATCCAATAGGCCTTTCTGCGCGGTTATTACTTCCAGGTAGTTGGCATACCCACCGAAATATAAGTCATTGGATGTGCTTACGGCTTCTTTTAAGATTTGCACTTCTTCATCGTTCAACGCAACAATTTTTTTGTATTGTTCTATGGCTTTCAGGTTCGTTAAAACCTCCTGGTAACCTTGTAATATCGTTTTCTGATAAGTATTGAACGCTATATTTTGCTCTGCGTTGGCCACCGAAAAATCGGACTTTAACTGATATCTGTTAAAGATAGGTTGCGTAATGCCGCCTAAGAGTCCATAGGCCAATGATCCATTCGCAAAAAGTAATGGTAGGCTGAATGCATTAAATGCGAGGTAGGGTGTGAGTGTAAGTGACGGAAAGAATGCTTTTCTCACGGCTTCCACATTCGCTTTTGACGCCTCTAGTTGTAATTCAGCTTCCAGGATATCGGGTCTTTTACGCAACAGGTCGGCTGGAATACCGGCGGCAACTGTTTGTGGAATAGACTGATTATTAATAGAGTCACCGCGGTTGACAGGTTGTGGAAAGCGACCTAACATAGTATTGAGTTCATTTTCCAACCTAATGATATTGAGTTGTGTTTCCTCTTCCAGACTACGGGTTTGCGTAAGCTGTGCGGTAAATTGTTGTACAGCCAAGGAGGTGGCACGACCACCTTCCTTCATCACTTTTACCACTTCTACATTGTACTCTTGTAGAATGATATTTCTACGAATAATTTCCAGTTTGCTATCCATTGCTAACAGTTCAAAATAGATAGTTGATACCTGGGTTACGAGTTGTGTAATAGCCCATTGGCGTCCCTGTTCGGTTGCCAGTAATTTGGCGGCTGCTGCTTTTCTGCGTGATTTTAGTTTACCCCATATATCAATTTCCCAACTGCTTTTTAATCCCAGAAAATAATCCTGTGTGGGTCTTATGCCTACTTTTTGGTTTTCAGCAATATTGGGCGATAAATTGGTATCGAAATTACCGACACCTGTCATCGTGTATTTACCGTACTTATCGGCACCGGCTGATACAAAACCATCCAGCGAAGGCAAGCCCAGCCCCTTATTGAAAAGAAGGTTTGCCCGTGAAATAGCGATATATTCCAACGTGTTTTGCAGGTCGGGATTGTTTCGGATCGCCGTGTCAATAAGCCCCTTCAGTACCTGGTCTTCAAACAGTGACTGCCAGCTCACCAGCTCGGCTCTGGAACTGTCGCCCATATCACCATAAGAGGACGGCACAGGCAATGGATTTTTTGCCGCAGAACGGGGTAAGTTGCAGGCGTGTATTAACAGTAATGTGTATGCGAAAAAAATGACGCCCGAATATTTTACGAATTTTTTCATAAAAAGAGATATACAGTTATGTGTAAAGACAAACTATTATCGATATCAACAATAGCTTGTCGCTGATTGTTTGAATACTAGACTTCATCCTCTTTATCTACCTTTACTTTCATCGGACGAACTTTTAATTTCATTTTTCTTCTAAGGCCCATCTTCTCCTCTGCGCCTGCAAAAATTACGTACAGCCCGGGGATGATAATAACACCAAAGATGGTTCCTATCAGCATCCCACCCGCGGCAGCGGTTCCTATAGACCGGTTGCCTAAAGCGCCGGCACCGGAGGCAATCACCAGTGGTATCAATCCCGCAATAAAAGCAAACGATGTCATTAGAATAGGACGTAACCTGGAAGCCGCTCCTTCAATAGCTGCTGTTAATACGGGCACTCCCACCTTTTTTCGCTGAATGGCAAATTCCACAATAAGGATCGCATTTTTTCCCAGTAATCCTATCAGCATTACGAGAGAAACCTGGGCATAGATATTGTTTTCGAGTCCCGCTAGCTTAAGTGCCAGGAATGAGCCGAATATACCGGCAGGTAGTGAGAGTATTACTGCTAATGGTAACAAGAAGCTTTCATATTGCCCGGCCAGAATGAGATAGACGAATACCAGGCAGATGGCAAAAATATACAAGGCCTGGTTACCCGAAAGAATCTGTTCACGGGTCATTCCCGACCACTCGTAATCAAATCCGCGCGGCAACACTTTATCTGCTGCTGCCTGCACGGCTTGGATTGCCTCTCCACTGCTTCGTCCGGGTGCCGCATCGCCGTTGATCAAAGCAGAGGTATACATATTGTAGCGCGTCATTTGTTCCGGACCAAACACCCGCTCCATTGTTATAAAAGTGGAGAATGGCACCATTTCGCCCTTTGTATTTTTCAAGTAGAGGTTTAGTACATCTTCGGGGTTCTTCCGGTATTGTGGCGCTGCCTGCACCATCACTTTATACATCTGTCCAAATCGGATGAAGTTGGTAGCGTAGTAACTACCCAGCAAGGTTTGCAGCGTACTCATTGCATTATCGATGGTAATGCCTTTTTTGGCTGCCATATCCTGATCTACACTGATAATGTATTGAGGAAAGTTGGGATTGAAGCTGGTAAAGGCAGAGCCTACTACGCCTGTTTTCATCACTTCATCAATGATGTCGTCGGCTACATTTTTGGTTTGCTGCAAGTTCTCGCTACCGGTTTTATCCAGTAGTCTGAATTCAAATCCACTTGAGTTACCGAAGCCGGGAACGGTAGGAGGTGGCAGAAATTCGATGCTGGCATCTTTTATATGGTTCGTTTTTGCTTCCAACACTTTTATGAGATCGTTTACGGACTCGTCCCGTTGATTCCAGGGTTTCATGTTGATCATTGCCATACCGTAGGAGGCACCCGAAACTTCCGTAACCAAACTATAGCCGGAAAGCGTGGATATATTTTCTACTGCGTCAAGTTCGTCGGCAATTTTTTGTATCTCATCCAGTATGACACCGGTGCGTTCTACAGTTGATCCAGGAGGAGTCGTAACGTTTACATAGATAATTCCCTGGTCTTCAGTCGGAATAAAGCCTGAAGGAAGAATGGCACTGGCTCCCCAGGTAGCCACAAAAAATGCAATCAACAATCCCATTGTTACCATTCGGCGGCCGGCAATTCTCCCAATAAGTCCCTGATACTTGTTTTGAGTAGAATCGTATACACGATTGAATCTTCCGAAGAATTTCGCCAGCCACCCTTTTCGTTTTCCTGGTTCCTGGTGACGGAGCATCAGGGCGCACAATGCCGGCGTCAGCGTCAAAGCGTTGATGCCGGAAATAACAATGGATATAGCCAACGTCAGCGAGAACTGCCGGTAAAATACGCCCACAGGTCCCGATAGAAAAGCAACGGGTACAAACACCGCAGACATCACAAGGGTGATAGCGACGATGGCACTTGTGATTTCCTTCATTGCCGAAATGGTGGCATCCATTGGTCCCATATGCTCCTCCGTCATTTTTACGTGGACGGCCTCGACGACGACAATGGCATTGTCGACGACAATACCAATTGCCAACACCAGAGCAAATAGCGTGAGCAAGTTGATTGAGAAGCCCAGTGCCTGCATAAACGCCAGTGTTCCTATCAGTGCTACCGGTACCGCCAATGCTGGTATGATTGTAGAACGAAAATCCTGCAGGAAAATGAATACTACAATAAACACCAGGATAAAAGCCTCCAACAATGTTACCATTACTTCTTTAATAGAAGCATCGAGGAACCTTGAAACATCGTAGGCAAAATTGTAATCCATGCCGCGAATAAAAGATGATTTTTTTAACTCCGCCATGCGCTCTTTAATATTGGTAATTACCTCTCTCGCATTGGAGCCGGGGCGTTGTTTGATCATTATAGAGGCCGAAGGTTTTCCATCTGTTTTAGAGTCCATGCTATAGCTAAGGGCACCAAATTCTATATCGGCAATATCGCTTAGCCGAAGAATGGAACCATCGGCATCAGCCCGAATTACAATATTTTTATATTCCTGTGGTAAAGAAAATTTGCCGGTATAGCGTAAAACATACTCCAGTGTATTGACTTCCTTTCCGGAGCTTTCTCCCGTTTTACCGGGGGCGGCTTCTACGTTCTGGTTACGCAAAGCAGTGATTACTTCATCTGCAGAAACATTGTAAGCCAGCATGCGGTGGGGGCGAAGCCAAACCCGCATGGCGTAGTCTTTCGCTCCCATGATGGCAGCAAAACCAACGCCTTCTATACGTTTCAGTTCTTTCAGCACATTGATATCAGCAAAATTAAAAATGAAGTCTTCATTCATGGTGCTATCCTCACTCACTATATTGAGGTAAAGCAACATGCTGTTCACTTCCTTTTCCGTCACCACCCCCGCTTTGATTACTTCTTCCGGTAACTCATCCAATACGGTGGTTACACGGTTCTGCACGTTCACCGCTGCTACGTCAGGATCTGTACCTACCTGAAATGAGACGGTGATCAGCGTAATGCCGTTATTACTCGTAACGGTATTCATATAAGTCATGCCCGGCACGCCATTGATGGCCCTTTCCAGCGGTGTTGCTACCGCATCCACACACACCTGTGCATTAGCACCGGTATAGTTGGCCGTTACGGTTACAGATGGTGGTACGATATCGGGGAACTGGGTAATGGGCAATGTAAACAATGCTAACAGACCCAATAATGTTATGATAAGTGATATAACCAGGGATAGAATTGGTCTCCTGATAAAAGTTTCAACCATAATTTTCTAGTTGTAAAAGATTGAGCAGCACGTATACGTACTCAAAAATTGTTTTCAGTTTGATTACATACCCCAGTTGGTGACCGGTTTAGGAAGGATTTTTGCTCCTTCCTTGATGTTTTGAACGCCTTCAAATACAATTTTGTCGCCAACTTCCAAGCCTTCTTTTATCAGGTATGCATCCGATAATCGTGCCTGGGGAACGACACCTCTCATTTTTACTGTGTTGTCAGTATTTACTATAAATACATAGTTTTTGTCTTGTATTTCGAAAACACATTTTTGAGGTATTAGTAATACTTTCTCTGCAGGCACTGTTAACTGCACTTTTCCGGAAGCACCATGGCGTAATAATTTTTCATGATTGGGAAACTTAGCCCTGAAAGCGATAGAGCCTGTGGCTTCGTCAAATTCACCGTCCACAGTTTCTATAAAACCTGAGTCTTTGTAGGGTTCGCCATCCGCGAGTATAAGATTTACTTTTTCATTTCTTGTATTAGAGACATCCTTTTTATATCGTAGGTATTCACTCTCGGAAACAGTAAAATAAGCGTATACTTCACGGTTGTCAGAGATAGTCGTTAACAAAGAACCTGCATCAACAAGGCTGCCGGTTTTCAATGGAATGCGATCTATAATACCATCAAAAGGAGAGCGAACTAACGTATAGGACAACCTTGTTTCGGCATTTCTTTGTTCAGACTGCGCCTCTTCAATTTTTGCTTTTGCCGCATTTAGTTTTGCTTCCATCATCTCCAGTTCCGAAGGGGCAACGATGTTTTTTGATAGTAACACTTTTACCCGTGAAAGCTCCACTTCGGCAGTCTTGGATTCTGCTATAGCATTGCTTACATTCGCTTTTGCTTTTGAAACTTCAATTTCAAATTCCTTGGGATCTATCTGAAACAGGAATTGCCCGTTTTTTACTTCCTGGCCTTCGTCCACAAAAATTTTGTTCAGGAAGCCCTGTACCCTGGCTCGTATCTCCACATTTTTAATGGCTTCAATACTGGCTACATAGTTTTGGTGTAACACGGTGTCCCGTGATGTTACTTCTATCACCGGCAATTCCTGTATATCCTCCTGTGTTTCTACTGCTTTTGATTCACAACCAATAGCGATAACAATAGGTATCAATAGTAAGTATAAATACTGCTTCATTTAATATGTTGTTTAAATTCTTTCCCGGGTAATACTGGAAACTAAAAGTATGGACATACCTGCTCAACCACGAAGTTTGCAAGCACCAATAAGATAGTTGAACGAAATCTAGAAAGGGAGCAGATTACTCAGAAGGGGGTAAGGCGAAATATGAAATGATGATGCTGCAACAACAGCTCTTTAGGCTGTTCAGAAAAGTAAGTTCTGGGGGTTGTTGCCAATAACAGTTTACCAGGCTCTTCCTGCCCGGAAGGCAAGGTCATATCTGGCAAAAAAGTGTTGGCGCATCGGAGTTTGGCATTAAAATAATCATAACTAAAATCAGGTTTCTCTGATTCAGGCAGACCATCTTCAAGCCCGGCAACATTTTCGAGAATTAATTCCAATACTGTCGAGCGATTCATATCGCTCATTTCCTCCTCTGTTACAAAATTTAAAAATTGATAATTTTCCTGGGCTTCTATCTGGCTGCCAGGTAAGAAAGTGAGTATGTTCAGGAAGCTGAAAAGAAGAAGATAGGCGACCTTCTTTTTAAACTTTTGAGCTATTTTGAACATCGGAGAAAAAATTGGTTAAGATTCAGTGACGTTTTCACATCATTACGCAGCAAATATATGGCATAAAGGGAGGAAAGTCTACCAAAATCTCTCCAACAGATCTGTTTAGGGCAAAAAATAAGTGAAATCTACAGGCAATGTTAAGGAACGTTAAAGTTTGTTTGCCGATATACGACAAACTTTATGCACAAACCGTAATTTTTCAATAACGGGCGGAGGAATAACAAATGGGTATGCATCTTTTAATCCCATGCTTCTGTTTAAATTATTCAACACAACGCTAAAAGACATCCATTGACTAATGATGTGATTGAAGTCGTTACTGGCATAAGGATCCTGGTTAATGGCAAATTGAAAGTCGTTGTATCCCTCAGCGAGGGCAGGAGATAAGCTGATGCCGTAGGCGTAAGCTGTCTCAAGCGTGTCAATAATATGTAAGTAATGCGTCCAGGTTTCTGCCCAGTCTTCCCAGGGGTGGGCACTTGCATAGGCGCTGATGAAGTTGAGGTGCCAATCCGTGTTGCCTTGTTCGTAATGTGTTTTCAGTGCTTCGCTATAATCCTGTGTTTCGTTTCCATACAAATTTTGGAATTCCACATAAAGCTGTGGATCGCCCCATAATACTAAAAGGTCCCAGTAATAGTGTCCTATTTCGTGGCGAAAGTGCCCCAATACGGTTCGGTAGACCTCAACCAGGTTTCTGCGTGCCATTTCTCGTTCTATATCGTCTGCCTCAGATATATTAATAGTGATGATGCCATTAGCATGCCCTGTCAATACCTTTTTTTTACCATCAGCCTTAAAATCAAAGAACAATCCTTTTTGAGTATCTGTTGTTTTACTTATTACGGGAAGTGATAAACGAAGCATGCTGTATATGAGGCGGTGTTTAGCCAGTTCCAATACTTGCCAGCGTTCCCTATACTCTTCATTTCCCAAATCCGGGATTGTGCGGTTTAGTTGACAAGCCACGCAATACTCATCATCATCCGATGCGGTCAGCCAGTTGCATACATTATACGATCGATTCAGGCAGAACTTTCGACTACTATTATTGGATTCATCGGTAAGTAAATACCCTCCCTCCGTGGTGCCCGCCATAAATTCAATCACATGTGGATCAAATCCAAGAGACATTCCACAATGGCTACAAAAATAATTTTCAAAATAAACCGGTTGGTTGCAATGGAAGCATTTGAAGAGTTTCATAAGTGCTGTATTCGAAGGTTCTCGTTTGGCAAAGCTACAGGAATCGACAAATAAATAGGGTGATTTCCCATTTATACAAAGTATAAGCACCTCGTATCTATTAGTCTGACAATTATCGAGTAACCAACTGTTCTATTATTTCCGCGAAATGTGTATGCTCCAGTAGCTGCACTTTTTGGGCAAGGGTTTCTGGGGTGTCTGAAGGGGTTATTTTACAGGTTGCCTGAAAAATATGTTTACCATGGTCGAAATGCTCGTCTACAAAATGAATAGTAATACCGCTTTCTGCTTCGCCGGCAGCTATTACAGCCTCGTGCACAAAATGTCCGTACATACCCTTGCCTCCGTATTTTGGCAGTAATGCAGGATGAATATTAATAATTCTGTTGGGAAAAGCAGCGATCAGCGATTCAGGAATCTTCCATAAAAAACCCGCAAGGATAATCCAGTCGATCCCGGCTTCTTTTAGTGCTGCAACATAGCCGTCACCACGGAAAAACTGTTCTTTTTCGATGATTAGGCTTTCAATATTTTCTTTGGCGGCAATTTGTAATACACCCGCTTGGGGTTTATTGGACACAATCTGTTTTATGACAACCGTGGAATGCCCCTTAAAATAATCTATTATTTTCTGTGCGTTTGATCCTGTTCCCGATGCAAAAATTGCCAGATTCGACATTATATGTGTTTCACGCAAAGAACGCAAAGTTTCAGACAGTGTTCGTAAATTTCTTAGCGTACCACCAGGGGATTATAAATATTAAATCTTAATACCCAGTCTTCGCAAGATCTTCTTTTCGAAGTTCCAGAAAAAGGTAAACTGCCCAAACAAAAAGGCAACAGTCAATAATATCAATTGATAGCCTATTAGCAACATGCCGAGCTTCAACAGTACTTTCCATAGCCAAAAGGTCTCTGTGGTAAAACCCACCCATCCGTTGATCATCCGTGTGAGCCAGGCAGTGGTAGTTCCCGTTATGGCAAAAACAATTAATATGGTTATAAATTGCCATCCGCTGACATTCCATTTTTGCTGAAGTCTCTTTAACATAAGCTGCAAGATGAAAAAAAATCTCCTATTTTCTAATTTGCCGATGACAACCGTACGTGAGGTTCATATTGCTGAATCAGTAATATGACTGAGAAAGGTCATTACAAAAACATGACAAAAATCATATAGGATTTTCAAAATTCGCTGAAAACCAGTGTGGGCCTAGGAAAAAATTTTTCAAAAATGTGAATATTTTGTCAACGTCCTGACCTATTTTTGCAGCCATACGGGATACAACCACATCACACAAACTCCTGGATATAATGAGCTACCGATCAACTGTAAAGGCAATTTTCTCTGGATTTATATTACTAGTTTTTTCGTGTTTTTTGGTGGGTACTGCCAATGCACAGGATGGAAGAGCCCTTTTCAACCAGAAATGTGCTACCTGTCATGCTATTGACAAGAAGTTGACAGGACCGGCCTTGAGGGATTTTGAATCAAGAGGACCTTGGAGCGACAGGCAAAAAGTACACGACTGGGTGCGTAATCCGGCAGGTTTTAAAGATGCCTATACAGATGCTCTTATTAAGGAGTACAAATTGATTATGACTGGTAATGCCAGTTTGACTGATGCGGAAATAGATGCTATAGTAGATTATATCAACGCTCCTCCGGCAGCCCCTAAAGGTCAAGAGGGCGGAGTAGCACCTGTTCCCGAAAACGACAATACCTTATTATTTGGTGTTCTTACCTTAATATTAGCAGTAATAGCGCTTACCTTATTGCAGGTAAATGCGAACCTGAAGAAAATGTCTGACGATAAAGAAGGAATTCCTGCCCAGGAACCAGTTCCTTTCTATCGTAATAAAATGTACATCGCCCTCACAATTATCGCGTTATTTGTTTTAGGCGGGTATTTAACCATTCAGGGGGCAGTAGGATTGGGACGCCAGACAAACTACGAACCAGAGCAACCGATTTACTATTCTCACAAGGTACACGCCGGTATCAACCAGATCAGTTGTTTATACTGTCATAGCGGCGTGCAGGAAGGGAAACAAGCCCTGATTCCTTCTGTGAATGTTTGTATGAACTGTCATATGGCTGTAAATGAATATGCCAAAGGGCCTGAATTATTCAGAGCTGATGGTACCCAGGTAAATGGTACAGCTGAAATTAAGAAATTATACGATTACGCTGGCTGGGATGAAGCCACACAATCTTACACTGGTGAAGGCAAGCCCATCGAGTGGGTGCGCATTCACAATCTTCCTGACCATGTTTATTTCAACCACTCTCAGCACGTAGTAGTGGGTGAACAACAGTGCCAGACCTGTCACGGTAATATCACTGAAATGGATGAAGTATTCCAATTTGCAGATTTGAGCATGGGCTGGTGTATCAACTGCCATCGCACTACAAAAGTTCAATTCGATAATAAGTTTTACAGTATATACGAGAAATTCCATGATGATATCAGGAGTAACAAAATCGATAGTGTAACTGTAGAAATGATCGGTGGACTGGAATGTCAGAAATGCCACTATTAATAGGAAGTGAATTTTTTCACCTTGGTTTAATTTATTCATTTTCAATCCTATAGTGGAGCAAATCATTACAAATCACTTTTATAAATGGAGCAAAAAAAGTACTGGCAAAATTTAGGTGAATTAAACAACACAGATGGTTACCAGAAATCATTGAAAGATGAGTTTCAGGAGGACCTGCCAATGGGGGAAGAGGAGAAAGGCCTGCTGGATGCGAAAGCTCCCCGTAGGGATTTTTTGAAGTATGTTGGATTCAGCACAGCCGCCGCTGCACTTGCTGCCGGTTGTGAAATGCCTGTAAGGAAAAGTATTCCCTATCTGAATAAACCAGAGAACCTCACTCCTGGGGTAGCACAATATTATGCTACTACCTATATAGCTGAGGGAGATGTAGTGCCACTGGTAGCCAAAGTAAGAGACGGGCGTCCTATAAAAGTTGATGGCAATGTAGATTCCATTTTAACGGGCAAAAGCGGAGGAACTTCCGGTAGGGTTCAGGCTTCGGTGCTGGACTTATATGATGCTACCAGACTTCGTTACCCCGTAGAAATGGTAGGTGGTGAACCAAAAGAAATTCCATTATTTGAGGCTATTGATAAGAAAATTGCAGCTGAAATAGGCGGGAATGTTGTTTTACTTACTTCAACGCTTAATTCACCCACGTCAAAACAGGTTATCAGCGAATTTTTCGCCAAATACCCTGGTGGTAAACATGTGCAGTACGATGCTGTTTCTTACAGCGCAATGCTGGAAGCCAACCAAATTTCATATGGTAAAAGGGTATTACCTTCTTACCACTTTGATAAGGCAAAAGTAATTATAGGGTTAGATGCTGATTTTCTGGGTAGTTGGTTAAGTGCTGAAGAATATGGTAGTCAATATGCTGCCGGAAGAAGAATAGATGAGAATAATCCGCAGATGAGTAAGCATATTCAATTTGAAGGAATGCTTAGCCTGACCGGGGCCAACGCCGACGACAGGTACCTGCACAGACCGTCAGAAGGTGCGGCTGTAGCCTTAAATATTCTCGCAAAGCTGGGTGGAGAGGTATCAGCCCCTACCATTCAGGATGAAAAACTGAAGAAAGGAATTGATAATGCGGTTTCCTTTATCAATGCTAATAAAGGAGCTGCTCTGATAGTAAGTGGTAGTAACGATCCGGCTGTACAGGTGGTGGTAAACGCCATCAACGAGTTAGCTGGTGCTAACGGAACCACTATCAACTGGGCAAGCCCTGTGCAAATAAGATTGGGTATAGATGCTGAAATGGCACAACTGGTAGCAGACATGAAAGAAGGCAAAGTGCAAACTTTGCTGATTCATGAAGCAAATCCTGCGTATAACTACCCTGATGCTGAAGGATTTAAAGCTGGCTTGGAAAAAGTAAAACTGGCTATTTCTTTTAATGACAGAGCAGACGAGACTTCTGCCTTGTGTAAATACATAATTCCACATCACCATTATCTGGAAAGCTGGGGTGATGCTGAAGGACGAGTAGGTTTTTTCAGCCTGCTGCAACCCACTATTGCACCGTTGTTCAAAACAAGGTATTTCCAAACATCTCTTCTTAAATGGAGTGGCAACGATACAGACTACGAAGATTATTTTAAGAACTACTGGATCACAAAATTGGGTAGCCAATCTGCATTGGATCAGGCTTTGCAAAATGGTATCATAGAACCCGCTGATGAATCTTTTGCTCCCGCTACTTATTCTGCTGCGGGGCTTTCGGAAGCGGTAGCTAAAGCGGCTGCTACAAAAGTATTGAGTGGAACGGAAGTAGTTCTTTATCAAAAAGTATCTATTGGTAGTGGTGCTGCGGCTAACAACCCCTGGTTGCAGGAAATGCCTGATCCGATCAGTCGCGCGACCTGGGACAACTACGCTATGATATCTTACGACATGGCGAAAGGGTTGGGCATTAAGCTGGATGATCACTACGAAGTGGAAGTACACAAGCCGGTGATTGAATTTACTATCGACGGCAAACCGGTTGAACTACCTATCCTGGCAATTCCTGGTATGCACCCCAATGTAGTAGCGTTGGCGGTTGGGTATGGTAGAGGTGAGGGAGCTGGAAAGGCAGCGCATGCAGTAGGGTACAATGCATATCCGCTGGTGAAGGTAGAAAGTGGCAATCGCCAATACCTGACAGAAGCCACCGAGTTTAAAAAATTAAAGAAAACTTACGATATAGCGTATACGCAAACGCACAACCAGTACGAAGGACGTACAGAAGTGGTGCGGGAGTATTCGCTCGATAGCTTCAGGAAAAATCCTGATGATACCATTCATTACCGCGAGCACCTTGCGAAAGATTTTGCCCCCAAAACGCATAATTTCCGTGATGATGCTACGCTTTATCCTGTATATGAATCTCCTGGTGCCCATTGGGGTATGAGTATTGACCTGAATGCCTGTACCGGTTGTGGTGCTTGTACTATTGCATGTACGGCAGAAAACAACGTTCCGGTTGTAGGTAAGAGTGAGGTGTTGCGTTCTCATGAGATGCATTGGTTACGTATTGACCGTTATTATGCTTCTTATCGCGACAATACTGAAGGCGATGCATTGAACGTGGTGTTTATGCCGATGCTTTGTCAGCATTGTGACAATGCACCTTGCGAAAACGTTTGTCCGGTATCTGCAACTAACCATAGTACAGAAGGACTTAACCAGATGGCGTATAATCGTTGTATCGGTACCCGTTACTGTGCTAACAACTGTCCTTATAAAGTTCGTCGTTTTAACTGGGCTGATTACAATGGGGCAGACAGCTTTGGAGACAACCAGAAGACAACAGGTGTAGGTAAATTGGATCCTGCTGTGTTCCAGATGAATGAAGATTTGACCCGTATGGTGTTGAATCCGGATGTAACTGTTCGTTCACGCGGTGTTATCGAAAAATGTTCTTTCTGTGTTCAAAGACTGCAGGATGCTAAGTTGAAAGCTAAGAAAGAAAAAGATCCTTCTGTTATCCGCGATGTAAAAACAGCTTGTATGCAAGCTTGTTCTACCAATGCCATTGTATTTGGTAATGTCAACGATAAAGAAAGTCGCGTTTACAAATTGAGGAATGTAGATCAAAAGCGCCGAACCTACTATGCGCTGGAGATGATACACGTATTGCCGAATGTAAGTTACCTGGCAAAAATCAGAAATACCGACAGACCGGTAGGCGTGCAGAAAGTAACACACGAAACAGAGGAAGCACACGGATAGAAGAATTATTAGTTATTTGATTAGTTATAATTATAAACAGGCAGCAAACCAACTGCAGGAAAATAATCAAGTCAATGAGCGTAATTAAATACGAATCGTTTGTAAGAGAACCGCTGGTAGATGGAGATAAGACCTACAAGCAGGTAACGGAAGATATAGTGTACACTATAGAGGCCAAACCCACCCGCTTGTGGTATGTAGGTTTTTGGATATCTGTGGCTTTGTTATTGTTTGGGGTATATTCACTTTATAAAGAAGTAGTATACGGTACAGGACAGTGGAACCTTGGCAAAACAATTGGCTGGGGATGGGATATTACCAACTTCGTATGGTGGGTAGGTATTGGTCACGCGGGTACGCTGATTTCTGCGATCTTGTTATTATTTCGTCAGGGCTGGAGAACGGGTGTAAACCGTGCGGCAGAGGCGATGACAATATTTGCGGTAATGTGTGCGGGTCAGTTTCCCATCTGGCACATGGGTAGGGTTTGGATGGCTTTCTTCGTGATGCCTTATCCTAATACGCGTGGTCCTTTGTGGCCCAACTTCAACTCTCCGTTGTTGTGGGATGTGTTTGCGATTTCTACTTATTTCACGGTATCATTATTGTTCTGGTATTCAGGTTTGTTGCCCGACTTTGCTACGGTAAGAGACCGCGCTAAAACAAAACTTCGTAAGTTATTATATGGTGTAGCTTCTTTCGGATGGAATGGCTCTACCAAACACTGGCAGCGTTTCGAAAGCTTATCACTGGTGTTAGCAGGTTTGAGTACGCCGCTTGTACTTTCTGTACATACTATCGTATCATTCGACTTTGCTACTTCGGTAGTACCCGGATGGCATACCACCATCTTCCCTCCTTACTTTGTGGCGGGGGCGGTATTCTCCGGATTTGCGATGGTGCAAACATTGATGTTGATTGTTCGCAGGGTAATGAATCTGCAGGATTATATCACACTGGGGCACATAGAAGCGATGAACAAGGTAATTGTGTTGACGGGGTCCATCGTAGGTTGTGCTTATTTAACAGAGTTGTTTATTGCGTGGTATGGTGCCAATCCATACGAGTATGATATCTTCTTTAAATACAGAATCGCAGGTGCCTACGGTTGGAGCTACTGGTTGATGATGACCTGTAACGTAATTTCTCCACAGTTGTTCTGGTTCAAAAAATTGAGAAGAAATATCGGGTTTACCTTCTTTATGAGTATTATCGTAAACGTGGGTATGTGGTTCGAGCGTTTTGTGATCATCGTATCATCGCTGTATCGTGACTACCTGCCTTCATCCTGGTCACTATACTACAGACCGACTATTTTTGAAATCGGTTTTTACCTCGGTACATTTGGTTTGTTCTTCTTCTGTTTCTTCCTTTTTGCAAAATACTTCCCCACTATTGCGATTGCAGAGGTGAAAAGTATATTGAAAACAAGTGGAGAAGGTTATAAAAACAAAATGGCAGATTTGGAAAAACTGAGCCTGGAAGAGTTTGAAAAGAAAATGAACCATCACTAAACGTTGGTGGCTGACTATATACAATAATTGATCACCTTATAAAAACCAATAGGTTTAAGGTTATGGATATAAGAAAATTTGTAGTTGGAAGTTTTGATGATGAAGCGGTATTGTTTCCCGCTGTAGAAAAAGTGCGTAAAGCCGGATATAAAATTCATGATGTGTACACACCGTTTCCTGTACACGGGTTAGATAAGGCGATGGGGTTGAGAGACACCAGTTTGCATACGGCCGGGTTTATCTACGGATTAACCGGTCTTACCACCGCTCTGTCTTTTATCAGTTGGGTACTGACCAAGGATTGGATTCAGAATTATGGTGGTAAGCCGCATTTCTCTTTACCGGCATGGATTCCCATCATGTTTGAATTGACCGTATTATTCTCAGCTGTTGGTATGGTGTTGACGTTTTGTTACCTCTGCCAGTTAGCACCTTTTGTTAAAAAACATCACTTTAGTCCCCGGGCTACCGATGATATGTTTGTGATGGTAATAGAAACAACAGCCAAAACAAATGTGCAGGATGTAGAAGGATTTCTGGCAAGTGTGGGTGCCCAGGAAATTAATGTACAGGTAGCAGAAGCTGGCTGGTGGATAGGAAGGTACGATGAGGATAGAAAGTTATTTGAAACCGCGACAGCATAATTGTAACAGACAACTTATTTAGGAATGAAAAAAATAACAGTTATATCGTCTCTGGCTATTGTGGTTTTGGCTACTGCAATGAGTTGTGGTTCTGATCACAAGAAGCCTGGTAAAATATATATGCCTGATATGGCTTACAGCCGGGCGTACGAAACCTATTCCGAAAATCCGTTGTTTGAAGACAAACAGACGAATAGAACGCCGGTGTCGGGAACTATTTCCAAAGGCCAAATGTTGCCTTTTCGCCTGACCGAAGATGCACCTGGCGATACCACTAACTTTGGTAAGGCTAGGTTTATTGACAATCCTTTGCCACCACTGGATTCTGCAGATAAGAAAGAAGCTGAACGCTTGTACCTGGTATATTGTGGTATTTGTCATGGAGCAAAACTTGACGGTAACGGTCCTCTGTGGAATAATGGTGATGGTGCCTACCCTGCAGCGCCGAAAGATTTGACGGATCCCGTAGTAGCTAACCAGGGTGATGGACAATTGTTTTATACAATTACCTACGGTAGAAATAAAATGGGTAGCTATGCCTCACAGCTTAATATCAAGCAACGGTGGATGGTAGTACATTATTTGAAAGACAAACTGGGTAAATCAAAAGAACCTGCCGCTGCAGACAGTGCAGCAAAATAAAACTGATTGAGCAATGATTAAGCAACAATTCGAGACTCCTGCAAGTTATAAGAAGTGGACTTTTGCGCTCCTGGGCATTGGACTGGCAGCGTTGTTGGCTGGTATTTTTTTTCTTGCTTTCAGCAAGGATGAGCATGATGTAACCCGTTTTTGGGCTGTATTGCTGCAAAACAGTGTTTACTTTCTGATGATTGTTAATGCAGCCATGTTTTTTATCTGTGCAATAACATTGGCGCATGGTGGATGGCCTATTGTATTTCGCAGGGTGCCCGAGGCTATCTCAGCAGTGGTACCTGTTTTCGCGGTATTGGCACTTATAGTTTTTATTGGAATTATATATGGTCACCAGCATCATATTTATCACTGGATAGACACAGAGGAAGTAGCTAAAGACCCTATCCTTACCTGGAAAAAGGGATTTTTGAACCCTACTTTCTTCATGACATGGACAATTATAACACTTTCTGTTTGGATTCTAGTAGGTAGAAAGATGCGTCAGCTTTCTCGCGAAGCAGACCAACCAATGGAGGGAGAACAAGCCAGAAAATATATCTGGAGAAATACTGTTTGGGCTGCTTTGTTCGTGGTTTTCTTTGGATTAACCACCGGCTCTACTGTTCCTTGGATATGGTTTATGAGTATTGATGCTCATTGGTATTCTACCATGTATAGTTGGTACACTTTTATTTCCAGCTTTGTAGGTGGATTGAGTTTGATTGCATTGTTTATTGTATTCCTGAAGAATCATGGATATCTGGAGCATACTGGTCGTGAACATTTACATGATGTAGGTAAGTTCATATTCGCTTTTTCTATTTTCTGGACGTATTTGTGGTTTTCACAATTTATGCTGATTTGGTATGCTAACATTCCCGAGGAAACAGTTTACTTTCAACCGAGGGTGAATGGACCGTATAAAGGAATCTTTTGGTTCAATCTGATTGTAAACTTTGTTGCTCCCATACTTATATTGATGACCAGGGGTTCGAAAAGAAACTATGCAGTTCTCACTTTTATGTCGGTACTGTTGATATTGGGACACTGGCTGGATTATTACCAGATGGTGATGCCCGGTACGGTAAAAGATCACTTTAGCCTTGGTTGGTTTGAGTGGGGTATCTTTGTCTTGTATGCCGGATTAATTATGTTCTTTACCGGAAGAGCATTAGCTAAAGCACCATTGGTTCCTGCGCATCATCCGTATTTGAAAGAAAGTGTGATTCACCACACCTAGGAAATGATTGAAAACAAAATTGTTAAGTACTAATTTGTATATAAAATGACCTGGACCGAGTATTTTGTTATAATTATTGTAGCGCTGATATTCATAGTCATCTTTCAGATTGCGAAAGCCAGCGAGTATGTGTCTGTATTGAAAGGCGAGAAAAAGGCCTTTCTGCAAAATAATCGGATAAACGCCTTCCTGATGCTGGTGTTTTTAATACTGGGATTGGCGGCAGCCTGGTGGTGTAACAGTTTGTTATACGACAAGACTTTGTTGGGGATTCCAGCTGCTTCCGAACACGGAGAAGAAATCGATAATATGATGTGGATTACACTCTACATCACTGGTTTTGTATTTGTAGCTACTCAGATACTGTTGTTCTGGTTTGCTTATCGTTATCAAACAACCGAAACAAGGAAAGTTCACTTTTATCCACACAACAATAAACTGGAGTTGCTCTGGACGGTGGTACCAGCGATCTTTTTGACGGTGTTGGTAGCTTTTGGCTTGTATTACTGGTATCGTATTACCGGGGAGGCACCAAAGGAGTCAATGGAGGTAGAAGTGACCGGTCACCAATTTGGATGGGAGTATCGTTATGCGGGAAAGGACAATATCCTTGGTCGCCAGCATTACAAATTGGTTGATTATGCCAACCAAAATCCGCTGGGTCAGGACTGGACAGATGCAGCCAATCACGACGATTTGCATCCATCTGAATTGTATTTGGTAGTAAATAAGCCTGTTAAGTTGATTATTCGTTCGCAGGATGTTATACATGACGTTGGTTTACCACATTTCCGTTTAAAGATGGATGCGGTACCGGGGATACCTACTACAATGTGGTTTACTCCTAAGTATACTACTGCAGAGATGAGGAAAATCACAGGAAACGACAATTTTGTTTACGAAATTGCTTGTGACCAAATGTGTGGAAGCGGACACTATTCAATGAAAGGGATTATAGTAGTTGTAACACAGGAGGAGTTTGATAAGTGGGTTGGTGAACAAAAACCACAGTATAAATTGGCGCACCCGGATGTAGCCCAGGCTGCAGGAACGGAGAACTAAGGCTGCCGTAGTAAAAATGTCTTTAACTAGTTATAAATAAATAGAAATGAGTAACGAAGCTGTAATACAACATGGGGTAGAGGCTCACGATGTACACGGTGAGCATCATGATGGGCACCATCACCATGAGACCTTTATCACCAAATACGTGTTTAGTCAGGATCATAAAATGATCGCTAAACAGTTTTTGATAACGGGTATGGTTTGGGCTTTGATAGGGGGTGCAATGTCTGTTCTGTTTCGTATTCAGTTGGGATATCCGGAAGCTACTTTGCCGTGGTTAGAGGACATCTTTGGTCATTGGGCAAAAGATGGTAAGATAACACCAGAGTTCTACTATGCACTGGGTACCATGCACGGGACTATCCTTGTTTTTTTTGTATTGACTGCTGGCTTAAGCGGAACCTTTGCAAACCTGCTCATTCCTTTTCAGGTAGGAGCACGTGATATGGCCTCTCCATTTATGAATATGTTGTCATACTGGTTCTTTGTGCTTTCCAGTATGATTATGTTAGCTTCTTTGTTTGTACAAACTGGTCCGGCTTCTGGTGGTTGGACAGTGTATCCGCCATTGAGTGCTCTGGGGGATGCGTCGCAGGGATCTAAAATAGGGATGGATCTGTGGTTGATTAGTATGGCTATGTTTGTGGTGTCGTCTCTTTTGGGCGGCGTTAACTATATCTCTACTATTTTGAACATGCGTACCAAGGGCATGACCATGACAAGAATGCCTTTGACAATTTGGGCAATTTTGTTTACGGCGATACTTGGGTTGCTTTCTTTCCCCGTACTACTGTCTGGTTTCATTTTACTGTTATTTGACAGACATTTGGGTACCAGTTTCTATTTATCTGATATTGTGTTGGCAGGTAACATTTTGCCTAACGAAGGTGGTAGTGCTATTTTGTATCAACACTTATTCTGGTTCCTTGGGCACCCGGAAGTGTATATCATCATTCTGCCTACTATGGGACTGGTGTCTGAGGTGATGGCAGTAAATGCCCGAAAACCGATTTTCGGTTATATGGCGATGATAGCATCTATGTTTGCTATTGCTCTACTCGCGTTTTTAGTGTGGGCGCATCACATGTTTGTTACCGGGTTGAACCCGTTCCTGGGGTCGGTGTTTGTGTTATTAACATTGTTGATTGCGGTGCCTTCTGCCATTAAAGTGTTCAACTGGTTGACAACACTGTGGCGTGGTAATCTGCATCTTACACCTGCCATGTTGTTTTGTATTGGATTTGTAAGTATGTTTATTTCCGGTGGTTTAACCGGTATCTGGCTGGGGAACTCTACACTGGATTTGCATTTGCACGATACATATTTTGTAATTGCTCACTTCCATATTGTGATGGGGGTATCGGCTTTCATGGGTATGTTTGCAGGTATTTATCATTGGTTCCCCAAAATGTATGGGCGGTATATGAATAATTCGTTGGGATATATTCATTTCTGGATCACCATGGTGTGTGCGTACGTCATTTTCTGGCCCATGCACTACGAAGGTTTTGCGGGTATGCCACGTCGTTACTATGATTATTCCAACTGGGAGTCATTTAAACATTTTGTAGAGTTAAATAGGGTGATCAGTTTTGCAGCGATTCTTTCTTTCCTTGTTCAGATTTTGTTTGTTTTCAACTTCTTCTATTCCATTTTTAAAGGAAGAAAAGTTACAACAACGAATCCCTGGAAATCTAATACGCTTGAGTGGACAACACCTATCAATCCGGGACACGGTAACTGGCCTGGTGAAATTCCTGAAGTACACCGTTGGGCATATGATTATGGCAAGGATGGAGTTGATTTTGTGCCGCAAACAACGCCTTTAGGAGACAACGAGAAGGAGGGGCATTAAATGGCGCTGTCCTACGATTAAAACAATATCGGTTGGTAAAAGCTGGCCGTATAAATATGGAGGTTTGGAGGTGACGGAAACAAATAACAGGTTAGAGCAGTCGGCATCCTTCACTGTGATGGACAAGCTCAAGGACTACATGGCGCTGATAAAATTTACCCTGAGTTTTACAGTGGTATTTTCTTCAGTCATCAGTTATTTGCTGGCGCCTAATGTGAGTTTTAATATTGTATCAGTTCTTTTATTATTGCTAGGGGGGATGTTGATTACCGGGTCAGCCAATGCAATTAATCAAATTGCAGAACGCGATACCGATTCGTTGATGAAGCGTACCG
This sequence comes from uncultured Terrimonas sp., assembly GCA_964604365.1. GTDB lineage: Bacteria > Bacteroidota > Bacteroidia > Chitinophagales > Chitinophagaceae > Agriterribacter. The sequence goes on from CAZRYS010000007.1 coordinate 211,445, forward strand.
CTAAAAGACCAGTGGCCACCGGAAGAATGAGTGTTACGGAAGCGTCTGTTTTTGCGGCTGTGGCGGGTGCGTTAGGTGTTTATATTATCGGAGCCTGGTTCAACTGGACAGCGGCTATGCTGGGGCTGTTGAGTCTTTTTTTGTATGGATTTGTATATACGCCATTAAAGAAGGTTCATTCGGTATCAGTGTTGGTAGGAGCGGTTCCAGGGGCGTTACCTTGCCTGATAGGGTGGGTGGCCGGAACCGATAGCTTGTCTATAGGTGGCTGGACATTGTTTGCTATCCAGTTTTTTTGGCAGTTTCCCCATTTTTGGGCAATTGCCTGGGTAGCGCACAATGATTATTCTAAAGCCGGGTTTAAGTTGATGCCGTCAGAGGCGGGACCCACTAAATATTCTGCCATCCAGGCCGTTATATACTCATTGCTGATGATACCGGTAGGGCTTATTCCCTATTTTATCAAAATGAGTGGACAAATCAGCCTGGTCATTGTATTGCTGGCGAATCTTTTTATGGTGTGGCAGAGTATCAGACTGTATCGTGAAATGAGTATTCCGGCAGCAAGGCGGGTGATGTTTAGCTCTTATATATATCTCCCCATAGTGCTGCTGAGTTTATTGGCTGATAAGATGGCAGGGGTATAGTAGAGCTAAAGCTATTATTAATAAACGAAGCCTTTTGGCTTTAAAAATAGAATAAAATGAGTGAGGTGATGAGTGCGCAACGAAAGAAAATACATCCGTACAAGTTTAGCCTTTGGTTAGGTTTGTCAGGTATTATCATGATGTTTGCAGGGTTGACAAGTGCTTACATCGTGAAAAGAAGTCAACCAGGGTGGGAGAGTTTCTCGCTTCCAAAGATCTTTATTTATTCAACAGTAGTGATAGTGTTGAGTAGTCTGACTGTTCAGATGGCCTACAAATCATTTAAGGAACGAATGATGACAAAATACAGGTTGTATTTTGCCGTTACCGCCTTACTTGGTTTAGCGTTTGTGATTATGCAAATTGTAGGGTTTTATCAGTTTCAGGCAAGTGGTAAGAAAATGATTGGGTTAGGCTCCAATCCGGCATACTCCTTTGTACTGGCGATTGCAGGTTTGCACGTGGTACATATTGTTGGTGGATTTGTTGCGCTGATTATTGTTTTCTTTAAAACGTTGAGTACTAAGAAGAGAGTATATGACGCAATTCCAATTGAGTTGGTAGCAACTTACTGGCATTTCGTAGATATATTATGGTTGTATTTGTTTGTGTTTTTTACACTGTTGCATTAAAAAAATTAGTTTTATAATTAAAATTATACTGCATGTCAACACACGTACCGGCAGGATTTAAATGGTGGTCCGGCGGAAAGAGCCCTTACAATGTTAGTTATGGTAAATTGATGATGTGGCTTTTTTTGCTGAGCGACACATTTACTTTTGGCGCATTTCTTATTTCTTACGGAACTGTAAGGATGAGTCATGATTATTGGCCGGACCCTAACTATGTTTTTAACGCATTCCCTTTTATGGGGCATGCTAACTTGCCATTGGCATTTGTGAGTTTGATGACTTTTATTCTCATTATGAGCTCCGTGACAATGGTATTGGCGGTACATGAGGGGCATAAAAGAAACAGGTATGGGGTTCAAAAATGGTTGGGCTGGACCATCCTGGGTGGTGCACTGTTTCTGAGTTGTCAGGCTTGGGAGTGGACGCACATGATAACTGGCGTCAATTCTGTAATGATAGATGGTAAAATTCAAGAAATTGGATCTACTATTACACAGAATCCGTATGGCGCTGTTGTACAGGGCGTGTTAGATGAACATGGACATGCCGTTACGCAAACGGGGCCTGTAGCGTTTGGTGGTTTCTTTTTTGGAATTACCGGTTTCCACGGTTTCCACGTATCGACAGGGGTACTACTTTTAGTACTTGCATATATATGGACCAGGAACGGGCGTTTTGAAAAGGTCGGCCACTATGAAATGGTTGAGAAAATAGGCTTGTATTGGCACTTTGTAGACCTGGTATGGGTATTTGTATTCCTTTGTTTCTATCTCATCTAATCGTAAAAACTGAAGCACGAATGTCACATCAAGATCAACATACACAACTGGCGCCAGGGCATCAACTGGCATCTGATGAAATTACTTTTGAGCACGAACCGGCAAAAGATACCAAGAAGATCTGGAAAACATTCTGGATTTTATTAGGACTGACTGTAGCTGAATTAGCTTTAGGATTGTCTCACTATGCATTTCATATCAACGAAGGCTTTTTGTTGCTCTTTATTAAAGGGGCTATGATTGTTTTGTCGCTTTTAAAGGCGGTTTATATCACCATGACCTTTATGCACCTGGGAGATGAACTGAAAAGTTTGCAGTTAACAGTGTTGGTACCGTTATTGTTATTTGTGTGGTTTATAATCGCATTCTTGTATGAAGGGGTTTCCTGGAAGAATATGCGGCATACTCATGACAGAGTGCCTGTAGAGCAGGTAGAATCTGCAAAACCGAATAAGCTGGATTAAAGCTGTTTATATAATAAAACAAGCGTTTGGAGATCACTTCCAAACGCTTTTTCTTTTTATAGTCTGGGGCGTTTTCAGTATTGTATATAATTAAACGTGTATGTATACTTGGTGAAAGTTAACCCAATGAGAAATCAAGGATTTGCGCCAGATAAACACTATATCTTATAGAAAACAACTCCCTAAACCTGGGTTTTAGAAGGTTGCCGGATGGGGTGGCAGGCACAAATCAAGCGATAGATCTAAATGACTGGAAGGAAGAGTATCCCGGCCGCCTGGACGTTTTGGCTACCCGGGCAAGGGGTAGAAAACATGCTTTATTGGTGTCTCGAATTTTTGCACTTTATAAGCTGATTTATTAATAGGATAACGAACGCATTTAATTACCCATGGATGATTTTACATGCAAACGTATATAATCAGAAGGGGTTATTTTTTTTATTGTTTTGAATTGACGGTTAAAATTGGAAATATTATTAAAGCCGGATCCATAACAGGCAATAGCAACATGCCTGTCTTTAATCAATAATTTACATGCAAAACCAACACGTACTTCATTGAGAAATTGGGTAAAAGTTTTTTTATGAATATTCGTAAAATAGCGACTAAAAGAAGATGCGTTCATATTAGCCAGGCTAGCTACCCTATCTAATGTAATGTCAGTTTTGAAGTTGTTTATGACATATTCATAAACAGGCAATAGCCTGTCTTTATTTATACCCGTAATGGATTGAGTGTAGCCAAGGCTGGAAAGTATTTTGTATTTTCTACAGCCAGAGAGAACCTTCAAAGTTTGAATAAACAACATTATTCGTTCATAACCAGTCGCAGCCATCATAGAAGCTATCTTTTCAGCGACGATTTTGTTACTGGGTCCAAAGAATTTTATTCCTAATTTAGATCGTTCAATCAATGTTTGAATCTCTATCATCTCAGGAATATTAAAAAGATCTCCTGCAAAATTATCAAGGAAGTGAACGATATGCGCTTTGGTTGTGAGCGCAGACTGTTCTTCGAAATACGCTTCATCATTCAACCATAAGTGGGGCAAATTCTTACCAACCAGCACAACATCTCCGGGTTCAAATTTTTCTATACTATCTCCGACGAAAGCGGTGCCGGTACTCTCTAGTATAACATTAAGCTCCAACTCGGTGTGATAGTGCCAGATTTTCAAGAATGAGCTAGCGGAATAGTTCTGTAATGCAAGTGAGCTGCTGACATCTACAACCCGTTGGATCATTTGCGGCCTCATTATAACTAATTTTTATATAAATGCGTCAATATCTTCAACTGCGCTATGCCATTCTCTTAACACGTCAAAACACTTTAAACAATACAGTTAATACTTACTAAAGTATGATTTTTTAGTGTTAAAGCGGATGAAAACCTACTGCAAAAAAAGTATCGGTATTAGGAAAAAAACGGGTTGCCATAAAATCGTACCCTCTCTACATTTACCGAATATCAAAGACGTACAGACATATATTCATGAATACAAAAGAAGAATCTTTCCTGAAGGTAAGTTCAATAATATCTTTTGATCTGGAACATAGAAAGCGAATGAATTTTGCCCTGAAACAGGCTGATGACGCATATAAGGTAGGCAGAAGACAATTTAAAGATATTACAACTGCAAAAAAAATTTCAAAAAATATAAAATGGAATGCTGTCGAACACCTCGGCGCATATTTGCTCGAGTTCGAATCTAAATTCAATCAAAATGGGGGAAAAGTTATTTGGGCAGAAAACAGTGAACAGGCCCTCGAAGAAATTTTGAAAATTTGCATTAATAAAAATGCAAAAACAGTTGTAAAGAGCAAATCAATTGTTACAGAGGAAATACACCTCAATCAATTTCTTACCAAACATAATATTGAAACATTAGAAACAGATTTGGGGGAGTATATTCAGCAATTGGATGAGCAGAGTCCTTACCATATAGTATCTCCTTCTCTTCATAAGAGCAAGGAGGATGTGGCTGATTTGTTCCATCGAAAGTTAAAGGTGTCACCCGGACTTTCGCCTGAAGAATTAACGCTGGTTGCGAGGAATAAGCTGAGGGAAAAATACAAAACTGCAGATATCGGGATAACGGGTATAAATTTCATTCTTCCCGACATAGGCGGAATAGCAATAACTGAAAACGAAGGCAACGCATGGTTGAGTGCAAGTTTTCCCAAAATCCATATTGCTATTACCGGAATTGAAAAAGTACTTCCGACGGCAAATGAACTCGGACTCTTTTGGCCGCTACTTGCGACGCACGGTTCGGGACAGCGGCTGACAGTTTATAATAGTATATACACCGGTCCTAAGAAAAAAGAAGAAGTGAACGGACCGGAGGAAATGTATGTTATTCTTTTGGATAATAGGCGAACCACCATTCTTGCTGATAGAATAACGCGGGAAAGTTTGTATTGTATACGTTGTGGAGCGTGTCTTAACGTATGTCCGGTATATAAAAATATTGGCGGACATGCATATGGAACTACTTATAGTGGACCTATTGGTGCTGTAATAACACCCTATTTACAAAATGAGAAAGAGTTCAAACATCTAAGTTTTGCTTCTTCAATATGTGGAGCATGTACAGAAGTGTGCCCTGTAAACATTAATCTACATAGTCTTTTGTTAGATAACCGTCGTAAGTCAATAGAAAATGGATATGTGTCTACGCGAGAAAAAGTTGGATGGGCATTTTGGAAATATTTAGTAAAAAATCGCGCTTTTCTGGATTGGCCAAAAGGCAAGTTTAGAAATATTGTGTTTAGAATTTTCTTCAGGAGATTTTGGGGGCAAAAAAGGCGTCTTCCTTCATTTGGGAATAAAACTTTTAGCTTGTTAAAAAAGACAGACAACCTAAATGGAAGGGCTAAAAAGAATTGAAAATTTACATTATGTCGTTAGCTAGGAAAAATATTTTGAATAGAATAGAAGACGCCCTCCAGGATCGAGTGAAGATACCGTATCCGGAACTTGAAGGAGAGTTCGTTGAATTTGACAAAGAAGATATTACGCTCGAGCATCAGTTTAGCAAGCATTTTTCCTCCTTAAACGGCAACATTATTTTTTGTAAAAAAGAAGAGTTTGTTTCGAAATTAGAAGAGACAATAAAAAAGCACGCCTGGATCAACATTTGTTGCCAAACACCAGACTTGGTTAATGAAATCAGTGCTAAGTCGGGGATAGTACTGCAATCAAAGATAGATGTTGAAATTGAAGTGGGGATTACTGACTGTGAATGTCTCGTAGCCAATACGGGGACGGTTGTATTAAGTTCCGCACAGCCTTCAGGTCGCATATTGCCCATATATGCTCCAATTCATGTCATCGTAGCGTCAAGCGAAAATTTGGTTTCAGATATAGGGGAAGCCATTTCTTTTATGCAACAAAAATATGGGAATCACTTACCAACGGCTATCTTTTTTGCTTCTGGTCCAAGTAGAACTGCCGACATAGAAAAAAGACTTGTATTGGGCGTACATGGACCAAAAGAGGTATTTCTATTTCTCCTTTACAACGATTAAGTCAAACTTGATAAAGAAGCGTACAGCAATGAAAGTGCAACTGTTTATTCCTTGTTTTATCGATCAACTTTACCCCCAGACTGCTTTTAATACAATAAAAATCCTGGAAAAAGTTGGTTGCGAGGTTTACTACAATAGAAAACAAACTTGCTGTGGACAGCCAGCCTATAACGCAGGATACTGGGACGATAGCCGCATCGTGGCTCAAAGATTTATAGAGCAGTTTGATTTCCATGACTATATTGTGGCACCCGGGGGATCATGCATTGGGTTCATTAGAAAACACTATTCGAATCTTTTTCCCAACCGGCAAGATTTGATTTCCAATTGTAAAGTATTTGAATTGACAGAGTTCTTGACAGAAGTTTTAAACATAAGCAGTTTGGGGTCGGTGTTCAATGGAGCAGCAACGTATCATGATGCCTGCGGTACATTACGGGAATGTGGAATTAAATCTGCTCCGAGAAACCTGTTAACTCAAGTAAAGGGGTTAACACTGATAGAAGCCAATGACTGCGAAGTTTGTTGCGGGTTTGGAGGGACATTTTCCATCAAGTTTAATGGCGTATCTTCTGCTATGGCAGAACAAAAGGTATTAACCGCACAGGAAATGGGCGTTCAATATATCATTTCTACAGATGCGTCCTGTTTATTGCAGTTGGACGGTTATATTAAAAAGAATGGAATAGCCCTGAGTACCTTACATATAGCTGACGTATTGGCAAGTGGCTGGTAATTTGCCACTGATGTGTAACACCTAAACTTTTTAATACCATTATGAAATCAGTTGAAGCCAATAGTACGGTTGTGGGAGATACGACACGATCAACAATAGACACAAAGTATGTTTATTCTATTGCCACAGTGGCGGCGGTCGGTGGACTTTTATTTGGTTATGACACTGCTGTTATAGCAGGAGCTATCGGGTTTCTACAAATCAAATTTGACTTGTCGCCAGTTATGACAGGATGGGCTGCTTCCAGCGCCATTTGGGGATGTGTATTTGGCGCTTTACTTGCAGGTTACTTCAGTGATAGATTTGGCAGAAAAAAAGTACTACTAGTGACCGCAATAATTTTTGCAAGCTCATCTTTGGCATCAGCTATTCCGCAAAACCTGACGCAGTTTGTATTGGCAAGATTTATAGGAGGGGTAGGTGTTGGGGCTGCTTCAATTTTATCGCCATTGTATATTTCTGAAATATCTCCTTCAAAAATCAGAGGCAAACTGGTAACCATTTATCAGATAGCGATCGTCGTGGGAATCAATTTGATTTATGTTGTGAATTATTTCATTGCAGGGTCCGGAGACGATTTATGGAACGTGAATGTCGGATGGCGATATATGATGGCGTCTGAAGTTATCCCGTCCCTGCTTTTCTTTTTTCTCCTCTTGCTGGTACCGGAAAGCCCCAGATGGCTGGCAACAAAAAATAATAATAGAGCAGCTCTGCAGATTCTCAACAGAATAAACGGTGCGAAACAAGGAGAAGCAATTTTACGAGCGATCGCTAGTACTTTACAGGAGGAACGCAGCTCTTTGAGAAAATTTTTAAATTCTGAATTCAGGAATGTACTGACTATAGGAATAGTACTGGCAGTCTTTTCACAAATTACAGGGATAAATTCAATTATATACTATGCTCCTGAAATATTTAAAAGTGTTGGATTTAGTACGGAGTCTTCATTTTTTCAAACGATTATCATAGGACTGACCATAACAAGTTTTACTTTTGTAGCATTGCTACTTGTAGATAGGTTGGGCAGAAGGAAGTTGTTACTGTGGGGAGTAGCCGGCATGGCCTTTTTTTTATTTATAATTGGGTGGGTTTATTATCTCAATATAGTAGGAGGACCTTGGCTTTTGATATCCGTTCTTGGATTTATTGCATGTTTCGGGGCTTCCCTTGGTCCCATACCTTGGGTAATCATGTCTGAGATTTTCCCAAATAAAGTCAGAGGCGTCGCAATGTCCATCTCTGTATTGTTTTTGTGGCTATCAATAGTAGCTATAACTCAGTTTTTTCCGGTGCTATTGGGTTCGATAGGGGGAGCCTATACTTTTTGGATATTTATGGTAAATGCTATTGTGCTGCTGTTGTTTGTTTGGAAAAAAATCCCTGAAACAAAAGGAAAATCCCTGGAAGAAATAGAAGCGCAATTAAAAGGGAAAGGAGTATAATGCCTGTTTTGTTTGTATAAATAAAATACGAAATTGCCTGGTAATCGATTGTTAGTTATGGACGATTTGCTTAAAAAAACCACTTTGTTTGCAGATAATTTAGACCATCCCGAATGTGTGGCAGTCCATATAGACGGCTCCGTTTGGGCTGGTGGAGAAGCTGGACAAGTGTATCGTATATCCGCCGACGGAAAAGACTGGGAGGAAGTGATTAATACAGGAGGATTTGTATTGGGCATTGCTTTTAGCCCAGGTTGCGAATGGCTTGCCATTTGCGACTCTAAAAATAAATGTGTTTGGAAATTTCAACTGGATAGTAAAGAGTTGGTTAAATACAGTAACAATTTGCGGGATTATCAACTGAATATTCCCAATTATCCGGTGTTTGATTCAAGTGGGAATTTATATGTTTCTGATAGTGGTTCATTTAATGAAACAAAAGGCAAAATCATAAAATTTTCTAAAGACGGTCATGGCTTTGTATGGCATAGCGGCCCATTTAGTTTTAGTAATGGATTGGCTTTAGAAGCTGATGAAACTAAATTATATGTAGTCTGTTCATGGCTACCTGGTGTAGAGATGATTGGAATCAATAGCGATGGGTCTGCAGGCGAAAGAATTGTTTATTGCACAATGCCTCGTACAATACCGGACGGCATAGCTTTCGACGTTCATGGTAATTTGTACGTATCTTGTTACATTCCTAATGCTATATACAAAATTTCGAAAGAAAGAACGTCTGTTTTATTGGTAGAGGATTGGCAGGCACATACATTGTCCAATCCAACTAACATTGCATTTGGTGGAGAAAAAATGGATCAATTATTTACTGCAAACCTGGGCAGGTGGCATATCAACAAAATAGATTTAGGTATACCTGGGCAACCTTTAGCATCTCATACCAATAATAAAAAATGATAAAGCATGAGTTTCAATGATAGAACAGTTGTTATTACAGGAGGAGCCAAAGGCATCGGGCAGGCCTGTGTAGAAAAGTTTCATCAAGAAGGCGCAAATGTAGTTATTCTTGATGTGGATGAACTCGGATTTTCCCTGGTTAACTCATTAGAAAAAAGAGCTTTGTATATAAAGACAGACATTTCTGTAGAGCAGGAGGTAATCAAAGCGGTTGATAAAATAAAAGAAACCTTTGGCGGGGTAGATGTTTTAATTAACAATGCGGCAATTCAATATTTTTCTACCGTTACAGAAAGTTCTGTGGAAGAGTGGGATAAAACTATAGCCGTTAATTTGAGAGGAGGTTTTCTCTGTGCAAAGTATATGATACCCTGCATGCAGGAAAAGGGAAAAGGTGTGGTAATTAATATGTCTAGTGTTCAGGCCTTTGTTACACAACACCAGGTGGCTTCTTACGCCACGTCTAAAGCTGCACAGATTGCGCTTACCCGTAGTATCGCCATTGATTATGCGCCAGCAATTCGCTGTATAGCGGTTTGTCCAGGTAGTGTAGAAACCCCTTTGCTAAAGGATTTAATTGGACAATCGGAAGACCCGGAAGCTGTATTGAGGGAATGTCAGAACATGCATTTGATGAAGCGGATAGCAGCTCCGTCTGAAATCGCAGATTTTGTAGTATACCTTGCTAGTGATAAAGCCTCTTTTATAACGGGGCAAGCATTTAGAATAGATGGCGGGCTGGGAATTACAATTGAAGGGTCAAAAAGATAGCGTTTTCTATTTGATTCAGATCATAATAATACAATAAATAAATCCGCCATCATTTTAAAATGATGGCGGATTTATTTATTAGGAGATGCTTAGTTTATTGTAGCGGATCAAAAGTCCCACCTGGCCAACCATTGGTTTGCTCCAGATTAGGGTTCTGCTCTAAATGTGATTGAGGGATAGCATAAAAATAGTATTCGGGTTTGATATTAAATGGAATTGCCTGAACCGAGATCCTTTCAACATCAAAGTCTCCAATAAAATCATCAATATTGTCTAATCCGCTTGGACCTGTTTTTCCGGGTTTCAATGTTATTTTTAGCCCGTGTCTTGTCATGCTATTGAGTACCTGGTCCCATTGTCTTAATCTTCTCAAAGTATTGATCCTTTTTCCTTCGAAGGCAAACTCAAGTTGGTTTTCCAACTGGTATGCTTTCCTGATTTCTACTTGTGTGGCGGCCGTTATCCCATACTTATTATCATCGCCGGGCAGTATGCCCGCTCTTTTTCTGATGTCATAGAGTACTTGCAATGCCTCTTGTGACCTACCGGTTTCGTTGGCAGTTTCACCATAACTCATTAGTAATTCAGCAAACCTAATTTCTATCCAATCCATAGAAGCTCTGTCTATTCCATTTACATCTATTGTTGGATCCATTGCTTTCACTCTATAAAAACTGGTACTTGTTGGCAATACGCCATCCATATGTACGCCGTTATCTATATAAGTCCAAAGATTTGAATTCTGGTCAACCATATCCTTTAAGTAAGGAGCAGCTCCGTTGTATCCGATTGTAGCGTAAAAACGCTCGTCGCGATGTCTGTGGAGTGTGTCATAGGCCATTGTGTTTCTATTCCAGGGGCGCCCATCTATTAATGGGAATGCCTCAACCAGATCAAGTGTTGCCTGATCCCATCCGGTGCAGTTAACAGACCACTTGATGGGGCGTGGGCAACCAAGATAATAGGTGCTGCCGGGATCTCCGTACCTTCTTATCATAATAGTTTCTTTATTGAGTTCGTCTGTCCAAACACCTCCAAAACTCTCATATAAACCTTTGCCTTTTGACTCACAAAATTCTTTTGCAGATTTTGCGGCGTTGTATGCATCCTGCCATCTGCTTTCTATATTGGTTGGGTTAAATTGCGGACTTGCATAGTACAACAATACACGTGCTTTGAAAGCAATAGCAGCGGATTTGTCAATCCTGCCAATGTCAGCAGCTGCCCAACTGTCCGGGAGAAATGTAAAGGCTTTATCCAAGTCGTCCAGAATTTGAGTGACACATTCTGAGGTTTTGTTTCTGCTTACTTGAATGGCTTCAAGGTTATCTCTTTCCTGTACTTCCAGTACCAAAGGAACTCCGCCATACGCTACCACCATTTGCCAATACGCCCATCCCCTCCAAAATAACGCCTCACCTTTAAGTCGTTCTTTTTCGGACACAGATAGTGTCCCTTCATCTACTTTCTCCAGCATAAAATTGATGTTGCGGATAGTAGTATAGTTCCATATATTGGTACTATTTATCGTTGCAGTTCCATAGCCATAAGGGTTATCAAATGCTCCAAGGTAATTAACACCGCCAGCTTCATCTGAGTAGCTACCAGATTGTGTGGGCATACCCGGCATTAATGCAGCATAAAAGCCATTTGTATAACTTTTTGCCAATTCGTAATTGTTCCAAACTTCATCAGACTTTATCGCAGTCAAATTTTGTTTGTCCAATATCTTTGAGCAAGCACCAAGTAGCGTTCCCGCCAGTAATATCGATATGCTATATAATGTTTTAATTCGTATCATTTTTTAAAATTCTGTTTTTTACAATGTTACATTTACTCCAAAACTGAATTGTTTCATATTAGGATAACTCGCCAGAGAAGGCAATTCGGGGTCGTGCCATTTGAAACCCGAAAGATAAAATAAGTTGGTGCCTGCAACATAAAACCTCACTTTCTTGATATTGATGTAGTTTGACAATCTGTTTGGAAGATCATAGCCGAGTGACACATTTTTCAGTCGTACAAAGCCACCGTTTTGATACCAGAAACTGGAGGCCATCGTACTATTAGGTTCTGCAGGACCTGAAATGGCAGGATAATTCGCTTCAGTATTTTCAGCACTCCACGCGTCTCCCCAATATGCGTATAGGCGGGCATCGAGGGGAAAACCTCTGTTCCAATTGTCTGTATAAAGCTTTTTGTGTCCGAATAGCGACTGAAAAAATATACTGGCTGAAAAGCTTTTCCAACTGAGGTCAAAGTTGAGACCGGCAGAATAAGGAATGTTGCCCATACCATATTTTGAAATTATTTGCCTGTCATAAGTATCAATCACGCCATCTGGTACACCGTTTACTCCCGAAATGTCTTCAAAGTTCAAACTCCCCAATACAGGTACCCTTCCAAGAATGGTATATCCTGCCGGCAATGCATCCAATTCTTTTTGTGTTCTGATAATCCCAGTGGATTTATAGGTGGCTATATATCCCAGTGTTTTTCCATTGGGATTGTCTACATCCAAGCCGTTAGCTGCAAAATCAGCTGTTACTACTTTGTTGGTAGTGTATGAAAAATTTCCTTTGATATTATAGTGAAGTCCTCCCACTTTGTTACCGTAAGTCACTGCAAGCTCCAGCCCGTTGGACTTTACTTCTCCATAATTTTCGCTGGGCAGTCGTCCTCCAAAAGTACTGGGCAATGACACAATTCGAGGTCCGAGTATGTCATAGGTAAACCTGTTCCAGTAGTCTAATTGAATACCTATGTTAGCGGTCGTAAGTACATCGATTCCGTAGTTGGTGGAACGGGATTTTTCCCATGTGAGATCTTTGTTGACTATGCCACCGTAAGAGATTATATTTTGGTTGGCATTTCCAAAATGAAATTGTCCTGCTCCATAGTAAGCTTCTTGCCATTGCCATCCGCCAATTGCGTCGCTTCCTGTGTAAGCCAGTGATCCACGGAGTTTAAAATGGCGAATAGATGGTAGTGCATCTTTGAAGAAGTCTTCTTCAGACATTATCCACCCCAATGCTACAGAAGGAAAGTAACCCCATCTTTTTCCAGGTGCAAACAGCATCGATCCGTCACTTCTCAAACTGGAAGACAGTAAATATTTGTCTTTGAATCTATATTGCAGGCTACCCACATAAGACTGCCTACCAATATAGTTTTCAGATCCGGAACCTCTCGAATCTTGGGCATTTTCACTGGTAGCAAAAAATTGATCTGTCACTAGAAGGGGAAAATCATAACGTTGCAGCCAAAAGTTGTTGCTGCCCATGTCATATTGTTCATATAGTGCTATTGCATCGATGCTGTGATTGCCAAAATCACGCACGTATGATAGTTGCGTATTGAATTGGTAAGAATTTCTACGTGTATAGTCATTAGACAAAACTTCTCTTGATGGAAGCGAACTTTTTATAGGTCCCAGTAATTCTTTAGTAACAACTTTCCCAGTTGATCCGGTTCTTCCATAATCATATTCTATCTGTTTTTTAAAAAAGACTTTTGTGAAGTTATCTGAGTTGTTTTTACTAATTCTTCCGGTGAAAGACAGCCCTTTAATAAAAGGGATGTTATATTTAGCATGTAAAAGTGCGTTGATATTTTGGTTTTTATCGCTAATATAACCTCCACCTCCATTCACCAAGCCAAAAAGATTATGCTGCCATCTGGTGCTTACGGTATTTCCGTCAATTTCTACCGGAATATAATAAAACAGATACTTTAGTTTTCCGTACCATTCTCTAACGTCACTGGTACCAGCATTAAACTGTCGCCTATGACTATTATCCGTACTTATATTTAAACCAATTTCTAAATTTTTAGTGAGAGAGGCTGTCACGTTTGCCCTCAGGTTATATCTGGAAAAATTCATATTATCAAGGAATCCTTTGTTGTTATCAAAAGATCCTCCCAAATAAAACCGAACACTGTTGTTACCGCCTGATACACTTAGGGCTGTAGTATTCGAAGAAGGGTTTCTATAGAGATAATCTAAATAGTTGGTACTGTATCCCGAGTCCTGAAACATTTGTATTTCGTCTTCACCAAACCAATTGGTTCCGGTTTGCTTTTGCCAATAAACGTTATTGAGGATATGACTTTCATAATCGCTCAATACTTTATCGTCGAAAGTGGGAGTTTCAAAATTGTAAGTCGAGTTAACCTGTATTATTGGTTTTCCCGTCTTTCCCGTTTTTGTAGTTACCACAATTACTCCATTGGAAGAACGGGAGCCATAAACAGAAGCCGCAGCTGCATCTTTTAAAACGCTGATTTCGTCTATCTCATTCATAGAGAGTTGATCGAAAGCTCTCTTATCTAAAACGACTCCGTCTATAACATAAATAGGCGGACTGGCATTCCAGGATGTAGGGGCGCGTACTCTAACGCTGGAGGCTGTTCCCGGTGCCCCTGAAGCCTGGCTGACATATACACCAGGTAAACGACCTGCAAGTGCATTAGAAAGTTGTGTTACGGGAGTGGTAGCTAGTTCTGCAGATGATACGGATGCTACAGACCCGGTTACATATTTCGTCTTTATTCGTTGGTAACCGACCACTACTGTTTCCTCCAACATCTTCCCTTGTTCATCTGCAAGAAGAACGATATTTACAACAGACCGGCCGGCAATGGCTATTTCCTGTTCCAGGAAACCTATAAAGGATACTTCAATAACAGCATCTCTTGGTACCGAAAGGGAAAACTTTCCCTCTTCGTCTGACACTGTTCCTGCATTGCTGTTTTTTACTTTTACGGATGCTCCGGAAATGGCATTGTTGGATTCGTCCGTAATTACTCCTTCAACTACATGCTGAATATTTACGCCATCATCATTTAGAAAACTACTCGCTTTATTAGGGATAATAAAACTTGATAATAGAAAAAGAGCAAAAGGCAATAAAAGAAACAATCGCGACTTTCCTTGCTTGAGAGATACTTTTGATGACTCAAAAATTTCAATTGGCATTTTGTAGACTTTTAGTTCTGGAATTTATTTTATGAAAACTTAAATGTGAAAGTATAAGTTGCGCGAAAGAGGTACAACCGATTTTTTAACTAAGGCTAATACTTTTTTTGCACCGAAAATAGAATGGTCAGATACCTAAATGCGAGTATTAGACTATCATTTAGTCTAATGAAATACGGCAGAGTCGTTTTTGTAAGATAAAAGATGTAATAAAGAAATATATCTAAAAAAAATACTAAGTCACCAGTGTATAGCTACTTCTGAAAGGTATAGAATATTTGGCAGGTTTTGTTTCGAAATATAATATCCTGCTCAATAGGGATGACCGGTATCACTATTAAAAGAGTTCGGTGAACTTTCTCTATCGGTAATAAAAGACGATTTACTATTTCGCCAATTTTTTAAAAGTAATCAGTGGACAGGCAACGGATGTAAGGTATACGGGGTTTTGAGAATATCCTTCTTTGTTGAAACATTCATAAGGAGCGCCGAAACCATCTCCTTTTCTAAAATCATTTTCTTTGAGTTCTTGTAAGTATTCCTGAGCAAGTCGAGAAGCAGCTTTTGGATCTACGACACTGATGGCATAAGCCACCCAACCGGTAGGAGTACCCCAGTAAGCGCCATTTTGATAAACATTTTTTACTGAAAGAGAGACTTCCCAAGCGGATTTGTCACTGAAATCATCGGTGGTAAGAATATGCCTGATATTTCCCTTGTAAGAGAGTGTTCCTGAAGTATACGCATCGGTAAGCATCGTACAGGCTTTTTTAAAATTATCTCCTTCCAATACACCAGAATACACAGCAAATGCTGTTGCCCAAACATCCGCCTGCTTACTTCTGCCCGTAGACGCCAGTAACATTCCACGTTTATCCATAAAAGTTTCGGGAAGGTTTTTTTTTATATCGTCAGCAATCTGCAGGTATTTTGTTGCTTCTTTGTTTTTGAGTAATTGTAATAATTCGGCCAACTCCTGAGCCGCACGGTATTTGAGTATGGAAACAAAACAAAGTTCGCCTGTAATCGTTTGTGCATCCCTGAACCCGAAATCAACTCCTCTCATTATTTCTGTAGTGTACACCAGTTGTTTACTGGAAGTGGGTGGAACGTGAAAGGCGATTTTTAGTCTGTCGATCAATCTAATGCCATTTATTTCTTTTGTTAGTATTTTTTGGTCACGTGTCTGCTTAACGTAGTTGTAAGCCATATGGACGAAATAAAATTGATCACAGAAAGGAGGCAGGCTTCCCCATTCTGGTGTCCCCTGTTTTTCGTAATCATAGGTACCCGGAAAGTATATTGGTTTGCTATCATCGATGCGTATATGATCTGCTATGGTGCCTACAGGTATCAGGCTGCCACCCTTAGTTATTTGCGCCTGGTCGCATTGGGTAGATGCTGTCAGCACAAGCATATGTTTTTGTTCTTTTGCCGATATAAAGCCGGTTTCGAGGGACATCGCATAATCTCGTATCCAAAAGGAAGGATAGGCATTTTTACCACCCGGTCTTATTAAGGTGCCGCAGGTTTTATTAGCGCCAAATTCAGTAGAGATGAATTGATCGGGATATATACGGGAAGCTTCGAGTACATCTTGGGTAATGCCTTCCAGAAAAGACATGTCTTCTTGACTGACAAGATTAACTGCGGTCGTTTTTTGAGCATGTCCTGCCACAAAAGTTAAAAGCATACATATCATGTAATATATCGCACGCAGCAATTGCCCTTTTTGTATTCCCCTATGATTCTTTTCTCTCATGCTAAATCGGATTCTTTGTATGTTTTGTATTTTCCGAAGTTAGCCATATGCGTACAGCAAACAAACCTTCTTTTTTCTAATATCGATACTTTTTTTGCATTGACACTTGTCGATACAATTTATCTGATTTTATTTCAGCTGAATGGTTTGCCTTCTGGTTGTATTGGTGAAATTAATGGCTATTCCCACTCGGAAGAATCCAGGTTTTTAAAATGACCGTTAAGTTTTACTTTTTCCACCAACAATTTAGCTTCCTGCAGCACCGGGATACTTTGTAGCAAATGTCGCCTGATATATTCTAATCGCTGCGATTCAAACATTAGTTGGAGTACTTCGTATTCTTGTTCAATAGATAATCCAGCATGATGAGCGATATCATATGAGGCAAGTTTTTCATCCGGTTTTTTAAAATCCTTGTTGATGTCAAGCAACTGGTGCATGATACGCAGGCTAACTATTATTTTCTCCATAATGGTAGTTCTAACGGAGATTTCGTTTGGCGGATAATTTACGATGGCACCACTATACAATTTTTCAGGAATGGCTTTAACAACCTCCAGCATCTTAAATACTTCTTGTCCTTCAATGGTTATGTCCATCTCCCCATTTTCGTAGGTTTTTACTATTTCGTTTACCCGTACCAGTGTGCCGGCATCCATTAGTTTATTTTCTATTGTAACCGGAATGCCAAATGGTTTGGAGCCTGTTACAGATTCTCCAATCAACTGTTTGTACCTCGGTTCAAAAATGTGAAGATTTACTTTCTCACCTGGATATACTACAATGCCTAAAGGAAATATAGGAATAAAATTTGTCATAATTAATCTGGTATTAATGCGGTTTAGTTCAGCACAAATAGCTTTGTGCTGAACAATTATCCAAAAATAAGTAGGG
>CAZRYS010000008.1:0-220845 GCA_964604365.1 uncultured Terrimonas sp.
TTTAAATTTAATGAAAGTCTAATTTTAAACTGTCCTATTTTTAGGGGAGCTTACACTGCCAATGCTGAAACATCTGAGTTACCCTTCCACGATACGACTCTTTTTATTTCATTGCCAATAATTTCCTGTGCTTCCGAAACCGTAAATCCGCTTACCGGTTTTCCTTTTGCGTCCAACAATTCTACTTTTACATATCCTGCTGCTGATGTGCTATAGTTTATTTCCAGTTCTTTTCCTGTAAATGTAAAAGGCTTGGTTGTCAATGTGCCCTCTTTAAAACCAGCTTTCAAAGAAGCAAACCCATCTAATCGCATAGAATATCTTTTTATATGGGCAGTGGGTTGCGCATAGTTTTCGTTTACATAAATGGAGAGTTCCTCGGGACTGGTTTGCACCACATTCAACACCGGATAATTAGAGCGGGATACCCAGTTTTGCAAACCAATGGCCGGGCGAATAAACGATTGCAGAAACGTGCGATCGTACACCGAACCACCACGGGTAGTCATAAAAATAGCGTCAGAACAATCCTTAAAATACTTAGGATTCACATTTAATATCTTAGCTTCCTCATCGTTTATTACCTGACGATTAGGCATAAATCTTGCTCCGATAGCCAAATAAATTTGTGGTGCCCGAAAATAAGGACTGGTTTGATTGGTATATAAATGATCCAATGGTGTATTGCCGAAACTCATATGCACAGGGGCAGTCCAATTGATAAAATCCTTGGATGTTGATCTACTTACCGATCTAAAGCCTTTATATTGTGTAAATCCGCCATCACTCCATGTACGAAAATAACATAGATATTGCTGCTCACTCTCCGACCAGAAAGCTACATTCTGAGAATCAAACACCCCTGTTTTGAATACCGGAGTCTCTTGCACTTTTCTCCAATCGACGCCGTCTGCGGAAACAAAAGCTATCAAACCAGATTTATCTATTCCACCCAATGCTTTATATCTTTCAGTTGCCTTAGCATTAGGATTGGCATCTAAAAAAGGACTGAAATTATGCGTTGCCGGCGCAGCCTTGGTTAAAATCACATTATTATTTCTGGTTCCGTTTATTTCATAAATACCAAGGTTAGGTTTAGTCCAATATATACCATCAGAAGACTCAGCATAACAGGTTACTTCATTTTCATTGCCATCGCCGCCACCTGCTTCTCTTATTCCTCTGTAATACATTTTAAACTGTGTACCATCTTTGATAATGGTACTGTATCCGCTAAAGTCTCCTTCCCATGGATTATCAAATTTTAAAACCGCACCTTCACTTCGAGGTGTATGTAGTTCCTGAGTAAGGTTATCCAGCTTTTCTATCAGATATTGATCAACAAATAATTCCCGAGTATTGGCAATCGGGCGGGTTGTTTGAGCCAACAAAACTCCATTAGCGGGTAATAGCATAACAGCCAGCATAAATGTCAGCTTCTTTGCTCTTAACATCATACACATTATTCTCTATTAAATTACTTTAAACCTTCCGGGGATTTTTTTTAATCCCTGGAGGAGAGTAATATACTTACTTAATTTCAATAATCGTACCTGCTATGTGTCTTAACCCGTTAGCATTGTCTTTGTTAAAATAATACGTAACCAAAACCCGGTTATCATCCAGTTGTACCGGCCAGGTATACCCGATATCACTTCCACCGCCATCATCTCTCAACACAAATTCAGGTGCCGATGCAAAATTGGTACACTCTGCATTCAGAATTCTTGCTCTTACTCCAAACGGCTTATGCCTGTATCCATATGTAATTAACACTCTTCCGTCAGGTAATTGTAAAGCGTTCATTGGATGTCCCTTAAAACCCATAGACTGCCATTTGAAAGTTTTGCCGCCATCGGTGGAACGAGCAATTACTGCATTGTCTTCAAACCCCGCGGTACGCAAAAAGCCAACGATATCACCTTTGGGTGTTTCGATTACCGAAGCTTCATTAAATGAGATCTTAGGATCTCTCGCTACTACTCCGGTATATTCCCAAGTCAGTCCCTTATCCTTAGAGGTAATGAGATAGTTGGAAGTTTTCTTTATACTGTCATGAGCGGCAACTATCCATAATATTCTACCGTCCTTTGCTTCATACAATGCTCCTCTGTTATAAGCCGGCACTTTTTCACCATATGCATTAAAATGACGCTCGGGCTTAATATGAGGTGGATAATAAGGTCCTTGCCATGACGTGCCCCCGTCGAATGAGCGCACCAAATATCCTCCCAGAAATATATATCCCCCAGCTTCAAAATAAGGTTGCTTTAAATTTGGCACACCATTATCCCGTACTTGTTGCCATCCGTAACTGGTACATAGAATCGTACCATCTTTTAACTGTAACATACAGGGATCCTGAGATCCTCCAAAAGGATGCGCATAAATTAGTTCCGGATTTTTTGTCCAGTTCTCACCATCTGTAGATCTCACGGAAACCATATAACTGTTATGATCCACATGGTTATTACCGGACTCTCCGAAAATCTTTCTATTGGGTGCTCTTCTAAAGGCAACTAATACCTCGCCATCCGCTTTTTTTATCACAGAAGGAAAGGCATTATAGAACATACTGTCTTGATATATCAAAACATCTTTAATCTTCTTGATTGATTGATGAGCAGACTGTCCAATTGCCGAAAAAGAAAATAGCAATGCTGCAACAAACAATAGTGCGCAATTTTTTTTGTCTGAAAATTTAAACATATCAGTTATTTTATAATTGGAAAATTTGATTTGCTTTAAACGATTTTAAATCCACTAGAACTATAGCAAGAGCCATCTTGCGTAAAATGTGCCAAGAGATTAAATAAAAACGACAGAAACCTAGCAGAACAATCTACTTGATCTCAATAATAGACCCTGCGATATAGGTTACTCCATCATATTTATTACTTTTGGTTTTATTAAAATAATATACAACAAGTATTCTATCATTGTCTAGTTGCACGGGCCAGGTATAGCCAATATCATCATTGCTTCCATCATCCCGCAGAATAAATTCCTGAGCGGTTTCAAAATCAGTACACTCTGCGTTTAATATTCGTGCCCTTATTCCGAAAGGTTTATGTCTGTAACCATAAGTAATCAAAACCCGTCCATCTAACAACTGTAATGCATTAGTTGGATGGCCCTTGAAGCCCATTGATTTCCATTCAAAAGTTTTTCCGCCATCTTTAGATCGGGCAATAACAGCCTGGTCATCGAAATCCGCCGTTCGTAGAAACCCTACTATATCATCTTTTGGCGTTTCTATCACAGAAGCCTCGTTAAATGAAATTGTTGAATCTCTAGCCACCTCTCCCATATATCGCCAACTCACACCCTTATCGTCAGATGCAATAAGATGATTTGATGTTTTTCTGGCATTATCTCTGGCAACTACAATCCAATAAATGGCTCCGCTTTTACTTTCATACAAGGCTCCACGATTGTAAGCTGGTAGCTTTTGACCATAAGCACTAAAATGGGTTTCGGGTTTAATACTGGGTGGATAAAAAGGTCCATCCCAACTTTTTCCGCCATTACTAGACTTAATAAAATACCCCCCTAAAAAGTAATAACCAATCGCTTCAAAATAGGGCTTCTTCAGGTGCGGCACTCCGTCAGCCCGAACAGTCGTCCAACCGTAACTGGTACAAAGCAGCGTACCATCTGATAAATGAAGCAAACATGGATCCTGGGATCCTCCGAATGCATGTGCATACATCAGCTCCGGGTTTTTTGTCCAACTCTCCCCATCTTTCGATGTCAAATAAACAAGATTGCTATTGAGGTCAAAATGATCATTCCACTGTTCCCCCATTAATACCTTGTTGGGAGCCCGCCTGAAAGCCAATAGAAACTCGCCATCAGACTTTTTAACAATAGAAGGAAATGCACTGTAATAGATACTGTCATTATAAATTACAATATCCTTTAGCTTTTTTATCTGTGCTACAGGTTGAGCATAAGCGGGTGTTGTCACCGACAACACGAACATTACTATGACAATTCCTGAATATCTAAGCTTCATGCGCTCAATTAGTATTTAGCATCAAAAAAAACTCATCGGGTATGTAAGTTGATACACATGCGGCTTCCATAACGCAAATAAATGCAGCTTTCTATTATGCGTATTTATTAAAGGGCGGACAATGGCACTTCAGCCGTGTATACAGCAGACTTACCTTCATGACTTGAATAATAAACCACCCATAATGTCTTTTTGTTAATCAGCATTCCGGGATAGCTGGTATCACCACCACTTGGCAGTTTAATCATTTTTTTAACTACACCATTTAAATCTGTTCGAAACAAAGCGGTACTCGCTTTTTTATCTTCATGATATCTTGACCCCATGACTAATTCGTTATCATTCAGAAATAAAAAATTAGGACCACCTAACCGCCAGCTTAATGTATTATACTCAAACTTGGTATAGGGATAATTTGCTACTCCCAAATAACCCATTTGATTTTCATCTTGATGTTTATTTTCATCTTTACCTTCACGACGAATCAATACATACATCTTACCTTCCTTATCAAACCTGATAGTACACTCGTTGGGCTTTCCCTTAACATCTAACTGCACAATCCGGTCGTACTTTTTCCCGTCTGTAGTTTTTACCAAATGAGCCATCCACTCTCCACCTCGGTGTCCCGGAAAGCTTTGATACAACACGCCATAACCAATGCCATTATGCCAGGTAACACGCCATATCCAGTCTATCTCGGGCTTTATTACGGGATCTACTTCTGCAACTTCCAAGGCAGAAAACTTCTCTCCTTTTTTATCCGAAATAGAAACATACGGCTTCAAGAAAGTATATTGATTATCCTTCCATACACCTGCGGCCAATGTTACCAACAATCCACCGTTCGGCATTTCAGATAGCCGGGCTTCTCTTACATCAATCCCATCTAACTTAAAAATAGTAACCGTCTTCCAGTTTTTCATATCCTTTGATCGCATAACCCTAACCGTTCCATCATTTTGATTGCCTACATGATTGGTTCCTTCCCGGAAAGTTATGTAGTAGTATTTCCTAAATTTGACCAATTCAGGAAATGAATTGTGGTTGGCTTGATCCCATATTTTTTTGACCACCACCCCATCTTGAGCATTCGACTTAAAAGAAAAAAGCAAAAAAACAAAATACAATATCCATTTCATAATAGCAGTTTTAAAAGTGAAGTACTATTAATACCCAGAATTTTGCTCCACTTTAGGCTCAAGACTTAGGACAGTTCTGGCAATTGGAAACAATTTCAAATATTGCTTGTCTGTTTGTGTCTGTAAAGTAGGCACCATTTCGAATGCTTTATCGAAACGAAGTAAATCCCACCACCTTTTTCCTTCAAAAGTAAGTTCGAAAAGTCTTTCCTTCAAGATTTCGGTATCGTTCGAATCTTTGCTGCCGTTTACAAATTCATGTGTAGCAAATGAGGTCCCGTAGGCTCTTTTTCTTATCTCGTTAATTTCGTCTGACGGATCCTGGCTTAAGCCATTTTTTGCTTCAGCCTTCATCAACACCACATCAGCATATCGATACAATATAACATCACTTGCAAAAACTCTGTTACCAGCAGTCACTACGCCCGTACCTTTCATACAAACATTTGTATAATATGTGCTATCACCGCTCTCATTGTATGTATACACGTCGAAATAAGTTCCAAATTTCCTTGAATCGTCATTCGTAAACTGATTTCTAACCAAATCTGACATAATCATCAAACCTTGACCACCACCAACAGGTAAAAGAATATCTTTTGCCTGCTGGGTAATATTAGATGGCACGGCTGATCCTATTATCCACATATGCCAGAAGAAATTTCCACCTTCTAACTCTTGGTAGTGAATATTCATAAGTGTTTCTTTGTTGCCCTTGTTGGTATATTTAAATACATCTCCAAAAGATGGCAACAACTGTACGTCAGCAGTAGCCACTTCATTGCAAGCATTCAATGCAGTAGTAAAATCTGGATCTCCGCCGCCCATTAACCTGGCTGTCCATAGATAGACGTCCGCCTTTAATGCATTGGTAGCTGGTTTTGACCACATACTTCTCAAACTTGGAAAACTGTTATTTGAAAATAGCTGTAAGGCTTTTTCAATATCGTCTTTAATTAAGGTAAATACTTCCGCTTGCGAAGAACGTTCTTTTTGGGTTACATCTGGATCTGCGCTCTCTGTTGGCTCAGTTCTTATAATCAAATCGCCCCAGGTTTTAGCCATATTGAAATAAACAAAGGCTCGCATAGCGTATGCCTGTGCAAGAATTGTATTTTTTTCACTTTCAGACTTGAATGTAATACCAGGAACATATTTTATCAACAAATTAGCGCTGTTCACCACATTATAGTAGCCATACCAATCGGCGTGACCAGGCACATCTGGCGTCATTGCGTTATTAAACAATGTGTAAGTTCCGCCCCCATACACACCACCTGTATATATTTCACTCCTTTGATCACCTGTAGTAAACAAAGCTTCTGATATCCCCCTCAAGCCAATATACATTCCCACCATCGCTCCTTTTGCATCATCTTCCGTTTTCCAAAAGGAGTTGGATGTAATAACACTTGTAGGATCCACCTCTAGTGTCTTTGAACAGGAAAGTCCTGCAACAACTAAAATAATCGCGATTAATTTATTATAAAGTTTCATTTTCAAGTAGATTAAAGGTTAGAAAGATATATTGGCACTGAAAACTATATTCCTTGGCAAAGGATAACGTCCGTCATCTCTTCCACCTTCTTCAGGATTCAATCCATCATATTTTGTGAAATAATGTAAGTTGTTACCTGTTACATTAAAACGCAATCCACTAATTCTTGCCTTTTGTAACAAACTTGATGGCACTTGATAACTTAGCGTTACTTCTCTCAAACAAAGAAAGTCTCCTTTGCTATAAAAAATCGAGTTACCTCTGTCAGTTACTCCTAAAAAGTTATTCCGTTGTACTCTTTCTCCACCCCAGTAATACCGAGACTGAGTGGCAATATCACCTTGCTCCTTCCATGAATTATCATATTTATCTTTCGTAAAGTTTCCATCGGAATAACCATTCATATCCAGGAAAAGTTTACCATAGTTGAATATAGTATGTCCGGTAGTATAATCCATCCGCACATAAAGGCTCAGTCCCTTATAGCTAACTGTATTGCTGAAACCACCTGTCCATACTGGAAATGGATTTCCCATATACACCTGATCACGGCTATCAATTATTCCATTGCCATCTGCATCATAAAATTTCACATCTCCACCAAACTGGGTTTTATCTGCACCAACAATATAAGTATAAGTAGGTCCGGTGGCAGCTTCAGCATCTGTAGCATAGATACCAACTTGTTTAATTGTATACATATCACCAACCCTTCCACCTTCCTGAAGTCCGCCTTTCCAAACATAGTCCTTAGCCCCATCGTCCCACACTAAATCACCACCTACACGGTTGTTTAGAATGCCATTGTCTGGCATTTTAAGAATTTTATTTCTGATTTTAGAAGCATTAAAAGACAACTGCCATTGAACAGCAGAACTGGAAGGAAGTACCCTTGCTGCTACTTCAAATTCGAGACCTCTGTTTTGTAAGCTTCCGAGATTAGTAAGAATACTGCCGAAACCTGTAGACCTAGGCAACGACAAACTCGTAATAAGATTATCCGTAGTGCGGTCGAAATAATCAAAAAGGAAACTAACTCTATCATTTAATAGTCCTAGATCCAAACCAAGATCCAGCGTTTTTGACTGTTCCCATTTTAAATCAGGGTTCGGCAGCACCGTGTTTTGAATGGCGGCTAAACCATTGTATCTGGCACCTACACCGTATGCACCTTGGGCCTGAAAATCAGACAAACCGCTAATATTACCATTCACACCATAACTAGCTCTCAATTTAAGTGAACTTAATTGCTGCGGCATTATACTCCAGAAATTTTCTTTATGTACATTCCAACCAGCAGATACTCCCGGGAAAAGCCCCCACTTATAATTCGCTCCTAAATTAGAAGCTCCATCATATCTCGCAGTTAATGAGAGCATGTACTTTTGCTGATAATCATAGTTGATTCTTCCAAAGTAACCCACTATTACCTGGTCACTAATTGAACTGCTAACCGCTGTAGGTTCGCCCGCAGCATTTAATGTAGGAACGAGATCAGTAGAAGCCCCCCTTCCAGATGCACTCAAACTAGACTGTTGTCTTGCATAATAAGAAAAACCAGCTTTAACATCAAAGTTGTGGTCAGACACTGACTTAATATAAGAAAAAACAGCATCTGCTTGTTGCTGTCTCCAGCGCGAATTACTAGCACTGGCATTTCTAGTAGTAACATATGAAACAGGACCATTCCAGAATGCTGGCTGGAAAGAATATCCGTCATTTGAAGTATTAAACATTGAAACTTGAGGATCAAAACTAAAGCCTGGAAGAATTTCCCAATGTCCACCAACGGAAATCGTCAAATTATCCAATGAATTTCGATTAATCATTGTATTCATATGATACAAAGGATTCCCAATTCCTGAATTTGTACCTGGAGCCATACTGCCATCTTCGAAATATATTTTACCTGTGGGTGCCAACCCTGCAGATCGATAAAACGTAGTAGACGTGTTAAAGGCTGAGTTTCGTTGCCGGGAATTGGAGTAGATTACTTTTCCAAAAAACTTCAGATTATCTCTAACTTTCAACTCTCCAGTCAAATCGAGACTTAACCTTTTGTATCCTGTAGTTATAACAGTTCCAACATTATCTAGATAACCAACTCCGGCATGAAAAGTAGCTTTATCTGTACCACCGGAAACAGTTACATGATGATTTTGAGATAATCCCGTTTGGTAAGTCAATGCTTGAAAATCATTGTCTTCAAATATTATGGTCTTTGATGGATCCGCAGGATCAGGCATGCTCAGCCAACCCTCTTGTAATTTGTATTGATTGTCTGGGGTCAGATATTGTAAAGAGAATGCGGTACTATTAGTCAGATCATTACCAGTACCATATCCCATTGGAAGTATAAGTCTCTGAAATGATCCATCCTTTGTTTTGGCTGGCTCATTTACAATGCTGCCCCGGTTCAATTCCAAGTATTCTCTGGCATTGGCCAATTCATACATTTTTCCAACCTTAGAAGTAATATGGTCAAATGAGTATGTTACTCTCGTCTTGCCAGCTTTGCCAGATTTTGTAGTAACAATTACGACACCGTTAGAGCCCCGAGCTCCGTAAATAGAAGTAGATGCTGCATCCTTTAAAACTTGTAAACTTTCTATATCATCAGAAGCCAAATCATTCAGGTTGGTTCTTATTATACCATCAACAATATACAAAGGAGAGGCTCCGTCTGGATTATTGATAGAGGTTCCACCCCTTACAATTACCCGCGGTGCGGCACCCGGTTGCCCCGAAGTACTTTGAACCCTAACACCCGATAATGTACCCTGCATAGCAGAAGCAACATTCGCAAAAGGTACATTCTCCAACACTTTTGTATCTAGTTTGGTTACGGATGTTGTCATTGCGTCCCGTGATTGTGTTCCATATCCAACAACAACCACCTCCGATAATGTACTCTCTTGTCCTTCACTTAAGATCGCATGTATGGTTGTTTTTCCAGCAAGAGATATTTCAAGATTCTCAAACCCAGTAAAACTAAATACAAGTACCGAATTTAAGGAAGGTACAGAAATTGAAAAATCCCCATCTTCGTCTGTCAATGCTGTAATAGCACCACCTTTCACACTCACAGTGGCGCCCGGCAACGACTCTCCAGCTTCGTTGGTAACTTTTCCGGTAACTGTTGTTTGTGCCTGAGCAATAGTTACATTAAACAATAACAGACAGAGCATCATCAATGCTCCGCCTGAGCTTTTTAAAAAACAAAATAGTTGAAAATTGTTGCGTAGTCGTATCATAATCGCAGTTTTTGGTGATATGCGGGAAATAAATGATTCAAAGAAATTCTCTTTCATAGCACAAGCCAAACGTTAACAATAAATTTATTCTTCAAATCTAATTTTACTAAATCTTAAACGCTGCTACTTTTCTTTACATTCTTAATACTATTTTTCAGAAAATTGTATCAGTGTTTCTATCAGCAATATTTTATCAGGTGCAATAAAAATCGTTAGTAAGTAGGCATATCCTATATGCTTACTTACTACAAGAAAAACAATGCAGAAGGAATAAATGCGAATAGCAAAAAGCTACCAAACGCACAACAAAACAAAATGCATTTCAATACTGAACGGCATTCGAAAACAAAACCGGTGTTGTAAATCAGTAGTTAAAAATATCCGAACTGCTCTACCGGACCGTAATTTAAAGCCAACTCGGCTCTTTGTATAGTAACAGCAGATGATGCGGTGGTTATTACGATTGCATTTTTTCCCTGCGTCAAACTTTCAACTGGCACCAGAAATCCAATAACCTGTTGAGAATCTTGTACACCCCGTAATTTATCATACGAAGTATTATACTCAGATGAGAGAGGTTGCAGCGTTACTCCATTTAGTGTTATAGTATATGCGGCCTTCGATTGGCTTCTGATAAATAATATGGCTTCTTCAGGCACATCTACTTTCACATCATCACCTACATACATAGTAAACTGTCCGCTTCCGTTTATTACCAATGGTAACGGACTATTAGGCGTTAGTTCATAAGAAGTGGCGCCATCCGATAAACAATATACTTTATTACGTTTGCGCAGCGTTTCCAGCGAGCCCATCTCTTGTAACAATTCCGGCGCAATTGTACGGCAAACCATCGTACCAGGTTCAGGACTAAGCTGCTGTCCCGATTCATTGTATACAGTCAAAAAATAATTAAACAAATTCATTCCGGAAGCTCCCTGCGCCAATGCATGCGAAGCCATGCCTCTGAACATACCATGCGACCATACTTCTCTGGGATCGTAACCACCGTCATCTGTAGTTGCATATACAGGTATATCTACACCGATCTCTTTCTTGAAAGTTTCCACGGGCATAGCAGGTTCTCCCCGCCAATGAACACCCATTGTTACAAAATTGATTAACCCTTGCTTAGCCCACTCTTTTACAGCCAACCCTTTATTGATACAATCATCCAGATCTGCCGGCACTCGGGCTGTTAGCAGGATTTGCTTATTATGCACTTTTCCGATTGAATCAACCAGCGATTTTACAGACTGTACTAATTCCGTAATCAACGGCGCATTTTGAACTGCCTCAGCCTTTTTAAAATATACGATGAAACGCATAAAATCCAACTCATACCCATCAATCAAAGCACCATATTTTTCTAACTGTTCTTTAATGACATTCAATTTCAGCGCACGCACTTCGGGATGTGCAAAGTCTAATGCATTTTGACTATTCCAACCTTTTAAAGCGGTATCACTTGTCCAGAACTGAGGGTTCTCTCTCCAAAAGTCCGGATACTGAATAGAACAACCTTTTGTAGTATCAGCAAAATGAAGGTCATTCATTCTGTAGGTGATGAATGCCTCTAACTTTTTCTCCCTCACCCGTTTCAGGGTTGCCTCTACTATATCGGTACCCATTTCGTCCATTAACATGGCATTGTTATAAATGCGACGAAGTGTACTATAAAGGGCTGTATCTTTTCCACAGTCTAGTTGTCCGTTCTTGTCATCTCCCATCAGTCGTCCGTACGCAGAACGATAATAAAAAAAGTCACTGCCAGAACAAATCATATAAGTGGTTACCTGGGAGTTTGCCACCATATCTACATATTGATTCAGATCATCTATTGTTAGTGGGCGCTTTCCAAACCAATTGTTGCCAAGTGTTTCTGTACCATCGTTGTTGTATATCAAACGATGTTGCTCTGTAATGGCTACCGTATTTTCGGTAGTATTACAAGCTGAAATAACAATAAAGAGCAAGACAATCCGGATCATGCGAATAATCGTTTAATACTATTCGTTAGTTCAATTAAGGCTTTCCTCACAATAGACTCTCCGTCTGGTTTGATATGGCTGGTTCGGCAACGCCAGGTTTCGTAACCACCTTTCTCTATTTCATGAGCGGGCGGTATATAACCAATATAACCATTTGCCATGGTAATGGTAAAATATTTTTTGTTATCAGGTTGGCTTTTCAAAGCCAGTCCGGTTTCCGCAAAAAACTCTGCTCCTAATCCGCCTATTGTAATATCACCCATTCGTAACACCTGTATCGGGAAAGACACTTCATCAGGATATTCATTGAGAAAAACCTGTTCGCGGGCATAAATTCTTTCCATAGCAGATGCCTCGGGATTGATTAACCGGTATTCTGTTTCGGCTACTATTTTCTTTGCCGCTTCTACTTCTTCAAATGAAGGCTTACGTACGCCTAACGTCACAAATTGCAAGGCGCCTGACAATACGAAATCCGTTTTCCATTCAATATCGTCCAATTGTTCCGTTAGTTTTCGGGCAAGATCTCCGCCAATTAATTCTTTCTTTTGGTGAGCTTCTGTAGGATACCGGTTGGGCTGTAGAAAGTCCCAAATGTTGGCTTCTCCACTGGTACCATTGCTCAGCATCGCCACAAATTTTTCATCTGTCTTCAGATTGGCAGCCAGGTGTCTGGCAAAAACCCCAAAATAATCTGCCGTAACAGTACCGTTGGAGCAATCCCCTACGTAGTGCATCGAATAATTTGCCAACACAGATATCCAGTTTCCGTTTAATGACTGTACTGCTATCGCAGTCAACTGTGGATCTATTTCAGAAGCTCTTTTATCAATATATTTTTCTCCGCCGGCTGGATTCGTCTTAATAATATCTAATTCACCTGTCACAGGATTTACCGCATTATAACCGTCCTTCATAAAATACCGACGGCAAACCACATGCTCTGGTACATCTACCGCTGCAAAACCAATTCGTGCGGGTTGTAATGCCCTTTTTGCATCCAACACAGACTGTACAATTTTCCGACCCAGGTTTTTCCGATAGGGCAAATCGCAAGGCCCACCCAACAAGTCAAGAATAGAGCCACCATAGTGAGTATGCGTAGCTGCTATCATTATATTTTCGGGTGCTATATCTACAGCGTCTTTAATTATAGCTTTCACTTCGTGTATGAACTCTTTGTCCATGGCACAAATATCAACCATCACAATCGCCAGGGTATTTTTATCATCCTGCAACACCAGTGCTTTGGAATACAGAAGGTCATGGATAGTATGTGCATAAAAAGCTACAAATTCCCCATTGATGATGGTACCCAGTGGTGGTGTAATGTCCGTTTGCGCTGCACCTGCTAAAAAAGTACTCATAATAAAAAACTTTTCAAAGCCTCTCCACCCTTCTTCCTCTCCCGTTAGAGAGGAAGCGGTACGATATCTCTTTAGTGAACAATATATCTTACTCTTCTGCTACAGCAATCCTACTCGAATTAAACTATAGCGTTAAATTAATTCTCCATCTTCCATAAGTCGGCCTCGTGTTCAGGTCTCCTTCCCTTTGGGAAGTCCGGGATGAGCTTTGGGTCAAACTTTCCATGCTCTCTTTAGCAAACGAATCCAGTTTTTATGGAAAATGTTTTCTACATCCATTTCTGTATATCCTCGCTTCAACAAGATAGCATGATACTTTTGCAAATCTGCTATTGAATTCATGTCCCAGGGAGATTGTTCCGTTCCGAAATTACCGTCCAAATCAGTACCGAAAGCTACATGTTCGCTATTGCCTGCTATCTGACAAATATGATCCCAATGATCTACCAACTTCTCCAATCGTATATCCAACTGCCAGGGATCGGATACCATATCAATAAACCGGTTATCCATCGCCCAGCAATCCAACATACCACCTATCACCGCTTTTTTTTGCACCAATATCCTTATCTGTTCGTCTGTTAGTTGCCGTTGTGTAGGTACCAGTTTGCGTACATTATGATGGCTTGCCCATATAGGTCCATCATACAACTCCATCACCTGATTAAAACCTTCGTCTGTAAGATGGGTCACATCCATTATAAGGCTGAGCTTATTCATTTCCTTTACGAGTTCCACGCCCTGTGGCGTCAAAGGCCCGGTAAGTTTGGTACCAGGCGCATATCGCCCTTGTCCAAAATGTGCCGGACCTACAGCCCTTAAACCATAAGCGTATGCCTTATGCAGATAATCGATATTAATCAACGAATCTGCTCCTTCCAAACTCAATATATAACCAACCGGCTTCTTCTCATCAGCAATTGCCTCATCGTTCCACAATTGCAAATGTGCATCCAATTGTTCCAGATTCCATATTTGCACCATCTCGCCCATGGCTTCCATTTCTCTATACCAGGCCAGTTGACCCTGCGTCATTGCCCAGGCTTGCTGCGGCGAATTCCAACTGGATCCCGGAAGCGATCCCCCAGCAGCATTTACTCGTGACAATTGCGTTGCTACTACCAATCCTATTCTTCCTTTTCGCAATTCCGGTAAACATACCGTCCCTCTTCCCCGATCATTTTTATCCTTCAGGTTCATTTCCTTCAACCGAATTTCATCGAGGGGACGTGACAAATCACGATTCCACTCAATTGCATTCATGGCAAGATCCAGGTGCGCATCAAATATGAGATGTCTTTTCATTTATTTGCTTTGTTGAAGGTTCAGTTAAATAGCCAAATGGAAAACGCTCTATAATCTCGCTGATTTCATAGCTAAATTTTCTGCTTTTTGCAAACCAATCCTCCACTTCTTTTTCATCATAGTTATAAAAACCAGCTGTAGTTGCCAATCCTGATTTTCCATCTTCAACTAATTTATCAAAAAAAACGGGTACTTTGTCTGCTTTTGACAACTCGCGGTTCAAATCTTTCATCACTAACCCATAGGCATAAGTGCCCATTAAATCCATATACCTGCAGTTACCCGCAAATGGCAGGTAGTAGCCAGCGTCATTTCTATTGGCCCTGTCAATATCTTCAAAGGTTGCGTATCCGTGCTCTACCAGATACATAGCTTCTCTGGCCAAGGCAGCCACCAATCGAGCCCGCACACTATACCCACATTTCACGACATAGGGATCTTTCTTCCAACGCTCTTCCCCTATTGCTTTTAATAAGTTAGTTTTTTCCGCTGAAGTGATCTCATCTGAAATGATCTCCATAAACTTTGTGGTATGCGCAGGATCGGTCCAGTTTACACCCAATATGCGTTCCGGAGCCGTTGTTCCTTCTCTTATATCAGACAATAAAAAGCTATCTGTATTGATTGCAATTATTGTTTCGCTGCCAAACAGCGGATCCAATTTTTTAAGTAAGTTATTTTTAACTTCCCTGTTTTCCTCTGTTATCAAAATCACCAGATCGACAGTAGCCTCATAAGAATCCACATAATGCAAAGCAGATACATCAATTATTTCACCACAATACCTTTCAATATCCTGTTTGTGTATTTCTATCGCTTCTTCAATACTTTTACCAGCTAATAAAAAGACCTCAAAATCTGCCTTCAAAAGATTTATCGCCACACTGCCTGTCAACGAATTCTCTCCTACCAATAATATTTTTTTTAAAATTGCCGCTTCCATACTTAAACGATTTCTGATCTCCTACATAGATTTTAAAACTTCCGCTGCTGTTGATACCGCAATGTCCACCTCCTCTATAGTATGCACCGCATTGATGTACACCAACCCCCGACCAATAATTCTAACTTTTCTATCGTGCATTCCGGCTATAAATTTTGAGAGTTTGCCTTTATCACAGGCGAAACTTTCTCTATAATCTTTAATAGCAGTTTGTTCAGTAAAGGAGATACAGAACATAGGACCCGGTCCCTGTAGCAGCACATTTTGTCCTGCGGCGTTGGCAGCCTTTTGTAAGCCTTCCATAAAATATCTGCCGAGAGAAAACATTCTTTCGTGAGGTGTGTCTCTTTCCAATACTTCGATAGTAGCCAATGCTGCAGCCACCGTAGCATTTCCACTGTTCATGGTACCTGCATGAATAACGCCAGAATCCAATTGATTCATCCAATCTTTTTTACCTACGATTGCGCTGATGGGATAACCACTGGCCATGGCCTTTGCAAATATGGACATATCAGGAACTATACCAAAATATTGCTGTGCACCACCTATGCTTAAACGAAACCCAGTGATCACCTCATCGAATATGAGCGCAATACCGTACTGATCGCATATATTCCGCAACCCCTGTAAAAATCCTGGCTCCGGTAACACACAATTACTATTACACATAACCGGTTCCGTTATAATGGCAGCTATTTCTCCATGCTTTTCAGCGACTACTTTTTCTACCAATGCCAGATCGTTCCAAGGCAATACAATAGATTCCTCTGCAGAAGCGGTTGCCAATCCTTTTGACCATGCATTCGACACGGGCTGCTTTCTATTGCCCATTGCATCCAGAGAAGGTGCCGCATTGCCCCAACACACATTATCGAGCCAACCATGATAATGCCCTTCAAAACGAAGGAATTTATTCTTCCCCGTTTTTGCCCGCGCAATACGAAAAGCTGTTTGTACTGCTGTAGAACCATCCAAACAAAACCGCATCAACTCAGCAGATGGAATAATTTCATTCATTTTCTCTGCCAATTCTATTTCTTTCAGGTGTTGCCCAGCATACAATTGTCCCGTGGCCGAATAGTCCGTAATTGCCTTCACCACATCCGGATGAGAATGCCCCAGAATAAGGGGTCCCTGGCTCAATGTGAAGTCCAGATACTCATTGCCATCCACATCATAAATACGACTTCCTTTACCATGGGTGTAAAACAATGCATGTGGATGATT
This sequence comes from uncultured Terrimonas sp., assembly GCA_964604365.1. Lineage (GTDB taxonomy): Bacteria > Bacteroidota > Bacteroidia > Chitinophagales > Chitinophagaceae > Agriterribacter. Next base: position 16,749 of record CAZRYS010000008.1, read on the forward strand.
GTATTTTCTAAACTCTGAGGAAACACCACCTACCAATACCTTTTTTGCTCTTTCCAGTAGAGCAGCCGACTGCGTATATTGTATAGAACTCATATGCTGTTTATTAAGGCTTCGCAGAATGCTCGGGATATAATGCGGCCAAATGAAAAATCTCTTTGTTAAACGCTGAGAAAGCTTCTACCCAGGCATCCGCTTCTCTTTTTGTATAATTATAAAAACCTTTGCCATTTTGCACACCTCTTGAATGTGCATCAACCAATTTCTGCATTTGTGGTGAAATATCTTCCGCATTAGACAAAACAGGAAAAATATTATTGTATGCTGTCCTTACATTGTGTAACCCTTCGTAATCTATTCTCCTAAAAATCCCCATCAAAGTCATCCATGATCCGGCATCATATCGGAATGCTTTATCTGCATCCTCAAAACTGGTATCTCCTTTTTGCACCAAATGAATGATCTCTCTATATACTGCATACATCAACCTGTTGGTGATAAAACCCCGGATATCCTTACGGACAATTGTAGGCTCTTTTCCCCAATCCAACGCCATCGCATATACAGCGTCTGTAGTCTTTTCATCTGTAAGCGCTCCACAAATGATTTCCAGAAAACGGGTGGCAAAAGCAGGTTCTGCCCAATGTATGCCAATAAATCGCTCTGGATGAGGTACGGTTTGCTGTAAAATGCTAATAGGAATGGCGGATGTATTGCTGGCTAATATAGTAGTTTCATCGGTTACCATTCCTATTTTGGCAAAAACAGTTTCCTTAATAGCCAGGTTTTCAACAATGCATTCAACAACCAGTGTACAACCTTTTAATGCTGCATAATCAGATGACACCGTTAGTAACGACAGATACTGTTCAACATCCGCTTGTAAAATGCCAAATTTCTCACAAAGTAGCAGATGATCATGTATGCGTTTATACCCTAATTCCTTTTCACCATGTATGGGCGCAATCGCTTTTACCGGATAACCCAATACCAACAGCGAAGCAACAATACTACTGCCCATCAACCCTAACCCAACTACACCAATAGAAATCTCACGCGTTTCAATTGCTTTCTGCATAATCAATATCTATTGAATGGGTAATGCAGCGATGCAATCTATTTCTACTTTGATACCTTCTGCTAATACCGACTGTACCGTTGTTCTTGCCGGTTTTACCCCCGGAAAATAATTCGCATATATAACATTGTATCTATCAAACTCATTTATATCACTCAGGTGTACCGTACATTTTACAACCTGTTCCATAGAAGTACCGGCAGCTTCCAAGATAGATTTAATGTTTTCCAGCGTTCTGGTTGTTTCTTCTTCGATGGTACCCAATACGAATTGAGATGTTGCAAAATCCACTGAAGCCTGACCACTAACAAATACAAAGCCGTTAATAACCACAGCATCCGAATAAGCTCCGGTAACAAATGAAGCGTCTCGCTGCGGGTGTACAATTTTAGTTTTCTGCATATCCTATTAATTTACTTGTAGTCTTTAACAATATAAGTCAAATGTACTTTCCACTAATATGGATATATGTTACTTTTATCTACATTTATAGTACTATTTTTCAAAAGCAAAAAGGCATAGGCTTATCAATCAGCCTACACCTTTGTTACACGCCACCTTGAGTAGACTATTAGGCAATCCAAATCAATGAGGGTATGACATGTTATCTTTAAAGCAAAGGCTATATCACTAATCGAGAAATTTGTTCTTTAATAATCTGCCTGCTCAAATTTCAATTCCGCTACAGTTTCTTTCTTACTTTTTTGTGGAAAAAAGTAAGGCAAAAAGCCACCCGAAATCGATTACGGCCGATTTCGGGAACGCCTTGATGTAACTGTAGAATTACTGTGATCTCAACTATAGTTCCTTGATATTTGGGAGCTATTTCAACCGTCATGCTGACGACCGCAGGGAGGAAGGATCTCCAGCCAACAATAGCTACATCTCAACTGCACGAGGTCATCATCTTTTCATTTTATGCTCTTTCATTCCAAGCCGAGTCTCACTGCCTGGCTCTGTGGGCTAGCGGACTCGGCTCAAGTTAATCAATCTTCTAAATCTATGTCAGACAGACTGCAATAATGAAATACAGCATAAGCTCCATCGTTACCCGTGAGATAATAGCCTGCAGAACTATGTGCATATTCAACTGGCGAAGAAACTAATTGCCATTTGCCAGCACAAGGGTTGTTGTGCATATAATCCAATTTCTGTTCCATAAACCACAATGCCTGACAGTATTTCCAATCAAATGAATCTTCCCATGTTTCGTGCTGTTTATTCCTGTCTTTATCCTTGCAAGCAAAGGTGATAAATACACTCCTGCCTTTTCTGTTATTTGTTGACGAACCGGCATGTTTAAAGTTACAAATATCTTTTCCAACTGCTGCATTCTGTGTAAGAGCCGAGTCCTGCCACCAACGCACAAACCCCTGTCAGAAACTCGGCTCGGAATATGAGCGGAAGCTGTTTACCATTTCATTTATAATCGACGCAATTGGTGTGGTTGTTTTGTACGATGCCGATATGCTGATGATTAGTCAGCGTTTGAAATGGATTGCCGATAAGGAACTGGCTGATAAAGATGGAGTGTAGGATAAATTGATGGAGAGGAACGCGAGGTCGAAGTCAGGTCAATTCAAGAGAATTGAAGGATGTTTTCAAAGGAAAACCAGCATCTTTAGGTCCTTTTACAATTAAAAAATTTTTTTTGAACTCGATACCCTTATACATATCTAAGAAAAACTCAATCCCATTTCTTGATTTACCAATATTTTTTTCAAAAATAATTGTGCTACTATTTTCAACTATTAATCTTGAGAACATCCCATCTTTTTTAAAGCTGATCCACACATATGCCTTAAATTTTGTTGAATTCATTTCAAAGGAGGTTTCTACTACCTTAAAATCAGGATTCAGATTAATTTCTTTCCCTTTCTCGTATGCGTATTTAGCAGCTTTTAAAAGAGAGATGTTTCCTGTTATTTCTGATGATTTGATTAAGTTTTTGCACCCATTTTCCCAGACAAAGATTATTTTATCTTTCCAGTCCAAAGCAGAAAATTCAGCCAAATCAAATACACCATAATAACGTAAATGCCCACCATAATAATGTGTCTTACTTTTTGGCACATTAGGTTGCATCATTAAACTTGAAAAATCTAGGTTTATGAACCGAATTCTCGCACCCTCGTATCTCTCATTCAATAAACGGTTCAATAAAGTGCTTAAACCTAAAAAGTCTCCTGTTAAATCCGATATCGGTCCATTTTCATCATAAAACCAAAAGAGTGTTCTGTCAATCCTTTTCATGTATATTCATTGTTTAATAGGCTTTCCGGTATTAAAATCGATGGGATACAGTACCTTGATGCCTGGCAATGTATACTGACCAGTTGAATTAAAATGTAAACTCTTCCTTCCAAGCCGAGGTCTCACTGCTTGGCTTTGTGGCTAGCGGACTCGGCTCCAGGTACTCACTCTTCTATATCTGTATCAGACAGACTACAATAATGAAATACAGCATAAGTCCAAACATTACCCGTACCATAAACCATGTTGCTTAGCAGTGTTTTCAATCAAATGATTCTTCACATGTTTCTTGCTTTTTATTCCCTGCCTTTTCTGCTATTTGTTGACGAACTAGCATGCTTAAAGTTACAAAAATCTTTTCCAACAGCGGAATTCTGTGGAGGAGCCTGAGAAAACTGCCCGCATTTATTTATTGAACAGATTTCTCAATCACGGGCATCCGCCCGCTCATCACGAAATGACGAGAATCATTGTAGTGCGACAATATACCTCGGCTTTAGGAATTTGTCTGTGCTGCGACGAATATTTTTTTCCGCAAAGAGTATAGAGAGAATCGTTAACAGTTTCTCCATAAATCCAGTCTTCTGTTTAGAGAAAACCGATATTTAATAAGCATATGGAAGGAGTAATTATTGGAAATCTTTGCGGCATCCTTCCCGTTGGGACTTAAAGGATATACGATTCCTACATGTACATTTTGCGTTTTTTCTGATTGAGCGATTGTATTAAGCCAGGAAAATAATACCAAAGCAATACCTATACAGTAGATTCTGTGTCATAATTTTGTGATATCAAGTATGACAACTGATGATAGACTTACACCTATTTTATTGAACCTGAATTTAATGCCGTATAGTTAAGCGTAAATGCTGAACTATGATCCCAAAATGACTAAGTCTTATGAAGTTTTGTAAATCAATTTCTTCAGGGATCTATAGTTGAGAGTACAGTAGTGCAAAAGCCTAATCAGGGCGTTCCGGGGAATTGGGTGTAATAATTCCCCGGCGGCTTTTGGATACTTTTTCCGCAAAAAGTATCGAAGAAGAATGATTGAAAGTTTTAAAATAGAACCGTCTGCAGTATAAATTAAAACCTTAACTAAACGGCATTGAACCTGAATTATGTAATAGACATTTTAATTGTTAGCCAAAGACTATGTTAATTGAGAGTAATACCGTTTTAGATAGTAGTCTTTTTGGTTATTGCAAAACATAAGTCAGTCATAGCTTACACATTGCTATAAATCTTATTTTCTCTACCATTTTCTTTGTTCCTTTTGCTTGTGCAAAACGAACCCAAAAGCACACGCCATAACCTGTCTGGCCTCAGGCGTAGACGATGTACGGCCGTTTGGCGACCGCTTCGATCAACTAAATTACTACTGTATACTCAGCTATAGTAATTACATCCACATCGATGATTGTCAAAAACGCTGAAATGAAAATGGACGCAGATTATGCATTAGGATTTTTTTTGGGTTGAAGCTTTGCGACTAATACCCAAATGTGGTTTGACTGAATGCACATATGATATGTCCTTGTTTGTGCATCAAATAATTCTAGGAGATAGGCATCGCCACTTTATACACAAATACTACAACGCAATTCGTGTATTTGTAGCAAAAATATCACAAACCCAGTCTGCTTAAATACGCAATCAGACCTCGTAAGTCTTCTTCACTGATTCCAAGCCGAGTATTCTATGCATTTGCGTAATGCATTACATGTTTCACTTTCGACTTATATTGATATGGACTCAAACCAGAATGCGCTTTGAACAATTTACAAAAATGAGAGTCCGAATTGTATCCGCATAATCCGGCTATCTCATACACAGGTTTGTCCAACTCTATCAATAGTTTCCTTGCTCTCTCCATTCGTTCTTCAGAAATGTACTGTAAAGGACTTGTGCCCATGCGTCCCTTAAAATACCGACAAAAAGAAGGTACAGCCATAAAAGCCAGGTCCGCCAGCACGTTCAATGAAATGGTATTCTGGAGATTCTTTTTAATATATTGTATCACCGGAACAAGTCGGTCTGAGTTGGCTTCTGTGGCCAGTGACATTTTACTATCCGTGATTACTTCTTTTTCAGAAGATTCCGACAACACGTGTAGTATATTGAGAAATCCTTCGATTCGTTTATAACCAGATGTGTTTATCAAATTCAACAATTTGCCTCCTACTATCTTCTGGGTTTCACCTTGTATATGAAAACCTTTAGCAGCCTGTTTTATCATTTGTTTTACCGGCTCGAATTCTTCCAGCAAATCAAACATCTGCTCGAAAATTTTGGGGTTGATATAGGCCACAACTGCTTTGGTGATCAGTAAAGAGTCGTCCTGATAGTAAGCCGGATCACTCATCCATATATGTGGTACATTAGCCCCAATAAAAACCATATCGCCATCTTCAAAAGAAGACATATCATTACCGATTATCCGTTTGCCAAACCCTTCTAAAACATATGTGAGTTCAAACTCCGGGTGAGCATGATAGGTAGGTTGTCCGTGATGTGGTGAATATAAAAATGGTTGCTCTCTGAGTTCAATATGTAAAAAATTATTTACCAACGGGGTCATCTGCGTATTTACCAATTTCATAAACTCCTCTTTTAAAGTTAACTAAAGCCATTACCTATGCACCTACATCATTTGTCTGCCACTACCTTCAAAACACCTCTCATTACGAGGTAGTGTCCTGGATAGGTGCATACAAATGGATAATTTCCGGGTTTGGCAGGCGCTGTAAAAAATATAGTTTCCGACTTTCCAGGCTGCAACAATCCTGTATAAAAAAGTACTTTTGAAGACTGCGGTACATAATGAAGCCGCTCTCCATTTAAGCCCAGATTTAATGCAGCTGCCCCTACCTCATCTGCCGACCCTGGTGTCACAATCACAACATTGTGTGGCATATCATCAGTGTTATCAAAACTAAGTTTCACTTTTGCACTTGCTTTTACAGTAATATTAGTTTGATCATATTTCAAACCATTCACAGGCTTAAGGGTTATCGCCTGATCAAATTTGCCCCAGTCTGCCGGTTGTTTAAGCTGTCTTTTTGATTGTGGTGATGTAACTTTTTTCGTATCAACTTTTGCAACTGTTTCTTCCACGGTTGTTTCTTCCTTAGGCTTTGGTTTCACGCTGTTATTCTCTGTGATTATCAGATTAGCTCCATCCGGAATTTGATTAAGGGTGTAATACGCTACACCGTGCATCAGTAAAAAATTATCTTTAGAACGAATGCCTTCCGCTTTGATCTCGTGTATATAACCCGGTTTCAGGCTATCCAGCACCAGTCGAATCCTTAATCCATCCGGTGAAATTTCCGCAGCTTTCACCACACGCTCTGCATCGTTAATAACCGGGCTTCCGTATTTATGTCCATACTTATATGTAAAACTGGTTACCGAATACACTGCATCTTTCGCCCTTTGTATATCCACCGGTTCTGTAAATTCTATTTCAAAGCCATCAGGTTTTGCTTTGATTGTTTTCATTACAAATGGTGTCTTTCCATTCCATTCCAGACGTTGCAATCCAAAAGGCTGTGGTCCCCAGGAGCCCCAACCCCGATTGGTCATACCTACAAACATACTTCCATCAACGCCCCATTTCATTCTGAAAACACCGGAAGAAAATCCTTCTCTGAAAGGGAAAGCAGCTCCCTGATAAACACCTTTCACCTTCTCCATAGCAATGCGCATAATTTTACTATGCCCCTGATCACCTACAAAAAACTGATCATCAAAAGGTCCCATTTTTCCGTGGCCATCGCTCAGCAACAAATCAGAAGTTGAGATACCTAATAGCGTATGCGGCAGCCACACTGCCGGCGGTTTCAAACCGGGCACTCTTTTGGCGACTTCATATTTAGGTTCATCAGTATCAGGTATATCTTCAAAACGCAGTTTGATGTTAGAGGCTGGCTCACCCGACCATTTTAAACCTTCAGGATTCCCCATAAAGTCGCCTTCTGCTACATGTGCCACATAACCGGAACCTACCCAGTCGCCCTGGTTTTCGGAATAAAAAATATCTCCCTCTTTGTTAATTCCCATACCTGCAGGCGAACGTAATCCTGTAGCAAATGGTTTCATATTTCCAGCCGTATCTATTTTCAGCATCCACCCATCCCATTTCGATAAACTCTCTGCTCTATGTGTCCATCCTAAATTGAGATTGATCACCATATTGCCCTGCTTATCCAATATCGTTCCGTATACATACTCGTGGTAATTGGGCACCAACGGCCATGTATAGATGGTTTTATATTCATCTGCCTCTCCATCAGCATCCAGATCCCGTAACCTTGTCACTTCAGAACGATGCACCACATACAAATCATCGCCAATCAAATTCAATCCGAGCGCTTCGTGTAATCCTCTGGCAAATAATTTGTACTGGGGCGACTCCCCGTTACGCATATAAGCATTGGTAATGATCCATACTTCTCCCCTACGCGTGCAGATAGCCAATTTATCTCCCGGCATAAAAACCATGCCGCCTACTTCAAGCTCTATATGTTTAGGAATAGGAATATTTATTATTTTATAAAAGTCTTCCTCTTTCTGAATCCTTGCTGTATCCACCTTTTCCGCAGGGTTGGCGTTGTGCGAATGTTGATGATGTTGGCCGCTAACCGTTGCCAGCACCACACAACTGATCAATAACAGTATATATTTTTTCTTCATTTTAATTTCCTTTTTTAAAAAGCCTTAGAATTACCAGATTATATTATATGTTATCGGAGCGGAACCATACTTAACCACTAACTCATAACTTCCATCTGACAGCCTGATAACCGGTTTCATTTTTTTATCCAATTGTATATAATACGACTTATCATCTACCAGGTATAATCCGTTATTTATCTTTTCAATATTTTTTCCAGAGGCAAGCCTGCAATAAGTATTTACGCCACCTACTACCGTTAGTGTGCGTGACAATCCCTCTCCGGAACCAAGAATTTCTACTTTATCCACTATATCCAAATTGTTGTAACTATACCTAAAGGACGGGAAGCCATTTTTGTCAAGAACGTATCCTTTGTGGTGCATATCATCGAAGGCTAATGTGCCTGGCCAAGCAGCACCGTCATTGGCTAATGTTGCTACTACAGGTGTATTGGGCAAGGCTATCACAGCGCCCTGCGGAACCCCCAATTGCATCCAGCCACGGTCCCACCAGGCAGGCGTAACATCCAGAAACTTTCCACGCCAAAATTGAAAAACAGATCCTTGTTTAAGGTCGTAGGAAAAATTGACTTCATTAACCGCACCTATAGAAAGCACATGCGTTAAAGCTGTATCCTTATATTTTAAGAAGGTGCGAATGATTTCCGGTTTAGCGGCAGGCCTTATAATCAAAGGATCAACTTCTTTCTTCCAGAAAGCGGAGTTCAAATCCCAAATATCTCTTTTGCCCGGCGCAGGAGCTTCCAGCTTACCATACCTGATATTTCTAAATGCTACGGGACCGTGATCCCCTTGAAACACCAATGGACCAGTAGGCTTCTCTTCAGGAAACAAACAGGCCCTTGTACATCCTGTAACTTCTACCTCTTTAATAATGGTAACACCATTTAAACGAATTGACTCAAAGCGGGCATTTTCAGTTTTTTCGCCATTCTCATTAAATCTAGGTGCTTTGAAACGAATTTGGAGTTTTTGCCACAGCCCGGGTGCTTTGGCAACATTCATGATCGGCTGCGTTCCTTCCCAGGAATAACCATCTTTATAACGCGAATATATTGCTCCAGCATCATACCAGGTTGGGTGTAACCTTTTCCAGCTGTCATATAACTGCACCTCGTAACGCCCTTGCAGGTACACGCCTGAGTTAGAGTTTTGAAACATCATAAATTCAAATTCCAACTCCATATCACCCCACTCCTGCTTTGTCACCAAATCGCTCTGATTATTCTTAGAATAATAATTCATGATCACCCCTGTACCATTCACCTGGCGGGTTTTTAGTTTGCCTGTAAAATCTGTGGTAATATCAGAAGCGATCGCCCAATTGGCTCCGGGATTCTGAAAAGCATTCAGATCGCTCAGTTCAATAGATTGCAACTGTGCACCCGCCTTTCCGGCAAACAGTATTAATACACACAAATAAACTGATTTAATAACCTTCATTTTATACCGATTATATTTACTTTGATTTAACACTCAACTTTTTTTGATACCATTCTTTTGCATCCTGATAGGCTTTCTCTGCTGCACCCCGTTCTTCCTCTTTGATCTGAGAAAGTTTCATTTGCCAGCATTTTTCCACTGACTTTATACACCACTCAATACTTTTGTCCACACTAACCGATTTTCCATTGATATCAATGTAGACAGGATTTGTATGGGCACTGGCATATACACGCAGCGCCACCCAACTTCCTTCAGTGATCTCTGGTTCAAACGACACAGGTTGCAGCTTGCCATCCGCCTCTATTTCTTTCGATGTTATTTTTTCACCATTTACAATTAGCTCCACTTGTACTTTTCGACTTCCTTTTATTCTTGCCCGCTCAATATTCCAGCATGGAAATACGTCAAGGTGACTATTGGCAATCTCTTCCCCGCTGCGGTCCTGTTCAGGAGATAAATATGCTGCTACTTCTGCCCGTACAGCAACTTTTTGTTTCGCTTTCAGGTTTAATAAACTGTTCTTCTCGCCAGGTTCTATACCATTCACAGAAAAATTCATGATATGTGAAAAACCGTCAGATACATAATTTCTACCAACTTTAATAGCTTCTACATAACTATTGTAACTCACTGCACCGTTTGATTTAAAATAACTTCGTGCATACCCCACTCTCTCATCCGACAAACAGGGAAAATCAGTCTCACCGCTAATAGACATCCTTATGCCAGCATTGAGTGTGTGGTACCACATGTTCAATTCTCTATGCAATCCTGTATTACCAGCGCTAAAAAAATTTACCCAACCATGTGGTGCGGTCACTATATATTCATTAGCACCTATACCATTCATCTTTGGTATGATATAATTCGGTATAGCGGTAGAAGTTTCTTCATAAGTACGCCAGGCGGGGGCATGTACTTTTTCCTCCTCAGTAACTGGTGGTTTCAAGCGAAAATTTTCGGTATAGGAAGGTTCCAGCCCATCACCAGAATGTGCGTATCCGGTGATAGCACCCTGTTTTTGTGCCCATTGCAAAATGGGTCCTGTCCAACTCGGCCAATCTTCTATCTTTTTGGTTCCGGGATAATCATCTTCTTTTAAACGGAGCAATACAAGGTGCCCGGCATGCGAAGAAGGGAAACCAGATACTTCCACATCGTATTGCATGATATTGTTTTTAGTAGACAATTCATGTTGCTTACCCGTGAAGTTTTCTTTTTGATGATACCACCCTGGCCCCCAGCTAAGCACAGACGACACTTTCAAATCTTCGCCTGCCGCCTGCCGCCACATATCAGCAGCATTCACTCCCTCCTCGGGTTTATAGTAGTGACTACAGCCAGAAGCATGAACATGATGATCTGCGCTATGCCAACCCCTCTGCGCCACGTCTATCCATCTCTTCAAGGGCAAATCAACCACCAGCTTATCAGTATTCGCTGGCACGTCTATTGTTTTAAATTGTGGCAGGTATTCCGGACCACGGGTATATTTGATGGTAAATTTTCCCGGAGGTAACATTATATGTTCTCCTGTTTTCCGGTATACATGTTGCTGAAAAAAGAAATCCGGATATTCATCAAAAGCAGAAACTCTGCGCGATGGCAACGGATAAACATTAGCAAGCTTACCGGATGCTCTTTCTATGCCATCAGTAATCGTAATAGCCGCCATTACTGGTTCGCCATTGTCATCCTTGATATTTAAAATCACTTTTACGGCTTTTGCAATATCCATTTTTATCGAAACCTTGTTCAATAAATTCATCTCAGGAACACTGTCAATTGCAAAACCAAGTTCCACGTCTTTTCTGCCGGATACTTTGCTATAAAGTTGCACTATAACATACTCTACCGGCATCCCCGACAAATTTCTGTTCATTGTTCCACCAGCATATATTTGAGCATCTAAAAAACGATTGGCTGCCTCGCTGGAGGTAATAGTATCCTTCGCATGTATTCCCCAATCCCAACGGTGTTGTGGAGATAAAGCACTGGGACTTGCCACCTGCAGTTCTCCGGTAATACCTTTTTTATTGTCAACCTTTACTAAATAATTCTTCCAGCCTCCTTCGAGTAACTCCGGAACCGCTTTCCCAGCTTTTACTGTTGGCAACTTTTCACCTAACTGTACCATTGCTATACAATGAGCATCGAATAAATCCTGGATAGCAGCAACAGTCTTTTCTGTGAATTCTGCATGTCGGATCTGTTCCAGTTTTGCATTTTCCTCTGTGGAAAGTGGACTTCCTATATAAGAAAGCGCATCACGTAAGCGTAGGGCATGTGAAACCAATGGCTGTACGTCTATGGTTTTCGAAGAAGAAGGCAAAATTTTCTCCTGCGTCTTTTTTCGACCGTGTTGCGTCAGTCCAACATTAGAATTGAGTATTATAATCAACAATAATAAACAGCGCATATCTTAAAAATTGACTAGTGCTTCAACTTCTTCTGATACCATTCTTTTGCAGTTTGATAAGCCTTCTCCGCCTCCCCACGTTCTTCGTTTCTTATTTGTGGATGTTTCTTTTCCCAACATTTATCCACCGCCTTAATACACCAATCGATACTTTTCTCTACACTCACTGATTTTCCGTTCAAATCTATATACACCGGGTTTGTGTGTGCACTGGCATATATTCGTAATGCTACCCAACTGCCTTCAGTAATCTCAGGACTAAATAATACCGGTTGTACTTTACCATCTGCTTCTATTTCTTTCGCCTCTACTTTCAGCCCGTTGACAATCAGTTCTACATTCACTTTTCTGGTTTTCTTTACTCTTGCTCTTTCAATGTTCCAGCAGGGAAATACATCCAGGTGACTCTTAGCGATCACTTCACCGCCTCTGTCCTGCTCCGGAGATAAATAAGCGACCACATCAGCCTTTACTGTAACTTTTTGTCTTGATTTCAAGTTCAACAAACTGCCTTTCTCTCCAGGCTCTACACCGTTTACCGAAAAATTCATGATATGCGAAAAACCATCGGACACATAATTTCTGCCGGCTTTGATAGCTTCCACATAGGTATTATAGTTTACTGCATTCTTAGATTTGAAATAACTTCTGGCATAACCTACACGTTCGTCTGACAAACAAGGAAAATCAGTCTCACCACTAATCGGCATTCTGATGCCCGCGTTTAAAGTATGGTACCACATATTCAACTCTCTGTATAGACCGGTGTTGCCCGCACTGAAAAAATTGACCCAACCATGCGGTGCAGTTACAATGTACTCGTTGGCACCAATGCCGTTCATTTCCGGGACGATATAATTGGGAATCGTAGTGGCTATCTCCTCAAAAGTTCTCCATTGCGGTGCGTGTACTTTTTCCTCATCTGTAACGGGTGGATTCAACCGAAAGTTCTCTGTATAGGAAGGTCTCAGTCCATCTCCGGAATGTGCATATCCCGTGATACCACCCTGAGCCTGTGCCCACTTAAGAATAGGTCCTGTCCAACTTGGCCAGTCTTCTATTTTTTGTGTTCCGGGATAGTCATCTTCCTTTAAGCGTAATAGTACAATGTGCCCGGCATGAGAAGAAGGGAAACCTGACACTTCCACATCGTATTGCATGATGTTGGATTTGGTTGACAGCTCATGTTGCTTACCCGTAAAGTTTTCTTTTTGATGATACCATCCGGGTCCCCATGTCAATACAGATGACACTTTCAAATCTTCGCCTGCTGCCTGCCGCCACATATCAGCCGCATTTACACCCTCTGCCGGACTATCATAATGACTACATCCGGAAGCATGCACGTGATGATCGGCACTATGCCAGTTCATTTTAGATAGATCTATCCAACGTTTCAATCGCAGGCTTACATTGACGCTGTCTACATTTTCGGGTATGGTTATCTGTTTGTATTGCGCCAGATACTCAGGACCACGTGTGTACTTTATGGTGAACTTTCCCGGCGGAAGCACTACGTGCTCTCCGGTTTTTCTATATACATGTTGCTGAAAAAAGAAATCCGGATATTCGTCAAACGCTGCTACCCGTCTCGATGGCAAAGGATACACATTGGCCAATTTACCTGGATACCTTTCTATACTGTCTGTGATGGTTATAGCTGCCATTACAGGCTGACCATTATCATCCAAAATATCAAAATATAATTTCACTGCCGGATCAATGGTAAACATGATATGTGTGGTGTTGCGGAATCCAATATCCTTAGTACTAACACCTACATTAAAGCCCAGTTCCACATCCCGCATCCCTGCGTCTTTACTATACAATTGCACAATGGCATATTCATCCGGCATTCCGGAAAGATGTTTATTCATTGTACCGCCAGTATACATTTGTGCGTCCAGAAAACGATTCGCCGCTTCGCCGGGCGAAACCGGATCGCTGGTATGTTTACCCCAACCGGGACGATTGTACGGTAAGAATGCATTGGAGCTTTCCACTTCCAGTTTACCAGTAACGCGTCCATCATTCTTTACTTTTACCAGAAAGCTTTTCCAACCGCCCTGCATTAACCGGGGAATCGCCTTCCCCTTCACTACTTTTACTCTTGCTTCAGGATTGATATCTACCAGGGCTATACAATAGGGATCCAGAATCTCCTGTATCAGTGCTATCGACTTTTCTGTATAGTCCGCATGTCTTATCTCTTCCAATTTCTTTTCATCTTCAGGTGATAATGGACTACCAATATAGGTAAGTGCTTCTTTTAAGCGAAGCGCATGAGAAATAAAAGGTTGTACCTGCACAGCCCCGTTGAAACCTGAATTGGCCGGGGTATGATTGTGATCTTTGTGATTACCATGATCGTGCTGCGCTACCAACTGTAGCGAAATGACCAACAATACTGTCAATGAAATGATTCGCATGTCAAGCATTTTATCTTTACAAATTATTTATTAATCAACGTTAGCTTACGTTCGTACCATTGCCGGGCCCAGTCATAAGCTTCCTTTGCTGCTTTTTTCTCACCTTCCCTGATATTAGGTTCTTTTGTTTCCCAACATTGGTCAACAGAACGAATGCACCAGTCTATACTTTCTTTCACCAATACCGGTTGATTGTTCAGCTCTACATATACCGGGTTGGTATGGGAACTTCCAAAAATCCGCAGCCCTATCCAACTAGACGCCTCTATTTCGGGGCTGAACTCTACATTTGTAAATTTACCGTCGGCTGTAATTTCTTTTCGGTCTACTACAAAACCATTCACCAACAATTCTACATTTACCTTTCGGTTAGCCCTACGAGCTCTTTCAATATTCCAATGTGGTTTTTTATCGTACGTACTGCGGGCTATTACTTTTTCTTCCTTTGTTTGTATAGCCGACAGATAGGCATTCACCTCCGCTTTAACTTTTACTTTCTGTTTTCCTTTCAAATTCAGTGTACTGTTTCTAACACCAGGTTCCAGCCCATTCACCGTATAATTGATGATATGAGAAAAACCATCTGACACATAACTGCGTCCTTTTTTGATAGCATCGAGATAACTTTCAAAATTCACCGGACCCTTGCTTTTAAAATAGCTGCGTGCATGTCCCACCCGTTCATCAGAAGCACAGGGAAAATCAGTTTCTCCGCTTAAAGGAATTTTCATTCCCACGTTCAATGTATGGTACCACATATTCAGTTCCCAGTCGATTGGTGTATCACCGGCACTATAAAAATCAATTTCGCCGTGCGCTGCTGTAACAATATATTCATTGGCACCAATCCCATCCATACGTGGTGTCACAAAATTGGGTATCACATTTGTATAGGCGTCTAATCGGGTACGCCACACCGGTTGGTGCACTCTTTCATCAGCCGTAATAGCAGTATCCAACCAGGTATTGGTAGTGTGCAATGGTGCGAGCCCATCACCCGAATGAGCATACCCCGCTAAACCACCCTGACCTCTTCCCCATTTCAAAACAGGTAAGGTCCAGCTTGGCCAATCCTCCACCACCTTTGTACCGGGATAATCGTCTTCATTTACACCCAACAACACAACGTGTCCGCTATGCGATGATGGAAAACCCGATATCTCAATATCGTACCGCATCACATTTTCTTTTGTCGACAGTTCATGGGTTTTTCCGGTAAAGTTTTCTTTCTGTGCATACCATCCGGGTCCCCAATTCAATACGGCTGATACGTTAAGGTCTTCACCCAGCGATTGTCGCCACATATCCTGCGGCTTCACTCCTTCACTGGGTGTGCTATAGTGGCTGCAACCTGCCGCATGTACATGATGATCTGCACTGTACCAACCCAACTTTGCCAGATTGGTCCAGCGTTTCAATTTAAAATCAGCTCTTACACTGTCTTTATCCGCAGGAATAATCAGTTCTTTTGTTTGCACTTCATATTCGGGACCACGCCAATAGTGTACTGAAAATTTTCCGGGCGGTAATATCACGTACTCGCCGCTTTTTCTATATATCTGTTGTTGGAAAAAGAAATCGGGAAACTCATCAAATTCGGCAACTCTCCGGGATGGCAACGGATATACAGACGACAATTTGCCGGGCGATCTATCAATACTATCCGTAATGATAAATTTTCCCATAGTCGGCTTACCATCTTCATCCAACACATCAAAATAGACTTTCACCGCCTTTTTGATATTGACCATCATGTTCATCGTATTTCTAAAACCGACATCCTTGGTACTTTGTCCCAGGTTGAAACCGATTTCGACATCCCTCATACCACTATCCTTACTGTAAAGCTGTACTATAACATATTCCAAGGGTAAGCCAGATAATTTTTTGTTCAAAGGTTTTCCTCTAAACATTTGTGCATCGAGGAAACGATTGGCCACTTCACCCGGCTGCAGCACAATATCGGGATGTACCCTGGATCCCCAATACACGAGCTTATTATAAGGCTCTATGGCATTGGGACTCTCTACTTCCAGCGGTGCAGTCACCATGCCTTCATTATGTACCTTTACTAAAAAACTGGTCCATCCGCCCTGCATTAAAACTGGCTTTGCGGGACCCCGTTCCACTTTCACTCTTGCCTCTGGATTTATGTTCACAAGCGCAAGGCAATAAGGATCCAATATCTGTTGAATTTTCTCTACCGACTGCGCGTCGAAATGTTTTTTACTAATTTCATCGATTCGTTTTACATCTTCAGGTGATAATGGACTTCCCACATAAGCCAGCGCTTCCATTAATCGCACAGCCTGCGCTATCACTGGTTGGGCAGGAATATCTTTAATAGCCGCCACTGCTTCATGATCATGATGGGCATGATGTTGGGCAATCAAACACTGTGAGCAAGCAAGCAATGATAATAGGAAAACAATCCGCATGATACAATATTTTCAGTTATTTTTTCCCGGCAGAAAACAATTCAAATACGCTCACTGCACCTATTGTTGTACCTAAAGGAATAGCCGATAAGTCTACTGTATAATTTCCGTTGTGATTATTAAAAGGAACGGCTTTGCCTTCACTATTAGCCTTAGCCACCAGATCGGGATGTGCAGTACCTACAAAAACATAATCTGTTTTTGTTTTTTGACCCGCCAGGTACGTAAAGTCCTCAGACCCCATAAATGCAGGCAGATCCCAAATAATATCTTCCGACTTTAAAACAGAAGTCAAGGTTTTATTAATTCGTTTCGCTAATACGGTATCATTTTTTAAGGGTATAGCGGAACTTTTCATCAATATTGAAGGATATGCAGAAGTTGGCAAATTATTAGCCACCGCTATTCCTTCGTTAATTGACTTAATTTTCTGAAGCATCACCTCTCTCACAGTTTCATCAAACCAACGTAAGTTCAACTTCACCACACCTGATGACGGAATAACATTGTTGTCACCGCCGGCATGTATGGCACCCACTGTTACAACGCCTACCTGCTGTGCCCCTATATTTCTGCTGATGATCGTTTGGTATTGTAATACTGCATTACTCATCATCACAATTGGATCTTTGGTCAGTTCGGGTGTAGAGCCGTGCCCACCCTGCCCATAAAATGTAACATCCAATTGATCACTACCCGAGTTGCGTACACCATATCCATTAATTACTTTGCCCACTGCAATGGGCCAGCTATGCAATGCAAATAAATAATCGGGAACAGGTACTTTCGTTTTAAACAAAGGATCTGCGGCCATTGCTTTAGCACCCAACAATGGTTCTTCTGCAGGCTGACCAATAAAAACCAGCGTTCCTTTCCACTGTTTTTTTAGCTCCATCATTATTTTAGCAATGCCCAGCATCCAGGTCATATGCGCATCGTGTCCACAGGCATGCATTACCGGCACCTCTGTTCCATCTTCTCTTTTTGCTGTTTGCGTACTTGCATAAGGCAAGCCCGTAGTTTCTTTTACTGCATTGCAGTCCATATCGGCACGGTATCCCACCACAGGGCCTGCTCCATTTCTAAATATAGCCACCAAACCTGTTTTGCCAATACCGGTTATTACTTCGTACCCGAGTAATTGCAGTTCTTTAGCCAATACTGCAGAAGTTCTATGTTCCATAAAACCTAATTCGGGATGCTGGTGTAAATCCTGAAATATAGTCACCAGCCTTGCTGAGTCGGCATAAGCCAGTCTTTTTAGTTGTTCAGCATGTTGTGCTTTTGCAAAGATGACCCCTGCCATCAATGTTATTATCAACCCATACTTCTTCCCCATTTCGTCGCTTTTAATATTTCTTAGTTTTCCTTCATCACATCAGCAATCAGGTCTACCGTTCTATCTACTAACATTTGTCCGCCTTCCGGACCTACAATTGAACTTAATACAGTGGCACTGTATCCCCCACCTTTGGCAGCCTTCTCTGTTGGAACATAATATTGTTCACCAGCCAACTGCACAACAAATGTCTGCAGCGCTTTACTACGGCCTTGTATCCTGATACCATACTCCGTATATAATTCAAACGGATTGGTACATATAACAATATCGCCTACTCTGACAATATGAATTTCGGTAGGCAATAGGAGTTCCTTACCCTGTTGTTGTTTTTCGTATCTCTTTACAATTCTGTCCTGGTAATATCTATCGCCATTCATCGATTCCTTCAGCTTGCTATCAGCGGCTATTTTTGCAGCGAATTCATCACGGAGTTTTATGGCATCCAGGTATTCTTTGTGCGTAATCATCCGCAGTGGCAACAACAGATCTTCGTGTTTATGCACTAACGGAATGTTGCTATACTGATCCTTTTGTACAATATCATATGCTTCAATGACAGCATTTGAAATCCGTCGTGCTATTTCTTCCATTGGCTTTCTGCCAGAGAGCGTATGCATACGGACATTCGCTTTATGCCGATACATTACGTGAGGAGATTGATCACCTGCGGCAGCTATCCAGCCGACTACACATAAGCCGTTTCCAAACTTTTTCTTTAGCGCCAGTCGCACTTCGTGCCAATAGTCTGCATTAACAGCAGGTCCATTTTCTGTTTGTTGTGCGGGACAAGCTACACTAATGCCTGTAGCTATCAGTTCCTGCTTTTTATTCCAGAAAAACAGTGTATTAATATCATGGTCTTCATACCCTTCAATGCCGGCAAACCCGGGAAAATAAGTTCCACCATACATCAGTCCTGTCCCATCCAGGTAAGCACTCCGCCTGTTGTAGCCTACTACAGCATGCGTCAGTCCCCAACTGGTTGTACATTCCACCCTATTATTCCAGGCTTTTACTATGCCTGCACTAACCCTTTCTATAAAAAATTGAGCGAACTCATGCGGCTGTGTAATATCTGCAGGTAGCGGAAACTTAGAAAACAAAGTATCCATAACCGGTGCAGTATGTGTATGCGTAGCCGTAAGAATTACCTTACCGGTATCAATACCCGGTAATAATTTTTTAACTGTTTTCCTCACGCCTGCCTGATAAGCCGGAGGAATATCCACCAGATCACAAGCGGCAAAAAAAGCAGTCTCCACACTGGCTTTTCCCTTACGGGATTCAATCGCTAATATATTTACCTGCAGCGGTGTTTCTGCTACCGTTGCTATTCTCATGTATCCTTGGCCGGCTAAAGCTATAGGCAACTTTGGCGTAATATCTACTTCTGCCGTTCCAACGTACAGTTCCTGAGCATCTACATTAAAGACAATGCCTAATGCAAGCAAAAGAAAGCCCTTATGAAGCAGGTTCATAAACATATGTTACAGATTAACTTAATGGTGTAAATAATCTGCATCTGCTATTATAATAGCAGATGCAGATCAAAAAAAAGGGATTAATTATATCCAGCGTTTTGTTTAAGTACTGATTGTCCGCCCTCTACGATTACACTCAAATCAATCTCTCTTTGCGGAATGGGCAACACTTCAGATTTACCTTTTGTGAAATGGGCATTTCCGGCAATTGGATAGGGTTCTCCTGTCAAATCAATATAAAATTGATTTTCGTCTTTGATATACGCATCGAGCAGATTACCCATGTATCCGGGTTCTTGCAAATCATACCGCTGTAAATCAAAGAAACGAACGCCTTCCATACCAAACTCCAATTTGCGCTCAAAACGAACAGACTCTCTTGCGAACGTTTTGCCGTTGGCTTCAAATTGCCCGGTATACAATCCCACCAGATAATTTGCAGCGGGCGTGTTGGTAAACCCACCTTCGGGATTATTATTGTTTATATAAGTTTTTACAAATCCAGCAGGATTGGCTGCTCTTGCACGAACGATATTTACATATTCTTCTGCTTTAGCTAAAGTACCAATTTCCACTTCACACTCTGCTGCCCATAATAATACGTCAGCAAAACGAATCATGGTATAATTAGTAGATGTAACAAAAGCCCAGCCTTCAAAAGAACCTACGCTTGTAGCCTTATCCTTCTGCCAATAAGCGCTTTTAATATGACAATAAGGTCCACCATCGTGCGAAAGCAGGAAAGTTGGGTCAAAAATGCCCCAATCCAGATATGGAATTCCTCTTCTTCCGACTGTCCAATCTAAACGGGCGTCGAGAGTACCTGCATAAGGTGTAAACGAATCGTTTGCATCCAGCCCCATATCATTGTGCATCACTACATCATTAAAGGTAGTAAGCAATGGTAACCCAGTTCCAGCATCTGTTTTAAAAGAATTCACCAGGTTGAAAGAAGGCTGATACCAGTTACCACCATCGGGAACAGGAAGTGTCAAAGACTCACCGGCATTACCGTTGTATCCGAGGTCATTGGCTACTGCTGCCATTTGCACTGCAAATACAGATTCAGAACTATTCTTGGTAGCAGCATTCCATGTATCACCATATTTATCAATCAGCTTGTATTTGGTACCATTGCTGGTTACACCACTGGCGATAATATCTTCTAATAATGGTTTCGCCTCTGTCCACTTGTTCTGAAACATATAGGTTTTAGCCAAAAAGGATTTAGCAGCCCAACTATTGGCTCTACCAATATTAGGTTTTGTGGCTGAAAGATTATTGGCTGCAAATTCGAAATCCGCTTCAATTGATGACCATGGCACTTCATCATTACTTTTATAAATATCTGTTGCTCCAAAAACGACAGACTCATCGATATAAGGAATATTTCTCCATAGCTTTACTGCTTCAAAATGATACACACCACGCAGAAAACGGGCTTCTCCCATCACTTGTTTTGCTTCTTCAGGCGTAAATACACCTTCTGGAAGTTTGTTTAAAAAACGGATAGTTTCATTTGCACGATGCACACCAGTATAAATAGATTTCCACCTGTCTGCAATATGCACCTGTGTAGGATTTACAGTATAATTTTCTATAGCATCCCACTCAGTACCGGCACTATTAATACAGCCTTTTTTGGCATCATCCGATGCAATACCAGCCACCATAGAATTAGATATCCCATTGTTAAAGTCAGCCGAATTGAACCGGGCAGTTCCATTAAGAATGGAATAGGTTCCAATCAACAATCCTTCAACCCCATGTTTGGTCAGCAAAGTATTTTCGCTGATACCGGCTATGGGTACTCTTTCCAGATATGATTTATTACATGAGCCTACACCGATTGATAGCGATATCAACCCTGATGCAAGTATTAGTTTATTTCTAGTCAGTTTCATTTTGAATAATTTTTAATATTATAATCAGTAAATATTAAAACCCAACATTCAGACCAATAAGTACTATTCTTGAGTTGGGATAAACACCTTCGTCAATACCAAATGTCAAGGATCTGTAGCTCGTCAATTCAGGATCGTTTCCGGTGTACTTAGTGAAAGTAAGCAGGTTGGATCCTTGTACGTATACACGAAGTTTGCTAATGCCAATGATTTTCAGCACATTAGCATCGATATTGTATCCAAGCATTAATGATCTTAACCTCAAATAAGATCCGTCTTCGATGAAGTAAGAGTTGGCCGGATTGGCTGCACTGAAATTTGGCGTTCTTTCTGCTATCGGCTGATCAGTATTAGTGTTTTGAGGCGTCCAGGAATTCAACAGTCTTTTACTCCAGTTAGTTGAGTTTCCATAAGCAAAATCTGTCCATCTACGGGATTCATTCCAGATATCATTCCCCTGCGAACCATAGAATACGGCAGACAGATCGAATTTTTTATACGAGAATCCGAGGTTCAATCCATATACAAAATCAGGATTGGGATCGCCAATAAATGTACGGTCATCAGTATTAATTTTACCATCGCCGTTTACATCCTTATATTTAAATCTACCGGGAGCTGCATCAGCTTGCGTTGGCGACCTGTCTACATCAGCAGCATCCTGGAACAATCCTACGATCTCGTATCCGAAGAAAGAGCCCACAGGATGTCCTACCTGGTTACGTACAGAATTTCCGGGAGTCCATGGGGGATCAACATATCCCGGAGCAGGAAGATGGTCAATCACATTCTTATAGGTGGTGAAGTTTACACCAACGTCCAAACGAATATCATTGCCAAATTTTGCATGGTAAGTTGCTGATACATCAAGACCTGAGTTTTTAATATTCCCAATATTCACAGTAGGTGTAGCTGCTGTGCCCGCAATACTTGAGGGCAATGGCTGCGGAAACAACAAACCGGAAATCTTTTTATCAAAATAATCTACCGAGAAATCCAGTCTGTTACCAAATAAAGATGCATCAATACCAATATTGGTCACGATATTTCTTTCCCATTTGGCAGCTGGATTTCCGATGTTATTGGGGCGATACCCCAACACAGCGCTGGTTCCGGTTCCGTTTATATCATAATAAGAAGAACTGAGATTCTGCGTATAAAAAGTGGAATAGTTGGTACTGGTAACGTTATTGGCATTTCCCAATATACCATAACTTCCTCTCAATTTTAAATCGTTCACCCAGTGCAGACTCTCCATAAACTTCTCATTACTGATTCTCCAACCGGCAGTCACAGACGGAAATGTACCATACCTGCTCTGTGGACCAAACCTGGATGATCCATCTCTGCGCAATGTTAGTCCCAACAAATACCTGTCATCGTATGAATAATCAACCCGTCCAAACGTAGAGAAAAATGCGTCATTAATCTCAGCGCTTGCATTATTGAAGTTTACAGTTCCGAAATCGAGTACAAGCAAATTGTAGTCTTCAAACGCAAAACCTTCTCTGCTACCTGTTTGGTTACGTCCCATCATTCTTATGGCTTCCGTACCTACTAAAGCAGTGAGATTGTGATTGCCAAAGGTTTTCTTATACGTCAATGTATTTGTCCACATGGTCAAAGCATTGTACCCACTATTTTCTGACAATGCAGTCTTGGCCTGAAAGGACTCTCCTTGCCAGTATTGGGGTGGCGTATATGTTTGACGGTAAAAATTATTCACGTTTCCGCCAAAGCTGGTACGCAAAGTCAGATCTTTAAAGAAATCTATTTCAGCAAATACATTTCCGGTTACAGCCATTTCTCTGCTTCTGTTATTGACGGCTCCTGCACGCATGGCATAAGGATTACCCATTGCCTGAAACAAAGGTGCACCAGCATATCCGCCACCATAATTGCCCATGATGTCATATATGGGAATGAATCTGTGTGAAGCACGAGCCAGGTTGGTCGCTATATATGGATGATTAGGATTCTCCTGTGGATTATCCCGATACATCAGGTAGAGATTCTCTCCAACGCGGATATTATCTCTTAGTTTAAATTGAGTGTTGGCACGTACCGAATACCGCTTCATATAGGTATTCATCAGGGTTCCCTGTTGATCCATATATCCCAAAGAAAGCAGGTAATTTGCTTTATCATTTCCGCCGCTGGTAGTAATATTCTGATTCATCATGAAGGCAGGACGGAAGATTTCATTAAACCAATCTGTACCATTCCCTTCCCAATTCAATTTCTGAATAAGATAATTTGAAGTGGGATTATTAACATCCAGGAAATACTTTGAAGGGTCTACCGCCGGGTTACCGGCATTCGCTACACCATACCCTATACCTGAACCTGTAGGACCACGCCATGCGTATTCCGGAAGACCATTTGCGAAAATGGTATTAGTAGGTTCAAGTTTATTATAGAAATCAGCATACTCACGAGGTGTCATCATAAACTGATCTTTGACCACAGGAGATTGCATGCCGTAGTAGCTGTCATAAGTTGTTTGTGGTCTGCCGGATTTACCTTTCTTAGTCGTTACGATGATAACACCATTAGAGCCCCGTACACCATAGATAGCTGCAGCACCAGCATCTTTTAATACCTGGATGGATTCCACATCATCGCCCGGAATATCGTTGATATTGCCTTGTACACCATCAATCAGTACCAAGGGATTATTATCACCCAAAGACGTAATACCACGAATTCTGATATTACTTGCATGACCGGGAGATCCGGAACTGATGACATTTACACCGGAAGCCTGCCCTTGCAAGGCCTGCAAAGCGGAACCTGCAGGAATAGATTTAAGCGTTTTAACATCAACCACGGCTACGGCACCGGTAATATCTTTCTTGCGTTGGGAAGAATAACCGGTAATAACGGTCTCCAATCCCTCAACAATTTTAGTACTAACGATAATTGTATGCGTTTTGTTGACAGTACCATCTATCGCTACTTCCGTTGTTTCTACGTTCACACCACTGATAACCAATGTTACGCGTTCTGTAGGAATGGTTAACTCAAAAAAACCACCGGCATCGCTAGTAGTTCCAACCGAACTTCCTTTAACGACGACGGAGACCGTCACCGGCTCACCGGTTTCATTTAATACCTGCCCGCGAATCAATACCGGCGGGGGTATATCTGCAACTGAAGGAATGGGAACGATAGTACTTAATGGCACCAAATCCTTCTTCCTGGTAACTACCACCAGCCTGTTTTCCAAATGAAAATCAAGCGGCTGATCTTTAAATAATGCTGCCAGAAACTCTGTAACAGGCTGTTTGGCAACATTGATAGTCACCGGCTTGGTCAGCTTCAACAGATCAGCTTCGTAGAAGAAAAAAACATTGGCTTGCTTCTCTACTACGTTCATAACCCGCTCAAACGGTACATTTTTTCCACTAAAAGTGACCGTCTGAGCAATGCCGTTGGCACTGGCATTCAAGATAAATGTTATAAGTATCGCAGTAGTTAATTTCATCACTAACAAAAATTTAGTGATTGCTCTGGCATTGCAATCGCGCAACATCCAGACAAAAAATGCATGTTTTTGCATACTTTTGTTTCTGTTTTGGTTTAACAATAATTATGACCTACATATTTCAATTGTTAATCAAACATTTACGCCGCTCCAGTCTGCACACTGGGGCGGTTTTCATTTGATCAACGAGAATCAATCAGTTAACTCCAGATATTATTAGTGTTTTATCATACATCTCCAGGTGCACACCAGCTAGCTTTAAGGCACTCAATACTTTTCCCAACGACAACTCCCTGGGAATTTTTCCATTGTAAGGTTTTGTGGGCAGGGTGCCTTTGTACTCAATATCCAAATCATACCACCGACTCAATTGTCTCATAATGGTGGGTATATCTGCCTTATTGAAAACAAACAAGTTATCTCTCCAACCGATTACATCATCCACATTTACCTCGGCAACTGCTATCTTTCCAGACTGTTCGGATATACGGGATTGCTCACCGGGTTTCAATTCAATTTTTTCAGTCGCTTTTGTGAGCCTCACTCGTCCCTCAATTAGAGTGGTGGTTTCATAGGTTTCGTCTTCATATGAGTTTACATTAAACTCAGTTCCCAACACTTCCAGCCTTCCAGCGGGTGTCTTTACTACAAAAGGTTTCTTTTTATCTTCTTCAACGTCAAAATATACTTCGCCGGTAACACTTACTTCGCGTATACTACTGTCAAAACGAGTTGGAAAAGTTATCGAAGAAGCCGCATTTAGCCACACTTTGCTACCATCGGCCAATGTGATTCTATATTGCCCTCCTCTGGGTGTAGTCATCGTATTATAAACGGTCTGATCTGAACCAGCATACACCAACTCTCCGTTGTTGTTAGATATTGCCAGGTCTCCATCATTGATCACCTGGCTTCCATCTTCCCTCAGTTCCACCTGCTGGCCATTAGATAAGGTAAGAATGGCACGGTCTGAGCCGGGTAATACATTATTACCGGTTTGAGATACGAATATTTCTTCGGTTTGTTCGGAGGTCGTTTGCCGCATCCAGAAAAATGCTGCTGTTATAAGTGTGATGGCTGCCGCTGCATACCACCAATTATTTCTTGTACTATAGGGGCGTATAACGGTTGAACCCGATACGGCATCCTGTTCCGCAATTCGATTTTGTATTTCGATCAGGAGCTTTTGAGCCGTAGCGTTTTTATCATCATTTTCTTCTATTTCCATCAATCTGATGATATCTTCTTCTTCATCCAACCCTTCAAAGAAAATGCGGTTCTGTGGCGACTCCGAAAGCCAATGCTCAAGTTGCTCCATTTCAACAGGGCTCAATTCATCCCTGAAATATTTTAATATCAACTGAGCAATATACTGTTCCGAATACGCCATGTTTACTTTATATACCTATATAAACGTGAACACATTCAAAACTTCCTATCGCAAATCAAAGTTTTTTATCAAAAACTTAATAATGCTTTAACTGGAAGGTCACATATTGTCTTGCAGCCATCTATTCAGAATTTAAATTTTCTTTCTTCCGTTATTCCCGTCCAACGATCCGAACGAAATGGCGCGGCTGGGAGCCCGCTTTTATTATACAGATTTGCTTCTGTGGCATCATCCGCCCAGGCATAGCGGATGGTCACAGGATTGAGTACCTGATCGGAAGAAACAATAACTTTTTCGCCCTCTATCCGGGCTTGCGCGAAAAAGAACTTTTTGTCAGCGCCCGCCAATTCAAAACCCTGGAGATAACCATATTTATTTTCGCATACAAGCCCTCCTTCGGCATGAGAGAAATTTACTGTGACGGCATTGTCAACTATATTCATTGATTTAAATGACGGGCCTTCACTTACAATATTTTGTTGATAAGTACCCTTTAAAGCCAACAATGCCAATCTTTTGCCAATGTCCTGCTTATTCAAAGGGTGAATATCATTTCTATCGCCGATATCGGTTGTAACTGCCATAGCAGTATGGGGTAATCGAAGTGCTTCAGATTGTGCTTCTCTCAGTTCTGCCCAGCTGCTGCCTTTATTACTGTCATTGCCATTATCCGCATTAAAACTTGTAAGCTGAACGTAATAAAAAGGTAATTGCTGCTGCTTCCAATGCTTTCGCCAGTCGTTTATTAACAGCGGAAATTTTTCTCTATACTCTTCTGCCCAATGGGCGTTACTCTCCCCCTGATACCATAACACCCCCCGAATAGCAAATGGCAACACCGGACTAACCATTCCATTAAATAACAATGAAGGGTAGTTGTTAGGACTGATATTCAACAAATGAGGTGCAATAGCAGACACCTGGAAACGCCAATTGCCAGACAAAGTATAAGCCCCTCCTTTCTCGGCTTTCAGATAAAGTTCTGACTTGTTGCCCACTATACCGCCCTCACCCCAATTGTCTTCTACTTTTACCACGATACTATTTTCACCGGCCTTTAATACACCAGCCGGAATATTGTACAACCGCTGCCCCCTACTACTTTGCCCGCCCACAAATTGTTCATTTACGAAAGTCTCATCTGCTTCATCAATTACACCCAAACTCAATACTGCCGGCTTCCCGGCATCTTCTTCAGCAATATCAATGATTTTACGAAACCAAATCGTACCATCATATTGGTTAAGGTGGGTTTCCCAGGCACCTGGTAAAAGAATAGTAGGCCAATGTTGATCGTTAAACGAAGTTTTTTTCCAATTGTCTGTATGGGTCGAATCAGGTCCTGTTCCCTGTACATTAGCAACCATTTTGGTAAAATGAGCTTTCCGGGCGGCAATGGCTGCGTCCGGATTAAATGGAGGTAATGTGCCTATCCATTTAAAATGCTCGCTATCTGCAAAAGATTGTTTACTTGTCCAGGTTTCTACAATCGTTCCACCCCAGGAAGCATTCACTATACCCACTGGCACCTCCAAATTCTTTACAATATGGCGGGCAAAAAAATAACCAACCGCTGTAAACTTACCCACAGTTGCTGGCGTAGCAACTTGCCAGGTAACTTCTGTTTCAAAATTTTCTAAAGGGCTCTCTGATAATTTTCTCGGCACTTCAATATGCCTGATCAAAGGATAATTAGCGTTCTCTATTTCCTGATCTGCATCTTTTGAATCCTGTACGGTCATCTGCATATTCGACTGTCCGGAACAAAACCAAACATCGCCAATGTAGATATCTTTCAACAATCGTAATTCATTACCGCTAACTGATAATACGAAAGGACCGCCTGCTTTCTCAGCATCCAGGTTTACAATCCATTTACCGTTTCTGTCGGCTTTTGTTTTCTTCTGTTGCCGGTTAATCTTTACCGTAATTTTTTCACCAGGTGTTGCCCAACCCCAAATGGGTATTGGCTGATCCCGTTGCAAAACCATCGAATCGGCAAATATTCCTGCAAGCTTTATCTGCCCGTTAGTACAAAGCGCATTTAATAACATGAAAACAAACAATCCCATCTTCATATAATACCAGCATTTTATTGTGAATCATCATCCGGAAAACCCTTCCTGGTTTCATCTTACCTCGGGCCAGCCTTCTCTTTTCTTGATTGACAGACACTTTCGCTGCCCCATAGGCGCCTGATTACAGGCACTGATAAAAAATAAAAAAGGAGCAAGTAAAAAGTAATGAAAATATTTATTCATTATTCTATTTTTTTGTAAGAGACGACAGATAGGCTAAAAGATCGGCCAATTGCTGAGCCGTCATAGCATTCTGTAAAGCAGGCATGATAGACTCCGAACCTATTTCCATTGATTTTATATCCGAAATTTTTATGGTTTCTCCATTGCCGCCGGGATATTTTATTTGTATTTCGTCATTTGTCTTACTGGCAATTATCCCCATTAACACCGACCCGTTCTTTAGCGTAAGTTGCCAGGTTTCATAACCAAAACTGATACCGCCTGAAGGATTAACAATAGCTTCCAGCAATCCGTCTACAGGCAGCTTGCTACCTATTTCACTTAGTCCCGGACCAAAATCGAAACCCAGACCATCTGCCTGGTGACAAACCGAACAATACTCATAAAAAACCTTTCTACCCTCCACAACAGCACCTTTTATAGCAAGAACAGCCTCTTTATCAAAAGGTGATTGGCTATTGCCTGCAGAGTCGGCTAACATAGCTTCTACTTTCTGGTACATGCTTCTGCGAGGTCCACTTTTTAACCCAAGCAGCAGGGGATCTATCAATTCCGCCGGCAATTTATTATCTTTTATAAGGTCCAGAACCCGATATTCTCCCCCGTATGTTCTGCCAAGCGATAAAGCAGCAGCCTCCCTGACATTAGCAGGATAGGACGCAGTTAACAAAACCTCCTGAACCATATTTAAAGTTTGTTCGTATCCTACAGTACCCAATACAGTTAGCAAGTTTATGATCCTTGCAGTATCCTCTTTATTCGTCAATATTCTCTTAAGATCGGGCGCCCCCCCATAGGCAAGCATTAGCTTTGCTGCTTCACCTGCAATTCTTTCTTTCGGGCGCCCAATCACGAGCTCCAACAGTTTCTGTTTCTCGGTTGTCAATTCGTATTGCTTCACAAGATTTATGTAGGTTTCCGTACCGTACACAGATTCCAAAACAGCTTCCAAAGCTTTTTTAGCAGCCGCCGAACTCTTTACGGCATCATGGGAAAGGTGATGAAGCAACAATGCGTTTAATGAAACATTATTTTTGTTGTTGTCAATAAGCCCCAATAGTATACTATTTTTTGTTGTTTCCGGATGAAAATCAAAGGCTCTGAAATAACGTTGCCGTTCCTGCCATCCCGTTGTTTCATCGGCCGCCAGTGTGGCCAGCAGTGGTAACACCTTACTGGTTCGTGCCCGCCAGATAATATCCCTGCCTGGTGATGTATTTGCGGGATCCGGCACCTTCTGCAAGTAGGCTTCGTAAAAACGATCCCATTGTTGATCCGCACCAATCCCCAGCGCTTCCAGGTACCACCTGTCGTTGCCATTGTATTGAAAAGCCAATTCAGCCCACAGTTCGGCAGCTTTTGCCGATTGGTTGTGCCTAAGCATTATTGCGCATTCCCGTCTTACCTGCGGGTCAGTGTCCTTTACCAATTTCGCAACCGCCTGCAAATCTTTACTGTGTAACTGACGGGCAGCACGTAGTGCAGTTATTCTTATTTCGGGCCGAACATCTTCCAATGCTTGTTCGATGTACCTGGTTCCTCCTTTCATTTTCGACAACAGCCACAAAGCCCTTGCCTTCATCCGTGGATTGTCCGATACATTCCAGAGATTTTCCAATTCAGGTATTGCCTTATCGCCCATATCAAACAGGCTGATCCATGCCTTTCTTCTTACAGCAAGATTGGGATTTTGCAATGCCTGAACAGCACCGGACGGGGAACTATAATCGAAATTAGGAATTGTGTATGTTGCTTCTTTGGGTGCAATCCTGTAAATCCTTCCCCTCTCCTGATCTTCAGCATCGTGACCACCTACCATCGCATCGTACCAGTCTGCAACAATTAATGAACCATCTGGTGCTACGCAAACATCCGAAGGACGAAACCATTGGTCCTTTTCACCATTCAAAATATTTTTTATAGTAGCTGAATAACCCGCTCCGTCATTTTTAACTATATATGACCTGACAACATTATGCCCCGGTTCACAGTGGATCATCTGATCCCTGAAAATTTGCGGCAACAAAGAACCTTCATAAATGGCCATCCCCGTAGGCGAACCAGAACCGGTTTGTAAAAGATTCGGCACGACACCAGGATCGTTCAGGTGCCAATGACGAAGTGGAATAGCATCTTCCATATTTGTTCGATGTGCAGGCCAACCAGCTCCTGTCATTTCGTCTGTAAATCCGTAGTTCCCGTATTCCATCACATAGTTAATACGGGTAGCTTCACGACCATCGTCATCATTATCACTCTGCCACATTGTGCCGTAGCTATCTACCGCCACTTCAAAATTATTTCTGAAGTTGTGCCCCAAACATTCTACTTCGGAACCATCAGGATTACATCTAAAAACCATTCCCTGTTTATACTTTGCCGGTCCTATTTCATCTCCATCCTGGTCAAGCACCACTTTTCCGTGCTTATCTTTCAAAGTTTTTCCTTCGTTACCAAAATTAAAATACAACTTCCCATCCGGACCAAATGTGAAAGCGTGCATACCGTGGTCATGTTGTTCTCCGCCAATACCCTGGAACATAATTTCCTTACGATCCGCTTTATCATCACCATCATCATCGAAAAAGCGCCATACGTAAGGACTTTGGGAAACTAACACCTGGTTACCCAATACACATATACCCAAAGGCGCATTGATTTCCGGTCCTTGATAAAACACTTTGGTTGTATCCAATATTCCATCACCATTAGTATCTTCCAGTATAACAATCCTATCGCCGGCAGGCGTCAGCGGTCTACCCGGCCATGGCCTGTAGTTATATGCTTCCGTAACCCATACCCTGCCACGTTCATCTACATCAATATTGGTGGGGTTTTTCAACTGGGGCTCTGCAGCCATCAGTGTCACCTTCAAGCCCTCCGTTATACTAAGACCTTTCACAGCATTCTCTGGCAACCTTTTCTTTTCATCCGTCAATCCTTCAAAGTCACCCCCTGCTCTGCCACAAGAAGCCACCAATAAGCCCATCAAAAAAAATAAGCCCCAAGGGCAAAAATGCGAACCAGCTTTCTTCTGATATTTCATGTGCTAATTCTTACCTCTAATTTGTTTATTGAATAATCCCAAAAATCGAGCAAGCCCAAAAGGTGGTTCAATCTTTAGTCATAACCTGCCGCCAAACTACTGCCCCTGGTTTAACACTTTAAACCACAAAGACAGCATCAACTCTAAAAAATGCTTGCTGGCATGAGGCTTTTACTGCAGAAAAGACGATAGGAATTAAAAGTAAAAAGGGATATCAACAAAAAACATCGTGAAGTTTACTATTTCTGATAAAAAATTAACCCGGGTTTATTAGCGGCGTATAGAATAAACGCATTGGTTATTACAGCCGTCTTTAATCATCGGGGAATATAGCAAACCAACAAATCAAAACAGGTGTGGCAACAGGAGAAGCATCAGTTCCAGGGGATACTGACGCAAGGCAGATTTGAGCACTTTTAGCGCAGACAATTTTTGGTTACTCACGGTTTTTACACTCACATTCAACTTCTCCGCAATTTCCATTGGCTTCAGTCCATCTCTGAACGATAGCAACAATACTTCTTTCATTTTTTCCGGCAATTTATCAATCTCCTCACGCAAAAGTCTGGACAACTCTAATCGTACCTGCACCAAAAAAAAATCGTCGTGATAGTGACCATCCGCCAGCGAGACTAGTTCTTTCTCGTACCTGCCTTTAACCTTTTGATGCCGTATAAGATCAATACAACGGTTTCTGGCAGTTACGAAAAGAAAACTGGAGATGGCTTTGATATGTTCAAATTGACTTCTTTTATTCCAGAGTTGTACAAAAGTATCTGCTGTAATGTCCTGTGCATCTGCCTCCTCAGTATATCTTCGGGTGAATTGCAAAACCTGTTTAAAAAAACGGTCATACAATGTTTTGAATGCCTCCTGATCACCACTGGAAAACAGTTTCAACAACTCCTCATCCGTATATAAACGATCCCTCAAGTTAGTTTCGGTTTAAAGACAATAAATTTATTACACTAGACCGAACCACCGCAGTTTACTGGCTGGTTTTGAACGACTAAAGCTCCGTCATACCGAATTATCGAACACCTGCTTTCGGAGGAGACAAGCAATCATCCTGCACGTGATAACTTGAAAAAACAACGGCTTTTCAAATTATTCAACTAAAGGTAACATTTATGATGGTTTTCACAACATATTACCCATTTACAAGTATGAGCCGCCACGAACAGATAGTGAATTTTACTACGAAAATGGTTAAATCAGCAACATTTTGTAAACCAATCAATATATAATTTTATATTCCAGAATAAGTGTCCACTCAAATGAAAGAATGTTATTCAATGACTGAACTAAGCAAGCTTAAACCCTCAAAAATATCAATGTATAAAGGTCTGTTCTTAAGTTTAATGGCTATATCCTGCCTGTTATCTTGTGGCAAAAAAATAAAATATGAAAACGGTGCTATCCCGCCGGAGGAAGCGGTGAAGACTTTTGAACTGGAACCGGGTTTTAAACTGGAGCTGGTGGCAGCAGAACCTTTGATAGCCGATCCGGTAGATATGGAAATTGATGAATATGGAAGACTGTATGTTGTAGAAATGCATGGTTATCCGTTGGATAAAAGTGGAAATGGAAAAATAAAACTACTATCCGATGAAGATGGCGATGGCAAAATGGATAAAAGCACTGTTTTTGCTGATCAACTGGTATTACCCAACGGTATTATGCGTTGGAAAAAAGGAGTAATAGTAACAGATGCTCCTTATGTATTATATTTTGAAGATACCAATGGAGATGGGAAAGCGGATGTAAGAGACACATTACTCACCGGGTTCTCATTATCCAACCCGCATATCAATGTTAACAATCCATTATATGGTTTAGACAACTGGATTCACCTGGCACACCGTGGTCACTTATTAGCCAGGGGATATATAGATATTTTTGGTGACGAAGGAGAAGAAGTTTTTTTTCCTCAAAAGCCGGAGGGACCCCGTCTGCCTAAAAATGCTGACAGCCGTTCGGTACGTTTTCGCCCGGACAACTTTACACTGGAACTTACCTCCACAAAAGCACAATTTGGACATGCTTTCGACACCTGGGGCCGTCACCTGTTTGGCGATAATCAAAACCACGCTTATGCCGAGGGTATTGCCTCTCCCTATCTTGAAAGAAATCCTGCTTTGATGATTTCGCAGGCAACCCAGCCTACCTCCGACCACGGGGATGCGGCAGAAATTTTTCAAATCACGACCAACCCGGAACGTCAAATGTTTAGTGGCGCGGGCACTATGACGGCAGCCAGCGGCATTGTAGTCTACAATGGCGGCGCTTTTCCCGCACCATTTGATAAAAACCTAACTTTTATCTGCGAATCTGTAAGCAACCTGGTGCATGCTGATAAAATAACAGAAAAAGGATCCACTTTTACCGCCAGCAGAGTCGGCCGCGAACGAAAAGAATTCCTCGCATCCACAGACGCCTGGTCCCGACCTGTTAATCTCTATGTTGGACCAGACGGCGCTTTGTATGTGTTGGATTATTACAGGCGCATTATAGAACACCCCGAGTGGATGAGCGATGAGGCTGTAAAAGCCGGGGGATTATACGATGGTATAGATATGGGCCGCATATACCGGGTAAGTGCAACCGATGCTGCCGGTCCGGAATGGACCAAAGGACTCTCCCTGGGGGATGCCACGGATGAGGCTTTGGTAAAATTCCTGGACAATAGTAATAACTGGTGGCGCATTAATGCACAACGGTTATTGGTAGACCGTGGCAATAAGAACATTGTTCCCGCATTAGATGCATTGGTGGAGAATGCCCAAACCCCAGAAGGACGTTTACATGCGCTGTGGACCTTGCAGGGCCTACAGGCATTAACCCCCGCTACAATTACAAAAGGTCTGAAAGACGCAGCAGCAGGCGTTAGAGAAAACGCCATACAACTGGCAGAATTACATTTATCATCATTTCCCGAATTAGAAACGGCACTGTTGGCATTACAAAACGACCCCAATGCAAGGGTCCGTTTTCAGTTATTGTGCACACTGGGCGAATTGGGTTCTGCTGAAGCCAAAGCCACAACAGAAAAACTTTTGTTTCGTGATATAGAGGACAAGTGGGTACAAGTAGCAGCGTTGTCTTCAAGATTTTTACAACCAGAAAAAATGATCAGTACGGTTACTAAAAATTATAAGGAAACAACGGCTTATGGACAACTACTCAAACGTCTTGCGACTATGACCGGATCGCAGGCAAACCTGGATTCGATGATCAATGCCGTTGTATCCACGAAAAAACAACCCTGGCAGTCCTCGATCTTAGAAGGACTGGCTGAAAGTCTTCGCAACAAAAAAACCGGGGTAAACAGTAATACCCAATCGATATTAATCAACAGTTGTTTTAATCACCCGGACGACAAAGTAAGAAAAGCGTCTTTTCAGTTGTTGCAAACAGCAGGGGTCACAGATGATATCCTCCTACAGGAAGCAACAAAAAAAGCGATTACAAATATTTCCAATTCACAACTTTCTGATGATAAAAGAATCGATGCCGTCAATATTTTATCTCTAAAAAATCCGGAAATACATGCAGACATACTAAAATCCCTGGTACAACCACAAACACACCCTTCCTTGCAATCTGTGGCAATCAAAACATTGAGTTTGATACCCAATGAAACCATAAGCCACTTTATCACGGAGCAATGGTCATCTATTACACCTGCTGTTCGGGAAGATGCACTACAAACTTTTATGCGGTCGCCTGAAAGAAAAAAATTATTGCTGGATGCCGTTGCATCCGGTAAAATACAGGCTTCCAGTGTTGGATGGTTTAGAAGTATGCAATTGATGCAGGACAACAACGATACGATGCGAAACAAGGCCAGGGAGTTATTTATGGCTAAAGACCAGGAAAAAGTTATTAAAGAATTTAGAAAAGCATTGGACCTAAAAGGAGATGTTGCCAATGGGCAGATTGTATTCCAAAAAAACTGTGCGCTGTGTCACCAAATCAGGGGCGAATCCGGCACTGCATTTGGACCAGATCTTGGCACAATTCAGGCGTGGCTGGCAAAAGACATCATGGCCAATATACTCGAACCATCGCTTTCACTGGCAGTAGGCTTCGATGTAAGAGAAGTAACACTGAATAGTGACGAAAAAGTGCAGGGCATCATCAGTAGTGAAACGCCCGGCGCCATCACTATATCAAGTGCGCCTGGAGTACAAAGAACAATTAATCGACAGGATATCAAATCATTTAGCACCCTGGATATTTCTTTAATGCCTTCCTTTTCTCAACAATTGAATCACCAGGAAATGGCTGATCTCATTGCTTATCTCCAAAAAATGTAGCAGTTAACGGACAGAAATTATTGAATACATAAAGATCTTAATTATGATTGCAAACAAGAATTTGTTACGCTATGGATTTGCCTTTTTGATATCAGTTTGCTTTCTCGTAAGTGAAAAAGCAAACGCCCAGAAAGGATGGACACAGCTATTTAACGGAAAAGACCTGACCAACTGGGATACCTGGTTACGGCCCGTGGACATGGTAGGTTATATAGACAGCGCCCAATCGGAACCCATTGGATTAAATAAAGATCCCCTAAATGTATTTACAATCAACAACGGGATTTTACGAATATCGGGTGAAATATGGGGAGCTATTACTTCTAAAAAATCATACGATAACTACCACCTCCGTTTCGAAACCAAATGGGGCGAATTGAATTACTATCCTAAAGATACTGCCCTACGCGACGCAGGTTTGCTATTTCACTGCACTGGTCCTTTAGACTATATGTTTAAAGCATGGATGCGAAGTGTGGAATTTCAGATAGAGGAAAGTAATATTGGCGATTACTATGATGTAAAAGGAGGTAAACCTGAAATTCCGGTATCAGAGGGGCGTTCACCACTCAATGAAAAAGTGGAGCAATATGATGCATTGGCTCCCTTAAAACGACAAGGCTTGTGGAGAGTACACCGGTCTGGCAATTTCGAAAACCCTCACGGAGAATGGACGCGTAGCGAGCTGGTAGCCCGTCATGCCGATGCCGTTTTTATTGTGAATGGATTTGTGGTGAACAGGCTGTTTAATATCTTCAGAGAAGATACTAAGCAACAGGTAACGGCCGGAAAAATTCAGTTTCAAAGTGAAAGTGCCGAACACTTTTTTAGGAAAATTGATATCCGACCACTGAATTTCAAAGCCTCCAAACCTATACTTACTGCCAAAGACAGTGTATTAACAATTTCTAATAGTAGTAAAAAGAATATAGAAATTTCCAATAGTGGAGAAGCGGTTGAAATAATTGCAGTGGAGCTGATTGGAAAGAATGCAGACCACGTTCTGGTGCAGCTTCCCGAATTCCCATTGGTATTAAAAAAGAACAAGCAACTGGTACTGCCTGTACAGGTAAAATCCGGCAGCCACCTTCCCAACGATATATTCCTGCGCCTGGAAACAATTTCCGGACCAGTAGATAATTTTCAAATCCGGTTGATACCACAACTATAGCAACTTGCCCCTAATAATGATAATATCGACTATCCTTATTAGGGGCAAATGCAATATCTTCATTACATGTCAATATTCATATTTCCTAAAGGAAATTACAGGTTGATATTATCTGTCATTTCCTTTAGCCTGCTTTTTTCATGCCAAAAGAATAACACAAAGATTCGGTTTAAGAACGGTGATATAATAGTATTTGCAGGCGGCACCAATGTTTCCAACTTCCAGAAAAATAGCTACCTGGAAACGATGTTGGTGGCAAATAACCCTTCCAAAAAACTACAGTTTAGAAACCTGGGCTGGGAGGGCGATACCGTTTACGAACAATACAGACAAGGTGGTTTCGGAGAATGGGCAACGCACCTGAATAATACAAAAGCCTCCATTTTAATAGCACAATTCGGCCAAATGGAGTCGTTGGATGGAGAAGCATCCATCCCCCGTTTTATTGAAGCTTATAAGCAACTACTGTCTACAGCTCGTGGATCAGAGAGACAAATCGTACTGTTATCCCCTACCCCTTTCGATCCAACATCGCTTAGGCTTCCGAGCGAACTACTCAACACCGTACCTATAACAAATGCTCCGGTAGACAAGTATGCCGCAGCGATACAACGACTTGCCACAGACGAAGGCTGCATGTACATAAACCTTTATGATCCCTTAACATCGGAAACGGATTTTACAAACAATGGTATACATCTAACCGAAAACAGTCATAAAACCATTGCACAGATTATCATGAAAGCACTGCAACTCCCTTCCGAATACGAAGCTGCATGGGAGCCGTTGCGAAAAACGATAGTGGAAAAAAACGATTTATGGTTTCAATATTGGCGGGCAGGCAACTGGGCATTTATTGACGGCGGAGAATATGTACAACAGTTCAGCAGAGACTGGAAAGACCGGGACCACCGGATTTTACCCGAAGAAAGGAATGCTATATTACCATTGTTGGAGAGTGCTGAGTTAAGCATAGAAAAAATAAAACAAAAATACTGATGCGATGAATAGACACACACCTGTTTCTTTTTGGAGTGTTTTCAAACAAATGTCTATTGTAGCGATGGTTTTTTTGATGATCGGAGAACAACATGCCCAAAACATCATGTCTGTTGCACCTCCGGAAACAGATAATTCCGTAGAGTCCGAATTAGCCTCCTTCTCCGTTAGTCCGGGATATACAATAGAACTCTTTGCATCAGAAGCATTGGGCATTGCCAACCCGGTGGCCATGCGCTGGGATGAGAAAGGCAGATTATGGGTTCTATGCACTACCACCTATCCACATCCGGAATTGGGGAAACAACTCAATGATAAGTTATTGATACTCGAAGACAGGAATGGAGATGGAAAAGCAGACACAACATCTGTTTTTGCAGACGGGCTCAACATTCCGCTTGGATTTGAATTGGGTCACGGTGGCGTATACCTGGGCGAACAAAGCGAACTGGTATTTTTAGAAGATACCGATAAGGACGGTAAGGCAGATAAACGAACGCTGTTATTTTCAGGATTCGGAACAGGTGATTTACACCAAACGCTGAATTCTTTTACATGGAGCCCCGGGGGAGATTTATACTTTTCCCAGGGACATAATATTTATAGTCGCATAGAGACACCCTGGGGTATCAAAAAAGCCAATCGTGCCGGCATCTGGCGCTACCGCCCTACTTCAGGGAAACTCGATAATTTTTTTGACTGGTCCACCGCCAGTGTCAACCCATGGGGAATGACGTTTAATGATTGGGGTGAAATGTTTCATAAAGCCAACGACCCCGAAGTCTTTTACTCAGTGCCCGGATTGGTAGAGGAGTCTAACCACGATTACCTTCCGGATATCGGTAAACTCGTAATCAAAGGATCCGGCATCATCATTCCCCGCTCGCAACATATACCAGATAACCTCCGTCATGATTTTGTTTTAGCCGGCTATTATAATAACCGCATTGAGAGAATGAAAGTCACCGACGACTCATCCGGTTATAAAGTACAACTTACAGATCCATTGGTCATATCTTCCAGCAGAAGCTTTCGTCCGATAGAAGTGAATGTAGGTCCTGACGGTGCCATATATATACTAGACTGGTATAACCCGATAATAGGACACTACCAGGCTTCTGTAAGACACCCGGAAAGGGATAAGCGACATGGACGTATATGGCGTCTTACTGCCAACAACCGGGCTTTAACCTCCAAACCCAATTTACATAACCAACCTGTTGCTACTCTACTCTATCATTTGCAATCGGATGAATATTGGGTACGCTATCAGGTGAGAAGGTTGTTGGCCGAAAAACCAACTGAAGCGATTGATTCCGCTGTTTCTTTTTGGATTAGCCAACTCAATAAAAATGATAAAAACTACGAGCGACACCTGCTGGAAGCAGCCGGTGTATTTGAAAGTCATGCCATTGTAAATGAAGAAATTTTGCAACGGCTGATAGGCGGCAAAGCACCCGGAGCAAGAGCTTATGCAGCGAAATTGCTTTCCCAATGGCACTACAAATTGCCTGATGCACTTTCGAAGCTGGAACAACTGGTAAACGACCCTAGCGCAAAAGTGAGACTACATGCGGTAGTAGCGTTAAGCTACCTGCAGGTGCCCGCGGCTGTCACCATAGCAGCTATGGCCTTTGATCACCCCACAGATAAATTTATACGGTATGCCTGGGACAAAACAGTGTATAGTTTACGACCATATTGGGAAGAAGCACTGCAAAAAGGTATCCTGCAGGTATCCAATCCAAAACATCTGGCATTGATCATCAACAAAAATCCTCCCGACTGGTTATCTGCAGAAATGCTCAGATCTTTGATGGCGGCGCCCGACATCTCTCATTCAGTAAAAACAAATTTGTTGATTGCCCTGGCGAAAAAAGAAAGCAATAAACATATTGGATTTGTTATCCGGGAAGCAACACAGTCAAAGAATACCGACCTGCTCCACAAACTATCTTCACTTCAACCCACCGATATACCGGCTGAAGTGTCCGAAGTTCTCAACGATCTTCTCAACACCAAAGCACAAACGCCATTTTTGGCGGCGACCATCCAGTTG
Organism: uncultured Terrimonas sp.; assembly: GCA_964604365.1. Taxonomy (GTDB): domain Bacteria; phylum Bacteroidota; class Bacteroidia; order Chitinophagales; family Chitinophagaceae; genus Agriterribacter. Next base: position 56,969 of record CAZRYS010000008.1, read on the forward strand.
GTGCGTAACTGGAATCTGACAAGCGTCTCTCCCACGATCGCTACGCTTGCACAAAACACCGAAACAGATCATTATATCAGAGCCGAAGCCTTACTGACACTGGGTCGCCTGGAAGGCACACAAGCTGCCGACTTTTTGAAAACGCAAATACAAAACAAGGAGACACCTCTGCCACTCCGTTTGGCGGCGCTAAAAAGTCTTGCGGCTATTGATATTGGCACGAGTGCAGATATCATGTTTACAGCAATCCAGCAACCCCCTTTTTCTGTTAACAATATTAAAGACTATATCACTCCTATAGCAGGGCAAGCCGGAGGAATACAGGCTCTGACAGAGGGGCTGCAAAAACATACGCTTTCTCCAGAATTAGCAAAATTAATGTTGGAAGCACTTGCATTAAAAGGAATGGAAGTACCGGCACTGCGTACCCGGCTAAGAACAATCGCCGGCGACAAAAATACCATCCCTTCGAGTTATGATCAATCGTTCACAGAAAAAATTGTAAGAGCAGTAAAGGAAAAAGGCGATCCTGCCAAGGGTGAACAGGTCTACCTCGCTAATCCTGCCTGCGCATCCTGTCATAATATCAATAATAAGGGCGGGAACATAGGTCCTAATCTTTCTGCCCTTGGCAGGGGACTTTCCCCTGAAGAAATTCTCATTGAAGTATTGTGGCCTACACAGAACATTAAGGAAGGCTACAATTATGTTACGATAGAGAATAACAACAACGAATTTATCCAGGGTAATAAAGTTTGGGAAGATAAAGAGTTAGTAGTTGTTGTAAAAGCCGGCGGTTTGGTTGACAGAATACCAAAAACAAGTATAAAGAAGATGGAGGTAAAAGGATCACTAATGCCTTCCGGCTTGTTAGATGGCATCAGTGAAGGAGATTTAGCGGATCTTATTTCGTATCTGAGTCGACTGGGTTTATGATTTTCTCATAACTACTAATGCACAAGAAAAAAGACAAAAGTTAACCTCCATCTATCCGTAACTCAGTTCATCCGATTTTTTTGTGGCCGATAGGGGTAAAACTATCAAAGGTTGTCATACCTGAAACCAGAAAAATGACAACAAAAATCCATCGAATAGCTATTGTGCTACTATTGAATACGCTCAACACATTTGCCCAAACTGAAAAAGCAAAAAATGTCCATATCGGATTAGTACATCCATTAAGCACCAATGGTACAGATGCCGCCAATATCTCTAACAATTATTCTTTTCATGCACTCACGGGTCTGTCCGCAAACGAAAACCGTCTCTCGATGTATGGAATCGCCGGCGTGGTAAAAAACAATGTTTCGGGTACCCAGCTATCCGGCATTGCCAATATAGTGGGAAACAATGTAAATGGCATACAGATTGCGGGGTTTGCCAACCTCACAAAATATAAATCGAAAGGATTACAACTCGCAGGCTTCTCAAATATGTCCGGTAGTTTAGATGGTACCCAAATAGCCGGTTTCTCAAATTTAGTACGCGAAAACAGTCGTGGCTTGCAAATTTCCGGGTTCCTCAACAAAGCCGGTGATATCAACCACCAAGTGGCAGGATTTATCAATATTGCCAAAAGAGTTAAAGGGGTACAGGTGGGAGGTTTTATCAATATTGCTGAAAGTAGCGACTATCCTGTCGGCATTATCAACATCATTAAAAACGGAGAAAAACTCATAGGTATCAACACCGATGAAACACTAACATCCATGGTTTCTTTTCGTTCAGGAGGCAGGATACTATATGGTATCATCGGGGCGGGTTATAACTTCAAGACAAGTGAAAATATTGCAGCGGCAGAAGCAGGGATAGGCGTACATATTCCAATAACATCCAATTTCAGGACCAATATCGAACTGGCTTCTATCTTTCACTACAACTTTGATAAAGGCGAGTTTAACAAAGGCGTGCTTCGGATACTACCGGCCTATACTATTGGAAGATGTGAAATATTTGCAGGTCCTACTTTGAACCATTTTTTTTACGAAGACGGCAAAGGCAGCAACCTCGTAAAACGTTATTTGTGGAGTAATAGAAATGGTGATCGTTTTAATGGCATGTATATCGGCGTGATGGGTGGCATCCATTTCAAGATATAAATCCATATTCAATGCTTATGAAATATCGGTCTTCTCTAAACAGCAGACTGATTTATGGAGAAACTATCAACGATTCTCTCCATACTTTTTTGCGGAGAAAGTATTCGTCCCAGGACAGACAAATTCCTAAAGCCGAGGCAGATTACAGCACTACAATTACTCTCGTCATTTCGTGATGAAAGGGCTCTCATGCCCGTAATTGAGAAATCTGTTCCATAAATAAATGTGGGCAGTTTTATCAGGCTCTTACACAGAATGCAGTTGGAAAAGATATTTGTAACTTTAAGCATGCCAGTTCGTTAATAAATAACAGAAAAGGCAGGTGTATTTTATCAGCTTTACTTGCAAGGATAAATAAAGGAATAAACAGCACGAAATATCGGAAGAGTCATTTGATTGGAAACACTGCTAAGCAACATGGTTTAGGGAACGGCTAACGTTTGGACTTATGCTGTATATAATTATCGTAGTCTGTCTGATATAGATTTAGAAGAATGAATATCTTGAGCCGAGTCCGCTAGCCAGAAAGCGAAGCAGTGAGACCTCGGCTTTGAAGGAATTTAACAAGAGCCGAAAAAGAACATAATAATGAAAAAATGACGACCTCGCTTAGTCGAGATGTAGCTATTGTTTGGCGGAAGATCCTCCCTCCCTACGGTCGTCATGATGACGGTTGAAATAGCTCGCAAATATCAAGGAACTATAGTTGAGATCACAGTAATTCTATAGTTACATCAAGGCGTTCCCGAAATCGGCCGTAATCAATTTTCCGGCTTTTTGATTTACTTTTTTCCGCAAAAAAGTAACAAAGAAAAATTAGGAGATTTAATGCTTCAAAAGGATTACTATACTTCTTAGTCAAAAACACAGCTCTTAGCAGTCGCCTAGGCACGTGTCTTCACGTGCATGAGTACCGTTACGCAGAAAATAGTAAATTCTTCGCAAGCTTATAATGACAACGGTAGTAACACGTAATATCTTCATTGATTTGGATGGACCAATAGAGTACTCGAAAAGACGGCAATACGGAACCGTGCATAAACATAAAGGCAAGATGTAATTGTTATTTACATCTTGCCTTTATTATTAGTTTCAAATGAAACGAACTCCAGGGACTCGTTTTCCTGTCTTAAGGTTTAGAAATTCCCCACGTTGCCATATGCATGTACTTTTTCGCAAATCAAACGAAGCGAGCTTTCCAAATCGCCGTCAGCTGTTTTGAAGGCATCGGCATCAATTGTCAACGGCGCACCCAATACCACCAGCGGCGCACCATATTCGGGGCATTTCACAGCTTGTTCCAGCGTCAGACCGCCTACTGCCTGCACAGGAATATTTACAGCATTTACTACTTCTTTTAATTGATCCAATGGACTTGGCATACGTTCTCCACGGGCCGCAATACCTCTTCTTTCGTCGTATCCTATGTGATGAATTACAAAATCGCAACCTAAATCTTCCAACCATTTAGCACCTGCCACCATATCAGGACAACCAAGATTATCCCCCATCACTTTTGCACCAAAATCCCTACCCGCCTGCACTACACACTTGATGGTTTCTTCGTGTGCTCTCGCCATTACTACCACATGCGTAGCACCAGCCTTGGCCATCATTTCGGCTTCCAGGTAGCCACCATCCATCGTTTTTAAATCCGCCACAATGGGTACACCCGGAAACGCTTCCCTTAATTTTTTAACACCATGCAAACCCTCTGCTAAAATCAGCGGAGTGCCGGCTTCCAACCAATCTACACCGGCACGCATAGCCAATGCTGCAGTTTCCAACGCTTCATCAATATTTGTAAGATCGAGAGATATTTGTACAATCGGTTTCATATGCTTTTTTTCTATTGCCCGTTAATTATTACAGGCGTGAAGGTAATTGTTTTCTACTGTAGAGCAGATACTGAAATTACTATACTCAATTTTATACTCAAACTTGATGCCGTTTAGTTAAGGTTTTTAATTATACTGCGGACGGGATTTACTTCAAAAATCTCCACCAATTTTCTTGATACTTTTTGCGGAAAAAGTATCCAAAAGCCGCCGGGGAATAATTACGCTATTCCCCGGGATACCTTGATGTAACTTTTGTACTACTGTAATTTCAACTATAGTACCCTGAAATAAAAACCATAACTAAACTGTATTTAAAAACGGTTTAAGCAGATCGAGCGACTTCTTTTTAGATGCTATATTCACGCTGCGAAACAAAAAAAGCGCCTGTGAGCGCTTCTTTTGTTTATTATATTAAACCCATAACTATTCTTTATGTGCTGCCGGTACCGGGCGTACAGTAGTGTTGCCACCACCGTTGAGCGTAAGATCCACCGGTTTGTTCGTTTTCCAGTTCCCGCGGGTAAAGTCGGGTATATCAACTGTTTTAGAATTACTGGCAACAGATTTTTCACTAAGCGGTCCTATCACCGTCCAGGAAGCAGCATCATATACGTCCTGATCAAGTGGCAAGCCATTTCTCAAACAGTCGATCAGGCGCCAATCCATCATAAAATCCATTCCACCATGACCGCCCACTTTTTTCGCGATCTCTCCCACATGTTTCACGATAGCCGGTGTAAATTTCTCGTACAATGCTTTCAGTTCATCTTCTTTCACCCAGTCGTGGCCAAAAGCAATTCTTTCCGGACCAGGGTACTTACTGGCAAATCCTTTGGTTCCACTCAGCGAATGAATACGGGAATATGGGCGTGGTGACGTAACATCGTGTTGGATCATCAATGTTCTTCCTTTACTGGTTTTAATCAGGCTTGTATTCATATTGCCTCTGTAAGGCTTATCCACATACTGACTATAAAATGAGTCTGTAGCTGCTTTTTCTTTTGCTAGTGCATTCATCATAAAATCTGCTGACGACATGGCCACCATATGATCCATTTTGTCGCCACGATTGATATCCAAACATTGTGCGATAGGACCTAAACCATGTGTAGGGTATAGATTTCCGTTATGCCCGATATTGGCTTTTAACCGCCACATATCGGAGTAACTGTTTTTTTCAAAATTCTGGTGCAGCAAATCATGTATATAGGCTCCTTCGGCATGAATAAGCTCACCAAACATACCGTTACGAGCCATGTTCAATGTTAATAACTCAAAAAAGTCATAACAGGTATTTTCCAGCATCATACAATGCTTCTTCGTCTTTTCCGAAGTATCTACCAGTTCCCAACATTCTTTCACCGTCAATGCAGCCGGTACCTCGGTAGCGGCATGTTTACCCTGCTTCATGGCATATACTGCCATCGGCGTATGCAAATGCCATGGGGTAGCAATATATACCAGGTCGATATCGTTGCTATCACACATTGCCTTCCATCCATTTTCTCCCGTATACTCTTTGGCTTTAGGTAGTCCCATATCAGTCAGCACTTTCTGGGACTTTTGTATTTGCTCCGGCCGTTTATCGCAAATAGCCTTTATCTCCACTCCTTCTATAAAGGACATCCTTTTTACAGCACCTGATCCGCGATTTCCTACCCCAACAAAACCCACTCTTACCTTATCAATTTTAGGAGCCGCATAACCGCTCATATTAAAAGTAGCAGGACCGGCAGGCATGTATAGATCTTTTCTTTCCCCGGCTACCGCAGGTAAACCGGTTGCAATAGCGCCCGATCCCAGCGCCACATTTCTAATAAACTTTCTACGAGAGGAGCTCATAAAGTGCAATTTTATAGTTGAATAAATTAATTCTTTGCTTCGCTAAGATCACTAATTTAAACCAATAACCGCCAAAATCAGATATTTTGAGCAAACGTTTGATTAAAGATTTCCTGGCTCATCTAAATAATAACATCGCTATTACAAGGGTCACCAGGATGTTAAATAACTGTGCAATGAGGAAAGCATATAGCGGTTTCCTGTTATTTAATTGTAACAAATCTCTAAAATTCGTTTCCAGTCCTATGCTGGTGAAAGCCAGGGCAAACCAAACACCTTGCACTTGCTTCAAAGGTCCTTTTACGTCTTTAATCGTTTCTGGAGATAAAAAGAAGGAAAAAAGTAAAGAAGCTGCCACAAATCCCACCACAAATTTGGGAAAGCGATCCCAAATCATGCCCAATGTCGGCTTAGCATCGGGCTCCAGTCCCTGCTTTTTGGTATAGGTCCAGTAAACAGATATAGCAAACGCAGCGATCCCCAACAATACATTTTGAGAAAACTTAACGATGGTACTAATCTTCAATGCCTCCTCTCCCACCAACGAGCCTGAAGCTACCACTGCACCAGTAGTATCGATAGTACCACCCAGCCAGGCACCTGTTACAGCCTGTGGAAAGTCGAAATAATTGGCAATGTACGGCATGATGATCATCATGGGTACTGCTGTCAACAACACAACAGATACTACATAGGATAGTTTTTTTGAATCACCTTTGATAGCACCCGCCGTAGCAATAGCGGCCGACACCCCACAGATAGATACGGCACTGGACAACATCATGCTCAGCTCCTCATCTACTTTCAGTTTTTTACAAATCCAATAGGCAAAATACCAAACAGAAACGACTACCACCACGGCCTGCAACAATCCTTTTGACCCGGCTTTCAATACGTCGCCAAAAATTATCGACGTACCCAATAACACCAGTCCTATTTTTACAAAGAGTTCGGTAGTCAGGGTTTCTTTAAACCAAAGGGGCAATTTGATTGTATTACTCACCAATAATCCCAATGCCAAACTGAAAATAACGGTCTCTAAATTCGTTTCTTTAATCGTTTTGTTACCTGATAAAATCAATGCAATCAATGTCAATAAAAACACCACCGGAAAAACGATCAGCACATTTTTCACTGCACGACCTGTCAACCAGAACGCTGCTATCGCCACCAACAATGTGAGCAGCAAAATGGCGCCAATAGCTTTTAGATTTACTGCGGAGAACACATTACCCAACTGCGAAAACCCATCCCAATTAAAAGAAGGTTCTATTAATTTAATACCGGCAATTGCCAAAAAGATAATAGCAAAGCCCAGGATAACGACAGTCCAATCTTCGGAAACTGCCAATCCTTTTTTAGAGGATACCATAGAATATAAATTTGAAACTTTTTTGAAACAAAAAATAAATAGGGATGAAAGGTAAATAATATTTTGGGTAACTTTGCGTTACATTAGTTACATAACATTTTATCTTACTCTATTCTTTTTCATTAACACATTGCTGTCCACTAACTTTTGCTACCATATTATTAAATTAAAATAATATGAAGAAAGCAGGATTTTTAATTGACATGGATGGCGTAATCTATAAGGGAAGCGAACCCATACCCGGCGCTATTGAATTTATCAACGGCTTAAAAAAAAATGGATTTCCTTTTTTGTTTCTGACCAATAACAGTCAGCGTACAAGTCGGGATGTCTGTTATAAGCTTCACAAATTAGGCTTCAATGTTACCGAAGACGACATTTTCACCTGTGCCATGGCTACCGCAAGATACCTGGGTTCTAAAACACCACATGGTACCGCTTATGTGATTGGTGAAGGTGGCTTATTAAATGAATTGCACAACGAAGGTTACTCCATTGTAGACGACCACCCGGATTATGTGGTAATTGGTGAAGGAAGAACCATCATGCTGGAGTCTGTCGACAAAGCCATTAATATGGTAATGAACGGAGCTAAGCTGATTGCCACCAACCTGGACCCCAACTGCCCTGTAGCCGGTGGCAAATACAGAGCAGGTTGCGGTGCTTTTGTAGCTATGATAGAAGTAGCTACAGGAAAAAAAGCATTCAGTGTGGGCAAACCAAGTCCGGTAATGATGCGAATGGCCCGTAAAAAACTGGAGCTGGCTACCGATGATACAATCATGATTGGCGATACTATGAGCACCGACATTCTGGGAGCTGGCACCATGGGCTTCACAACAGTGCTTACGCTTACAGGTGTAACCAAGGAGGAAGATCTGGCGCAATTCAGCTATACCCCGGATTTTATCATCCCTTCTATTGCATCATTATTGGAAGACGAATTTTTCAACAATGTAGTGGCAAAAAATAGTCATCACGAAATACTGGTATAATCTGCCAGCAATTTAAAAAGGGAGATTTTTCAATCTCCCTTTTTATTATTTCATATCGGTAATTAATAACCAGAATTTTGGGTAATAATACCTTCTGTGGCATCCACTTCACGTTGTGGTATCGGAAAAACCAATTCATCAGCGTCCCAATCAAAGCTTCCGGTCGATTCTTTTAACCTTTTGACATCATGTATTCGCAAGCCTTCAAAAGCAAGTTCCTGTTTCCTGGCTGTTAATACTTGGTCAAGTGTAGGCGCAGCGATAACAGGCAAGTTCACACGAATAGGATTGATAACTTGTCCCAGATCATCTTCAGGTGTGGCTCCTTCAGTTGTGTTGAGACGGATATTACACTCTGCCCTTGTCAAATACATTTCTACAATACGAACGATCGGTAAATTTTGGCTATATGATTTCCACTTCCCACAATACATATGTCCAGATCTGGCACCTACACCTTCATAATACCAAAGCAAATAACGCATATCATCTTCATCATAGGTTTCTAAAAAAGGAGCTACCATTCTTACATCGGCACGTCCTATACCCACAAGACTGGCAAAAAAAGTAGCCATACCGTCATTAGCAATACCTGCATTGTTCTGATCGTTCTGTTGAATCTCAAAAATAGACTCTCCTGTATTCTTGTTATCAAACGCTGCTGCTACAGAAGCATTAATTGTGAATCCTCCATCTTCAATCACAGTATTAGCAGCATCCAAGGCCTTTTCATAAGCCTGCTGTTGCAGGTAAACTCTTGATAAAAAAGCCAAAGCAGAAAATCTGTTAGCTCTTGTACCGTTTCTCTCAGGCAACTTTTCTGCCGCACTTTTAAGATCATTTATTACCTGCGTATATACTTCGTTTACTGAGCTACGAGCAATTTTTTCAAATGCAGCAGTTTCACTGGTAGTAGCTTTTGTTTTAATTACAACCCCAGGATGTGTATTACCGGTAGTAGCTCCCCAAGGAAGGGCATAAAAACGTACCAATTCAAAATGGGCGATTCCTCTTACAAATAGCGCTTCTCCCTCCAAAGTTGATTTCTGATCTGCATCTTTGACAAAACTCAACGCTTCTAACACTACATTAGCCATATTGATGGCCTCATAACCGTATTGCCATGTTCTCACGGCTTCGGCATTATCTCTCGTCATCGTTTTATTAGATACTTGACGGAAACTTTGAAAAGTACCTACCCAGGATAAGTAATTTGCCGAAGCTTGTAGTTCTGGTAATAGAAGCAAATTAGTACCATACAATGCACCATGAGCCAACTTGGTATACATTCCAATGGCGGCTGCATCTACAGCCCCAGGACTATTAATAGCAGTTTCTGCGTCTACGCTTTGTTGCGGCTCTATATCCAGCTTTTTCTCACACGCTGCAAACATTGTCAGAAAACTGCAAACGAAAAAAATATGTAACGATTTCATTGGTATTATTTTAAAGTATTCTTCGGTTGTGGTGTTTACTATTTACAAGCCTAAGTTAATTCCAATACTAATTGTTCTTGCCTGTGGTGGTGTATAAAAATCATGCCCCAGCGTAACTGAATTTACATAGGAAGCATTCACCTCCGGATCATACCCTGTATACTTAGTGAACGTAAACAAATTCAAAGCGGCCGCATAAACCCTTGCATTTTCTATTCCAAAACGTCCCAGGACCTTTCTGGGAATATTGTAGCCCAAATTGACACTTTTGACTCTAAAATAAGATCCGTCCTGTACCCAACGCGAGGACTTAACGGTGCCATTCCCTTCATCTAATCTTGGTTGAGGCACCATTGTGATATCGCCTGGCTTTTTCCAATAATTCATCTGATCCACTGTTTGGTTGTCAAAATAATCACCGTTTACTGACTGAAATAAACCTGCTACGTTAAAAACGTCTACCCCCTTAACAAATTGACATTGTATATCCAAATCGAATCCTTTATACGAAAAACGATTATTAATTCCACCATAGAAATCAGGGTTAGGATTTCCTATAATCATATCGTCTGCATCTCCATCGTCATTGGTGGTAGTACCGTCATTTTTAAAGTACAATGCATCTCCATTAGCGGCATCAACACCTGCATATTTTAAACCATAAAACTGTCCAAAAGGCTGTCCAACAGCCAATCTACCAACTGTTCTCGATTGTGGTGGTACTGGCGCCAATAAACTCGTAATCTTATTTACATATGTGGATACATTTACAGAAGCATTCCACCTAAATGCACCTGTTAAAATATTTCCGTTCAGCACCACTTCCCAACCACGGTTTCTCATACTACCTATATTGCGTGTAATATTGGAGAAACCATTAATGGCAGGAGTAGGAACATCGAATAACAATGCCCGGGTATCTTTATCAAAATAGTCAATCTCACCACTGATCCGATTGTTCAGGAATCCGAAATCAATTCCAATATCAAATTGATTAGTTTTTTCCCAACTCAACGTCGGTATTCCAATTTGAGAAGCTACCATTCCTGAAATATCAGCATACGCTGCGGCAGCATAAAGAGATCTTGAACTAAAGTTGCCAATTTCAGCATTTCCTGTTTTACCATAACTGGCGCGTAACTTAAGGAAGCTTAGAGCCGATGAGTTCTTCAAAAAAGACTCTTCGCTTAATATCCATCCGGCAGATACTGCAGGGAATGCGCCAAAACGGTTGTCTTTTCCAAATCGAGATGATCCATCTACCCGGAAACTTGCGCCTACCAGATAACGATCATTAAATTTATAATTTGCCTTGGCAAAATAGGAAAGAAAAGAATAATTGGTTGCTGTTGAAGATCCATCAGAAATAATAGAAGCGCTAGCAATTTTTGTAAACCGGTCATCTGGAAATGAACGTCCGGTAACCGAACTACCAGTTATACTTCCGTCCAGGTACTCTATTCCCAACAAAGCATCCAAATCATGTTTATCAGCAAATCTTTTATTAAAGTTCAAGGTATTGGTATAGTTGACAATGGTGGAAGTAACCTGGTTGCTAAAGGAACTTCCACCAGGTGATCCATCAAGTGTTAACCGACCAAGAAACTCTTCTTCCTGAAGATTATTCCAATTTAATCCAACCTGACTTCTAAAACTGAGTGACGGCGATATACGCAACTCTGCAAAAGCATTGCTTGTAGACTGATATGAGGTCGCCAATTTTTTTGAATTATGTACTTCTATCAGATTATTGTAGTAGAGCGTATTGTCATTAGGAATACCATCAGGCAAATAGGCGGGCTGCAGCGGTGGTATGGCATTTAACATAAGAGGATTAGTAAACGAATTATCGCTAAATAATCTGTTATTCAACATTTTCGCCAAAGAAAGATTAACCCCTAGCTTGATACTTTTATTAACATTATGCTCAAGGTTAATTCTGCCATTAGCACGCCTCAGTCTGTTAGTAAGCAAAATACCTTTCTGATCGTTCCAGGAACCACTGATCAAAAATTTAGTTTTTTGATCCCCCCCCGTAAGTGACAAATTGTACTGATCAATTTTACCATTTTGAAACGATAAGTCTGACCATTTTATATCGTTTGTACTATTCCATTCATCGGTACCTGCAGCATATTCAAACTCCTCCTCTCCCGAGTCCCATCCAGCATTTATAGAAGCCTCATGGAACAACTCTCTATACTGCGCAGCATTTAAAAATTCAGCTTTACGAGTTGGCCTGCTCCAACCTGTATAGTATCCCGCTGATACTTTTGTTTTGCCTGCCTTACCCGATTTAGTGGTGATCAAAATAACGCCATTTGACGCTCTGGCACCATAGATAGCCGAAGAAGCAGCATCCTTTAGTACCTCAATAGATTCTATATCATCAGGACTAATAGCTGCCAATGGATTATCTGGCTCGCTATAACTGCCTATGGCCTGATTTTGAACCGGAACGCCATCTACAACAAAAAATGGTTGTTGGTTTGCAGAAATGGAAGAAATACCACGAATGCGAATATTCAACCCCTGCCCTAATTTGCCACTACCGGAATTAATAAAAACACCTGATGCCCTACCCTGCAAAGCCTGCTCAAAAGAAGGAAGCGGCAAATTCTCGAACTCTTTAGCGGTCACTCTTGAAATAGAAGATGTGATATCTTTCTTTATTTTGGTACCATACCCTACTACCACTACCTCATCAAGCGCCTCCGGGCCACTTTCTTCCATTCTAAGATTAGAAAGATCGCCGTCGACGGAAACTTCCATGGTCTTAAACCCAACAAAACTAATGAGCAAAATGGTTTTCGGCGGTACCTGCAGCCGAAAATTACCGCTTTCATCAGAAACAGTAGATACTGATCGATCCTTCGCCTGGATGCTTGCGCCCGCAACTGGTGAGCCGTCTATCGCGTTGATAATTTTTCCCTCTACCTGTCTCGACTGAGCCAAAGCAGCAGAAATGCAGAATAGTAATAGCAAGGAAAGCAAATGTGTCTTTCTATGTTTTCTCATGATGTGTGGTTTGTTAATCAAAATTAACAAACCCTCAAATAGCAAAAACTAATTTTTTGATTTCCTGTTGGAAACAGACACTTATTTATATTCAATACCGCTTTAGAGCATATATAACGACTATTAAATTAAATATTTATATAATTTACGGGGGTTACCCAAAAGGGCAACTCCCCGTGAGCATGACTTAATTCCTAACAAGCATTATCCGCCATAACCGGGATTTTGCTTCAGCTTAGGGTTTACATTCATTTCTCTTTCCGGAATTGGAAAGACAAGTTTATCGTCACTAAAAACCATTGCATCAATGGTTTTCTTCAATCTTTTGGCATCTTGTATTGACTGCCCTTCATGTGCCAACTCCAATTTTCTTTCTTTAAGAATAAACGCAAGATCTATGTCGGTTGCAGTAGTACTAAGACCAACACGACTCCTCACAAGACTTATATCATCAAATACAGTTGCTCCTTGAGCAGACGTTAACCTGAAATTACACTCGGCCCTTGTGAGATACACTTCAGCCAGTCGCATGATGGATAGATTTTTGTAACGAAGTTTCCATTTTCCGCTTCTCACGGCCCCTGCTCCTGTATAGAACAAATCTTTCCTTTCATCGCCTGCCTCGTACATATTAAGATGCTTGTCGTTTATCTCTACATCACCGTCTCTCGCTCCATCAGCTCCGGTAGACCAAAACAAATGCATATCATTACTACCATCCTGAGAATTGACTGCAATAATGAAAATATCTTCTGTTGTTATAGATTCATTATTGAAAGCACCGGCATATGTAGCGTTCAGGCTTTTAGAACTACCCGCATATTCAAACACCTTATTCGCCGAAGCTAATGCAGCTTCGTAATTTTCCATTTGAAGGTATACCCGGGATAATATACCTGCGGCTGCAACCTTGGTAGCAAAAACACCATTGGCAACCGGCAACATCTGTTCTGCATCCTTTAAATCATTTACAATTTGCGTGTACACCTCTTCAATTGTATTCCGTTTTACATAACTATCCTCCGTTATACCTGTTGTGGGAGTTAACACCAAGGGCACACCGGAGTCTTCAGCAACTACATTTCCTGCACTATATGGCTTGGCGTAAAAATTAACCAGATTAAAATATGTGATCGCCCTTATAAAAAGTGCTTCCGCCTTTACCTTATTACGATCATCCTCGTCTACCATGTCAATTGACGACAGGATATTATTGCAAATATTAATAGTCTTATACGCATTTATCCAGCTATCTCTTACATAACTATTAGTCGTCAATATCGTTTTATTAAATACCTCTCGAGGTTGATTGTAGGTGCCCGCCCAGAAAATTTCACCATCAGCACCCTGCAATTCGCTGTACAACAACAAATCTCCCCCCAACAAATAACCCGAGCTTAATGCATCATATGCACCAACGAGCGCTCTTTTAATATTGCCATCACTGGTAAATACAGCCCCGTCAGAAATCGTCTGCCGAGGCTCCTGGTTCAATTCTTTATCGCACGAAGCTAATACGCTGACAACACTTAGTAATATGATTATCTTTTTCATCTTCTGAGTTTTTAGTTAGATACCAACATTTACACCGAACGAAATTGTTTTAATTTGAGGTGCTGCGTAAAAGTCGCTGCCCTGATTTTTACTCCCGGGACGATAATTAGCATTCACTTCGGGATCCCACCCTGTGTAGTTGGTGAATGTGAGCAAATTTTGTCCGGAAACAAAGAACTTAACCGATCTCAATTTGATAGACTCCAATACAGTACCCGGTAAAAGATATGACAAAGTCAATGTCTTCAACCGTAAATAACTACCATCCTCCACGTACCGACTGGATGAGGATATTCCGTTTGACGGATTGCCCAACCAGGCCAGTCTGGCTTGAGGAACATCTGTAATATCTCCAACATTCTGCCAGCGACGCAATTGATCCGCGGTTTGATTATCGAACCAATCGCCGTTGGCGGACATAAAGCCACCGGCACCATTTTGTATACTGTTGCCTGCCACGCCCTGAAACAAAACATTTAATTCTATTCCCTTGAAGGAAAGGGCTGTATTAAAACCGTAGATGTATTTTGGATTGGGAGTCCCCACTACAAAATAGCCGGCCGCGTTATAGTCATTGGTAGTTGTCTTATCATCCGAAAGAAAATAAAGAGCATCTCCATTGGAAGGATCAACACCTGCATACTTAGGTCCGTAGAATACACCTATGGGCTGCCCTACAATGAGTGAATTCATAAAACGCCCATCATTGCCCGGAAGCGTATCCGTATCTCCATCAAGTTTGATTATTTTATTTTGATTCCATGAAATATTCCCCCCTACAGACCACCTGAAATTACGCCCTTCAATAATACTGGCATTCAACATCAATTCAACACCCTTATTCTCCATCGAACCAACATTTTGAAACTGCGTAACAAAACCGGTAGTCCCCGGAACAGGCATATCATAAAGAAGATCTGTCGTCTTTCGGATATAGTAATCCAACTCTCCTGAGATTCGATTCTTAAGGAAACCAAAATCAATCCCAATATCAGTCTGCCGCGACTGCTCCCATCTCAAGTCCGGGTTAGGTAATTGGGAAGATACCAGTCCTGATAAAAGATTGTATTTGGAAGCACCCCACAATCCCAGTTGAGGAAAATCTCCGATACCATCTGCTGTACCTGTGAGACCATAACTGGCACGCAGTTTAAGAAAACTGAGATGTTTTGATTCTTTCAGAAAAGATTCGTTACTGAGAATCCAACCAGCGGAAACGGCGGGAAAAAAACCATATCGGCTATCTTTCCCAAATCTGGAAGACCCATCAATTCTACCACTTAGATTGACAATAAAACGATCATCAAACTTGTAGTTGATGCGTGAAAAATAAGAAAGAAAAGTGTAGTTCGTTTGTGTAGATGATCCGCCGGTTATTTGTCCCGCACTTGCCAATGTATTCAAGTCATCCAACGGAAAACCCTCCCCTTCTACAAACGCTTCATCTGTAGTCACTTTTTGAAATGAGGTACCCAATACAACATCAAGTTCATGGGCACTTGCAACAGTTGTATGATAGTTAAAATAGTTGTTGGTGTTTAAATTCACCGTTTTAAACCACCTGCTAAGTCCAGCACCACCCGTGGTACCACCTCCTGTGTAAGTTTTGGTGCCATAGTAGGCATTTCGGTTTTGATTGTATAGGTCTGCGCCCAACTCGGATCGGAAAGAAAAGTTTTTGGTAAAATTCAATTGACCATATACGGTAGACAGGCTTCTGATACCAACTGCTTTGTTGATTGTTCCCTCAAAATCTAATAACGGATTGTAATAGGTTGTCACCGGACGATCATACAATTCTCCGTTTTCATTTCTTACCGGTGTTATTGGCGACAGTGCCACAATCTGCATAGGGGTAGTAAAAGCATTATCATCTGCAATTACACCCAATTGCGTTTGTGCGACACTCAGGTTTGCCCCCAACTTAAAAACCTTAGAAACTTCATGGTCCAGATTTAACCGCCCGGACAACCTGCGAAATGTATTGCCAATCAAAATACCATCCTGATCAGAATAACTGCCTCCAAAATAAAACCTCGTTTTTTCATTTCCACCCGATGCTGTTACATTAGCGGTGGTTGATTGGGCTTTACTATTAAAAGCCAGCCTCTCCCAGTCAGTATCGGTTTCGCCACTCCTCCAGTCGCTGTGACCGGAATAACGATCAAACCGGCCTTCTACCACGCCAACATTATAATCTACAACATCCTGTTCGCTTATAAAACCATCCGCCAACGCTTTTTCATTGTTCCTATTCCAATAATACTTTGCATCATTAACAGCAGCCTCGGTAAACAACTCAATATATTCTGCAGCGTTTAAAAACCCCCGATATCCCGTTGGACTATTAAAGCCGTGTAATAAGTCAACATCAAACCTGGTTTTGCCAGATTTCCCCTTTTTGGTTGTTATCAACACCACACCATTCGCAGCCCTGGATCCGTATATTGCCGCTGCTGAAGCATCCTTAAGGATGTCAAAAGACTCCACGTCATTAAAGTTGATATCCGCCAGAGCATTTCCACGGTTGGTTTCAGTATTTAAAGGAACACCATCAATTACATACAGCGGTTCGTTGGTAGCATTAATGGATCCGGCGCCACGCACCCTAACCTTTATCCCCCCGCCTACTCTGCCACTTTCACTCTCTATAAAAACTCCGGGTGCACGCCCCTGCACCCCTTGCAAAAAGTTGGGAACCGGTAAATCCTTTATTTCTTCAGCTTTAATCCTGGCTATATTTCCCGTAAGATCTTTTTTGAGTTTGGTGCCAAACCCAACTACTACCACTTCTGTAAGAGACGACTCATTAGACTTTAATTGAATATAAGATAAATCATCGGCCACCGATACCTCTACGGTGATATATCCCACAAAACTTACTATGAGGCTTTTAGTGGAAGAGGAAGGAATAATTTCGAAATTCCCTTCCTGATCTGTCAGGGAGGTAGTACCGGAGCCTTTTGCACTGATGGTGGCTCCAAAAATTGGAGTGCCGTCATCCCCATCAACGACTTTTCCTTTTAATAATTGAGACTGGGACACTGCTGTGTTAATAAAAAAAAATAGCAGTACTCCCACGGAGTAGATTTTTCGTTTTCTCATGCTAATTAGTTTGTTATTTCAAATTTAACAAACTAATCAAATATTAATTAAAAATATGTTTATATATTACGTTTTTAAATACGAAAAACAATACTATTCAATAAAAAATATTTACATATTTATAAATATAATATTAATTATCGGTCACGTAGACATAACCAGTGGATAATACACAAAAAAAGCTGCCCCATCATTGATGAGGCAGCCTATAAAGTAGTTATATATTGATTATCTCCTATTTAGATATATAAATATATACTGAACCAGGGTTGCTATCGAGGCAAGTGCGGCTACCACGTACGTCATCGCCGCCCATTTCAAACCATCCTTGGCTTGTGGATACTCCTGGTCATTAGTAACATTAGTGTGCTGTAACCACGCCAGCGCCCTATTACTGGCGTCAAACTCCACCGGAAGGGTTACCACAGAAAAAAGAGTGGTAAGGGCGAACAAGATGATTCCTATCAATAATAATTGGGGAAATACTTTAATCATCAATATGCCGCCGATCAATATCCATTGTACCATTGAGGAGCTAAACTGCACCATTGGCACCAAACGGCTCCTGAGCATCAACCACCTGTAAGAAGTAGCATGCTGTACAGCATGTCCGCATTCATGGGCTGCCACCGCCGCAGAACCTACAGAAATACCATTGTACACATCCGGACTGAGATTCACCGTTTTATCCATGGGATTATAGTGATCACTCAAAAAGCCATCGGCCACTTTAACTGTCACGTCATATATACCGTTTTCTTTTAACATTTTCTCAGCCACCTGCTTACCACTCAGCCCACTGTTAAGGCGAACCTGAAAGTAATGTTTCAGCTTGCTTTTTAAACGCCAGCTTACCAACATACTGATTCCTACAAAAATCAAAGACACGAACATTATCGATGGGGTCATAGTCTGCTTTTTTATTAGTTTTCTATATCAAACTTATTACCATTTTAGCACTTTACCATAGAATGGCAGGCTTAATTCCGGGAGACAGTCGTTTTGTCTGTCTCATTACATTATATCGAAATACATCCGTCAAATTGGCAAACTCGAAACAAATCAGCCTTTGCAAAATAAAATCACAAAGAATTGTTTTTCAATATATTAAGTAGCATATCACGCTTAAAACACTCTCAAAAAGTTATCAACAACCGGCAAAATTAATTTTGTTATGTTTGAGCAATTTGTAATTTAGTGGAAGAATTTAATGGGTTAGTAAGTACTAAAGGGTCAGCGAAAGTTGGCCCTTTTTACTTTTTCAGGCATTGGTTTACCTGTTTTACAAATTTGTTTTTCTGCTCTCAACTTTTCAGTTCTCTTTTCGTAAAAACTTTCATTTTGTCGTCATGTTTGAACAATTCTGTCAACAATGATTTTGTAAAAACTATTGTGACAAAAATCCGATAACCGATCTACATATTTACAATTGATCACACGTACCTTTAGCCAATGAGTAAAGTTAAAACCGCTTTTTTTTGCAGCAGTTGTGGATACGAATCTGCAAAATGGACAGGACGATGTCCGGCCTGCGGTGAATGGAATAGTTTTATAGAAGAAGTAATTGAGAAAACAGAAAAGAATAATAAAAACTGGAAGGGGTATAACAATGAACAGACTGTTGGTGTCAAGACAATTGCATTGAACGCAATTACCGGGGGAGAAGAAAGAAGAATTATTACACCAGACGCTGAACTGAACAGGGTTCTAGGCAAAGGAATTGTAGCGGGAAGCATTGTGTTGGTAGCCGGTGAGCCCGGCATAGGTAAGTCTACGCTGTTTTTACAAAATGGTTTGCAATTGCAGGGCATCACTACTTTGTATGTGAGCGGAGAGGAAAGCGAACAACAGATTAAAATGCGTGCTGACCGACTGGGAATAACGAATGAGCACTTTTATCTGCTCACTGAAACATCCACGCAAACTATTTTTCAGGAAATCAAAAAATTAAAACCGCAATTGATAATTGTTGACTCTATACAAACTTTACATTCACCTTACATAGAGTCATCCGCTGGCAGCATTTCTCAAATAAGAGAATGTGCATCGGAATTTCAACGTTTTGCAAAAGAAACAAACACTCCTGTGTTTCTGATAGGGCATATCACCAAAGAAGGCAATATTGCGGGTCCAAAAATACTGGAGCACATGGTGGATACCGTACTTCAGTTTGAAGGAGACCAACACTACGCCTACCGAATTCTTCGGACCCTAAAAAACAGGTTCGGTTCTACTTCGGAACTGGGTATATACGAGATGACGGGGAAAGGCATGCGCCCCGTATCCAATCCTTCTGAAATTCTGATTACCCAAAAAGAGGAACAATTAAGTGGCATTGCCATAGCCGCCACCCTGGAAGGGCAACGCCCTCTGCTGGTAGAGGTGCAAACACTGGTTACCCAATCCGTATATGGCACCCCCCAACGTACCAGCAGCGGATTCGATCTCCGAAAATTACAATTGTTGCTGGCTGTCTTGGAAAAAAGAGGTGGATTTCATTTTGGGATGAAAGATGTATTTGTAAATATCGCCGGGGGACTAAAGGTGGAAGATCCTTCTGTTGATCTGGCATTGGTAAGCGCTTTATTAAGCTCCTACGAGGACATTCCGGTAAGTCAGCATTTTGCTTTTGCCGGCGAAGTGGGTCTGAGTGGTGAAATACGAGCCGTCAACCGTATCGAGCAAAGAATTGCAGAAGCAGAAAAACTTGGTTTTGAAAAAATCATTATCAGTAAGTATAACCAGAAAGGGTTGGGCAACCAGTCTTTCAATATCGAACTGATTAGTTTGAGCCGTGTAGACGAATTGTACCAATACTTATTCTAAATAGAAAGCGTTTTAATGCGTTCCATCATAGATAATATCATACACCTGCTTTTTCCACAACTATGCAATGGTTGCGGAAGCGACCTGTTGACCGGCAAGCATTTGTTGTGCGCTAAATGCTTTGAAGAGATGTACACAACCAGGTTTGCAGAATTAGCAGACAACCCCGTTGAAAAGATGTTTTGGGGACGCCTCCAGGTACACGCTGCTATGGGAACCTACTATTTTAGCAAAAATGCCCTGCTTCAAAAAATTATCCACCAGTTTAAATACAAAAACAATCGTGCCTTGGGGGTGTATTGTGGTGAATTAATGGGATCAATATTGGCAGCATCAAACCGCTATGCGCTACCGGATGCGTTGGTGCCGCTCCCACTATTTCATGACAGGGAAATAAAACGGGGGTACAACCAATCCGCTCTTTTGTGTGAAGGGATTGCTACGGTATTGAAAGTACCGATCATCCAAAATGCTGTTAAACGAATCCGGCAAACCGATACGCAAACGCATAAAACCAGGATGGAACGCTGGCAAAACGTAGAGGGTGTATTTTTGGCAACAGGGCATCAACAGCTTAAGGGAAAACATATATTACTGATAGACGATGTTGTCACCACGGGAGCCACCATCGAAGCCTGTGGCAATGCCATACTGGAAGACGTACAAAATATTAATATAAGTGTAGCTACACTGGCCGTTGCCGTGTAAATTCAATTTAATGAAAAACAGATTTTTATTACTCCCTATTTCGTTTTTACTGACCATCACAGTCATGTCCTGCAGAAAACAGTCTTTCACTACCAGCAGTTCGGCTACTGTATCGATGGCAGATAGTATCCGTTTTGATACGTTGTTTACTAATACCGGATCTATTACAAAAAGTTATACCATTATAAATACCAACGATCAAAAGCTTCGCCTCCGTTCTATTCGTTTAATGGGAGGCAACCAATCTGCATTTAAGATAAATGTAGACGGAGTGCCGGGCATTGCTATGGAAAATATTGAATTGGCATCGGGCGATAGCATCTATGTTTTCGTATCGGTCACCATTGACCCCAATGGCGAACAAACGCCCTTTCTCATACGCGACAGCATTGAAGTAAACTTCAATGGCAACCAATTATACACACAACTGGAAGCCTACGGACAAAATGCTCATTTCTTGAATAATCATACCATCACAGACCCTACCACATGGGAAAACGATCTTCCCTACGTGATATCAGGTGGACTTTACATTCCTCCAGCGTCATCACTCACTATAAATGAAGGCTGTCGTATATACATGCATGCCAATGCCCCGATACTGGTCAATGGAACACTGCTCGTTCAGGGCAAGGACAGCAACCTGGTTTCTTTTCAGGGAGACCGGCTCGATAGAGGTTATAAAAACCTGCCTGCTTCCTGGCCCGGTATAGTATTTGGAGAAACCAGTCACAGCAATGAGCTGTCATTTGCCATTTTTAAAAATGCTTACCAGGCACTTACCGTTCTCGGACCATCTCCCAATACAGATCCCAAGTTAAAACTGGCGCAATGTATACTTGATAACATTTATGATACAGGAATTAGGAGCGTGGCATCCGAAATAGAAGCTGTAAACTGTCTGATCAGTAATTGCGGTGTCAACCTTAGCATTGAAGGTGGAGGCAGTTACAAGTTTACGCACTGCACTATCACCAGCTATAATACAATTTATACTAACCATACCCGTCCGATGATTTCAATAAGTGATTCTTATGAACAGGTAACCGGCAAACCCACTTATGTAAAATTTCAAAACGCAATCATCTGGGGAGATGGGAATATAGTAGACAATGAAATTGTAACTGAGAAAAAAGGTAATAGCCCATTTGAAGTAATATTAGATCATAGTTTATTTGGAAACCAAACACAAATATCTCTCATAGAGGAAATCAATAGTATTGTTAATCAGAATCCGGTTTTTGACAGTATTGATGTTAACAGACGTTTTTTTGATTTTCGACTGAAAGCAAACTCACCAGCCATTAAAGCCGGCACACCCACTGATATAACAATAGACCTTTTGAATAAACCCCGTACGGGCAATCCTGATTTGGGTTGTTACGCTTATTGATGCAATATCCAATTAGTCCATTATTTGATGACCACTTTTTTTAATACAAGCAGATTGAATGAAAGTTTTGTTTCTCGCAGTAGGTAAATCTCACGAAGCATATATCATTGACGGCACTAACGACTTTACGCTGCGGATATCCAGATATTACAATGTAGAATGGCAGTTGGTTGCTCCGCCTAAAAATGCAGCCGTCTTGTCTGAGAATGAATTAAAAAAACAGGAAGCAAAACTGATCCTTCAGCATCTGCAGCCCAACGATTTTCTTGTTTTACTGGATGAAAGAGGAAAGCAGCTGTCGTCGATAGATCTTGCAGACTTCATTCAACAAAAGGCTGTAAGCAGCACGAAGAGAATAGTATTTTTGATTGGAGGGGCATACGGTGTAGATGCTACGCTGTTTAAACAAGCAGGACTTACCTGGAGTTTATCAAAACTTGTTTTCCCGCATATGCTGGTTCGACTGATATTGGCAGAGCAGGTATACCGCGCTTGCACTATTATCAGAAATGAGAAATATCACCATATTTGATTGATTGTTGATGTATGATTTATTGATTTGCTGATTTAAAAAATCAACAATCCTCCAATCTCATCTTGCCAAAAAGAGGCTTTCTCTTTCAGCAGTGGTAGTAGCAAAATATAACTTCAAAAAGTCCAACTGTTCGTTGGTTCTTTTTTCCAACGCATCCAATTGTGTTTTTATTGAAGTGGTATTGTATTGATGGTTCTCCGTTATCAATCCTATTTTCGCTATTTTTTTTTGTGCATCCGCTATCAATTTCTTTACCGGCTGCAGCATGTGCGCAATAGCGTCATCATTTTTCAACGGCAAAAACTGATTGTTTCTATATTGAACAAACTCGTTAAAAATCTGTTTGGCATTATTCAGGCTACCCACAGCATCATTGTATAGATTCATATCTTCTTCTCCGGCCATAATCGCAATTTTCATTCGGTTATAGGAATGCCAGGTTCTATAAAGACTTCTGTTGATATTCATTTGCTTCATCCGCCGGTCAATGCCGATGAATTGTTGCAGGCTGTCCTGCTTTAGAAAGGTATTGATAGAATCGTTATAGTTGAACACAACTTTTTTCCCGGCCTGTTTATACCCAACAGGAATCTCCTGCAATTGCCATATCGGATCAAATGGCAAGTGAGTTTGCGCAAAAAAGGAGCCATCTCTTTTATAGAAAACCCAATCCGGGCGCCCTACGGCATCCCAAGTGGGGTCATACAGGTACCACCCGTCATTAAGCTGTACAGCCGCCCAGCTATGGGCGGTATTGCCACCAATTTTCACCAGTCCGTGTATAACATGTGCCGCCATTCCCATGGCCCTTGCTAATTCAGCAAATAAAGAAGCATAGTGTTCACAAACACCTTTTCTTCGCCTCAATACAGCGGCTATTTTCTCTTCATGAGAAACAGCCTGATCGTAATAAAGGGAACTGTCAGTACTATACCGAATGTTGGAAGTTACCCACCGATACGCTGCACGCAATTGCTCTTCTTTAGAAGTATGCCGCATTTGAAACTGCCCTGCCAATGTTTCCGCGGTGATCGACTCGGGTATACCACTCCATACCCTTTGTATAGTGGGCACCTGGGCAGCAGTATGCAGAAATATGCACCCAAAAATCGATAGAAAAAAAAGGTATCTCACTCAATAAATTTACATTTTTTCAGTGAAAAAACCTTTGCTTTCATCACTTGTGTTATTTGCCAGACAACCTTTGTTTCATGGCTTCATATAGAATGATCCCGGTTGCTACGGACACGTTGAAAGAGTCGAAATCGCCCGCTATTGGTATGCTGAAGTGCTGATCGGAAGCCTTACGTAAAAAGGCTTGTACGCCTTTTTCTTCGTTCCCCATGATGATACATATGGGCTGAGCCATTTCTGTTTCGTACACTTTCTTTTCTGCTTTCATTTCGGAGCAAGCTACCTGGATACCATTCAAGTGAAGGGCGTCAACGGCATGCGCCAAACTATTTACTCTTGAGATATATACTTTCTCCAGGGCCCCTGCCGATGCTTTCATTGTTTCTTCGTTTAAAGCTCCAACTCCTTTATCGGGAATAATAATCGCCTGTGCACCGCAGCATACAGCCGTGCGGGCAATGGCGCCAATATTTCGCACATCCGTTACCCCATCAAGCATCACAAAAAGAGGTAGCTGTCCCGCCCCTACTACATGATCTATTATTTGTTGGAGATCAGTATACTGTACCAGGGCCGCCAATGCGATTACCCCCTGATGGTTGTGCCGCGTAAGTCCGTTTAATTTTTCCACCGGCACTACCTGCACGGGTATATTGTGCTCCTTCGCTAACTGACGGATACGCAGGACATTATCTCCATTGATATTTTTGTGCATGAAAATTTTGTCAATCGCTTTTCCTGATTCTATTGCTTCAATCAAAGGCTGACGGCCAATTATGAGTCCAGACTTTTTCAATAGTTATAATTTAAATTTTTATTTCTGATTTTTGATTGGATGATTGCTACTATAATTCTTTTGCAAATCAGCAATTCAAAAATCAAATATCTGCAATCAGCAAGTTGTTTTGCAGCAGGTATTGCACTTTTAAAATGGTGACCATAGACAGCGAGTCCGTAATTTGTCCATCCATGACCATTTGAAAAGCCTCCTGAAACGGCACTTTCCTGACTATAAGCTGCTCTGTTTCTTCCGGCTTCGGCTGGTGAAATGATAGTCCGGTGGCCAAATAACTCACTCCTAGTTCATTCGTTACCGAGTTAGACAAATGGATATCCAGCAATTTTGTCCAGTGTTTTGCCTGCAAACCGGTCTCTTCCAAAAGCTCTCGCTGGGCAGACAAAACTGGTTCCACATTTATAGCACCACCGCCTTCCGGAATCTCCCAACTGTAAGCATCAATAGTAAAACGGTACTGCCCTACCAACCAGGTATTTTGCTCTTCATCCAGGGGTAAAATACCAATCGCCAGGTTTTTAAACCCTACCTTTCCATAAATACCCTTACCGCCAGATGGGTTGATAACATCATACTCTGTCACTTTTATCCAGGGATTATCGTAAATCGGTTTTTCTGAAAGAACCTGCCACGGATTTTTACTTTCGTCCATTGCTACATGCTTTAGAATACAAATATAAAACCCGCAGCCTTAACTGCGGGTTTCGATATATTGATTGCTTTTGGGCTATTTCAATCCAAAAGCTTTTTTTACCTCTTTTACCTTGTCCAGTTTTTCCCAGGTAAATAATTCCACCTTCACTTTTTTCTCCTTTCCATCGGGAGAAGTAAAAGTCTTGGTTACCACTTCTGGTTTGCGCCCCATATGTCCGTAAGCTGCCGTTTCGCTGTATATCGGGTTACGCAGCTTCAGGCGTTTTTCAATAAAGTAAGGGCGCATATCAAACACACCTTCTACTATTTTGCTGATTTCTCCATCGGTCAGATCCACGTTGGCTGTTCCAAAAGTATTTACATTGATGCTGGTAGGTTTGGCCACACCAATAGCATAAGATACCTGAACCAACACTTCTTTGGCTACACCCGCAGCTACCAGGTTCTTAGCAATGTGACGGGTAGCATAGGCGGCAGATCTGTCAACTTTTGAAGGATCTTTTCCACTGAATGCACCACCACCGTGTGCTCCTTTACCACCATAGGTATCCACAATAATTTTTCTTCCGGTTAAGCCCGTATCACCATGTGGACCCCCAATTACAAACTTGCCGGTTGGGTTGATATGGTATTTTATTTTATCGTTGAAAAGCTTCGCATATTTTTTATACTTCG
This sequence comes from uncultured Terrimonas sp., assembly GCA_964604365.1. GTDB lineage: Bacteria > Bacteroidota > Bacteroidia > Chitinophagales > Chitinophagaceae > Agriterribacter. Next base: position 82,952 of record CAZRYS010000008.1, read on the forward strand.
CTTTCACCCTCGGAATCAAAATATTAATAATATCTTTTTTGATCTTGTCCAACATCTTTGCCTCTGTGTCAAAATCATCATGTTGGGTTGACACAACAATAGCATCAATCCTTACAGGATTGTTGTTGTCATCATATTCCAGCGTCACCTGGCTCTTTGCATCGGGACGCAGGTATTTTATTTGTTTATTCTCTCTTCTGAGTGCAGATAACTCGATCAGAATTTTGTGCGCTAAATCCAGCGCCAATGGCATATAGTCTGCTGTTTCATTACTGGCATAACCAAACATCATTCCCTGATCACCAGCCCCCTGCTCTTCTTTCTTCTTACGGTCTACCCCCTGGTTAATATCAGCAGATTGCTCATGAATAGCCGATAGAATACCGCAGGAATTGGCTTCAAACATGTATTCACTCTTGGTATAACCAATTTTACGGATAACACCACGAGCGATTTCCTGAACATCCAGGTAAGCTTTAGACTTCACTTCTCCGGCTAATACCACCTGACCGGTGGTAACCAGTGTTTCGCAAGCTACTTTACTATTAGGGTCAAAAGCTAAAAAGTTATCTATCAGCGCGTCCGAAATCTGGTCGGCAACCTTATCAGGATGCCCTTCAGAAACGCTTTCAGAAGTAAATAAATAAGGCATTAGTAAATACTATTTTGGTAATTTAATGGGGGCAAAGATAAAGCAGGCAATCAAATTTTAGAATAAATTATACGTATCGTCATCGATTGGGGCAATTCGCCACCACCGTAGATCACCGCACGCCCCTTGGCTACCCGATTATTGACCGGTATAAAGTACCTGCCCGGCGATACCATATCTCCTACGGCATAAAATACACGGGCCGTTTGAGGAGCATACAGTCTGAAGGCATGGTTTTCCGTTCCTTTTGTTATTATCCCCTGCAAATAGCGGGTTAAATTAAAGTTGTAGCGACCATTTTTGAGCGTTCCTCCGAAACTGCTTATATCGTACTCATTAGTTTGCTGATTAGTTATGTAAAAATCATTTCGTACGGATAAAAACCTGTTATTGGCGCTGTCTATTACATCCAGAAAAAAGCGATCGGGCGCAGCATACACATCGCTGCCCGCAGATGGAGCTGATACAAAAGATAATTCAGCCCTGTGAATAACACTATTGGGTATATCCTTCAAGCCTGGAACATTAATAATGGCATACGAACCAGGATCTGATTGTATCAAAAGTTTCTCAGGATCAACTACAGCAGTAGTTTTGCTCAAACCAGCATATTCATGTGCCACGGTACGATGAACAAGATTCGCAGCGTATCCTCTAATGTTAGAGGTATAGTAAGGAATTAAATCTGTGGTTAGCGTATCTTCTACACCATTTCTAATTACCCTGAAATAAAAAGTAAGTTTGGAATTCTGATGTCCCGGGTTGAAAAAAGCCAATGCATTATTAGTAGCCGATCCTCCCTCATCTACCCGTATTGCCAATCCATTGAACGCTTTTTGAAAGGCAGAGTCTCTACCCGAAGTCAGATACACGGTACTGGTATCATAAGCAGCAAACCTAAGCCCTATAGACGGGTCTATAGGTAAACGCATCACATTACTAACCCTTTGCGTATCTCTTTTGACTACAATCATTTTTTCATCATCAAAAAGCGAAAAGTTCATTACCGAACCGGCTAAATCTGGTCCGGTAGTATTAAAATGCGGCGTCTCTACGCGATATCCCAATGAATCTTTAAAATTATCATCGTCAATTTCGAAAACGCTAATTTTCTGGTTTGATGTACTATCCCCAAAAACAACCCCTGCATAAGACAAACTGAGTATAGCTGAGTCTATGGACACTATACTGTCGATATTGATAAAGGGATTTCTATTAGTAGAATTGGGTACAAACGAAAGGAAAATCTGGGCATCCGTTTTTCCGAAAACCGGATCGTCTGCAATAAGACCCAACGTATGCGTTTCATTTATATTCACCGTAGTGGAGTCATCAAACAAATAGTTACTTGTATAAACCCTGAGTGTTGTATCAAAAGTGGTGATATTATCAATGGGCGGAAGAAGATCGAGCCCGATATCAGTCGGATCTAATTTTGAGCACCTTACAAATATTATACTGATCACTAAGAATACCACTGCGCCAGACAGTAACGACTTCAGCTTCACCTGTTGTTGTTTTAATAGAGGGTTATAATAAGGTACACAATTACTCTTTGCTGATTACTTCTGTGCAAGGTCGTCATACAATTGCAAATAGTCTGTTAAATCCGATTCAGCATTAAAAGGCAATACCTTTTTACCCTTCACTTTTGCAAACTCATCAGAAAGCTTCTTCTCTACTTTGGGGGCTCCAAATGTAATAGCGTCTGCATAGGTAGCACCGCCTCTAAACATAGCAGTATTATTGTTGTCTTTAAAGGGCTCCATGTCTTTTTCTTTTATAGAAGAATGAATCACAGCTTTTTTTACAAAATCTGTACCCACTTTTTCTTTAAAAGTGTTCTGCCCAATAGTATATATTACTTTGCTATTACTAAAAACAGGATCTTTTTTATACGCTGTTTTGATATACAATGGAATTAAACCGGTCATCCAACCACTGCAGTGAATGATATCAGGCGGCCATCCGAATTTTTTTACTGTTTCCAAAGCCCCTTTGCAATAAAAAATGGTACGTAACCAGTTGTCATCAAACCATCCTTCATTATCATCCGCAAATACAAATTTCCGTTTAAACAAATCTTCATTATCCAGGAAATAAATCTGTAAACGGGCGTTGGGCAATGAGGCAACCTTAATTTGGAGTGGAAAATCTTCGCCATCCACCGAAACATTAATACCAGAGAGCCTTACTACTTCATGCAACCGATGCCTTCTTTCATTAATAATTCCAAAACGGGGCATAATACAACGAACCTCGTATCCACTTTCATTTGACTTTATGGCTAACCTGTTTACTACCTCAGAAAATTCTGTAAGCTCCAGGTAAGGAGACATTTCCTCGGCAATAAATAGAATTCGTTTTTTTGTTGACATTTTCCGTTTTTTGTTAAATAATAAATGGTCAAATAGCAGAAAGTGTGCAAAGGTAAGTTTTTTTTGCCTAACCGTACCGGGCTATAGACCGGATTCACTACTTTTAACGCTATTATGCTTATTTTCAAGCGGATCTCAGATATAGCTCAGTTTGTAAGAAATCAGAAATTACAGTCGGTTGTTTCCGGCTTTGTACCTACTATGGGGGCACTTCACGAGGGACATCTATCCCTTGTTCGAAAAGCAAAAGAGGCGTGTAACCTTGCCATCTGCAGCATCTTCGTCAACCCCACCCAGTTCAATGATCCGGAAGATTACAAAAAGTATCCGGTGACGCTGGAACAGGATATTCACCAGTTGGAAAAGTCGGGCTGCGATGTACTGTTCCTGCCATCTGCCTCAGAAATCTATCCAGAAGGATCAGTCCCTATTCACTATGATATCGGTTATCTGGAGACTATCCTGGAGGGTGCATACCGTCCCGGACATTTCCAGGGTGTTTGCCAGGTTGTCCACAAACTGTTGGATATCGTACAACCGGATCAATTATTTATGGGACAAAAAGATTATCAGCAATGTATGGTAATCAAGAGATTATTGTCACTGATAGGTAGTACAACCCAATTGATCGTGATTGAAACATCACGGGAGCCGGACGGTTTAGCCATGAGCAGTCGCAACATGCGATTGAGCCCGGAGCAACGGAAATTGTCCACCGCCATATATCAAACCCTTTCTTTCATCAGCCAACACATACAAAGCGGATCGCTTCAACCGTTATTGTCACAGGCTGAAAAAATGCTCACAGCCCAGGGGCTGAAGCCAGACTATATCACCATTGCTCAAGCCGATACTCTCGAAATAATAGATTTCTGGGATGGCCAAACAGCAGTAGTAGCCCTGACGGCTGCTTTTATGGGAAATGTCCGGTTAATTGATAATATGGCAATACCACTTAATTTTGCATGATGGAAATTGAAATACTGAAATCAAAAATACACAGAGCTACTATTACCGAAGCCAACCTAAATTACGTTGGCAGTCTTACCCTTGACGCCCAGCTAATGGAAGCGGCGAATATGATAGAGAATGAAAAGGTGCAAATAGTAAATGTAAACAATGGTGCCAGAATAGAAACCTATCTGATAAAAGGCAAGCCAGGATCCGGTGTATGTTGCCTTAATGGTCCGGCCGCCAGGCAAGGAGCAGTAGGAGACATCGTTATTGTTATTTCGTATGCAACTATGGACTTTGAAGAAGCCAAAACTTTTAAACCCAGTATTGTATTTCCCAAAGATGGCAACCGATTGTAAAATTTGAAAGCCGACACTAAAACTAAAGCATGAAATACGCATCTGTTGTTGGACATAAAATATTTTCATCAGCCGATCTTCAAAAGCAAGTGAGGCGCTGGAAGTTGTTGCAAAAAAAGATTGTATTTACCAACGGCTGCTTCGATATCCTGCATAAAGGGCACCTGGAAATCCTGTCCCAGGCGGCTTCCTTCGGCGACATCTTAGTTGTTGGCGTTAATGCGGATAGTTCTGTAAAAAAATTAAAAGGAGAAGAGCGTCCCATCAATGATGAATCATTTCGGTCCGCTATGCTCGCCTCTATGCTTATTATAGACGGAGTTACAATTTTTGAAGAGGAAACGCCGCTGGAATTGATCAAAGAGATAGAACCAGATGTATTAGTGAAAGGCGGCGACTATACCGTTTCGCAGATTATTGGCGCCGAAGAAGTGATAAAAAACGGCGGCGAAATAAAAGTCGTGCCTTTTGTAAAAGGTTATTCCACCACCTCTATTATTCAGAAAATTCAAACGCTATAAATATCCCTGTAGCAGTAAGGGGTAGATTTATCAGGGTAACTACTTACAGGTGTTCGACAGTGTAAGTCGGTAAAAAAATATACAGAAATATATTCGGCAATTTCCGATAGCCCCGCCTATATAGTTTCCGTTGTTGTTTACAAAATTTACCAGGGAGCGACTTAGAATAAAATTAATAAGAGATATTCAAAATTTCGCTGGGTGGTGAGACACCTTCCGGCAGGACGCCCTTCCGATCGGAAAAGTATGCACAGCAAAAATTTGAAATGCACCCGGTATTTTCGTTCAATGCGCTGAGTGTATAAACCGAAAGACAGATAAAAGTGCAGGTACGTTATACCGGGATTTAGTTACCGATACTATTTATTAGTGATCAAAATCCTTTGGGTGCGAGTCATCAATCACAAATAAACAACAACCTGGAGCTACTACTTTCTGCTCCTTATTACGGCCCCTATATCTAAAAAAAATAATGGTACATTTCCGTCCGGTTATCCCTGGAGGCGGGTTTTACCTTTACCAATCTGTATACCATAACCTCAGAAACAACCCGCACTTCCTCACACAACACAATTACAGGCTGGAGACAGACCTTGGATTGGGATATAACGGAGAAGTCCTTTTTTGAAGGTCTGCAGCTACAAAGATCTCCAACTGCATTCAGCACGAAAGATGTGAACATTGTATCCCACAATGAAAGAGGCTTCTATCAATCATTTTTAAGGTGTCGCTTTATTTCACCCAAACTATTCAAAACGCTGCAGGATAAGGCGGAAGAGAAACAAAAAAAGTTTTTGAGAGAAGTAGTTCTGCATCGCCTATTGCTCAGGGTTCAAAACAAAAATGGCAATAAAAAAGCGTTCTGTCGAACGCTCTTTCTATATATATTGTTTTGTTCACCCATCAATGAGTGTTAGATTACGAGCAATGCATCTCCATAACTGAAGAAGCGATACTTGTCTTTAATAGCTTTCTTATACGCTTCCATTGCAAGATCGTAACCAGCAAACGCACAAGTCATAATCAACAGGCTGGTTTTAGGCAAATGAAAGTTCGTAATCAGAGAATCGGCGATTGAAAAATTGTAAGGAGGATGAATAAAAATATTTGTCCATCCTTCAGAGGGTTTCAACATTTTTTCGGCGGTAAAAGAAGATTCCAAAGCCCGCATAGTAGTGGTACCTACAGAGCAGACTCTTTTGCCTTCCTGACGCGCTTTATTAACAATCCCACAGGCTTTTTCTTCTATCCGGTAATACTCAGCATCCATTTTATGCTTACTCAGGTCTTCCACTTCTATTGGACGGAACGTTCCCAAGCCCGTATGCAACGTCACTTCTGCAAAGCGGATACCTTTTATCTCTAATCTTTTAATAAGCTCAATACTAAAATGAAGACCGGCTGTAGGTGCTGCTACTGCACCTTCGTGTTTCGCATACACTGTCTGGTAGCGTTCTCTATCTTCTTCATCTGGCTTGCGCTTGATATACTTCGGCAGGGGTGTCTCTCCCAATCCGTTTAATACCTGTTTAAACTCTGCATCACTGCCATCGAACAAAAACCGGATCGTTCTTCCTCTGGATGTAGTATTGTCAATCACCTCAGCCACAAGATCTTCAGCATCTCCAAAGTAAAGCTTGTTGCCTACGCGTATTTTTCTCGCCGGATCCACAATTACATCCCATAACCTGTTCTGCGCATTCAACTCACGTAACAAAAACACTTCAATTTTTGCGCCGGTCTTTTCCTTCCGCCCATACATCCGAGCAGGAAATACTTTTGTATTGTTTACAACAAAAGCATCTTTATCATCAAAATAGTCCAGTACATCTCTAAAATGTTTATTCTCAATGTTGCCGGTGTCCTTGTGAACAACCATCAAACGGGAGTCTTCTCTTCTTTTAGTAGGATTTTGAGCAATAAGATTGAGAGGTAAGTCGAAACGGAATTGTGATAGTTTCATTTGTGTATTGTTATTTTTCTAATATAGCCACATGAAACACGCAATAAGTAAGTCTGAAGGGAGATTTTGGGAAATCTTAAACCTGATCTTACGGTACCAGGATTCATGTAATAATGCTATATTTTTACAGCGTGCAAAGGTACGCATAAAATTCTTAGATCCTGAATAATAATTTTTGAATTGGCTATTACCCTTGCAGTCTCCTTAAAAACGAAGGTGCCGAACCGTCAAACCATCGTTAATTAACTGCTTCAAAGAATCTATCCCTATTTTAAGATGATTCTGCACGTATTTTGAGGTGACCTTCTTATCGCTGGTAGAGGTTTTTACTCCTTCGGGGATCATAGGCTGATCACTCACCAATAGCAGAGCACCGGTAGGTATTTTATTGTAAAACCCAACAGAAAAGATGGTAGCCGTTTCCATATCAATAGCATATGCCCTCACCTTCTGAAGATAAGCCTTGAAATCTTCATCGTGTTCCCATACCCTTCTGTTAGTAGTATACACCGTCCCCGTCCAATAGTCAACTTTGTAATCTCGAATGGTGGTAGAAGTAGCTTTTTGCAAAGCAAAAGCGGGCAATGCCGGTACTTCTGGCGGAAAATAATCATTAGAAGTTCCTTCGCCACGGATAGCTGCAATAGGAAGTATCAAATCTCCAATTTTGTTCCTTTTCTTTAGTCCACCACATTTACCCAGAAATAAGACCGCTTTGGGATCTATTGCCGTAAGCAAATCCATTATAGTAGCCGCTCCCGGACTGCCCATACCAAAATTAATAATGGTGATGCCATCAGCCGTAGCACATTGCATAGGTTTATCTTTTCCCACTACGTCCACATCATTCCATTCGGCAAACATCTCTACATAATTACCAAAGTTGGTCAGCAGAACATACTTTCCAAAATTCTTCAGTTTCTCACCCGTATAACGGGGTAGCCAGTTCTCTACAATGTTTTCCTTTGTGTTCATAACGCTTAATTTATCTAATTTAGCTCATCATTCTCTAAAGGTGATTAAAATAGAATATCCTCCATACCAATTTAAGATTAAAAACGAAGCCGGTAAAGACTTTATTTTCGATCCGATCCGGAGAATCTGGGTGGTATTGACACCCGAGGAATGGGTAAGACAAAACTTTTTGCAATACCTGGTTCAAACCAGGCAGTTCCCCCCTTCTTTGATTGCCGTGGAAAAACAAATACTACTCGGCGAACTCAAAAAACGCTGCGATATTGTAATTTATAACCGAAATGGCAACCCCACCCTGATTGTGGAATGTAAAGAAATGGGCAGCAATCTGGATGAAAAAGTACTCAACCAGATACTGCGGTATAACATGTCGATACCAGCACGTTACCTGGTGATCACCAACGGTTCATTCTGTTTTGCCTTCGAAAGAGACAATGGCCAGGTAACTGTAATGACTACATTCCCGGAAAACCAGCACCTGGTCGCCGGGACCTGACAGGTGGTCCGGAATTTTGTGATTAAATTTATCCTGTTTCCGCCCCGGCATTAGCGTATCTTTACGAAAAAAATTGTGATAGAAATTGACAACATATTACTGAGTGATGAGGTGGTGAAAGAACAATTTGTATGCGACCTGGTGAAGTGCAAAGGCGGTTGTTGCGAAGATGGCGACGCTGGTGCGCCCCTCACCGGTAAGGAAACAGATATCTTAAACGAGATATATGAAATTGTGAAACCCTACCTGACAGAAGAAGGTATACGGGAGATAGAAAGTAAAGGCCGCTATTATTATGACAAAAGTTTTGGCTGGGTAACCCCAACCATTCGTAGTGGCATTTGTGCGTATGGCTTTAGGGATAAGCAGGGGATTATCAAATGTGCTATTGAACAAGCCTGGCTGGATGGAAAAACAGACTGGAAGAAACCCATCAGTTGTCACCTGTATCCAATAAAGATAAAAAAGACGAAAACTTACGAACTGGTTAACTATGAACCCCGTGAAACATTATGTAAACCAGCCTGTCAACTAGGTAAAAAATTGAAGGTGCCGGCATACGTTTTTCTGAAAGAGGCACTGATTCGTCAATATGGAGAAGATTTTTACGGTGTGCTGGAACAGGTTGCAGAACAATACTACAATGAAGATTAACCCTTTCGTATAAGAATCAGTAGCCTATGGATTGCCGGATCATGGTTTTTGCCACTATTGTCACCCCCCGGCTTCATTACATCTGTGAAGAACTGCTACAACCTACAAACTGCCCGATATTGTTCACCGATTCCGAAGAAGTTTTCAGAACTTTCGAAGGAGTGAAAATCAATTATTCAGCTGAGCAGATACAAGAAGAGGAATTTCACCTACCTCCTGCCACTAATTTGCTTTTTGAGAATGATATAAAAACGCAGGTAGTACCCGTTACCGGAAAAGGAAACGAAGCTATTCTATATCCAATAACTGGAGGCAGTTTTCCCTTCGATTTTTTTGCGGCCTCTTTCTTCCTGATCAGTCGCTATGAAGAATGGATTCCCCATACACCGGATAAATATGGCAGATTTCGACATACAGAAAGCATTGCATTCAAAAATGACTTCCTGAAGGTGCCGTTGATCAATATATGGGAAAAGCAATTTCAACAGGCCCTTACACGACGCTACCTAAATTTGAATTTTCCGGAACGGAAGTTTGAATTTATTCCCACTTACGATATTGATATGGCTTATTCGTATCTACACAAGGGATGGGTAAGAAACGCCGGAGGCATGGTTCGATCGATATTGAAGGGCGATATGCCGGCTATCAAAGAAAGAACGGCCGTCTTACAAGGAAAGTCGCCGGATCCCTTCGATGCATTTGAATGGCTGGATGCCCTGCATAAACGACTTGCTGTCAATCCCATTTACTTTTTTCTGCTTGCGCAGAAAAAAGGGATTTACGATAAGAATATTCCGCCGACCAACACTGTAATGCAAAATCTTATCAAACGCCATGCAGAAAAATATACCGTGGGCATACACCCCTCCTGGCAAAGCGGCGATAACACAACACTGCTTCGGGAAGAAATTACATTACTGGAGAGTATCACAGGCCCCGTAACTGATAGCAGGCAACATTTTTTGCGCCTACATATACCTGGTACCTATGAGCATCTTCTGCAAAATGGTATCAAGCAAGAATTCTCTATGGGCTATAGCGGCATGAATGGATTCAGGGCTTCCATTGCCAGCCCCTTCCGCTGGTATCACCTGGAGAAAGAAGAGGCAACAGCACTCACCATTCATCCATTTTGCTTTATGGATGCTACCGCTTATTACTACCAAAAACTTACACCCGAACAAGCTTTCGAGGAATTGAAAGCTTTATATGGTATCATCCGCCAGGTGAACGGCAGGATGATAACCATCTGGCACAATACTTTTTTGGGTACCAACCAACAGACAACCAGGTGGAAAAAAATATATGAACGCTGGCTAAATGAGGTTGTGGGAATTAATGCTCCCGGCGCTGTTTTTTAAAACCGGTATTCACCAGGTAAATACCCACCAGCGTGATGGCCGTGCCGCCTGCTATAATGAAATTGAGCTTTTCATTGTTGAGCAAAGCACCCACAACTAAAGCAACAATTGGATTCACATAAGCGTGCACAGATACCTGGGCTGCGGGCAACCGTTTTAATGCATAAATAAAAGCAGAGTAAGTAATAACAGATCCTACTAACACCAGGTAGCTGATTGAAAAAACAGACTGCATTGGAATATCCCGCACCGGGATATATTGTCCCGTTATCCTGGACGCCACCAACAAGACAATCCCTCCTAACAACATCTGCCAACCTAAACTAAAATATGGATCTACATTTTTCGCATTTTTAACGGTGTATATGGTACCGAACGCCCAGGCAATGGAGGCAATTACATTCAGTACAATGCCAATAGAAAAAGAGGAATTCAACAAAGCATGCAGATAATCAGAGAATATAAAAAGAATACCACCCGTACCTAAAACCAATCCAACAATGGTGATCACGTTGAGTTTGGTTTCTTTAAATACATAGGTACTCAGCAAGGCAATCCATAAAGGTGATGCAGCGCCAATGACTGCTCCCAAACCACTGGGCATATACTTCATCGACCAGGTGCTGAATCCATTATTAATAACAATGAGGAGCATACCCATCAAAAAAAACTGAATCAATTGTTGCCGGGTAGGTAAACGAAAACCCTTATAATACAGGTAGACAATATATATGATGCCGGCAGTCAATTGGCGGATACCAGCCAACTGTAAAGCCGGCATATACTGCACCCCTTTTTTGGAGGCGAGCCAGGTAGTACCCCAAAGGATACATACTACCCCAACGGCCAACAACGCCCGGGTACGCTGAGATTGATTACGGAGATACACCGGTTGAATCAGTACTCTTACCTTATCGTAAACATCATAGATATAGTTCTTCATAACCACTTTACCCAGAGTGATAATAGCTTTCTCCGGGCAAAATATGCGCAAAGGTATAGCTTAGTTGATAGCTCACGAAAATCAAACAACGGTTATCTTTAAATTTACTACCTGCCGCATTAGTTGGACTTAGCCATTTTTCGACGGCTGGTATCCACACCAGCCGGTAGTCCGTCTTGGGCGGTGTTCGCCTGAGCACGTGTCTCCACGTGCAATTACCAGTGGGGTCTCCTTGCTTCATGACGCCGTTTCTTGTTCCAAGAAACGGCGTCATGAAACAAGAAAAAGCATCAGATATAAACCATTTACCTACTTCAACTCTTCCAGATAAATATTATTTTTGATCGTTGCCCTGAGTCATAAACACTCTAATTGCTCTACAATTGAAATTCCACAAAATAATTACCGCTTTCGTTGGCAATCCAGACAATCTACTGCTGGATAAGTTTTTATAAAGCGTAATTCCTTCATTACGATGACAATTATGGAATGCTTATTCACGGCTTTATCATCGCCTTGTTTACACTGGTGATTATTGCCATCATTTTTGTGCTGAAAAAGGATCTTATTAAAGACAACAAAATAACAATCACCATCTGGACAGTAATTGGATCACCGCTCACTTTTATTATTGCAACACTTTACTATGAAGTAATTTTCGCGACAAAACTCGTAGGTTGAAGTACAAACCAATCCTCCTCAATACATTTAGATGTTGCGCTGCTATATTACTACATAAATACTCGCTGAAAAGTAAAGTCATTCTTCCTTGGGCTCTTCAAGCATTCCCATTTCAAGAAGTATTTTATCAGGCGATTCGCTGACAGTTTTCTTTAGCAACAATGCATTTGATTTTTGCAAGGTCTCGTCTTGTATATAATAATTATAATTTCTAAATAAATAATACATCAAGGTTCTATTGTAAATGTCCAATTGCGGATCTGCGATTATTTCCAGCATGGCAGACTGTATTTTCTCTTTATCAGCCGACTCTGCCAATGCCCTGCCCAAACGACCAATACTTCCAAAATAATGATTGGGAGAGCTGTTGTCTATCCGGAAACAAATACCTAGCAACAGGCTTCGTACATCTATATCCAGGGCTTCCAGTTCTCTTAAATAAGTTTTTCTACCCGCCCAGGCATAACTTCCATCACTCATACGTTCAAAACGGTCGTTCATAATATCTAAGTGCGCCCGAAGGAAAATCTCCCAACTAAGAGAAGTCGCGGATAGCACTGCAATATTAAAGGCATGTTCTCTCGGACGTTCGTCCTGGCTGCACATCCCCACCACTTTTCTTCGCCTTTTTAACTCCAATGCTTTTTTAGGAGACACAAAACGTTGAACCATATCTTCAAACATATCCGAAGAATAGCCAGTCTTAAGGGCTTCATTATATACGTCGTTAAATAAATATTTAAAACCTGCATCAAACCTGAATAGGCTATCCAGCCCCACCCTTCTGCGGATATTGCAAAGCTGTACACTGTCCTGCCATTTTTCATAATTATACTCATCGTATACCGGATATGGGAACAGGCTGTCTGCCAATTTGCTAAGCCTCGCAAGTTTAGAGTTACTCTTGTCCCTCAAAAGTTGGTAATCATACCTGGCATCATTAAAGATAGTAGCTGTTGTGTCGATCATACAATTAGAATACTGGATCATCCGGGCATATTGCTCGGGGATAGTTACCTGTTTAAAATCTTCCAAAAAATAAAACCCTTCCAGCCCTTCATCCGTATACTTTCCTGCCTTCTCATAATTAAATACCCAGCGCCCCTTCCCATCTGTTGGCGCTTTATAATTTTCAATAGACAAATCCCTGGACCTTTCAGATGGAAGACTGAAGTAATTGATGTATTGTTTGCCTTCGTAATTGGAGTACGACGATTTTACAACTACCAGATCTTCCTTTACAATCATGTCTTTGACCGCTTTAAAAACAGAATCATATGGCAGTCCCTTTTCCAATAGCTTTTTCACAATTCGACTTTGTTTGCCTTGTACAGATATAAAATGTGCTTTGGAATGCGGCAGAGAAAAATAAGATTGATTTACAGTACAGTTGCGAAATTTTATACTGAAGGAGTCCACTATAAACTTCAATTGGTTGATTGTACTGTCCGGATAGATAAAGCCATTTTGGTGCCGGGTAAATTCATTAAAAGGCTCTACTGATTCAGGTTCTTCAGAACCAGGATGCTGGGCGATTCCATTACAGGACCAAATCAAAAGGGTGATTAATATAGTATATCTCATATGAGGGCTTTTGAAGAAGATGCGATAATTTGAAAAATTCCACAAAAGATCAGATAAAAGGAAAAAAATGCTATAAAGCTTACTATAAAGCGCAACTATTTAAAACTGCAGCTTTGATACTGAATAATTAATTTAGCTTATGCAAAGGATCGCAGAATCAGAATTGATACTTAATAGCCGGGGGGGCGTATACCACCTGGACCTGGTGCCGGATGAACTGGCGCCCTGGATAATAACCGTTGGCGACCCTGACCGGGTGCAGGAAGTGAGCAAACACTTCGACCAGATTGAAGTACGACGGCATCATCGCGAGTTTGTGACCCATACCGGCTGGCTCGGAAAAAAGAGACTATCGGTAGTCTCTACAGGTATTGGCACCGATAATATTGATATTGTACTGAATGAACTGGATGCATTGGTGAATATTGATTTGGCAACCCGTCAAACGAAGGAAACATTTACCCAATTGCAGATTATCCGGATCGGCACCTCTGGTTCATTGCAAGCAGATATACCCGTTGACAGCTTTGTCGCCAGCACTAATGGTATTGGTATCGACAACCTGCTTCATTTTTACCGTCATGAACCTAACGAAGAGGAAAAAGCCCTATTGCAGGCTTTTATCACACACACACAATTAAATCCCACGCCGTACGTCACCAGTGCGAGTGTAAGTTTGTTAAAACATTTTGTAAATAATTTTCACCAGGGGATTACTGTTACCTGTCCGGGCTTTTATGCACCACAGGGAAGGGTTCTTCGGTTGGGGCTGGCTTTTCCGGAACTAATTGATCATCTTCAGAGTTTTCGCTTGGGTATGCTGCGCATTAGTAATTTCGAAATGGAAACGGCGGGAATTTATGGTTTGGGAAATTTGTTGGGGCATCATTGTCTCAGCCTGAGTGCTATTGTTGCCAATCGCATTGACCAGCAATTCAGCCGAGCCGGCACAGAACTAGTTAACAATCTAATTATCAGATCATTAAATATAATTTCATCCGTTTAGAACCCAGTGATCACCCCCTTGTAAGCTGTCTTTCGAACCGGAAAGACGGAAGCATTTTAAAATTAAATTGCAATACTTACCTTTGAACCGATTCGTTATTCTCAATAATACCTTAATACCCATTGTTTTTAACGAATCATATGACATCAATTGCCTTAGAAAAAACGTATAAATTATTGTATGGCTATAGTTGACCTGGTGATGCCCAAATTAGGTGAAAGTATAATGGAAGCAACCATTTTACGCTGGCACAAAAAGGAGGGTGAACATATAAACTTGGATGAGACTTTGCTGGAAATTGCAACCGATAAGGTTGACAGCGAGGTACCTTCTTCAGCAGAGGGTACGATAGAAACCTTATTGTTTCAGGAAAATGATGTGGTACCTATTGGTGCCATTATAGCCAGAATTAATACAAACGGTGTACTATATACGAAGGAAACGCCTGCCGAACCAATCGTAGAAAAGCCCGCAACAATATCCGAAGATATAGAGGTAAAAGAAATCCCTTATCAGCCGACACAGGTATCGGTGCCCAAACTGCAGGGTGCTGCGCGTTTCTATTCGCCTTTGGTACTGAATATAGCCGCTAATGAAGGCATAGGACTGGCAGAACTGGAACAAATACCTGGCACAGGTAACGAAGGCAGGGTTACAAAAAAAGATATCCTCCAATGGCTGGAAACCGGCAGGAAATTGAATAGCCCCTCCGGCAAGTCTGTCCTGAATACAGTAATTGAAAAATCTGACCCTACCGAAACAGTAGCGACCGATGATAAAGACTATGGCGATAATGTTGAGATAGTTGAAATGGATCGTATGCGCAAAATGATTGCAAAGCA
The DNA here is from genome assembly GCA_964604365.1 of uncultured Terrimonas sp. Classification (GTDB taxonomy): domain Bacteria; phylum Bacteroidota; class Bacteroidia; order Chitinophagales; family Chitinophagaceae; genus Agriterribacter. The sequence goes on from CAZRYS010000008.1 coordinate 98,324, forward strand.
TATGATTGATAGCAGGAAAACGGCTGCCCATGTCACCAGCTTTGCAGAGTGTGATGTTACCAACATCGTGTTGTGGCGTGATAAAGTAAAGAAAGCTTTTGAAGAGCAGGAAGGAGATAAACTTACTTTCACTCCGCTGTTTATCGAAGCAGTTGTAAAATGTATAAAAAAACATCCCTGGCTCAATGCCAGCGTGGATGGCGATAAAATAATTGTCCGCAAGGATATTAACATCGGTATGGCAACGGCCTTGCCATCCGGCAACCTGATTGTACCGGTTATTAAAGAGGCTGATTTTCTCAACCTGACCGGGCTTACTAAAAAAATTAATCACCTGGCAAATGCTGCCAGAAACAGCAAACTGAAACCCGACGATACAACCGCAGCAACCTTTACTGTTACCAATATTGGCAGTTTTGGTAGCCTGATGGGCACCCCCATTATCAACCAACCGCAGGTAGCTATATTGGCTATTGGTGCCATCAAGAAACGGCCTGTAGTGGTAGAAACCAAACAGGGCGACAGCATTGCCATCCGGCATATGATGTTTCTTTCACTCAGTTACGACCACCGGGTAATAGATGGGGCGCTAGGCTCCACATTCCTGAGTGCTGTAGTAAAGGAATTGGAAGGATTTGATGTAAACAGGGCTATTTAAGATTTTGCCTTAGTTTTTGGCGACCGCTCCGATAAATTCTGGTGTTGTACGGAACTATAGTAATTATATACATATGATTACCATCAAAAATGCTAAAGAATACAACACAGTCCCAAAAAACTAATTGCCTAACACGGGATCAATGCCGTTTAGTTAAGGCAAAATAAGTTATCAGATATATTCAATCTGGCTGTAGAATTGTTCTCATTGCTATTTCTTTTTTACTTTTTTGCGGAAAAAAGTAAAGCAAAAAGTATCGAAGAAAATTGATTGAAAGTTTTGAAATAAATCCGGTTCGAGTATAAATAAAAGATTTAACTAAACGGGTGTTGAAAGTCGGTTAAAAAAGGTGTTTTCTAACAACTATTCCCCCTTTATAAACTTCAGGTTTCGCTGAATACCTTTCCATTTGCTACGCTTAAGCGGAGAGTCTTTAAATGTTTTTTTAAACTGTTCTTCCGTCATTGATTCCCACTCTTGTGTAGTGAGGTTCAGTATTTCCTTTACGGGTTCAAAACCTGCTTCTTTATGGGGCGTACTAAATCGGTTCCAGGGGCAAACATCCTGGCAGGTATCGCAACCAAACATCCAATTATCAAACTTCCCCTTCATTTCATCCGGTATCAGTTCCTTCAGTTCAATGGTGAAATAGGATATGCATTGACTACCATTAATGGTTTTATTGGGGAGAATTGCCTGCGTGGGGCATTCATCGATACAGCGGGTGCAGGTGCCGCAAAAGTCCTTCACATAGGGATCATCATATTCTAAAGACAGGTCGGTAATAAGGGTCGCAATAAAAAAAAACGAGCCTGCCTGTTTATGAATCAGGTTGCCGTTTTTGCCTACCCAGCCCAATCCACTTTTCTGTGCCCATGTTCTTTCCAGCACGGGAGCCGAATCCACAAAACCTCTCCCATTAATTTCACCAAACTTTTCACGCAATACTTGCAGTAACTCATTCATATGCGACCGGATGACTTCATGGTAGTCCTGCCCGTACGCATACTTGGATATTTTAGGAGCTTCAACATCCTGTTGCTGTGCCGGATAGTAATTTTTTAGAAATGTGATGACAGATTTGGCGCCCGGTACCAACCGGGAAGGATCTATCCGAAGATCAAAGTGATTCTCCATATAGTGCATAGATCCATGCATTCCTTTGTTCAGCCATTTCTCCAATACAAATGCATCATCGTCCAGCTTTTGCGAAGCGGCGATACCGCAAAAATCAAAACCCAGGCGAAGGGCGGTGTCCTTTATAAATTTTGACTTTTTTTGAAGCGCTGTCACATAACAAAGATATGGGTAGAATTTTAGAGGACTGGGGAGAACTTTAGCTGCAAAAGTCGTACAAGACTACAATGCCAACATCATATGCAGTCGGGATTCAAGCGAATCCAAAATCCTTTTTTCGAAATCCTTCTGTTCTTTGAGTGCCTCAATAGCTTTTCGCTGAGCTGCTATAGCATCCTGATTATCATCGGAAAGCCAATACAGTAACCCCATTTCACTGTACAATTTAGAAATATCAACAAGTTCAGGGTACACCAGATTGTCTATTTCCAATTGATATGCTTCTGCTCCCAACCTGTATATTTTAGAGATAAACTTCTGCTTTTCTAATTCATAACTAATTTTTCTACCAATGATGCTATAAACCGGTTCATCATAGGTAGTGGTTACCATGGCCATTTTAGCATATTCGTATGCCCTCTGCTGATCAACTTTAAGTAAAGCGGAAAAAGTATATATGGCCATTCGAGGAGTATATTTCAACCGGGGTTCTAACGTTATTATCCTGTCAACCGCTGCCAGCAGTGAATCTGGTGAACCCGGATCATCTGCATTTAACCGGTCGCCTTTGTATTTTGATAAGCTAAATTCCCAAATTAAGGAATCTTCAAGTACTTTCAGATAAGTATCCTCATTTCGTTTGTTGCGTATTGCTTGCAGGTCCCAATTGTCATTAAGTATTTGAGTCAAAACATCTTCAAGTTTACCGGGATGCCCAATCCAGGCAAGCTTACCGGTTTTGTCTATCACAAAGGTTTTCGGGATTCCCCGTTCTGTCGAACTTTCCATCCAGTTTCTCTCCATCAGGTTACTGTCCTGCACCGCCACCAAGTAATCCATATTGTTCCCCATGCTATCCACAAAAGCCTTTACATCCTCTAAACTGGTATTTTTTTGTTCCATTACATCCACACCAATAAATGTAACATCAACTTTGTGTTTGCGCGCTAATTCGGAGAGATGTGGCATTGCCGCTTTACAAGGAATGCACCACGTCGCCCAAAACTCCACGACATAAACTGTCCCCTTTTTATATTTTTGGACTGGTTTACCTTTCAACCAATCGCTTATAAACAGGGCCGGGGCAGGATCGCCTACATTCAAAGGAGCGGCAGAGTCATTTTGCACAATAGGAGTACAGGAACAACAAACTATGACGATAGCCGACAGAATTATGAGAACAACTTTCTGCATACGGTGCTTTCCGTAAGGTAACCCAATTCCCAGTTATATTCAAATGTTTCAAGATTACCGGCTGAACAAGGAACTTACTTTGGACTACTTTGATCATCCCAAAACATCCATCGCTGCCCTTACGCTTCCGTGCTGCAATAAAACTGTTTTCGCCTGGTCGTAGTCTACTATGCCAGACTTTTCCATCAGCATTTTTACGGCACGGTCTGTAATCTTATCGTTGATGAGTTTTACATGTACCATACGATTATCCTCCACCCTACCCAATTGAATCATGGTGGTAGTACTGATCATATCAAAAAGCATCTTTTGTGCCGTACCGGCTTTCATACGGGTGCTGCCAGTGAGGAATTCCGGTCCGGTAATTACTTCTACCGGCAAATCAGCTATAGCGGCAATAGGAGAATCGGGATTGCTGACAATACAGCCGGTGGTGATGTTATGGGCTTTACACTGTTGCAATGCAGCCAACACAAAGGGAGTGGTGCCGCTGGCTGATATACCAACAATAATATCTTTTGCGGTAACTGACCAGGTCGTCAACTCCTTCCAGGCTGCTTCCGTATCGTCTTCCTTTTCTTCCGGCGCTTCTACCAGGTGATTGAGCCCACCGGCCAATATCACATTTACAATGCCTTTCTCTATGCCATAAGTGGTAGGAAGCTCTATGGCGTCTAATACAGATAGTCGGCCGCCGCTACCTGCCCCTACGTAAAACATACGTCCCCCGTTTTGAAGCTTCGATACAATTGCCTTTATAAGTTCATTTATCCGGGGGAGCGATTGCTCAATCGCTAAAGCTACTTTCTGATCTTCTCTATTGATGTTGGCCGTCAACTCCTCTACAGACATTTTTTCCAGATGCCTGTAGAGGGAGGGCTGCTCAGTTATTTTGCTCATAAATGCCAGGGTTTTATATTCCTAACAAGAGATAAAATATATAATTTAATACTAACCTGATTATTAAAACAACTCAGGTTGTTGATTATCATCTTTTTTACCCGGCTCCCATTCCATTTGTGTGCTCTTACTGTAGTCAGCCAGTTTTGCTCCCACCGCTTTCCATCCCATCACTTCTACCACCTTGCTAATCTTAATTTTCGAGCTGCGTGCCTGTGCGCCCCTACCTGTTTGTATCAGCAAAACAGGTTCCGCAGCTGTTGTTACCACTTCCAGGCGATTACCCTCTCCATCTTTAATAAACAGAAACTTACTCTTCAATGTGGTTGTTTCTATCTTAAACCGCTTCACATTAAATTGTAGTTTTTCATTGTCCAGATACACCGCCGTTACAATCTTTTCCGGATCGAACTTCTCTATTAACACCACGTTTTCGGCATCAAACTTTTGCGTTTGCTCCAGGTCCGCTATTTCATAATTACCATTGCTGTATACCACCAGTAACCGGTCTTCCGGATCAAATTTGCCCAGGTATTTCCCTTTTTCCTCGGTATTCAATCTTCCGAAGGTATCATCAAACCAAAGTTTGATGGCACTTAGTGTAGAACGACCCGCCTCTTTAAACTTAACCGACTTCACCTGGTATTTAGTCACCTGGTTGCCCATGCTGCTTCTGCCCTTAATTTCCAGCTCCTCAAAGTAAAAATCCAATTCCTTATTACGGGCTGGGCTGTTGGGGCTCAAGACTATTTTTACCACCTCGGCCTCACCATTGGGGTTCACCGAAAAATAGTGCACTTTACTCTTGTCTGCCCCCCTTGTGAGATCATACTCTTTATCCCTTGTGATACCCGTAACATTAAATCGCTTTGCATAGGTTACACCAGACTTTGCATCCAGGTAAACCATATTGTAAGTGGTCCTTTCATCTCCCTTTTTAAATATCGCTACATGCAATATATCTTTCCCTATAAATACCTTGTCAGATACCTTCACCACCTTCATGATGCCTCGCTTGGTAAAAGCGATGATATCGTCCAGGTCAGAACAGTCTTCAACAAACTCATCCTTTTTTAGTCCGGTACCAATAAACCCTTCTGCGCGATTTACATACAATTTGGCGTTGGCAATGGCTACTTGTTTTGCCTGAATGGCTTCAAATAGTTTTATTTCAGTTTTACGCTCGCGACCTTTTCCATACTTCTTCAGCAAATTTTCATAATAACTTACCGTAAAATCAACCAGGTTATTCAAATCGTGTTTCACCTGCTTAATCTCGCCTTCAATTCCTTTTATCTGCGCAATCAAATCATCAATATCCAGTTTATAGATACGGCGTACAGGCTTTTCCGTTAGTTTTATAATATCTTCCCTGGAAACCTCCCGCTTCAACTGTTTTTTAAAAGGTACAAATGCCTTGTCGATGGCTTCTAATACCTTCTCCCAGGTTTCATGCTTCTTCTCCAGTTCCTTATAAATTTTTTCTTCAAAGAAAATTTTCTCCAGGGAAGTATAATGCCATTTCTCCAGTAATTCCGCCAGCTTTATTTCCAGTTCTTTCTTCAGTAGGTCTTTCGTAAGGTCGGCAGAATGTCTTAATAGTTCATGTACACTCATGAACCGGGGTTTCTGGTCTACAATTACGCATGCATTAGGAGAAATACTGACTTCACAATCCGTAAAAGCATACAATGCATCAATGGTAATATCGGTGGAAATACCAGGGGCCAGATCTACCAGTACTTCTACGTTGGCTGCCGTATTGTCTGTTACCTTTTTGATCTTAATTTTCCCCTGATCATTAGCTTTCACTATCGAATCCATCAATTGTACGGTGGTAACACCATAGGGCACATCCCGGATTGCAATAGTTTTTTTGTCAACCTCTTCTATCCTGGCCCGCACCCGCACTTTTCCGCCCCGTTTTCCCTCATTATAATTCGTTACATCAATAATACCCCCGGTCAGAAAATCGGGATACAATTCAAACTTTTTGCCCCGCAAGTATTTGATCGAGGATTCGATTAACTCACAAAAATTATGCGGTAATATTTTGGTAGAAAGCCCCACCGCAATCCCCTCTGCCCCTTGTGCCAGCAACAACGGAAACTTCATAGGTAGCGTTACCGGTTCATTTTTTCTACCGTCATAACTTAATTGCCATTCAGTCGTTTTTGCGTTAAACGCCACTTCCAGCGCAAACTTACTCAGTCTGGCCTCAATATAACGGGCGGCGGCGGCGTTGTCACCTGTTTTCACATCCCCCCAGTTACCCTGGGTTTCAATCAGTAAGTTCTTCTGCCCCATATTCACCAATGCATCGCCAATAGAGGCATCACCATGCGGGTGAAACTGCATAGCCTGCCCAATGATATTAGCCACCTTATTGAACCGTCCATCATCCATCTCTTTCATGGCATGCAGAATGCGGCGCTGCACAGGTTTTAGCCCGTCTTCAATAGCGGGTACAGCCCGTTCCAATATCACGTAAGACGCATAGTCTAAAAACCATGTCTTATACTGATCCGTTATTCCATTTTCGTTTTTCATATATCACTAATTCTTTTATTATTGTTCGAGGTTCCTTTCTGTTGCTATTCTATACAAGACAACATTGTTTTCTCTATGCATAACATTGGATTCGTCCAGCTTAAACTGATTGATCCACACGGCAGTGTTTATATTAAAAGCCTTGTCGTAGTCTCTATTTACAAGTAAAAAGTAATCTGTATCATTCTTCCATGTAAAAAGTCCGGCCGCAGGATCTACAAACTGAATATTCTCCATCCGAAACCGCAACATAAATTCAGATAACTCTGCCGTTAGCCCGTCGCCGCCAATTACAACCGACGGCTTCGACACATCACGAGAAAAATCTTCCAGCAGTCTTTTTTGGTCGAAATAATATGGATAGCGTGGACGAACAAAACCATTAACAAAATTCAGCCCAAAAACCAATATTAATCCGCAGACCATTAGCCGCGAGGTAAAAAAACGAATACCATACTTATGTGCTATCCTATAAAACAACAATAGTAATGTAATAAGAATATAGACATATTTGGTAAACCCGATTTCCGAAAACAACAGAAATAGATCCGCAATCACAAACATCCATACCAGACCGGAATATTTTTCCGGCGTTCTTAAATAGGCTTTGATCATATAACCACCGGCTACGGCAGCAAAGGGTAACAAAAACATATAATGCCGGGGGTCGGGCAACAATGGATTGTAGCCACTTAAAGAATAAGACATAAAATTTGCACACAACAGCAGTATAAAAAAAGACAGACATATATGCCACTGTCGCTCTGTTTCAAAAACAGTTCTGCGATATACAACGGAAGCTACCGCAAAGACCAGGTATTGAAAGTCGCCGCTCAGTAAAAAAGAATTCCATAATTCAAACACCAATCGCTTGGTTAGTGCTAACCATCCTAACGCCTGATAGGTTTGCCCACCGCCCGCTTCATGATTAGCCATCAAAGCGTGATACCGAAAAAGCCAATCGCCTGTTTCAACAAACCAGTAATACAAATAGCCTGCTATAAGTATGGCAGAAAAAGCAAGTACCCATCCCCAAAAACGTATCCGCTTCCCTGCCATACAATCGGTTACTATAAAATATAACCAAAGCGGCAGCGTAATAATTATTGACTCCTTTGTTAAAACAGCCAAAAAAAGCGAAAACGAAAAACCGAGCGCCATCAAAATAGTTGACTGCTGCTCAAACTTTTGTTTATAATAAAAAAAATAAGCTAACAGTACCAGGAAGCAAATACCCGTATCTGGCAACAAGCGATGCACATAAAACACCACCATGAAACTCAGAAAAAAAAGAATATACGTATACAGCAATACTTGCACAGACTGCCTGGCAACTATTTTATGTATTATAAATGCCGAGCCAATCAAAGAAGTGAAAGAAAACAATGCACTGCTTACTTCGTTGATACCGAACAATTGAAAGAAAAACGCCGTTGTATAGATGCAGGTCCATCTTAAAGCGTAGTGATTGGCGGGATCTAGAATAACGCCTCCATGGAGTAATTGAGCTGCATACCGGGCATAGTTAATGTCGTCGTTGCCATAGAAACCGGAAAATGTAAATAGAAGATGAACCAACATCAATGCGCTAAATGCCAGGAATAAAATAAATCCCGTATTTGATTTTTTGAAACGCAAATTAATATTGGATATCATTTTTGACGACCTTATGAGGCTTCTTCCCCTTTTTGCTTTATCTCAAAATCTTTCATATTTTTTACTTCTCCCTGAACATCTAACTCCCCAGCCCCTATTATTTTCTTTATACGCCAGAGCAGGTACATATCTCCGGTCGTGTTTTTTGCCTTGGATAAAAACTGACTGATCACCTTACTGGCTTTCTGCCAGTCTTTCGTAATAAACTTTTTCAACTCTGTATCGTAGAAATCATAATCAGCCTGCACCAGTTTCTTTCCGCCTTCCAATATCCGAACACCTTTCTCTTCTTTTCCAAGACGAATCCATTCGTCAGGGTCTATTTCAAATTCGCTGAGTGTTATAGGTCTGGCCAACTTTTTTGCTTTCAAAAACTCTTTCGGTGGAATGGTGTGTAGCCAGGTGGGATAGAATATCTGTCCTTTTTCGTTAATGAAAGGCAGGTTGTTCAGGTACAAAATGAATACTCTTCCCTGAAACTCTTTCATGTAATGCGTCAGCCAGTAATATCCGCTTACATCGTGTTTATTCTGTGCAGCCCAAATCCATACAATTTGTTCGGCTTCCCGCCGGAGCGTCCCTACCAGTTCCGCAATTTTCTTATAATCATCTACACTTTCGTCGTCCACCTTACCATTCAAATCACCACCACTTAATACGTCCCGCCACCAGTCTTTGCGGGCATTAATGCCCTCTCCCACGTAACTATTTTGAATGGGACCTACCGCATAATCATCCTGTATATGCATTACCGGTCCCTGCAACGTTTCGTCCATTTCAATCGCCTGTTGCAGTATGGTCACATCTGCTTCATTAAAAACAATATGTATCATAAAGGTTTCAAAAAATAATTGTTATCGGTTAGGCTGTTTCCACCTCTGTCTCCGCTTCGGCTAAGTCCACTTCTACTTTCAGGTTCTCAATAATAAAGTCCTGGCGTTGTTGCGTATTTTTTCCCATATAGTATTCCAGCAATTGCTGCAAGTGCGTTTCAGGCAATACTTTCACCGGCTGCGTCCGCATGTCCGAACTAATAAATCTCCCGAATTCATCGGGTGAAATTTCTCCCAACCCCTTAAACCGGGTAATCTCCGGTTTACCGCCCAGTTTTTTTACAGCTGCCTGTTTCTCAGTCTCGTCATAACAATAAATAGTAGTCTGTTTGTTACGCACCCTGAAAAGCGGTGTCTCCAATATATAAACATGTTCCTTCTTCACCAGGTCCGGGAAAAACTGTAAGAAAAATGTAAGCAGCAACAGACGAATATGCATACCATCAACGTCGGCATCCGTAGCTATTACTACATTATTGTATCGCAATCCTTCTATACCTTCTTCGATATTCAAAGCATGCTGCAGGAGATTGAACTCTTCGTTTTCGTACACCACTTTTTTTGTTAGCCCAAACGAATTCAAAGGCTTACCTCGTAAACTGAATACCGCCTGGGTTTCTACATCCCGGGCTTTTGTAATAGATCCACTGGCAGAGTCTCCTTCTGTAATGAAAATTGTACTCTCCAGTTGCCTGGCGTAAAACTCTTCCTTTCCTTTGGAAGGAGGCTCCGCATTCAGGTGTATACGACAATCTCTCAATTTTCGGTTGTGCAGGTTAGCTTTTTTCGCTCTTTCGTTTGCGAGTTTTTTAATGCCTGCCAGGTCTTTGCGTTCTCTCTCACTTTGCTCAATCCTCTTTTTCAACGCTTCTGCTATAGCGGGATTTTTATGCAGATAGTTATCCAATTCCTTAGATAAAAATTCCAGCATAAAGTTCTTCATACTGAGCCCCCCTTCGTGCATGTACTGAGAACCCAGTTTTGTTTTCGTCTGGCTCTCAAAAACAGGTTCTACTACTCTTACTGCAACTGCCGCCACAATGCTCTGCCGGATATCTGACGTATCGTAGTCCTTCTTATAAAAATCTCTTATTACTTTCACAAAAGTCTCCCGGAAGGCCTGCTGGTGGGTGCCACCTTGTGTAGTGTATTGACCATTTACAAAACTGAAAATCTCCTCACCATAGTCGTTGTTGTGAGTAATCGCCACTTCAATATCTTCCCCTTTCAGGTGTATGATTCCATAACGAAGCTCATCTTCGTTGGTTTTACGTTGCAACAGATCCAGCAGACCATTTTTACTTACATACTTTTTCCCGTTCAGGGTTATAACCAGACCCGCATTCAGGTAACAATAGTTCCAAAGCAGGTCTTCTATATAATCCTGGCGATAGTGGTAGTTTTTAAACACCGTATCGTCGGGCGTAAAAGTGACTTCTGTGCCATTGCTTTCACTGGATTTTGCTTCCTTGTGCTCTTTGGATAAAACCCCTCTTTCAAATTCGGCGGTTTTTTCCTTACCGTCGCGTATAGCCGTTACCTTAAAATAATTGCTCAACGCGTTCACCGCCTTTGTACCCACACCATTTAACCCGACAGATTTCTGGAAAGCACGGCTATCATATTTTGCACCGGTATTGATCTTACTCACCACATCCACTACTTTTCCCAATGGAATGCCTCTACCGTAGTCTCTAACAGTCACTGTTTTTTCTTCTACGGTAATATCTATCTGACGGCCGTAGCCCATCATATGTTCGTCTATGCAGTTGTCGAGCACCTCCTTCAATAGCACATATATACCATCATCGGCACTGCTACCATCTCCCAACTTCCCGATGTACATGCCTGGCCGCAGTCGGATATGCTCCCGCCAATCCAGCGACTTTATCGAGTCTTCTGTGTATTCAAATGTATTCTGTTTTGCTTCAGCCATATTTGTATAAAGCTTTATCGGTTAGGGAATAATCAGCCAATATGCTAATTATTTTAGTTTGAAATTGCGGCAAATATAACAAAAGAGAAGAATAGCCGATTCGAGAATATGGACGTTGTGAATAAGTTTCAGTTTGGCAAAAGGCTAATTTTCGATTTCCTGGTACAATTGGGGCAAAAAAAATCCTCATTGGAGGTTTCCCTGTCAATGAGGATGTTTTTTGTGTCTTTATCAGAAATAAATACCTTTTAAAAGCTACTCGATCGTTTGCGTGGCATCCATTTTCATTAATGCCATGATTTGTTTCATGGTATTTTGCATGCCGTCACTGCTACCGTCAAGGAAGATAATATTCCCCTTTCCGTACTCTGCAAAGTTTTTGATAGCCTCCGTCCACATACTGAATAATATGACATTGGTATCCAAATTAGCCTGCTTCATCTGTTCTGCAGCCTGGCTCATCCCTTTAGCCACCTCTTCCCTAAAGAGAGCCACCCCCTGCCCCCTGAGCTGAGCGGCTGAACGCTCAGCCTCTGCTGCAATTTTTATAGCGTTACCATCGGCCTCGGCGGCTTTGGTTTTGGTAATCAACAGAGCCTGTCCTTCATTTTCTGCTGCTGCCTTCAGGTTATTACTGGCCACCACTTTACTCATACTGTCCAATATTACCTTGTCAAACGTAATATCGGTAATCTGCAAATCCAACAGGTGATACCCCCAATCCTCCAGTAGAGTATCGATTTGATCCTTAACATACTCCACTATTTCCTTCCTCAACCCCAATATCTCGGCCTGTTTCTTGGTAGCCACAAACGAACGAATGGTACCTTCTATCGTACGGGTAAGTGCCTGCATCAGATCTCTGTCCGTGATAAATTTAAAGGCTACTTTTTTAATGGTCTCCTCCTGAGAATTTTGCACGGCATACAATAACATATTTTTAAAGTACACATTGGCCTGATCCGAAGTCACCGCCTGAAATTCTAATTCTACGGACCTGTTTTGAACAGAAACTCTTTTATAAATCTGTTCCAGTACTGGAATTTTAAAATTCAACCCAGGATTTAATATGCGACGATACTTACCAAACATGGTTACAACAGAAATTGTACCCTGATTGACAGTTACCAGTCCGCTGAAAATAATGACGACTATAAATATTAGCCATCCGTAAGAAATAAGAAATTCCATAAATGCAATAATTTATTAATGAAGCAATCCAAAACCACAGGACAATCTGACATTAATCATCAGAATAATGCATGAAAATACTGCTTTTAAATCAATAAATTTGCATTTGCTTGATTATGTTCGGGGTTACTTGCCTTTTGTTCTGATACAGCATTACGCAGAAATAAAAATTTTATGGAGCATTTTGATTTAATCATTATAGGCGGTGGCCCTATAGGACTGGCTTGTGCACTGGAAGCAAAGAAGAAAAAAATTAATTACTGCATTCTTGAAAAAGGTTGTTTGGTAAACTCGCTATACAACTACCCATACAATATGACCTTTTTCTCTACTTCTGAACGACTGGAGATAGGAGGAATCCCTTTTGTATCCATATCGGCTAAACCTACCCGAAATGAATCATTGGAGTATTACAGAAGGGCCTGCGTGTCTGCCGATCTAAAAGTAAGATTGCAGGAGGAAGTGCTGTCCGTGCAACCGCTATCTGGCTTGTATAAAGTGGTGTCGGGTAAGCGATCCTATACGGCTAAATATATTATTGTGGCTACCGGCTTCTACGGCATTCCGGTACTGATGAATGTACCGGGTGAAACATTACCCAAAGTAACCCATTATTACAAAGACCCTCATTTTTACGCCATGCAGAAAGTAGTGGTAGTGGGGGCTAACAATTCTGGCGTAGACGCAGCCCTGGAAACTTATCGAAAAGGGGCCGATGTTACGATGATCATCCGGGAGAAGGAAATTGGCAGGCGTGTGAAGTATTGGGTGAAGCCGGATATTGAAAACAGGATAGCAGAAGGAAGTATTAAAGCTTATTTTTCTTCGACGGTACACGCCATAACAGAACATCATATAGAAATTAAAACGCCGGAAGGAATTGTAACCATAGAAAATGATTACGTAATAGCGATGACCGGTTACCAACCGGATTTTAGTTTACTAAAAACAATTGGCATCAATTTGTCGGAGGATGGCTTGCTGAAACCAGATTATAAGCCCGCTACCAACGAATCAAATATGCCAAATATTTATTTAGCCGGCGTTGTGTGTGGCGGAATGGACACCCATAGCTGGTTTATTGAAAACTCCCGCGAACATGCGCTGTTGATATTAAATGATATTGCAGCGAAAGAAAATAATTAATGATATGCTCAGAAGAAGCATCACTTAATCGGCAAACACTATTGATTATATTCTGTAAGTGTCAAAGCAAAAAAGTCTGGAATATAATCGACAAATGGCTTAGTCCAACTTTGTGATACCAAGTCCTGAAATTCATTCATCTTCTTTGGGGTCGAGTTTATAATCAACTTTGTCAAAAAAAGCGAGCATGGTTGTATATCCAACCGTTGCGGCATTTGTATCTGTAAGATCTCGTCCCTGAATATTTTTAATATGGACAGTCCAAAAATTATCAAGCAATGAGAAAGCATACTCCAAGCCATTTCTGGCTGCTATTTTCCAGGAATCATATCCCAATTCAGAAACGTCCTCAATGTGCCCCTGACTTGTAAATCCCTTTCCTGAATAACACTCAACTATTTTATTCGTCTTAAAACTATTTTTATAAACATCCAATGTAACAATAGCTGCACAACCTGTTCCATTTTTTAAATGCATCCAACGATATCCCGAATTTGTTTCCATTATAATGCAAAAAAAATCATCATTATTTTTTACAAAATAAAATTAACAGTTTTCACAATTGAATTCACCAGCTTTAGTTCCTCGAAAACGTTCTGCCCGATAATCTAAAATGTCGGTTGGCACCGCTAAACCAACAAAAGAAAAAACGTTTTGATTGTCCATTGTTAGCTGTAAGTTTAATACTATAGTCACCATCGATATTATACGTTCCCGAAGTAGTATTGGTTTGATAAGCAGCATGACTGCTGCTATTGCCGCCTGTAATACGTTCTGTAGTGTAATGTCCATCTTCTGTAAAAGACATCCGGGCGTAGGCTAAAATTCCAACGCTACCACCCCATGCAAGGTTTCCTCCTCCAGAAATAGAACTAAAATGTCCATCAAGCGTTTCGTTAGCATTCGCCGGACTTGCCTTACTACCTATTCTCTTGGTATTGGTTTGTCCGTCTGCGTAAACTAATGACAATTCTTTATCACTTTTATATGTATAGTCACCCCAGGAGGCAGCCATCTCTTTGGTAAGATTATTTAAATCCAGTTCATCCATTGGTACACGAGGTTCCTTAACAAATTTTCCATTTTTGAATAAGACCCAGGGCTTGTATACATCGTAGTAATAACCGCCGTATCCCATCTCTGTATCCGCAATCAACACCACACTTTCCACATTACCCGGAGTAGAAGAATTGTCTTTTTTGCAAGACAATAATAGAAAACTACAAAAAAAGCCGAAACAAAAAACTCGAACGATATCCATTTTCATACCTCTGCTGTTTTATCATTCAAAACTAGCAGAAGCAGCCTGGGACTTCAATCGCATCAATTCGGTATTTTTTCATACTGGTTTTCGGGTATATTTCAGTTTTTTCTTTTCAAAACCAGAAGCTTATTCATTTCTTGACCTAAAACTTATAGGTCAAACTCAGCACAAAATTTCTGGTCTTTTGCGGATTCACCGTGCTCCATCCGCCGGCATAACCTTTATTGGTTATATTATTTAGATTGAACCCGATGCGAAACTTACTGGCATTATAAAAAAGGGATCCGTTTAAAACTGTATAAGCCGGAATAATAAAATTACCAGTCTCGGATAGGTTCAACGTAAGATTCTCTCCCACGTAGTTGCCACCGAAACCAATTCCAAAACCATTCAACTTTCCGGTTGGTATTTTGTAAGTAGCCCAGGCATTCCCCAGGTGAACGGGACCGGCATACAAGGGTCTTTTGCCCTGCTCAAACCATGAATTCTTCTGACCGACGTCACCTTTTAATACTTTACTATCGTTATAACTATATCCAATAAGCAGGTTTAATCCTTCAAACGGACTTGTTTGAATATCAGCTTCAAAACCTTTGCTACCGGCTTTACCGCCTTGTATGGAATTGAAAATATTGGAAGGGTCTGTCATCACGATATCCTCAACGGTTATGTCGTAGTAACTAACGGTGGCTGTCAGCCTGTTTTTCACCAGGTTGGTTTTGATGCCTGCTTCAAACTGTGTTGCATGTTCCGGCCTAAAGTTTCTGGTTACGCCGGTCGGAGTACCGGCATCATCTACCACCACGCCGGGTGCTATATTTCTGAACCCATCCATATAATTTACAAAAACCGATACCTGATCCTTGACAGGTTGGTACATGATACCCAATTTGGGCGACAATGTAGTTTGCCCGTAATCACTGGTTTTGAAATGATCTACCCGCAAGCTTGCCATTGCAGACAATTGTGGCAGAAAATTAAACACATCAGATATATACGTACTATAGGCCTCATCTGTAGGGCTCCATGGATATCCTTTGGCAGACGCCAGTCTTGCATCAACTGAAGCTTTTGTCAGATAGGTTGTTGGTATATCTTCTCCAGGATTGTCGGGGTCGCGGTAATTGATTTCACCCTGCAAGTTTACATTATGTATTCTGGCATAACCGGTACCCGAGTTGGATACCTTTCTGTTGAAATAATCCAGCCCCACAAGTACCCGGTTTCTAAAAGAACCTATATTAAAATCGCCGGTAAAATTCTGCTGTATATCGGTAGTGTAAGTGGTGCCGTTTGTTTTCGTAGCCCACAATCCAAAATCACGGTGTCCATCCTCATTATCGTATAGGTAAGTATAATATCCGTTTGAATTTGTCTGTCCGTTAGATAACACTGTTTGGGAAGTCCATTTGTCCGACAGTTTATAAGTCATTTGGGCTTGTATATTATACCTGGGTGATTTAACAGAAAGTTCGTTGCTGGTAAGCGACAACTTCCTATCGTAGTTCAAATCGTCGAGGTTTTTAAATTGCAGCGGTTGACTCCGCCCGAGAAAAATCATCAATGGATTGGTTTTCTCCTCCTGCATAAATTCCGTCACCAATAAAAAAGATAACTTTTCTGAAGCTTTGTAGGAAATAGTGGGAGCAACAAAGAAAGACTTTCGAAAACCATAGTCCTGAAAGCTGTTCTCACTATGGTAGGCTGTATTGATACGCGCTAATAGTGTATTGTCTTTGTTTAAAGGCACATTTACATCAGCCGTAACACGGTTTAATCCAAAGCTACCGGCGGTATAGCCTATTTCACCACCAATTCCTTCGTATGGTTTTTTTGTAACATTGTTTACCAGTCCGCCATAACTAATCACAGGACTTCCGAAGAGCGTACCCGAAGGCCCTTTTATCACTTCTATCCGCTCCAGGTTAGCCGGATCCAGGTTACCATTTGTCAGCCCGGGTAAACCATTCAACATGGTAAGCTGCGACTCAAATCCGCGTAGCGAAAAATAAGAACCGCCATCGTCTGCTCGACCCGTAGATTCCCAAAGCCGGAATATGCCCGGCACATTCTTAAGCGCATCATCATAACTGGTGATACCTTGTTGTCTGATTAAGTCTGCCGATACAACATTGTACACCTGTGGATTTTCAAGATTTTTAAGCGGCATTTTGGCTACATACTCACTATTGGTTTTAATTCGGTTGGCAGAAATAATCACTTCCTGCAATTGTCTGTCTGTTTCTATCAACACAAAATCCACTATTACTATAGATCCCGCATTCACTGCTATTGAAGTTTCCTTTGTTTCAAGCCCGGTAAAAGAGGTAGAGACAATATAGTTGCCCGGGGAAATATTTTTGATTTCATACTGTCCATTCCTATCCGCGACAGCCCCTTTGGTTGTTCCTTTTAATATGACGGAAACAGATTCTGCGGGTTTACCATCCGATGTATGAATGCGCCCCATAATCACTCCATTTTGTGCAAGTACTCCTGTAAACGAAAATAAAAATGCGAATAAGTAACATAGCTTCATTGCCTGTAAATTTGGCCGCAAAGCTATTTTTACAAGCAGATGAACTTGTGTCGAGTTTGGGAAATCCGGTTTTCGAATAAAGGAATTTCAATAAACCTTATTAGAATTTCTGATTGGGGGACTTCTGAGGTAGTTCCTACAAATCAGCCATCAAAAAATCGACAATCGGCAATCTTATCGTTTTCGAAACCTGTTTTTCTTTTTAAAATCCTCCATGCACTGCAGGATAAACATCCCCAGTTCCGCATCGCTCCAATAGGCTACCAACTCATAGTCCGGACGATAATACTCCATAAATACCGCTAATTCCTCTTCGTCATAAAGGTGGGTTAACTTTTGAATCAATTGTTTATTGAAACGAAACGCTACATATTTATCCTGCTCTTCCCGTATCATCCATTTCTGGGTAAGGCTCATACTGCGCTTTTTTCGGAAATTGAGAGAGTTGATCAACTCCGTTAAGTCTAACCCCACACCAAATCCATCGCCGGATGAAGACGTTTTAAAACCCGGTCGCTGATAATCGAAGATATGTGCATAGTCTCTTCGGTTTTCCAAAGAGTCTATCCGGTAGCTGGGTTTTCTTAATGTGATCCCGGGCAAATCTACTGCCGATTTTTGTATAGAAATATCAAATGCCGTAATATTGACGATGGCTGCAACTGCATATTTGGGCGTTTCCTTTCCTAAATAAGAAAACCAAATAGAATCTCCCGGCTGTACAGCAATTCTGTAAACGCCGGAAGAATCTGTTAGCGTTGACCCACCCGAAGAAGATAACACCGATACATAAGGTATGGCATACTGGCGGGAAATATCATATATCGTTCCCTGCACAAATTGCGCTCTTGCAAGTGCAGGGAGTAACACACATAGCACAATCACATATGCAAGCCGCTTCATCATGCCAGTGTTTTAGTCAACAGGTCGTTCCAATTTGCATAAATTTCTTCGTATTGCGATCTGTCTTTAGATGGTTCAGCATATCCAACCGCCTTATACGATGCAAATGCTTCTTTAGCGGTGGCGTACACACCAGCACCGATACCAGCCCCAATGGCAGCACCGGCAGCACCATCATTCTGGTACAACTCTACCGGCACACCCGTGAAGTTTACAAACAATTCTGTAAACAAAGGACTTAAAAACATATTCGCTTTTCCCGCCCTGATGACAGAAGGTTCCAGCTTATTTTCCCTCAAAATATCCAACCCATACCGGAACGAACAGGCTATTCCCTCTTGCACTGCCCTAAACAGATGAGCTGCATGATGGTTATTGAATTGTAAATTTTGAATAGCCGACCCCGGCATTTTATTGCCCAACATTCTTTCGGCACCATTGCCAAAAGGCAATATATAAAGCCCTTCACTGCCCAAAGGCACTTTTACAGCCTGCTCATTTACCTCTCCATAAGACAAACCCGCACCAGCAGTGTCTTTAATCCATCGGTTCATAATACCGGTTCCATTTATACATAATAACACCCCGATACTTTTATCATCAGACGCATGATTAACGTGAGCAAAGCTGTTGACCCGCGATTCCTTATCGTAAGTCAGTTCATCACTCACAGCATATATAACACCAGAAGTACCTGCTGTGGCCGCTACTTCTCCTGGTTCCAGTACATTCAGAGAAAGTGCATTGTTGGGCTGATCACCCGCCTTGTACGCCACAGGAATACCGGCAGGCAATCCCGTAAGTGCCGCTATTTCTTTGGTAACCGTGCCATGAACAGAAAATACCGGCTTGATTTCAGGAATAAATTGGCCGTCAAATCCGTAATATTCCATAACCTTCGCCGCTACACATTCATCCCTGAAATCCCAGAATATACCTTCTGACAGAGCGGACGGTGAGGTGGAAATCTCATCCGTCAAACGCATTGCTATATAGTCCCCTGGTAGCATTATCTTGTATATGCGATTATATATCTCAGGTTCGTTTTCCTTTACCCATGCCAGTTTGGAAGCCGTAAAATTGCCCGGGGAATTGAGAAAGTGCTCCAGGGAATAAGACTCACCGATAGCAGAAAACGCCTTTTCCCCTATTCCCACTGCACGGCTGTCACACCAAATAATAGAAGGACGCAATACTTTTTTATTCCTATCTACCACTACCAATCCGTGCATTTGATATGCAATACCAATAGCAGCAATCTTACCGGCATCAAAAGCACCTGTTGCAGTTAGTTTTTGAATACCCTGAACCGCATATTGCCACCAACTCTCCGGATCCTGCTCAGCCCAACCACTTTGCAGGGATGTTATAGAAGCTTCTTTTTCAGGAAATTGAGCGGAGGCTACTGCACTGCCTTTTTCTGCATCTATTATAGAGACCTTCACAGATGATGTACCCACATCTATACCAAGTAAAAACATGTAATAACGATAGGTTTAATTAAAAAGGAACAAGATACAAAATGTACATTCATTTTTAGTAGCGCACATTAAGAATGTCTTTAACGCAATTTTAACCGGTCATCATTTTCTTTATTCTACCGAAATCTTACATTTATACATTATATTAGCGACTAGTGCATTGGCAGGAGGTACCTAAATAATGAAACTTATAAGGAAATATTTACTTAATCCCCTTACTTGTATAACTTTCCTAACTTTCATTTGCCTGGATGGTTACGGGCAAGTTAGGGCGTATGCTTCCGTTAATAAAAGAAGTATTTCTGCAAATGATCTTGTCACCGTTCAGTTTAATATTGACAACGCCACAGAAGTAGAACAATTTATCCCACCTTCTTTCAGCCGTTGTAAAGTAGTGCAGGGGCCTATGCACGTCACTGGCTCTTCAACCGTCAATGGTGTTGAAAATAGTTATGTCTCCTTTGTATATGTAGTGCAACCGTTAGCGGAGGGCAAATACGCCTTCTCCGGGGCCTCCGCAAAAGTGAATGGCAACCGGTTTAGCTTTAACAATGTGTATGTAGTGGTGAATGAGGCAGCGCCTAATTCTTACGCCCGTAATAATAGCCGCTTCTACAAAGAAGCACCAGAAACAGCAGAATTAGAAAAATACCGGGATTATATCCTGTATGAAAAAGAAAGTCTGCATGATAAAATTCGGAGGAATCTTTTCATTAAAGTGGATGTTAACAAAAAATCCTGTTATGAAGGAGAGCCGGTGGTGGCTTCTTACAAACTATACACCCGGCTGCATTCCGAATCAAAAGTCTCTCGTCGGCCTTCCTTCAATGGTTTCAGTGTGTACGATATGGTAGACCCCACCATTCAACCAGCTACCGTTGAAAAATTGAATGGCAAGGATTTCAATGTTTACCTCATTCGAAAAGCACAATTATTCCCTTTGCAATCCGGAGAATTGGAACTGGACCCTGCAGAAGTAGAAAATTCTATAAGTTTTATCCGCTCGGAATATGCAATGAAGGACGAAGGTGAACACCTGCCGGAAATACTGCGGCATTTTGAAGCCGACAAACTTGGTCATGAAGCGATAGCCAATGAAAGAGTAAGCATCAGAAGTAATCCGGTAACGGTAAATGTAAAAGCATTACCGGAAGAAAACAAACCCGCCTCTTTTAATGGAGCTGTGGGTAAATTTAGCATAGAAGCCAATGTAGATAAAAAACAGGTATCCTTAAACGATGTTGCTACCCTGCGTGTAATTGTAAAAGGAGAAGGCAATTTCAGTATTATGAACGCACCTGCCGTGCATTGGCCCGATGTTATAGAAGCGTATGACCCCACCAGCAAAGAAGATTTTCTAAAAAGTATCGTACCCCTCAGAGGTTATAAAACATTCCAGTTTATGTTTATGCCCAAGAAAGAGGGAAAAACTGTGATACCCGGTATTGAATTTTCCTACTTTGACGTAGAAGCCAACCGTTATAAAACACTGAAAACCGATTCAATTGTTGTCAATACCCTTCCGGCTGCTGCCCCTGTAGCTATGGCAAACACAGCCGAGTCAACATTGGGAGAAGACGCCCGTATTTGGATTATTGCGGGCAGTATCATCCTCCTTATTATTTTCGGTTATGTCTTGTTTCGCAACATCAATGCCAACAGTAAGCCCGGTAAACAAGCTCCGCCGAAAGAAGAAACAATAATAACCGCAGCTCCTCAACCGGTATATGCTCCCGATCCGCTTTTTAGTGCCCGTTTGATGCTGATACAACAAAACGAAAAAGGATTTTATTCAGCGTTACACAAAGCACTCATAGATTTTACGGCGGCGCAAATCAAATTGCCGCCAGACACAGGAAAGATCAACCTTGAACAGGAATTAAAAACATTGGGGTGGGATGAAGATCTGGTATCGCAACTACAATTGGTACTGCAACAATGTGAAGAAGCCTTATATATGCCGGAAACCGGTGACACAGATATGCAATCAGTATATGACCTGGCAGAAGATTACATACACAATGCCCAACAGGTATAACCCCCTCGCCAAAATACTAAAGTACGAGCTGGCAACGTTACATTAATACAAACAGATTGGATAAACAATAACATGGAGCTGCTCTATAGCTAGAGATTTTTCTTTATATTGAAGTAATATAACCCATGTATTTATGAAGACGCTATCCCAAACCTGGTTTGCAGAAGGCTATATTGATTTTGAACTCAAAAAGTATACGTTACTGGCATACCTGCAGCAAATCCATCGGGAGTTTACCCAAAACAAACTCTATCCACAACTCTCGGACATCATTTTTCACTACAACACAATGGTGCATTTTAAGCACAATAAGCAGTTGCTGCAAGAGCAGTTTCCTAAAAAATTTTCTAATATCAATATAGATAAACTGCAACTACTGTACGAACAAATAGTGGATGATGACGAAATGATGACGGAACTTGAAGACATCATTCAATATTCTCTTAATCAAATGAGCAAAACCATTAAAGATGGCGCCGAGATATACGAATTTGTGGAAGGTAAAATCAATATTGTACCGGTAGGTCTGGTGCCACTGGATACCGAAGAAGGTTATTTCCTGTTGTGTGATGGCTCTTTTAACGAGACGAAAGTATACCAATACCGCCTCAGCATATTCGAAAAGCATGACGAAAAATATCGAAGTATAAAAACAAATTTTATAGCACAGTGGGAACGCAACTTTGTCAATACTTATGAAAGCATAAAAACAGCATTGATTAAAAACAAAACAGAACTACCTAACCCCGCTGTATACAGTATTGAAACTGACCTTAGCTTTCCGCTTGAAGAAACCCTTCTGCCTATTGCCAAAAGAAGTCTGGTTAAATACATTTCAGGAGCGGCATAACAAAGCCATATCTTTCTCCGTTAATTTAATATCGCTATCAATTGATTCCTCTATATATCGTTATCTAAACAAACGAATATCAGAAACTTCGTATAGATAGATGCGTAAAAAAAATTAATACCAAACTCCCGACAGAGGGACACTTTAGCTCACCAAACCCATCCCAGGTTAAATATTTCTAAAAAATAAATTGAAATATCATTTTAGTCTACTATTTTTGTGGACTATTAAAAGAAATACAATTAACAATCTAATTCGGGTTATGCTCAAAACAAAGTTTTTGCTGGCAAATCTTAAGAGAAAAAAAGGCTCTCCTTATAGAAAGGAGATAAGTTGTTGTTGATGTATGAAGCAGCGGTGCAAGGCATTTATACTTGTTACTATTTTAATATCCATCGAAAACAAGGCGTAATATAAACTACGATACAACCTTTATATATTGGCGTAGTAAAATACAAATAAACATATTTAATAATAAATTATCATAACTAAAATGAAAAGGCTATTCTTTTTAACCCTCTTGGTTTTAACTTTTACTGCTTGCAAGAAAGAAAAGGAAACAATTGACACTAGCATATTAGTACCCCTATCAATAGAGTTCGACAACATCGTTGGTGGACAAAATTTGCGACTTAATACCGGGCAATATGAAAACGGGTTTGACGAGTCATTTTCTGTTACCAGGTTACAGTACTACATTAGTAACATATCGGTAACCAATACCAACGGACTCAAATACACGGTTCCGCAGGACAGTAGTTACTTTCTTATAAAAGAAGATGACCAGGAAACCCGGTTTGCGCGGGTAAAAGTACCCGCAGGAGACTATAAAGAGGTAGAATTTATTGTAGGGGTAGATAGCCTTCGGTCTACGCTGGATATAGCTGAGCATAAAGGGGTACTAGACCCTGCAGCTGATATGGAAAGTGGAATGTATTGGGGATGGAACAGCGGTTATATCTTCTTCAAACTTGAAGGCGAAGCCCCTGACGCTCCGGCAGATCCAACAGGACAACATAAAATCCGTTACCATATAGGAGGTTTTGGAGGTTACAGCTCTGAAACAATAAACAATATTAAAACCGTCAAGTTAAACCTTGAAAACGAAGGAATAGCCAAAGCCCGAGAGGGGCGATCTGCCAATATCCACCTTCTTGTAGATATCAGGAAAGCATTTACGGGTATCAGCTTTAAAGACAACCCCACTGTAATGTTTAGCCAGTTTAGTGTAAATGTAGCCAACAATTTCCCTTCAATGTTTACCCATAGTCATTCAGAAAACTAAATAGGATGTATAAGCGAATCAGTTATGTTTTGCTATCTCTTATTGTAGTATTTGCATGTTCGAAGGAAGCCATAGACCTTTTTAAAGGGTTTGAAACACCTGCTCATTTTCCTGAACCTGCTTATCATTTTACCAATAACGAGATAACAAAAGCAAAATTTGAATTAGGAAGAAGACTATTCTACGAATCAAGACTATCAAGAGATAATAGCATCAACTGTGGATCCTGCCATGTACAATCAGCAGGATTCACACACCATGGGCATGATATCAGCCATGGAATAGATGACAGGTTAGGAAATAGAAATTCTCAACCAATAATGAATATGGCATGGCGGAAGTCTTTCTTTTGGGATGGCGGAGTTTTCGATATGGATTTTCAACCCATAGTTCCAATCAACAATCCGGTAGAAATGGATGAGACGGTCGCCAATGTTATCAAAAAATTAGAAGCACACGATGATTACCCCAGGTTATTTAAACAAGCATTCGGCAGTGATGGTATCAACACAGAAAGATTAATGAAAGCACTTTCTCAGTTTATGGCAATGTTGATTAGCAGCAATTCTAAGTATGATAAAGTAGTACGGAATGAACTAAGTTTCAACACTCAAGAACAAAAAGGATACGAGTTGTTTAAGT
This sequence comes from uncultured Terrimonas sp., assembly GCA_964604365.1. Taxonomy (GTDB): domain Bacteria; phylum Bacteroidota; class Bacteroidia; order Chitinophagales; family Chitinophagaceae; genus Agriterribacter. The sequence continues at coordinate 122,686 of CAZRYS010000008.1, forward strand.
TGCATTGTGCAAGCTGCCATAAAGAACCTTTGTTTACAGATGAATCGTTTAGAGACAATGGTATTGGCGTAGGATTTAATAGTGACTCGGGCCGTTATCAGATAACGCTTAATGATAAAGATTTGTATACCTTCAAAGTACCCTCATTAAGAAACCTCACCTATACTCCGCCCTATATGCATGATGGTAGATTCATTACGCTTGATGCCGTATTGGATCATTATATCCGTCGTGTAAAAGATACTCCCAACCTTGATCCGCTATTAAAACAAAACAATCAACTTGGAATCTCCCTTACTGAAGAAGAAAAAAGAGACCTGTTGAGTTTTTTAAAAACACTTGACGATCCAGATTTCATTAACGACAGACGATTTTCCGAACAATAATCAGATGCGATCGTAGCATTATTATACCATCAAACTTCAGAAAATATACTCAAAACAAATAGACCTCTCATAAGCAGATACCTACAATAGAAAAAAATTAATTTACCCATAAACCCTTTACTGTAGGGCGTTATAAGACATAAAGACTATGAATAAAATAAAATTTATCAAAAAATAAATTGGAATATTGTTAAAGTCTACTAATTTTGTGGACTATAAAGAATGCTTAAGACCAAATATCATTTAGACTAATGCTTAAAACAAAGCTCTTGTTGGTAAATCTTAATAATTGTTTCAATATCACTCGTCATCCGAATGAGACAATGTGTTGTATAATGTCAGCTATGTAAATCTGTTGTAACCTTAGGAATGAAATAAATCCTTTTCGAATTCAGAATTATACATATAAAATAACCTGTATGTATTGGCGTGATAACAATCATTATATAATATCAATATAACTTCTAAATAATTATAATTTTATGAAAGACTTTTTTAAGTCAAAATTCCAACAGCTAATACTAACCTCCCTGATACTTATTTCTTCACATACATATGCGCAGGAAATTTCTTTGGCTGGTTATATTAGAAATATAAAAACAGATGAGCCACTGATTAATGCTGTAATCAGCGAGAAAGGATCCGGAAATAAAGTGCTGAGTGACGAAAACGGCTATTTTGCCATTCGCAGTGCTAATGCTTTTCCGATAACTATAGAAATTAGCGCTGTAGGGTTTAAAGTATTAGAAAAAACACTATTGGCTAAAGGTGATCAGCTGCTCCTATATCTGGAAGCTGAAGTGAATGTGCTGAATGAGGTAGTAGTGGTAGGGTATGGAACGCAGCGGAGAAAGGATCTTACCGGTTCCATCGCCTCTGTATCCAAAAAGCACCTGGAATATAATGTCGCCCCTTCTGTTGATGCCTTATTGGGCGGAGCAGTTGCCGGAGTAAATGTAACTCAAAGTTCCGGTCAACCCGGAGCACCCGCTGTCATCAGGATAAGAGGTGGCAACTCTGTAAATGCCAGTAATAATCCCTTGTATGTAATTGATGGTTTTCTTTTCTTCAGCGATAATGCATCCACAAAAGTTGGCTTCGGTGGCGTAGAAGGTGAGTTAAACCCCTTGTCGCTTTTGAATCCTTCAGATATTGCTTCCATTGAAGTGTTGAAAGATGTATCGGCTACCGCTATTTATGGATCCAGAGGATCTAACGGAGTTATCCTGGTCACTACGCGAAAAGGGAACAAAGGCAAAAATGTAATAGACTATCAGTTTTCAAGAGGAATAGCACAATCCGCTAAGAAACTGGAGCTGATGAATGCCAACCAGTGGGCAAGATTGCAAAAAGACTATTTTTTGAACAAGCCGGGCTATAGTGATGAACAAATAGCCCGACTAGGAAAAGGTTATGACTGGCAAAATACCGTGTTACAAACAGCGGCAACCCAGAACCATTCGCTTTCTTTAAGTGGTGGTGACGAAAAATCAACCTATTTTATCTCCGCAAATTACCTGGATCAGAAAGGTGTAGTACTCAATTCCGGCTTCAAACGTTTCGTTGCCAGAGTAAATTACGACCGTGAAGTACTTGATGGACTGAAGGTAGGCGTAAACATAACAGGAAGCAAAAGCACTCAAAACACATTAACAACTTTTGAAGCTGTTAACTACAATAGCTCTCCCTATTCTGCTGGTATCGCCAATTCGCTTACCTACGCACTTTATATGCCACCTGTAGTACCTTTCTACAACAATACTGGTGGCTACAATTATAGCAACCCATTTGAGTACGCATACCTAAGAGAAGGATCAAACACCGCAAATCCAATCTCGGATTTAAAAAACAGTACAGCGCAAACAGCACTCATCTCTTTATTGGGAAATTTTTATGCTCAATACACAACCCACAATGGAATTATTGCACGGGTAAGTGTGGGAAGTAATCTTGCGCATACTACACAAAGTTATTTTTCACCCTCTTATACTGCCATTGGACTAGAGCCAAAAGGTATTGGTGGCATAGGGAATAAACGCTCTGAAATTTTACTGTCAGAGTACACAGTTACCTATAAAAAAAGGATCAATGATACTCATGCCTTTGATGTGTTGGGTGGATATACCTATCAGACAACCAGAAATAATTTCAATTCAACCCTAAGCTCCAGGTTTACCAATGAAGATTTGGGAGTAAACAACCTGCAGGATGGCAAACCATATGGCAGCCGCCCTATCATGAGTGGTTTGACAGAAAGTAAATTACATTCGCTACTGGGCAGAATCAACTATTCACTACGCGACCGTTACCATTTAACAGCCAATGTACGCAGTGATTATTCTACTCGTTTTGCAAAAAATCATAAATGGGGGATATTTCCGTCCATTGGTTTAGCCTGGAATATTAATGATGAATCCTTCCTGAGAGATAATAAGTATTTCACTGGACTTAAATTGCGTGCCAGTGCGGGAAGTGTAGGCAACCAGGAAATTGGCGACTATGAATACCTGCAACTACTTGAAGCTGTATACTATGGCAACGATGTAGCTTACCGGGTAGGCAATAGTGGCAACGAAAAATTGAAATGGGAAACGACCACACAATACAATATCGGTATTGATGCAGGTATCCTAAACAACCGGATCTCTTTTGCTGCGGATGTTTACTACAAAAAAACCTCAGATCTTTTGCTCCGCATTCCCCCAAACCTGGGACAGGAAAATGAGCAATTGATCAATGTCGGTAATCTTACGAATCAGGGTGTGGAATTTTCTGTAAACGGGCTCATCCTGGAAAAGAAGAAAATTCAGTGGACCGTAGCGGCTAATGCTGCATTTAACAAAAACAGGATTGCCAGTTTGTATGATAACTTGACCGAAAGAATACTGGGTGTAGAAATATTAAAAGTTGGTTCTCCATTAGGTTCGTTTTACGGGCAGGTGTTCGAAGGTGTTATACAAAGTGATGAAGACTTGTCCAGACTACCAACAACACCGTCATACAATACACCGCAACCTGGCGATCCCAGACTAAAAGATATTGATAAAGATGGACATATCGGACAGAACGATAGGACCGTATTGGGTAGCAAACAACCGAACCTTACTTATGGGCTGTCCTCTTCTGTGAACTATAAGGGATTTGATTTATTTGTACTGTTTCAGGGCGTAAAAGGAAATAGTGTGTACAATCAATTGCGTCGCTATCTGGAGAGACCAACTGATGCATATAATGTATCTGCAACTTTAGCGAATGCATGGACTCCTAACAACCCATCCAACACAGTTCCCAGAATTACCAGCAGCCCTTACTCTTCTGAACTCGACAGTCGATACATTGAAGATGCATCCTTCTTAAGGTTAAGAACCGTAACAATTGGATATACTGTTGGACAATCAATATTAGCCAGTCGTAAGCTACCGGCATTCCGTATCCGGGTATTTGCAACCGCTCAAAATATATTGACTGTGACCGGCTACAAAGGATACGATCCCGAGGTAGCCAGGGGTATAGACCTGGGAACTTTTCCCATGCCTAAAACCTTTCTGTTCGGCATCAATGTTTCTTATTAAGGAAAATAGCAATTATATAAACTTTTTAAATACTGTTTAAATCTCACAAAAATGAAAAAATCTATCAACCGTTTAACTTTAGCAGCAATTGCAGTGGGTGCACTATCCCTGTATTCCTGCAAGAAGGACACAGAATACAACCCGGGAAATGTTATAACCGGAGAATCAGTTTGGAAAACCGACCAAGAAGCCCTGGCAACTGCCAGTGCCGCCTATCCACCATGGCAGCGGCTAAGCTCCTCTTACTCATTCCTGCTGGAGTCTAACACAGAACATACCATCAGCTTTGAAGGAGCGGATGACGAAGCAGGTCCATTGGTAAGTTTGTTTAAAACAGATGTTAACAACTGGTATCCTACCAAAATATTCAACTACTTATATGTGAGTATTGGCGAGGCCAACCGTACTGTAGCCAAAGCAGACTCGAGCAGTCCTGGCACTAATCTGACGCAGGAAACCATTAACCTGGCGAAAGGCAGAGCCAAGTTCATCAGGGCATTGGGATATTCTTATTTAACAGATCTTTGGGGAGAAGTACCTGTAATCACTCACGTAAATCCAAGCCGGGATGAACAAACAGCACGTAAACCTATAGACGAAGTTTACAATCAGATTGTGAAAGATCTTACAGAAGCGGAAGCTGATTTACCTCCATTTGACAACACACGTTCCAACCCAAGCAAAGGTGCTGCCAATGCTATTCTGGCAAGAACTTACCTGAAATGGGCCAGCAAGCCTTTGTCGCAATCTGAAGTGGCAGCTATCGCAGCCGGCAAGGCAGATCCCAGTGCCGCTACATGGGACAACGCCAAATTACAAAAAGCTATCGACCACGCTGATAAAGTAATTAACAGTGGCAACTACCAGTTGGAAGCCAACTTTGAAAACCTTTTCGGCGTACCAGCTGAAAATAAATCGGTAGAACATATTTTCACCATACATCATGATGGAGATGGACTGGGTGATGCACAGGGTAATCACCAAACACATTGCCCTTTCACCTTCCGTTTCGACCTGTACGAAGATAACCATATCGGACCTGCAGATGCCAGCCTGCTAGACCGTTTTTCTGATAATGATAAAAGAAAACACTACTCTTTGTTTACCCGTCTGTACAACCAGGATGAACCTTTAGTAGCCAATCCGTCAAAAGCAGAAGATTTTAAAGGATATGACTATACGTTCCCTGTTACTTCTCCCCGTATCGGAAAATTTGTACACCGGAATGCGAGGTACAAAGATGTAGCGCCGGGATCTGAAGCAGGGCAACCCAACAACATCAACCGTATCGAAATCAGGTACGCTGAAGTATTGTTGATAAAGGCAGAGGCTTTGCTGCTGCTGGGTAAACCTGCAGAGGCAGCACAAGTAATAAACCAACTCAGACAAAGAGCCGGTTTAACAACCTATGCAAGTCTTACGCAAGCGCAACTGGAAGAAGAGTGGTATCTGGAATTATTCTTCGAACAACGCCATTGGTCAAATTTGGTGCGTTGGAGAAAACTGGTGAGTACCGTATTGACAGAAGTTCCAAAATTTGAATACTATAAAAACGACTATAGTTCAGTGGCAAGCATTGCTGCAAAGTTTGGAGCCGAAAATGATGGCACTACAGGTGTAAAAACAAACTATCCGTTTTTTGCCAAAGTGCATAAACACCTTCGTTCAAAAACAGAAAATGCTTCCGGCAAGTTCTATCGTTTCCCTATACCAAAAGGTTTATCAGGAAATGATCTCGGAATAACCCAGAACCCAGGATACTAAAGTATTGCCGGAGCATATGTTTACAACAACATATGTTCCGGCTTACATTTTGAAATGACCAGATATAAATCTGTGTAAAAAAAGCGAGATGAAAAGTAAAATAACTTTATGGAGTGTTGCAATATTTTTAGGATTTAGTCTATTTGTTTTCTCCTCCTGCAAGAAAGAGGACCAAACACCAGCACCAACAATTACGTTGAAAAAATTGGGTACCCACGCAGAGCCGCAAAGTAAAATGTTTCACCTGGATGAGGGCGGACATTTTGAAGCTGATATTTCCGCACCCGGACTTGTAAAGAAGATAGAATTACAGATAAACCAGGTAAGTGGGTATGCTACTTATAGCTACAAAGAAGAATTTACCGGAGATTATGTTGGACGGAATGAAGTTGAATCATTCCATTCGCATCCGGTGATCCCTTCGGGTGCGCCTATTGGAGACTATATTTTCAAAATAATTGTTACGGACCAACTCGGTCAGGTCGGATTTGTAGAATCGGAGCTTCAAGTGATGTCTTCTGATGATCCAACACATGTACATGAACCCTAATCAACATCATAACTTATTTAAACCAGTATGATGTTGATTTATTTTCATGAAAAATATGTTTTGCATAAACTTATTCTTCTCCTTGTGATGTTCGGCTTTGCTACTGGAGGCTTTGCGCAAGCCAAATTACCATCGGTAGTTGTGAGCGATATAAAAAGCGAAAAAGTAGAGAGCCGGTCTATATTGAAAGATAGTATTCCTGTTGTTGTATCTTTTTGGTCCACCATATGTAAACCCTGCATTGAAGAACTGAATGCTTTTACAGATCAATGGGAAAACTGGCAAAAGGAAATAAACTTTCGGTTTGTGGCGGTATCTACCGATGATGTAAGGACCGTGGCTAAAGTGCCCAGTTTTGTTGCCGGGCACGAGTGGCCATTCACTATTTGGCTCGACAGAAATCAGGATTTTAAACGAGCCTTTAATGTAAACGCTATCCCCCATCTTTATGTTCTTGCTCCGGATGGAACCGTTGCGTATGCGCGAATAGGATATACACCCGGCAGTGAATGGAAGGTGCTGGAAGTTTTAAAGGAGTTGAAATGAAACCACCTTCGTTTATATATGCCTTTTTAGTGTTACTACTTCTGACCAAGGATGTATTTGCACAAAATGAATTGTCCGGAAGTTTTGAGACCAATACCATCTACTATCTGAATGATAAAGCATCAGGAGCCATTGCGCCGGAAAACAAACTCGGCTCCAATAACTATTTGAAATTAGATTATCGATATAAAAAATTTAAAGCGGGTGTACAATTCGAGTCATACCTCCCAGTATTACAAGGTTTACCCGGCAATCTTTATGGAAGTGGCCTCATGATCAAATACGCTTCTTTTCAGGATAGCAACCTGACTGTTACCGCTGGTGATTTTTACGAGCAATTGGGCAATGGACTTATTTTCAGAGCTTTTGAAGAAAGAGCGTTGGGACTAAACACAGCACTGGAAGGTGTTAGGGTAACCTACAATTTCCGGGACTATTTACTAATAAAAGCATTGGCTGGCAGACCCAGAGAATTTATGAACAAAGCCAATTCAAATGTGAAGGGAGCAAGTATATTGTTGAATCTAAATCCGCTGCTGCAATTGGAGAAATCTTCCGCGAATCTCGAATTGAATGTCATCAACCGATATCTCAGTTATGCCGGTCAGGAGCCCATCAATCCAAATGTTGATGCATGGTCGTTGACAGGAAGTTGGTCCAGGGGCGGAATATCGTTACAAGGTGAATATGCTTATAAAACAAAAGACAGAAGTGCTTACACCAATAACCGAAGCAAAGATGGTAGCGCATTATTACTGGAATTAGGGTTCAACAGCAAAGGTTTAGGAACTCTGCTCACTTTCCGACGATTGGAATATATGCAGTTTGGCACTACCAGGGGTGGAGCAGGTATTGGTCGCGATTTAAATTTCCTCCCAGCCTTAACCAAACAACACAATTATTCACTTGCTGTTCTCAATCCGCATAATACCGTAGGTAATGAAGAAATCGGTGGGCAACTGGATATACACTATCGATTTAAAAAGAACAGTTGGTTAGGCGGTAAATACGGTATAAGAATTTCGCTGAACGCTGCTGGATATTTTGGGCTGCAGGGAGACGCGGAGAAAGGGTTTGACTTTTTTGCGTTTGGGAATCGTAAATACTATCATGACTTTAATCTTAGTCTGGAAAAAAGATTGAGTCCTGATGTTATTACACATCTGTTACTTTCTAACCAGGTATTCAACCCTGTGGTTATTGGAAAAGAAAATGACCTGTATACTTCCAGGATTATAGCCGGAGACATCATCTTAAAAACGGCACCTCAAAAATCATTTCGATTTGAATGGCAACATTTATGGAGCGAAGACTATTTAAAAAACTGGGCCGCAGCAACGGTTGAGTATTCTATTTCCCCAACATGGACCTACTTTATTGGCGACATGTATAACTACGGTGTTTCCAATGTTCATTACTACCGGATAGGAAGCAGCTATAATATTTCCAGAACCCGCATGGCACTCAATTTTGGAAGAAACCGGGAAGGCATTATCTGTACTGGCGGCATTTGTTTGTACATGCCAGCCTATACTGGAGCCAATTTATCTGTGACAACATCATTTTAACTAAAACACACAATGAAAATATTTTTCAAACTAACCCTATTACTGTACCCCCTTCTGCAAACGGCCTGTACGAAAGGAAGCGGACCCGAAGATGATAACCAAGGCAGGACAGAAGAAGTATTTACTAAAAGCGTGTTGCTGCTGGAATTTGTTTCTTTCGACTGTGTGTATTGTCCTGCTGTTACCAATACCATGAACGAAGCAGCTGAGCAATATCCCGGCCGAATTGATGTAATAAGTGTACATGGACATCTGAATGAAGATGACCCTATGGAATTTGAAGGGTACCGACAATTCCAAAACTACTTTTATGGTGTTACCGGTTATCCGGCTGTCATTATCGATCAGCACGACGACCTTGTATCCGTAGGGAGCTTTGACATGGCTGATCCTGATTTCTTAGGCAGGCTAAACACAAAATCCGAAATAGGTATAGCCCTTAATACAAAGATTAAAGACAGAACAGTTACCATCGAAACCATATTACAAAATAAGGGAGTGGCTAATGACGATTATCGTTTGGTAGTAGCGGTATTAGAAAATGGCATCAAATACAAACAAGCAGATTGGGTAAATAATGCACGTACCTGGATTGAAGACTATACACATCATCATGTATTAAGAGATATCCTTACGGACAATTATTTTGGCGATCCCGTTACCAACTTTAGATCAGGAAATGAGTATAGAAAAACTTTCTCCTATATCATTCCTGAAGCCTATAAAAAAGAAAATATCTCATTGGTTGCCTATGTAGTAGAAGCCAGAGGATTTGCAGAACGGGTATCCGTTAACAGCCGTTCTGTAAATATCGGAAAGTCTATTGACTTCTCAGGAAACATTCGATAAATACAAAACATGAAAAAAATCCTGATCATTCTAATCTCTATTGCACTCGGCTTAGCGGCCATGCTGGCATATATATGGAACAAGCCGCACAGAAGTATTCAAAGCTTCTCCACCAAGCTAGTGACTGCTGAAAATTTGTCGCAGGCTTTCGAAGAAAATGAAACAGCAGCCAACAAACAATACCTGAATAAAGCATTAACGGTAACGGGTGTAGCAGCAGAAATTAGCATCAACGATTTGAATCAGCAGGTTATTTTAATCCAAGGCAGGGATGAATTCTCCGGAGTGCTTTGCACATTTATAGAAGGGCACAACAAGATACAAAACGGCGACATTGTAAAAGTGAGTGGTTTTTGCAACGGTTATACTACCGTGGTAATTCTGGACGATTGTAAAATACTATAATAATGAAAAGAAAAAACGGACTCTATATTGCAGGATTACTTTTCCTTTTGTCTGCCTGTTACAAAAACAGTTTAGAAGAACTGGAGAAGCCGGGCGATTGTGATATAAGAAACATTTCCTACGAACGCAATATACGTCCCCTCATCAGCATGAGTTGTAATATGAGTGGATGCCACAATGCAGGCACCGCTGAAACCTTTCCATTGGTTACTTACGAACAATTAAGATCGGAAGCGATAAATGGATTATTGTTAAAAAGTATCAACCATGAACCAGGCGTAGTGGCGATGCCAAAGGCCATTTCCAAATTATCAGATTGTAACATAGCAAAAATAACAGCATGGATAGCCGCAGGTACACCTAACAATTAAATGAACCATGAAACTACAATACACTCTAATCGTACTAATTACAATGATTGTACTGACATCGTCGGCACAAACCTATAGTACACTCAAAGGACAAGTCACATTCTCATCGGAGGCTCCGGAAGAAAGGATAGACGCTGTAAATAATAGTGTAGCGACTCAGTTTATTTTTGATACTGGCAAGGGACAGGTCATTGTTCCGGTCAAATCTTTTAAATTCCAAAAAGCCCTGTTGCAGGAACATTTCAATGAAAACTACCTTGAAAGTGATCAATATTCCAAAGCCACCTATAAGTTTACAATATCAGATCCAGGAAATATAGATCTTACTAAACCCGGCAAATACCCCGTACAAACCCGGGGTGCATTTACCATAAAAAAGGAGACAAAGACTATTGAAGTGCCGGGACATATTGTGGTCATCGATGAGCAAACGATCAGAATGGAGGCACAGTTCACCATACATCCAGCAGACTATGGCATTTCAATACCCAAATTGGTAGAAAGAAAAGTAGCCAATAGTATTAGTATAACTGTGTTGAGTACCCTGAATAAAAAATAAAATAATGAAGTCTAAATATCTAATATCGCTATCAATAACAATGTCCATCCTCAATGCTTCGGCGCAAGACTCCACCATAGTTGAGGAAGACTTTATCCAACTGAAAGACATACTCGAAACGATCGCCACTTTTAAAACCACCCGGATAGCCAATGGGCATACAGTGGAGCAAGTAAAAGAAGGCGTGCTTGACGTAAGAATCAATCACCGGTTTGGTCGTATTAGCGATGGTGTAGCCAACTTTTTCGGGTTAGACAATGCCGTAACCCGTATTGGTTTCGACTATGGTATAAAAGATTACCTGATGGTGGGTGCAGGCAGAAGCACCCTCAACAAAGAATATGACGGTTTTGTAAAAATCAAATTACTCGGGCAAAGCAAAGCCAGCACACCCGTGACAGTAAATTATCTTGCCGCAGGATATATCGTATCCGAAAAAATAAACATAGAAAAATTAGCATTCCTGAATCGTGTAAGTTACCTCCACCAACTATTGGTTGCCAGAAAGTTTAGCGAAAAACTAAGTGTGCAGGTAATGCCCACTTTTGTGCATTTTAATATGACCAGTTATGCTGCAGAGAAAAATAGTATCGTAGCATTGGGAGTAGGTGCCCGGTACAAGCTAACAAAAAGACTGGCGCTAACAGGAGAATACTTTTATATACCAGAAAACTTCAGAAGACAAAGAAACTACAATCCATTAACCATTGGTTTGGATATTGAAACCGGCGGACATGTATTTCAATTGTTTTTTGCCAATGCTACCGGCATCAGCGAACGTTCTTTATTTGCTAATACACTATCCCAATGGGCAAAGGGGCAAATACATTTCGGATTTAATATATCAAGGGTATTTACAGTAAAATCAAAGAAGCTTTGATCTATAATGCCTCCCCGTCAATGACAAACGTTACCGACGCTAATTCCTTATTCACCATAGCGCCCGCCAAATTTCCGGCTGCTACTGCATTGGCAACAGATCGCATAGGAGAAGTAGCATCGCCACAGGCATATATACCGGGAACCGTTGTTTGCTGAAACATATCAACCTCAAGCAGCCCATGTTCTGTGAGTTTAGCGCCCAATGCTGCTGGTATAGAACAGTGTTGCTCAAAATCTGGTCGGGCGTACAATGCTTCCAACTGCGCTGTAGATCCATCCGCAAACGCAATGGCTTTTATCTGTCCGTTGTTTTGCTGAATATGAGTGATTTCTTTTTCCACCACGGGTATACCATGTCTTTCAAAAATGTCCGCCTGCGCTGCTGTTAAGGTTGATTTACCATTCGTATAAACGATAAGGTATTTTGTAAGATTATGTAAAAGCGGTGCATAATGAAATGCCGCATCACCATTGGCAAGAACACCTGTTTTCTTACCCCGCACTTCATAGCCATGACAATAAGGACAGTGAATAACGGAAATACCCCAACAATCAGCAAACCCTTCGATATCCGGCATTTTATCTTTAATTCCGGTAGCAAAAATCAGTTTGCCCGCCTTCAGCACTTCGCCCGAATTGAGTTCTATTTCAAAGCCGGTTATCGTTTTACGCCCGGCAATCACCAGCCCGTTTTTAAACATCACGGAATGATACTGTAATACCTGCTCCCTGGCTTTTGCTGCTATAACGGCAGGCTTTTCGCCGTCCTGTGTAATAAAATTATGTGAATGTGGTGTTTGCCTGTTGCAGGGCAGTCCACTATCAATGATCAATACCCTCCTTAAAGAGCGGCCTAAAGCCATACCTGCAGAAAGACCGGCATAACTTCCTCCTACTATAATTACATCAAACAATTCAGCTTTCATCTACATCATTTTTTAAATATATAATTGATACCCGTTAATTGCAGTATTATTTCATTGGAATAATATTGTAATGAAGGGAGAACAAGTCCTATTCTCCCTTTTTTATCAGTCAATGCTCTCCGGCATGAATCTCAAATTTCAGTTCCAGTTCATTGGTACCTGCAAAAGCTGTTGCATAATCCGTACGGTTCCAATCTACACGTGTAATCGTGGGTTTAACGCCATCATTCAACCGGCGCATTACAAAAATCATATCCTTCTCCCCTTCTTCATTGCTATGTCCCATTGTAAAATAAGAAATAACGCCCGTCGTATTAACAGCTCCCCCTGTAATATCTGCTCCATCTGCATATTTCGTTTCACGTGTTTGGAAAATGGCGCCGGTTTCATCCGCAGCATCAGGATTCAATACAAAATCACCACCAACCAGAAAAGCTTTATAGTTCGCCGCGGTAACCTCGTTGGCAATAAACCTGGTTTGGGTCTCCTTCCCTTCTTCATCAAAAGTTTTTAGTTCTACCCGGTAAAAGCCTTCCGCTTCTAAATGCAAGTGTCCGTTAGTGATAGCATTGCCATCCGAGCCAAATGTTACGGTAACAGACTTCCCATCGACCGCACCGGCTAAACCGTGAAAATGATCGCCATGTGGATATAAGCTTTCCCCCCCTGACAACTCCGTAAACACCAATGCTGCAACGGCCTTTTGTTGTTCTATGGTAATCTCTGCTTCTGCAGTAGTGGTCTGCCCGGTCTTATCCGTTACGGAGAGTTTTACGGTATATACTCCTGCCGGCGTGTTGGCTGGGATATCCACATGTTCGTGAAATGTTGCGTTTCTTACGCCGGCATAAGTAGCATCTGTATACGATTTAGTAATACTGAAACTTCCAGCCTTTTCCAGGATAACCAGATCAATTTTCTGAATGAGCCCGTTTGCCAATACTTCCGCTTCAATATGAAAATCGCTTCCTATGGTCGCCTTTTTATTGTTGCCACTACCCAATTCAGTAAATGTAACTACCGGTGCCTGTACCACATCCTCCTTGTCCTTTTTACAAGAAGAAAGAAAAAGAACAAATACAGAAAAGAACGCGATAACCGGGGATAACTTAATTTTTTTTGAGACCATAAATCTGAATTTTAATGATTTGTTTTGGTTTATAATATGTATTTAAAAAGCTGACCGCTTCTATTTCTTCAGCGACAAATATGGCTATGCAGTTTGAAAGCATCGGCTACTCAATCCAATCAAACCAGGTAGGATACACTACGATTTTCCTGAATACCCAAATACCGGGAGGACAACATAAGGCATTGAAACTTAGTTGTAAAAATAGAAGAGAGAAGAGCCGGCAATGCGTACGTTTCAAATCTTCATTATGCATCCATTGCATAACAACTACGATGAAAACAAAAACCGACTAAACTGCTGGAACAGTGCAGGGGGGACCCCTGCCCGACGGAGATTCTATATCAGTTGAATAGATATCAACAATTATATCCGGCGTTAAAACCAGACCATTCGCTATAAATGATGAGGGGAGCTTTGCCTCAGAAATGGTTGCCGGACCTGTAAACTGAAACTCACAGATATCACAGGGATGCGCACTTTGAACATTGTGGACACCCAAAGACACCTCGGCTGACCTATGGGTATGGAAACTTTTAGCGCCTATTACATACACAACGGTAAGGAGTAATAAATACCCGCTGACAATATGCTTATATGTGTTGCAGAAATGCTTCACAGGTCAAAGATAAGACAAGCTTTTATTTTTGCAACATAGATGCAATATTTTTTTTACAAAACTATTTATCGCCCAGAAACAGACGACCCTTTTAGGGATTACAGGTCATCATACCATTTTACCTCCAAGCAGGTTCATTTCAATTCAATAAGTGATTATAACAGGTTTAAGTGTTGCTGACCTCTCCAAAGCAATTACCTGCAATATTTTCAACCGCTTTTTAAACAAAAAACAGGCAAATCACCAATAGAAAGCCCGACGTCCGCAAATTAAAAGGCTGACCTATTCTTCCTTGAACCCAATTTGGTTTGCATGTAAGAAAAGCTTTTTGAAACCCAACAATTCTCTTTTACTTTGCCATATATTTTCGGGATGTAGCGCAGCCCGGTAGCGTGCTTCGTTCGGGACGAAGAGGCCGCTGGTTCGAATCCAGTCATCCCGACTTGACGGGACAAAGTAGAAAAGTCTACTTTTGTCCCGTTTTTATTTTGTCGTAACTTATTGTTAATCAGGTTGATATACTGAATAAAATCATTACGCCGGGCGGTTCGAACTTTGCTTCCTTCAAAAACGACTTTTTCGGGATAAATTGAACCAACATCTTTTCTTATCTCAGATAAACAGCCATCTTTTAGTGCTTCCTTAATTTCAAAAACCCGCTTAACCCCTCGTTTAATAAGGATTTGAACATTGTCAACGTCGTTATTCAGCCGAGTCAATTGTGACTCCAGCGTTGATATTTTTGAACTGTACTGTGATTTCATATCACGGTAGTCATCGGGGTCTATTTGACGTGTCGCAAGAAGGTCCCTTGCGTGTGAAAGCCTATCTTCATAATCCTTTATTTGAAGCAGAATTTCCTTCTTTTCAAATTGAACTTCATTCGTCTTATCCAGGTATTCCTTCGTGATCAATTCCTGATAGAATGCCATGTCACCAATTTCAGGAACGAAGCTCGCAAGATCCCTCAAAATAGCATCGTTCACTATTTCTGCATTGGTTCTATGCTTACACGCACCAACACAATGGTAATAGGAATAGTATTTTGTACGACCTTTGGACTTACTTCCTGTTAATAACTTTTCACACTCAGGACAGATTAAAAAACCACGCATTGGAAAGTCATCCAGGGTTTTGACTTTTGGACGGTACTTTCTTCCACGTCCATCAAGAATATCCTGCACCTCGTAATACAACTCCTCTGATATAATGGCCCGATGTTGCCCTTTTACAAAGCGGCTTTCTTCATCCTTGAATTGAGGAATGAAAATCTTGCCGCAGTAAAGAGGATTCCGTATTACCTGCCAAAAAGCATTTTTGCTACATTTCAATCCTTTTTCCTTAGCCAGCTTCCATATCTGCTCTGTATTGAAGATCCCTTTTGCAATTTCTTCAAAAGCCCATCTTAGTATCGACGCATCAGGTTCCAGCGGAGCGATGTATTTTTTCCCATTTTCCTCAGTCTTATTTATGTAAGCTACAGGTGCAAGGCCCATATATCGGCCCTCTTTACGCGCCCTTCTCATGCCATAGAAAACATTCAAAGCACGCCTGTCATTCTCGACCTCCGGAGCAGCCAGGTAAAATGCCAGCATCATTTTGTTTTCCGGTATGGAAAGATCTAATGGTTGTTCTATCGCCTGTGGTTCCACACCAAGCCCTCGCAGTACATTAATCATCTGGTAAGCATCACCTGCATTACGACTGAACCGATCCCACTTAGTGAACAATATCAGATTAACATTGCTCTTTTTCTTTTTCAGACCTTGTATCAAGCTCTTCCATTGTGGCCTGTTGAAAGACTTTGCAGAATGATCTTCGTAAATAACGTTACGAATCATTATGGAATGGCTCTCGCAATATTTGCGCAGCATCTCTTCCTGATTCCTTTGGGAGTAACCCTTGTCTGCCTGTTCATCGGTACTTACCCGAATGTATAAATCAGCAATATATACCATGACCTATAATTTAATTGCTCTTTGGGGGTTGGTTACATACCCTCAAAAATTGTTCAGTTGCTAAATCTCGAAATTCACTACTACCAACGCAGAAACAAAAATCTACATCATATTGCTCCTTGAAACGCTGCTCCTCTGATGCAAACAATGCAAAATTCCTTCCTATGCGAGACGCATCTACGCTTATCAGGAGCTGGACTCTTCCCAGGTTGTTGCTTAGATAAGCCTCTAATTCCTCCCAACCTTTTCGATTGAAATGGCTTCCCGATGAAACGTCCCAGAATACATTCACTAATTCAATATTGTTCTTCGAGCAATATTCTTCAATAGCCGCCTTTTGTCGAATAAGCGAATCGAAATTTGCCATCTCGATTTTTGCAGCCCGTAAATAGGACACCGCTCTTTTTCTAACATTTTTATCCATATCTTCTTAGTGTCTTTGTTTGGCACTAATTTACGTTATTTGGCCGACAGAAATAGTTGTTTAGCTGTAATAATTGATTACATGACTTAGCATAATGGGTTTTGAAAGCTTAATAAATTAATACGAGGAGGTTTACGCAAAAAAAAGCACCCCTTTCAGGATGCTTTAAATGATGATCAACAGAAATAGAACACTTTCGAGGTTCTTTTTGAAGATCAAATCATTATTTAAGATGATGATAGCTATAACTCAATGCTACGTTTACTTTTCCCATTAAAAAAACATTCCCATTAAAGGTTAGTTTATCGGGGTATATCATGTTTACGATAGCTCGCACATCTTCGTTATTTCCTTCTCCTAATATTTTGTCCAACCTCATGAGATCCTCCAGTCCTGATGAAAGAAGTCCGTCCAAACAAGGAACATTTGCGTTAAGGCTATCCACTTTTACATTCAACTGCTCGATTGTAGAACTGTATTGTGCTTTAAAATCGTTGTAATCTGATGCCTCTATCTTATCCGTCGCAAGAAGGTCCCTAATATGGGACATTCTTTTTTCATATTCATTTATCTGGCCCAAAAGCTGCTTTTTAGAAACCTGAATATCACTTGTCATTTCGTAATAGGTCTCACTCACTATCCGATGATAAATATCCAATATCTCCTTTTTGGGTACATATTTTTTTAACTCATCGTCAAAAGCCTTTGTTATCCTATCGGAATTGATCCGGTGCGAACATCCACGGTAACAATGGTAATACGTATAATGCCGACTTCTTCCCCTTGATTTACTTGCCGTCAGTAACTTTCCGCATTCAGGGCAGACCAGGAAGCCTTTTAAGGGAAATTCCCGCTGTGTCTCGATCTTTGGCCGGTATTTCCTACCACGTCCATCCAATACATCCTGTACACGATCAAACAATTCTTCTGATATAATAGCCTCATGCTGCCCCTCTACAAAATAGCTCTCCTCATCCTTAAACCTGGGGATGAAAATCTTCCCACAGTACAATGGATTCCTGATCAATTGCCAGAAGGCATTTTTGCTACACCTGAGACCTTTATCCTTTGCCTTTTTCCAGATCTGTGCAGTATTGAAAGCACCTTTGCCTATATGTTCAAAGGCCCATAAAAGAATTGATGCGTCAGGTTGTTTTGGAGCAATGTATTTATTGCCTGTCTCATCAACTTTGTTTTTATAACCCACCGGGGCAAGACCCATATAACGTCCTTCCTTCTTTGCCCGTCTCATTCCGTAAAACACGTTGAGGGCGCGACGGTCATTCTCCACTTCGGGCGCGGCAAGATAGAATGCCAGCATCATTTTATTCTCCGGTATAGACAAATCTAACGGTTGCTCAATTGCCTGCGGCTCAACGTTGAGGTCACGCAGCACATTTATCATTTGGTAGGCATCACCCGCATTGCGACTAAATCGGTCCCATTTTGTGAACAAAATCAGGTCAATCCGATTCCTGTTCTTTTTAAGTTGCTGGATAAGTTTCTTCCATTCCGGCCTGTTGAAAGATTTTGCAGAATGATCTTCATAAATAACGTTACGGATCTCGATAGAATGGTTGTCACAGTATTTCCGCAACATTTCCTCCTGGTTCCGTTGCGAATAACCCTTGTCAGCCTGCTCATCGGTACTTACACGGATATATAGATCAGCGATAGGTTCTCTATCCTTTTTCATCT
Organism: uncultured Terrimonas sp.; assembly: GCA_964604365.1. Classification (GTDB taxonomy): domain Bacteria; phylum Bacteroidota; class Bacteroidia; order Chitinophagales; family Chitinophagaceae; genus Agriterribacter. Next base: position 140,892 of record CAZRYS010000008.1, read on the forward strand.
CCCCAAATATTTTATGACCACAATCCTGGCCAGTTTTTTTAAAAACAATAACAGCTTTGCTGCTTCCTCATTGCTCATTCCCTTAGCCTCTCCGTTAAACAGTTTAAGGAGTTTTTCAGGTGTCATCTTGCTGTTTGAAAGACTGTTGTTCATCTTGTTCACTACTACTATAGACCAATTTTGGCGATTTAAAATTATCAAAGAGTTGTGGTCAATCTCCCCATGTGGCAGTGAGTGGAAGTGTTTGGCTATCTACGACACTTTCTGTTAGCCGTACTCATTTTTGCAATCGTTTATACCTCCTTTTAGTCCGCATTTACTGTGGTTAATTTTTAAATACACCATTTGAGTTAGGGGTAATTCATTTTCCAATAGAACCGGTAAAAAGGCAGCCAAGTTAAGGGGCGGCGGCGATGGCGTGCGCATAATGGCTGCGCTTCGCTTGCCACCCTTCGGGACTTATAGCACGCCCTTCGCCTTATTCCTCCCCTTGTTTGTCTGCTTTCTTTTTTCCGGTTTTTCTTTTGGAAAAATGATTTGCGAAGCGAAGCGGAGCAAAGCACAGCAGGAAAAGAGGGAAGCGAACGAAACAAAATGTAAAACTTTTAAAACGCAGAAATCATGAACATCACAGGAAGACTGACAGGGGATGCGGAAGTACGCACAACGTCAAACGGCAAACAGGTAGTAAACTTTTCGGTAGCGGTGAACGACAGCTACAAAAACAAACAGGGCGAACGAGTGGAGCAAACCGCCTTCTTCGACTGCTCATACTGGATAACCCCCAACGTAGCGAAGATGCTCACAAAAGGGCTACTGGTAGAACTCACAGGCAGAGTAAGTACAAGGGCGTGGGTAAGCAAGGACGGAGAGCCAAGAGCAGGGCTAAACTTCCATACCTCCAACATCAAACCGCTTGCAGGCGGCAAGAGAAGCGAAACGCCACAGGCTACCACGAAAGCGAACGCTGGCAACGCACAAGAGGACGACCTCCCATTCTAATCAACAATCAATCATTTTTCAAACAATCAAAATTTAAAACATCATGGCACATAATCTCAATTTCAACAGTAGCACAGGTGAATACAGTTTCTTCAGCGTACAGGAAAAAGCATGGCACGGCTTGGGGCAGATCGTACAGGACTATCCCACAAGCGAGCAAGCTATCCGATATGCAGGGCTTGATTACGAAGTCATCAAAAGTCCGCTGTTCACCAAAGGCTCAAACATCAAAGAAACTTCACAAGGTATCGTGATAGGAAACAACGAACTGGAGGTTCCCAACTACTTTGCCAACATCCGAAGCGACAATAATGCAGTATTGGGCGTAGTCGGTAAAGACTACCATATTGTACAAAACCGCGAAGCCTTCAATTTCTTTGACGCCATTGTAGACGGTGGCGATGGTATCCTGTATGAAACAGCAGGAGCATTGGGCAACGGTGAGCGCATATTCATTACGGCTAAACTACCCGACTATATCCGAGTAGGTAACGGTGATGATATTACGGAAAAATACATCTTCCTGACAACCTCCCACGATGGAAGCGGAAGCATTACGGCAGCGTTCACACCCATTCGCATCGTTTGCCAAAATACCCTTAATGCTTCGCTCCGCAACATGAGCAATGTGGTACGTATCAAACATACCGCAGGAGCCAAACAACGTTTGGAAAATGCGCACAAGGTAATGGGACTGGCGAACACCCTTAGCAACCAATTGCAGGATATTTTCAACAATTGGACAAAAGTAAGGGTAACAGACAGCGAAGTAAGGAAACTGATACAGCTTGCGCTTTGCCCCAACAAGGAAACCCTTGACCTGCTCAAAAAAGGTGCAGAGGATGAAGTTTCCACCGTGTTCAAAAATACCGTTGATGATGCCTTTGCCTATGCAATGATAAGCGATACACAGCAGATGGACACCACTAAAGGCACATTGTTCGGAGCCTACAATGCTGTGACTGGCTACTATCAGAACGTAAGAAATTACAAGGATGGTGAAGCCAAATTACAGAGCATCGTATTAGGTGGTACTGCACAGTTAAAGACCCAAAAAGCTTTTGAACTGTGTACCTCATTTGAAAAAATCGGTGCAGACGTTTTTGAACTCAATTAAGTAACCAAAGGCGACCGCCTGTAAAGGTGGTCGCCTTAAAAAACTTACAGATATGGTACTCGAAACCTTTATAGCAACCGTAAAACACGATAACGGCAAAATCCGGTTCAGGGTTGTATCACTAAGCGGAGAAAAAGGAGTAATCGAACAGATAACTGCGGCAGAGGGATGCCCTGAAAGAGCCATCGTTAAAATAAAAAAGATTGATAACGATAAAAAACGGTAAGGTATGAAAGCAAAATCAATAGACGAAGCGAAAAGTTACGCTAAAGCACAAAGCCTGAATAAAGATAACGAGGATGTGGCTATATATATCATTCATTGTAACCGCACAGCATCTTTCTATGTTGATACCGATGGTTTAATACGACTGTGGGAACAGCTAATCGGCTACTATATCAATGGGGTTTTTACTTCTGAATAATTACACTCATAACATTAAAAATTCAAAGCAGAATGAAAACGATTAGTATAAAGCTATACACCTTTTCCGAACTGGAAAAGGAAGCACAGGAGAAAGCAACGGAGCATTTTAGATACTTTAACACCGACCATAACTGGTGGGAAAGCGAATGCGAGGATTTTATAACTATCTGTTCATTAATTGGCATCCATATAAGCCTGAAAGAGATTTATTTCAGAGGGTTTTATTCGCAGGGAGACGGGAGTTGTTTCATTTCAAAGATTGATGTATCTGCATTCATTAAAGGTATAGCGGAACAGGCTTGGAAAAGCTATGCCCCCACACTGGAGCTGAACATACAGCCATGCACCATTGACAGGCGTGTAATAAAACTTATCGAAAACAGGACGATAGAAATGCCAATGTGGACAGACAAACCCCACATGGGTTACTATGTAGCATATTATTCTGAAAGTTATTTACATGGGGATAGCGACAGGCAACACACTTTAATTGAGGCTGAAATCGAAAAACTGGACGTGTGGGTATTGCGGGCATTAGAGCAGTTAAACAACTATCTATACAAGTGCCTTGAATGTACTTATGATTATTTGATAAGCGATGAAGCCATACAAGAAGTCATAGAAGCGAACGAGTATCATTTTACGCCAAATGGAGTGCATACTGACTGGCTTTGTGATTATGCCGAATAAAAAATCAGCGACAATGAAACTATCTATAACAGATTTAAATGGCCACCCGATTGAAGTCGCAGACCTTGATAAAGCAATCAGGATAACAGGCGAATACAAAACGTACGGGCATGAGGACAAAAGTTTCTCCGAGTTGGACAAAAGGCAACGTGCCTATTGGACGGATATGCACGAGAAGCTAACGGCATTAAAAAACCGATTAAAGAACAACAAAATCATCAAAAAATGAACGCAAATTTTTTTAGTCAGATAGCAAAGATGGACATCACAGGTGATTTACATCTGATCATTTCAAAGGGTGCAGATGATACCCTTATTGTTTCCACACAATTGAACAATGAGCATTGCGGAGACGATGCAAAGAACTGCATAGTTCCGCTCAATCTAAAGGGAACAGCAGCGGAACTGGACGAGGGATATTTTGAGCGGATAGCCGCACCCATCGAAAAGGCTTCGGGCTTAATGGTGAATATGGAAGCCTTTTTAAAACAATTGGAGGAAGCGCAAAAGCAATCTGCGATGGAAAAGGAAAAAGCAGAGAAAGAACGCAGGGACAAGGAAGCAAGGGACAAGAAGTACAAAGAAGAGATGGCAAAGGCGGACGAACTGGAAAAAGAGGGCAAGCACCGTGAAGCGTGGATGAAAGTACCCGACCCTACCGAATACCCTGACCATGCCGAAGCGATACGCAAACGCAAATCACAATTGTCCGACAAGTTCGCATCACCGAGCCTTTTCGGAGCAGAGTAAAAAAAATTGTTCAACGCCAAAATTCAGTAACCATGTTATTAGCAACACAGTTAGAACGCATATTCCTGTTTGAAGACAAAGAGCAGGAAATCAGATTGACAGACCCCGAACCGAAATGGAGCGTACAGGCGGTATTGAATTTCTATTCCAATACCTATCCAATACTCACCACTGCAAAAATATCCGCACCTGTTATCAGGGAAGATACAGTGCAGTATCGCTTTGAGAGTGTAATGGGTACGAAAGGTTAAACGCAAAAAATATAAAACGATGACTTATGCAACAACATATCATATCGGGTACGATACGCATACCCAAAGAGCCAAAGCAAAGACGGTTGCACCGCCAGTTGAACGAATTTACCAACTGGATGAATCGCCCAAAGGACGCAGGCGAAATACAAAAGGACAAACGGCAGTCTGTACCGATAACCATGTTGCCAATGGTTTTCTAAGGACTTCATTTCTTCCGAAACTGAACGAAACGGAAACGGTACAGGCTTGCAGGAAATCTGCAAAAACGGAGAGGGATTTTTATAAGTCCCTTTCCCGACTTGCCGGGCATTACTGCATAGAGCCTATGCCAACGCAGTCCTATGGCTATCCGTACAATATCGCATTGGCATTGTGGGACACGCAGGAACAGTTGAGCAAAAAAGTGAGGGATTGGGAAGAAATCAAACTCTTACAGGATAGCAGGAAAACGTATTTGACGAGCGAGGAACGATACAATACAGGTTCTACACTGTTCTATATCCCTGTAGTTCCTTTGTACCGGATGCTCAGAGACCCCAAAAGAAAACATACCGCACAGCTTTTATTATCGGTCTGTACCTACCTCTATCATGTAGTGGATATACCGTATTACAGGCAGGAAAATAGTTTCCTGTACTGGCAGTATGAAATGCTGAAGGAATGGGTAGTTAGCGATGAATATACAGACGAAATGAGTAGCTACCTAAGCGAATTGGAACAGGCTGAATGGATTGGCGACCGCATGGAACAGAAGATTTTCCACCGTGCCAACCTGACCTTTTTTAAAGAGCGTCTGACCCGATTTAAAAGCACAGATGCGTTAGACCTCGATTGTCTGACACTTGCCCAGGAAGCGTTTGAACTATACCAACAATACCCTAATGAAAACGTATTTCGCAATGCCCGACCCAATGGCGAAGCCGAAGAAGACGACATGGAATATGTTGTCACAATGGACAAGTATGTTTCCTTTTGTGCCGATGGCAAAGGCTGGCTGAATGAAAATTTGGAGCAATGCGTAAATACGGATTTACAGGAATACGGGCAAATGGAAGAACCTGTTATTCTCAAATGCTTTGATGGAAGCGATATAACAGGAAATAACCTTGATTTTGAGAACCGCCTGTTTACCCTCATGGAAGAACTGGCATACCTACTTAGCAACATTTAAAGACGGAAATCATGAACGATATAACAGCAAACTTCGGAACACTTTACCACCCCAAATCCGCTTTGGTATTCTATCAAACGAAGGGAACGAATACAGACACCTATGTAGAATACTTCGACATGGATAGTAACGGTACACCGATCAATGCGCATCCATTGACAATAAGAGAAGCCAACCAATTGGCAAAAGCATTGAAGACGGCAAAGGAAGAAAAAGAACCCTGCCTGAAAATTGACGGCATTTTAGGTAACCACATTTTGCATCTTGACCCGCAAAAAGGCATGGCTATATGGTTTACCAAAGCCACGCAAAGGGAATTGCACTTTACGGAAAAGTTGGGGATTCCCAAAGGAACAGCCAATGTACCGCCCATGTTGTGGGTGGCAGGAAGGAACAGCCTTTGCGTTTTTGCATTGGGCAATAACCGCAGACCCACCGCACGTACAACGCTCTATAATGCCCCATTTTTTAATGTGTACGAAGATGGAAACGTATGTATGGGAACGGTAGATGTGCGTATTAAGAACACCTCATCACTGGAGGAGTTTATCACTGCATGGGAAGGCTATTTCTTTAATTCCTATTTCAGCCATCTGATGCAGGACTACAATCCGGTTAACGGCAATTGCGTAAGCCTTTGGGAGCATCTTATCGCAACTGGAGACGTATTCCCGAAGGACGTACTAAAAAAGAGTAACATCACCTTAAATGATTTTTTATAATGAATACAGATAAAATAAAAGTCCATTTTACGGACAGTGATTTAATAAATGCCACTAATCCCGTAACAATAAACCTTGTCGGTGCAGGTGGTACAGGCTCCAAAGTTCTTACAGCCTTGTTGGAAATGAACCATAGCCTTACATCTTTGGGACACGCAGGTTTACACGTTCGTTTATGGGATGACGATATTGTAACAGATGCCAATTTGGGGCGACAGCGTTTTGCAGCATGTGAAACAGGGTTGTACAAATCCGTAACCCTGATCAATCGGGCAAACCGTTGCGAGGGTACAAACTGGAAAGCCGAAAACCGAAAATTTGAAAGGGATAATTTGGGCAGAATGCCCGAACATGCAGGAGCAAGTATTTTCATTACCTGCGTGGATAGTGTAAAGACAAGATTTGAAATAGCCGATATATTGAAAAGGCTCAACAGCGGTCGCTATTACACGAACCGCCCAAGCTACTGGCTCGACTTTGGGAACAGCCAGTACACCGGACAAGTTATACTATCTACAATAGGAAATATCCGACAACCAAACTCACAGAAATATGAAACGGTAGCGAACCTTCCCTTTGTTACCGAAGAATTTGGCGACTTGCTGAAGCGAGCCGAACAGCAAGACGACACACCAAGCTGTTCATTAGCGGAAGCATTGGAAAAGCAGGATTTGTACATAAACGGCTCACTTGCGCAAATGGGCTGTTCGCTGTTATGGAACCTTTTTCGCAAAGGGCTTATCCAATACAGGGGCTTTTTCCACAATATTGGAGAGTTCCGTACTCAACCCATTCCGATAACCTGACCTGAACCCCGATAGTTATCGGGGCGGGCAAAAAGACACCCCCTTCCGCTGATCGGGGCAGTCTTTTTGCTTGGAAGCGGTGCAACCCCTTGGTAAAATGCGCCTGCATCACCATCTCATTTCTGCATTTTACAAACAGGTTGCGGAGCCATTCGTGGGATATTCATTATCCCCTTGTTATTTTGGCGAACTTCTTTTCTTTCCGCATCAGCGGCCAAAGAAAAGAAGCAAAAGAACGCCGCTTTTATTGCCGACTGACAAGACTACTTTCTTTCATGAGGTGGCGAAAAAGAAAGTAGCAAAGAAACCTAAGATTGTGATCGAGGTTTAAAATAGTCCTTTACCACTTGGCATATACCAGCACTGAAATAACGTCCCCCACCGCAGATGACCCGGATGGCCTTTGTCAGTTCCAGGGGATCTGCTCCTTTAAGGATATATCCGTCGGCTCCATTCTGAAGCATTTGCACCACATCCTTTTCATCGTCGTTTATGCTGAACGCCAAAAATTTCAGAGGTGGATATTTTGCCCGTAGTGTTTTGACCGTCTCAAAGCCGTTCATAATCGGCATATTGACATCAACGATACACAGATCGGGAAGCATTTCACAGGCTTCTATTTTCATCATTGCCGCCTCGCCGTTTTCGGCTTCAAACACGGTTTCAAAACCTTTTTCTTCGAGAAACTGGCAGATACCCTCCCGAAGTAGATCGTGGTCATCTATGATGGCTATTTTTATTATTTTTTGTTCACTCATTACTTCCATTTTTATTTGAGTTAAAACGTCCCTTGTTAGCAGGGACATTGGGCATTTTGGTTGTGCGTATATCCCTCACGTTATGAGAAATTAACCAGTCGTAAAATCGCCCGACATCATCGGGGGTAAACCGTATCAATTCGCCATTTTTAAGGGAGATGATAAAAAGGTCGATACTGACCGTAAAAGCTGATAGCTCAGCGGCGGGAATGTTGAAGGCGGGATAGGTTTCGTTGCCAGTGTCCATATTTCTGTTTTTTTGGTTTAGTGGAGCACTGTACAAAAAAAAGAGCGCAGGCAACCACACTTACCGATACTGGGGCACTGGTATGCCTGTCTCCGAATAAGCGAGCGCCCACGCCATAGCATGAGCGTTCTTACTTATTGTCTCGGAGATATAAAAATTACCAGTTTTCAGTATCGAGACTTAAAGCAAAAACACTTTAAGAATTTCAATATATTTTCGCAAAGATACCAAAGTCCTCTTTATTATAAAAATGACGTATCATTGGAAGCATAATTTTGATCCAATGCCTGAAAATGTAAGCCATTGAGATGTTTTTTTTGGCACAAAAGAAAAGCCCCGAAAATCGGGGCTAAGATTGGTCATTTGTAATGGCCTGTTATTGGCTTGTTGTTTATTGAGGCTTGTAAGTAAGTTCTACCACTCCCGATCTAAAAACATTGGTACTGATTAGTTTCAGTCCTATACGGCTTTTCAAATCTTCAAACAAAGGTTTCCCGCTTCCCAAAACTACCGGATGTACCGATATTTTATAGATGTCAATAAGTCCCCAATTTATAAATGTCTTTATAAGGTTTGCGCCCCCGTACAGCCAAATATCTTTACCGCCTTGCTGTTTAATTTCTGCTACTTTATCGGCGGTATCTAAAGTGATGAAGGTCGCTTTTTCATCCGCCCTGGGCTGATGTGAAAAGACGAACTTGTTTTTTGAATGTATGCCCTTCCACATCATTTTTTCCGCCGGGCTTGTATTTTCATCCGGCTGATAATTGCCCCACGCATCATAACTCACCCTGCCATAAAAAATCGTGTCGATGCTTTCTATAAAAGCATCAAAGTTCATATCATCATCCATAATGCACCAGTCAATTTCTCCGTTTGCCCCTTCGATAAAACCATCCAAGCTAACTGCTAAATTTAAAATCACCTTTTTCATATCAATCCATTTTTAGCAAAATTAGGAATTGGTCTATGTTCAGACTTTGGAAAAAAGCGACAAAATTAAAGTTGGGACGGAGCAACGCCTGTGTTTCTTTTTATTTCATTGGCAAGGTGCGAATGGTCATAAAAACCACACTTAAAAGCAATATCCAATAAACTCCGCGCTTTGTCGGAATTTTTAATTAAGGACAAAGCATTTTGAAAACGTACAATATTTGAGTACTCTTTTGGCGTAACGCCTATATGTGTTTTGAAATTTCGCTCTAACCACCTTGCTGTAACGAAGTTTCTTTTGGCTATTTGTGCTATACTCAACTGACCGTTTGATTTATGAATATCCTCAATAACAGATTTCAATAATCCATTTTGGGTTTGTAGCCTGTCGGTAAAGAAAATGTTGAGATAATCGGTTGGATTTTTAATAAGTTTTTCAATGCTAAATGAATTTGATTTTTCAAATTCAACGGTCTTGCCAGTCAGCTCATTTTGTGCGACAAAGCTGTAAAAATTTGAAAAAGTCGCTGGTTTCAGGCATACCCCCAACAAGTGGGTATCGGCTTCAATGAAACTGTCTTTGAAGGAAGTCATCATTCCCACGGCATACGTTTTACCGAAGTCCATACGAACCGCTCCATTGTCAGTAATGCAAGCATTTCCTAAATTGACAACCAGTCCCGGACACCCGTCCGGGAAATTCCGTTGCCATTGGTTATCGGTATCATCACCTTTTAATTCCCAAAAGGAATGGATGTATGGCTCCAATGTTATACAAGGTTTTAATTCTCTATATTTCACTATCCTGTGGTATCGTTTAGTTTTTGAAGCAAATTGGAATGCTCATCGCGGGTTTTGTATTTCTATATTTTGGGATGCCTTTTCTTTTGCCTTTTTCTGTCTCGAATAGCTCCATAAGAATAGTACTCCAAAAATTATCAACGCATAGGCTATCCATTTGCCAACCCGTTCAATAAACTTAATGGCAACCGACTTTTCATAAGATGAAAAGCCCTCAGCTCCGGTCGGACTGCGCCGGTAAAATTTCCTCCGATTAATCCAGTATCGCAAACCTAACCCTAACACCAGCGCTATGATACCCAACACCAATGACGCAATCATATTCTAAATCTTTAAAATTTCTACGTATAAATTTAAGAAAATTAATTGCGATTTTCTGTTCCAAATGTATTCCATTACAAAACATTCCGTTGAGTTCGGTTACTCCGAACAAGCGCAAGACAAAATCCTGCAAACAACAATAGTCCCCGATCATAAATACTTCGGGAACTATTGTTCAATTTTTAGGCCCCTAAATTTTAGTCGCTACTATTGAATTGAAAGCTCACTTGCTTTTCATTACCGAAATTATCCGAAATCCAGATATCAAAGGATTGTGATACCGTGGAAGCCGAAGTATAATACAGCCTGAACTGTGTTTGCGGTAGTGCGTATAGATCATTGGGCAGGTATGGAGTTTCATTATAGTACCGTAAGGCTCCTATACCATCGTACTGAAAGTAACGGATGTAATACTGTGCGTCACTGAAGTTGCCCGCACGTTGTATGGTAATTCTTATCTCAACGGTCTGTCCGCTTTCTACATCTGCCGGTACTGGCATTACCGTTACTTCAAAGGGATAGTTTTGTTGTATATCCAGTTCATTCTTATCGCAGGATGATAATGCTATACTACTTGCTATGACCATAACAAGCATCCATAAAAATTTGCTTTTATTCAATAATCTTTTCATTGTTGTTCTTTTTTAAAAATTAAACCTTAGCCCTATTCCTGCCGACGGGCGGAACTGTTTTAAATCCGTTCCCCATACTACTTTGGTACGCCCTTGCAGGAGCAATACAAAACGGTCGGACAGGTATGTTTCCAAAGACAAACGTCCCCCGGCTCCGTAAACGAAATTGTCGTTATCCAGGATGGTTGCCCCGTCGTACAGCGTTGCCTTACTTCGATTAACGGTTTCATAACCTGCAACAGCGGTTAAGCCTGCGTTCAGGGTGATGCTCTTTCTTGCATTGCCCAACACCTGAAGACTGTAACCCATTTCGCCCGTATAGGCTTCCAATGGGATCTGCAAATCCCTGTAATCTGCAAACTGGTGGGTGTACTCCGCCGCCCATATCCAGTAATTGCCGTTCTTTCCGTTAACCGTCAAGGTTAAATTCAGGTAGTAGTTTTTGTCCGCGTCTTTGGACAATAAGCCTGCATTTACTTCCAGCCCCTTTTGTTTGGGGAGCATACGCTGTGCCTGCACTGTCGTAATGCTTATCATGGTAAGCATTACGACAAAAATGTATTTTCTCATTATTCTTATTTTGGGGATTAATTGATTTTTAAGTGCATATCCCTTATGGGCCTCGCATGTACCAGGTCGGCGTTTTCCACTTGCAACACCTGCTGCCGTCCGCCATTCTTTTCAAAAATTTCGATAATCAATACCTTGTCATCGGTCATGGTAAACTGGTCGAGCAGGAAAACGTTTTGCTCAACCGTGTTACCCCCAATTTCACCCAGTGGTTTGTACATACGCAACGGGGTCAGTGGCTTTTCCTGCACTACGGTACGTTTTGCCACTTTCTTATCCACCACCTTAAAATTTACGAAGTCAATCTGAAAAGTCACATTGCTTTTGTTGCGCAACTCCGTATGGAAATAAAACTTACCGTTTTGAATATAGATGCCCTTTAATAAAAACTGGATGCCGTAGCTTTTTGCGCCGATATGCTTTACAATCCTTTTGTTCCTTTTGTAAATGGTTTCCATAAGCAACCCCGCCAGTGATGGTAAATTATTGCCTAATTCCTCAAACAGTACATCGTTGCCGTTTTCTCTGTCCGAAGCCTTTTGCATCGTCAGCAGATCATAATTGAGGGTTGCAGGAGAGGCACTGTAAAAGACGTTGAAGTTATAGAAACGCCCGTCATCGGTAATCACCGAAAAATTGGTTTCTTCGTCAAAGTCCCTAACGGCAGCCTTTACACGCAGTACGTTTTTTGCATCCTCTGCCTCGCCACTAATCAGGTATTCACTGCCTAAATCAACGTAACGGATTGCTGCGGGGAATATTAAATGGGAAGTCTTGTTATAAGTTACCTGCATCTGATAAGGTTCAATCTTACCCAAATCCAGTTTAGTTGTCTTGGATGCGATTTGCTGTGCTTGGATGTTTGTATTAAAGGCTATAAAACAAAACATTGCCATGAGGCTTTTAAATATTGCTTTCATTTTTCTTTCTGATTTTTAACGTTCAACATTAATTTTTTGAAACAAGGAAAAGTTGATGACCGGCTTTGACGGTTACTTTCGGTGTTCTCACTTTTTTGGAGAAGTAACCCGCTATGCCCTGCACCACGCCACGGCTCAAATCGCCTGCCGCCTGCTGTCCTGCGGAACGGGTCATCATGATGGATGTGCCGGAGGTTTGGCTCATGTTGGAAGCGATTTCCGCGAGCGCATTCATTTCAGGAGAATATGGAACATAAAGTCCTTGTTGCCCGTCAAGGTCATAGATGGTTATATCCACCGGAATGATATTGCCTCCCACTTCGATAGAAGTAACCTTTAGCTGTAATCTTCCATTCTGGAATTTGGCATTCGCCGTGATCATCGTTCCTTGTGGAATAGTGCGGTTTGGCGTTTTGGCTGACTCCAGTAGCCGGAGGCGTACGCCGCTCCTGTCGATCACTGTTTGTGTCTCCTGTACTACCGCACGGATGCTGTTTTTGGGCTGTACAACCTGTTCATTTGATCCCGCTGTATAAAAGCCCCGGTTCCTGTTCTCATTCCAGCTTGCAAGGAAAGCACTGTCAGTCGGCTCTCTATAAAGTGTGGATATGGTATTTTTCCTGGCGGGAGTAAATGCTACAAACTGTTCCCTCTCTGTGGCCTTAGCTGAAACGGAACCCGCAGAATCAACTATTCCTTGTTGTGTGGGATTGTTCATGCCTGAAGGCAGATAGCGTGAAGCCATCTCATAAGATTTTTCCATCAGGTCCAGTTGATCCTGCACCGTAGAGGTCGGAGGCACATTCTTTTCTGCCAATTGTTCTTTCAGTTCTTCGACCTGCTTACGAAGTTCCTGTGTCGCATAATTGTCATCCTGATAGAACGAACTGAGGGTGCTCTGTGCATTGCGGTAACTATTCAGGGCAGGATTACCCGATTTCCTTTTGCCATCTCCATAGCCAGTATCTTCTCCAAAGCCTTCATCCGGCTGCTCCACCTCCCCATCAGTTGCACTGTCACTGTTCCAATAGTCAGAAAGCGAAGTCAGCGCATCGCGCTTTTCCTGCATTTTCTTTTCGAGCATCTCCTGTTCGTAAGCCTTTTGTTTATCCGATTGAAGTCCTGCATCGGTTGCCTGCGGCACGGCATCGTTCAAACCAATATCCTCTACTTTTTTCTTGTCGGAAGAAGGTTTAAAGATCAGGTACATGCAACCGAGAAACACAATACCCATCAGGATAAAAATGATCGGCTTTTTAAGTTTTTCAGCCTTTTTCTGCGCACTCTCTTTAGGTGCGTCTGTACCAGTTTTCTGATCATCTTCATCGACCAGAAAACTCACTCTTTTGCTTTCATTATCTTTCATACATTTTATTTTTTAGAATTTTTGAAATACTGTCCTGCGATTGAGCCGAGGACTTATTTTGCTTGATAACCGGGTTCTCGATATGCTCAATGTTTATTCCCTCATTGGATTTCCCTACGTCATAACATACTTTAACGAGGACGATGATGGACAGTAACGCATAGCCAGCGAAGAGCAACAACATATATCGGTGTTGTTTTTTCCAGGGCAACTCACGCCACCGTTCATCGAGCCTATCGATCCGGCTATTGATGATTGTTCTTAAATTTTTCATTCCGTAACTATTGTTGCGATTTATATCCTTCGCCCGGTGCGGGAAACAACTTTTTGTGTAGCCGCATCACTGACCATAGCAATGGCCTCTGTTGATTTTGGTGCAGCAATCGTAGACAGGTTTGTTAACTCCGTTCTTTTCAACGGTTGACCGAAGCGATCTTTTTTCGTGACCTCCATTTTTCGGAGGTTAAATTTTCCGTTCCGGTATTGTACCCACATGCTGCATTCAACCCGCGCTTTGTCTTCACCCGACCATTGCAGATAGCCCGTTAACAACAACACTGGCTTCGGTACGCCCGCAGCACCTTTGCGGCAGTTGTTCAGGTATCCGCCAATACTTTCTTTCAGCTTCCCGGCATACGCACCCTGCGTATGGAAATACCCATTGTATCCTTTGTCAGTAAGAATTTTTGTAAACGAGTTCAAATCTGATAATGCTTCCATAAGATTGTTTTTAGCGATCAATAACTTCCACATCCTTGTTTTCCAGCACTGAGAATTTCTCAATGTTGAAGCCTTGTGGATTGTTGTCGGATCGAACAGAGTTGACCAGATAGCAGGAGGTGACCAGGCTGCGCCTTGTTACATTGCTTGAACGGATGATAAACTGTTTGGCATAAGTTCTTACGGCATAGGGGTAGTTATCAAAATTGCAGACTACACTGTCCACTTCGATGCGTTGCTGTACGTTGCCTGATATGATCCGGTTGTAATAACCCTTTTCCGCAAGATCCTTGTAATAATCAAAGGTGCTTTTATCGGCAAGGTTGAACGCCCGTTTCATATTGCTTTCGATGGCATTTTTGTCCGGTGCCAGCGTAAAGAACAGTTCATGAAAACGGCGTACATGCTCACGGGCTTCCACCGGTCTGTTAATACTTGCATCCTGCGAGAGCGCCAGCATCAATGACTTTCCGTTGTCAAGTACATAAACCTTTTGCCGTTGCAACTCCGAAAAGCGGTAGGATTGCCAAACGGCATATCCCACCACGCTGATGCAGAGCACGGCAAATACAATAGCATATAGCCTGATTTGCCTGAAACTGTTTTCAATGTTTCTTAAAGTCTTAAATTCCATTTTTATTAATGATTAATTATTTGTTCAATAACCTGCCGCCAATATTACCTGCTACGGCCCCCGTACCGGCACCTGCGATATTGCCTGTTTTTCTCGCTGCCCGATCTATATTTTGTGTAAAATGGCCTGCACCACCAGCCTGGATTACCCAACCCGCTACGGTTGGAATGGTGAAGTAGCCCACAATACCAATCAACATGAATATGACATACACCGTGTTGGAGGTATCGGGTATATAGGTGGGATCAGCCAGCATCTCGATGTCCCGCTCCAGTATAAGCGACTGAATTTTGGCGAGCATGGAGCTGAACATATCGGCGATAGGCAACCACAGATACACGCTGATATATCGGGTGAGCCATTGCGTAAGGGTAGAATGGAAGCCATCCCACACCGATATGGCAAAAGCTATAGGCCCTAATATGGACAGCACAATGAGGAAGAACGTTCGTATAGTGTCAATGACCAATGCCGCCGCCTGGAAAAGCATTTCCAGCAATTCCCGGAACCAGTCGCGGATACTTTTCTTTAGATCGTACATTCCCCTTTCCATGTACATACCCGACATCGTTACCAGATCGGAAGGTGACCAACCCAGTTCGTCCAGCTTTTTATCAAACTCTTCGTCCGATACCAGATAGGCGGTTTCGGGATTACGAAGCATTGCCTCCCTTTCCAACAGGTCTTTTTGCTCTTGCAGCTTATTCAGGTCAAGTACCTGGTTTTCCAGCATGGCATTTGTGCCTTTCACCACCGGGCTTAATACCGCATTGATAGTCCCCAGCACAATCGTTGGGAAGAACATTATGCAAAGCCCGATGGCAAAAGGTCTTAAAAGAGGAAATACGTCTATCGGTTCTGCCCGGCTCAACGCCTGCCATACCTTTAGAGCAACATAGAACAGTGCGCCCAATCCGGCTATACCTTTTGCCACTGCCGCCATATCTGCCGATAACGGCACCATCTCATCATACAGTGAGCGCAGGAGTTCATGAAGATTATCCCATTCCATAACTTACCAGTATTTTTGTTCAGCAGTACCATACAGCTCCAGCACCCTTTTGGTATTGTTCTGTTTTTTTGCCCGCAGAATGCTCACTGAAATATTCTTGTTGGTATAGTAGCGAACAAGACTGTGATAGTCTTTTACTTCCTTGTACACACGGTCGATGACATCCATGCGCTCCTTGTCGTTCAGTGAGAGTCCATTGGAAGAAACAATCTGCTTCAGCTCCTTCAGCAGTTCGGTACTTTCGTTCAATAATGTGGAATAGCCGTTGGCAATAGCGGAAAGTTCCTGCGGTGAGAAGTTGGGATCATTCATCATTTTTCCGAAATTCTTTACATACATTTCGGAAACATCACCCACCAGTAGAACGGTCTGTTGTACCTTACGTGCATCTTTGACAAGGTTGTTCACGGCTTTGAGTTTGTCGTAATATTCCTTGCCCTGGTCATAGACCTTTTTTACTTCGTTGAAATTCTTTACCACATTGGACACAGTGGATGAGGTCTGTACAATTTCGTTGGCACTGTTGAGAATGCCGGAAATCAAATTTCCGGGGTCAGTTACCACAAATTGTGCTTTTGCGGAAGGTATTACAGCAAGCATAATTGCTGTACACACCATTAACATGATCTTTTTCATTGTTTCCTGATTTTTTTTAAATGATTAATAATTGTTTTCTTTTACAGGTGGAAGGCGTTATATTTTTCTGCCCTGTTTTCTACCTACTTCACGGGATTGTTTCTGTTGCAGATCATTAAGCCGGGTAAAGAAATCCTGTAGGCTTTGAGGTTGGGTTGCAGCAACATCCTTACATAGTTTTGCAAAATCCTGACTTTCCTTATCACCAGGATCGGCTTCAAATATTAGCGCCTTGTTGCTACCGATGGGCAGCGTGATTTTTTCTTTTTCCATCTATCCTGATTTTTTACATGATTTAAAAGTTGTCTGCTTTCTCACGTCTTTGTTGGGCAATTCGTTTGATAGCCATTTCTACATTGCCACCCAGTTCATGGGCGAGTTGCATCACTTCCATTTTTTCTGACTCCTCCGTGGTATAGGCGAGGTATTCTTCCAAACTCACTTCGGTAGCATATACAGCCGAGTGCGTGCCGCCCAGCCCGATCCAGACTTCCTTGTAAAGCCTGCTGGCATCATTGTTCATATTGATGGAAAGGATCTGGGATTTTTCTTTTTCGGTGAGACCAAGCATTGCCTGGATGTCATCGAATTTGTTCATGTATTTGCGCTGGTCTAATAAAATTTTACAGTCGCTATTGTTAATGATACTTTCCTTCACGATGGGAGACTGGATAATATCATCCACCTCCTGTGTCACGACGATGGCCTCGCCAAAAAATTTGCGGACGGTTTTGAATAAATATTTTATGTACTCCGCCATTCCCTCTTTCGCAATGGCTTTCCACGCTTCTTCGATCAATATGAGTTTACGCACGCCCTTTAGCCTGCGCATCTTATTGATGAATACCTCCATGATGATGATCGTTACGATGGGGAACAAAATTTTGTGATCCTTTATCGCATCGATTTCAAAGACTATGAAGCGCTTGGAAAGCAGGTCCAGTTGCTTATCGGAGTTCAATAAGTAATCATACTCACCACCTTTGTAATAAGGCTCCAGCACGTTGAGGAAGTTGGCAAGATCAAAGTCTTTTTCCCTTACTTTTTTTTCTTCCAGCACCTCCTGGTAATCGCCCTTTACATATTCATAGAAGCCATTAAAGGATGGGAAGTCCTCACGCTGTTTGATGCGCTCTATATAACCGCTAACAGCGTTGGACAACGCCACTTCTTCCGAACGCTTCGGGGGTTCATCATCACGCTTCCATAGCGTAAGGACCAGCGTTTTGATGCTTTCCCGTTTCTCAATGTCAAACACGCCATCATCTGTGTAAAATGGATTGAACGCAATCGGGTTGTCTTCGGTGTAAGTAAAATACACACCATCTTCGCCTTTCGTCTTACCCTTGATCAGTTCGCAAAGACCCTGATACGAATTACCTGTATCGACCAATAGTACATGAGCGCCTTGCTCATAATACTGCCTCACCATGTGATTGGTGAAGAATGATTTTCCACTTCCAATTTGGAGGGTTGGCGGGCTACTCAATTAAGAATAGCCCGCCAACCCCCGGACGGGCCTAACACGAAGCGATTGCGATTCGTGATTATGCCCCGCTTCATGGGCAAATCCGATATGTCTAAATGTATGGGCTTGCCGGTGAGCCTGTCCGCCATCTTGATGCCGAAAGGCGATGGCGAACTTTGGTAATTGGTTTCTTCTGTGAAGAAACATAGCGCGGGTTCAATGAACGTGTAAAAACTTTCTTCGCTCGGAAAGTCGCCGGCATTGCCCGGCATCGCCGCCCAATACAGCGTAGCAACGTCAACAGTATTATGTCGTGGCTTACATTCCATTAAAGCCAGCGCACTGCCGGTATCGTTCTTCAGGTGCTTCAGTTCATGGGGATCATCCGACCATGCGATCACATTGAAATGCGCCCGGATGGAGGAAAGCCCGAAGCTGTGCGCTTCGTTCAGGTACTTTTCTATCCACTCCTTATTGATCTGGTTGGCTCTGCTATACCTTGCCAGCGAGTGCATATTCCTCGCGGACTTTTCAAACTTGCGCAGGTTCTCATCGCTGTTATCCAGGAACAAATATTGGTTGTAGATGTGGTTGCAGCTTAGGAGTAAACCCACAGGAGCAGCAAACGACAAAAGGCAATCGCTTCTATCGGTGGACAGCTTTTCATAACGGGTATTTGCCGATACTGTACCGGGCAAATCATCCGTATCGGAGAGGGTGTGCAGGCACAACCTTTTGTTGCCGATACGTACATCCTCGCTTCCCAACGCTATATCCTGCATCGGCGTTCCGGCTTCCCTTGACAGGGTAAGGTATTGTTCCAGCAACCCCTGAGTATTGGTTGTTCCGATAATGTCATCTTCGCTCAACCTTTCCAACCTTACAAAACCGCTATCATTGATGATACGCTCGAATTGTGCTACCGCTTCCATGAAACGGCGGACAGCTTCTTTATCCCTTATTTCTTTGGGAATAAGAACACCTTTACAAAGCGATGAAAAATTGCTTTGCATCCGCATCCGTTCCTTTGTGGTTTTGGTGAGGAACAGGTAACAGTAGTGGTTGAGAAAAGGGCGTTCGTTAAAATGCTGCTGGTAGGACTTCGCAAGAAAGCTCAATCCATCCTGTGCAATATCCGGCGCATAACTTTCCTTAATGTACCAGTCCTGTTTATGGACAATGGTGTAGTCCGGCAAGGTCTTGATAGCCTTGTGCCAAGCCGAATGTATCGCATCGTACTCCGGCGATGCGACCGTGAACAGTTCCGGAAGGTGTACACGAAAGCAAGCTGTGATGTCTGCATCCTTTGAAATGATGCAGTTGTGTTCCACCGCCAGTAATGGAAACTTACTTTCCAGCGTTGTGGCTTTTCCTGTGTTTCTCATAGGGCATTGGATTTAGAAGTGAATTTTAAATAGCGGTGTACGGCTTTGCGGCAGATGATGTATTTCGGATGCCTTTTTTTCGCCCCGACTTTCATTAATCCGTATTCTCCGTATTTGCCGTTGAGTGCGAATGTTTGCCACACGATGACCGATGCACCGCCAGCCCCGATGAACAGGCAGATGTAGGAGTTTACGCCTACCATGTACATAATCATGACGAGGATCAGCACGCCAAGCAAACCACCTGCGAAGATGAACAGGTATTGCGCCTTTAATCCTTTGAACTCAACCGTCCTTCCAATGCCTTTATTGATGTTGTAATTACTCATGGGGCATCGGTTTAAAGGAAGAATGAACGAAGGATGGTAGCAGCCACGATAAGGAAGATGCAGGCACCGAACCAGCTTGCCGCAGTCTTGCTCGTGTCAGGATCGCCACTGCTGAATTTGTTGTACACCTTAACACCTCCGATTAGCCCAACGACGGCTCCAATGGCGTAAATGAGCTGTGTTGCGGGATCGAAATAAGAGGTTACCATTTGCGTAGCCTCGCTGATACCCGCAGAGCCGTTTCCCTGTGCGAACACACCAAATGCCGACAGTAATGCAGCGCCTGTCAGCCATACTTTTTTTCTTTGTTTTTCCATGATCAATCTGAATTATTTTGTTACTACTTTCCCGCTGTTTGCGGGCTTCGGAACAAAAATGTCATGGAAATCGAAGCGCTATAATGAAGTGTCTTTCATTGGAATTACTTGGCAGTACATGGCTTTGCCAGCGAGTAAAAGGCGTAAAAAAAACGCCAAATCATTAGAGATTTGACGTTGAAAAAATATTCGGTAAACAGGTGTTACCTACACTCCATATTCATAGACTATAATCTTCTGCTTTTAGTTTTAAGCGGCTTAACACCTGCCGGAGTATTCCATTTCTTTCGGTTTTCATTAGAGACTTTTTCCCATTTTTCTTCAATCAGCTTAACCGCATTCTCTTTTGATGGAATGTCCTCCAGCGAATTAATCTTTAGCTCCAAAGAAGTTCTTAACGCACCATCATGACACTCATACATAGAAATACCCATCGCATCAATTCGTAACCCTTTTTGGGCATCTTCCACTATCTTGAATGTTGCCCAGGAATAGGGATTATCAGGAGACGTGGCGGCTATTCCTGAACCCGCATAAATTGGGAATACAGGTTCTTTGTTGTTGATACCTGCATCATATAAGTAAGAGGCGAGACCTGTCTTTAAATCAGTTCCAATCTTACCGTGCCTTATATTAAAATATTCATACCCGTTTTCTTTCATTTTTTCAGCTATCTCATCAGCCGCTTTTGATAATTCTTTCATTGCACATAATTTTATTGAATGTGTTAAAAAAAGGAAAACTGTCTGATCTGATCAGACAGACTCCCTGATAATAAAACCACCTAAGTCAGTCGCCTCGTACGGACTTTGGAATAAAAGTCTTACGGAAATCAAGGCGCAACAGAGAAGTGTCTTTCATTGGAATTACTTGGCAGTACGTGGCTATGAAATTACTTTTCAGCGCATAAAAAAAGTGTCAGGCTGGTTGATCCCCGACACTAAAAAAACGAATGAGATAAACTGTCTTTTTTCTATTGATTTACATCTTGCGCCCTCTGCTTTTCCTGGTTGTGTTTTCTTTCGTTTTTATTTCCGGTTTTCCCTTTTGCTCTTGCTTTTTTTGCCTTTCAAGATTTTCTTTTATGATTGCTGGCAAATAGGTTTCCTGCCACGGAACGGTTAGGGCATTGAAATGCCCTTTGACACCAATCTTTTTTAAATCGTCTTTGATATCCCAACCGCCTTGCCTGTTCCAGCCAATCGGATCAAGCTCTTTCTGAAACGGAAATTGCACAGCTATCAGATCTTTAGGAAACTCGGTGATCTTATCGTAATCCAGTTCCCTAAATTCATGCTTCTTTGGATCGTATGGTATCAGGTAAGCGTTTCTTTCTTCTGAAAAGTAGTGATCGATTTCATCAAACAAAATTCCTTTGGATAGAAAATCATCTTTGGGACGGAGCATATCCATGCGTATATCCACATAAAAAAGCTGACCGGCAATATCAATAGTAGGAAGCCTGCCTTTATTCAGCCGCATATCAAAAGCGTATTGATCCACCATCAGCTCAAAATCCGTTTTAGCCTTCACTTCTTCGACGGTGAGGCCATACTTTTGAGCCATACCGACAGGATCAAGTCCGACAAATTCCGGTATCTCTATCAATACATCGCTTTTCTCATATACATCAGGAATGTTTTTTGTCTTCCTGCTGTATTCAAATGAATACCCCTCTCCAAAGTCTGTCATGTCTTTAAAGGAGATCACATTTTGTTCATTTCCTTTCTCCCTTAATTCAAATTTGATTACGTCAACAATAAAATCAGTTCCTTCAATTTTTTCCGTAGGCAGGTCCCGTTTTGCAGGGCTGGCGTTCAAATTTTGAAATGCCCAATGGTGCTGGTTTTTCATGCTATTGCTGTATTCCTCCCACGGAAGGATCTGCGGATCGTGGTACATGGAAAGTGTCCTGTACATCAGTCCGTAACCTGGTTCAACTCCGTTAACCCTATTGGCACCAATGGGATCAAGGTCTGACAGCCTGGGAACTTCCACAATTACGCAGTCCATACGCTTATTTAAAGTGCCGTCTCTGAAAGGATCTTCTATTTTGGATGTTGCCGTGTTGCAAAACAACTGGTACGCTTCCCGGTCTATTGAAAAATAGTCGTACAGGGCATTTAAATAGATTGTTTCGCCATTGCCATCCTGCGGACGCAACGCATTGCCCGAAACATCAATCTCAAATCTTTTACCGGCAAGATCTATTGTTACAGGAATACCATCCATCCGTCGTTCGAAGATATCCTGGTCAACCATAATCTCAAAGTCGGTTTTTTCAGCAATGTCCTTCTTTGTGCAGCCGTATTTGCGGCACATGCCGTCCGGATCAATCTCACCGATGCAGGGTATCTTAACGGTAACAACCGGATCGCCTTCGGGTGCTGTTTTCGGGTTGCCTAAAACAACAGGTTTGTTCCGCAGATAGGGTGAATGCAGTACATGGAATTTTTTAGAAACCCTGCTATAATCAAACTCATAATGCGTACCATAATCCCGCATAGAGGAGAAGTAGATATTGTTGGCAGGGTTCCCTTTTTCAGTTAACGTTATTTTGTCAATGTCAAATAGAAACGCCGTGCCCTCGATCATAACGGTTGGCTTTTCTTTATCCAGGTTGGCAGCTTCTTTTTTCTGGCGGACTTCAACTACCCAATCAATATAGCTTTTCGCATCTTCCATATTGTGGGGGAAGGATTTTCTACGCCCGGACATTTTGGAATCATCAAGTCCAACTATAAACCCGTATTCGGGAAATTCTTCTTTGCGATATACAATAATGAGATTATTGATGTCCTTTTCGGCTACGTTGTTCTTGTGGCTGGCAATGGTGTGTCCTTTATATTCCTCGAATACATAATCTGGATCGTCTTTTTTAACCATTATTGTTCTTATTAAATTGGATCAAATATTTCTTGAAACGTGCCTTTTTATAAAAACAAAGGGGAGCTGTCTTTTCAGACAAACTCCCCAATGTCAAAGTCACTCAGATCATTTTTCCGCAAATTGGAAGAACCGGAATCCGTCACGGTGAGTAGGCTCCTGTCCAATAACGCTGCAATCTTTCGTGAAGCGCCCTCCATTGAGTTCTCCAAAAGGCTGAACAATTCGGTTCCTTGTATTCTTTGAACTATATCCACCGCTTTTTGCTGCAAGGCTGGTTCCAGCACTTCTTGCTGTAACAAGGCCCCCACGGTACTCAGTTCGTCGAAGGTAACCCCTGTGGCAAAACCGTCATCGCCGTTCGGATAACCATATCCATTCCATTCTTCCTCTTCTTCTTCAAGGTTGGGGCCGTCCCCAAAAACTTCATCCAGCTCTTCCTGCGGAATTTCCCTTGCGAAACCTGATACATTGGTTTCTGTTTCAAAATTATTAGGAGTAGCTCTTGGTTCAACTAACTGGCTTTTAGTGGCCTTACTTGGCACTGCACGGCGTTCTACGGGTTTGGGCTTACCCATTATTTCCGGTAAATCGGGATTTACCGCAGGTTGCACAGGCTTGCTTTTGGTCACCTTTTTTATAACGATCTTGTCCTTAGCCAGAAGGATAATGACGATGAGCAGGCATATTATAATTATTATTTCCATAAACTGTTATTGAAAAAAATCGACCTCATTTCCGTATTGTTCCCAACCCGGTCGTTTCTCCCGGCTGAAGACATCTATCTTTTTACTAAGGGGATAGAAATGCTCAACCATTGCATAAGCATAATCGGGCTTACGGCTGTGTTGCCTTGACCTTTCGGAAAAGACAGACCTGTACACTCCACGATATGATTTAGAAATTGGAAGAAGCGTCGGTTTATAGTACCATAATAAATATTCGTGACAATACCGGATGGTAAATGCAGGAGCTATTCCACTGAGTTTATCCCATATAAAACGGCAATGCCTTTTGTAGTTACGTTCAACCATGAAGTTTTCGCACTCTAACAGGTATGTTTCTATTGTCCAGATGAACACGCAATGTATTTCCTGTGCTAAATTGAACAACTCTGTATCCAGTAAATGAAAAATAGCCTCTATTGACATTGTTGCATAAGGGAGATTCTTTCCCTGTAATGGCCTTACCTGTCTTAGCCCGCCTTTTCTTTTCTCCCACGGAGGGTCTATCATAAATACCCCATATTCATTCTCCACAAAATCCCCCTGCTCACCCTTTAGTTTTAGATCTGTTACTAATGAAATGTATCTATCCGTTCAGAACCTCTTTCAACCGATGTGATTAAAACTATATGTTATTATCAATAGGTGAATTGTTATTGCTTCCTGTGGCAGTGTTTGGCGTTTTACGGCTTCGCAGATACACAAATATGCCGCTGCATTTGAGGAAAGTTAAAAAATGGGTTTATTCTTGTCGTTATAAATGGTTTTTATTTCCTCTCCAAAATCCTGAAAATGGTGCTTCAGAACACTATGCAGATAATCAGCAATGGTAATTTTTCCTGTACCAAGTATAAATGCAATGTGAGATATTTTTTCGTGGAACTCCGGGCTGACATATACCGTTTTCCCGTCTTTTGCCAAAAAACCTGTGGGTGTTAAGAATGCCGACTGATATTCGGCAATACGTAACGTGTTCCTTTGTTTTTGATTTGTTTTTTTCATGGTCCAATACTTTAAAAAATTGGTTTAAACTTTTCATTAAAATCCTTTGTAATCGCCTTCTCAAACTGATCGAAATGATGTTTGATTATATTGTCCAGATAAGCGTACAATGGGATTTTATCATCTCCGATAACGTGAACAATTCTAACGATACGCTCATGGTACTCGGGGCGTATGTAGATCGATTTATCACCCCGGCACGCCATTGCGTGCTGTTTCAGGAACTGGGTTCCGTAGCTTTCTTTTTTAACGGAGCCATTACCTACCTGTATGGTCTTTCCGTTTTTAATATTCTTTTTCATTGGTTTTGTTTTACTATAAGATGGGTTTATACCTGTCATTGAAATAATCCGTTATCTCGTTACCAAACTCCCTGAAGTGATATTCGAGAATATTGTCTATGTAGGAATAGAGCGTGGTTTTATCCTCCCTTGCCAGTTGAACGATCCGCAGCAGCCGCTCATGAAATTCCGGCCTGATATAAACCACTTTGCCATTTCTTCCGGAAGGGTAACGATTGGTCAAGAAAACATCTTCGTAGTCGATTTTCTTTGATGAACCGGGCTTTGTTTTTTCACGGGCTTTAGGCTCTTTATGCTCCGCCTGGTCCTTGCTCGCTTTTGTTACCGGAACAGGCTCATCGCCGCTCATAATGTTCATCAGGTAATCCTCATCCACGTTGGGCTTCTCAAATCCTTTCTTTATGTTATCTGTATCCATATCACAACTGATTTAAGAATGAACAATTTTCAAGAACTCTTGTACAAAGAGATCCATCTTAGTCGTTTTCAGCAGGCCCGGCTCTGCGGCAAGCAGGCTTGACCGGAAGATGTAGTTGCCCGTATCGTCCGTTTCCTTGCGGAAGCGCTTGCTGTCCATAATTCTTGTATTCATAATGGAAAGGCCAAGCTGTTCGATCACCGTTTGGTAAGCCTCGTAAAGCATCGTTTTCTCCCTGCCGTCCACCTGGTTCCAGAACAACCAGAATACCTGCTCTTTATTGGCATTTTCAATTTCCGGAAGCTGGAGAAATGCTTTAGCAAACCCGAGTGTACTTTCGACTACAAACCGGTCCGCAGTGATCGGGGAAAAAATGAAATCCATTGCTTTTAGCGTTGTCAGAACGCCCTTTGTGTTTACCGTACCCGGTAAGTCAAAAAAAATCATATCGGGGTGTGCCGCCGATTGCTGCACATACTCCAACGCTTTGTCCAGCGCTTCATCTGCCTTACAACGGATAACAGGATAGGCTTTCTTATTGATAGCCTGGAATTGTTTCATTGCAGCCTTTTTGTGATAGTCGTTCTGCATAACGGTCTTCAGATCCCTTTCCCTCATTTTGCTCAGGCTGTGCTGGGGAAAATCGCAATCCAGTACTACTACATTAAATCCGAACCGGTAATGGAGCAAGCTGGCAAGCAGGGTTGTTATGGTTGATTTTCCCACGCCGCCTTTTTGTGTGGAGAAACTGATTTTTAAAGTTTTTTTTACTGTTTCCATTTTTCTAAAATTTAAAATTGTCCGTTTGATAAATTGTGCAGTTGTACTGCCGCTTTTCTGCTTTACCTTTTTTCTGGGTTGCTGTACTGTTATGTCTTTTTACAGTTTCCCGGTTATATGTTTTTGCTTAAAACTGTGAACCCGTAAAGGTTTGTTTCTGTAAACATTGCCGCTTTTACATTTTTATGGTTTTAAAACTTTATACTTTTACGCCACTCCGTTTTTAAACCTGTATTCTTTTGCTGTTTTCTGGTTTTCTGTATGTGGGTGAAACATCACATATATTTTGTTTCTTTCTTTTCCGCACTTTTTTCTGTAAGTGCTCCTGTACAGCTTTGAAACAAAGAAAATACTTCATGAAGCTATATTTTCGGATGTGGTAGTCATTGGCGTTCAGTGGCAGTCTTTGGCAGTGGGAAGCACTGTAGTGCTTTGAAAAAGCAGCCCTTACTTTGTATAGGCTCCAATGATATGGGTAAATGGAAAGAACATTACAAAATTCAGGTAACAGGTGGAACGGCTCAAAGCCGTTTTTTCTGCTTTATCTAATCCGCCCCCGCAGGGCGGATTTTCTGTTCACCCGAACAGAGCAAGTTGTGTTTTGAGGCACTCGGAACCTGTTCCGTGCCTCAAAACAACTTGCCCTTGCAGGGGGCCGGAAAACACCCTCCGAAGTCGGGGTTTTGTTGAATTACTGAACGATCAGCTCGCTGACGCTCGTTTTAAAATTGGATAGTGATGAATAAACAGCAGAAAAAGATACAGCATAAAGGTGGCCGCAACCCGAAAGCAAATCCAAGCATCCACCGTTATGTATTTCGTCTTACGGATGAGGAAAATGCAAAATTCCTGTCGCTCTTTGAAGCATCAGGGGCGGATAACAAGGCACAATATGTTACTTCTTTACTGTTTGAGAAACCGGTAAAGACTGTAAAAGTTGATATGGCTGCAATGGATTATTATACAAGATTAACAACATTGTTCGGCCAGTTCAGGGCGGTTGGCGTCAATTATAACCAAATCGTGAAGATACTCTACCGAAATTTTTCGGAGAAAAAAGCCGCTGCCTACCTATTCAAACTGGAGAAGCAAACAGCAGAACTGGCAAAGCTATGTCGTGAAGTGATGAAGCTGACAACGGAATTTGAGGCTAAACACCTCAATAAAATTGACGGGAAATGATAGCAAAAATCGGTCACGGGATAAACATGACAGGTGCGCTTTCTTACAACCAGCTTAAAGTAGATAAGGAAAACGGCGAGATATTGACCACTCATAGGATCATAGAAACGCCCGATGGCAGCTTTTCGGTGGCGCAATTGTTACGCTCTTTCCAGCCTTATCTGATGGCCAATAAACGCACCGAAAAGCCTGTATTGCATATATCGCTCAACCCAGATCCGGGAGATAAGGTAACGGACGAAAATTTTAAGCAGATTGCCAAAGACTACATGGATCGGATGGGGTATGGCGATCAGCCTTATGTGGTTTTCAAGCATACCGATATTGAACGCACACATATCCATATCGTATCTACCTGCGTGGACCGCTATGGTAAAAAGATACCGGATACCTTTGAGAAGCTGCGCTCAATGGACGCTTGCAGGGCATTGGAACAAAAGTATAACCTGATACCCGCCACCGAAAAGCAGCGTACTGGGAATGAGCAGATATTCCGCCCGGTGGATTATAAAGCCGGTGATATTAAAAGCCAGATAGCATCGGTTGTGCGGCACCTGCCCACGTATTACCAGTACACAACCCTGGGCGCTTACAATGCCTTGCTTTCACTATTTAACATTACCGCTGAAGAAGTAAAAGGAGAACTACACGGGCAGCCCAAGCAGGGTATTGTGTATTTTGCGCTGAACGAACAAGGAGAAAAAGCCAGCAATCCGTTCAAGGCGTCTCGCTTCGGCAAAGATGCGGGACCGAAAGCCTTACAGGAGCAATTTTTAGCCGCGAAAGAGAAAATGAAAACAGATCCCGCAAGAGCCATTCTCAAAAACACCATTGAAGCAGCCATGCACACTGCCGCTGGTGAAACCGATTTTAAAAAGCAATTGGTGGAGCAAGGGATTAATACCGTTGTACGGCGTACCGAGGAGGGGCGCATTTACGGTATAACGTTCATAGATCATGAAAGCCGTACCATATGGAACGGTTCGGCTTTGGACAAAAACCTTTCGGCCAATGTCTTTAACGATTTATGGAAAGAGCAGGCTGCGGAGCAACGTCAGGATGCCGATCATGCAAGCATCAACACGCCATTGCCAACCACAGGCAGAAATGTTGAGGAAGCAAAAGAAGAAACACACGAGTTTTTTGATTTTCTGAATAAAGAGCCATCCACTTATGCCACCGACAATTTTGGTTTGATAGATGGATTGGGCGGACTATTGCCCGAAGCACAGGGAGAAGATTACGAGGAACAAGCTTTTGTTAATCGTATGAAAAAAAAGAAGAAGCAAAAAAGACGAGGAGGACAGCAGTAAGTTATTTAATTTCTTTTGTCAAAAGAGGTATTATCTTTATGTATATCAACTCAAAGAAAATTTCAACGATTGTTTGAGTTACAATAATAATTGCCACTAATTGATTATCTGGTGCAGGTAAAGCAAGTGCCAAAGGCAATACTACTAAAGAATTTCTTGTGGCTGTTGAAAATGAAATAGCTCTTGAATCGTAAACATCAACTTTAAATAATTTTGCAGATAGCTTTCCAATTAACGGTGCAATAATGGCAAAAATTATATAAGCGGGAACAACTTTTAAAATCGGTGTGGGGTTGTGGTATAGTACTCCTATTTGAGAAGCTATTACTACAAAAAAGGTCAAAGCCATAAACGGAACAGGTAACCAGCTCGAAAAATTTAAGATCGCTTTTCCCGATCTATTGTTTGATTTTGATACCATTTGCGTTACAATCGAAAGCAAAAATGGAATAACGATCAGGTAGATGAATGCTTTTACAAATGGTGTTACCTCAATGATGTCTATTGTTTCCTTTCCAAGTAATACCCATAGGTACAGAGGCAATAATAGCATTTGAAAAATGAACAACAACGGTGTAGAAGCCAAAACAGCTTTAGAATTACTTTTTCCCAAATGCGAAAAAACAATTACATAATCAATGCAGGGTGTGAGCAAAACCAAAAGTATTCCCAGTGTTATTATTGGAGTCATGGGAAAAATGCTTATTAGCCCCCAAACGAATAGTGGAATTAGTACAAAATTGCCGAACAATATGGCTTTAAAAAAATTACTATTTTTTAAGGCTTGCTTCAGTTCTAAAAATGGAATTTGACAAAACATACTATAAAGCAAAATTCCGATTATTGGCTCAATGGTTTTCTCGGCTACATGGCTGTTCTTATAAGTTAGTCCAACAAAAACAGCTACTATTAGCGTAACGATGTAAATACTTACTTGATTTTCTTCGATTTTTTCTCTGGTTACATGCATCAATGCAAAAATACTGATTGAAATTAGTCATAAAAATCAAACGATAAGCACTGGATAAATTTCATCAAAATTTCTGGCGGTTTCTTATCTGTTAAATTGAAGCTCTAAGGTTTCACCATCATCCGGTATCAGGAGTTTCTGACTGTCAATTTTAAAATCTTTTGCTTTTGCTTTGAGAATATCTCTGGTTGTAAGGCAGTGGTCAATGGCATCCATATGAACTGCTATCACCTTCGCCTCACCGCTTTCCTGGATCAATGCCATAGTTTCATCAGCATCCATAAGGATAGGAGTAGCGGGAAATTTGGGAAAAACCGCACCACCGGAATTCACAATAACATAATCCGGCTGAAATCTTTTTATATTCTGATTGATGTCCTCAGTCCAGACTGCATCTCCTACTATGTAAATTGTAGGTTGGTTTAACGCTTGCAATACATAACCAGATCCGTTACCCATCCTTAGTAATATTTCTCCGGTACCATGTTGGGCGTTTGTTCTGGTGATTGTGATTCCCTTCCAGATAAGACTTTCTTCTAAAGATTCTGCATTTACAAAACCCTGTTTATTAAAGAAATCTTTATCTTTCGGTTGGTTGATAAGCTTAATTGATTTATTCAATACGCTACTGGCAACGGTATCAAAATGATCGGGATGATTATGGGTTACCAGTACCAAATCTACATCGTGGATAATTTCTTCAACCGGGATAGGAAGCTCTACCATTGGGCTTTTAGCTTTCCCCCAAATCGAACCCATCGAACCCTTTGGAAGTAACAATGGATCCACCAGTATCTTATGCCCCGCATAATTTAAAGTCAAGGTTGCGTTTCTGATGAACCTTAAACTCGGTTGGGCAGTTCCGGTACTCTGTGCATTGACTAAAAGACCGGATAATCCTAAAATAGCGATTATTATCAGCTGTCTCATGAGGGCATTTAAAGTTTATAATATTCTTCCAATTATCGTTAGAAATAATGAAGATTTTTGATTATGTTGTAATGTCAATATCGTGGGCATCCTTAATCAAGGTGCCCACAATATTCTAAATCGCTATTGAATAGCTTTACGAAATTATTTTCCCCAGAAGATATCTTCAGCATTCTGGTCGTCAGAAAACAACCATACCTCCGTAATTTTTCCCTCTTTCACTTTAAACAGGTCAATACCCGGCATATCCATAGTACGGTCATCAATAGCGCCACTAAAGCGAAGCGGCATCGCTACAAGATCGCCGTTAGCCATTATGTTTCCATTGGGCTTTAAAGCAAAAGTTCCTTTTGAAACCTCCATCATACCGCCAATCATCTTGCCTATTTCATCAGCTCCTTTTTTTAGTCCGGAGAACTGATTGTTGCCCGGCTGGTGCCATTGTACTTCTGCGCTGAAAAATGAAAATGCGGCACGAACATCTCCTTTACTAAGGGCATCCGCATACGCCACTACTATTTCTTTTGCTGTCATCTTTTTATTGTTTAAAAATTATTTATGGCTGCAATACTCACTCTGTTAACAGATAACTGTATTTAGAACATTTGATTATTATTTGCAGGCTCATCAGGCATTGGCATCATAGCATCCCAATGTTCAGCCAGCTTTCCATTCTTAATGCGATAAATATCAATAAACCTCCATTCCTTTCCTGCCATCTCATAACGCGAATGAAGGAAGACAATATCATTTTCAGAAACAATATGCTTAAAGTTTATTTTTTGCTTTGATACTCCTTGCGAAAGAAGCATTTGAACAAGCGCTTTTACTCCCTGCGGACCATCAGCAATTGTAGGATTATGTTGTATGAAATCCTTACTCATATATTCATCAACACCCGAAATATCCAGATTTCCAAAAATTCTTTGGTATGCAGCGGTCGCTATTTGCTTATTTTTTTCTT
This sequence comes from uncultured Terrimonas sp., assembly GCA_964604365.1. GTDB lineage: Bacteria > Bacteroidota > Bacteroidia > Chitinophagales > Chitinophagaceae > Agriterribacter. The sequence goes on from CAZRYS010000008.1 coordinate 172,351, forward strand.
CCTGTGTCATAATGCCTTTATTAAATAGTTTATTGTGCAAAATAAGTGAATTACATACCTTTGTACAAGTACTTACCTGTTGGTTATGTACTTACTAAAAGGTTAGAATTATTGACTTTCAAATGTCTAAAGATAAAAAAATAATTAAGCAGTCAGATGACAACTGCCCCGTAAGGAAATCGTTAGCCATATTAGGCGGGAAATGGACGTTGCTGATTTTGTTCCAGATAAACGACCGGGTAATCCGGTATGGTGAATTAAAAAGATGCATTCCTGGAATCAGTGAAAAGATGTTGATTCAGGAACTGAATGTTTTGGTAGAAAAAAAATTCGTCTCCAAAAAATCTTACCCTGAAATCCCTCCAAGAGTTGAATACAGATTAACGAAACTTGGTTTAAATACCCTACCAATTATTGATAAGCTGGCTTCCTTTGGATTGGAGAATTTAAGCTGAAATAGTTTTACAGCCAAATACTGCCACTAAACGCCATCGAGAACCGCTTTCGGTATCCCGCTATCCATAGCCTCTAAATTACCTGCATTACTTCAATTTATTGAATTATGCAGGGAGAAGACGATTTAAGAGGACTGGCCAAGATCATCGCTTTTATGAGGGCCGTAAGCATCATCATTGTATTGATGCACTTCTATTGGTTCTGTTACGGGTTCTTTAGTGAACGTGGGTGGACGCTGGAAGTTATTGGTAAAATACTCTTCAATTTCAACCGCACCGCAGGTTTTTTTTCAAATACGATTTACACCAAAATTTTCGCATTGGTGCTACTGGCGCTAAGCTGTCTGGGTACTAAAGGCGTAAAGAATGAAAAGATTACTTGGACAAAAATCAATACGGCATTGGTCATTGGTTTTATCCTCTTTTTTCTGAACACGCCGCTTTTAAAGTTATCCGCAGAGATTGCCACCGCGCTTTACATACTGACCACCTCATTAGGCTATATCGCCCTAATGGTTGCGGGCGTGTGGATAAGCCGGTTGCTGCGCAACAACCTGATGGACGATGTTTTCAATAACGAGAACGAGAGCTTCCAGCAGGAAATCCAGTTGATGCAAAATGAATATTCGGTTAATCTGCCTACAAAGTTTTATTACAAAGGCAAATGGAACAATGGCTGGATTAACGTGGTCAATCCGTTTCGTGCCTCAATCGTGTTGGGAACTCCGGGTTCAGGTAAGAGCTATGCCATCGTAAACAATTATATCAAGCAACACATCGAAAAGGGCTTTTCGATGTATATCTACGACTTCAAGTTCGATGACCTTTCTACCATTGCCTACAATCATTTACTAAAGCACGCCAATAAGTATAAGGTAAAGCCCAGGTTTTACGTCATCAACTTTGACGACCCACGCCGGAGCCATCGATGCAATCCACTTAATCCCGACTTTATGACGGATATATCGGATGCATACGAAGCGGCTTATACTATCATGCTCAATCTTAACAGGTCCTGGATTCAGAAGCAAGGCGATTTCTTCGTGGAATCACCAATCATTCTTTTAGCGGCCATTATCTGGTTTCTAAAAATTTATGATAACGGCAGATATTGTACGTTTCCTCACGCAATAGAACTGCTGAATAAAAAATACGCAGACGTATTTACCATATTGACTTCTTATCCTGAACTGGAAAATTATTTGTCCCCGTTCATGGATGCCTGGCAGGGAGGCGCACAGGATCAGTTGCAGGGGCAGATAGCATCGGCAAAAATTCCGCTATCAAGAATGATAAGCCCGCAGCTTTATTGGGTAATGACCGGTGATGACTTCTCATTAGATATCAACAATCCGAAAGAGCCGAAAATATTATGTGTAGGCAACAATCCCGACCGGCAAAATATCTACTCTGCTGCGCTGGGTTTGTATAATTCACGCATCGTAAAACTCATCAATAAAAAAGGGCAATTAAAGAGTTCTGTTATTATAGATGAGCTGCCCACGATCTACTTTAGAGGACTCGATAACTTGATCGCAACGGCCAGAAGTAATAAGGTGGCAGTTTGTTTGGGCTTCCAGGACTATTCGCAGTTGACCCGCGATTATGGCGATAAGGAAAGCAAAGTTATACAGAATACCGTTGGTAATATATTCAGCGGACAGGTAGTGGGCGAAACCGCGAAGAACCTTAGCGAACGTTTCGGCAAGGTATTGCAGAAACGCCAGAGCATGACCATTAACCGCAATGATAAATCCACTTCGATAAGTACCCAAATGGATAGCCTTATTCCGGCTTCCAAAATTTCTACCCTAACACAAGGTATGTTCGTAGGAGCCGTGTCCGACAATTTCGATGAACGCATCGAGCAAAAAATATTTCATGCAGAAATTGTAGTAGATAATGACAAGGTAGCAGCCGAAACCAAAGATTATAAAAAAATACCACAGATATTGTCCTTTACAGATGAAAACGGAGGGGATAATATGAAACAGGAGATTGAGAACAATTACAGGAGGGTAAAGCTGGATAGTACGCAGATTATTGAGAATGAATTGGAGCGTATTAAGAACGACCCGGATTTACAGCATTTGGTGAAACAAGAGTAAGAGTTCATTACGTCTAAAATATTCTGTTCTGAACAACCGTCCCGATTTTGTAGAGCTCGTATTCTACTGTAACAGGTATGGTCGTAAACCATTTTTGTAACCACCCCGTTACTTTCCAGATCCCCTAATTCCTTAGATAACATTCGTGGATTGATCTTTGGGATTTCCTTTTCCAATTGACTGAAATTGAAAAAGCAGTTTCCATCAAAAGAAACTCGTTTTAAGAGTTGCTACTAAACGACTTTCCCTAACCTTAAACCTTATCCTATGAAAAACTAAGTATAAGAAATAGTTGCCGGAATGCCCGCCACGCTCATTTCCCGATTTACAGCATTGTGGCTAATGGACGGGCCAGTATTTTTACCTCTTATCAAAATATCCCGGTATATTGCTCAGGTTCGGCCCTTCGCCTTTTCCATGATGAAAATTCATTTCGTCGGCAAGTAAGGACAGATTTTCAGCGAGATAAGAAGCTACATATTGTCTTAAAACCCATACTTCCCCGCACCAGTATCCTAATTTGTCATTCCACCAAATAATACCGTTAAAATGGTAAGCCGCATAGCGGGAAAACAATGGCTTGTTTTTTATTGCCGCCTCTATTTCCGGGTTAATTGAGTCGTCAAGATTGGAGACAACTACATCTCCCTGGTACTCCTTAAAATCCGCTGGTAGCCTTATTTCGCATTTCATACTATCGGGCTTGCTCAAAATAAAGAAACGAACGGCTTGCCCTCAGCATCTGCCGTTTCAAATATTTTATAGTCTGTAATATTGGCAATATGAATTTCCGATGCCTGGCATTTTTCGAGCGCCTCAGCCAGTGCTTTTATTGCCTTCCGTTGTTCTTCTGTGAAAAGATCTTCTGTCATAATCTCACCGGTTTTTAATAAAACTCAACTACTTTTCCGAGCGTTGTTTAATCAGTTGCTTTTCACGTTCTATCTCCGCTATCAATTCTTCTTCGGTAGGTAAATAAGCCAGATACTTGCTGGCAAATAATTGTTTGTTTTCATGCAGTACAGAATATTTTGCAATGGTGCGATCTGTTTCGGTACATAACAGTATGCCGATGGTGGGATTGTCGCCTTCCCGTTTTTCCAGGTCATCAAACATCCTTACATACATATCCAATTGCCCGATATCCTGGTGGGTTATTTTATCTGTCTTCAGTTCTATGATCACAAAGCACTTTAAAATAAAATTGTAAAACACCAAGTCAATAAAGAAATCGGTTGTTTCTGTGCGGATGTATTTCTGCCTTGCCACAAATGCAAAACCTTTACCCAGCTCCAGTAAAAAATGTTGCAGGTTATCAATAAGCGCCTGCTCCAACTGCTGTTCTGTATGGGCGTAATTGGTTGGAATATTCAAAAACTCCAATACCGCAGGGTTGCGGATAAACTCGTTCTTATCCTGCTGAAAAGCGCTTGTTTTCTCCTGCATTTCATACTTCATAGCATCCTGCATTTGGGAGGATAAAAGGCGCTGGTAATAAAGGGTATTGATGTTTCGCTCCAGTGTACGCACTGCCCAATTATTATCGGTCGCTTCTTTGAGGTAATAATCGCGGGCGTTTTTATCTGAAACCCTCATAATCAGTCGGATATGCGACCAGTTTAATTTGGCACACAGGTGTGCCAAATCTTCCCGGTTTGTAAAAGTGAGATAAAACTGCCTGTAATCTCTCAGCGTTCTGGCACTAAAACCCTTGCCTAATGCAGTGGCGAGGTTATTCAAGATCTCCTTGCCGTAAGCCGCCCTGTCAGCGCCCTGCTGTTCCTCTTCCACAATTCGTTTGCCTATAAGCCAGAACCCTTCCGTCATAGCAAAAGCCGTAGCACTATACGCCTTTTGCCTTGCCTCATCCAATATGCGTTTTATGTCGCTAATAAACTCCTGCATCCGATAAATAAAAATTAGTTATAATTCACCCTTACACCGGCTTGTAAATGTACAATTTACCGCTACCGTTTTTGTTTAATCAAATCCAGCACGGACGTAAATTTCCAAACATCACTGTCGTAAACTCTTTTACGATCTGCCTCGTTATCCATCACATCGGAGGTAGTGCCGCCGGTTGAAATTTCCTCCAGGTCTTCCAGCAAAGTGGCCTTGCTGGAGTGTTCAATAAAATCAATACCATCCGCTATAATTCTATACAAAAGCAATGGGCCTATAACATTCGTGCTATGGAATAGTGCAAATGAATAAGATCTGTTTTCGGCATAAGTGATGGCTGAAACCACTGTCTCCTCTTCGTAATTCTCTTCCGTATCATCCGTAACCGCCGTGTAAAATTCAATAAGCACATTCAGTGCAAGCAGCTTATCTGTGTAGGCAAAATTTGTATCCTGCCCGTCTTCGTCAACAAAAGGCTGAAGGCCGATGCCGTTATGTTTAAATAATTTTTCCATTTTTAATACCTTGTCTCCTTGGATGATTATTTAGTTTTCATCATCTTCACTATTTTCAAACAGCTCATGTAATTTTTGCTGGAATATTTTTTTATCCGGCAATTGTGTTTTGTACTCGGACACCATTGTTGGTGAAAGGCTGCGGCTTAGTGCATACTCCACCACTTCACTGCCTTTGTCCTTGCAAAGCAAAATACCGATGCTTGGGTTTTCATTTTGCTTCTTTACATCACGATCCAGCTTAACTGCACCAAAACAGTATTTCTGATATCCTTCCGCTCAAATTGTGTCCCCACTGGGGCGACAATTCTATTTTCATCATTATCAATACGTTGAGTTTGTCGCCTCACTGCGGCGACAAATTGTGACGAAACATAAGTTTCAAAGAACTGCACCATTCTGTAAAGCCCTGATCTGTTAAAGCCTTTCAGTTCCGGGTTGTTTTTTTGAATGAAAACTGCCAGTTCTTCAACAGTCTTATCACCCCATTCGGCGGCAGACAATTTCTGCTTAATGTATGCGCCCACATTCCAGTAGAGATTGATCAATTCTGCATTAACAGCCCTGATAGCATTTGCCCTCGACTGCATTATTAGGCTTACAATATCTTCAAACCTTTTATCCATTGGTTAGTTACTCCTTGTCTTTGCCTGTAAGCGACTGGACTCTTGCTTGTTTTTTTTTATATCTTCTTCAATATTCTTGATTTGATCAGCGCCACATCCCTGATACATATTAATCACACCCTGATTGCCATCATAATTATTGAATACGTTCGTATAAGTTGGTTTGTTTTGATAGGAAATTATATACTCTGGGGTAACACCAAATATTTCGGAAAGCTCGGTCAACCTTTTTAGCGTTATATCAGCCTGATTATTCTCTATATTACCATAAGCCTTTGTTGAAATACCAAGCGCTTTAGCCACATCTTCTTGCCGAAATTTGGTCTGCTTTTCTCTTATTTCTCTTAAATTATCACCTACTTTCATGATTAGAATATTTAGTTTAAAAATCTATGTTATTTGCCTTTAAAAGTGCTTCTAACAAATCTATACGCTTTCTTTGACTTTCAATCAATTCTCTCTGAAGTTGATATAACAAATCCCTTCCTTTTATCTGGCTTTGATCAATAGTAATTAAACCCTGATTGCCACTATTATTATGAATATTATTGTAGAAGTCCTGTTTTAATCTGCAATACTTCAAAATATAAAGTGGACTGCATCCAAAAATCTTGGCGATTTCGCTAAGTCGGCTCAATGTAATATCAGCTATGTTATTTTCTATATTCGCATAAGCCCGGGTGGTAATATTCAATTGTTCGGCAACATAATCCCGTTTGAGATTTTTCTCAAATTCACGGATTTCTCTTATGTTGTCCCCAATTTTCATAGTAACTGCTAAAAATCAAACTTGATATTATGCTGATGCAATAACGCTTCTAACTGTGGAACTCTTTTTAATTTTTCTGAATACAGGTCTTCATAGGCTTCTTTATACGCTTTTCTTATTTCCTCCTGATTCACCCCTTGAATATTGATAATCGTTCCCTGATTACCATTATTATTGTTGAAGAAGTTTCTAACACCACCAGTAGCATCTTTCAATTCAATGATGTCCACTATGGTTGTTGATAATCTGTTTGCAATAGCTTCCAAAAGATTAAGTGTTACGTCGCCATCATTTTCAATGTTGATATACTCGTCTTCAGTTATGCCCACTTCTTCCGCCATAAATTTTGTGGTAAAATCACTTTTAAGCCGTAACTCTTTAATATTCTGTCCGATTTTCATTTCTTAAACTTTTCCCAAATATACAAAAATATTTCTAACTACTGATATGGTAAGTTAAACTTCTTACTTGGCATCCCCATTCTTTTATAGGGAACTCTGATTAACAATCTTTGTATAAGAACAGCCAAAATGGGAAGAATGACTACCAAGTATGAACAATATTGCTGCTTTTCCATAGCCGGACAAGGCAAGGCCATTGTTTTATTCTTCTCCAGGAAGTTCAGTTTGCGGGCTATTATCGAAAAGCCAATTTAGCACCACACCGCACACTCGTACGGAGTAATCATAGTTTTATTTCACCCCTTTTTCTATAAACCTATCATGAGCGTATCCAAACGTAATAACAATACTATTTTTAAAACCCGCCATCGTTTAGCACTGGGAACGTGTGGTAGGATTGTGAGCATAACCGGCAAGTATTTTTTGCTACTGGTTTTTCTCATGTATGCAGCCGTCCAACAGCAGAGCCACGCACAAGTGGCTTCTGCTACGGCTGTTAATACCTTTAAACCCACACCGCTTGCCATCGGCGATAAGATCCCCGATGAGCTTTGGAACCTTCCGTTGCAGGTAGTAAACCATCCCCAGGGCAAGAAGACTATTACCCTTAGTGAGTATAGGGATAAACTGATTATACTGGATTTTTGGGCTACGTGGTGCGGCAGTTGTATAAAAGAACTGCCAAAACTCAATATACTTCAACGGGACTTTCAGAAAGATGTAAAGTTTTTGGTTATCGGAGAAGAGGATAAATTTAAAATCGCGGATGCTATAAAGAGATTTAAAATTGATGCCCCGAATCTGCTATTCATTAGTTCCGATATAACATTAAAGAAAGTCTTTCCACATCGTTTTGTTCCACATGAGGTTTGGGTCAAGGAAGAAAAAATAGCTGCAATTTCCTCTGCTTCGGAAATAAGTAATAGTAATATTATCCAACTTCTGAATACAGGCAGAATAAATATTAAAATGAAAAAAGATCTGATGGAGTTTGACGAAAAAAAATCGCTTAGTGAAAACGTTGATGATCTTGGACTAACACCATTGTATCACTACGAGAGTATTTTGTTAAAACGAATAGATGGAGCCGGTAGACATGGAAGTACAACAGAAGAGAATGGAAGTTATCGAATGTCTTTTATAAACTATCCGCTCCATCAACTTTATAGAGCGGCACTTGGCATTTCTCTAAAAGAGAGTAGTAAAATAACATGGAAACTAAATGCAGATACAATAATTCCTTTTGATCCAAAAACTACTGCTTACTGCTACGAAATTAAATCATTATCCAGTACATCTATCCCGAAGTTAAAAGAAGTTATGCTAAGCGATCTAAACAGGCATTTCAGACTTCGGGTAATTAAGGAGCAACAAGGTAGTGAAGATCATTATGTGATATGCAACGAGCCATCCCATTAAACATAAAAACCACATTCAATCAATGGCGACATTAAAACATATATATCAAAATAGTACAAAGGCCAAGTTGATCCTTTTCATGCTTATACTATTGTTCTGTTTTAAAAAATCTTTTAGCCAACCAATAAAAATCACTGGTAAGGTCATAAACGCAAATTCTAATGAAATTGTAAAGGGGGCGACTGTTTCATGTTATTCATGTGAGATCTCGTCACAAAGTGGCGAATATGGGCTCTTTCAAATATCGGTTTCAGATACTACACGAAACTTGTTTGTTACACACATCGGTTTTGAAACAGCAGTAGTGGATATAAGAAAATTATCACCCCAACGTGATGTTATTGTTTATATTACTCCTAATAGCTCTATGTTAAATGAAGTTGTAGTTAGTACAGGGTATCAGACATTGCCTAAAGAAAGGTCAACGGGGTCATATTCTACAATCGATAACAAACTGCTTAACCAGCGGATTTCTACATCTATTATAGGTCGGTTGGAAGGCATGGCAACTGGACTTCTATTCTCGCCGTCGCCTGCTCCTCCCATAACTGTAAGAGGAATAAATAGTCTTTCGTCTGGCATGGAACCACTAATTGTCGTAGATAATTTCCCGTATCAAGGAAACATTGATAACATTAACCCAAATGATATTTCGAGTATTACAATACTGAAAGATGCTGCGGCTGCATCAATATGGGGAGCGCGGGCGGGCAATGGAGTGATCGTTATCACTACGAAGAAAGGCAGATTGAACCAGCCAATACAAGTAAGCATGACAATGAATCAGACATATATTGCCAAACCGAAAATATATAGAAATAGAAACATTAGCTCAGGCGATTTTATTGAAGTAGAGAAACTGCTTTTTGATAATGGGTATTACCTATCTATGGAAAATGATCCCATGCACCCGCCACTGTCTCCAGTCGTAGAATTGTTGATACGGCAACGTGACGGATTGATTAGCCAGAGCGATGTGGATAAGGAAATTGCATATTTTTCAAAACAAAATGTATTAGACGATTTTGATAAATATTGGTATAGCAGCGGATTAAACCAACAATACAATATCAACATGCAAGGAGGCGGCAACCAATCGACTTGGTTGTTCTCGTTAGGATATGATAAAAATAAATCTACACTCCAGGATAACTCTGAAAGGGTTACCATGCGGATTAACAATCAATATCGACCTTTTAACAAAGTACAATTGACTACTGAAATTGTAGCTACTCAAAATGTAATGAAAGTAGGCAGACAACCATATTCTAATGCGAATCTGATTAACAATGCACAAAAATACTTATATCCTTATGCCGATTTAGTTGATGATAATGGGAATGCTTTACCATTAATAAACAATTTCCGCTCAGAATACATAGATACAGCAGGGAACGGGCAGTTATTGAACTGGAGGTACTATCCATACGCCGAAAAACAAAATAACATCCAGCAAATGAAATCTATTGATGTATTAGCTAATCTGGCTTTGCGTTATAATATTTCAAAATCTATTCAATTGGAAGCAAGGTACCAGTATGAAAAGCAGCAAAAAAATGCGGACTTAAACCAATCCATGTCATCTTATTTCACCCGCAATATGATTAATTCATACGCCCAGGATGACGGAAATGGCAATATGCTATTTCCTGTACCTAAAGGCGGGATTTTAGATGAGAACGAAGAAATGTTAGAGGCTAATTCCTTTAGGCTACAATCTGATTTGTCATATTCTTGGGGTAAGCATAACATTTTTGGAGTTATCGGATTTGAGGCTGGACTTGTGAAAAACCGCGGCAGTTATTACCGCACTTATGGGTATAATACTGAAAATCAAAGTTTCGTCGAAACAGATAACACGACCCTGTTTCAGCAATACTATTATTCCGCAATTATGCTGCCTATATTTTCCAATAGAAACATTACGGGAACAAATAATGGACGGGTCTCTTATTATTTCAATGGCTCTTACGATTATGCAAAAAGGTACGTCCTCACATTTAGTGCCCGCAGAGATCAATCAAATCTTTTTGGTAGTCGTACCAATGAGCGAACCGTGCCATTATGGTCGAGCGGAGTAAGTTGGAATCTGCTTGAAGAAAGTTTCATTAAAATACCAACCCTTTCAATTTTAAAACTGCGATTTACCTATGGTTTTAATGGAAACATGAATCCCAGTTCATCTGCTGTAACTCTTATAACTCACTACCCAGGTACAGGGCAACTTCCTCCATACGCCGCAATTGGTATGTACCCTAATCCGACGCTCAGATGGGAAAAGGTAAGAAATATAAATTTCGGATTAGATATTTCCACCAGAGAGGATAGATTTAGCGGTAGATTGGAATTGTTCAGAAAGAAAATAACTGACCTATCCACTGGCGTACCTATCGACTATACCGCGGGATTTACAACTATTGCGAAAAACGCGGCTACAATGTATGGTAAGGGAATGGAGATAGAAGTAACTGGAAAGTTAGGAAACAATGTACTCCGGTATACACCTACTTTGCTGTTGAGTTTTATAGCAAACAAAATTTCGGATGATTACCTTGCAACTAATCTAAGAGCGTCAAGCTATATTTCGGGTAACGGACTAACAAGAATACCTGGGAAATCGCCCTATTCAGTTATTAGCTATCCTTGGGTTGGTCTAAATGGAGACAACGGGAATCCGGTTGGTAGACTGAACGGTCAAAATACAGAGAATTACAGTGAAATAATTAATCAGACAACTGTTGATGACGCATTTTATCATGGCAGTAGTATTCCCACAGTATTTGGGACTTTCAGAAATGGACTGACATGGAAGAATTTTAGCCTTTCTGTTCAATTATTGTATAAAGGAGGGTATTATTTCAGGAGACCTACAATAAGATATGGACTGCTTTATGATAATTGGTTAGGCCATTCTGATTTTTCGTTGCGTTGGCAAAAACCAGGAGACGAAAATTCTACGTCTGTGCCCTCTTTACAATATCCGCTTGTCAGTTCTCAAAGAGATAACTTTTATGCTTATTCGGAGGCAACAGTTGAAAAAGGAGATCATATCCGGTTGCAGGATATCAATTTATCCTACAATTTTTCACGATCCATATTGGGGAAGTTCTCGTCCTTTCAGGTTTATGCAATAGCTAATAATCTTGGGATCGTTTGGCGGGCAAACAAAAAGGGGCTTGATCCAGAAGCACTAAACACAATTGGTCAGCCTTACAACCTGTCATTTGGCTTCAAGGCTAATTTTTAATTTTAAACGAAAATAACTATGAATATATTTTCTCGCAATTTTAGAATTATTTTGTGTGTTTCATTGGTTGGTTTAATCACATCATGTACAAAGTACACTGAAATTAAATCAGATGAAACATACTATACAATTAACAGCATTTCAGATCTGAATAGTCTTTTGGATAATACTTCGATCATGAATACATCTCAACCTAATACGCCAGAAATTGCTTCTGATAATTTTTTTATTCTTTCAAATGATTGGTCCAGTCTCTCATCGTTAACTCATAAAAATTGCTATATATGGGATAAGGACGTATATAATGAATCAAAAAATAATGATTGGTTTTATATTTATCGTACAGTGTCATATTCAAATATTGTGTTAGATAACATCAACAGATTTTCAACTTCAGCTACAAGTGCAGAAATAAATGCTATAAAGTCTGCTGCACTATTCTATCGTTCATGGTCCTTATTTCAAGCCATACAAATTTGGAGTGCGCCGTATGACAGTTCCAAATCTGATCAATTATTAGGCGTTCCTTTAAGAACCAGTAGTGACTTTAATGAAGTAAGTACAAGGGCTACATTAGAAAATTCTTATCAATTTATTATTACAGATTTAAAAGAGGCTGTTAACTATCTTCCAGAATATGGAAGTTATAAAACAAGACCCTCAAAGGGAGCAGCCTTTGGTCTTTTAGCTCGAATATTTCTCGCCCGACAGGAATATGAACAAGCAGGAGCTTATGCAGATTCTTGTTTACAAACAAACAGTAATTTACTTGACTTTAATGATCTTTCTGCATCCTCCAATTCTCCAGTACCGAAATTCAACGAAGAGGTAATTTTTCATACTACGGCAGTTAGCGCTTTAATTCTCAATAATCCAAGAGGAAAGATTGATACTGCACTATACTCTTCATATCACTTGAATGACTTGCGAAAAAAAATATATTTTAGAGCGTCCTCTGGCTACCAATCATTTAAAGGGAGTTATGACGGTTCTACGGCTCTATTTACAGGGCTTGCTGTAGATGAAATATATCTGACAAAAGCAGAAGTGTTAGCCCGCACTGGATATGCTGGGGAAGGTATTGATCTGCTCAATGCACTATTAAGAAAAAGATACTTAACTGGTACTTTTGTACCTGTTACAGCTTCCAGTGATGGGGAAGCTCTTCGCTTAATTCTTGAGGAGCGTAGAAAAGAATTGCCATATCGGCATATAAGGTGGATGGATATAAAAAGACTAAATAGGAATGCCTCAACAGCAACAGTTATTACAAGGATGTTAAATAATCAGAATTATGTATTATCTCCAAATGATAGTAAATATGCTTTTCAAATACCGGAGTTTATTATACAAAATAGTGATGTTATTCAAAACCCATAAAATAGGGGCTGACCAAAAAGTAATGGTCAGCCCTAATTTATCCGGGTACCTGATGGAGACCTGTCATCATTTAAGCGAATCTCAAAGCCTTCATTTTACTTTTTGGTCAGCCCCTATCACTCAATTCCTCCAGTATATCTGACCCTGCGGGTCAGTTTCAGCAAGAATTGCATCCAACTCAGGTTGGGTAAGCACATTGTTTTGCGTATTGCTTACCGCGCACACTTCGCTTCCTTCTTCACAAGATGTACCTGAAGGGCTAAACGAATAATCTGAGGCCTGATCAAAAGATCCTCCAGGGTTAAGGGTAAACACATAAGTTACAAGTTTTCCAGATGCTTCACGGGCATTACTTTTTTCTGCCATCTTGAACGACATGGTTACAGCCGCAATCGCTAAAGCAGCTGCCATAAACAGGTTTAATTTTAATTTTTTCATCTTCTTACAATTTAGAAGTTAAAGAATATTGTTTTATATGTCTTTTGGCCGACACGCCCTCGGCAGCTTCGCTTCCCGCGTCACCGCTTCGTAATTTTTGCCACAGGTAAAGTCCTGATAAACTCAGGATCAAATAGAATAGATTGAAAAAGAAATGTTGTTTCCAGCTCATACCACTGATGACCGATCCGCAGCCGCAAGGTAGCTTTTCCCAGGCTCCTAAAAGCGCAATGCCCACATATCCTGTAAAGGCAGCCATCAACATTGTGGATAGGATCAGACCGACTTTGCGCCAGCCTTCGTAGATCAGGGAAATAATGGTAGCGCTTTCCAATACCGGCAATGTGTAGATCAGTACATTGCCCAGGCTATCAGAAAAAGGTTGATTAAAAATGCCACTTTTGAAAGAATCAAAATCTGTAAGTTTATCAATAACTATGGGTATCCATAAAATCAATAAAAGAAGCATTATAATTTTGAATGCAACCGACCGTCTTTTCCGCTGTGGTAACCTGCTGTTCATAGTCCTTGGTCATTAGTAGGGTTTTCACCTTTATTGTTAAGACAAAGTTCAGCAATGCCCTTAGCGTTGGAAAGTCAAAATCGGTAAAAATTGAGCAGGTTTGTGTTGAAAACTTTCCGATTTTAACAATCGGTGTATAATGCTGTTACCGCCGTTTAAGATAGCGCTCCAGGGCCGAGCGAAAAGTGCGCTCATCAGTATATCCCACCTCCATATAAACATCTTTTATGCCAATGCCTTTTTGCTGCATCTGAAGCAGGGCATGGCCCATGCGCAACTCCGTGTAAAACTCCTGCACACTCATATTGTATTGCCGCTTAAAAAGGTTCAGAAGCGTACGTTCGGTGAGGAAGAAATGATCTGCAAGAAATTTTACGGTCAGTCCCACATCGCAGTAGTGATCCTGTATATATGCTTTTATCTTATAAGCCAGGTCGTCGTTCTGCTCCCGGAGCGCATGGTCGTAGTACTCCAGCACGTAACTGATGTACTTGCGCAGGTTGCCGTCTATAGCACCAATATTTGCCTGTGAGTAGCTGTAAATTTTATACAGCCATCGGTGTATCTTCCTATCCATCCGGCATTGATACATGGTGTCGTATGTCCTGCTCTCATTTTTAAAGCGATGCAGGATGTCTTGCAGGTTATGATATTCCTGGTACATACTTTCAATCCATTCCGGCAGTATGCTTACCACAAGGGCTATATGTATTCCTTCCGGGGCATACGCAAAGTAACTTCCCGTGTCATAATACGACATTAAAAAAGTATTGGGCTGCGTACGAATAATAGGCCGGTAGTCGCCTGTGGTGTACAGTAACCGGCCTTTGAACATAAAGTACAGGTACAGTTGCCTGTCGTTTATATCGAAAGGGATGTAAACAGGTTCTTTTGCGTTGATTTGAACCAGATCTATAAAAAACGATTGCTGGTTTAATTGCTGGCTGAGTAGCTCTATTTGAGGCAGTTTAAAATAACGCTGTTCCAGGGCAAAATGCAGGGGATATTTACACCAGTCGGGAAGTTTGGAATGCTGCTGCAATCTTATTAGGTTCTCCTCCTTAAATTTTAATAGGTAAGGTATTTTCATAGGCTATCTGGTTTCTGTAAATATTACATGATATTCGACACCGTTCACTGTTACATTCCATTTGATATCAACAGGTTCTCACATTAAGATGAAATGTAACAGATGTTACAAATTTTAAACTTTGTTAGGAATAAAAAACCCAAGTTGGGAAAGATTGAACAGGGTTTTGTCTATGCTTGAACCAACAAAATATTGATTATCATTACAATGCGCCACGCGGTACATGAGCACCTTTCAGATAGGCTGCCACTTCCGGAGTATCTGGAACCGGTGTTTGCTTTTCAACCGGATCTGTTGGTTTCCCTTCAGCCTCCGGCTTTATAGATAACAGTATCTTTCTATCCAGCGCAGCTAATTCTGTTTTCAGCTCGGCCAGTGCATTTTCTTTTTTCCACGTACCGTTGACCACTTCCTGAAGCACGGGCAGGTCTTTCTGCAATCCGGCAATTTTCTTTTGTTCCTGCTCTACAATACCTTGTATTTTTTCAAGCGCATTCAGGAAATTGAGCGATGCGGTTTTCGCATCGGTTGCCATCCGTCCATTATTGTAGGTATATTTGATACCGCCTTCACCCTGGATAAAGAAACGATTATCCCTTTCGAGGGTAGTGCTGTCCTTTTCTGTAACTTCTGTTTTCACCAGTAATGTAAAGCCATACAGCGAACCGATTTCCTCATACTGCCCACCGGTACGGGCTTTTTCGGAAAGATGGCTAAGCTTTGCACCTATCTGCTTAATGTCTGCATTGGGCGGTAAACCTGTTAACTGTATCGGGTTGAGTATCTCACCATCTTTGTTTTTTTCTATCCGTTTTTGCAGGTTTTCCCAATCAAGTGTCATCCGATCCAGTCGTGCTTGTGTACTTTCCAATGTGGCCGTAATATCTTCCAGCTTGTATTTGGAAGAAAACTTAGAGCGATTGAATGCCTGCCGCTCACTTTCCAGACCGGCGATCTGCTTTTCCAGTTTGGCTTTTTCCAGCAGATCTGTATTGCCTGAAAGTATGGCTACATATTCCGAGAAATTCATTCCCGTTTTTTCATCCATTGCGCCTTCATCAATGGTACGTTTGCCCAGGCTGTTGGTTTTTAGCTGGTCAATGAATACCTGCTTATTGTACAGCGTATTGAATTTATAGCTGTCCAGCGATTTTTCTACCGCATAAATGAAAATATCTACTTTGTTGTCGGCAAAGAACTTCGCAATTTCATTACCCTTACGGATCGCCCTGCCGTCCCGTTGCGCAAGATCGCTTGGCCTCCAGGGAATATCCAGGTGGTGAACAGCTACGGCACGCTTTTGCGCATTAACCCCCGTACCGAGCATTTCGGTGGAACCGAACAGTACCCTGATCTTTCCTTCATTAACTGCCTGTATAAGCTCCTTGCGCTGCTTTTCATTTTTCGCTTCCTGTATAAATCGCATTTCGTGTGCGGGGATGCCGTGCTCCTGCACCAGCTTGCGCTTTATTTCAGAATAGACATTCCACTCACCGGGCTTATAGGTGCCGAGATCGGAGAAAACAAACTGTGTTCCTTTTTGTGCGTGGAACCTGTTATAATATTTGGCAATATTAGCCGCGCAATGCGATGCCTTGTTATCAGGATGGTCGCCATACTTTCCGCTGATCATCCGCATGTCCAGCGACATTTTACGGGCATAGTCCGTTGCGATCAGCATCTTCGCTTTTTCCTCACTTTCGCTTAAAGGAGGTCTGCCCAACAGTTCTGCATTACCGGTTTTGGCAAACTCCATCAGCTTTTTGATAAAGACCTCCTGATCCGGCGTAGGCGGTATGTGGTATAATACCTCGTTCTTTTCGGGCCGGTCAATACCAATATCCTTTGCCGTGCGGTAGTCCGTTATTTCCGAGTAGAACTGCGCCAGCTCCGGTACTTTGATAAAAAAGCGGAAACGTTCTTTTGATACGATATTATTAGCGACCGAAAACTCGTAATCTGTCGTTTTGCGGGCATAAATGGCTGCCCAGGCATCAAAGCAGGAAATGCCCTGCTTTTCCATTGCCTGCGGGCGCAGGTATTTAAACAGCAGGTACAGCTCTGTAAGCGAATTGCTGATGGTGGTTCCCGAAAGAAAGGTAGCACCGAGGTCCTTACCTGTGCGCTCCTGTATGGTACGGATGGCAAACAGCATGTTCATTGCCTTTTGGCTGCCGGCCATATTGCCCAACCCGGCCACACGCTCATGCCTGGTATTAAACATGAGGTTTTTAAAACGGTGGCTTTCGTCCACAAATACATGGTCAATGCCCATCATTTTAAAGTCCACTACATCATCCTTGCGGTTTTCGATGTCGTGTTCCAATGTTTTGAGCTTCACCTCCAGGTTTTGTTTACGCAGCACAACACCTTTCAGCATTGCCCGCGAAACCTCCTTGCCCTGCGCCTTCAGTGCATCGAGGTTTTCCTCTACGCTATCCAGTTCCGCTTGCAGTATCTCCTTTTGCAATTCGGGTGATTGGGGTATCATACCAAATTGATCATGGGTTAATATGATACAGTCCCAATCATTGTTTTTGATATCACCGAAGATGCGCAGGCGCTTTTGCGGTGTAAAATCTTCCTTGCCGGGATATAATATTTTGGCATGGGGATAGGCTTTTCGGTAGGTTTCGGCTATCTCGTGCACATTGGCTTTTAACCCGATGATCATCGGCTTATGCGCCAACCCCAGCCGCTTCATTTCCTGTGCGGCAGTACACATGATAAGCGTTTTACCGGCACCTACTTCATGGTCGCAGATGGCTCCGCCGTTGAGCTTGATCATCCATACAGCATCCTTCTGGCTGGGATAAAGGTCCTCGATACCAAGCGCCCTGCGATCCAGCCCCGGAAAATCCTGGTGGCTACCGTTATATTGCGGTCGGACGAAACAGTTAAAGGTATCGTTGTACCTGTCGGTAAGGCGTTGTTTGAACTCATCGTTCTGCGCATAGAGCCAATCCGTAAATGCTTTGCGCATCTCGTCGATCTTGGTATTCGCCATCTGGATGGCTTCCATGTCCCGCACCTTTACTTCCCTGTCGCCTATTGTCTCTTTTCTGGTAATATCTGGCGTGGTGTTGACCAGCGCATGTTTAAATAGAGCAATGCCATCATAGGTACGGCTTTGCGATTTGATGGCATATTTTTCTGTGATGTGAATATTCCTGCTATCACAATGGATAGAAAAATCATCCGTGTTTTCGGTATAGTGAATGCGTACTTCGGTATCGAACAGGTGTGAGGCAAAACGGTTGTAGATACCGGTAGGTATCCAGCGTTCACCGAGGTTAAAATCCAACTCTTCAAATTCAATACGGCGGGGTCTGGCCTCTTCAAGTGCTTTAAGGCTTTGGGTAACTTCTTTATCATCCGGTTGGCTGGAAAGATATTCCATAACCTTTCCCGCTTTCTCAACCACATTGCCCGATACCCATTTTTCAGCGATCTCATATTCCTTTTCCAGTGGGTTGTAAAAGATCCGGCCATGTAGCGCGTTCTTCAGGTCTTCTTTGGACATGCCGCTGATCCCTGCCATATAGTTGATATTGACAGCCCCGTATTTGTTAAGCGATGCAGTTAATGCTTCATCGGGATTGTCGGTAGCAAGCGTTGCGGTGGAGAAACTGACGGGCCGATGGAATATATCTGCTTTATGTACCACACCACCCACCACACGCTCCAGGTACGGCATTTCTTTTCCTGCGCTATCGGTTTTAATCACCTTAATATTATCGGCGCTGTTCAGGTTGCCGTACCTTTTCACAAAAGCATCATAGAGCGTATTCAGTGTTTCCCTTTCTGCCTTATGTTCGGCCCGAAGCGTCGCTTCATTGTTATAAAGGAGCTGATAAGCATCCCTTAGCTGTATGTAGGCTTCTGTCCTTGCTTTTTGAAGCGGGGCCAGTGCTAAAGGATGGAAAACTGCGGAACCTTTAGCCGCATTGATATTCCTTAGATAGCCTACATAGCCATTTTCCGTTGCGAGGCAGTCATCCTTATGGAATGCCTGCACTTTGCCGTTATACGGGGCCGGATCAGGAATTGCTTTTGATACGGCAGCCTGCTCAACTGGTTTTGACTTTTCAAGTGCGCCGTCATTGTTGATATTAATAGCAGAAAAAAGATCTCCCAGTCCAACGGTATTGCCGTTCGTTTTTGGTGATGGTGCGGCTGTATTATTGAACGGTTTTGCCGACCGTATGGGAATGTTATCAAATAGCCCAGGTTGCCTTCTTTGTGCGGTCTTTTTAGCCGTATTTTTCCTTTTTGCCGTTGTTGCAGGAGCAGCTACAACGCTGGCCTGCGGCGTACTGCCAAAAAGATTGAAAAGGCTTAATTGTACCTGCTCCTGTGGCGCTGCATCATCGGCCTTAATTATCGTATTTTCCTGTAGCTGATCTGAAGCACGGTTGCCTGTCGGAGATGAATGAACAGGTGTATCAGGAGCTTGCGTTCTCTCCGTAACAATGCCATTAGCTGGCGGTTGAGGTGCGGATGCCATTCCTGGCTGCACAACAGGCGTTTCGGGTGAAATTCCTTTGTAAAGGTTCAGGTCCAGATGATCCCTGAAATCTTCGTTCAGTATTTCCTTTGCATCCTTTGCAATACCGTTAACGCCTCCGTTATGCACGAACACCGTATAGGGTTTACCATACAGGTCGGTAGATTCGATGATCTCATTGAAAACAACGCGGCCCGTGTACAAAACCAGCGCATTAGTGTTGGTTTTGTTCTTTGTTTCCAATGAGCGGCAAAAGTCTTTTTCCATTTCAGAAAGCACCTGTTTGCCTGTGTTTTTCTGAAGAACAATAAGATCGCTGCCCACTTCGGTGCCTGCATGATCGGTAAACAGGTTGTTGGGAAGTCTGACTACTGAAATGAGGTTATGCTCCTTCATCAGCGCTTCCCGTATGGGCTGGTTGGCAGGGCTATCCAATACGCCTTGCGAGGTAATGAAAGCCAGGATGCCACCATTTCTTAGCGCATCGGTCGCCTTTAGGAAAAAGTAGTTGTGAATGCTGCGGGCAGCCTGAACCCTTGCCGGATCTTGTCCCCTTGAATAGGAAAGGTCAAAAACCGAACTGGTGCCAAATGGAATATTGCTGGCAACTACATCGTAACGGCCCAGCTCACTTTCCGGTAGCTCTTCAAAACCTTTGATACGGATATCCCTGTCTGGATAGAGTTGCTCCAGCACTTTACCCGTAAGCAGGTCTTTCTCATAAGCTGTAACATGGCCAATACCTTTGTCAGCAAATGGATCGACAAATGCACCAGCGCCCGCAGACGGTTCAAGAAAATGCCGGATTTCTACGCCGTTTTCTGTAAACACATCGGAGAGTGTATGAATGATTTCCGGTGGGGTATAAAAGGCGGACAGTACCGAACCCCGCATACTGTCCACATATCGCTTGTATTGTTTTTCATTACCGGCATTTTCTTTGAGCACCTGGTGCAGGTCCCGTGTCATTTCAAAGAGTCCCCGGTCGTATTCCGCCCATTGCTTTATATCTGTGGGGGTTTCTACGGGATTAAGCACGAATTTAAGACCGCCAAATCCACTGTATTGCTTCATTAGCAGCCGTTCCCCCTGGGTAGCGTTGCGTTTCTCCTTTTCCAGTTTAAAAGCTATTTGCAGGGCATCAATATTCCATTGGAGATGTTGACGCTTACTAAAGGCCATTTTCCTCGATCCAGATTGCTATGGTCCCGGTTATTTCGGTGTAGAGCAGGTCGTATGCTTCGCTGTAAGCAAAATCATCCGTCAGTTCGTAGTTCGCGAACAGCGAACTGCATACAGATAACATCTTTAAGGTAAAAGGCCGGAGTTCTTCATCCGCCATAATCGTATCGAACTCATTACAAACCACCTGGAATACGGTGTCGAATGGGGAGAAATGCAGCCCTTCAAATAAGATGTATTCAGCAATGTGGTCGCATTGCTCAATAGCATTTCCTGACCGGAAGGCACCCTCGTAGGCATTGGCTGCCCACCTGGAGCGTTGCTCAATGAATGACTGATCGTGTGCCTTTTCGGGAAAGCTGGTGTACAGTAACTCCTGAAGCCTTAGTGTGAAATAGGAGAGGTCTTTTTGCTGTGTATCCATAAATATTTTGTTTTGAATTTTTGATGATTCACTAAAATATTACGGAGATAAAACGGTATAACTAAAGCTGTCGGACTTGGCGGTTAGTGGCTGTATTTGGCCTTACGAATAGAGTCTCCCAAAGAATAATCTGTATTTCTGCAAGAGACCGATTCCAATAAAAGACAATGAGGATATAAAGTGTAGATATATCAGTGTCAAGTTTGCTTACTTTAAAAAAAGCTATTGAGTTCAGAGAAAATAAGAAACCTGATCTACTGAAACGTTTTTTGCAGTGATCTTTCTATCAAAGCCATAAAAGTGGCTTTCAAATTTTCGCAACAGTACATACAGCACATCAGTATCTCACATGAAAAATTTCTCTTCTGGTTTATTGGAAAAAAAGATCATTATTTTTGTTAGGCACCTTAGCTCACGCTATAGAGGTATAACGGAGGATGTGCAATATGTAGAAACCCTGATTGGGCAGCTTCGAATTATTTATAATGTAGTATGTGCGTTTTTAAAGGAATGAGGCGAACGATTGGCCGAGATGTTACGAAAAGTATTTTGTGTTTAATACCTGATACAACCTAAAATATTTTAAGATAAGTAACCATCTTACATCATAATGATTTTAGAATTTAATTGCTGTAGTTTTGGCTATTACTCTTTTATTTTTGAAAAAGCCCTGCAATAATATTGATCGTAAGGGCTACAATAAATGTATTAAATGCAAAAGAAAGTACGCCATGCATCCACGCCAACCGGCGTATCCTCTTGGACGTGATATCTACATCTGAAACCTGAAAAGTCATCCCGATGACAAAAGAGAAATAGGTGAAATCCATGTAATCTGGTTCATTATCTTCGGGAAAGTTCACTCCCTCCGGCCTTACGTGTTTGCCATTGTCTTTACTGTGATCAACGTCGCAGTAATAAAAATGGGCATACCTTAGAGTGAATATGGTATGTAGAAGCCACCAAGATCCTGCCACGCATCCTAAAGGAATAATGACATCCACATAAATTCCCTGATCGGTTTTACCCGAAGTGCCTTTTAAAAGTATAACGATTGCCAGTAAGCTTGCAAAAGCCGCAGCTATGACAAAGCAAAATACAAGCGTACGACTCGAATCTTGCGCATGGGCTTCATGTTTTACATCTGAGGGATGAGAAGTAAGGATAGTTATCCAGGAGAGGGTGAGGCTAACGCCAACAAATCCCAACCATGCAATCATCAAGGCCAATGATGTCTCCATGTCGCTGTTTAATAGTGCAAGAAACACGATAATTGCAGATCCAACTGAAATATATAATTTATAATGCGCATCGAGGTGGTTGATGCGATCCACTAATGTTCGTGGTAGTTTTTTTGTACGCATAAAACTTTATTATTTATTTAGTTTTTTACTTGTAAGTACCTTTGTGAAATAGTTGTACTGGTGCTTTTATTAATTGGAAAAAATTGCAGATAGACCACAAAAACTGCCGAGCGATCCCCAAAAGATAAGGATGTAAATGCGGCCAGCATTCGGGAACTGATCTGCACATTCTGTGGATGGTTACTTTCAGGGCAACGGCTGATCCGGCAGCGGGTGGCAATGCTCTCCATACTTTCAGCCATTGCCGGGGCATTATGGATGCCATCACCACTACGTAAACAGAAAATGTGCAGGAAACAGAAATAAGATTAACAAAGTTGTGGCGGTTGCCATATATCAGAAGGAGCAGATACCACTTTGCGAGGATGAACCAATGAATATTTCGATGCTGAAAGCTCAGCTATATCGATAGTATATATTAAAGAGGCATTTTGTAAAGATATTGGTGCGCCACAACACATGCACACACAAAAAGGCGAGCAAGCGTCACTTTTCTTGTGACTGTGATTTTTGGTTTGGGGAGAATTGAAGAAACTACTTCTTTTGGAAACAGGTACGATAGTATCCGAGCAAGGAGCAAAGCTCAAAGCAAGAATGATTACACAAATGAACCAACAGCAAAATTTCACAAAACCTATTTCACCAAAAATATAAAAAAATAACTCAGATAAACTGTATTTTTTTGGCGATTTATTCCGATCAGTAACTTTCGCGTCAATATTCGTCCGTCTGAACATGGTTTTACGGGACGTTTGTGTGCCAAACGCCGCTTTCGCTTAAACTGAGGTCTCCTTTCATTTACTTTTGTACAGTATATTTTCAAATTCAAAAGAGGTTTCACCATTACCCTTCATAACGATATAGGCATCGAACTTTTTGCCCGACTTGCTTTTCATTCCTTTAATAAGAGACGTTTTGCCTTTCTTCACCAGGTTTTCAATTTCCGGCATTGTAAGGGTTATTCCGCAGATGGTACGGAACTGTATCCAATTACAGGTTTCATCGGGACACTTTACCACCTTATCCCTGATAAGCAAGGCGTGGGTTTTACATTTCGGGCAGGTTAATTTGGGGTGTTTTTCCTTTGCAATAGCCATGTCCAGAAGCTCCTTTGTTATTGCCGTTGCATAAACTTCCATTTCTTTCAGGAAAGTCGCCGCATCAGCCTTGTTGTTCTCTATTTTTTGCAAGGCCATTTCCCATTCTGCGGTCATGGCAACGTCGGCGATTCCTTTATCCTTTACTGCGTGGTACACTTGCAAACCCTTATCAGTAGGGAGCAGCGACTTTTTTTCACGCCGGATGTAATCTCTTTTAAAAAGGGTTTCAATGATAGCGGCCCTTGTTGCCGGTGTGCCGATACCAATGCCCTGTAAAACCTTGCGTTCTGCATCATTTTCTATTTCCCTGCCTGCGGTTTCCATAGCAGACAATAACCCGGCTTCCGTATAAAGCACCGGAGGTTTGGTCTTCTTTTCAAGTACCTGGGCGTCTTTGATTTTCAGTTCGTCACCGACCCTCAGTTCTGGAAGTTCCTGTACCGGATCACTGTCCTCCTCTGAAAAATTTCCCCTGATGACACGCCATCCCGGTTCCAGGATCTTGCACCCTTTCAGTGAGAAGTCATAGTGCAGTGCCTGCAAAGTGATGTCTGTAATTTCTTTGGAGCAGGCATGTGAAACTGACTCCAGTAAACGGAGTGCGATCATGTCATATATAGCATCTTCCTTTCCCGCCAATCCGAGTGGGATTTTCTCCGTAATTAAAAGCCCGTGGTGATCGGTAACCTTCACATCGTTGACAATGCGTTTCGTAAACCGTCCCCATTTCACCTTTGCAACGCCCTCTTTACAGGATGGCTTCGCATCCAGCGCCCTGATCAGTCCGGGAATTTCGGTCCACATATCTTCCGGTATATGCTTGCTTCCTGTACGGGGATAAGTGATGAATTTGTTTTCATACAGGCTTTGAGCAATATTAAGCGTCTGTTCAGCGGAAAGCCCCAGCTTTTTATTGGCTTCTTTTTGTAAGCCGGTAAGATCGAACAGCAAAGGGGGCTGTTCAGAAACGTTCTTGGTATCTGCTGCCGTTACAGTTGCCTCTCCCTTTCGCTGGATGGATTTAAGGGTATCATCGGCGAGTTTGCGTTCATCCCATTTGGCTTTGGAAATACTTTTGAAATCCATGAACTCCTTTCGGTGCTCCAACTGGATCTGCCAGTATTTCTGAACTGTAAAGCTCTTGTTTTCCAGATAGCGTTTACAGATAAGGGCCAGCGTTGGCGTCTGTACCCTGCCCAGCGAATACACACCACGGCCAGCGGCAATACTCAACGCTTGCGATGCATTTATGCCCACCAACCAGTCGGCACGGCTTCGGCCTTGCCCGGCCTCGTAAAGACCGTCAAAATCGCTTCCGGGTTTGAGGTTGTCAAATCCCTGGCTGATGGCTTTTTCAGTAAGTGAGCTGATCCATAAACGCTCGAAAGGTTTGCTGCACTTCAGGTATTGATAAATATACCTGAAGATGAGTTCACCTTCGCGGCCCGCATCGGTAGCCACGATAATGCTATCCGAGCGGCCAATGACCTGCTCAATGACTTTTAATTGCTTTACCGCTCCGCCATCGGCAACGTACGATTTGTCCTTTTTTACTTTTCGTACCGTTAGTAAAAAAGGAGCCGGAAGTATGGGGAGCGCTTCTTTTTGAAACCCTGATAACCCATAATCTTCCGGCATGGCTAATCCTACCAGATGGCCCAACGCCCAGGTTACCTGGTAACCGTTGCCCGTCAGATATCCATCTTTTTTTTCTGTTGCGCCCAATAGGGCTGCAATCTCACGGGCTACACTTGGTTTTTCGGCAATCACTGCTTTCATAATACTTCCTCCTTTTAGTGATTATCTTTTGATGCCTTTGGATTTAGCCGGAGCTTTGGGCGTATCCTGCTGTTTCTGTTGCTTATTGTCCTTCGGTGTTTGCTGTCCTGTCTTCAACGGCTCTTTGACATTCCTGGTAGCCTCATTGGTCTTTCCTTCGGAATTGACGGCAACCTGCGTTTTGTTTTCTTCTTTAGGCTGTATTTTCTCCTTTAGCTTATCAGGGCTGTTAAAAGAAAATCCTGTTTTTCCTGTCTCTTTATCAAAGGTGATATAGCCCTGGTATTTCTGTCCTTTTTTATCAATCAGCCCATCCAAGTAAACCGTTTGACCTTCCTTGAATTTATCGTATTGCTGGTCGGTCAGCTCTTTTCCTCTGAATGTTCGCGGTGCTTCCTGCGGTTGTCCCTGCTGTTGTTCCGATTGCTGATTTTGACCTCTGTTGACATTCCTGTCAAACAGGAACTCTACGAAACGCTTATCGGCATTGAACTGTACCGTAGCATCGAAAGGTTCGCCTTTTTTGGAGATCATTCCTTCGAGTTGGAGCGGTTTTCCTTCCACTAAAGTCTGCTTTTGTTCTTCGTTCAGTTTTACGCCTTTCATCTCATCCGGAATTTTAATCCAGTCCTGGCGCAGCGCTATCACTTCATTCGTCAGCCGGTCGATGCTGACAATGGATGGCATTTTTTCTCCTGTTTTGGGATTGGTCAGGTCTACAACACGCCCCATATTGCCGGTTTGAAGTAAATTCTTTTTGTCCTCTTTGGAAAACTCGTGCCCAAAGAATGGGAAATTAAGATTAGGCTCCCGGCGGATTCCGTGGATGGCGACCACTGCATTCCCGTTATCACCGGGCTGTAGCGAAAGCCTTGCATCCATCCGGGTAACGGCCGTGCCAAGGTTAAGGCTTACGGGAACCAGTTCATTGGTTTTAAATCCCCGTAGCAGTGGGTCGAGCAGGTTTTTCTTTTCAAGATACTCTTTGCTCAGTCCAAGATTGTTCATTGTTTCCCAATCGATCTGTTCCGGTTTGTAGCGGTACTCGCTGGTTCCCGGTGTTGCTTGTGCTGTTTCCATATCTTTTTTGTTTTCTTGTTTATTTTCCTGTTGCTGTCCCTTCGGTTCTTTAACCTCGTGCTTAGTCATCAACGATTCACCTTCTTTAGTGGGCGCATCCACCTGCTGCTGCATTTGTTTAGCGGTATCCACAGCTTCCAGTGCAGGCACTTTGAAAAAGGAAAAGTGAGTAGGGTTTTTAAGCTGCCGCCAGAAATTGGAAAAGAAATTGGAGAATATATCCCCGCTCTTATCTACCCGCATAAACTGGCTCTGGTTTTTCTTGTCCGGGTCCACCGTCTCCAGCTCCCCGTTTTTATTGATACCTGTAACAGCCTGTATTTTCTTTTTCTCCTTATCCAGCACCAACAGAATGTCTGATAACTGTTCGGGATATTGTGGCGTTGTCGTAGTCTGTTCACTCATGATCCTGATTATTTAAGATTGTAATAAGTCCGAAAGTAAGAGTAGCATGGAAGCGTTTGTTGTAGTTGGCTTTCTATGGCACTATTTGTCACTTATTGTCCTTCGTTCTTTGCAGCGGGGCGTTGAAATTATCCCGGACAAACTGATGCACATCGGATAGCTTATAGTAGAGTTTACCACTGATGGTATAGTAGGCTAATTTTCCCGAAGAGCGATAGCGCTGTAAGGAGCGCTGGCTTATTTTTAGCATTTGCAAAAGATCCTGATTGTCGAGCAACTCTTCACCGTCTATACTATTCCGGTCCTTATGTATATTATTAATATGATCGTTAAGAATATCAAAACGGTCCATGATGCGTTCCATCCACGCTATAAATTCCATTCTGTCAATATTCATACGGATGCGTTTATTATGTTCCTGGTTTATATCGCCCCGATCATCGGTTTGCCTGATGCCTGTTTCTGCTCACCGGCTACGATTTTCACCCTTGCGACATTAAAATCTTACAGGACAAAATTGAATGGTTTGGCGCTCATTGTCTGCCAAGCCTTGCCAATTGAAAAGCGGTTTTTTTATTTTTTTTTGAAGTTGGGTAAGCCGCTGTTTTAAAGGGGTTTGCTTGTTATAGCCGAACGCTTTGTCTGTTATTGGCGGGGTTTTGCCAATTGGCATATATGGGCAAGAGCATAGTAAAAAAAAAGCAGTACGGGGTAACGTACTGCTTCTGTTCATGGATAGTTATGCTGTTATAAATTCTTGTCCATATATTCTTCCAGTGATTGTTTGAGCTGATCTAAAAACGCCGTCTTGGAGCCTGAACGGGTTTTCATCCGGTGGAAGGCATGATGCAGATCTCCAAGAGGAATGCGGAACAGTATCTGGAACATGAGGCTTATTTTTCTAATACCGATTTTACCGTGTGAAATGGCTCCGGAAGCATGAAGGGCGTAGATCAATTCAATCAGCGCATTTTTGGATTCCGTCCAAAATATATCTTTCGTGGATTCTGGCTTTTGTAGGATCATATCGGGATTTTCATCGGGATTGATCTTTGTCAGCAGATAAGTGTAAAGCAACTCGTTTGCAATAATCCTCGCTATTTTGTAATCATAGAACGTTGCAAACGTTGGGTCAATTTCAAAAACAATGCTGTTAAGACCATCATGGTAATTTATATGGCCCCGCTTAAAATAAGTATCATCACGATCTGTACGACCTGAACGATAATACCGGTAAAAATCCGTATTGCAAATGTTCTCAATATACTCACGCTTCAAATTAGCCAACTGTGTAGAGAAGTAACTATAATACATCTTACCATTGCTTACGGGGCAGGTAGTTTCTATACGATATACCTTATTATAATAAATCAGTTTCCCCAGTATTTGGGGTTTCACCGTCCGGAAGAAATGTATCTCCTCAGCTTCGTCCTTGAATCCTTCTTTAACGATAAGTTCTTTCACTGAAAAAAGTAATTCCTGGAGATACAAGGTCATCTCATAAGCCTCATCGATTAACCTTTTACTTTGCAAGGAAACCTTGTCCTCTTTATTATGGATTTCCAGGATAATGGTTTGTAGAGAGTATTTCATAGCTTATAATTTTTGTAGGATTAGCAAACTACTGTCACAACTTCCCTAATTAAATCACAAAAATTATAATTATAAATGAAAATTTCCCCCAAGTAGAACCCAACTTGGGGGAATTATACACTAAGTTCAAGCTAATACATACACGTTGCCGCCGGTGTATCCGTTCATCCTATTTCCGACAAAACAAGGATCAATCCTGAAATTCCCGTTGTTAACAGTGGCTTCGAAGTGGTGCAATTTAAATTGCGCCAAGGTTTTAAAGTTGAAAATTTCTACCTTTGCATTAGTTGCAATTTTCATACTAAATAATTGGCAAATCTCCATAAGATAGTAATCCCGTTCTTGATTTTCATAATGCTTTTAGCCATTATGCGGAACAATCTCTTGTATGTTCTATATGAATACGACACAGAACTCTTCATTAGCATGTTCTGTGAAAATAAGAGCCGACCGCAACTTCACTGTAATGGGAAATGTAAGCTCGCCAAAATGCTTAAAGAACAGAAAGAAGAAGAGGCAGCAAAAGTATTAAAACAGCTGCAATCAGAGGTGTTCTGTTATTCCCAACCTATATTTGCATATCCTTCCAGACCGGAAAAGTTTGAAGAGGTAAAAAGAAAACATCCTTTGAGCAATCAAAGTTTGTATTCATTCCTGTTCACTATGAGGAATGACAAACCTCCGGAATATTTTATATCCATATAACTCTACACTACTTGGTGTGGTTGCTGATTAGATACCAGGACTTTCTTTATTCTGAATGCCAATGGTATGTAGCATTACGATAATCAGCAGTCAGACTTGTCTTTTCCCGGCGTGTAGGTAGCTGATAACTTTTTCTCGGTTATTTGATTTACCATGCCCGGTAAAACAAATTTAAGTTGGGATACATCCGATTCCAGCTAAACGTATTTAACTATAAAAAATTTTCAGAAAATGAATACTTTAAAAATATTAAAATACTTTCTTATTGTAATTGCGGGCACCTTCGTTATTTCCTGTTCTAAGGATGATGATCCTATTATTGAGAATGAACTTAATGGTCTGAAATTGGTAACAACGTTATCTAATACAACACATAAGGTGGAATTGTATACCCTCAATGGAAAATTACAAACAGGCTTCAATAATATCTTTTTTCAGATCAAAAATACAGATGGTACGACAATCGATAATGCCACGGCATCCTGGATTCCGGAAATGAATATGATGAGCATGAAACATTCCTGTCCATATTCAGCAATAAGCAAAGCCAAAAATTCAACATCTACCTACATGGGCTTTATTGTCTTCCAGATGGCGGGAAGTGAAAGCGAATATTGGGACCTGAACCTGAACTATTCTATAAATGGTAAGGATTATACGATTAAAGACAGAATATCGGTAGTTGAAGCAAACAGACGGGTAGTTGAATCTTTTCAGGGCAGTGACGGCAAACGGTATATATTGGCCATGGTAGAGCCAACGGCTCCTAAGGTTGCCATTAATGATATGAAAGCCGTGCTGTATCGTATGGATGGAATGATGAATTTTCCTGTAGTGGACAACTACAAAATTGTAATAGACCCGAGAATGCCCGGTATGGCCAACCATAGTTCGCCAAACAATACAGACCTGGTACAGGGGACAGACAAAATGTATCAGGGCAAATTAAGCCTTACGATGACCGGGTACTGGAAAATCAATTTACAGTTGCTTGATTCGATTGGCACTGTGATAAAGGGGGAGAAAGTAACGGAAACAAATGAAGGTAGCAGTATTTATTTTGAGTTGGAATTCTAACATTCTCTAAAAGTGCGTAACGATCCGGGCAGAGACTTCGCTTTCTGCCAGTATCGTACCTAATTTCTTTATCATGTATCGATCATTCATAATTATCATAACAATGGTGTTGTGGTCAGGGATCGGTTTTTCCCAGACAGATACAACACGGAGACAGGATTCACTCCGATCTGAACACTTACAGGAGGTTATCGTTATAGCCCAACGCAACCTAAAAGATAACACAACCAAGCCCCTGGCAACACTGGACCATTACCTGGAAAAGTCCGGTATGGTCAATATGATCAGACGGGGCAGCTATGCCTGGGAACCTTTCCTGAATGGCATGGCTACAGAACGCAGCGTCATCACCATTGATGGTATGCGGATATACGCTGCCTGCACCGACAAGATGGACCCCATTACATCTTATGTTGAGGTTACCAATCTGGCAAAAGCGACCATCCACAGTGGATCGGCCAGTTCAACGGGTGGATCAACCATCGCCGGAACCTTGGATCTTGTCAGAAAAAAGGGTTCATTTGGTCAGAGCGCATTGAACGGCATGGCTTTTACCGGATTTGAGACTAACAATAAACAAAAAATAGTAGGAGGATCTCTGAATTACTCACATCCTAAATTCTTCTCAGATGTAGACTTCACCATACGGGACGCAGGTAATTATCGTGCAGGGGGCGGTCAGGAGATACAGTACTCACAGTTTACCAAATACAATATCTCAGCACAGGCTGGTTATAAAGTAAAAGAACACCAGCAGATAGAGGCGTCATTGATTTATGACAAGGCAGTAGATGTAGGTTACCCCGCACTGCCCATGGATGTTTCCCTTGCCAAAGCACTTATTGGTTCAGTTTCCTACACCCGTCATCACATATCTCCGCTGATATATCAGTGGGAGACCAAGGTCTATTACAATGATGTTACACATGTCATGGACGATACTAAACGGCCCAACGTACCCATTAGAATGGATATGCCAGGATGGAGTAAGACTGCTGGCTTTTACTCGATGTTGCAGGGAACTTTCAACCGACATGACTGGAAGGCTAACCTCAGTGGTCATTATAACAAATCATTAGCTGAGATGACCATGTTTTCAAATACGCCAAACGAAAAAGATATGTTCATGCTGACATGGCCAGGAGTACAGACCTATTACGGAGACCTCTTCATTGAAGACAAGTATGCGCTATCTGATAGATGGAATGCAGCATTTAGCGCCGGACTGGCAATGCATCATAATAACATCGATAATCAATTTGGACTGGAAAGCCTAAGGATATTTTATCCTGAGATGCCCGGCAGCAAAATCCGGCTACTGAAAAGGCTTTCAGCTTCCGTTAGACATAATGCCGCTAATTGGAGCTATACCTTTGGTGCGGCTTATGGAGAGCGTGCTCCAAGTGTCTCAGAAGGGTATGGCTTCTATCTTTTCAACAGTTTTGACCAATTTGATTATATCGGCAACCCTGATATGCGTAATGAAAAATCCACAAGTGTAAATGCAAGTCTGGCCTATCAGAAAGCCGCCTTTACGGCCAAAATTAGTGGTTCTTACTTCCATATAGATGATTATATTTTAGGCAGACCAAGAAACGGCCTGAGCGTAATGACAATCGGTGCTTATGGGGTAAAAGTATACGAACAGCTAAAATACGCTGCCATCATCAATACTTCCTTTGACGTAGGATACCAGATTACAAAGGAACTTCTATGGACCGGGCAATTAGGATATCGGAGAGGAACGGGCGAAAATGGCCTGTTATTACCACTGATGCAGCCCTTTACTTATAATTCGGTTGTTACATTTTCCAGAAAATCTTTCTCCGCTGATGCGTCAATCAACGGCTCTTCAAACCATACACGTTACAACCCTGAGTTTGGTGAAAAACGTTTGCCTGCCTACGCTGTCTTTAATCTTTCTCTTGCCAATCGCTTTAAATTCAATGGCGCACAGGCACTTACTTTGAAAACAGGGGTGGAGAACTTATTCGATCGTAACTATACCACTTTCGCAGACTGGAACAGAATTCCCAGAATTGGCAGAAACTTTTTTATAAATCTTATATGGAACTTCTAAATCTATTTTTCTGTGTAGGTAAAGGGCGTTAGTACTACCCATTAATTTTTACTATTGGAAGAGGGATTAAGATAGATAAAAATTAGACTGAATCTTTTGGTTCAGTCTAATTTTATGTAGTGCTACTTTTCTTTGTTTTTATCGTGATGTTCTTTTTCATCATGATGTTCTTTCTCTGGATGGTGCTCTTTTTCTTTATGATGTTCCATCTCATCAGCGTGTTCCTTACCCTCGTGATGCTCCTTGTGAGGATGGTGTTCCTGATGTTCGTGGTGCTCAGGATGTTTGTGCGATTCCTTTTTTTGCTCTTCGTTGTTCATAACGTTTTTTTTACGATGAATACTATTGTTTACTATCAATATTAAACCAACAAATAGAGTGCCATTAGCTCATTGGAGAGTGGGATTAAAATGTATTTTTAGGGTTATCCACTTTGACCCTAATTATAAGTCCTGATCGTCCATTCTTTTCAATAACTCCGCCTTTAAAGCGTCGATAAATTTCACATTATTTATCTTTCTGTTTCTTATTTCGAGGTAAGTGTGGTAAATATCCCCCAGTTCGATATCAAACGTAGTTTCAAACAATCTCGAAATCACTTTAATGTCGCTTGCACCGTCATTAAACGCACCATAAGCATGAAGAGCATATATAAGTTCCACCAAAGCTGACTTACTCGCCGTCCATTTGATTTTTGAAGATTTGTTTCCACTTGAGTCGGGAAATCTTTTTATGTTTAAAAGTTTATCTTCTAAATATACCTGTATCATATCGTTGGAAATGATCTTAGCAACTTTGTAGTCATGGGATGTAGAAAATGTTTGGTCCGACTCGAAAACGAAGGTGTCCAAATGTAATTTAATATCGAAGTTTCCCCTGATGAAGTACTTATGATCAAGATAACTGCTGTTGGTTCTGTAGTATTTATAAAATTCAAGATTGTTGTCAAAAAACCTTTTTAACTTAGACAATTCACTATTCAGATATTTTTTTATACTTCTTTCACCCCCATAAGGCCGTCTGGTTTCAATCTTGTAAACAGCGTTATAGTATATCAACTTTGAGATGATTTTCGGTTTCAACTCTTTGAAGAAACGGATTTCATCTTCTGGCTTGTCAAATCCCTTTTCTTTGACAAATGTTCTTAACTGAGAAATTTTCACTAATGTAACTTCAATAAGTTTCTCGGATAATTGAATAGGATCACTTATCTCCACTGAATAGTTTTTGTCATCCTCATCAAGTTCTGCTACTAATTTTCGGCAATATGCAATCACTAAGCATTAATTTTAAATAAACAATAGGAATAAGGTTGTATATCAATATTCGGGATAGCGATACATTTTGGGGTACAGCTCACTTTTGTTGTTCTAATTTTTTTTTGTGCGCTTCACCCTTAAGATGAAGATAATAATGCCTTGCCTGCGCTATAATTGCAAGGATCAGTATCGCGCTCGCTACAAGAATGAATATTAGCCTTAGAACAACATACCATTTCTTTTTAGGTCGCCGCTTAGGTGTAAACTTCCTGTTGATATTATAAACCGGAGCAACCGGTTTTTTATCGTTTGGTTTTTTCTTCTTTCTCATTTTGACTGAATTAAAACGACAATAAGTAGAGCGGCGAAAATCCACACACTTGCAAAATCAGCAAAAGGAAATCCCAATAATCTCATTTGATCCGGTAACGAATAATTTTTCAAAGATTCTGAAGGATAAAATCGATCCTCTCTTCCCGAGGCAGTACAGGAACCTGAACTACCGGACATGGAAAGCGATTATAAACCTCAATGATCAGATTATGTATCCGGATCTGCTCTTGTTCATCCTCCAATCTTGCATAATCATTGATCAATGGAAGGCGGTCCAGGACGAATACTTTCTGATAACAGAACTTCTTGCACATCGCAATAAGCCTATCGTCATACTTCAGTCCGAGAAACTCATAGTAGGCCATTGCATCGGGAAGTGCTCTATCCAGAAAGGCCACCTTATTAACATCCAATGTTGATTCCTCCCTGATCTGTAAATTCAATATTTCCAGTTGGAATTGCTCTTTGTTACTCCTTAACTCTTCAACGGTCCGACCCTTAATTTTTTGGGTATCGATATAATGCCTCGCCTGTTCTGCAATAGTCACATATCCCCGTTTTGCCAGCAGTTCCACCACAGTGGTTTTTCCAGTGCATGGACCTCCGGTAATTACATACCAATTTGTTTTTATTTCTTTATGGTTAACGACATCCATTTTTGTACTATTTTGGTTGTTCACAGAGCATACTGCATTCATTAACTACAGACCTGATCTTCGCAGGGGACAGTCCTAACTTGTCTAAAATTTCGATACGTTGTGATAAAGACTTGCAGAGAATAACATCATTTGCCAACAAGAATTTTTTATCTCTTTCAGTTAAGGTAACCAGGCAGGTAACGGGATAAAGACCGGCGCGGTCTATAAGGTCCTTAAAGCCTTTGCCCTTTGGAAAATCCCACCCAAGCAATTTCATTTCCATGCAGTTGCCATATTGTATCGCATCGTCGGAAAATCGACCATTTGTTACTATCCAGCTTTGATGAAACTGGGGCCCATGACAACCACTATCCCGCCATTTTTTTTCCACATCAAGAAACCTTGATTGAATATAGAGTGGTATTTTGACATCGCTCACAAATCCCTCCCGGTTATGGAACTTGCATTCCACCATGATATGATGCTCCTCTTTGGTCGCAATTACATCTATTTCATGCTTTACACAATGTCCGGGAACAATCACCCCTGTCCGGGTGCTGTACCCCATTGATTCCAATATTTCCGCCGTAAGCTTTTCAAACGGAAAACCTGTAGGGCCGAACGCCATCACCGCTTTTTTCAGGTTATAACGGGCAGATACAGACTTTGACATTTTTTTCAGCCATTTGAAAGCAGTCCTGTAAATATCCTGGGTAGGCATTCCATCTTTGAGGATGTCCTGTACCTTTTGCAGCACAACTTCAACCTGTTCAGAAGTCGCCCCAGACCTGGACAGTGATTGCCTCAATTTATTACTGTCAAAAACCACACGTTGGCCCGATGCTTTGGTAATGTAAATTTCGTTGATGGCACTTTGCATAACTCTTTTCACTTTTAACTAAAGAGGTCTCCCCCTTCTAAAGACAATTAATAAACTAACCGCTAAAACTTCATTCGTTGTATCCTTATGGCATTTAATATGGCAATCAGCGACACCCCTACATCAGCGAAAACGGCCTCCCACATAGTAGCCAAACCTCCGGCTCCCAAAATCAAGACAATGCCTTTTACCACGAAGGCAAGAGTGATATTCTGCCATACAATCTTTTTTGTCCGCTTGCCGATATTGATTGCAATAGGGATTTTGGAAGGCTTGTCATCCTGAATGACCACATCCGCTGTTTCTATAGTCGCATCGCTTCCGAGGCCGCCCATTGCAATACCTACATCACTTAGTGCAACTACAGGAGCGTCGTTCACTCCGTCACCCACAAAGGCTACCGTTTCGTTCTTAGCTTTGATTTCCTTTACCCTGTTGACCTTATCTTCCGGTAACAGATCACCGAACGCATTGTCGATACCCAGCTTGTCGGCCACAAATTTCACTACCGTCGTTTTATCCCCGCTTAACATGGTTGCTTTCACATTAAGTTTATGAAGCAGGTCAATGGTCTGCTGAGAGTCTTCCTTGATGCTGTCGGCAATGGTGATATAGCCTACAAATTTTCCATCCCTGGCCACTGCAATTGTCGTATAAACTATGGATGAAGGGTCAACATCATAACTGATACCGAACTTATCCATCAGTTTAAAATTTCCGACCAAAAGTTCCTTGCCATTTATCGTAGCTTTCAAACCATGTCCTGCGATCTCTTCCGTATTTTCGAGCTTGATCGAACTATCAATATCCCCGACATACTCGTGTATGGCTGTTGCCACAGGGTGGGTACTCAGGCTTTCTATCGCATTTACAAGCTTCAATATCTCATCTTTATCAAACTCGGAACCGAACACTACTTCCTGTACCTTAAAAACCCCTTCGGTCATCGTACCGGTCTTATCCATCACTACATTCTGTATGGCAGCCATAGCGTCCAGGAAGTTGCTGCCCTTAAAGAGAATACCATTGCGGCTGGCAGCGCCAATACCACCGAAGTATCCAAGAGGGATAGAAATAACCAATGCACAGGGGCAGGAAATCACAAGGAATACCAAAGCTCTGTACAACCAGTCATTGAATACATAATTGTCAACGAAGAAGTAAGGAACAAGACAGATGCCTATGGCAAGAACGACCACGATAGGTGTGTACACTTTTGCAAACTTCCTGATAAAAAGTTCGGTGGGTGCTTTCTGGGACGTAGCGTTCTGTACCAGCTCCAGTATTTTACTTAGTTTACTGTCCGTATAAGCAGTAGTTACTTTTACACGGGCTACCGTATTCAGATTGATCATACCCGCAAGCACCGTTTCGCCTTTGTTTTTGGTATCCGGCTTACTTTCACCTGTGAGCGCTGCTGTATTGAAGGATGCACTGTCGGTAAGGAGTTCACCGTCAAGCCCGAGTTTTTCTCCGGGTTTAAGCTGGATGATATCCCCGATCTGGGCTTCTTCCGCCTTGATCGTCTTGGCACGGTCATCTACGAGGATGGTCACCTCGTCTGGCCGCTGGTCGAGCAATGCCTTGATGTTGCTCTGTGCCCTGGATACGGCCAGGGTTTGGAAAACTTCGCCTACCGCATAGAACAGCATAACTGCTACGCCTTCGGGATACTCCCCGATAAAAAACGCGCCGATTGTTGCAATGCTCATCAGGAAGAACTCAGAGAATACTTCGCCTTTTGAAATACTTTTGATGGCATCTTTGATTACAGGAAATCCCACAATTGCATAGGCTACCAGATACCAAATAAACCGGACGGTCCCTTTAAACCATTCCTGCGGCATCCAGTTGTCGAAAGCTATGGCAACAAGCAAAAGAATCAAAGAGAGGATGGAAGGAAGGAACATTTTAAATGGACTTCCGCTGGCATTGCTGTGGTCATGGCCATCATCATCACTATGGCCATGATCGTGCCCGTCATTTTTATAATGTTCCTCTTTTACCAGGTCTTTTGCGCCTGCCTTGGTATATACTTTTTCCGTTTGCGTGCAGCAGATCTGTTTGCCCTGCGCATCGTATTGATGTTTATGCTCCATAATTTCTATTTTAAAAGATTTTTCAATATTCTGTCACTAAAAAACTGCTTTGTAATCTTGTTGGCTTCTTTCAACACATCATCTATTGAGGGAGCTTTGTTGCCCAGATACTTCTTCGCCTGAAGTATGGCATCTTTCTCACTTTTAATACCTTCAGTTTCCTTGATAGCTTCTGACAACGCCAGTAGTCCTAAGCCCCGGTCTTTCAGTATTCCCAATTGCTCGATCATCCAGCTAAGTGCAAAAAAGCCATATTTGGAAAGCAACAAGGGATGCAGTTTCTTATCTTCCACGGGAGGTAATCTATTATAAGGAGAGCCTAATACGGAATCGGTAAGGTAGTTCTCTAACTCCAGTTCTTCCTGTTCAACCCCCACGAGCATTATACAACCCTGTAACGCTTGTGCGTATATACTCAACCAGCGCAACTTTCTGCGAAACTCGTGGATACCCGATTCTACATCGGTAAAAGCAACTTTGCCGTCTTTAGCGAAATCCATTATCTCTTCAACTTCAGACCGGTAGAATTTCAGAAGACGTTTGTGCTGCTTATCCTTATCTTTCCAGCCTGTTTTTTTCAGATCATGGTTAATCTTTTCCAATTGCTTTCCATTTAACCAGCCCTCGCTTTTGAGCAATTTATTAAGCTTGCTTACGGCTTGTTGCTCTTTATGGGAAAAATAGGATTTAACATCTTCGGGTATTTTCTCATTATTAAAAAACAGTTTGCCGTAAGCATCGAAGTAATCTATACTGCCCAGTATATCTTCCAGTAGCTTGAACTTTTCCCGCATCTTATCAAATTTCTTCTTATCGGGACCAGTGGAACTGTATATCCTGGCCAGTGCCTCCAGTTGGAACAATGGTGCTCTAAAATCGTTCTGAAAGAGGTACACAGCCGGGTCTTCGGTAGTTTTCGCCTCTTCCAAAAACGTAGATATTTTGTTTAAATGGATGTCAAACTGGATATTGTTTTGATTCATTGTCGTCTTTCTTACTGTTGAATAATTTTTTTACAAATCTCTTATACCATGCAAATTTGTTTACCGAGAATATCAGCAGGGTAATAGCTGTCGCTGAAATGGCTAAAACAAACATATTCAGTGCAATAGCTATCCCAATGGCTGCAATGGTCCATAGACCCGCTGCTGTCGTCAGACCTTTTGGTACATTCTTGTCGTCCCGAAAACCTATACCAGCACCTATAAAGCCCAGGCCGGTTGCAATGGCTGCCAACATTCTTGCAGTGGCAGATTTGTCTTCCGTCAGATGAGCAGCAACCGATACAAATAGGCATGAGGCAACGCAAATGCAGGCAAAAGTCCTGATACCTACATTTTGTTGTTCTATTTCCCGTTCCATACCGACAACGCCTCCTAACAGGAGCGCCAGTAACAATTTAGCTGAGAGTAAAAGTTCAAATTGAATATCCATTACGCTTCTGGTTTATGATTATTAATAATAACGCTACATTTCATAATAAGAGTCGTTTTTCGGTTTCACCGGAACATCTGTTTCCCCGACCATTTCCAATAGGTTGATCTCTATTGTTTGTGCTAAAGAGGTCATCGGTGTATCAACAGGAGTATTCTCGAAAGGGTCTTGCATGATGATGGCTGTTTTTTCGATAGCAATAAATAGTGTTGGTATAAGGATGGTCATAACGATTTCGACAGTAAGCTGCGAGTCCTCCAACCCAAACGGTAAAATTGCAGCAAAAACATAGATCAACGTATGGACCAAAAGGCTATAAGACTTTGGGAAAACCGTATTCTTAATTCGTTCACACTTACCCATACTATCACACAACCTCGCAATTGTTTCATTCAACTGTACCTGCTGAATATCTGTAATTGTTTTCGCAAAATACAATTGCTTAACAGTCCCCGAATGTTTATCCAGCAGTGCGTTCGGTATGTTCGCTGCTCTTATCTGGTGAACTTTTAAGTATGCCTGAACAGCAGGAGAAAATTCTTGCCTCCGCAGGGATTCGCCCAATGCATAGGTCCACACAATTTGCCTGTCAGCGAAATCCTTAAATTCGTTTTTGAGGTTGTCGGGCAGAAACTGCATGAACTGTCTCAGCAAGGTTCGCGAATCGTTTACGATGGCACCCCAAACCGTCCTGGCCTCCCACCACCGTTCATAGGATTGCGCCGTTCTGAATGCAAGCAAAAGGGAAACCGCGGTTCCCACCAGAGCAGGAACACTTAAAGGCAATGAAACTTTTTTAAATGTCGGATGCATATCCAATAGCCCGATAGATATTGCAAACACACAGATCAAAACGACCTGCGATTTGATCTCATTGACAAAGTACCAGATGGATATTTTTCGGTTTAGTAACATAAAAATATTGAGATTTTATATTATCTTTTTTTGACGCTGTTATCATTTCCAACGCCCTGATTTTTTCATAAACCTTATCGTAAGGTAATAGGTGCCAATTACCAACAAACATATTCCTGCATACTTTAGCTTAGTCTCCGGATCTCTGCCGATTAGGGTAGGATACTTGTACAATAATATAAACGCTATACCCAAAAGCCATACGAACTGTGTTCCATACTCTTTGATCAGCCACCTTTTCCAGTTAAATTTCATAGAGGAAAATGTATCCCCGATACCTTTAAAATTGGGAACCCACCGATTCACTCTCTTGGTATAATCTATAAAATCCATCCCGAACTTCTTCTTGAGGTACGCTTCTTCTGCCAGGACAATACATTGGTATATGCAAAGAAAAAGCGGCATTATTATAAGTGTAAAAAGGAATGAATTAGCCATTATACCGGCTCCCCATAACATGAGTATGTTTCCTATGTAAAGAGGGTTTCTTACATGGTTAAAGATACCGGTAGTGACCAATCCATCTGCGTACACTTGTCTGTTTTGTCCACCTCTTATAATATATGCTAACCCGATCGTTCCACCTCTAATAAGCTGACCGGAGACAGTTATCAGTAAGCCCAAAACAATGGGGTATAAAAAATATTTGTCGCCCCATCTCTCTGCTCCAAATAATTCTGCTGAAGGGACAAATAGTAGCAGGTACAGAAAAATGAAAATTATGTTTCTGTATCTAAAAAAGAAGTTTCCTAATTGTATCATCATTTTTTTGCAATTATTCCGGTGAAATTATACCAGCGAAAGAATACCTCGACCTCTCTAAAGCCGGCGTTTTTCAACATATTGATATTTTCGCTTGTCTTGTAAGGTATCAGAACGTTTTCGAGTGCTTCTCGTTTTTGAGAAATCTCTAATTCACTGTATTCGTTTCTTCTTTTAAAATCATAATAGTAGTTAATGTATTCCCTGTTAAATGAGGATTCCTCCGTAAGGATCTTTTCGACCATGATAAACACTCCGTTTTCGATAAGCCCATCGTATATCTTTTTGACAATCTCCAGCCTATTGATAGGACGAACAAATTGAAGAACCAATACCATCGTTACAACACAGGCATCCTGTACAGGCACTTCTTTGGTAATATCGACCATATTGAGTTCGATCTCTCTGCCAAGGGATAAGCTGTCAAGCTTCTCTCTGCATTTAACAATCATTTCTTCGGAATCATCTATTCCTATAAGGCTTACGTTCTCTGGCACCAGCTTAGACATTTGTATTAAAGTGGTGCCAGTGGAGCAGCCTATGTCATATACCTTTGTCTTTGGCTGCACATGGTTTTTTGCCAGTTCACTTACCATGCGTTGCATTTCTCCATAGAAGGGCACAGACCTACTAACCATGTCATCAAAAACCAATGCAACTTTTTTATCAAATGTGAAATCAGAAGCAGTATCAAACTTATTTTTAAATACATCATCCGACAAGTTGTTAGTATTTTCGTCTTTCATTTTAATAATTTATCTTGTTCATCAATTCAATATTAACGTCCTTAAATCTACTAAGCACTGACTTCCCATATTCGGTATAATAGCTGTGTGTCGTAAGCATTGCGGCGTTAACTTTCTGCCATTCTTCTTCCGAATACATTTTATCAAGAAACACTTCAAACTCTTTCCTGATGGCTATTGCATATTTAGGGTACGAGGTTTTAGTGAAATGGAAAAAGTCAGCATCACACAGTACTTTTTCCGCAATAGTCCTCGGATGCTGCGGAAATTTCGTTGCATCAATACAAGCCAACACTGATTCAATAAAATCAGTATTGGCATTATATTTCTCCAGATAACTTTTAGCTATCTTTTTACTTTCTTCTTCATGACCGATATAGGCATATGCATACCCGCAGTCATGAAACCAGGCGGCAACGATTAGTATATCCATTTCGGATTTATCCAAACCACTGTCTTGCCCTATTTCCCAAGCAGCTTTCACAACTTCATTTGTATGAGAGAAGTTGTGAAACACAAGATTAGTAGAGAGGGTTTCACTTAGAAAACCAAATACGTAATCTTCAACAGATTCTATTAGCTGG
The DNA here is from genome assembly GCA_964604365.1 of uncultured Terrimonas sp. Classification (GTDB taxonomy): domain Bacteria; phylum Bacteroidota; class Bacteroidia; order Chitinophagales; family Chitinophagaceae; genus Agriterribacter. Next base: position 214,170 of record CAZRYS010000008.1, read on the forward strand.
CTCATAACTTCACAGTTTTGGATTAATGTTCATGCCCTCCGGCGTTGCTCAGTTTGGCATTGATGAAGAATGCACCCTTTGTAACTATTTTTGCGTCTTTCGGAATTTGCGTTACTGGAGTGATCACAGTGTATCCCAATTCAGAAACTCCTTTCGCAACTTCTATCTTTTCAAAATTCATATTGGGTTCACTTTGTTTGTTCTCAGCAGCGTGATCATGCTTTTCGCCCGGCTTATGATCGTGGTCTTCTCCGGCTTTCTGGTCGTGGGTTTCTCCCGGTTTATGCTCATTACCGCTTTCCTCGTGACCAGCTTCAGGTTCTTTATCCGTATGGACAAAAACATAGAACTTACCGTCTGCTTCCACAATGGCGTCATTTGGCACAGTAGATGCCATAACATTTTCTACACTCACCATCCCGGTGATATTCATACCATCAATCAATCCGGTTTTATTCCCTACCACCGTACAGTGTACAGCAACCGTTTTGCTTTCATTCTCAAAGGAAGATCCTATGTTGAATACTTTTGCGCTATAAGTTACCTGCGGGTTATTGGTGATGGTAAAATTCACCATCTGTCCCACCTTCATATAGGGGAGGTCCCGTTCAAACACCTGAAGGTCAAGATGGAGCAAGCTATTGTCCACAATTTCAACCACGGGGGATGACACATCTACATAACTACCGATCTTTGCAAACTCACTGCTTATAGTACCACTTACAGGACTTGTAACCACCAATGCAGCTCTTAGATTTTCCCGGCTGACGCTGGACGGGTTGATGCCCATTAGCTGTATCTGCTTTTGCAGTGAAGCCTTGCGAGCCAATAGCGCGTTAAAATCGGCTGTAGCAGTTTGGAGATTCTTCAAAGCCCCTGCGTTGCCCTGGTTTAACTCCTTCTGACGGTTTAATTCCTGTTGTGCCAGGGTAATCCTGCTATCGATGGTAATATATTCTTCCTGCAACTGAACAAACTGGGGATTTTCAATGGTAGCAATAACCTGTCCCTTACGAACAAAATCACCCAACTGAACGCGGAGATCTTTAACAACGCCGCCGTAAAGCGAGGTGGCATTTGCTTTCTTATTATTAGGAACCCTCAGCGCACCATTGGCCTTGATAGTAGCCGTAAGATTTTTATTCTCGATGTTTCCAAGAGTTATTCCAACCGCCTTGATCTGTTCCGGGGTAAGTGAAGCAATAGTAGAGGATGCTTCTTCTCCATGCCCTTCTTCACCTTTAGCTTCAGCCGTTTTTGCTTCGGTCGCTGTAGCACTACCATTCTCTTTTTTAGCCTTTCCACCACAGCTATATAAAGATGATATGAGAATAGCTGCAACTAATATTTTTCCTATGATTTTCATTTTATCTTATTTGTTATTGAAGTAATTGAATTGGATGGCAGATTGGTTGTACTGATTCATAACATCCAGATAATTTTGACGGATGCCAATAGCCTGATTCAGAAATTGCCCGAGGTCTGCAAAACTTATCTCGCCGGTTCTATAGCTCAGGCTTGCTGCACTGATAATTTCCTCAGCTTGCTTTAGCCCCGAGGTTTCATAGAAATTCAACAGGGTGTAGTTTTTTTCTATTTCAGTAATTGCTGAAGCTCTTTGGGTTTGAAACAATTGAGTTTGATAGGAAAGCGCTTTTTCCTGTACTTCTTTTTCAGCAACTGCGACCCTAACCTTATTCCGATAGGCTCCGGTTCCGAACAGGGGAAAAGATGCCATTACCGAAAAGCCAGTGAAAGGGTCTTTCGCACCCCACACTCGCTGGCTGAAGAACCGACCCGAAAAATCCGGTTTGTTGGTGTTCTGCTGAACCTTGATATTTGAAGATGCAATATTTACATTCTGTTCCTGTAACGCCAACACCGGATGGCTGGTGCTGTTTTCCAGCAATTCTACTTCTACTTTATTAAGCGGTTCGGCCACCGGGAGCAACCACTCATTCTGATTTAAAAGCATCATCAATTGTTGTTGTTGCACCGTCATTGCCTTCTTGTTCTGTTCAAGGAAAGCCTTCAATTCCCGCAGTTTTGCCTCTGCCGCTATCTGGTCCAGTTTGGCAACGTCTCCCGTTCTTACCCGAACCTCCGTTGTGTTGAAAAGCATAGTGTATATGCTGTCCAGACGTTGAAACAGCGCCTGTTTGTCTTGTAAATACCAAAGCTGGTAGTAGGCGACTCGGACATCCCTTTTTATAATGGCGTTTAAAACATCGGTATTGAGCTCTGCATACTTCAGTTGCTCTCTGAAATAATTTTTCCGGGCAGCATATAGCCCCGGCCAGGCAATACTTTGTGACACGCCGATTTTTAAAATACCTACATTATCTGAAGGACGTAAATCTTCGTTTTCGGCGAAGACGCCTGTTTTGGGAATATCGTTCGCCGTCTTCACATTTAGAGAAGCGCTTCTAATCTGGGCACTATTCACACCAAACTGCTGGTTGCTCTTTAACGCGGTACCTATAGCGTTATCAATCGAAATCCGTTGCTGCTGTTGCGCATTTACAGATGAAAACCCTCCCAGGAAGAGTAAGATAACCACTGCGGTTGTTTTCATAGTACCTTTTCCTTTGATTTTTGAGTTGAAAATGATGTACAGGAGCGGCAGTACGAACAGCGTAAGAAAGGTCGCAGTCATCAATCCACCTATCACAACGGTTGCCAGCGGCTTTTGTACTTCCGCACCTGCACTGGTGCTGATAGCCATTGGCAAAAAGCCCAAAGATGCCACTGTTGCCGTCATCAATACGGGACGCAAACGGGTCAACGTTCCTTCCTTAACCCTTTGCAGCACATCATCCATACCTTCTTTTTGTAACTGATTAAACGTACCGATCAACACGATACCATTTAATACCGCTACACCAAACAAGGCAATAAATCCGATACCTGCACTGATACTGAAAGGCATCCCGCGAAGCATCAATGCAAAGACTCCCCCGATGGCACTCATAGGAATCGCCGTAAATATTAGGGTGGCCTGTTTGAAAGAATGGAACGTGAAATATAGCAGCATAAAAATGAGCAACAGCGATACGGGAACCGCTATCATCAAACGGTCACTGGCTTTTTGAAGATTTTCAAACTGGCCGCCGTAAGTAAAATAGTACCCGGAGGGAAGCTTCACTTTTGCTGCCAATTGCTGCTGTATATCTTCCACGACACTCTGTACATCCCTGCCAGAAACGTTGAATCCAATTACGATCCTACGTTTTCCAGCTTCCCGGCTGATTTGCGCTGGTCCCAACTTATATGATACATTTGCTACCTGTGATAATGGGATCTGCAAACCGGTAGCCGTTGGAACCATCAGATTATTCACATCATCAATACTGCTTCTGTGTGCGCTATCCAAACGTACAACCAAATCAAAACGCCTCTCATTTTCATATACCTGTCCCGAACTTTTACCGGCAAAAGCAGTACTTACCACGTCGTTAACATCCTGTATCGTTAATCCGTAGTTGGCAATTCGCGTGCGATCATACACGATATTAATCTGCGGAAGACCAATCACCCGTTCAACCTGTGGCGACGTGGCTCCCTGTACACTTTGAATAACCTCACTTACTTCTTTCGCATAAGAAGCGAGTGTATCTATATTTTCTCCAAAGATTTTTACCGCAACATCCTGCCTGATCCCCGTCATCAGTTCATTGAAACGCATCTGAATGGGTTGGTTTTTTTCAAAGAAAACCCCTGGAATAACTTCCAATTTTTCCATTATCGCGTCAGCCAGCTCGGTATAACTCCTGCCGGAAGTCCACTCATCTTCTGGCTTTAGAACGACCATAAGATCGGTTGCCTCCGGGGGCATTGGGTCTGTAGGAACTTCCGCCGCTCCTGTTTTCCCAACCACCATTTTAACTTCCTCAAATTGCTTGATAATACGTGACGCCTGCATGGAAGTCTCTATACTTTGGTTCAATGAACTTCCCTGCGGAAGGATACAATGAAATGCATAGTCGCCTTCCTGTAGCTGAGGGATAAACTCGCCACCCATTCTGCTGAAGAAAAATATTGCAATTGCAAAAATGCCAACAGTGACACCTACTATAATATATTTAATTCTAATAGCTTTCTGTAACAAAGGTTGGTACCAACTTTGAAGCTTACTCATCATTTTATCACTAAACGTTCGCTTGTGACTTGTTTTTTTTGACAAAAACAGGGCACACATCATAGGAATGTAAGTCAGGGACAATATCAATGCTCCAAAAATTGCGAAGCCAACGGTTTGGGCCATCGGGCGGAACATTTTTCCCTCAACACCAACCAACGTGAGGATCGGAATATATACGATCAGGATGATGATTTCTCCAAAGGCGGCGCTGGTACGTATTTTAGAAGCTGACTGGAATACCTCTTCGTCCATTTCATTTTGTGTCAATCTTTCCGTTGACTTTCGAAGGCCAAGATGGTGCATGGTTGCTTCTACCACGATTACCGCCCCGTCAACGATAAGCCCGAAGTCTATCGCTCCCAAACTCATCAGGTTTGCACTAACACCAAACACATTCATCATGCCAAGGGCAAAAAGCATTGCCAGTGGAATGGCGGAAGCTACAATCAGTCCGGCACGTAGATTTCCAAGGAAGAGTACAAGAACAAAAATCACTATCAGAGCGCCTTCGATCAAATTCTTTTGCACTGTACTGATAGCACGTCCCACAAGATCAGTTCTATCAAGGTAGGGTTCGATAGTAACATCATTAGGAAGTGACTGCTGGATGGTAGGTAGCTTCTCTTTTATCCGCTTAACCACCTCGTTACTGTTTTCTCCTTTCAACATCATCACTACACCACCTACAGCGTCTACTTCTCCATCATAGGTCAACGCGCCATACCTAACCGCACTACCAAATTTCACCTCAGCAACATCACTGATATATATTGGTACGACACCGGAATTTTTGACCACAATTTTTTTAACATCATCTAATGATGTTACCAGACCGATACCCCTGATGAAATAAGCATTCGGCTTTTTGTCGATGTATGCACCGCCTGTATTCTGATTGTTCTTTTCAAGGGCGGTAAAGATATCCGGGATACTTACTCCCATTGCTCTCAACCTATCAGGATTGACAGCAACTTCGTATTGCTTCAATTGGCCCCCAAAGCTGTTCACTTCGGCAATACCCGGAGTACCGTACAATTGTCTGGCAACGATCCAGTCCTGCATCGTACGCAGGTCTTTTGCATTGTACTTTTTTTCACTTCCCTTTTTGGGGTGAATGATATATTGGTACACTTCACCTAAACCTGTACTGACAGGTGCCATTTCCGGCGAGCCAATTCCCTGGGGGATTTTATCAACAGCCTCTTTGAGTCGTTCATTGATGAGTTGCCTGGCAAAATATATATCCACGTCCTCTTCAAAAACAACGGTGATCACCGAAAGTCCGAACCGGGAAATACTTCGGATTTCCTCGATCTTAGGAACATTGGCAATACTTTGTTCTATGGGGAAGGTTACGAGTTGTTCCACTTCCTGACCAGCCAATGTAGGACAGGTAGTAAATATTTGAACCTGATTGTTGGTAATGTCAGGGACGGCATCTATGGGTAATTTGGTGGCACTCCACGCTCCCCATATAATAAGTAACAAAGTCATTAAACCAATAATGATTTTGTTCTTTATACTGAATTTAATAATACGATCTAACACAGTGTATTTTGTTATTTAACGCTTAGTAAAAAAATATGAGACCTCTTCTCTGAATGAAAAAAGTTGGGAATAGATGCGTGCTATGGATGTCATACGTAAATCGTACAACACCTAATCAGTGCTAAAAAAACAATGATGTCACAGACGATATGCGTAATAGGCATATCACACGATAAGACACGATCTAAAAGAAATTATGCGTTAAATCTTGGCGGCTGCCAAATGTTTCCGGAGTAGTTGGAAACAAAAAAACAATCCCTTATGCCAACTTTTTTGGCCTTAAACTCTTTTAAGGGGATATTAAATTCTGGTATATTAAACTTAAAGGAAGTTATCGAAACACTGCAACAAGCACAATGACAGAAGGGGGAGCAGTTATCATCTCTATCTTGATTATGACTATGCTTCAGTTCTTTGGATGGAGATTTTATTTCGGCGCAAACATTATTAGCATCACTGCACGGAGCAACAAAAAGTGCCGCGAAGTAAATTACTAATATGGTTGCTATCCATTTCATGTTTGGATGCAAATTTAATAAAATTTCCATGCAATTATGTTGCAAAAATCATTTTTTTTACTTATTGCGGCTATTTTGTCTAAAATTGGGTAGTTAATGATTTGGACTTTATGCTTCGCTGATAGCCTACAATTATTCCAGTACCGTAGTAAAAGGCCCTACGAATAACAGATTTGAAGCTTAGAGTTGATACTCAAATATCCTAAAGCGTCCAATAAAACGTAACAACAATGTTACAAGTGATTGTCAAAAATTCTTATGTTTTTGCAACATTGTATAAAAAATAATAGCTTCTTCAGGGTCCATTTTAGGCGGTATTAATAGCCTTTTTCGGAAACCAATGTCCTCAAATCCTCCAAAAAATGGTTCGAAAATTGTCCCGACAGGCGACTAAAGGAGACACTGGATAACAGTTGTCTCCTTTTTTTATGCCAATAAGAATCTGTGACTCAAGCCGTTGCCGTCGAGT
>CAZRYS010000009.1:0-33414 GCA_964604365.1 uncultured Terrimonas sp.
ATCGATCAAAGCAAAATTTAACATTTGAATGTAGGAAATCCGCAAGGTGGGTTAAGAAGCATTTGATCCGGCTTCTATCCATTCAATCACCTAGTCTACCATCAGGTTCTCAATATTGGAATGATTGACAACCTGATTCCGGATAATTTTTTGAGTCAATTCGATATTTTCTATTGTCACCGGGTAGTTGCTGTAGGCGGGCATGCCATATGAGAACAAAGGTGGGCGTGGCTTGGTTTGGTATACATTAATATTCTTTTTTACATTGCCGGGAACAGACCTGTTGATTTTAGCGGACCAGGGTCCATTGGCAATATCAACAGTTATCAGTAATGGGATGACGTGTGTATCCTTCATACTCCGGCTGAGTTTTAATACTACATCTCCTCCTTTGCTATAGCCATAGAACATAAGTTCTGCTGCAGGATATTGCTTCCGGATCATTTCTGTCAGTTGGTTGTGCGTACGACCAAAATCCAGAAAATAATTATAGTTTACAGCGATTACCTGATCAAAAATCGGACGGATGGCTTTTTCAATAATCCTTGTTCCTTTGGATATGCCCCTGAATCCGGAAAAGAGATCGAAACCACCTACTAGTACAGCTATTTTAGCATTCTTCATTTTCAATTCTTAGGCAATATAAAAATAAGGACTTTTTAACCCTAGAACGTAAAAATAAGAAAGGCTGTATGTGCTGAACATTTATGGCTTTATCCAAAAGGAAACCTCACTGAGATGACTCTCTGAAGCATGATCGTCAATCACATGTAGAATTCTGATTCTGATAAACCTGACTGGTGGCTTGCCAGGTGTAATATCAACCTTGTAGGGTGCTATACCATTGTCATTTCGTTCTACTGTTGTCAATAAAGTCCAACCTTTGGATACAGATTGTGCAGCCCATCCCGGATCGTTGGAGGCTAGTGTTGTAATGGCATTTGTAGTATCAGCAATTCCCCATACTTCCAGTTTATCCGGATTGTGGCAAGGGCAATCCTGCCTGCCTGCCGACTCAAAGGACGATAGGCCCTCGTATATTCTTCCAAGATCGAAAGTAAAGTGTTGAGGCATAGTGCCGTCTGCTGAATGGTATATATTAGGATATCCACCCAGAGCACCACATATTCCACTCTCGTGGATCACCGTGATTGTATAAAAACTGGTCATGCACCCAACGTTGTAAGATTTTAAATCTGCTAAGTTTTGCCACAACACCCATATCAAAAGTAAACCGGTGGGGCCTCGGGCTTCGTCCCTGTTCAGTATGAAAACCAAAATCCTCATCTATTTTACCATCCCACATGGCTGGCATCACCCAACCCCATGCCGACGGTTGATCGTTGGGCAAAACATATTCTCTGAATTTATTTTTATCCAGCATTTTTTCATACCAGGGTGCAATGTTTTTGATAAGGGTATCTGACCTATTATCCCACCTGTCTCTGATAAATACGCCAAATTCTCGGTTAGTTGTATCGAATCCTCTGGCGGAAAAATAGCCGTCGATGGTTTGTGTGTAAAAAGTTTCAACAGGGCTAAATTCTCCATTATTGTCTTTACTACTTTTCTAAATGGAGGAGTGGTAGAATTTAGCCCTAAATGGAAAACATCACGAAATATATTTATCAGATTTCAGAAAGACGGCACAGGAAAATCTAAAAACTGTTTTGCGGGAAACAGTGAAATAAAGTCTAGTAAGCTTTTCCTTCTTTAAATTTTTTTCGGGCTGTAATTTTTTCAAACTGGCGTTCTATAATTAATTCAGCAATTACTTGTCCCGCCGGGTCTGAATTATCGAGCAATGCTTTTTTGATTTTCTCCTCACTTACATCAATACGATATAAGATATTCAAAAGTTTATTGAAGTCACGTTCAACCAGATGATTGATATGGGCAGCTAATAACTCTTCCAGTTCGGAAACCCTCTCTAATTGTATATTTACTTCCGGTTCCATCAACGTTAGCGCTGTTAATACCGCTTCTCGTTTTTCAATATCATTCATATAGCTTCAATTAACTTAAAATTTGCTCCGTCAAACGAATATACTACCGGTACTCCGGTTTTAAGTTCTTTGTTAATCACTTCCTCAGGCGACAGGTTTTCCAGAAACATCATTAAAGATCTTAAACTATTGCCATGCGCTGCAATCAGCACATTTTCGTTGTTTTTTAAATGGGGTAGAATGTTTGAGTTGAAGTAGGGTACCACCCGGTTGTAGGTATCCAGTAAACTTTCGCCGCCGGGGGGCCGTGTGTCGAAGGAGCGTCTCCAAATGTGTACCTGCTCTTCCCCGTATTTAATCGTCATTTCGGCTTTGTTCAATCCTTCCAGGTTACCGTATGAGCGCTCGTTCAAAGCGCTGTTTTCTATAACGGGTATATGCCAATTGTTGACGGTCTGCATAATCTCAAGCGTTTCTTGTGCTCGTTTTAAAGTGGAAGTAAATGCAATAACTGGTTTTTCATTTCGAAGTTGTACGCCGGCTTTTTTTGCTTCTTCTCTTCCCATATCGGTTAGTTCAACATCTCTACCACCGGTAAATCTGTTTTCCAGATTCCATACCGATTGACCATGCCGCACTAAAATGAGTCTTGACATACTGTAATTTAGTCAAAGATTTACTATTATCTAACGAGTAGCCACATTTTACGAGGGTAAGCAACTCTTATGTAGAATTCCGGTTCATTGCCGTTTAGTTATGCATAAATAGCTTCATATTAAGTATTCATTCAAGGTATTATAGCCGAAATTACAGTAGCACGAATGCATAATCAGGGCGTTCCGGGGAATTGGGTGTAATAATTCCCCGGCGGCTTTTGGATATTCTTTCCGCAAAAAGTATCAAGAAAATTGGTTGAAAGTTTTGATATAAATCCCGTCCGCAGTATGGGTAAAAAACTTAACTAAACGGCATTAAACTCCGATTAATATTCCAGTTGGAAAAGAATGCAATGAAGATTTGAAATCCCTTATCCCAGGGCTACATCCAATGTCATCATTACAATAAACCCGCCAATAAAACCAATGGTGGCAATGTCGGAACTTTTGTTTTGCTGCGCTTCGGGAATCACTTCTTCCACAACAACAAATATCATGGCTCCGGCAGCAAAAGCCAGGGCATAGGGTAGGATAGGGGTAAAAGTAGCCACTGCTACGGCACCTATCACGCCCGCCATCGGCTCCACTATGGCTGACAATTGACCATAAAAAAAACTTTTTCTTCTACTCAAACCCATACGCCTCAAAGGCATGGAAACAGCTATTCCTTCCGGAAAATTCTGTAAGCCGATACCCAATGCGAGTGCTACTGCTCCACCGATGGTGGCTTCGGGTATGCCAGCAGCAACACCACCAAATAACACGCCTACTGCCAGACCTTCCGGTATATTATGCAGGGTGATGGCCAGTACCAACAAAGTAGTTCTTTGCCAGGGCGATTTCACTCCTTCCACCTGTTTAAAGTTGACGTGCAAATGCGGTAATACCTTGTCTAGTGCAAAAAGAAAGGCAGCGCCTGCCAGAAAGCCGACTACAGCCGGCATCACTTTCACAAAACCTTCCCCTTCGCTCATATCAATAGCGGGAATCAACAGACTCCATATACTGGCGGCCACCATTACGCCACCGGTAAAGCCAAGCATGCCATCCATGACATTCTTGTTCATGTTCTTGAAAAAGAAAACAAAGGATGCTCCGGCTGCAGTGACCAGCCAGGTAAAGGTGGTGGCATACAGCGCTGCCATGATCGGATCAATTGATTGCAGATATTGTAAAACAGCGTCCATAATGCAATTAAACTAAATATTTCTAAATTTTGTTATTACTCATTTTGAAAAACTATAGCGCACCCCTAAAAAACCTCTAATGCCCTGGTTAGGACCATACACATAAGACGGATCAAAAGTAAGTCCATAAGGGTTTTCCGGTGTTATCATTGCCTGACCAGCGCCATCAAACTGCACCTGCTTATCAAACGGGTCGTGGGCACGGGCAATGATGAATGGATTGCCCTTATTGGGCGTCCAATTCAACAAATTTTTTACACCACCATAAATTTCCACCTGCCGTCCTATTTTCTGGGTTAACTGAATATTTTGAATGCTCCACCAAGGTGAGTACCCTCGTCTTGGGTCTGTATCGCTCAGTAATGGCAATCGCATAGGACCGTAAAAATTGCCGGTATAGTCCACAGATAGACGAAGTTTGGGGAAAGTGTATCCTATATTCCATACACCTGTCAATTTTTCGGCAAATAACTGCTGTACTTTCACACCTTCATGTGTGTTGTATACATCCATCGCAGTAGCACCAGCCAGGAGTTTTAAGCCAATAGGAAGCATGATATCTATATTAAGCGACACGCCCCTGGATACGGCATGTCCGTCGAGATTATCATAGATTATCTGGTTAGGATTAGTATCATAATCAGGTATAATTTTATTGGTGAAATAGGTATAAAATGCTGTAGCATCCAATCCTATAATGCTGCTACCCCAATAGATTTTTTTCACATAATTCAGGTTCGTATTCCAGGATCTTTCGGGAGCAAGATTATTTTTAAATATAACATCACGGGCACCCGTAAGTGCTGCATGGTCTTCCGTAAATACATTCGCCACCCGATAACCATTGCCAATGCTTAACCGAAGAATATTACTACGGTCGCGCGAACTCCATTTATAGTTAAAACGAGGTGTTAATATGCTGCCATGTATTGAATTGTAATCGTACCGCATGCCAACTAATAATTTGTTTTGGGCATTCAGCGCAATTTCATCCTGCACAAAAGCGCCGGGTAATTTTGTATGGCGTGCTGTAACGGTTGCCGGTGTATTATCATTATAGTAGGTGTATCTATAGGTGGCACCGGTTACAATATCGTGCCGTCCCAGGGTTTTAAACCAGGTCATTTGTCCAAACCCAATATATTGATCTGCTATATACAACACGTCACCATAAGTGCTGTTCTGGTCGTGTCCATTAGCACTAAATTGAAACATTATTTTTTCCTTTACCGGCAATTGATAAGTGCCGAAGAACTCCCAACGTTTTGTATAGATACTCTCACCATACACTTCGTTTCCGCCTCTGTCTTTGGATGACCAGTTCATTTCGCCACCCCAACGATCTTCATATATATACCGTCCTGCAACCGTAAAAATCCTGTTATCCTTTCTTTGAAAACTCCATTTATTAAAAACGGATATGCGGTTTTGCAGGGTGACGTCAGTGAAGTTGTCACCGTTATTATCGATTGGTTGCTGGTAGCGGAAATAGTTTACACCTAACAGTGATTTTGATTTTCCTGCAGTAAATTTAGTAGCCAGATCGGTATTGACTTCTCCCCAACTAGTAGCAAATACATCAGCAGATACAACCGGTGCACTCAAGGGATTTTTGGTGATGATGTTTACCAATCCACCTACAGCTTCACTACCGTACAAAGTGGAAGCGGGTCCTTTCACTACTTCTACACGGTCTATCAGTGATTGTGGTATACCGCTAAGTCCATATACTGTGGATAAGCCGCTTACAATAGGCATACCATCTATCAATATCATGGTGTAGGGACCTTCCAATCCGTTGATGTGAATATCGCCGGTATTACAAACATTACAATTCAGTTGCGGCCGCACTCCATTTATGTTTTGTAACGCATCAAAAATGCTGGGTGTTGGATTGGCTTTGAAAAAACGGGATGAGTAAACTTCAACCGGGACAGGACTCTCCAGTTTTGACACCTCTTTCAAAGTACCTGAAATGACCACTTCGCCCATAGTAGACTGTAGACTTTTCAACTTAACATTGAGTAATACTATATTATCATTAACAGCCAAGGATAACCGCTGTTTTTCATAGCCGGCGTGTGAAACTTCCAATGTCCAGTTCCCATAAGGTACATTGAGCAGTTCGTAATTGCCATTGTTATCCGTTAAAGTCCCCCGGTGCAACGCAGGAATTGAAACGGAAACAGCATTTAACTGTTCTCCCCTTTCATCATTAATGTTACCGCTGATAGAGGCTGACTGCCCTTTTAAATTAAGCCCGGTAAAGCCAATAGTGAGAATAAGTAAAAAACGTATCATTGAGTTAAGTAAGTTAAAAGTAATAATGCAAAAATAAATAAGTTAGACGTATCTAACAAATATATTTCCTATTATTCTTTCTGTAACTAGTTTGGATGGTTCGGTAAGCTATTCCTATACTATGTTAACTGCATTGCGACAACCAGGCAAATAGACAAATTCCGATATGGTATCGTTCGGAGAAATTACTATATTTCACCAATGAAAATCGTACTCCTCGTATTCCTCATTTTTTTGTTAAACCCTTGTTTTTCAATTGCAGGTGTAAATCAATCAGATGTAAGCCATGCTGATATTTTGCGAAAGTTGAATAAGGAAACCTTAGAAAAAGGAAAGAAGATATACACCAGTGCCTGTATTGCCTGCCACGGTGCGGATGGTACTGCATCCCTACCGCAAGCAAGGTCCTTTAATAAAGACAAGATGCGCTTTGGAACGAAACCTTATGATATGTGGCAAACCATTACCAAGGGATCGGGTATAATGCCAGCGCAATCGTGGTTGACATCTGAAGAACGATATTATGTGATTCAGTATATCCGGGAAACTTTCATCAAAGAAAAAAATCCATCGCAATACTATGCTATTACAGCTTCCTATCTGCAAACCCTACCAAAAGCAAATAATCCGGCAGAGCAGAAGCAAATCGTCCGGAGTGAGGCGTTGAAAGGTAATTTGAAATACGGACAAGAATGGTTTGCAGTTAATGCGGGTAATTATGGAACAGCTATACATTCACAATTGAAAGGGTATGGTACAGCCATGCTAACAGTTAAGTTGTCAAACAATGTATATAAGAGTTACAACTTACATAGGATGGGCAGTACGGCACTTTGGAAAGGCAGCCTTGAATTGGGGGAGACTAAATTCAGAAAGTACCGGGGGGAAGGCCAACCGGAGGTAAAGGGCTCCGTTTGGAAGGGGCTTGATTTATGGCAGTGGACCTACAACGGAAAATTAGATTCATTGGAGGCTGCCACTGGTGTGCGAACACCTCTATCGCAACAATATTTGCAATATCACGGTCATTATGTTAATAGAAACAAAGTTATCTTCTCTTACGCTATAATGGGAAGGGATATACTGGAAATGCCGGAAGCTGTAAATAATAACACTGTGATGGTAAATACACTATACCTCGCACCGGGAAAAGCACAGTCGATTTACATTGGTAAGCTCCCCAATAGTAAAAACCAGGTTAACCAGTCGTTTATAACACTGAGCGATACTGTTAGTCAGTCATTTGTAGCAGCGGCCTTTATCAGTCAGAATCAGGACTTGTTTTACACGGTTGATGATCAGAACCGAATCATGTTGACGATACCTGAAAGCAATCAGCCATTAACTGTTCAAGTATTGAGAGGTAGTGGAAAAAGCCAACAATCATTAAACGCATTTAAGGTATATGTTGAAACAAGGAAACAGCAAGTACAGACCGACTTAGTAAAAATGACATCGGGTGGTCTAGCGCAGTGGAGTACAAAAATAAAAGGTGTTGGAAAGCTGAATTCGGGCAAGCCTCATTTTGATCCTATCTATAGCAAGGACGCCGACAAAACGAGTCCTGAAAAGGCGGTTATCCTTCGGAATGATTATCCGTATGCGGTTGATGATATTCCCTTGCCATTTAACAATCCATGGAATGCCTGGGTTCGCCCGACTAGTCTTGGATTTAAGGGAAATGGCAACCTTGTAATAACAACTTATACCGGTGATGTCTGGATGGCATCAGGTGTGGACAATACCCTGAAGAATGTGAGCTGGCAACGAATAGCCACAGGCTTATATGAACCCATGGGGTTGAAGGTGGTAGAAGACGACATCTATGTGACTTGTAGAAATGGAATTGTGTTGTTGAGGGACTTAAACGGTGATGGGGAGACAGACTTTTATCAGAATTTTTATGCTGACCATGATGTATCTTCTTTTTTTCATGCTTTTAATTTTGGGTTGGAAACAGATAGTGAGGGGAATTTTTACTACGCCAAAGTGGGTGCTTTTACCGACAATAAAGCTCCGGGCAGTGTTGTGAAAATTTCTAAAGATGGAAAATCGGTTATACATATCGGTAGTGGCTTCCGAACCAATAATGGCATAACTGTAACACCGAACAAACAGATTTTTGTAAGCGATAACCAGGGCAACTGGATCCCGGGCAATAAAATCAATCTGGTAAAGTCGGGCGGGTTTTATGGCTATGTGCCCAATCTGTATCATCAAGGGCAATGGTCGCCCGATGGAAAAGTGTTTACAAAAGAAGAGGGCGAAAAAGGAACATTATTTCCACACGTGCTAAAAGTACCTGAAAAATTCGATCCACCGGCTTTATGGATGCCGCAAGAGTTTGATAATTCACCGGGTGGTGGCACCTGGAGTGACAAAGGCTGGGGACCGTTAGGAGACAGATTCATACATTCCAGTTTTGGAAGAGGGTGGTTATATGCTTTTTATCCGCAGGAAGTGGATGGATTAACACAAGGTGCGATGGTAGCACTTCCTTTTCAATTTGATGCTGGTATTCAAAGGGTAGCCGTAAACCCTTTTGACCAAAATATTTATACAACCGGACTAACAGGATGGGATGATGGTGTAGCCTCGAAATATGGCACATTGGCAAGAGTTCGGTACACAGGTAAGGAGGGTGCGTTGGTAACTGGCGTAAAAACGATTAAGGGTGGCATTCAAGTTGATTTCAATTGCGAGTTGGATGACACAGCAAATACTGATACAGCACGCTATCATATCACCCAATACAATTACCGCTGGACCCGGGCTTATGGTTCAGACCATTATTCCGTACGAACCGGAGAAAAGGGGTCCGATACACTCAGTATTAGTGGTGTGAGGCTAGGGCGGGATAGAAAGAGCTTGTTAGTAGATATACCGGAATTAGGTCCGGCAGAAACGGTTTGTTTCAGGTTTGAGGTAAAAGCAAAAACCGGCATACTTATAAAAGAGGTTGCCTATCTTACTATTCATAAGATGCCTGATTAGTTTCGTCATTGGCCTATGAGCATGCAAAAGTGAAATCTGTTCTGTTATAGGAAACAGACTTCTCCCGCTGGTGCCAATGATATAATATTAAACTACGGACTGGAGTTAGGGAAAAGTTCTCAATAATTTTCTTGATACTTTTTGCGGAAAGAATATCCAAAAGCCGCCGGGGAATAATTACCACAATTCCCCGGGACGCCTTGATGTAACTTTTGTGCTGTACCTCGGCTAAAATACCTAATTAACTCAATTACTTTTCTGCTTCTAATATCAAGGACCTATAGTTGAGATCACAGTAATTCTACAGTTACATCAAGGCGTTCCCGAAATCGGCCGTAATCGATTTCGGGTGGCTTTTTGCCTTACTTTTTTCCACAAAAAAGTAAGAAAGAAACTGTAGCGGAATTGATATTTGAGCAGGCAGATTATTAAAGAACAAATTCTCGTTTAGATTATATGTCATATTTCCATTGATTTGGAGTCCCTAATAGAGTACTCGAAGTGACAATAAGCCGGCTGTACGAAGTCTGCGCGTGAGAAATCTATTCATATGTATTGTCATTTGTTATCTTTGAAATAAAAAATGAAACACCTGTTTTTTTCATTGCTATTCTTCACGACAGTTTGTTCCGGATATGCGCAACAAAAGCCAACATATGTAATAGTACATGGTGCCTGGGGTGGCAGTTGGGCATTTAAAAAAGTGGATTCCCTTTTGACAAATGCAGGCTGTATTGTTTATCGACCGGCGCTAACGGGTCAGGGCGAACGCGTACACCTGGCATCACCAGAAATAGATTTGAATACCCATATCAAAGATGTTGTCAGTACCCTTATTTTTGAACAACTGAATGACGTCATTCTTGTCGGACATAGCTATGGTGGTATGGTGATTACAGGCGTAGCTGATAGTGTTCCTGAAAGGATAAAACAACTAGTATATCTCGATGCATTTGTTCCCAATGACAAAGAAAGTGTTGTCACAGCTCGGGCAGATGGTAAAGCGGGACCAGCTCCGGCTTCTGCGAACGGATTTATGGTTCCTGCCTGGACCAAACAATCAGATCCCTACCCAAAAGATGTTCCGCAGTCGGTAAAAACATTCACAACACCTGTTTCGTGGAATAACCTCAAAGCAAAAGGATTGCCGGCTACCTATATATTAACGGTGGACGAAGGCAAGAAGGCTGAAGAAGACTTCTTCTATTATTTTTCGGAGCGTGCCCGAAAAAGAAACTGGAAAGTGATAGAGATGGTCGCCGATCACAATCCGCAATGGTCTAAACCATTGGAGTTTTCGGAAATTCTGATTGATTTGACAACACCGCAGTGAAAATCAGCTTTAAACAACTTTTCTGGGCCGGCGTTATCTTTGCCATTCTGTTTGTTATATTGTCAGGTATCTTTTTTAAATATGCCGGATTAAGTGGCTTTGATATGTTGAAAGCTATTATTTTCACGATGCTAACGGCAGTGACTAGCCATTTTGTAATGAAAGACAGTCTACTTGAAAACGCAGTGCTCTACAACAGGGATATTTTTCGGCATTTTTTATTGAGAATTTTGCTGTTTGTGTTTGGAGTCGTTTTATTGCTGGTATTTATTTACCTGGTACAACTAAAATCTAATGATAGTGTAGGAGCAGGGTATCTTATCTTTTTTGCAATGATGTTTGTATTTGGGGCTTACTTAGGCTTTTTAGTGATTGAAGCTATCATTCTATTGTTCAAAAAGCGGTACAGGAAACTCTACTGTAATCTTATCTTACTGGCACTATCAATAGTATTGGTAATGTTAACGGGCTTATAGTTAGTCTTCTTCTATTGTAAAATAATCGGTGATGTTTTTCCCCGAAGCATCTTTATAGATTTTCAGGCTATCCAAATTGAAGGGTTGGTAAGGTTGGCGTAGTGTAAGACGGTAGCCGGGCATTTGTACCTTTGAACTAAGATTGGTACTTTCTAAAGACCTATTGTTTGTATTTAAGTGGACATCACCGTTGGTCCAAACTTCCAACGCCTTATCCCCCGACTTAAAGATATGTTTAAACTGATCATCGTTTCCAAATACCAACGCTACAATATTAAGTTCTCTATATCCTTGTTTCAGCGTCACACGGTTCTTTATTTTAGGCCATTCTTCCGAAAAAAATGTTTTAAACGTCTCAAAGTCTTTTGCTGAAAACCTTGCGGGGTGTATGTACAGTACAGTATTGTTTGTAGACTCCTCTGTGTAAGTGTTGGTGTATTGTATCGCGCTATTCAATACAAGGTTGGGTACGTGATTGTAAATGTCTAAACTATAGGGCGTACCCATTGTGGTGGTTTCATAGTTGATAGTAAGCGAAGGCGATCCATTTATATCCAGTCGCTGATATAAGTGTTTGGCAAAAACATTATTCTTGGTCACGTTGTAAATAATATATTCTTTGCCATTAATATTTCCCTGGTAAGCCGCTTTTTTTGAAGAACAACCCCATAATAACATAATTGAGAAGATTAGGATGTAAATAATAGGTGAACGTTGCATCTTTTTGTTCTTAAAGGTATTAGCTGTACTGCAGAAAACGAATACTGATTTGACAGTATATCCGAAATAAAAAAGCTCCTTTCTCAGAACGAAAAAGGAGCTTTTTTATTTCGGTTATAATTGCCAGCCTCGATTTTATTTCGGAAAATGCATCATCAGTGATTCAATCTCAGCCCTTACTGTCTCTGGAGGCGCAGCTTCCACCAGGTAGGCCTGTTTTCCCTTTGGGTTATTTTTCCATTCGTTGCTACCTCCTTTAAGAATGATCTGTCCTTTTTGCAATGTGTAATAAGGTGCGGTTCCTCTTACGGCAACCAATACAGCCGTTTGGTCCCAGCTATGACGACCGTTATGATCGTTTTCCCAATAAGGCATAGCTTTGATATAGGCATCCTTAACAGGGTTATTTTGGATATTATCATTTGAGGTTAGTTCTTTGCCGGTAAGTATCTTTTCACCGATTTCAAATCCACTGTAAATAATAGGAGTTGGCCATTGTAAGAATACTTTTTCGGAAGCCACCGAATCAATATATACATTATATTCCCGTCCTGCAGGAAATTTGCCCGCCATCGATACTAGTTGTTTAACTTTTTTAGCCACCAATGCTTTTCCATTTAATTTTGAGTATTGGTCGGCTGTTGAGTTCAGAAGGTTAGTGAGGTTGGTTAGAAATCCGACGGTAACGATGGTGACACTTTTATCAGGTTGTTCTGATAAAAGCTTTCGATAAAGTGCCACAGCGTCTGGCACCTCAGCCGTTGTTTTAATATTATGAGGGTACTTGCTGACCAGCATTTCAGGCCATTTTTGTAAAGCTCCATGATCAGGTGCATTCTCACCTTTCGGTGCTCCAATTGGAAGGTTGGGCCTTCCAAAATAAATATTAAGGATATCGATGCTTGGCGCTACCAGGTGGTTTTTATTACTTGCCATAATGGCCAGTGGTTTTGCTTCTCCTTTGTCTGCCAGGGCATGCAACACTGCTACAGCACCCACATCATCATAATCAGGACCTATATCTGTATCAAGAATTATTGAGACGGGTTTCTTTACACGCTGCTGTGATAATACATTTGTAGTGCCTGTAATTAATATCGTAATAAGAACGATTTTATAGATATTCATAATTTAAGGGCGTTTGTATTGTAATGAAATGTCTGTTTGTAAATCAGTGAACAAGTTTTCATCAATCTTAAAATTGCTGATTTTTTTCTTCACACCAATATAGCCAATAGGGTGATAGCCTCCTGAAAAATAATTACTATTTGCAAAGCGGATGGAAGGCTGCATTCCAGCTGGATCCAGGATACTTAAAGCCAGGATATATTTTCCCTTGGGCACATTATCAAGATCCAGCGTTTGGGTGATTTTTACATTTTCGGGTTGTATATTATACCGCTTTGTTGTTTCATTCCAATCTTCACCGGGCATCCATTCTGATATATTTACATCTTCTAGTTGTTTTGACCAGATAGGTTTTTGTGTATGGGCATCCAACAGAGATAATTGTACCGGCCAGTTATAATAGAAAGGGGAGGAGCCTGTGTTAGTAACATTGAATTCGATGGAGAATGGTTTGCCGGGTTGAATATTTGCCGGGTAAGAAAAATCAGCTATTTCATAACGATACCCCATTGCTTTTTGCAATTCTTTTGCGGGGTTAATGAAGTCCGGATTTTGGAAGTTTGCCCATGTGATGCCTCCAAGATGATTGCAATGCAGGTTCCTGATTTGCTTCATAGTAAGATTGAAATACGCAGAATCCATAACCACCTCTTCAAAACTTTTAAACTTTGCTAAGCTGCCCCAATTCCAGGTGATTTCGCCACCTATAGGTTGGGTTTTCCATCTGCCGTCCAGTTTTCTCATTTCTTCGTAGCCTCTAATATTTTCTTCCGGCTGAGACCATGAATCCCAGTAGATACCAAACTCGTAATCCTGAAATTCGTAGGCGTAACGAACCATGACTTTCTTATTTTTGAATGCCTGGTTAAATGCATCACCTAAAACTTTTTCCATGCCAGGTATCCATGTTCGGTTGACTATATGTTCCGGTTCATCATGCGGGGGCCAGTAGGTAGACAAGTCAGGATCGTGGTGTTCACCCCATTCTCCAATGATTCCCATTTCTACATATGCGACTCTTGGATCATTATCCCATGCTTCTCCCATTTTGGCTACCAAAGCCTTTACCCGTTGTGAAAAGTCTGGATGAAAATATCCGCCTTGTATGGGTGTGTTTTCATCACCCGCATCTACATATACTCGTCCGGTTTCGAGGGATTGTTTATAGGGTGATACCTGTGATGGTATGCCTTTTGGCCAATGCCAACCAGCCAAATCATCAGCGTTTTTAGAATTCTTAGGCTTTCCACCGTGCCACGGTTCCATCCATACAAGGTATACCCGTGGAATTACTTTCATATTTATATCTTCTACCCCTTTCCAGCGATGGTTGCTGTACTTAATAATTTTATCAACTCCATCAGTTGGATCATCTTCAATCATATTCCATTGCATATACTCTTTGATCATAGACCCATACGGATATGGGTATTCCGGACGCACTCTGTCAACCTTTGGAGAAAAGAATTCCCTGAAACCCTTCATTGGGTTACGAAAGGCATCAGCATATGGTTTCAAACGAACAGTTACAATTCCTCTTTTTTCCAGTGCGTCATAATTGGGTGCTTGCTGACCAGACGCCGGCAACCAAAAGAACAATGTTATAACTATCAGTGATCTTGCTGTATGAAGTAGCTTCATGATTATTCAATTACATATTTCAGTGTTCGATCCTGTTGTATGTCTTTAAATTCTGATTGATTAATTTCAAAAATTTCTGGCTCGGTATTAATGCCTATGTATCCCATCGGGTGTCTTCCGCCTGTGAAATAGTTTTCATTGGCAAACCTGAGCGATGGGAGCATGCCTGCAGGATCCAATACGGAAACCGAGATGATGTATTCATTCTCATTAAGGTCGCTATCAAGTGTAATTTCCTTTTCGACATTGTATACGGGCGCAGCATTCAAATATTTTGAAGTGGCTTTATCCCAATTGTCACCGGGCATCCATTCTGATATATTTACACCATCCAAAACTTTGCCCCATACTTTTCTTTTGGTTCGTTTGTTGAGCAGTGCAATTTCAATTGGCCAGTTATAATAGAAAGGAGATGAACCGTTGTTGCTTACCGAAAATGACACTTTAAACGGCACACCTTTTTGTACTTTGGTTGGATATTGAAATTGCGAAATGACATAATTGTATCCCATAGATTTTTGAAGCAATTCTGCATGCGGAATAAAGGATACATCGCTAAAATTCGCCCAGGTGATACCCCCGAGGTGGTTACAATGAAGATTGCGAATCTGCTCTATTACCTCGGTGCGGGTATTGGCATCTTTTACCACAGCTTCAAAAGAGTTAAATCTGGACAGTGATCCCCAATTCCAGGTGATTTCTCCGCCGATTGGTTGTTTCTTCCACCTGTCTCCGAGTTTTTTCATCTCTTCATAACCTCTTACCTGCTCTTCAGGCTGAGCCCAGGAGTCCCAATATATACCAAATTCGTAATCGTCAAATTCGTAAGCATATCTAACCATTACTTTTTTATTTTTGAAAGCACTGGTGAACGCATCCCCTAAAGTTTTTTCCATTCCGGGTATCCAGGTTCTGTTAGGTATATGTTGCGCTTCTTCGTGCGGATTCCAGTAAGTGGTGATATTGGGATCATGCTGCTCTCCCCATTCACCTATAATACCCATTTCTACATATGCCACACGGGGATCATTGTCCCATGCTTCTCCGGCTTTAGCCACCAGTGCTTTTACTCTATCTTGAAATGAGGGATGAAAATATCCACCAGTAATAGGCGTGGTGCCATCGTCTATCCGTACCTGTCCGGGAATATCGGACGGCCAATGCCAGCCGTTGAGGTCATCCGGATGATTGGTATAAGTGTTTTTTGCTACTCCACCATGCCAGGGCTCCATCCATACAATATAGATTCTGGGGATCACTTTCATGTTTATATCTTCCACCCCTTTCCATCTGTGATTGCTGTAAGCAATGATTTTATCTACGCCATCGCCGGCATTATCTTCCAGCATATTCCATTGCATATATTCTTTTATGATACTACCATAGGGGTAAGGATACTCGGGGCGTATAGGGTCATACCCGGGGCCAAAATACTCGCGAAAGCCTTTCATGGGATTTCTGATGGCACCCGTATATTCAGTAGGTTTTACTGTTACAATTCCGTTTTCCACCGTTACTTTCTCCTCTTCCTGAACGGCGGGGAATACTTCCGGTTTCTGCTTTTGACAGGCAATTGCAGATATAATAATTACAATAGCGGTTACTATCCATTTCATTTGAATCATGGTATTCGTTTTTCTGTTTAGTAGCCAGGGTTATTACTAGTGATAGCATCGTTGGCATCCAATGCATTTTGTGGCAGGGGATACAGCGTATGATGATCCTGTATGGAGATGCCTGCATGCTCTTGCAAGTATTGTTTCAATTTACCAAATCGTATGAGGTCCCAACGACGCAGGTGCTCAAAGCATAGTTCATGTAACCGCTCTTCCAACACCGTTTCAGCAAACTGTTCTTTATTAAGATTGTCGGCAGCCGTGATATCGGATAGCCCCGCACGCCGTCTCACCAGGTTCAATGCATCGTATTTAGCGGTACCTGTGGCATCTGTCGCATTTAATGCTTCTGCTTTCATTAGCAATACATCAGCATATCGTATTAATATAAAGTTCAACTGGTCGTCTTCAATCACATTACCATACTCGGCATCCCAGAACTTATTGTTTGTGGGGGGAGACTGTGTTACGCCCATATAGGAGGCAAGAAAAAATGCAGTCTTTCTTTTATCCTGGTTATTATAACTGTCGTAAACATATTGCGTAGGTCCGAAACCGCCCCATCCGCCAAAATTGGTAGGCCCGCCTACTCCGCGCGGTCCCCAATAGCTATGTTGAATACTCCCTTCCAGCCCCCATGATCCTGAGTGGCGGAACTGCACTTCAAAAATATTTTCGTATTCAGCGTTTTTATTCTTTGGATCAAAAATGTCTTTCAAATTGGCATACAGGTTAAATTTACCATCCAACTTGTTACAATAATCAAGCGCAAGCTCTGGTTTTTTCCATTGTAGATAAATACGCGCTAAAAAGGCTTGTGCCGCATAACTGGTAGCCCTGCCTTTATCAGCGGCATTTGACCAGGTGGTGGGTAATGCAGTTTCTGCATCTTTCATGTCCTGCACTATCAGCGTATATGTTTCGTCAAGTGTGGCCCTGGGTTTCATAATTTCATCATCAATTGAAGACTTTACCCAGAGAGAAACGCCACCGTACATTTTTACTAAATCGAAATAGTAAACAGCCCTTAAAAATTTGGCTTGTGCAATCATGAGGTCTCGGGAGGCGTTGTCTATTGCACCCTCCGGCATATCAATTACAGCATTACTTCTCTTTATTCCTTCATAACACACCCGGTAATGGTCTGAAAAAAATGGATGTGTTGCCGAAAATGTATGCATTTTCAATTCGGCATAGGCGGCCCAACCAAGATCGTAGGGTTCTACCTCATCCGTACCAAACTCAGAAAGAGTAATGGTGTATTTACCCACAAATACTTTTTGCAGCATGCCATAAGCAGCATTAAGTGTCTTCTGCCAATCTTCAGGTGTCTTATAAGCATTTTCAGGCGTGAGAATACTTTTAGGGTTTTCAGTTAAAAATTTTTTACAACTTATCAGACCTGTCGCCAGAAATATGATAATTACATATGCGTATTTCATCATTCAGTTTTTAAAAGTTAATGGAGATACCTCCGATAAAGCTTCTTGCATTTGGATAGGGATTGGTATTGTCGCTGGATTCAACATCAAACCCTGTATATTCGGTCCAGGTAGCGACATTTTGAACGGCAGCATAAATCCTGATTCCTGTTGACCTGATATGCCTTATGAAACCGTTAGAAGGAAAGGTGTAGCCCAATTCCATATTTCTTAAGCGTACGTAATCACCTCTTTGTAAATTAGCGTCAGTACCATCTCCATTCGAATAAGGACTACCTACCCTTGGAGCGGGATACCTGTTACTTGGTCGCTGAGGCGTCCAGTAGGAGTTGTAGTAATCTACACTCATATTTCCCCAGGTATTAAACGCATTGAGAAATCGATTCAGCGAGTTGTTGATACGATGCCCGCCTGCATAAGTGAAAAACAATACAAAGTCAAACCCTTTATATTTAATAGTATTCGTGAAGCTGCCATAATACCTTGGCGTAGGCAATCCAGCAAAATCTCTATCCTCACCGTTAATTACACCGTCATTATTAAGATCTTTTATTTTTCTGTCTCCTGGCATTGCATTATACCTTGCCGCTTCCGCAGCTTCATGTGCCTGCCACATACCATCTGCTTTTAATAGGTAATAGGTATTGATATTTCTTCCTACAAATAAAGATTTGTTCACATCCTGTTTTCCGGCATACAGTGCAGCGATTTTGTTATCATTTAAGGATATATTAAATGCGGATGTCCAGTTGAAGTCTTTGGTAACGAAGTTTACAGTATTGATAGTAAATTCAATCCCCTTATTATCAATTTGTCCAATATTGGTAAGGGAGTTGTCAAACCCTGATTCTCTTGGCAGCGGAACCAGCCATAAAAGGTCTGTCGTTTTTTTGTAATACAGATCAATGCTACCTGCAATTCTGTTGTTTAGAAACCCGTAGTCCACACCAATATCAAATTGTTGTGCTTTTTCCCAGGTCAGGTTGGGGTTGCTGATAGTGTTTTGTACTGAGCCGGTAGCCAAATTTCCTCCAAATACATAGTCCGCCCACTCTCCACCTTGGCTGATGGTAGCCGCGTATGCATAATCTCCAATATTTTGGTTGCCCAGCATACCCGCACTAACTCTCAATTTAAGATCGGAAATGGCTGGAATATTGTTGACGAATTTCTCTTTTGAAATACGCCAGGCTAAGGCTGCAGAAGGAAAGAAGCCCCATCTTTTTCCTGGTGCAAAACGAGAGGAACCATCCCCACGCATTGTGATGGTAGCAAGGTAACGCTCATCATATGTATAGTTTAAACGTCCGAAAAATGAACTCAATGTGGAAGCTAAAGCATGAGAATAATTAGGACCATGATTTTGGGCACCACCAAGGTTATTATAACCGGTAATTGCAGATAAGTTTCTGGAGTCGGCTGTTGTATTTTCGTAAGTAATTCTTGATGCAGCAAATCCACCCATTGCCGTTACTTTATGCTGTAATGCATTGTAGGTGTAGGTTGCAGTGTTTTCTGTCTGGATATATGTTTTTTTACCATTGAATTTAGTGGCCCGACCACCATCAACGTAGTGTTGTCCCATACGACCATCTTCAAAAGAATTCACATTAAATATTTCGGTTTCGCCACCGTTTTCAGATCGTATTTTTAGATTTTTAATGGGCTCAAATTCAATAAATACAGAACCAACAGCTCTTGTTTTTTGGGTAGTTCTATCCAATAGGTTAACTATCGCAGCCGGGTTGGCTTTTGTATTAAGGAATCCATCAAAATACTCACCATCATCGGTGTAAATAGGAGCAGTTGGTTGGGAACTTATGGCACTAAACATGGTGCCATATCCGGAATCACCTTCTTCATTTATATTTTTCAGCTTTGATTCTACTATATTAAATCGGATACCATATTTAAGCCAGTCGTTGGCAAAAGCATCCATATTGTATCTTAAGGTAAGTTTGTTAAAAGAGGAATTTTTTATTGTGCCAATTTGATTGTACCAATCGGCTCCTAAAAAATGAGACACTTTTTCATTACCACCACTTATTGCTAAGTTATAGTTGTCATAGCGTCCAGTTTGCGTTACCGCATCCTGCCAGTCGGTAGATTCACCACGACTAAGAAGGCGTAGTTCTTCTGAAGTCCATTTATAGTTGGGCACTGCTTTTGATGCCAGTTCATAATACTGTTGTGCGTTCATCAGATTTTGCTTATTAAGCATGTTCTGTACACCTTTGTTGGCATTAATTGTAATTCTACTTTTTCCTTTGGTTCCCTTTTTGGTAGTGACCAGAATGACTCCGTTCGATCCTCTTGAGCCATAGATAGAAGAAGAAGAAGCATCTTTCAATACCTCAATGGATTCTATGTCAGAAGGAGACAGGTCTTGCAATCCACCTTCAACAGGCATGCCATCCACCACATACAGTGGTGAGTTACCAGCACGTAAAGATCCCAGTCCCCTGATTACAACCGACGCATCTCCTCCCGGTTTCACCGATCCGGTAGTTACAAATACACCGGCAGCCAACCCTTGCAATGCACTGGTTGCCGTACCGATTCGGGCATTTTTCATATTCTCAGGCTTCACAGATGTAACCGCACCGGTGAGATCACTTTTTTTAGTTGCACCATATCCTATGGCTACAACTTCATCAAGGTTTACAGCTTCCTGGGTCAATCTGATATTTATTGGAGCATTATTCTCAACCGTAAAAGATCTTTTTAGGTAGCCTGTAAAAGAAAATTCCAATACATCTCCTTTTGCTGCGTCTATACTGTAATGTCCTTTATCGTCAGTAGCAACACCTTTAGTTGAACTTTTAATTACAACATTCACACCCTGAATCGGAATGTTGTCGGCATCTGTAACGATTCCCGTTACCTTTATTTGGGCAAACAGCAATGCAGAGCTGCATACACCAAGGGTAAACAATAGCAGTTTTTTCAACATAACTTTTTTTTAAGTAGTTTGAGTAGATTAATTTAAAAAGAGCGAATAGCTCTGATGCCGATCTTCCAGCCTTCCTTATCAGAGTTCTCAGAAACAATATTCTCTGCTTCGTAAAAATTTACATAGTATGCAGACCATCCGGCTGCATCGCCATCGCCTTCACTTGACGACCAGTAGTTATTGGCAGGCATTCCTGCTCCTTTATCCCATAGCATATTTTTTACTTTGAAAATTTCAATCAGCTCTTCCTGAGAGGGAAGAAACCAGTCTGCATAGGTATTATCTCCTACGGTAATGCTTAATTCTTTACACATTTCTGCAGCAGATTTTTTGTTGTTCCAACTGTTATTGCCTTGCCTGAATGTATTTATTTTGTCAATCAGTTTGGTTGTATTGCCTTTGCCGCTCCCTCTGGATTTGCTTGTGCCGGCGGCGCCTGATAGTGCCACACCTGGTCCAAATTGCTCTTGCGGAGTGCCTGTATTCGTTTTGTTGACGATAAAACCATGTACCTTGTCACTTTCGATGTAGTATATAATACCGCCGCCTAGTTCGTCGCCAATGTTTACTTCAATTCCAATCGTTCCTAATTGGGTTCTTCTTTCCCCCCTTACGATAGTAACCGTATTGACACCATACGCGCCTTCTGGTAATACGAAGCTCATGCCATCAGGAGTAATAGTTACGGGTATGTTTTTATTGACAGGGTAAAATGGCGCTGTTAACTGAATGACATCCCCATCCAGAAAGCCTTCTCCCTGAATGTTCACAGTTGTACTTTGTTGTACATTAGTAGCAGGCATTATTACATTATCCAGCACTACAACGAATGGTACGAACAACTCTCCGTCAAGCGTGGTTTGTTTTCCGGCCCTTTCTACAGTTACAACGTATAAACCTGCAACCTCTACAGGAACAAGAAATTTGATATAGTCATTTGTTGCTTCTGTAACAACCACCTCAAGTATACCCTTGTCATCCTCTATGAAGATTTTATCATCTTTGGAAAATCCCTTACCACGAATTGTTGTCTCCTTACCTGGTATCACATCACTGGGAAAAACAATTTCCTTTAAGATCGGAGAAATGGGATTAGGTTCTGTGTGATTGTTTTTGCTACATCCGCATATACATGCAATCAGGATTGCAAAAAGATAAAATGCTTTTTTCATTTTTAAGATTATTTACTTAAACTAATAGAGGAAACACTGTTGAATAGAAAGAATGAATATTATTCGCCCGCTGCAATTACCAATGCCAAGCCGGCAACAAACAATACAAACATTGCCCAGACCAATTTGTTGACAAGTGATGAAGCGCCTTTAAATTCCTTCCAGATGAGTACGCCCCACAGTGCAGCAACCAGTGTTGCCCCCTGGCCTAGCCCATAGGATATGGCAGGTCCTGCTTTTCCTGCGGCAATCAGGTTAAACAGATTTCCAACACCCCATATACAGCCGCCTAATATTCCCACCAGATGGATGCCTGCCCTGCCTTTAAAGTAAGCAGCATAGTTAATAGCTTCCCCCTCTAAAGGTTTACGCATCAAAATTGTGTTGAACAAAAGGTTGCTGACTAAAATACCACCGGCAAAAACTACGAAAGCCGTATAGGGTGTCATCTTCCCGGCTTCAGGCGCAACAAAATTTTCCAAATCCATGCCCGCTGCAATGAAAGGATAAAAGGTGGACATTAAAATACCTGCAATAATTGAAATGATAATCCACTTTCCAACTCCTTTCTTTCCGGAGCTGGAATGTTTTCCATAAGCGATAGCATTGATCACTATTGCCAGGGTTATGCACGCTACTCCTGAAAACAACAACAAAGGGTCCCCTTTGCTTAACATCATATAGTTAATTAATACACCGATTACCAACGCTAAACCAATACCCACGGGAAAAGCGACAGCCATACCAGCACCAGCAATGGCTGCCGTCAGCAGAATATTGGCCAGGTTAAAAACGATACCACCAATAAAGGCGCTGCGAATGTTGGAAGGATCTGCTTGTTGCCAGTCGGCAATAAATGCTCTGCCAGCATCGCCGGAACTGCCTAAGGTGAATGCACCAATAAGTGCCAGCAAAAAAATACCGATTACATAGTCCCAGTAGAATAATTCAAAACGCCATTTATCTTGTACCAGTTTTTGGGTATTGGCCCAGGAGCCCCAACAGAGCATGGTAATAAAACAAAATGCAATAGCCAGCGGATAACTATCAATTATAAACATATGGCAGGTTTTAGCGCGTTATATAAAATCAATCGTTGAAATCCAACGTTTGTGCAATCAGTTCATTTCGGTACGGAATAGAAGATTGCGCTCCCATACGCGTAACCGAAATAGCAGCCGCATCGCAGGCAAAGCGGACAGCCGTTTCGGTATCTTTCGCCTCTGAAAGCGCCACCGTTAATGCCCCATTAAAAACATCACCCGCAGCCGTTGTATCCACTGGTGTCACTTTTTTTGCTTCTACTAACGTGCATTCATTTCCCTCACATATCAAAGCGCCTTTGGAACCCAAGGTTACAATTACCTTCTTTACCCCTTTTTGACAGATCAATAAGGCTGCTCTTTGGGCTTCTTCAATATCACCAACAGGAATGCCTGCAATCATCCCCGCCTCTGTTTCATTGGGTGTAAGTATATGTATACAATTTAACAGCGATTCGGATAATGGAGCCGCAGGTGCAGGATTAAGAATTACTTTAATATTTTTCGAAAAAGCATAAGCCGCAACATACTCTACTACCTCCATCGGTATTTCTAATTGCATCAATACCGTAGTAGCATTGGCTATAATGGGAAGAGATTCCTGTATGTCTTCTACAGTAAGATTGGCATTGGCGCCGGAAGCCACCACAATGCTGTTCTCTCCCTCCTTATCTACTGTAATCAGTGCAACTCCACTGGGCAGGTTCTCGTCTGATACCAGGTAGTTCGTATCTATATTTTCTTCGCTGAATAATTGAGCAAATTGTTTTCCAAAAACATCATTTCCAAGTTTGGAAATAAAAACGACTTCGGCTCCGAGACGAGCTGCCGCTACCGCCTGATTGGCTCCTTTACCTCCAGGATTCATAAAAAAAGAACCTGACAATACTGTTTCACCGGGTACTGGAATATGATTTGTTTTCACAACCATATCCATATTAGAACTTCCTACAACAACTATTTTTCCTGGTTTCATTTGGCAACTAATTATCTGTTATTGGCAATTATCTTAACCAAAACTATTTTACCCTTTGTCCATTTAAAAATCATTTATTTTAAATTTTAATAACTTTAAATTTAAAATTATTTGAAAATATTAATTTAATTAATTGATATACAATAATTTATTATAATACTTTTATCTAATAATTAAGAATTATAATTGATAATTATTTAAAGCAGAGAGAATGTCTAAAATAAGTGCAATAAAGTTGGTTAGATCTTTATCGGGTTCAGAAAAGCGTTATTTCAAACTATATGCAAAACGACAGTCCGTTGATAGGGTTTATGTAGATCTCTTTAAAGTGATAGATCAACAAGGTAATGATACCAGTAACATAGAAACTGCTTTTTCCAAATTACATAAACTTACTTCTATACACAACGCTGCAAAGTACCTGATTAAAGTTTTGACTGATTGCCTAATACAACTTAAGATGAATCGGGATATTCAATTTCAATTGTATCAGGGAATCATGCGGACAAAAATTTTGCAGGAGCGTTCATTGCAGGAAGATGCACACAAAGAACTTCTCTCTATAAGAAGCAACGCTATCGCATTTCAGCATCCTATGATAACTTATTTGACCTACCGGGAAGAACTTAATTATTTGTCTGATATAAATTTTCCCGCATTGACAGACAAAACACTTGTAGGAATGCAGATGCAGGCAAAGGAGGTATTGCGCGATTTAAGCAGTGTTCATGACCACCATTCTTTATTTGAGTTATTGAAATATCGTTTAATTTATGCTCATAGAATATCTTCTAAAGACCAATTAGAAAAATTAAATGATTTGGTATTAAGTGAGATGGGGCTCGCTATCAGCAAGCCTTCTAAAAGTTTTTCCGCTAAAAAACTGCACTTACTCTTTCAGTCATTTTATTTTACCAATATCGGAGAATATAAATCTGCTTTGAAAACATTTGCAGCATTGAATAAGTTGTTTGAGAGTAATTTAACATTGTTGGATAATCCGCCACTGGATTACTTTTCTGTGTTAAATGGAATTTTAGATAATTTACATGTACTGGGATATTACGAGCAGATGTCGTTTTATATTTCTAAAGTAGAGCAATTAGACCAGGCTGTATATCCGGCTTACTTTAGAAATCAGGTCCAAAAAACAGTTGTTATTTTTCGGTCAATTTTATTAATGAGTACGGGGGAGTATGAATCTATTATTGATTTGGTCAATCAAAAAGGAAAAGACTGGCGGTCTATGTATAGTCTGGTAGATGAAGCAAAGCAATGGGAATTGTATTTGTGCCTGGCATTATCCTACTATCATCTGGGTAACTTAAATAAAGCACATAGATGGATCAATCAATTGCTACAGACCTATACAGCACAAAAAAACTGGCTTGTTTGCAAAGCCGTACGTTTATTAAATATTGCCATCTATTATGAACAGGGAGATTCTGAATACCTGGAATATGAGATAAAGTCCTACCGGCGTTTTTTCGAAAAAGAACATCTGCTAAAGTCTGAATTACTATTCTTTCGTTATATAAGACTAAAGCCAGAAGTGAAATATTTAAAAAAACAACCAACTAAGGATATCATTGCTGAAATACAGCAAATAGAAAGTGACAGGTTCGAAAAACAACTGTTACGTTATTTTGATTGTATCCGATGGATAAAAGATAAGATGGCGGATGAGAAATTTGGACGTGAAAGGTATACTAAATAGTTATCTTCATTGATGTCTAATCAAACAAAGATGAAACGAAGAAATTTTATTGAACTTTTAGGCGTCGGTGGAACAGCAGTTGTCTCCGGTGGTTTTAAAGAATCCGATCCGGTAGCTATAGCCGGTAATGGAAAGAATAAATTATTGCAAGCCGACGTAGTGATTGCCGGTGGCGGATTGGGTGGCGTAGCCGCGGCATTGGCATTGTTAAGAAATGGTCAGTCTGTAATTCTTACCGAAACAACAGACTGGTTGGGCGGACAATTGACATCACAGGCTGTGCCACCGGATGAGCACCAATGGATCGAAACCCATGGGGCGCCGCAATCGTATCGTGACTTCAGGAACAAAGTCAGAGACTATTACAGGGCAAACTATCCGTTGATAGAAAACGAAAAGGATAACCCGGTGTTGAATCCCGGGGCTGGTTCGGTGTCCAGACTTTGCCATGAGCCGGTAGTGGCTGAAGCGGTTATCCGTCAGATGTTGATCCCTTATTTGTCCAATGGCAGGTTAAAACTGTTATTCGAACATTCGGCGCAGAGTGCTACCACCGGGGGAGCAAGGGTAAAGTCAGTAATTGTGCGGAATGAAAGAACAGGAGAGAAAGTACAATTGGAAGCTCCCTATTTTATAGATGCGACAGAGTTGGGTGATTTGCTTCCGCTAACGGGCACAGAATATATAACCGGCGCAGAGTCAAAAAAAGAGACGAATGAATTGCATGCGCCCGAGGTAGCCGATCGTAAAAACAACCAGGCTTTTACCATGTGTTTTGCCATGGATTATGTAGAAGGAGAGCATCATACTATTCCCAAACCGGCTAATTATTCTTTTTGGCGAAACCATGTTCCTAAATTGAGTCCGGCGTGGTCCGGTAAATTACTGGATCTCAGTTATTCTCAACCACAAACTTTGCAACCCAAACAATTGGGATTTGCACCCGATGACCGGCAATTGAACGGTGTTTTGAATTTGTGGAACTATCGTCGAATTATTAGTCACAAGAATTTCGTAGAAGGATTTTACCAAAGTGATATAACCATTGTCAACTGGCCACAAAATGATTATATGATAGGCGATCTGGTTGATGCCGGTCCTAAGAAGTTTAAGCAATATGTAGAAGAATCAAAACAGTTAAGTTTATCGCTTCTGTATTGGTTGCAAACAGAAGCGCTGCGACCAGACGGAGGAAAAGGATGGCCGGGTCTGCGTTTGCGAAACGACATTGTGGGGACCAAAGATGGCATGGCAAAATATCCTTATATAAGGGAATCCAGAAGGATTAAAGCACAGTTTACCGTACTGGAAGAACATGTAGGAGCAGAGAATAGAAAACTGATAGCAGGCCCCGACGCAAATAAAGCGGCTTTTTTTTATGACTCAGTGGGTACCGGGTATTACCATATCGATTTGCATCCCAGCACGGCCGGCAATAACTATATTGATTTCGCTTCTTTGCCTTTTCAGATTCCCCTGGGTGCATTGTTACCGGTGCGAATGGAAAATATTTTCCCCGCCAATAAAAACATCGGCACTACCCATATCACCAACGGTTGTTATCGACTGCATCCGGTGGAGTGGAGTATAGGGGAGGCGGTTGGAATGTTATTGGTTTTCGCGAAAACACATCAGGTAGTACCCGCAACAGTTAGGAAGGAAAAACAGCTACTTAGTGCTTTTCAATCCTTTATTCGAACACAGGGACTGGAAACTGAGTGGTAATCGTTGGGTTTTAATGTATTCAGCATACTTTTCATTTTGGACTAATGACAAGTATCCGCTTATGATTTTTAATCATAATAATAATATTTTTTATATTTTTATTTAAGTATATAAAAAATAGAAATAAGGCTATAAGAATAATGGTTAAATCTATTCAAACAACACAACCTGATGAGAATAATAGTGAGTCTTTGGCTGACCAGATGTTAGTAGAGGGGAGGTTTGACGAGGCCCGCAAATTATATAAAGAAATCTGGCAACGTTCAGATCAGTCTCCGCTTATTGGCGGTAGAATTTTTAGAAAAATCGGCAATTGTTATAATCAGCAATGGCGTTTTAGAGATGCAGAGAATGCCTACGAAAAAGCCGAGCAATATTTTTCAAAAGTAGCCGACAGCCCTGAAAAATGGTCCGAATGGATATACCTCCAGATAGACTTTTGTTATGTTGTGATGCACCTGCGCAAAAGCGATTTGTATGAAAGAAAAAAGGAAGCGGTAAAATCAAAAATAGAATTATATGGCAATCTTTCACAAAAGGCTTATTACTCCTACATAATATTCAACGATATTTTATGGAGAAGCGGTTGGTTTATGTTGCCGGACGAAACCATTATACTTTGTGAGGCTATTATAAGATTGGCGGACGCGGAGCGGAATATGGGCATCAAGTTAACACTACAGAATATGCTCGCCTTTACTTATCTTTTCCGTCACGAATATAAGAAAGCAAGAGGACTGGCTTTTGAGATATTAGATTCTATCAAAAAAGAGGAATTTGGAGAAGAGATGATTCGGGCGTATTGTACAATTTGCTTCAGTTATAGAAAAGAGCGGGATATTGAGCAGGCAAAATTCTGGATACAAAAAGCATATCTCGTTTCTGATTTTAACAAGAATCATACGTTCAAATATTTGTTATTTTCTATTACCGCCTGGATTTATTTGAAAGAGGGACAACTCCAAAAGGCTAAAAAATACGCATTGGATTCTTATACTGGTATCGTCCAAAATCGGTATCCGTTTTTATCATTTTCAATAATACCGCTTATTGCTATTCATCTGCAACGTGACCAACTTCATGAAGCTATTCAGTTTGCTTTTCGGTTGTTGGTGCCTAATCAACAAAGGATTTCAGAGTCTATTAACCACCAGCTGAAAGTGGCTATTATGTATTGGGGAAAAGACGATAACAGGAACGCCAGACTATTTCTAGAGCAGGCAATACTGATGGCTGATAAAACTGGATTTTTATAATGTATTGTAATTATGAATGAGTACAAAGTCATAATTGTAGAATCAGACCCGGACTTCGGTGAAACCTTGAAATTAATGTTGGACTATTCATTTGAATTTGATGCAATTGGCATTTTTAAAAATAGCAAGGCTATAGGATCGACTGCTCTGCCGGATGCGGACATAGTCTTAGCGAAGATCAGCGACTTAAAAGAGTTAGACAAATTGAAGAATATTTTTTCTGCTACGCCTATAGTTGCTGTTGTTTCCGATGAGTCGGATCAATTTGTCGTAAAGTTGCTGACTTCCGGCTCGGCGCATTATGTTTTCAAAGGAAGTGAACCTGCTATTTATCTTAATACTTTAAAAGAGGTATTAACTAATCAAATCAAGATAAAGGATTCTGTTATTAAAAAACTGCTGTTTACCTCGCATATTCCTGATACAATAAATATTGAAGAATCAGGGCTTACTTCCCGGGAAACGCAAATATTGAAATTACTTGCTCAGGGATGTTCATATAGAAAGATATCAGAAGAGTTGTTTATCAGTTTAGAAACGGTGAAAAGGCACTGCCACAACATCTATAAAAAATTGGAAGTAAAAAATAGGACCGAAGCCATAAACAAGGTGCTTTACCAATGAAAATATAAAGTTTTACAGCCGCAATAGATGCTTTGATTACTAAAGGTGAATTTGATAATGCACTAAAGTGATCAAGCTTATTAAAAAATACAACAAAAGTGTTATAGGCAGATTACCGATAAACCCATAGCTTCGTCACAATTTTAATCCTCATACGTCTTCTGAAGTCCTGATCGACCTGCCTATTTTAAATTGTATCCAATGGAGCTCACCGTAGGAGCCGATTTCATAAAGATTATCGATTATAAGGAATGATATCTGATTATCACTACGTCGGCTTCGCATGCCTGGGAGATTCTGCAAGAGAAAAAATCTGCTTATAAGAATTCGCCAGCATTTGTGCAGGTAATATGGATGACAGGCGCATTGAAGAAAGTGACAATTTCTCCTATCTGTTGCAATATCGAATGGAGTTCGTAAGCCGGATGGAGAGTGTATGGACCCAGACGATAGTCCAGCTACCAACGATTATTTACAATTTCAAAATTTGTATTTAGATAAAAGATGTAAATGATTTTTTGAACCCAAATTTCTGAATTAACCAAATAACAACTGCAAAATGCGATGCCTTTTTTTAGTTATTTTAGTGTTTCTATATAGCGCTCTTTATTCTCAATCAGAGGGAGATTACCAAAGTAAGCAATCCGGTAACTGGAATGATGAGGGTACCTGGCAGCGATATGACGGCAGCGGGTTTGTAGATGTCTCCACGCCTCCGAATGCAACAAGCGGCACTATTACTATAAAAGTTGGGCATAATGTTACGGTCAATAGCACAATAGCAGGCGGCCAAGTAGTTATATCAACAGGCGCGATATTAAACTGGAATGGTGGCGCTCTTTATTCTAGTATCAACAATGCTGGTACATTCAATCTCAATTGGGTGATTGATTTTGGCTCCAATGCGGTGTTTAATAATAATGGCATATTTAATTGGACTGCTGATTTCAGGTTCAGAGGTGCTACTTTTAATAACAATACTAACGGTATTGTTAATGCCAATGGTAACCACGGAATGGGGAATTGGGATGGTATAAATAGTTTCAACAATAGCGGTTTGTTGACCAAACAAAATGGAGCGGGCACTACTACGATCGGTATCCCCTGGCAAAACTCCGGTACTGTTGATATAAGAACGGGAGAGTTTAGTTCATCAAGTACTTTTACAAATACAGGTGTAATTAAGTTAGCGGCAGGTACAACGTTCGTCAACAATAGCAATTTCAATTACAATGCCGGTAGTCAGTTAAGTGGAACAGGTACATTTTCGAACAATAGCGTTTTAATACTCAATACCAGCCTTAATTTGATTAATACAATAGTATTTAATCAGTTAAGTGGCAACATTCAGGGTTCTTTATTAACTATTAATGGTGAAATTAACTGGAACGGTGGCGCACTTTATTCCAGTGTCACCAATGCTGGTACATTCAATCTCAATTGGGTGATTGATTTTGGCTCCAATGCGGTGTTTAATAATAATGGCATATTTAATTGGACTGCTGATTTCAGGTTCAGAGGTGCTACTTTTAATAACAATACTAACGGTATTGTTAATGCCAATGGTAACCACGGAATGGGGAATTGGGATGGTATCAATAGTTTCAACAATAGCGGTTTGTTGACCAAACAAAATGGAGCCGGTACTACCACTATCGGTATCCCCTGGCAAAACTCCGGTACTGTTGATATAAAAACGGGAGAGTTTAGTTCATCAAGTACTTTTACAAATACAGGTGTAATTAAATTAGCGGCAGGTACAACGTTCGTCAACAATAGCAATTTCAATTACAATGCCGGTAGTCAGTTAAGTGGAACAGGTACATTTTCGAACAATAGCGTTTTAATACTCAATACCAGCCTTAATTTGATTAATACAATAGTATTTAATCAGTTAAGTGGCAACATTCAGGGTTCTTTATTAACTATTAATGGTGAGATAAACTGGAACGGTGGCGCTCTTTATTCCAGTGTCACCAATGCTGGTACATTCAATCTCAATTGGGTGGTTGATTTTGGCTGGAATGCAGTGTTTAATAACAATGGCATATTCAATTGGACTGCTAATTTCAGGTTCAGAGGTGCTACTTTTAACAACAATGCTACTGGTATTATTAATGCCAATGGTAACCACGGAATGGAGAATTGGGATGGTATCAATAGTTTCAACAATAGCGGTTTACTAACGAAGCAAAATGGAGCGGGCACTACTACGATCGGTATCCCCTGGCAAAACTCCGGTACTGTTGATATAAAAGCGGGAGAGTTTAGTTTATCAAGCACTTTTACGAATACGGGTGTCGTCAATTTAACGGCAGGTACAACATTGGTCAACAATAATACTTTCAATTCCAATGCCGGTAGTCAGTTAAGTGGGACGGGTATATTTTCGAACAACGGTGTTTTAATACTCAATACTGGTCTGAGTTTGATTAATACAATAGTCTTTAATCAATTAAGTGGCAACATTCAGGGTTCTTTATTGACTATTAATGGTGAAATAAACTGGAACGGCGGCACACTTCTTACTCATATAATCAACGATGGAACCTTTAATCTCAATTCTTTATTTTGGTTTACATCTAATGCAACAATTGAAAACAACCGAACATTTAATTTGAATGGAGAAATTAGATTTAGTGGATCAGGTGCTACTTTTAACAACAATGCTTCTGGAGTATTTAATGCCAATAATGGCTACGGAATGATAAACTGGGATGGAGCTGGTATTTCTAAGTTCAATAATTTGGGAGTTATAATTAAACATCATAACACTTCCGAATCGCATATTGGAATACCGCTCCAAAATTTGGGTACTATTAAAGGGGTGGGAACATTTAACATCTCATCTTTATCTAACTCCGGCATTATAGAACCTGGACTATCTCCCGGAATACTTCAATTTACAGGCGCTCAACCATTGGCTGCCAACAGCATCTTACAAATAGAAATACAAGATGAAACCGGCCCCGGTAACGGCCATGATCAGTTGTCAGGAAACGCAGACCTCACGTTGGCAGGCAAGCTGAAAATATTAGCAGGCGCAGAGGTGCCAGTCGGCTCCTATATTATTATACAACTTAGTTCCGGAACAATATCTGGTATTTTTTCTGATATGCAATTGCCTCCTGGTTTCAGTATCAGAGTAAATCCTGACAATGTGGTACTCGATGTTGAAGAAGTAGTAGTTGACACAGATAACGATGGCATTGCAGATGGTGAAGACTGTGCGCCAGATGATGCCACTAGGTGGCGATCGGCATTGTTGTATCTGGATAGCGACGAAGATGGTTATGATAATGGACAGGTAACCGTTTGTTATGGTAGTAATATTCCTACGGGGTATACTCAAACTACTAATGGTACAGATTGTAATGATAATAACGCTGAAATCAATCCCGCAACAATCTGGTATAAAGATATCGATGACGATGGATTTAGCGATGGAACAGTATTAATACAATGTGAGCCTCCAACAGGTTATAAATTAGCGATTCAACTAATTGCCACAATCGGAGATTGTAACGATGATGATCCGACCATTTATCCGGGTGCGCCGGAACTTTGTGACGGCAAGGATAATAACTGTGATGGACAGGTTGATGAAGGGTATGCATGTGGTGTGCCACCGGACGGAACTCCTTGCGATGACGGAATACCCTGCACAGTAGTTGATGTGTACAATAATGGTGTTTGCGCTGGAACACTTTACACGCAAACATACTATTTTGATGCAGATGGTGATGGCTTTGGTAATCCTGATATTGCTGTTCAAATTAATCCTGTATGTGAACAGGCAGGGGAAGGATATGTAACAGAAGGTGGTGATTGTGATGATAACGATCCTACTGTTTATCCAGGAGCTCCAGAGCTTCTAGATGGTAAAGACAATGATTGTAATGGACAAATTGATGAAGGCTTAGGCAGTATCTGGTATCGGGATGCAGATGGAGATGGTCATGGCAACGCAGCAATTACTCTTCAGGCGCATGCTCAGCCAGCAGGTTATGTATCCAATAATACTGATTGTAATGATGATGATTCTACCATTTATCCGGGAGCACCAGAGCTTTGCGATGGCAAAGACAATAACTGCAACGGGCAAACAGATGAAGGTATAGAAAAGACAATTTGGTATCGCGATAATGATGGTGATGGATATGGAGATGCTGAAACAGCCATTTTGTCTTGTTTGCAACCCAGCGGTTATGTTGCTAATCATACCGATTGTGACGACAATAATTCTAATATTAACCCCGGAGTTGTAGAAGTAAATGGTGATGGAATAGACAATGATTGTAATGGATTGATTGATGAATTAGTGAAATGGTATCGGGATGCGGATGGTGACGGATATGGAAATGCCGAAAGTATGCTGGAGTCATATACAGAACCAGCCGGCTATGTTTCCAATAATATAGATTGTAACGATAATGATCCGACCATTTATCCTGGTGCGCCGGAACTTTGTGACGGCAAGGATAATAACTGTGATGGACAGGTTGATG
>CAZRYS010000009.1:33514-202507 GCA_964604365.1 uncultured Terrimonas sp.
CAATTTGGTATCGCGATAATGATGGTGATGGATATGGAGATGCTGAAACAGCCATCCAGACTTGCACCCAACCAGCTAGCTATGTAACCAACAATACCGATTGCAACGACCATGATGCAACCATTTATCCGGGAGCGCCAGAGCTTTGTGATGGCAAAGACAACAACTGTAATGGACAAACAGACGAAGGTGTAGGGTCGATCTGGTATCAGGATAATGATGGTGATGGGTATGGTAATGCGGGAGTAACTATTCGCGCATGTGCCCAACCGACTGGTTATGTATCTAGTAATAACGATTGTAACGATGGTGATGCAACCATTTATCCGGGCGCACCAGAACTTTGTGATGGCAAAGACAATAATTGTAATGGAACAATAGATGAAGGTTGTGGAAACCTTCCAGCTATCAATATTTTAAGCACACTAAATCTTGAAGGAAATAGTGGATCCCGAAATATGAGTTTCACCTTGACATTAAGCAGGAGAAGTGCTGTACCTGTAACTGTAAGATACCGCACAGTTGATGGATCTGCAACAGCACCTGAAGATTATACTGCAAAAAGCGGAACGATAACATTTCCAGCCAATAGTATCTCACAAACATTAAATATATCCATAAAGGGAGACACATGGTATGAAGCGTCTGAAACCTTTAAGGTGGAGTTATTTGAGCCCTTAAATGCAAGGTTAGTTAATTCTAAAGCAACAGCTACAATCGTAAATGATGACCTACCTCCATTTGTACGAATACAGGATGCACAGACTACAGAGCAGGCGCAACAAGTTCAGATACGCATCGATCTTACGGCTATAAGCAGACTTCCGGTGATGGTAAGATATGAAACGAGAAACGGTACAGCCAAAGCTCCGGCAGACTTTACCGCAGCAACAAATGCAATAATTAGATTTGAGCCAGGAGAAACAACCAAGTACATTACAATACCCATTGTTTGGGATGCTATAACCGAATCTACTGAACAATTCACCGTTCGTATCCTAGGTGCTGAAAATGCCTCCGTTTTTTCTTTGCTTAATCTAATAGGAGCCCGAATAACATCAACCGTCCGAATAATAAACTCGCCGTTAACTAATAATAGGATAGCTGCCCCGGAAGAAATGGAGCTACAATCCGATGAAAAAACAGAATTGGTGTGGCGTGCTAAGGTTCAACCAAATCCATTTACAAATACTTTTGAACTGGCTTTGACAACTGATACTTTTGAACCGGTAACGATTCGGATAATGGATAGAGCTGGCCGCGTAGTAAAAACAGAAACACATAGCTGGACAGGAAAGCCTTTACGAATATCAAGTGTGGATTTGAATGCGGGTGTGTATTTTGGAGAAGTAACACAAGGCAATCGTCGATCTGTATTACGACTTATGAAATTGTAGGGCATGTGCTAGCGAACACTCATTTCTCATCTCTTTTAAAATGGAGATATGATATTGAGGTGGTTGTTTGAACCTGCTCTAGATGCATATTAGAATCGAAGATTAACATTTTTATATGCTACAATAAGTAACTGTATAACACAACTGTTATAAGTGGGTTGGTAGTAGTAAACGACGGTTCGGAGCCAATCTTCAGATGTCCTGTTCGGATTATATGATTAAAAAAGATGCTGTTGCGTAAACATGTTCAATAAATGAATAACATCCTGGCTTATAACAATTGCGGGGTTGGCAAATTCTCGACACGTATAATATTGTCGCTACACTTACCCATAGGCGAGTCGGGGATTAGATAGAGATATCTGCAATGCAAAATACTGCTAAGTACGCTGCCAAAGCCTACACTTTTGGACTTTTTACGGCCACCATCGTAATGATAGCAGAAATCAGTAATGATCCGGCCATAAACAAATATGATGCACCAAATCCACCGGTTGACCCATTTAAGTACCCTACAAAATAAGCCCCTACAAAAGAACCTAATGCGCCAAAACTATTGATGAGTGCCATGGCACCCCCAGATACATTTCGGGGCATCACTTCAGGAATGATCGCGAAAAAAGGTCCATAAGGGGCATACATAGCGCCTCCCGCAATCACCAGCAGAACAAAAGACAGCCAGAAATTATCCGTACCTACTAAATAAGATCCGTAAAAGGCAATGGCACCAACCAGCAGGAACGGCCATACGAATATTTTTCGCTTTAATGTTTTGTCGGAATAATGAGAAGCCGTCAGCATAGCTATTACTGCAAGGAGATAGGGCACAGAGGACAACCAGCCCGTAGTAACTATATCGCTATTGGGAGCGGCATTGATAATGGAGGGTAACCATAACACAAAA
Source organism: uncultured Terrimonas sp. (assembly GCA_964604365.1). Lineage (GTDB taxonomy): Bacteria > Bacteroidota > Bacteroidia > Chitinophagales > Chitinophagaceae > Agriterribacter. The sequence continues at coordinate 35,816 of CAZRYS010000009.1, forward strand.
CCATAAACGCCAATGCTCCACAATGCATACTGAAGGGATAGCAAAATGACAATCGGCTGCCGAAAAGCTTCACCATAGTTTTTAACAGGTTTTATATTTTGCTGTTCCAGTTGAAGCTGTTCTTCCAGTGTATCTTTGTCTGCGTCTGTCAACCATTTAGCCTCCCTGGGTTTGTCATCAATAAGCTGCCACCAAAAAAAAGCCCAGATAATAGCAGGTACGCCTTCTATAATAAACATTTCCCTCCAGCCTAAGGACTTTATCAAATAACCGGATACCACAGACATCCACAATATGGTTACCGGATTGCCCAGGATCAGGAAGGTATTGGCTCTGGATCGTTCTGACTTAGTGAACCATCTGCTGAGAAAAATCAGCATAGCCGGCATTACGGCACTCTCCACCACCCCCAGCATAAACCGAATAACGATAAGCCAGTTAACATCACTTACCATACCCGTGGCGGTGGCCAATGCACCCCATAGAATCAATGACCAGAAAATGAGTTTCTTGGCACTTCGGTTGGCAGCATACAAAGCCCCCGGTATCTGGAAGAAAAAATAGCCAAGAAAAAACAAAGACCCCAACAGGGATGACATAGAAGGAGTAATGTTAAGATCTTCTGCCATTCCTCCGGCAGCGGCAAAACCAAAATTAGCACGATCCAGGTATGCCAGACTGTAAGTGATAAATACAACCGGAATAATTCTTAACCACCTCTTTTGGGCAATCGTGTTTAGCATATATTTTGATATGTAAACTTAAATATAAACTAATATGGATAATTTTAGTGATACCATTTCAAATTTGTAATATGATGAAGGTGTAGCAGCAGTTACTGCTATTGTACTCAAAAGAACATCCTTTTTTGAATACAAACTGCTGGCGTATGTACGAAGTGATTACCATTAAGAAGTGATTACCATTAAAATGATCATCTGTCTTTGAATCTTGGCTATATTTGTAGTTTTCAAAAATTGAAATTCCCTGCTATGCTTGCTTCAAAAAAGAATGATCCCTTCAGCAGATTGTTGTTATGGTTATCCAATTGCCAAAACAGTTTTTTTCATTTTGCACGTTTTGCCATTTTTGTTGTTATGGCCTGGATTGGTGGCCTAAAAGTTTTTCAGTATGAGGCAGATGGTATTGTACATTTTGTTACCAACAGCCCGTTTATGAGTTATTTTTATAATCATTCCGGTAAAAAGGCACCCAATGAAAAAGGAGAAATGGTTGCTGAATATACACTACACAAAAATCCAGAAGGAAAAATAGTCAACAGGAATATTGAGTGGCATAAGAGCAATGGTACTTATGTTTTTTCGTATGGATTGGGCACCGCAATAGTGGTAATCGGTATGTTGGTATTGCTGGGCATATGGTTTCCTACACCTGGTGTTGTAGGTGGAATGCTTACATTTTTCATGTCCATTATTACGTTGTCATTTTTGATTACGACACCCGAAGTATACGTTCCTAATCTGGGTGGCGACTATCCAACGCCTCGTTACGGATTTCCATATTTGTCTGGTGTCGGGCGGTTGGTGATAAAAGATATTATCATGATGGCCGCAGGATTACTGGTTGCTTCTGATAGTGCCCGTAAAATATTGAAGCGGGAACGGGTTATGGCTAAATTGTAATTAATTCTCAAGGCATTTGCCGGATACCTGGTGGACATTGTTCCATAGGTATCCGGCAATAATCAAAGCATTTTCAAATAATCAAACTCTATTTACCCTATACGGGCAATAGCTGCTTCCACTATATTTATTGCTTCCTTCAATTGTTCACGGGATATTGTCAGTGGTGGTGAGAGTTGTAATACATTGCCTTGTGATATTTTAAAACTCAATCCATTTCGTAGACATTCATATAATATTACTTCCGATTCATCGATTGCTTTTTCTTTAGTCTTACGGTCTTTCACCAGTTCTATGCCCCATAGTAAGCCCATCCCCCTCACATCACCAATCAGAGAATATTTCTGTTGTAAACGCTCCAATTGTTCCCTCATGAAATTTTCATCATCTTTTACTTTTTGCAGTATTTTTTCATTTTCTATATACTCCAGCATAGCCAGTGCTGCTACTGCCCCAAGCGGACTTTTTTCATGGGTATAGTGGCCAAGCGAAACCTCCTCCGCAATATTATAACTGTCACGGGCAATCATAGCCGCTATTGGCATAACACCGGCACCCAGCCCCTTGCCGAGACATACTATATCGGGTTCTATATCATAATGCTCAAAAGCAAACATTTTCCCGGTACGCCCGAAAGCGATAGGAATTTCGTCCAGTATCAGTAATACACCATGGCGGGTGCAAATATCTCTTACCTTTTTCCAATAAGCTTTAGAAGGAAGTTGTACATCTGTATTACGGATGGTCTCCACTATAAAGGCACCAATATCACCTTCTTTTTCTATTACATATTCAAGGTAGTCAGCATATGGAATATGATCTCCCTCATGACCCAATATTCCCCGGTAAGTCGTTGGAGGAGGAATGCGTTCAACGCCGGGCATCAATGGACCGAGTCCCTTACGAAATACCTGCTCACCACCTGCTGCTATGGCGTCCATAGAAGCACCATGAAAAGAGTCCCAAAGAGAAATCACTTTATGTTTACCAGTCACTACCCTTGCGAGTTTCAAGGCCATACCAATAGCAGAAGTGCCTCCGGGTGCAAATAAAACCCTGTTGAGATCACCAGGCAATAGCGATGCCAGTTTTTTTGCCAGTTCTACAGAAGGTACGTTGGTATAACGTCTTGGACTAAAGGGGAGTATGTCCAATTGTTCTTTTACCTTTTGCAATACATAAGGATTTTTGTATCCTACCTGGTGAACATTATTGCCATGAAAGTCCATATATGATTTGCCAGCAATATCAGTTATATAAATACCGTCACAGGACGCCAGGACGTCAAGACAGGGAGTAGACATAGACTGGTGTAAAAAATAACGGGCGTCGGCATCAAGGTACTCCCTGGTAGTGGCATCAGCAACGACGGTATACCATTCTTTCCGGGATGCAGAGAAATTAATATCGCCTTCTGTACGATGAAATGTAGTACTCATAATGGGTCAAAAATAAGTGTTTAGCTTTTGTAAACAATGTTATGTTTAATTAAACTTTTCCAAACTAGAAAAATACTGTTTTTTGTGTCATTTTATTGAAATTCGTTGTGAAATATGGCATTCAAAGATTATTACAGGATAATGGGGGTTGCACCGAACGCTGCGCCGGCGGAAATAAAGAAGAAATTCAGGATGCTGGCATTGCAATATCACCCCGACCGGAATGAAGACAGTGAGTTGGCTGTAATCCGATTCAGGGAAATACAGGAAGCTTATAATGCATTGTCCAATGAGAACCTGCGGACTATCTATAACCGGGAATGGAGAAAACAATTTCCGGATACGCCGCTGTCGAAAGTGAAGGAATTAAGTGCAGTAAGTATTGTAGAAGAATCCAAAGCATTGGCAGAATATATCAAAAAGGCAGATATCTATCGCTTCAATAAGGATTATGTGTACATTCGGCTTACTGATATATTAAGTGAAGAAAATATAGCTTTTTTACTGCATACCGCAGATGAACAAAAGAATACCGAAATTATTCAACTGTCTTTGGACGCAGCCCTGAAGCTGCCTTGGAAAAAGATTGATATGATTTTGCCGACATTGTTGCAATTGGCAGAGAAAAGTAAAGTGCCGGTTTCGGATATTATAAAGTGGAAGAAAAAGAATCGGCTACACATTTTTTGGGAGCGAAATTACCCCTGGGCAGCGCTTCTGATCGCCCTATTGATTTGTTTCGTTATTTTTGGACTAAGCAGGTAGTCTTTGCGCTTTCTTTTTACATCCCTGTTTTTACCATTCTCTACGACTACATTTTCGCATTCACGTTCTAAGAAGATTATATCTTTACAATATGATCTCATTGACAGAAGAGAATTATCTGAAAACCATTTACAGGCTGGCGCAGGAAAAAAATGAAATTACGGTAAAAGACATTGCAGAAAGCCTCGGTATCAAAATGCCGACCGTTAACAGCATGGTTAAAAAGCTGGACGAAAAAAAATTCATCCGTTATGAGAAATATAAAGCGATTGAACTAACGGAAAAAGGTAAGAAACAGGCCTTGTATATCCTGCGCAAACACCGGTTGACAGAATTGTTTTTATCCCAGGTGATGGGGCTGGGTTGGGAGGAAGTACACGATATCGCGGAACAGATTGAACATATACAGTCTGAACGTTTTTTTAACCGCATAGATGAAATGCTGGGTAGCCCTAAATTTGATCCACACGGGGAACCCATTCCGGATATTCATGGCAAACTTCCAGTATATAAGGCATTTCCTTTATCTGATGGGGTCATTCGTACTACCTACCGGCTTAGCGGAGTAGCTAATCACGATCCTGCATTTTTACAATTTTTAGACTCTATCGGCTTACGGCTGGGAGCTTCTATAGAAATTAAAGAAGTACAGGCTTTTGATAAATCGATGCACGTAAAACTCAACAATAAAAAAGAAACGATCTTTAGTTACACGGTGTGCAACAATCTATTGGTTATATAGTTTGCAAACTGTTATTCTGAAAAAAATACCTATAAAGTAGTTTTGTTGATAGTTTTAAAAGGATTATGAATAAAGGTAGCAATGGTGTTGTCTTCAAATAGCTCCACTATCCTGAATCCGAGGTATTCAGTACCCCAGTCTCCCCCAAAATGAGCGTCAAAAACAAAGGGAATACCCTGCCTGATTTTGATATTATCTTCATCGTGATCATGCCCGTTAAAAACAGCTCTTACATTCGGATACTTTGCCATTAAAGAGAACATATCCGGACAGTCTACCGCATGCCTGGTGAGTTTGCCGGAATTGATATGCAAGAACACAAAGACGTTTTTTTGATTTTTATGTTTTTCAAGTGCTTTTGCCATCCAGTTCAGATCGGGACAGAGATAGGTGCCTTTTTCGTTGGAGGTAGTACCTATTAAAAAGCTATTAGTCTGTAAACTGAAGTCGAAATTTAACGGCATATTCCAGATAGCCTGCCACTCAGCTGCGGTGGCATGATCGTGATTACCCTGGCTTACATAATATTTTACATTCAATTCATCCAGTGCTTTTTTAGCTGCTGGAAAATATTGCTGGTCATCATGTATAATATCACCATTAATCACACAAAAAGCAAAGGGCTTTGTGGCATGCAGTTTATTCACCTCCGAGGTAAAGGCTGAAAAGTACGCTTTGTATGGTGTATTTTTGAGTCCGTAATGTCCATCTGATGCCACAGCAAACCGGAGAACCGGCTCGGAATTAGGTATTTGTGCTGCAATCTCATCAGCAGCTTTCACAATTTTTCCATTAGCCATTAAGAGGGTAGACGGTATCGTTAGTTTAAAAAAATCTTTACGATTCATAAAAGCCGTATTTTATAAATGCTCTACATTAATGGCTTAAAGATATGCAATTGAAAGATATCAATTTGAGGATTGGATATTATTTTGACTTTAACTTTATATGGTATATTGTCTGTAAGTCTTCTTAATTGCCGGCTTCCCTACCTACCTGTGAAAACTACATTTATTCAAGCAATACAATTTGCGATAGATATGTAACGATATCGCTGCGGATACTTTAATTCCGGCTAAAGTAAAGTAACTTATTTTTAATATCATCCCAATACTGGCGCAGCTTCCCGGGTTGTCGCTTCCATTCATTGAACCTGTCTTCTGCCTCTTTGCGCCGCCAGGCATTCATAGCCGCCATTATTTCAGATTGCAATTGCCGGTCGCTATCAACAGCTTTCTCGTAAAATTCCTTTTCAACTTCTTTTTGGGCAGCCCTTTCGTTCAACCATCTCAGCTTTTTTTCGGTGACAGCGTCCCGCAACTTTTCTTCATAAAGACCAGAAGGCATCATCAATTTAGTCAGCAGGGGCATTAATTCAATCAGCATAATCAACATGATCACCAGGCGATACCGGGATTTTACTGGTGGATGACTTTGCATGAGATCCTCCAGGGTTTCTATCCGACTCAGAAATCCATTTGACAAACTTTTTTCAAATTCTTTTATACGGGATTGTATAGCCGCCTCCGTATATTTTTGTTGTGCCCGCGCACTGTCTAAAGAAGGTTGTGTATTTCTTCTCCAGGCCACAAGGTCTTCTTCGGCTTTCAGATAAGCTGTTTTTTTCACCCGGGCAATGGTAGATTCTCCAATTTTCCCCGAACCACCGGTTCCATCTGTCTCCCTGATATAAGCATTCTTCAAATCCTGTATTTCCAACTCTTTTAATTGTTGTTCGTTCCGGATGCGATTGATTTCGGCGGTTGTTTTCTCAAGAGGGATAATATTTTCGTTGCGGACCTGTTGTGTATAACCCGATATTTTTCTTTCGTTCACTATCGGCATGTGCCCGTCAATGTCTTTTTGAAAGAGCATTAATACAACTGGTTGGGAAATAAAAAAACCAATGATTAACGCAAGCACCAGCCGCAATGATAGTGTAAACCATTTATTTCTCCCACCATTGCTGTTCAGTCCAGCTATCAATCCCCGGTCGATGGTAAGGATTACAAAACCAAAAAATAAGGCTGCCGGTATAACGATTAGACTTTCATCAAAAAGTGTAGAAAAAAAATACCCCCACGCTAATGTGGCAAAAATCCACGTTGCCATTACGGTGTAACCAATTACCGCGTATCGGAATTTGTCCGGCCCGCAATCCTTCATCAACTGTGGGTCAGCAGCAGCCAGCCACCACAGAAACCTATCCCATCCAGTGGGCGTTTTATCAGGATCGGAGGGAGGGGTAGACGAAGTATTTGTCGGTAGCTCTGATAAGTAATTCATGTGTGTGAGGATAAATGAATAATAGATATTGTTTCACATTTTTCGATCCAATCCCGGTTTTCCGGATTACCTGATTGTTGCTCGTGTACACATCAAAATAAATGTATTTGGCAGCACGGAAAATGTTAATCCTGTGCCATGATTTTTCCTTAAGGCTTACACCATGCTTACGGGCATTTTCAAAAAATGGTATCAAAAACATCGGGGCAGCCTGAAAATTGCAGGACTGCATTGTGTTTGAGCAGACATTTCCCGTATTGGGCAACACCGGAGTATGCGGTTTTAGGCGATTGATATAGTTTGTTAAATATTCGATTTTCTTATCAAGTGCGAAGCAATTCCCTCGCATCATATCTCCGGATCTTTGTACAGATCGGGAGATATTCTCGGCAGCTATCTGCAGCGGAATCCTGGTAGGAGTTAAGTCATGCCGTCGCCAGCGGATTGTCATAGAATGATTGTAAATGGTTATTGCAAGGATACAGGTTTAGCGTAGAATGTTACTTCAAAATGTGATGAAACCCCAAAATCACGTGACGAAAAGTACTGTAAGGCGTAAGAGTGAAATGAGGGATCCAAATCTGCTTTTATCAATGGCTAGGATGCAGGGAGTAATTACTGTTTCTTCAATATCGTATAGGTTTGCCGCTGGAGTATAAAGGACTCACTCACATTCGTGTGTAGCAAATAGGAAGTAATAGGTGCGGCGGGGGATACTGCAAAAATGGTTTCCCGGTTGATTTCTATTTTTCCCGCTGCTATCGCAATAAAGAATATGCCTTTATCAGTAGTTACCAAACTACCGCTGCCATCCGGTCTAGTACTGTTTGAAGTCATCAATTGAAGAAGGGCGGATAGTTGCTCTTTTACCTGTTTCAGGTGTCTGCCAATTCGTTCCTGCTCGCTTTGAAGCATGGCCAATGCCGTTTCATGTTTGTCACCCGCAGTTCTTTTTGTTTCGCCGGATATACTTTGTTTGATCTCATCCAGATTTTGCTGATGTAATTCCGCTGTAGACTCCAATTGTTTTTTTATAGCAGCCAATATCATAGACTTATCCATAAGACCCTAATTTTACAGTATTGGCGAATGTTTTGAAGCGGCTACTAAGTGGAAAATGATTAATTTATTAGCGGAATTTTACCATAGAAGTTAATGGATAACGAAGATTTCTATAACCCATCATATCTACTTTTACACTGCCCACTACTATTTCACTTTCTATTCGCAGGGGTAGTCTGTTTCCATCGTCGCTTACCCATACAGTCATTTTTTCTCCCCCTTCAAACATGGTACCCTTAATTAGCAGTGGTTTGAATTTTATAGCCTTGAATTTCCCGTAACGGGTTTTAATGGTCTCTCTACCCATATAGCGTACATACATGGGGTGCAATTCATCATCCAGGTATAAAGTAAGGTATATTTTGTCGTTGACTTTGTATTTATCAAAATCGATATTTCTCGCATAAAATACGGCACTTATTACATCCTGCACACATTCTTGTGACTGTATTACTTTTGTGTTGGTAACAATCGTTTTGTTTTCATAATTGAAGCTGGCGTTCTCATGCTTTTTGTAGTGGCCTTCTTCAATATTTCGGATAAAACGATAGGGCTTAAAGGTGGCAGTGTCGTAGTAGCTTTCATAACGGTCTCTTACCTTAAAGATCCAGTCATAAGCAGAATTAGACCATCCCTCGCCAACTGAATGATACACAGGTGTGCCATTGTAATTTTCAAGCGAAGTGGTGAATGTAGCAGTGCCGGCATCTACATACAAGCCAATTACACTATAATATACTTTTAATGTAATTTTTTCTCCAGGTGAAAAAGCCGTATTCCGGATACTGCAAAACTCATTGCCTGCAGAGAGTCTTGTGGCAAAAGCCAGTGTCAATATTGTAATTAAAAATTTCAATCTCATTTCTTAGTATTAAATAGTTTCAGCCTGGCAGCAAAAAAACTTCCTACCAGAGCCGGAATTATCAAATTGATAATCCATATTGCCATACCGCCTGCATAAATACCAATTGTGTTGCTACTAAACCCCTGCAACAACAAGATACTGGTTTTGCCCCTTACACCTAACTCCAACAACGTAACAGTAGGCACAAGTGCTAAAATTAGATATAAAACGCTTATTAACCAGAATGCATCTGTTAGTGGTATGTCAATTTGCAGAGACTGCAGGAGCAATATATACTGAGAGACGAAAACAACATAACGAAGGACCGACAACAATAACACTCTTAACAAAAAACTAACAGGGATTTCGCCGATCACTTTAACATATTGCAGCCATTTGGAGGGTAAATGCAGCCAGTAAAAAAATGAAACGATACGCTGTAGCCGAAAGAAGAGCAGACAACCTGCTACAGTGAAAACGAAAACCACCCCAATAAAAATATTGAACCAGTTATTGCTTATATACGGAGTGGTGATGTCGGTAAAACAGGCTTTCACCAATATTACGCCCAGTACCCCAAAGATAAGGGTAACCAATAGCTGTGCTGCGCTACCAACCATTGTAAGCGCAATAGAATGAATACGGTGTTCTTTGCGCAGGTATATCATTCTGCCGCCATATTCACCAATCCGGTTGGGTGTATTGATAGCAAAAGCAATACCTGCTAAAGTGCCTTTGAACGCCTCAACTAAAGATATACTTTGAAGCGGACTCATCAATACCTGCCATTTGCGGGCTTCCAGCAGCCAGTTTACTAAAGATAGGGTTACTGCTGTCCAAAACATCCAGGATTGCGGACCATATAATAAGCCGAAAAGTTGATGAAGAGCATCCTCCAAATTGGGCTGCATCACCACCTGCTGATAGATGGACCAGGTGAGCCATACAAAAACCAGCGGACCTATCACCCGGTTGAGTATTATTTTGATACTTTTGCTGAATACAAAAAACGGATTTAAAAAGCGTTCAATTTGCATAAAAAGCAACAGGTAATTTTAGGTATTGACCCCGGAACCATTGTTATGGGGTATGGTATTATTGCAATTAACGATTCTTCTGTGAAATTATTGGAAATGAACGCGGTAAAACTTTCCACACATAAGAACCATTATGAGCGACTGAGCTTAATTCATAAGCAGGTAGCTTTATTGATAGGTAAGTACAAGCCCGACTATTTTGCTATTGAAGCTCCTTTTTTTGGCAAAAACGTGCAAAGTATGCTGAAGTTGGGACGGGCACAGGGAGTGGCGATTGCAGTGGCCATGCAGGCAGGTATTCCTGTAACAGAATATTCTCCAAGGAAAATTAAACAGTCTATTACGGGAAATGGTAATGCAGACAAGGAGCAGGTATGGAAAATGCTGCAACATATAATAGTATTGGACGCGCCAATTTCTTCATATGACGCCTCTGATGCACTTGCTGTTGCTATCTGTCACCAAATTCAGTTGGGATCACCGGTACCTTCCCCTATGCCCAAAAAGAAATCTAAAAACGGATGGGCAGATTTTGTAGCGGACAATCCTTCCCGTATAAATAAGTAATCGTTCACAGCTTTAAGCGGATGTGAATTTTGGACAATAGTATCGAAAAGCCAACCATTGCTGCAGCCCAAACCAACGACCCTGTAACCGCCAGTATTGGATTTTCGGGGTGTTTGTAAAAAAACAGGGGGATACTCCAACCCCAGCACAAATAATAAATAACATCAGGTGCCAGATAAGTGGTAAGTGAGTTTTTACCGGCAAGCTCAAATGGTTTAGCCCATTTGTATAAACGCAAGATGTCTACCACAAACAAAAAGAGGGCAAAAAGAACGAAGCTGAAGCCTATGCAAATCATGCCCCAACTGGGTGTTGCGCGAATCTTGGAAATGATGAACCAGTTTCGGAGAAGTAGACCCCCAATTATGCAGACCACGCCAATCAATACCAATATTCCGAAAATTTGTAAAAAATTAATCGTCTTTCTACGGGTAATCAGTGCGGCAATCATACCAGCCAGGGTGATACAGGGTACACTACCACCGGCAATCACACCGAAGGATTGCTCGAACCATGCCGGAAGTGTATATAGTTCCAACTGCGACAGTATGTTTAAAAGGAGAAAAATCATCCAAATGAAAACTATCGGCGCTATTTTATTTCCAACACAGAGGTAGGCGACAGAGGCAGCCAAATATCCCCAGCCAATTAATCCAAGTATACCCCACCAGCTAATGATAAGCCAGCCGGGGTTTTCGGACGTGCCACTTTGAAAAATAGAAACCAATATAATTAAACCCACAATTCCTAAAACCCTCAGTATTATAAAAACTACTGGTCGGGATGTGGGGGAGGGATACACATTCCATATAAGAAACACACACAGGTATACCAGCAAGGTCCACACAAACCGATTCATTCCAGTTAGCTCCGGTGAGAGCCTGCTGCTATTCAGTATCAAAATACCTATTACAAACAGGCTGAGAGTACGGAGCAGTACGTGTAGAAAAATCGCCAATTCAATATCCCCAGCCTTTTTTCGCGCATCCACTGCAAAAGGAACTGACATCCCCACCATAAAAAGAAACCCGGGAAATACCCAGTCTGCCAACCCCATACCATCAGTATCTGCCGTTGTATGGATTAGCCATTGCGGAACGCCCGGCTCATACAAGTCGTTGACAAAAAGCATGAGAAAGAGCGTGACGCCCCGCATAATATCAATGGATTGAACACGAGTTTTTGCCAAAACAGTAATTATATATGGTGAAATATACTAAGATAATTTCATTTCTGGTATTCAGCCCGGGTGCATTTCAAATTTTCACATTGGCTTGTTTAAGTTGACGTTGTGGCGTAAATGCAACAACCAAACTATTGCCAATAAGTTTGTACCTTGCGCAGAATTTTAAAAACCGGCAGAATAATAGGTAGAAAATTCTATGTAGCCCATGTTTACCGGTGTAGCGTTTGTTTGCCAGAAGAGGTTTAAGGATAAGCAGATAGTATGAATACAACAGCAGCTCAGGAAACTCAAAAGACCATTTTTACCATCTTATTTGCCATCAGTGCTGGTCATTTTCTAAATGATCTGATGCAATCCGTGATTACTGCGACCTATCCTTTGTTGAAGGAAAATTACAAACTTAGTTTTACCCAGGTAGGGATCATCACGCTTGTTTTTCAGTTGACGGCCTCCATCTTTCAGCCTTTTGTGGGCAACTATACGGATAAGCATCCCAAACCTTATGCTTTTGCTGTTGCAATGTGTTTTTCATTGGTGGGTATTTTGTTGTTGTCCAATGCACATGGCTTCATTACCATTTTAGTGGCGGTATCATTAATAGGAATCGGTTCCTCCATATTTCACCCTGAGGCCTCTAAGGTGGCATTTTTGGCATCAGGCGGAAAGAGAGGATTGGCCCAGTCAATTTTTCAATTGGGCGGCAATGGCGGAAGTGCCATGGGTCCTTTGCTGGTCGCCGCATTTGTCATTCCTTTTGGTCAGGGATATATAGCTTGGTTTTCTATAGCAGCGCTACTAGCCATTTTTGTATTGTATAGGGTAGGGGTATGGTATAGTGCATTTTTGCTGCTGCCTGCTTTTTCAAAGAATAAATCAGTAATGGAACAGGTTTCATACACACGAGGACAGGTAACGCTAGCCATTTGTGTATTGCTGATCCTTATTTTTTCCAAGTTTGTTTACATGACAAGCATATCCAGTTATCTTACCTTTTTTCTGATGGATAAATTTCATGTAAGCGTACAACAGTCGCAATTTTATCTTTTTCTATTTCTGGGTGCCTCGGCACTTGGCACACTTTTGGGCGGCCCTATAGGCGATCGTTTTGGAAGAAAAGTAGTGATATGGTTTTCCATACTTGGCATAGCTCCACTTACACTGATGCTGCCTTACGTGAATTTATTTTGGACAGGCATTTTTATTACATTCATCGGTCTGATCCTTGCTTCGGCATTTTCTGCAATACTGGTGTACGCACAGGAATTGATGCCCAATAAAGTGGGGATGATCAGCGGTCTGTTTTTTGGATTTGCGTTTGGTATTGCGGGTATTGCTTCCGCACTCCTTGGCAAATTGGCGGACGCTACCAACATCAGCTACGTATATACCGTTTGCGCCTACCTTCCCCTGATTGGGTTGGTAACAGTATTTCTTCCCAAAAGAAAACTAATGTAGCCATCCTTTTATTTTTTCTTGTAATCGTTCCATACATTCTCTAAAATCTCGTCGTAACCGGCTCTGTCTGCAAAAGCTTCCGGGTGGTACCGGTCACCGGGTTTGCGTTTGGAGTGCATATTAAACTGACTGGCATGGGAGGCCACCCATATATCGAACTGCAGTGCCTTCATGGCTGTAAGCGAATTGGCAACATCTTCTTTAATGTTGGGGTATTCTGACACTTCAGCAAACTTCCGGGAGATAATGATGGTAGGGATATTAGCAATCAACACCCGGTAAGTTCTCTTTTCATCTGTTACATCCAGCAAATAGCTACAAGATCCTTTGGTATGTCCGGGATGGTTCAACAGCGTCAGTTTTGTGTCGCCCAATTCAATTATGTCTTTGTCATGTAGAATTTTATCCGGCACAATAGGAGCAAAACTTGTACCTAGGTAGCCCAGTTCATAATCTGTGGCCCCACCGGATTTTGCCTCGGCAGTATCACCGGCATTTACCCAAAATTGCGCACCGGTTTGCTTTTTAACGGCCGCCATGGCTCCCAGGTGATCGAAATGTGCTTGTGTAGTAAGCAATATTTTGAGGTCCTTATATTTGAAACCGAGCTTTTCAATGCTCTTGCTTATTTGGAGAGCGGAGCTGGCCAAGCCTGTATTAATCAGGATATTTCCTTTTTTTGTTACAACCAGGTAGGCCGCCAGATCGTGTGTACCCACATAATAAAGATTACCCGCAATCCGAAAAGGCTCATAAGACTTAGACCAATTTGTGGGATTGTTTTTCGGTTCATTTACGATTTGGGCCTTAAGCTGAAAAGAGTAAAAGCAAAGTAAAACTATTAAAGATGTTATTCTCATGTCGTGTTCGAAAGTAACATAAAGTGATCATTCTTTTATTAGGAAGGATAAAACAATTAAATAATAAGCGGACAAGTTTGCCTGCCCGCTTATATTCTATACTCATGTCCTTAAAACAACATTTTTCCAAAGGCTCTGCCCCAACACGAGTCCTACACAAAATGAATTTTCCACTAAAATTGTCGTTTACTTAAATACGGATTCTATGGCTAATGCAATAGATTGTACAAGCGCAATATTGACGTTTGTATCAGCATCTTGTAAAATGGCCCGGTAGTTTCTTTCTTCGTCGGGTTCAAAAATAATCACCTGGTTATCCATCGAAACCAGGATACGGTGACTATACTGAGAGGCTTGCAATGTAGCGGGAAACATGAGGTCGGAGTTGTTGAAACGTACGGGCAGTTCAAATGATTCTTCCATCGAGCGTTGAATAAAAAGCAAAGATATTGGATCGTTACATAAGTAACTTCAAACTGTTGTATAATGATATCTGTAGCATTAATGAGCATTCCTTTGTAATATTGCGCTCTTATGTTAAAGAAAAGCTGATGCCGGAAAAGATAGATGGAAAATCCATATTTTCTCTTTATGAGGTGAGCAAAAGTATACAAAAAACGCTTGGCGAAAGGTATACCAGTTCTTTTTGGGTGAAGGCAGAGATGAATAAGCTCAACTTTTACAGACACTCCGGTCATTGTTATCCGGAACTGGTGGAAAAAAAAGAGGGACGGGTGATTGCGCAATTTAAAGCGATTTTGTGGAGAGATGATTATCTCCGAATTAACCAGGTTTTTCTGCGAACGCTTAAGGAGCCCCTGAAAGATGGCATCAAAATTCTGTTTCTGGCAAAAGTAATTTTTGATCCTGCTTACGGACTTTCGCTGTCCATAATGAATATTGATCCCGCCTTTACGCTGGGAGACCTGGAAGCTGAAAAACTGGATACAATCAATCGATTGAAAGAAGAAGGTATTTACAACAACAATAAGCAGCAGGTTTTGCCCTTGTTGCCACAAAGGATAGCAATCATTTCAGTAGAGACCAGCAAGGGACTTGCCGACTTTTTGAAAGTGATTGAAACCAATGACTGGAACTATCAGTTTTTTTATCTCCTGTTTCCTTCTTTGTTGCAGGGAGAGAACGCGGTGCCTGGTATTATTAATCAACTAAGAAGAATAAAAAAAGTCAGGCATCATTTTGATGCGGTGGCTATAGTACGCGGCGGTGGCGGCGATGTGGGGCTATCCTGTTATAACCATTATGAATTAGCAAAGGCGATAGCAATGTTTCCACTTCCGGTGATAACAGGCATCGGGCATGCCACCAACGAAACGGTGTCTGAAATGATTTCTTTTTCCAATCAGATTACCCCTACCAAACTTGCAGAATATTTGTTACAACGTTTTCATCATTTTTCGGTTCCTGTGCAGGAGGCTGAAAAGCGGATTGCAGAATTGTCTCTGCGGATATTGAAAGAGGAAAAAGAGCGGTTTCAAACTTCCATTAGCACGTTTAAGTTGAGTACCCGGAATGTCCTGCAGATGAACCGTGGCGAAACACGGAATATTTCTGACCGTCTCCGTCAACAAGCTGTTTTCCGATTGCGGACGGCTAAAGTCGACTTGAGGGTGATAAACGAAGATATTGTGTCTGTTGTTAACGGGTTTTGCAACCGATCCCGAGCTGCAGTAGAAAATGAGGCAGACAAGATCAGAAAAGAAGCACAGAGGCAACTATTATATTTTGACGCATCTGTTGTGGGAGTTCAACAACAACTGACAGGACAGTGTAGATTACTATTGAAAGAAAAATCAATGGAAATATCCGGTTTAGAGAAGAATGTGAACAATATGGATCCTGTTAACGTTCTCAAGCGTGGCTACAGTATTACGCTTCTTAATGGTAAAGCGATCCGTTCCAATCAGGCTGTAAATGCCGGTGACACCATTCATACACAACTGCTTGAAGGAACCATTACCAGTATTGTACAACCAGACAAAAATAAATAGCCATGAAAGATAAGATTACATACGTTGAGGCTTTTGAGGAATTGCAAGCTATCGTTTCCGAAATAGAGCAGGGAGAAATTTCGGTTGATGAGTTGTCTGAAAAAGTAAAACGGGCTACCGAGTTGATTAAAATCTGTAAAAAGAAACTCACCAATACGGAAGAAGATGTAAATAAGATTCTGACTGAATTGGACGCTACGTCAAAACCGGAGGAATAGCATTTGTTGTGGAGATTCCAACTCCACTATTACATTACAGTAATAAAAAACCGCCTGGCTATTTACACCAGACGGCTTTTATCAATGCCTTGAATTAAATCTTTTCAGACAGCTCTTTTCCGGCTTTGAATTTTGCTACCTTCTTAGCTTTAATTTTGATGATAGCGCCAGTCTGTGGGTTACGTCCGTTACGTGCAGCTCTTTTAGATACTGAAAAAGTACCGAAGCCAACCAGGGTTACTTTATCACCTTTCTTCAAGGTTTTAGCAACTGCTTCTGTAAATGAATCAAGTGCGGCAGCAGCTTGTTTCTTGGTAATTTCTGCATCTGAGGCGATTTTGTCAATCAATTCTCCTTTGTTCATAAGTATTGTTTGAAGTTTAAAATTTAGCAAATATATGCTTCCAGACTATCTGCCCACACTTTGGTCTAAATTATTTTGTCACAATATTCTCAGTAAACGGATACCAAAATATAGCTGAAAACCCCTATTTTCCCGGCAATTCATCCGTTGTAAGTGACGGCGGGGACAAACCTCCTTTTCATAGTGCAAACAATCCTTTAGAAGCGTGCCCTGATATCCCCTTGCCTGGCAAGGACTTGAGCATATTAATTGTTGGGTAGGTAACCCCAGGTGAGCAAAAAGAAGGAGTCCGGATTGTGTGATGGGTATTGGTTGTATTGTATAATGCCATTACCTTTGAGAGACTTGCTTTATATAGTTTAACCATGGATCATTTGCCCTTTGCCCATTCAGATAAGCCAGCTACGCCTCGGGGTAGCAGGGTTTTTCGTAAATATTTACTCCATATTCTTGAGACCTTGAAACAAATTTTAAAAGTTTCAATTTGTCTATACATCGGGAAAAGTTCCTACCGCGCTGCTTTCAATAAGCCTGGCATTGCTACATACCAAACCTTGAAAGGTTATAGCTTTGCATTGGGAAAGTGGACAATAAAACACACAAAGGAAAAGATAGTCAAACCATTGCGGATGGTGAAAAGAAGCCCATGGATCGAAGAGTTTTTCGTTAAAATTGAACCGACTCCACCCAAAATTATATACCCCTGACTTACAATATTTGCATTGTTCCAGAGGGTTTCCCTCCTTTCTTTCTCTTGTCTTTATCATTTTTGTCATATCGGTCGTCAATCCGGAAGTCCCAACTAAAGTTCAAACGATATATAATGGAAGGAAATATTCCTAACAATTATTCAAGAATCAGGCCTTTTTCATTCGTGCCTCCAGTACTTATATTAATTGCTATTGTTTTATCCCTGTACAGCCAGGGCTGTCTGCGGGTGGACAAATACATACAAATTCAAAAACACGTTTTCCTTTTTGTCAATCATAATTTAGGTCAATATCCAAGCCTTCAACTTAATCTCACTCAACTAGGCGACACGCTGGTATTCTTGTCGCTTATAAGCGTTTTAATAGTGTATGTCCCCCAAATCCGAACCCCTTTGATTTGGAGTTTGTTGGCATCTTTGGTGTTTTCTGTTTTGTTAAAAAACATATTGGCAATACCCAGACCTGCTGCAGTGTTCGATCATGGCGAATTTATTATTTTAGGAAAAACACTCACCGGGCACAATAGCTGTCCGTCCGGACATTCAATTACAACCTTTACGATACTTACCGTATTGTCTATTGCATTTATGCCTCAAAAGCTGAAATTTAAAATGTTGTGGATTTTTATGATGCTCAGTATTGGGCTGATTATTGTATCTACCAGGGTAGGAGTAGGGGCTCATTACCCACTCGATGTTTTTATAGGGAGTACTATTGGTTATATTTCAGGCCTTACAGGCATTTTCATCAGCCAGCAATATAAAGCCTGGCCTTTGATGAATAAAAGAAAATATTACTTGATTTTTGTTGTAGCCGTTCTGGGTTGCTGTGTTGCCTTGATCGGTAAAATAATTCAAGAAAATTTAATCATATTTTACTTTTCCTTTGCAAGTTTAGTTGTCACGTTATTTAAAGCTGTTACTATTTATGTTAAAAACTGAGATAAGGATAACCCATTTTGCTTTGTTGATGAGTTTGCTGAATTTAATATTTTTCCATTTCCCATTTTATAGATTTGTTGTAAACAATCTTGATTATAAAAGTGTGAACGGAATTATTATGATAATAAGTTTAGTTATTCTAATGCTTGTTGCAAATGCTTTTGTATTTTACCTTCTCCTGTTTCTCTCACGTTTTGTAGGAAAGTTCTTATTGGTTGTATTCTTTATTGTCAATGCAATTGCGGTTTATTTTATCAATACTTATAATGTGATAATAGACGAAAGTATGGTAGGAAATGTGCTTAATACAAACGTTGAAGAGGCCGGCAGCTTTTTTTCTTTCAAACTGGTATTGTATATACTTCTACTCGGCGTAGTGCCCGCTATCTATATTATTAAGGCTAAAATAATAAATGTAACGCTAAAAAAGTTTCTGATATCTTCTTCGCTAACGCTGTTGTTTATGCTGGTTGTTGCATTTGCTAATGCAAAGAATTGGTTGTGGATAGACAAAAATTCGAAGCAATTAGGCGGGCTCGCTATGCCCTGGTGTTATACGGTAAATATTTCGCTTTTTTATATTCATGATTACCAGAGAAACAAAAAAGAAATCTTGTTACCAGACGCCACTCAAAGAGATAATGAGAAAGCAATTGTGGTTTTAGTAATAGGAGAGTCTGCCAGAAGTCAGAATTTTTCTTTGTATGGCTATGAAAAAAATACGAATCCTCTTCTTTCTCAAACGCAGAATTTATTTCATTTTAATGCCACTTCCTGTGCCACTTATACTACTGCAGGGGTAAAATGTATTTTAGAACATGCGAACACGGGCGATTTGTATGAAATTCTTCCCAATTATTTGTATCGAAATAATATTGAAGTTATTTGGAGAACAACCAATTGGGGCGAACCTCCTGTTCACGTAAAAAATTATCATAATAGAGAAGCGCTGTTACCAGATTGTGAAGGAGAAGGATGCATTTACGATGAATTACTTTTGTCAGGACTAAAAGAACAGATACTGGCAAGTACGAAAAATAAGATCCTGGTTGTGCTGCATACCACCACAAGCCACGGACCCACATACAGTAAAAAATATCCGCCTCAATTTGAACATTTTCAACCAGTTTGTAATAGCGTTGAATTAGGAAATTGTTCTCAAAACGAGTTATTCAATGCATATGACAATACGATTGTTTATACGGACTACATTCTGCACAACGTAATTGAAGATTTAAAACAATTAAAAGACTATAAAAGCACTATGCTTTTTGTTTCAGACCATGGCGAGTCTTTAGGCGAAAAAAATCTCTATATGCATGGAGTTCCCATGAGTTTTGCGCCGAAGGAACAGTATGAGATTCCTTTTTTGGTTTGGCTATCCGACAATTCAAAGCAACTGAAGCCCAATGAAAATTTATCCCAACACCATGTATTTCATAGTGTTTTAAATTTTTTAAACATTGAGAGCCCGGTTTATGATGAGGGAAAAAATATCTTCCAATAAGAGGTGTTTCTTGCCAAATGGCAATTGATCGTATGTAGCACTTTTATAAATTGTTCCTTAATTTAACAGGAACAATAATTGCATGCATATGAAGATTGTAAAGGCGGTGGTGTTTTCTCTTTTTGGACTATTGCTCATTAACGGTGGACTCGACAAGTTTTTACATTATATGCCCGTCCCGGAGGACTTGCCGGAAGACTTGTTAAAGGATAATGCTGCTTTTGCGGAAATAAGCTGGCTGATGCCGCTCGTTGGCTGTGTGGAGGTTTTGGGCGGGATATTGATTCTCGTTCCAAAAACCAGGGCACTCGGCGCGCTGGTAATAGTACCCGTCATGACTGGCGTACTGTTTACACATTTAACAGTAGCCAGAGATGGTTTGATAATTGCGCTGGTAATCTGGTTGATACTGATCTGGATTATTGTGGATAACCGTCATAGATATCTTCCTTTAATAAAATAATCAGTATGGCTAAAACAGACTATAAAAACATCGATGAATATCACAAAGCATTCCCCTCAGAAGTTGTGAAAAGAATGGAGAAGATTCGTACGATTATTAAGCAAATAGCACCTGATGCAACAGAAGTTATCAGTTACCAGATCCCCGCATTTAAACTGGGGAAATATTTTCTGATTTACTATTCGGGTTATGCAAACCATCTTTCTATTTCAAGCCCCTGGTCCGAAGGTTTATTAAAACATTTTGAAACTGATTTGAAGGAGCTGAAAGTAAGTAGGGCGGCTATTCAGTTCCCACTCAATAAACCGCTGCCGGAGGCGCTGATCAAAAAGATCGTTTCTTTTAGAAAAAAAGAAATACCTGTTTAACTAGTAAGTTCGAATACAATGCAGAATACCCGGGTATTTAAAATGTCGTTTGTCAGCGTCTATCCTTTGTATATTCAAAAGGCAGAAAAAAAAGGCCGGTTAAAAGAAGAAGTGGATTCCATCATTTACTGGTTGACCGGATATGATGAAAAAGGTCTTCAAAAACAACTGGATGCCAAAGTTGACTTTGAGACGTTTTTTGCAAAAGCTCCACATATTAATCCCAATGTTTCAAAAATTACCGGGGTTATCTGCGGCTATCGTGTAGAAGAAATAGAGGATAAGTTGATGCAGCAAATCCGTTATCTGGACAAATTGGTAGACGAATTAGCAAAGGGTAAAGCGATGGACAAAATTTTAAGGAAGTAGTAGCTTTCGTCGGATTTAACGAAATATTTTGAAGGGAAAACAAAATAAATTTTCTCATATCTGGTTTTTTCTATTTTCCTTTGTGCCGGAAATGAAATCATTGCTCCTCATATTATATACCCTGCTTTTTCTGGGAAAGAATACAGAAGCCTTCCCGGTAAAGGATTTCATCTCTTTCAAAGCCAATCATTCCCAAGTTCCACATGCAAACCAGCATGATGATAATTCTGACTATACTCTTTCAGAGTCTGAAGAAGAGTGGTCGGATGAAGCAACCGGATACGTTCAGGAGGATTTTTTACCGGTTTGGGTCATCGATTCGTTGATTGCGTTATTGGATATCAACACACCTGCTGATCGGGGTTTTTGGCCGGGATACCATACTTGTCTTGTGCAAGATAACCTCTATCTTGCTGTACATAACCTGCGTATTTGATACAGAAAAATAAAGTCATCCCCCGGACTTTTATACCACTGTTGTAAGAGTATCATTCACCATTACATTAACATTTAGTTTCCGGAAAACGGACTTAACCCATCTGGCAATCGCCCGAGTCTACCGGTTACACATCATCACCTATATGTACAGAATTATTACGCTGGCATTCACGATCATATTATTCAGCCTATTTGGCTGCCAATCACACAAAGAACAGGAAGAAGATACCATCCATTATACCAGTACCAGCCCTTATGAAATGGATACTTCTCTGATGAGAGAATATGTTGCGCAGGTTCAATCCGTTCAAAATATTGAAATAAGGGCGCAGGAAAAAGGCTATCTGCAAAAGATATATGTAGATGAAGGGCAACAGGTAAAGAAAGGACAGTTGCTCTTTAAAATTATGCCCAACCTGATGGAAGCAGAGGCTGAAAAAGCTGATGCAGAGGTAAAAGCGGCAGAAATAGAATTACAGAATACTGAAATTTTAGCTGGCAAAAATATTGTATCGCCTAATGAACTGGCAGTGGCAAAAGCTAAGTTACAACAGGCAAAAGCCGGGCAAAGACTGGCCAATACGCATTTGGATTTTACCAATATTACCGCACCATTTGCTGGAATTTTAAACCGTATACCTAAAAAACAGGGTAGCCTTATAGATGAGGGTGAGCTGTTAACCAGCCTTTCTGACAACAGTCAATTGTTTGTGTACTTCAACGTATCCGAACCGGAGTACATTAATTATATCATGAATAAGGACAAGCCCGGCTTTAAGGAAGTAGGGTTACGAATGGCTAACAATCAGCCTTACCCGCATAAAGGAATGGTGGAGACGGTGGAAGGAGAATTTAATCCTGAAACAGGCACCATCGCTTTTCGGGCACGCTTTCCCAATCCGAATGGGATTTTGAGAAACGGCGAGACAGGAAAAATCATGATGCATACCCCGTTGAAATCGGCACTGGTGATTCCTCAAAAAGCCACTTACGAAATACAGGACAAAAAATACGTTTTCCTGGTTGGAGAGGATGGAAAACTTTCTTCTAAGAACATACAAGTACTGGCGCAACTTCCCAACCTATATGTAGTTGCCAATGATATTTCGGTGAACGACAAAATTTTACTGGAGGGTATTCAAACGGTAAAAGACGATCAGAAAGTGGAGGTAAGGTATGTAAAGCCCGAAGAGGTTTTATCGAAGCTCAATTTGAAAGCAGAATAATTTTTCACCCGAAAGACCATTGTATATGTTTAATAAATTTATTGAGCGACCTGTGTTGTCCATTGTGATATCACTGGTGATCGTTTTCCTCGGCATATTATGTCTTAATTCGTTACCGGTTACACAGTTTCCTTCCATTTCGCCCCCCAAAGTAACCATCGTAGCGGAATATCCCGGTGCTAACAACGAGTTATTGACCAAAGCCGTACTCATTCCACTGGAACGGGCTATTAACGGTGTACCCGGCATGAAGTATATGACATCCGATGCGGGGAATGATGGGGAAGCTTCTATTCAGGTAGTGTTCAATCTTGGTACAGATCCCAACCAGGCATCGTTGAACGTACAAAACAGGGTAGCGTCAGTAGTAAATAAGCTGCCGCCGCTGGTGGTAAGGGAAGGTGTAAAAATCAGCCGGGTGGAATCCAACATGCTGATGTATATCAATCTCTACAGCAAAGACAGCACACTTGACCAGAAGTTTCTCTTCAATTTTACCGACATCAATATTCTCTCTGAATTAAAAAGAGTAGACGGGGTAGGATATGCGGAGATATTGGGCAACAGAGAATATGCGATGCGTATCTGGCTAAAGCCCGACCGCATGCTGGCCTACAAGGTATCGGCTGAAGAAGTAATGGAAGCAATTAATGAACAAAGCCTGGAAGCTTCGCCTGGTAAAGCCGGTGAAAGTTCCGGGAAAAAATCACAGGCTTTTGAATATGTACTGAAGTATCCGGGCAGATACAACAACAAAGAAGAGTACGAAAATATCATCATCAAATCTACTTCGGGTGGTGAGTTGCTTCGCCTGAAAGATGTAGCGGAAATTGAATTTGGTTCCTCCATGTACGACATCTACTCCAATCTCAATAATCGATCCTCCGCAGCGATAGTGTTAAAACAGTCCTACGGTAGCAATGCGAGCCAGGTGATAAAAGAGGTGAAGGAAAAAATGAAGGAGTTGGAAGGGCAGTTTCCCAAAGGCATCGACTACGAAATCAGTTATGACGTGTCCCGTTTCCTGGACGCTTCTATGGAAAAGGTAGTGCATACGCTGGTTGAGGCCTTTATCCTGGTAGCGATTGTAGTGTTTATTTTTCTCGGTGACTGGCGTTCCACACTCATTCCTACTATTGCAGTACCGGTATCACTGATAGGTACGTTTGCTTTCATGCAGGTGTTTGGCATCACGCTCAACTTAATTACACTGTTTGCCCTGGTATTGGCCATTGGAATAGTAGTGGATGATGCCATTGTGGTGATAGAAGCGGTACATGCTAAAATGGAAGAAGAGCACCTGAGTCCCCTGGCGGCTACTAAAAGAGCTATGGGCGAAATATCAGGAGCCATTATTGCCATTACATTTTTGATGGCCTCCGTGTTTATCCCGGTTGCCTTTATGTCCGGGCCGGTCGGCATTTTTTACCGCCAGTTTTCCATCACCATGGCTACCAGCATTATTTTGTCGGGTATAGTGGCACTAACGCTTACGCCTGCTTTGTGTGCCATCATACTACGCAATCACCATGCGGCCCCTAAATCTGTGAACCCGGTTACCAAATTTCTCGCTGCATTCAACGACCGATTTAATAAACTGAACAACCGGTATGAACGTGTTTTGAAAAGAATTGTAAACCGAAAAGCCATTACCTGGGGACTACTGGTGATTTTTTGTGTTGCTACCTGGGTATTTACAGAAATGGTCCCTACCGGTTTTATTCCTAATGAAGACCAGGGCATGATTTATGGAATCATACAAACACCGCCCGGGTCTACGCTTGAAAGAACCAACGAGATTTCAGAGCGGCTGCAAAAAATGTCTGAAGATATTGATGGCGTGCAATCAGTATCCTCCCTTGCCGGATATGAAATACTCACAGAAGGTACAGGTGCCAACTCCGGCACCTGCCTTATCAATTTGAAAGACTGGTCGGAAAGAAAAGAATCTGCGCAGGAGATAATAGAAGAGTTGGAGAAGAAGGCGAAGGATATTCCCGGTGCCGTAATAGAATTCTTTCAACCCCCGGTTGTGCCCGGTTACGGTGCCGCCGGTGGTTTTGAGCTCCGCCTGCTGGACCGTACCGGATCAGGAGATTATCATCAACTGGAAAAAGTGAATAATGATTTTGTCGCTAGTTTAAAAAAGCGCAAAGAACTCACTTCTGTTTTCTCGTTTTATAGTGCCAGTTTTCCGCAATACATGCTCAATGTAAACAATGACCTGGCCAAGCAAAAGGGGGTCAGTATAGAAAATGCGATGAGTAGCCTGTCTACCTTAATTGGTAGCAACTATGAAACAAGTTTTATCAAATTCGGCCGGCAGTATAAAGTAATTGTACAGTCCCTACCGGAATACAGAGCTTTGCCGGAGGATATTCTAAAGCTGTATGTAAAGAACGATAAAGGTGATATGGTGCCGTATTCCGATTTTATGACAATGGAAAAAGTATACGGCATGGCGGAAGTTACAAGGCATAACATGTATCCTTCTTCTGAAATCAGTGGTTCCGCTGCGCAGGGATATAGCAGTAGCCAGGCAATTCTGGCAATTACAGAAGTAGCCGAAAAGACATTACCCAGAGGGTATGGTATAGACTGGGCTGGTATTTCCAAAGACCAGGTTTCCAGAGGCAACGAAGCAATCTATATATTTCTGGTATGTTTGGGGTTTGTGTACCTGGTGCTGTCTGCACAATATGAAAGTTTCATTCTTCCGTTTCCGGTATTACTCTCTTTGCCCGCCGGTATTTTCGGTGCCTTTTTTCTTTTAAAGTTGTTGGGCATGGAAAACAATATCTATGCGCAGATTGCCCTGATAATGTTGATAGGGTTGCTTGGTAAAAATGCGGTATTGATTGTGGAGTTTGCTATCCAGCGACATGCAGAAGGGGTCTCCGTTTATCGCTCCGCCATTGAAGGTGCCAAAGCGAGGTTCCGCCCCATTCTGATGACGTCCTTCGCTTTTATCGCGGGGTTGCTCCCATTGGTAGTGGCAACAGGTCCGGGTGCATTGGGCAACAGAACTATTGGTACCGCGGCACTGGGCGGCATGTTGTTCGGTACCTGTTTCGGCGTAATACTGGTACCAGGACTGTTTTTCATTTTTGGTACAGTCGCCTTCAGAACCAAGCTGGCAAAACATGAAACTGAGAACCCGTTAACAGAAGAAATAGATAATACCGAAGACTATGTATAATACTAAACTAAAAATATTGGTGATAGTTGCCACCAGCTTCTATCTGGGCAGTTGCAAACTACCTGCTATTACGGCATCGGATAGCCGATTGAAAATACCCGAACAGTACACGAACAACGGTACAGATACTTCCAGTGCTGCCACTATCAAATGGAAAGAATACTTCACCGATCCTTTCTTACAGGAACTGATAGATACGGCATTGGCATCTAATAGGGAACTGATGACAACATTGCAGGAAATTGAAATTGCCAGAAGTGAAGTACTCTATAGAAAAGGTCGCATTTTACCGGTAGGTGGCGTTAGAGCCGGAGTAGGTGTTGACAAGCCAGGGCGGTATACCAGCCAGGGAGCAGGTGATGCCAGTACTGACATTGAACCGGGAAAAAAGATGCCCGATCCCTTGGGGGATTTTAATATTAATGCCTATGCATCCTGGGAAGTGGATATCTGGAAAAAGCTCAGAAACGCACAACAGGCCGCAATCAGGCGATTTGTAGCCACACAACAGGGGCGAAATTTTGTAGTGACAAATCTGGTAGCGGAAATAGCCAACAACTATTATGAATTGCTGGCTTTGGATAAGCAACTGGAAACTGTAGAGCAGAATATTGGCTTGCAGAAAGCAGCTTTAGAAATTGTAAAAGTGCAAAAGGAAGCGACCAAAGCCACGGAGCTGGCAGTGCAAAAATTTCAGGCAGAAGTATTCAAAACAGAAAGCATCCGCTATGATATCCGGCAAAATATTACAGAAGCGGAAAACCGGATCAACGGACTTTTAAGTCGTTTTCCACAACCCGTCAAGCGGAGCAGTACAGATATTACGAGTATTGTTCCGGCAATGGTTAGTGCAGGAATACCCTCTCAATTATTGCGTAACCGCCCCGATATTAAGATAGCGGAGTTGCAATTGGAGGCGGCTCGTTTGGATGTAAAAGTAGCACGGGCAGAGTTTCTGCCTTCCTTCGAAATTTCATCGATTATCGGATTGCAATCTTTCAAAGCATCTTACCTCGTTAAACTGCCCGCCTCCATAGCTTATTCACTGGTGGGCGATCTGGTAGCACCACTCATCAACAGAAGTGCCATCAAGGCTGAGTTTAATGCTGCGAATGCAAGACAATTGCAGGCATTGTATGACTATGAAAAGAGCATTCTCAATGCCTGCCTGGAAGTGAGTAATTCACTGGCTAATATTTCTAACCTGAATAACGGATATAATCTGAAAGAAAAACAAGTAGACGCCCTAAACAAGTCGGTTGCATTGTCTGACGACTTATTCAGATATGCCAAAGCAGACTACCTGGAAGTCTTGATGACACAAAGAGATGTGCTGGAAGCAAAAATGGAACTCATCGAGACACAAAAAAACAGAATGAATGCTGTGGTGAATATCTACCGTAACCTCGGGGGAGGTTGGTAGTGGTTTTGTGTAATGGTGCAAAGCGGTTGCCGGCATTGCTGGCTACCGCTTTGTTTTTTGATAGTTTTAATTTACAAATCGCGAGGGCTTGATTGGGAGAGATTGAAAGGGGATTGTTCATTTGTTTCCGATGTTGGACATTAAAAAAGCGGGTTGCTTTTTTTCTCTAACCTGAAAAAGATAAAACATTGTCTTCATCAATTTCTTCAAACAACTTTTGGTAGTAGATTTTTGCTTCGCTAAGTCCGGTACGGAATAATTAACCTGCCGCAGAACACTATCCTAAAAAAGCTATACCCGTCTACTCATCCGCTTAAATCGGATAGCCAGTGAAATGCTTGAAAAAGTGAGACCGGCTATAAAGCCAAACCAGATGCCTGCTGCACCCATCTTAAAATGAAACGCCAGTACGTAACCAATGGGAATTCCGATGACCCAATAGGCTATCGCTACAAGAATGGTAGGCACGGTAACGTCTTTAATACCGCGTAATAACCCTGCGCCAATAGCCTGTGTGGCATCTGATATCTGAAATACGGCAGCCAATACCAGCAGACTGGCGGCTAACAGCAGCACGCTGTTGTCGTTGTTGAAGGCCGCCGGTAAAATATTACGAAGCGTTATAAACAATGTGGCACAAAAAACGCCATAGACAATGCTGGTGATAAATGTACTTTTACCGATAGCGATTATTTTCGGACGATTTCGGGTGCCGAACGCATTACTCACCCGTATAGACGCTCCCTGTGCCAATCCCATAGAAACCATAAACGTAAAAGAAGCACAACTTAAGGCAATCTGATGGGCAGCCTGCTCTGTTGCGCCAATGGTTCCCACCAGTATTCCCGAAACAGCGAAAGCACCACTTTCCATTCCTATCTGCAAACTGCTGGGCAACCCTATATGCAGCAGTTCCCGCATGGTTTTCATTCTGATCTTCCACTGGTTTTTTCGTACCATAATATAACGGCTGAAAACAGAATGCCTCAATATGACCCACCCCAAAGCGATAAACATCAGGCTTCTCGTGATGAGGGTGCCCCAGCCGGCTCCCGCTAATTCCAACCTTGGGAAGCCCCAATTGCCGAAGATCAGTAACCAGTTCAGGAAAATATTCAACGGCATAGATAATAACGAAATCACCATTGCTGTACGGGTTTTTTCCAAGCCATCAGCAAATTGTTTCAATGCCATAAAGAGTAACATGGGGATAATGCTCCAATTCATGAGGTTTAAAAACGGTACAGCCAGTTGTGCCACTTCGGGATCTTGGCCCAAATGAAAGATAACGTTCTTTCCCAAATGGAGACAACTTGTAATGGCTATTGCTGTAAGAACGCAGAGCCAGAATCCGTTGAAAAGGTAGTGAGACACTTTTTGTCCGTCATATCTTCCATGGGCAAGAGATACCATTTGGGAGACAGAAATAGTCATACCAATCCCCAATACAAAAGGAATATTAATAACCGCCAGCACAAGAGCCCCTGCAGCAAGTTGTTTGTAACCAAGCGCCCCTATCATTGCCGTATCTATCACGTGCAAAGCCATCTGCGACAACTCACCCAGAATAATGGGTGCTGACAGCAACAATGTCTTTCGAGCCTCTCCTGCTAATGATGGTTGATTCATGGCGGGTGCAAATATCGATGATTTTACATTATTGAAAGCAGATACTTAGTTATGCAGCTTTATTAAAAACGCTGCATCGTGTATACAATTTGATATCTCATTAGTATAATTCGGTGTTAAACTGGAACAGCCTCCGGCATGGAATTGTAGTTTTTATTGACATTTGTCATAAAAAAAATATGAAAAAAAATCTACTCACCATCATTTCGACCTTGACATTATCCTTATTTGTAAGTATTTCAATGGCTCAAATCGGCAAAGGTACTAGTTTGATAGGTGGTTCTGTATACTTCTCCTCACAGACTTCACAGATTAATTCTACCGGAGGTGAAGTGAAAAATAAAAATTTCAATGTATCACCTTCTTATGGCATTGCCGTCAAAGACAATTTTATAGTGGGGGGAGATCTTCGCTATGGCAATTCCAGACATAGTCTGTCTGACTATAACAAAAATGCTTATGGGATAGGTATTTTCGCCCGTAAATATTACAATCTTGGCAGTTCCGGCTTTTACTTTTTTGCTCAAACACGGCTAGGAGCAGGGTTTGAGCACGCCGATGGCAGATACAATCCTGATAATGCCGGCGGCGTTATGTCAAAAGAAAAGGGATTGAATATCACGCTTGGCATACAACCTGGTATTGCCTATGCCTTAACGCCCAAAATCCAATTGGAAACAGGGCTGAATAATTTGTTGTACGCAGGATATGCCAAAACTGAAACGAAAGCCGGCGGCACTACGGTTCAAAAGCAAAGCGGTTTTAATGCCAGCGCCAGTTTTGCTGAAGCCCTGCAATGGAATATTGGCTTCAGATTGTTATTGGGAGGCAGCTAACCAATCAGAACCAACCGGTATAATGTAACCGGTTGGTTGTTTTTCTTAGCAACCATTTCATTACACCTATTAAGAAAGCCAGTTGACTGACGAATAAGTCGCCTGCGATGAAGCTGAAGTTCCTGTAATCCTACAATACAACTGGACGAGGAATTTTATTAAGAAGGGATTTCTCCCTTCGGTAGAAAGAACGATTAACGGGATGATGGAAGTTTGAAAAGCTGTGTAGTCATAAATTGTGTTTTTTAGGTAACCACTATTTATGGATTACAACATTTTTATTGCTCTGACAGCTCAATTTTGTAACCGGCTTTCTGCACCGCTGCTTCAATATCTTTCACTTCTCCGTTGCTAACGGTTAGTATTTTGTCTTTGTTAGCAGTATCCACGGTCCAGTTCCCCGCGCCTGCCACTTCGTTAAGATAGGGAGTTACTTTTGCTATACAGCCATCACATTTAATATTTGTCTTAAACTGTTTTGTTTGTGTATTGTCCATTATTAGAATCGTTTATATTTAATTATTGATATTACAAAGTATCGGCAACAGGGGAATAGGGTTATTACATAGTTTGGCATAAGATTTACAGAATTTACAGATCTGTTTTTTTCCACTTCAACCGAAGTGAATTACTTACAACACTTACGCTGCTCATAGCCATAGCAGCACCCGCAATCATAGGATTCAGCAGGAAGCCATTAACGGGATAAAGTATACCGGCTGCCAACGGAATGCCTATTACATTATATATAAATGCCCAGAAAAGGTTTTGGCGGATAGTTGCTACAGTTTGCCTGGACAATGTTATTGCCTGTGGAACCTTTTTTAGATCCGAAGAGACAATGGTCATTTTTGCTACGTCCATAGCAATATCGCTTCCCTTTCCCATCGCAATGCTAATGTCTGCCTGGGCCAGGGCTGTACTGTCATTGATACCATCACCTACCATGGCTACTATTTTGCCTTTGCTTTGCAATTGTTTTACGAATGCCGCCTTTTCTTCAGGTAATACTTCCGCTTCATAATGATCAATGCCCGTCTGCAACGCAATACTTTTTGCCGTAGCGGTATTGTCCCCGGTCAACATATATACATCAATACCCATTGTTCTGAGAGTGGCAATTGCCTCGGTGGAAGTGGACTTTATTTTGTCGGCAATTGCCAATACTGCTAATGCCTGATGTTGGTCAGCAAACCAGATAACGGTCTTGGCTTCTTCATACCAGCTTGTTGCTTTTTCCAACAATATACCCTCAACCTGAATTTTATGTTCCTGTAATAATTTTTTATTTCCGACAAAATACCGCTTCCCATCCCACTCAGCCATCACACCCTTTCCGGTTATGCTTTGGTATTGAGAGAATTTGAATGCAGTTTGAGTTCCTAAATGTTTCACGACGGCGTTTGCCAGGGGATGTTCCGATTGTTTTTCTATATTGTATAATATCTGCTGGTGGAGCTCATTCTTTTCTATCCAAAAAACATCTGTCACCGCGGGTTTGCCCTCAGTGATGGTACCTGTTTTGTCAAGAATAACGGCGTTTACTTTTTTCGCTCTTTCCAGGCTTTCAGCATCTTTGATCAGAATGCCGTTTTCCGCTCCTTTACCCACCCCCACCATAATAGCAGTAGGCGTAGCTAAGCCCAATGCGCAGGGGCATGCTATAACCAATACGGTAACCATTGCTAACAAACCCTGTGTTATGCTGTTCTCACCACCGAATATCAACCAAACAATAAAAGTGACAAGAGCGATCAGAATAACAACCGGTACGAATACAGCAGAAATTCTATCCACCAGTTTTTGTACGGGAGCTTTGCTGCCTTGCGCATCTTGCACCATTTGAATAATCTGCGCCAACATGGTTTCCGACCCCACTTTTTCCGCTTTAAACCGAAAGCTGCCTTTCTGATTAATGGTGCCGGCAAATACCTTTTCTCCACTCAACTTCTGTACAGGAACAGGTTCTCCGCTCAGCATGCTCTCATCCACCCATGAACTTCCTTCAGTAACTACACCGTCTACTGCTATTTTCTCTCCTGGCTTTACCAGCAGAACATCGCCTGTTTTCACTTTTTCCAGCGGCAACTCACTGATTTGTCCATCTTCAGCAACAATGGCAACTGTTTTAGGTTGTAGCCCCATTAGCTTTTTTATGGCTGAAGAGGTATTGCCTTTTGCTTTTTCCTCCAGGAGTTTTCCAAGCAGAATAAAAGCTACAATTACGGCTGCAGATTCAAAATAAACGTGAGCATGCAATCCTCGTTGGTGCCAATACTGGGGGTACAGGGTATTGAACACACTGAACAGGTAAGCCACACCGGTGCTTAAAGCTACCAATGTATCCATATTAGCCGAACGATGCCTCGCCTGCTTCCAGGCATTGATGAAAAAGTCTTTGCCAAGCCAGAAGACAATAGGTGTTGTCAATACCCACATGATTTCATTCGCGTACGGCATATCCATAAAAAACATACCAATGATCATCACGGGCAACGCTAACAGCGCGGCGGAGATGGTACGATTTTTCAGTTGACGGTATTTTTGCTGACGCATTTCTTCCAACGCATCTGATTGCCCGGCACTTTCTTCTACTACCAGATCGTACCCTACGTCCTGTACGGCTTTTTGCAGTTTGGCCGGATCGGTAACACCGGCAATGTATTCCACTTTCACGGTAGCGGTAGCAAAATTTACAGCAGCATCTATCACCCCATCTGTAGACCGTAAAATACTTTCAACACTTACGGCACAAGAAGCACAGGTCATCTCCAACACCGGAAATGTCTTTTTAACTGTCGGAACATTATATCCAAGATCGCGGATAGTATGGACAGCAGCCGTTACCGAATCCACATCGGCGGCCGCTATAATGGCTC
Organism: uncultured Terrimonas sp.; assembly: GCA_964604365.1. GTDB lineage: Bacteria > Bacteroidota > Bacteroidia > Chitinophagales > Chitinophagaceae > Agriterribacter. The sequence continues at coordinate 68,284 of CAZRYS010000009.1, forward strand.
TATGATTATTCAGTTCCACTTTGTGTGCACTGATCGAAGAGATGCCTGCCAGTCCCTTGTCAACAATCATCGCACAATGTTCGCTGTCTACACCTTCCAGTGGTATGATAATAGATGTATTATTTGCCATAGCACGTATTTATATACAAAGTTCGGCTATAGTGCAGTGTGAAATGTTACAGGATTAGGAGGAAAACTTGTAAGATTTACACTTCATCCAACGGTTTTCTCTTTTTTTCGCGGATGGACCTGAAATGACTGGGTGTAAGTCCGGTTACTTTCTTAAACTGGCTGCTTAAGTGTGCTACGCTGGAATAGTGCAGCTGCCAGGCTATTTCACTGAGGGAGAGTTCATCGTAGACAAGCAATTCCTTCACTCTCTCTATTTTCTGAGCAATGAAATATTTCTCAATAGTATTACCTTCTACTTCAGAGAACAGGTTGGACAGGTAGTGATAATCGTGGTTTGTTTTGCTGCTCAGGTAGCTGGAGAGATTAGTATTGAGTTCTCCGTTTTTTTGATGTACCAGCTCTACAATAAGAGTTTTAATTTTTTCGATCAACTGATTTTTCTTGTCATCAATCAGGCTGAAACCAAGCGGTTCCAGTATCTTTTGTATACCATCTTTGTCTGCTGCTGACAACTCATTTTTAAAAACAGCTTCCCCCAGGGTAACTGCAGATGGATGAAAACCGGATCTTTCCAATTCGTTTTTCACCACCATTATACAGCGGTTACATACCATATTTTTAATATAGAGATTCATACTTTCGCCTGCAAAGTTAGGTCAAAAAGCTGTGTTGGGAGACATCCGTAACTGTTTGCATTTTGAAAAGCAATTGGCTGACAGTTTGCAAAAAAGTTATTCTCAGCCAAGGGAATAACCGATATTTGAGTATTCTCTCATTTTTAAAATCTGGCCATGCGACCACCCACTACAAGTTACCCTCCCTTCGCCGGCACATATATATCCCTGGTTCCGGAAAATGATATCAGGGCAGTGCTGCAGGAATCAATTGCTTCGTTGGAATTATTTTTAGATTTGATTCCGGAAGAAAAAGCCGACTTTGCCTATGCGGAAGGTAAGTGGACGGTAAAGCAATCACTACAACACACCATTGATACGGAAAGAGTGTTTGCTTATAGAGCGATGTGCATAGCCAGGGGAGAAACACAAGCACTACCGGGTTTTGATCAGGACAGCTATGCCATGAATGCAAATGTAAATGACCGTTCTTTGGAGAGCTTAAAGGAAGAGATGTTGTTGATCAGGGTGTCAACAGTATTGCTTTTTGAGTATATGAGCGAAAAAGAGCTATTGCAACAGGGTACCGCCAGCAATCATATTATTACACCGCTGAGTCTGGCATACATGATGGTTGGGCACTGGCGCCACCACGAGCATTTGTTTCGCGAACGCTATGGAATGTAAAGTGACCGTTGCTCAATATTTGCCGGGATAAATGTACGCTGCCTCCGGCAGTACTAATATTACTGTACACTCGTTTTTTCGTTCCAATAATAACTATCGGGGTAAGCTCTTTGCCCAAAAATGGCTGTTCCCACTCTTACGATGGTAGCCCCTTCTGCAATGGCTGTTTCAAGATCTCCGCTCATACCCATAGAAAGCGCTTTCATTTCTACGCCGGGAAGGTTTGCCTGTATGATTTGTTGTTGGAGGTTTTTCAGCAAACGAAAACATGCCCTCACCTTTACAATTTCCGAACTGAAGAGACCAATAGTCATTAATCCATTTATTTTCAAAGTATTAAATGATGTTATTTCTTTTAAAAATGAAACAACATCGTTGGGAGAAATACCGAATTTACTTTCCTCTGCGGAAGTATTTACCTGCACCAGCACGCTCATTGTTTTCTTTTCAACTACTAGACGCTGGTGTAGTTTTTCGGCCAGCTCCAGTCGATCTAATGATTGAATACAGGTAACGCCGTATCGCAGTATCTCCTTTATTTTGTTCGTTTGCAAGTGTCCGATAAAATGCTTTTCATGTTTTATCGAAGTCAGCGCATCAAACTTTTCTTTAAGCTCCTGTACTTTATTTTCGCCAATCAATGTCTCCCCGGTTTCCAGCGCAATCTTTATTTTTTCGGGCGGAACAGTTTTGGTAGCCAGCAACAATTTTACTTCACCGGGATCTCTGCCGGATGCTTCGCAGGCCAACCGTATTCTTTTTTTTATCTGATCAAGGTTTTGTATAATGGAATTCATATAATTTGTTTATGTTCCGGGCAATCAATACGAAGCTGTTCTACCTGTAGTGGTTCGTTAAGTAAACTACAGAAATGATTCCCGTCAGACCGATAGTAGGAACATGTCATACACATGCGCTGGATCGTAATTACACCGGTTTTGTTCAAGTGGCGTATGATATTCATAAGACTCAGCAAAAGACTTTCTTTATCATCGGGATGTAGTTGATGAACGGGAGCATGTATCTCTGCTGAAAACCGCGCCGTTTTCTCTGCTACCTCTTTGCCTTTTTTGGTTAGCTGAATAGTATAACTTCTAAGGTCTTCCCGTTCGTACTCCCTGCTGATCAGCTTTTTTTGCCCAAGTGTTTTAATGGTGTCACTAATGGTGGCTTTCGTCATGTTGAACTCTTCCGCCAGGTAACTTACTGTTTTCTTCTCATCACCGTGATAAAGAAGAAAAATCAATACCTGAATCTGAATCGGTGTGAGTGAAAGATCTTTGCTCTCCTGCCAAAGCAGTACCCGAAAGGCTTGCGAGATCCGTTCTAAGGAAGCCACTATCTTACTATCGGTATTGTATTGCTGGTGCTGCAGGTCGAAGTCAGACTTTTTCATCATGTACAATTTTCCATTTTTAGGATATAGTATCCATGTTGTTCTATTGCAACCTGCCAGTTTGGATCAGGTACGCCCACATGACAAAACTGGCATTCCCGGGAGCCAAGTGTTTGGCCACCTTCGCCAATACTATCAAGATATTGTTTGCCATAACCCTGTATTAAGACGGGATTTTTTTCAGCTTCCGAAACAATAATGTCAAAATGCATCACTCTTCCATCTTTTCTGGTTACATAAGTATCCCATACTGCTATTTTCATCTTTTATTTTTAATATTATAATGACTATTTTCAGACCAAAGCAATAAAATTGTTTAATCGCTGATTTGGCTAATCCGGGTCTTTCCAAACAAGCAATAAAACACCGTATTAAATAAGAATAAATAAAAGATGCCCCATAAAGATAGGATACCTAACTATATAGGGCAAATTTTTTACCCCTTTACATCAGCCATTGACGCCCCAAAATTAATATGGAGTACATTGCCATTGGGTGTAACCAATGCCGGCACAGATTGTACGCCGGCATTTTCTGCTTCCTGTATCCGACTGCGGTCTTCACCAATATGCACTACTTCCACACTGTCCTGACCTATAAGGGTTACAATATCGTGTTCTGCGCTTATGCAAACAGGACAGCCTGCATGATAAAAAACGGATTTGCTCATAATGATCAATTTTAATGATGAAAGAAAAGTTGTCTTACAAATATAGTTAGTTATCCTAACTATATTAAACTTTACCTGTTTTTATTTTTCATAGAACCTGCCTAAGGACCATCTATTAGAAACGGTGTTTGAAAATTAACGGCTAAATTGTGTCAAACCGCTGAACACAATATGGAAAAAGAAACCAAAACGTTTAAATCTTCTTTGGGGCTTATGGATGCTACCATGTTGGTGGCCGGTACTATGATTGGTTCCGGAATTTTTATAGTAAGTGCTGATATTACCCGAAACGTGGGAGGTGCCGGCTGGATGATGCTGGTGTGGGTAATTGCCGGCTTTATGACCCTAACCGCCGCGCTCAGTTATGGAGAACTAAGTGCTATGTTTCCTAAGGCAGGTGGTCAGTATGTATACCTGAAGGAGGCCTATAATCCTCTGGTAGGTTTTGTTTTTGGCTGGACTTTTTTTTCCGTAATACAAACAGCCACCATTGCAGCCGTAGGCGTTGCCTTCGCAAAGTTTACCGCCTACCTTTTACCGGCTTTGGATGAGGATGTGATTTTACTGACGGCAGGGGCTTTCAAAGTATCTTCGGCACAATTGGTGTCAATAGCTGTGATTGTATTACTAACGGCAGTGAATACCTTTGGTGTTGCCAGCGGCAAAACGATACAAACTTTTATCACAATAGTGAAGATTTTGAGTTTACTGATATTGGTATTGTTTGGCTTTTATGCCTTCAACAGCGATATATGGCAGGGCAACTGGCAATCCGGAAAGGCATGGAATTTGTTTCGCCTGAATGTGGACGGCAGTACCGCAAGTTATACCAGCTTTGCTGCATTGGGTGCTGTGGCTGCAGGTATGGTAGGCGCTATATTCAGCAGCGACTCCTGGCATGGTTCCACTTCTGTGGCAGGAGAGATAAAAAACCCTCAACGCAATGTAGGGCTAAGCCTGGCATTAGGTACCAGCATCGTTACCATTGTCTACATTCTTACCAATATTATGTATACTGGGGTGGTATCAATGGAAGACATGGCCGCTGCACCTAAAGACCGTGTAGCAATGGTAGCCGCCCAATCCATTTTTGGACCGGTTGGTATTACCCTGATTGCTATCATGATTATGGTGTCTACTTTTGGTTGCAATAATGGCTTGATTATGGCGGGAGCGAGGGTGTATTATTCAATGGCCAAGGATGGTTTGTTTTTTAAAAAAGTCGGAACGCTTAATAATAAAGCTGTTCCGGGGTTTGCCCTATGGCTGCAATGTTTGCTGGCTTCCCTATGGAGCCTGAGCGGAAAATATGGCGACCTGCTGGCAATGATTTCGATTGTGGTGGTGATATTTTATGTGTTGGCTATCATTGGTATTTTCAGACTGCGTAAAACCCAACCAGAGGTTGTCCGCCCGTATAAGGCATTTGGCTATCCAATACTACCAGCACTGTACATTTTTATGGGCACCAGCTTTTGTATATTGATGTTGATATACGAACCCCGGTATACATGGCTGGGCATCTTCATTGCACTTTTGGGTGTCCCCATCTATTACATGATAAAAAAGAAAGGTGATTCTCTGACCGGGATTTCCAATGGAAATGATTAGGCAAGAGACATGTTTTCCCGCGGATAATTATTGACTATACCGGTCATCAATAGACTACGGGCGCCCTTTAGGCTGCATTTTTGATACCCTGGTATTTATTATCCCATAAAGCCACCTATATGTGGACGGATTTGTATTGCAAATCAATCGATGCGGTTTCCGCTTCTATTTCATCAGGAAGCATTGGTTCGGTTACAGGCAAATCGTTTTTGCAGAAAGCGTGCAGGCAGATAACCAACAGATAGTCAGCGTCAAAATAGATGTTTTCATTTTCTGGTCTGTTTAAGTAGAAGTATTGGTAGATGAATTGGCTCACCAATTCCATAGTCCCCGAAAGAAAAGTTTTAATTAATGAGCATACGTTGAAAAATTGGATATCATAATGCGATACGTTATAGATTTAAGCAAAACAAAAAGCTGCTCCGGCATTCCGAAGCAGCTTTTTGCTTAAAACAGATTGTATGAAAATTACAAATTCGGTTGTGGAGTATAACGCAGGTAAGGTTTTACCACATTTACACCTTTCGGGAATTTTTTAATAGCATCTTCTGTTGAAACTGCAGGCACTACAATTACATCTTCTGTCGCATTCCAATCAGCGGGCGTAGCCACACTGTAATTAGCTGTCAACTGTAATGAATCAATTACACGCAGTACTTCGTTGAAGTTTCTACCAGTAGAAGCTGGATAGGTAATAGTCAGTTTCACTTTTTTGTCCGGACCGATAATGAATAGTGAACGAACAGTAAAGTTTTCAGAAGCATTAGGATGAATCATGCCATATGCTGTAGAAACTTTTCTTTCAGGATCAGCTATAATCGGGAATTTCAGATCTGTATTTTGTGTCTCGTTGATATCTTTAATCCAGCCTTCATGTCTTTCAAGTGAATCTACACTAACAGCCAGTACTTTCACATTACGTTTTGCAAACTCATCTTGTAGTTGCGCAGTTCTTCCGAGTTCGGTGGTACAGACAGGTGTATAATCAGCAGGATGTGAAAACAATACACCCCAGCCTTCGCCTAAATACTCATAAAAATCAATCTTGCCCGCACTGGTCTCTGCGGTAAAATTCGGCGCAATGTCACCTAAACGCAAACTCATAGTACATTTTTTTTAATATGGTTAAAAATTGGAGGACAAAGATATTAATTTCCTACTACTATTGTGGACTATTTCCTTATTTTTTTTGTCAACTGCTTTTTCCCCGGCCGATTGCAGCTTTGCCAAACCTGTTTTTTACAGCGTCAATCGCTTTATAGAGGTTTGATTTTTTTTCTGTGTTTTCAAACAGGTTGGTTTGTCGGGCCTCGTTGGTCAATTCGCTGAATTTCACGCCCAAAAGCCTTACCTGTTCGCCTTTCTGGTACAACTTATCAAAAAGGCCTTTTGCAACAGGAATGAGCTCATCATCGTAAAACGTATAGGGAACGGTTGTTTGCCGGGATCGGGTTTCAAAATCAGAATACCTGATTTTCACGGTGATACATCCTGTCATTTTATCGTCCTGTCGGAGTTCAAAACCTATTTTTTCTGTCATTTTTGCCAACTCGCCCAGTAAAAAAACAGTATCATTGGAGTTGGCTTCAAAAGTATTTTCTGTGGAGATGGATTTGGCTTCGTGGTAAGGGGTTACTTCGCCGTAATGATGGCCATGTGCTTTTTGCCAAAGCTCGGCTCCATAATTGCCCATTATCTTTTCCATCTCTTTTTCCGTTTTTAGGGTAATATCACCAATGGTTTGTATCCCAGCATCCAGCAAATGGCGAAAGGTTTGCTTGCCGATGCCGGGAATCGTGTTGACGGGCAGTGGCGCCAGGTATTCCTTTTCCATGCCTGGTGGCACTTGAATATAGCCATTGGGTTTGGCTTCATTGGTGGCAATTTTTGCAATCATCTTATTGGAAGCCAGCGCAAAAGAGATGGGTAAGCCCGTTTTTTCAGTAATTTCTTTACGAAGATCAATGGTCCATTGCCAGGGATCGAACCAGGTATCCATACCGGTTAAGTCAAGGTAGAACTCATCAATAGAGGCTTTCTCAAACAAAGGAGCTTTAGCGGCAATGATTTCAGTCACCAGTCTCGAATAACGACTATATTCGCCCCGCGTTCCTTTTACCACGGTGGCTTGCGGACACAGTCGCATAGCAGTGGCCATTGGCATTGCCGAATGCACGCCAAACTTGCGGGCTTCGTAGCTACAAGCTGCCACCACTCCGCGTTCCTTACTGCCACCTACTATCAGCGGTTTACCTTTTAAAGATGGGTCATTGATACACTCTACGGAAACAAAAAATGCATCGAGGTCAAAATGTGCTATAATGCGTGCCCGGTTCATCCAAACAACTTACTTTTGCTACCCGCAAATTATTTCAAAAGGTATAATTATTTTTGTTACATGGGAAGAATATTTGAAGTTAGAAAGTCTACTATGTTTGCCCGCTGGGATAGGATGGCCAAACAGTTTACACGTATAGGAAAAGATATCGCTATCGCGGTAAAAGCCGGGGGCCCGGACCCTAATACAAACCCTTCACTACGACGCTGCGTGCAAAATGCCAAAAGTGTCAACATGCCAAAGGACAGGGTAGATGCGGCTATTAAAAGAGCCCTTGGGAAGGAAATGGACAACTTTGATGAGATTTTATATGAAGGATACGCTCCTCATGGTGTAGCAGTATTAGTGGAAACCGCTACTGATAATCACGTAAGAACTGTAGCCAATGTAAAAAGTCACTTTCACAAGGGAGGAGGTGCTTTGGGCAACAGTGGAAGCGTCGCTTTCCAATTCAAAAAAATGGGTGTATTTAAGTTAAATCCGCAGGGGCTAAATGCAGAAGAAATGGAATTGGAACTGATAGATTTTGGGTTGGAAGAATTGGGCGAAGGTGCGGGAGAGAATGGCGAAGAGGTATTAATTATAAGGAGTGGATTTACGGATTTTGGAAATATGCAAAAGGCATTGGAGGATAAAAGCATAGTACCTATCAGTGCAGAAATAGAATGGATACCATCTACCACTGTAGAGCTAACAGAAGACCAGGCACAAGAAGTACTAAAACTGGTAGACAAATTGGAGCAGGATGAGGATGTTCAAAAAGTCTTTCACAATCTTCAGTAATCAAATGCTATCTATATGGTTACCTATGAGCAAATTTTCGAAAACAACAAAAAATGGGTTGCTTCTAAAAGTGAACTGGATATTGATTTTCTGACCAAGTTATCAAAAGACCAAACACCTGACTATTTGTATATCGGCTGTAGCGACAGTCGGGTACCAGCAAACGATATCATGGGGTTGGAACCCGGCGAAGTATTTGTACATCGCAATATAGCCAATCTGGTTTGTTCTATCGACCTTAACGTAATGTCTGTCATTAATTACGCAGTGCGCTATTTGGGTGTAAAACATATAATCGTATGCGGCCACTATAACTGTGGTGGCGTAAAAGCGGCAATGCAACCCAAAGACCTGGGTATTCTGAACCCATGGCTGAGAAATATCCGGGACGTGTACCGGTTGCACAAAGACGAGCTTAACGCTATCTCAGACGAACACGACAGGTATAACCGACTGGTAGAGCTGAATGTGCAGGAACAGTGTGTGAATGTAATCAAGCTGGCGAGTGTGCAGCAACAATATAACAAAAATGGCTACCCGATAGTGCACGGATGGGTATTTGATTTAAAAACCGGTCTGATAAAAGATCTTAACCTGGATTTTGAGAAGATTCTTAAAGACATTCAGGAAATCTATCGGTTAGAGTAGCGTTAAAATTAAGTTATAAGTCGTGTTTTTTGTACGGCTGTTGTTGTAAATTCTCCCGAATAGGAATGTTTAAAAAAATCAGGGTTTGCTCTGATTTTTTTAATGGGTAGTGGTGCTCCATTCTGCGTTTAAATACTTATTTTACAAGTTTATTTACGGATTTATTTTTTGAGTCGAATATTGTAAGCAGTCCAGGATATGAAAAAACTGTTACTAACTTTTTCATTGCTTTCTATTACTATTGTGCTCTTTGCGCAATCACCGGAAACCTATACCAGTTCTGAAATTTTACTTCGTTTAAAAAAGCTGAAAGTATATGGCAGTGTTTTGTACATAGCTGCTCACCCGGATGATGAGAATACCCGGCTACTGGCGTATTTGGCGAAAGGAAAATTATATAAAACCGGTTATCTTAGTCTTACCCGTGGCGACGGTGGACAGAATTTAATTGGGGATGAACAAGGGACTGAACTTGGGCTGATACGTACGCAGGAATTATTAGCCGCCCGAAAGAAGGATGGCGCACAGCAATTTTTTACCCGGGCTTATGATTTTGGATTTTGCAAAACCACCGAAGAGGCCTTGGAGACCTGGGGAAAAGAACAAATATTAAGTGATGTAGTCTGGGTCATCCGGAAGTTTCAACCGGATATTATTATTACTCGTTTTCCGCCCGATAAGAGGGCAGGGCATGGACATCACTCTGCCTCTGCAGTATTGGCACATGAAGCTTTTATTGCTGCAGCGGATTCCAGCCGCTTCCCCGAACAGTTGAGTCGCTATGTTCGTCCATGGCAGGCAAAAAGGCTGCTTTGGAATACATTTAATTTTGGTTCTTCCAATACGCAAAGCGAAGATCAGTTTAAAACCGAAGTGGGCGGTTTCAATACATTTTTAGGAAAAAGTTATGGTGAAATTGCTGCAGAAAGCAGGAGTGAACACAAAAGCCAGGGATTTGGAATAGCAGCCCAAAGAGGTAATGCGCTTGAATATTTCATTACCACAGACGGGACCCCACCCCGAAATGACCTGTTGAGCGATATTGACACCACAATAAACCGTACCGGACTACTGCCGGAACAAATAAAAAAAATAGATAGCCAGGTAGACAGTCTTGTCCATGCTTTTTCTCACGAACAGCCGGAAAAATCTGTAACCGGCTTAATCCGATTGCATGGGTTGTTGTCATCGGCTGGTCCTTCTTCGTGGATACGTGAAAAAGCAGAAGAAGTATACAAGCTGATCGAAATATGCTCCGGTATTTATTTTGAAGCTACCACTAATGTGCCTTATGTAGCTGCCGGCGACTCACTTCAAATAAATATCTCTGTTATCAATCGTGGCAACCTGGAGATAAAGTCCGCTACTACCAATTACACCGATGACCTTCCTTCACCGCTTCCTATAAACGAAGTCGTATCGAGAAACAAGAAAATGTTAGTCTTGGTTAACGAAAAGATTTCGCAACCCTATTGGCTCGAAGAAGGACTCAATGACGGGCGATTTATTGTAAAAGACCAGGAACTGATCGGCTTACCGGAAGCCCCGGCAACATACCAGGTGGCACTCAATATTGAAATTGCCAACCGGTTTTTTATTTTCAGAAAGCCGGTAATGTACAAATATACCGACCCGGTAGATGGAGAAGTATATCAACCGTTGGTCATAACCCCTGCTGTTTCGCTGCTACAAACGCCCAAACTGGTATTTACCCACCTCAACAAGTTACCTCCCAGCGACATAAAATTGAATGTAACCGCTCTGGCAAAATTAGAATCTGCCAAGGTTATCTACCAGCAATTTCAATATGAAAAAGATAAATTGGTGGTCAACCCAGTCAATGAAGACACTGCTTTGAGTCTGATTAAAAACCAGGTGAAGAGTTATAACATCAATACCGCTTCGCTGCTTAAAAAAACAAAAGAGAAGAACCTTCGTTTTTTTGCAGATCTAAGAGCTCCTTACAAAGCCCGGTCTCAGAGTTACACCATCAGGCGAATCAATTACAAACATATTCCGACCATCACCTACTTCTATATCAATAAAGTGCAGGTGGTAGATGCTCCTGTAACAACTGTTGGCAAAAAAATTGGCTATATACCCGGTGCCGGAGACTATGTTCCCGAAGCCTTGCAACTAATGCATTACGATGTAGTACAGTTGACGGAAAAGGACATTTTGAGTGGTGATCTCAAACAATATGATGCCATTGTAACGGGCATCCGTGCTTATAATATCCATGAGTGGTTAAATACGGCTTATGACAGCCTGATGAAATATGTGCGGGAAGGCGGCAACCTGATAGTACAGTATAATACCAGTAGTAATTTCGGTCCGTTGAAAAGCAGAATGGGACCTTACGATTTCAACATTTCACGTGCAAGGGTAACCGATGAAACGGCAGAAATGACATTTTTAGCACCTCGTCATGAAATGCTAAACTGGCCGAACAAAATAACATCCGAAGATTTTGAAGATTGGATACAAGAGCGGGGATTGTATTTTGCAGAAGACTATGCAAAAGAATTTACAGCTATTTTTAAAGCCGGTGATCCCGGTGAAGCAGCGCATCCCGGCAGTCTTATAACGGCATCCTACGGAAAGGGAAAATTTACGTATACCGGGATTTCATTTTTCAGGCAATTACCAATTGGAAAGGGCTATAGATTATTTGCCAATATTTTGGCAAATCCAAAGTATAAAAAATGACAGAAAGAAAGAAAGGCGATATGCGTAAAGGCCCTACAACAGGGGTAATAATAGGAGTTGCATTGGGGATATTGGTAACATTAGTATTCAAGAAAATAGGATACGGTATTTTAATGGGAATTGTGATAGCCTTTTTATTGCGAAAGGCATTTAAATAGAATATTTATGGAGGAACAAAATGACAAACCACCTGTGTTTAAAACATGGGGGAGTTGGTATTTTCTATTGTTGATTTTTCTGATTTTACAAATTGTGCTTTTTGTTTATTTCACCAAATACTTTGCATGAGTTATATTGACTGGCTTGTATTAGTTCTAACGCTTGCTTTAATTGTTGTTTATGGATTGTTTAAAAGCCGTACTACCAAAAACCTTGATGGCTATTTTTTAAGCAACCGGGAAATGCCCTGGTATATTGTACTTTTTAGTATTATGGGCACGCAAGCCAGTGCAATTACATTTTTGTCTGCACCTGGTCAGGCGTATACAGATGGTATGCGCTTTGTTCAATATTATTTTGGTTTGCCTTTGGCAATGATTGTGTTGTGTGTCACTTTCGTGCCGATTTTTCACAAACAGAAACTGTATACAGCTTACGAGTTTCTGGAAAAGCGATTCGACGTTAAAACCAGAACACTTACTTCTTTTCTGTTTTTGCTACAACGGGGTCTATCAACGGGTATTAGTATATATGCACCCGCTATCATTTTATCTTCCTTGCTGGGATGGAATATTTATTGGACCAATATTTTCATGGGTGGCATTCTTATTATTTATACTGTCACGGGTGGAGCTAAGGCAGTGGCTTACACACAGCAGCTACAATTGGTTATCATCTTCTCCAGTATGTTTTTAGCGGGCTGGCTCGTAGTAAAATATTTACCGGAAGGCATTGGGTTATTTGAAGCTTTAAAAGTGGGGGGTGCCATGGGCAAGGTAAATATTGTAACCACCGGTTTTGAAAAAGGGGGCGGTTTCGACTGGAAAGACCGGTATAATTTGTTAAGTGGAATTATTGGTGGCTTTTTTCTGGCCCTGTCTTATTTCGGCACTGATCAAAGTCAGGTGGGCAGATACCTCACCGCCAAATCGATCCGGGAGAGTAGAATGGGATTATTAATGAACGGCCTGGTAAAAGTACCTATGCAGTTCTTTATACTCTTATTGGGTATATTGGTGTTTGCTTTTTATCAATTCAATACGGCTCCACTTTTTTTCAATAAGACACAGGTTGATAAAATAGAGAAATCTGCCCATGCCGGCGCATTGGTCGTTATTCAAAATGATTATGAAAGGGTTGATAATGAAAAGACTGCCTTTGTAAGATCATTAGCTGTTAATGGGAATTTTGATCTTTCGGAAGGCGAAAAGCAACAGTTAGCTAGTCTCAACCACCAACGTGACAGTTTGCGCACTTCTTTCAAAAAACTGGTGCAGCAGCCTGATATTAAAGGAGATGCTAATGACACCAACTATATATTCTTACGGTTTGTGATGGACTATCTGCCGAGAGGGTTGGTTGGTTTGCTGATAGCCGTAATTTTCATTTCGTCCTGGGGCAGTATTGCTGCAGCACTCAATTCGCTTTCGTCCAGCACTATTGTTGATATACACAAAAAGTTTATTAACAAGAATATGTCTGATCATGATGACTATCGGGTTTCGAGGTATTATACATTGATATGGGGTGTATTCTGCATTATCGTTGCGCAATTCGCCTATAATATAGGGAACAGTCTTATTGAAGCTGTCAATATATTGGGCTCCTTATTTTACGGCGTGATACTAGGGGTATTCTTATTGGCTTTTTACTTTAAGTCTGTAAGGGGAAATGCTGTGTTTTGGAGTGCGATCCTTGGGGAGATTGTTGTGATAGGTTTATTTATTCTAAATGAAAATAAAATCATTGAGTTAAGTTTTCTCTGGTTAAATGCAATAGGGGCCATTGTTGTAGTCGGCTTAGCGCTTTTACTACAATCCTTTTCTTCAAAAAAATTGACATAAATCAAAGTGTTTCTTTCATCGAAAGAATAAGTGTTTTCACCGATTATAGCTTTCAGCAAAGTTTTTGGATACTATCTTCACACTCAGATATCCAAATCCGAAAAAGCCGATAAAACTGTAAGTATGAAAATCTACACTTTGTTGAGAGACAACCAGGAGTTTGGTTCTTTTACCTATGAAGAGTTGCTGAAAAAGAAATTGAAGAAAATGGATCTTCTATGGATAAAAGGCGAGAGTATCATCTGGAAATATCCATCAGAAATTAAAGAGTTTAGAAACTATGTTCAGGAAGCGGAATCCACGGAGGCTACTATAGTAAACTCCAGGAAAGAAAAACAAATCAATTATTTTCGCTGGAAGCAGGCAAAAGCTTTGTCGCCGATAGAGGAAATACAATTACAGGAAGTAATGCCGGATGCTTTCTTATCAGATGTTCCGGCAGGATATGAGTTCCTGTTGACCAGAAAACAACAGGAAGCCGAAATTGCTGAAGGCATCATTTATGAATCGCTATCTAAAATTGAGGAAGAGCCAAAAGATTATAATTATAAGGTATTAGGCACTTCTCAGGTAATAGACACACGCGAAGGCGTCGCAGATTCTGTGTTCTTTGAATCAACTATAGACTTGCCTATCCGGTATAAGAGAAAGGAGGCAAGTGAAAAAAAGGAGGAAGCCGGCGCTGTGCGAAAGAAAACCAGGCAAAAGAAAAAAGGTTCAATTAAACTGCCTGCGTTGCTGATGATAGTCACTTCTGCATTTATGCATTTGCGACTATAAAAAAGCTAAAGTTTGCCTATCTTTTTCCGATTATGAATTTTTAGTATTAATTTCCATCAAGTTTACCCTATGGTAAACTTGTTTTTTTAACCCGCATATCCAACTCTATTGAATAAAACCCAGTCCGCCTACCTTTGAAAATATTCACTGACTTAAATAAAAGTTCATGAAAGAATATTTGCTCTTAAGGAAAAACGTCCAGTCAGGTCCTTTTAAATTTAACGACCTGGTGGCAATGCAACTGCAACCAACGGATTTAGTTTGGGTAGAAGGCACAAGCTTCAACTGGCGTTATCCTGAAGAATTGGAAGAGCTTTCCCCCTATGTTGAAAATGGTGTCAGGGAAACGATGGTAGTAACCTTACCTACAGTAACAGAGGCAACCATCGAAACAGATAGTCTCGGCAGACATAAAGCTGTAATTGCCATAAAGCCCTCAGATAATAAACTTTCAATAAAAACCATTAAATCAACCCCGAATCTTTTAAAAGTGGAAGTAAGGGAAGAGACCGCCGACGATATTACGGTAAAGGAAAGCTATTTAAGTAAAAAGGCGGCACCACCAGAGGTACTGTACAATCAAATCAGTGCTCCCGTTTATAGGTCTTCAGATAATAGAATAGAATTTTTTGTACTGGCGGTAGGAGCTGTTTCTTTGTTAGCAGTACTATACCTCCTTATTACCACCAGCTATTAAATTTATTGGACGCTCTCCTATATTTAGTAATATTGAGAAACAATTTGTTATGGCTAAAACATTCTCGGACACCATTAACCTCACCGGTGAACAACTCCTCAAAAAAATAAAGGAACTAATCAACGAAGGCAATGTAAGAAAGATAACCATCAGCCATAAGGATGGGAGGGAGATAATGTCTTTTCCACTTACTGTCGGTTTGGTTGGAGTAGTGCTCGCACCCATACTTGCCGCTATTGGCGCCGCAGCCGCATTAATAGGGGATTGTACCATTTCCGTGGAACGGGAAGTAGCAGACGATACTGCAGAGCAGTCGACAACAGATGGGGAGACTCCGCTCTAATTGGTTACCCGGAAATTAAAGATAATAGTACCGCGTTGCTCTTCTCCTGCAGCAAACTTTAATTGTCTTGCTTTTCTGAGTGCAATATCCTTCATAGCAGCATTGGAGGTGGTGGATCCACGTGGTTGATAGGTAGCACCGGTAACAGCGCCCGATGCATCTACCGAAAGATCTACAGCTACTTTTGCATTTTCGTTAAATTCATCCTGAAAAGAAGGTTGCCTAACTATCGAGCGACCTTTTAAATTTCCCTGAATTGTATAATTGCCATTGCCGCTGCCACCAAATCCATCATAATTTTTTGAATTGGGGTCACCGGTAATTTTACCACGATCACCTGTTCCTGTTGTATTTCCTTCACTTTTGCTACCATTCCAGCTATCTGCATTGTTGCCACCCGGTCCGCTGCCATCACCACCTTTATACGTTGCTTTGGGGCGGGGAGCAGGTTTGGGCTGTTCTACCACCGGTTGCGGCTGTTGGTGAGTATTTTTTACCGTAGTCTCTTTAGGAATCACAGGGCTCTTAGGATTCGTCACTTTGGGTTTGGGTACATTTACGTCAGGCGCCTCTTCGTCATTGTCATCCGTTTCAATTGCTTTTACTTCCTGCACCGGTGCACTTACCACTTTGGGGGTACTTACTACCGGTTCTGCCGCCGATGGAGGACCGGGGCGCAGTGGTTGAACCTCTCCGGCTCCATCATCATCAATCCCCAGGTTAACCTCTAACCCTTCTTCAAAAACAGGTTCCTGTATCACGGGTGCCGACCAGGACACCAGGAAAAACAATAAAAACAAAACGCCGGAAATAACCCCGGTGAGGGTTCCTGCTTTTACATTTTTTGCTGTTTCAAAATCCTGAGACATATAGAAAACCGTTTTATTACAATTAACACAAATGTAAAGATCTTATTGTTATAATCCTGTGAATAATGAGACTCCTGCCATATTTGCCCTAAGCTCCAATAGCATGCATTCTCATCTTGTTGTTTCGCTATTTTTATCCTAGAACAAAAAGGAGTAGAAAATCTGCCAGACTGATTTGTGGGGGAATGGCTGGTTGGATAGAGCAATCCATTTTCTTTTTTGAACGGGCCAGTTGACAATTCAAAAGTCAACACAATCATAAAAGGTTCTTTCAGGTAAACTGAAACAAGACAAAAGCATTCTCCTGAGAGAGCCGACGCAACAGATACATAGGTACATCGGTCTCTGAGGAGAAAATAATCTATCTGATAAAAAGTTTGTTAGCCGGGATCAATTGCTTGGGTCCATCGGCGCTTTTATAAAAAACATCGAGCCAATAGCCGCCGCCGCCATTAAAATACTCTACCCGAATAGGATGTTTACCTGCCTCCAGTTTAATGTCGCCGGATGATTCCTTTACGCCGTGGTCGCCATCATTGTCAACCACTTTTTTGTCGTTGATATACAAATTGCTACCATCATCAGACTGCGTATAGAACCTGTATTCTCCCGGTTGGTCTATTTGAATAAACCCTGTATATACCAAGCCAAAGGAGGAATTTCCCTTTTGCATTAATGCCTCAATCTCCGATTCTTCAAAACCAAATTCATGGCTATTCCAGCTTTTTGCTATAGGTAGTTTGGCAAACGACGGCACTCGTTTCCAATTATCGCCATGGTAAAAACGAACATTGAGTCCATGATCGGGTGTAGGCTTTAAGATACGGAAATAGGCTGTTGTAAGCGCACTTTCATGTCCATTTTCATCAAATGATTTTGCCTGAACAACAGCAGTACTATCTAGCCGGAAAGGAGCATTGTACACAGGAGCATTTTTATCGGGCACAGATCCGTCAACAGTATAATGAATAACTTGTCCGTCCACAATTGCTTTCATAGATACTTCTGCCGGTTGATCAATAAACAAACCTCCTGCCTGCCTATATAAGTTCCGCTCCGGAAATATGGTTGGAGCCACAATAAACACTTTACCTTTCCATAGATTGCCAGGCTCATCAAAGCCGTCGAAAGCCGGTTTAATAGGGCGCCCTGTCCAGGCATACGGTGGGGTAATATTAAAGACAAAAGCGATAGTTGCCGCCAGATCATACGTATATACCTCCTGTTGAATTTTATATCCTTTCTTAACGCCTTTGCCGTACAGCACCATTGCTATCTCTCCTTCCTCCGGCGTAGGACCACCATGTCCTTTACCAATACCACCATGATCAGCGGTAATAATAACCAATGTCTTCTGTTCCATCCCGGCATCTTTTATGGCCTTCAGCACTTCACCAACAAGTGAGTCAGTTTTAGCCACGGAAGCATAATAAGCAGGTGTCCCATGTCCATCATGATGTCCGGCATGGTCCACATGATCTAAATGTACAAAACCAAAAACCGGCTTTTTCTCCCTGATATATTTTACAAAATCCGCCGTCGTTGAATCTTCTGTTTTAAACTTTTTGTCATAGTTCACAGCAGCTTTTTCAAACAACCTTCCAAAGCCGCTCCAATTATAAACAGCACCTATTTCGGCTTGTGGCTTGGCTTCTCTTATTTGTCCGAAAATCGTTGGAAATATCCCCTCTTCCCCGGCCAAAATAGGTGGCAGAGAATGGTTGTCTCTTTCCCAATCGTTGTCAATAACACCATGGGCTTCCGGTCCGGCTCCCATGATCATGGATGCCCAATTTTGACTACTGGCAGTGGTTAGTACCGTTCGTACATTCCACTTCACCGCGCCATTTGCTATCATATCGTCTATCACAGGTGTCTCGGCTTTACGCAACCCATCCGGGCTTAAACCATCCACCCCGATGACTATTACATGTTCTATACCTGAAGGGTATTGGGTAGTAGACGTGTTGCAGGAAACCAATAGTGCTAAAAAAGAAACTACAAATATTCTCATAAAAGAATTTTGAATTAAGGTAAATGAATACAATATCCAATCAGGATGTTACCTGAAAGTTAACTAATACTAACCAAAAAGTTAAGTAATATTAAAGATAGGAAATCAATTTGATTTGGGAGAAGATTTCTAGCAGGCACAGTTTTCTTATCCTTTTTTTGTAAAAGACTAAAAAAATACACCCAATGTATTTACAAAGAAATTAATATAGTCCGGATATTACATGCGCTCCGGCACATCAATTCCGGCCAGCCTCATTCCGGAAGCAATTATGCCTGACGTCATCTGGCATAAACGAAGTCGTTGTTGCTTCTTATCTTCAGATTCTGCTTTGAGTACTCTGTGCTCCGTTACAAAAGAATTAAATGTACGCGCCAGATCATAACAGTAATTAATAATTGCAGATGGATTATACTCGGCAGCAGCCTGTTCTATTATTGAAGGGTATTGTTCAAGCAATATCAGCAGGTCCTTCTCCAAAGGCAACAAACTGGCGGGACTTGTAAATTCATAATTTGGGTTCACTGCTTCGTTTCGTAAAATGGCTTTGGCACGAGCATGCGAAAACTGTACGAAAGAAGCGGTAAAGCCATGAAAATCTATGCTTTCTTCCGGGTTGAAAATCATCCGCTTTTTAGGGTCAACCCGCAGGATAAAGAATTTCAGCGCCCCCAACCCGATAGTGTTATAGAGCGCCAATAGCTCTTCTCCAGTAAATCCACTCACTTTGCCCAATTCTTCAGTCTTCTGCTTTGCCACATTCACCATTTCGTCCATAATATCATCCGCATCTACCACCGTGCCCTCACGGGTTTTCATACGGCCGGTTGGCAACTCTACCATGCCATAACTCAAATGATAAATTCCATCCGACGAAGGCAGTCCTAGTTTTTCGCAAATTAATTTTAATACCTTAAAATGATAGTTTTGCTCATCACCTACCACGTAAATACTACTATCATATTTATATTCTTCATATTTTTCTATAGCCAATCCTATATCCTGCGTAATATACACTGCCGTTCCATCCCTACGCTGTACGATTTTTTCATCTAAGCCATCGTTGGTAAGATCAATCCATACACTATTGTCATCTTTCTTAAAAAACACCCCCTTTTCAAGCCCTTCAACCACCAGCTTTTTTCCGAGCAGATAGGTGTCGCTCTCATAATACAATTTATCAAACGAAACACCTATTCTCCTATAGGTCTTATCGAATCCAACATATACCCAACTGTTCATTTCCTTCCAAAGTTCCAACACATCCGGTTTGCCTGCTTCCCAATCCACCAACATTTGCTGCGCTTCCGCCATAATTGGTGCTTTCTTTTCTGCCTCTTCTTTATCCATCCCCAAAGCCACCAGGTCTGCAACCTGTGCTTTTAGTTCGTTTCCAAACTTTACATAATAATCGCCGACCAAATGATCGCCCTTTATCCCTGTACTTGCTGGTGTTGCACCATTGGCAAAATGTTTCCAGGCCACCATGCTTTTGCAAATATGAATACCCCGATCGTTGGCAATACAGGTTTTATGAATTGTATACCCGGCAGCCTCTAATATTTGCGAAATACTCCATCCTAAAAATATATTCCTTAGGTGTCCGAGGTGTAGTGGCTTGTTTGTATTGGGTGAGGCATATTCCACCACCACCGTTTTTCCATTTTTTGCCTTCCTGCCAAAAGTGGGGTTATTATAATTATCAAGCAACACGCTATTCCAATACTCATCTGAAACAGTGAGGTTCAAAAAACCTTTTATGATATTATAGTTCGTAAAAACCTTGTTTTGGCTGGTCACCAGATAATCGCCGAGGGCTTTGCCTAAGCCATCCGGGGATTGTTTAAGGGGCTTTAGCAGCCCAAACATTACCACTGTGTAATCTCCCTCAAATTCTGGTTTTGTTTTGTTAATCTGAAATTCTCTCCCTGTAAAAGACTGTTGAAATACAGCCTCTAAAGCATTCACTACATGACCTTGTATAACCGCAACTATAGACATATTTATTCTTTATGGGCTGCAAAAATAAGGGAGTGCAATAAGAATTGGTAAATAGTGTACTGATTATATATTTACGCTAGCTGTAAACTTTGAGGCTAATCTATTGTTATACAATACTAATTCTAACGATAATCTGTCTATTTTATCTCGGACCTCATCAGCTTTATTGAAAAATCTTTAATGATCCTGCGAAGACGATTTTATAAAAAAATGAATTATCTTTATTACTGATACATCAAAGGATACTCTGGAATCCTCTACCATTCACGCCAACCAAATATACACTAGGCTAACTTTATCGATAAACGCTTGCTTCTTTCCATACTCGTTTAATCCAACTTTCCGGCATCAAAAACAGGGTAGACAACGATCTTATATTTCACTGTATTATAATCTCTATATTATCAGCCAACAACCTTAATCCTTGTAGAGAGAATAGGGCAGTCGTTATGGCTGCCCTTTATCTGGTGGCTTTGTATCATTCAGAGGCAGATCTTAAATTTGGTCAAATATTCCATTTATCAACGGTCATCATTTGGCGGGTAATGATATTTTCTATATTTTTTTTGTTGACATGTCGGTGCTTTACTTTTAAAACGCCGAAATTATGCATTTGGTCAGGCTTACTTTAATTTGGAACCCCGGCATATTGCTTGTTGCAGCACCGGATGCCAGGCTGACTTGATGTACACTCTATTCGTTTTGTCACTTTTCTACCTCAAAAACTTTTACGTAGGTTTGCAGCCATCAATTATCTTACATGGGTACCATTCAGCAATACAACCACGCCATACAATCTGCTAAGGACATTTTTTTGAAGAAAACGCAGGACTACGGTACCTCCTGGCGGGTTTTACGGATTATTTCTGTGGTCGACCAGATTTTTATCAAGGCAAAACGCATCCGTACTTTACAGGAAGGGAGTGTACAAAAAATAGAAGATGATATCAGCTCAGAATTTAAGGGTATTTTGAACTATGGGGTGGTGGGGCTGATGCAATTAGAGCTACAGACAGATGAAGTGGAGGACCTGGAAGTGACCATAGTGAATGATTTGTATACCCGCATGATCGACAATGCCCGTAACCTGATGGAAAATAAAAACCATGATTATGGTGAGGCGTGGCGGGATATGAGCCAGGAAAGCTTTACGGATCTAATTCTGTCAAAACTACTGCGCATTAAGCAAATTCTGGCCAACCAAGGCAAAACATTGATCAGCGAAGGAATCGATGCTAATTTTTACGATATCATCAATTACGCCGTTTTTGCATTGATCCTGATAGGAGAGGGGAAACACAAGGCCTAATTATATCCCGTACATAATCTTTACTTCCTGTACAAATCCTTCTATCTCTGCGTCCTCATGTTGTGCATCATAGGTTTGCTTCAGACTACTGCCAAATACCCAGGCGACACTTTGCCAAAAACCGGCGGAAAAACTGCCTTTATACTCATGTATGATTTTGTAACAAGAATTGCCGGTTTCCCGATTTATGAGTTTCATTAATACCTTTCCCTGGTATACGGAGAGATCGGTCAGTGGCTTCATAAATTCTTCTTTCAATTCTTTCTCTCGGGATTTAATGTATTCGTTTCGTTTCTTTTTGTCGGTTATTTCCGCCAGGTGCGCTTCTATATCATTGAACACGACACCCGCCTTCTTTGCATAAGGATAAGTTACATATACGGCGTTTCTCAATCGGGTCCATTCCCGAAATTTTTTTCTTTGTGCCCGTGTAAGCTTCAGGTAGATATCTACAGCCTCCAGTTCCCGGTAGATAAGCGTTTCGCCTTTATAAACAATCACCGGAACCACGATAGTATCGTTGGGACCGTATTGTTGGCCATAAGTCTTGCTGCAAAGCAGCCCCAGACAGAGTACAAGTGTGAACAAATATGGATTACAGCCTCTATGCATTCTAAGCGATTCTATACATGGGTTACAATAATAACGGATTTTCTGTTCTGTTAATACGTATCAGACAGAATCTGTAACCCAATTGCTGCTAATATTTTATCAAAATTATCAGAAAATAACACAGCGTACTGGCAGGCGCTATAACTTATTGAAAATCAAACAGTTTGGAGAAGTCTAAAAATCCATAGATGCGAAGGTTTGATAATCACATCTATGGATTTGTTAATATTGCTTAAGGTTTATGAAATAAGGCGTTTTACGCAGCAACGGCTAATGACATTAAAGGTACGACTTGAACTTTTGCCATACATTGACCTAGGTCAAGAATTTCAGTGATTGTTTTTCATTAAGTTCGGTCTTAAATTTTGCCAAATAAATTGCAGTCCTTATCTTCGCGCCGTTAAAAAAATTGGAATGACTAAATTTACACATCATCACCATCAATACTTACCCGGCTGGTAAGCAGGTGTTGTTTGTGTACAATCATACATCATTAAAAGGCTTACCGTTCGGTAGGCCTTTTTCTTTTACAAAAACAGAACGTAATGCTTAAACTGGCAATTCAAAAATCAGGTCGTTTACATGAAGATTCCATGCGCTTACTAAAAGAGTGTGGTATCGGAATTTCAAATGGAGCTAACAAATTAAAAACGGAAGCAAGTAATTTCCCTTTAGAGGTATATTTTCTTCGGGATGATGATATTCCCCAATATGTAGAAGATGGTGTAGCAGATTTAGGAATCGTTGGCGAAAATGTGGTGTACGAAAAAAACAAAAATGTGACCACGGTAGAACGGCTCGGATTTGGAAAATGCAGACTGAGTATTGCGGTAGCCAGGGGCGAGCAATATAGTTCTGTGCAGGCGATGAATGGAAAAAGAATTGCCACCAGTTATCCGTTTTTAACCGAACAATACCTGAAAAAAAATGGTGTATCAGCCGATATTCATGAAATCAGTGGGTCTGTAGAAATTGCTCCGGGTATTGGATTGGCAGATGCCATCTGTGACCTGGTTAGTAGCGGATCTACCTTGTTGACCAATGGTTTAAAAGAAGTAGAAACCATTTTGCAGTCGGAAGCGATACTGGTGCGAAACAACCGTTTAAATGAAGAACAGCTACAAATTCTAAATAAACTACTGTTTCGTATACACGCCGTTAAAAAGGCGAAAAACAACAAATACATTCTCTTGAATGCACCCAACAACAAACTGGAAGAAATTATCGGTTTACTACCGGGTATGAAAAGTCCTACTGTGCTGCCTTTGGCAGATGAAGGCTGGAGTTCCGTACACAGCGTGTTAAGTGAAGATGAGTTTTGGGATAAAATTGAACAATTAAAAGCGGCAGGTGCGCAGGGCATCCTGGTGGTACCTATTGAGAAAATGGTTTTATAGTTTTTATCAATACAATCATTGCTATGAAAGTAGTATTAAACCCGGAAAGATCTGACTGGGCATCGTTATTGCAACGCCCGGCTATTGACAACCGGGTGCTGGAAGCAACTGTTACGGAAATTCTGGAAGCTGTTAAAACAGAAGGGGATGGAGCTTTGATAGGTTTTGCCCAACGTTTTGATGGCATTGAGTTGAAAGCACTCGCAGTAACACCCGAAGAGTTTGCCAATGCAGACAAATTATTAAGTGCCGAGTTGAAAGAAGCCATTCAAACAGCCAAAGCAAATATTCATCAATTTCATAAAGCCCAGTATAAACCAGAAGAAGCGATTGAAACGATGCCGGGGGTATTGTGCTGGCGCCGTTTGGTGGGGATTGAAAAAGTAGGATTGTATATTCCCGGTGGATCAGCTCCTTTGTTTTCTACGGTACTGATGTTGGGTATTCCGGCCGCTATCGCAGGCTGTAAAGAAGTAGTATTATGTACGCCACCTGATAAAACAGGCAGTATTCATCCGGCAATATTATACGCTGCCACACAGGCGGGGATTTCCCGCGTCTTCAAAACCGGCGGTGCACAGGCGATTGCAGCAATGACCTGGGGGACAGCAACCATTCCGGCAGTTTATAAAATTTTTGGACCGGGCAACCAGTATGTTACTTGTGCCAAACAATTGGTACAACAAAGTGGCATGGCCATAGATATGCCAGCAGGTCCGAGTGAAGTGTGTGTGTTGATAGATGAAACAGCTAATGCTTCCTTTGTCGCTGCCGATTTGTTATCACAAGCGGAGCATGGTGCAGACAGTCAGGTATTACTGGTAGCAACGGATGAAAGATTTGTAACCCCTGTTCTGGAGGAGCTATACCTGCAACTGGAAAAACTACCCCGGAAAGAACTGGCAGCAAAAGCACTGGAACACAGTAAAGCTATTGTTGTAAACAATATGGCTGAAGCACTTGAGTTGGTTAACGAATACGCTCCGGAACACCTGATCATCAGTTGCAAAAACAGCGATATCATGGGAGAATCCGTTATCAATGCCGGATCGGTATTTCTGGGTAACTATTCACCGGAAAGTGCGGGTGACTATGCCAGTGGCACTAATCATACCTTACCCACCAATGGTTTTGCCAAAGCCTATAGTGGTGTAAGTGTCGATAGTTTTGTGAAAAAAATTACCTATCAGAAATTGTCAAGAGAGGGACTCCATAGCATCGCTTCCACCATCATACATATGGCGGAAGCGGAAGGACTGCAGGCACATGCCCATGCAGTAAAATTGAGAAACGGACAATAACTGAACACAACAACAATATAAACGATATGACCTCTTTTAATATAAATGACCTCGTAAGAGAAAATGTAAAAAGGTTGACGCCTTATTCTTCCGCCCGTGACGAATTTAGTGGCGAAGCAAGTGTTTTTTTGGATGCGAATGAGAACAGTCTTGGCTCACCCTCGCTCAAATGGTATAACAGGTATCCCGATCCGCACCAGTCGAAAATAAAAGAAAAACTTTCGAAAATAAAGGGTGTTGCTGCTTCCAATATTTTTATCGGTAATGGCAGCGATGAGTGTATTGACCTTTTGTATCGGGGCTTTTGTAATCCCGGAAAAGACAATATAATTATTTGCCCACCTACCTATGGTATGTACCAGGGAAGTGCGGAGATTAACGATGTGGAAATTCGTAAAGCGCCTTTGTTACCGGATTTTCAATTGGACCTGGTACACCTGGAAAACCTGGTTGACGATTTTACAAAAATCATTTGGATTTGCTCTCCCAACAATCCTAGCGCTAATTCATTACACAGGGAAGATATTGAGATGGTGTTAAATAATTTCCCTGGACTGGTAGTAATAGACGAAGCTTATATCAATTTCTCAAGGCATCGCTCTTTTGTGCAGGAATTACAGGATTACCCTAACCTGGTAGTACTGCAAACACTCTCTAAAGCATGGGGGTTGGCTGGTTTGCGTGTAGGCATGGCATTTGCCTCTGAGACCATCATCAATGTATTTAACAAAATAAAGCCACCATACAACATCGGACAGGCAACGCAGGATATTGTTTTGAAAGCTTTGGACAATGTAGAGGAAGTGAATGAGATGATTCGTTTGCTGGTAGCTGAAAGAGAAGTGCTGGTACAAAAACTCTCTGCTTTGAAGGTGGTAGAACATATTTACCCTTCCGACGCTAATTTTCTTCTGGTGAAAATTCAGGATGCCAGAAAAGCCTACGATTTTTTACTCAGTAAAGGCATTGTTGTTCGGGATAGGAGTAATGTGCAATTATGCGACGGATGTCTGCGGATAACCGTGGGAACACCAGATGAGAATGCTAAATTGGTGCAAAATCTGGCAATCTTTGTTCCCGAAAAAGCAGGCTTATTATAGTGTATATTGCAACTTTTAAAAACTAATCATGGCAAAAAGGGTTTTATTCATTGACAGAGACGGCACTTTGATATTGGAAGATCCACCAACTTATCAACTGGATTCATACGATAAGCTTACTTTTTATCCGCATATGTTTGAGTTCATGACTAAAATAGCGCATGAACTGGATTATGAATTGGTAATGGTAACCAACCAGGATGGTTTGGGTACAGATAAGTTTCCCGAAAGTACTTTTTGGCCGCTACACAATCTGGTGATGAAAACCCTCGAAAGTGAAGATATTCACTTTAGCGCCGTTTTCCTGGATAAGACTTACCCACATGAAAATGCTCCTACCCGCAAGCCGGGTACAGGTATGCTTACCGGTTATATGAACAACCCGGAGTATGATCTTGCCAACTCTTTTGTGATCGGAGACCGTATCACGGATGTGCAATTGGCTAAAAACCTGGGTTGTAAAGCTATTTGGCTGAATGAAGACACCGCTTTAGGTGCCGAAGAAATTTCAGATAAAGTATCTGAACTGCAGGATACCATCGCTTTAGAAACCTTACATTGGTCAAAAATATATGAATTTTTAAAGCTGGGTCTTCGCCAGGTAACCCACCACCGAAATACCAATGAAACCCACATTCATATTGAATTGAATGTGGATGGTAGTGGTAAAACAAATATCAGCACCGGCATCGGTTTTTTTGATCATATGCTGGAGCAGATAGCCCGTCATGGTAAAATGGATCTGACTATACAAACCAAAGGCGATCTTCATATAGACGAGCATCACACCATCGAAGATACCGGCATTGCACTGGGAGAAGTTTTTGCAAAAGCTTTGGCTGACAAAACGGGGATGGAACGGTATGGATTTGCCCTTCCGATGGATGAAGCTGATGCGAAAGTGCTGATAGATTTTGGTGGCCGCAACTGGATTGTATGGAACGCCGAATTTAAAAGAGAAAAAGTAGGAGAGATGCCTACAGAAATGTTTTTTCATTTCTTCAAATCCTTTTCAGATGCTGCCCGTTGCAATCTGAACATAGAATGCAGGGGCGACAATGAGCATCATAAAATTGAAGCCATCTTTAAAGCCTTTGCCAAGGCGATCCGCATGGCGGTGAAGAGGGATCCATTAAGTAATTACCTGCCTAGTACCAAAGGGGTATTGTAGCCCGATGGCAACCACATTTAAAAGTGCTGCATTTACCTTAAGATGCAGCACTTTTTGCATCTATATTTATCGGAGGCCTTGGGGGCTCCACATGAACACCGACTTCTTGCTTTCGCCCGATACTCTTACTATTAATGAGACAACGTCTAAGAGTTGGTTGTCCGGTTTTTTAAATTTTAACAATAATCGTATGGAGAATATCAATAAACAAAAGAAAAAAAAGTTCAAAGCAAACCAACTACTTAGTCTATCCCCAGATCGCTCGTGAAAGATTTTCCAGGAGTGATTTCATAATAATCCACTCCGGTCTTGCTAACCGTTATCGCAGTAACTGCAATATAGATTTCATGAATGCCTTTTATATTCCTTTTGTTTAATAACTGATCGTAATTATTAGCACAAATGGCTGTTATAAATTGATCAACAGTAATATTCTTCCAGTCGTAGTTGGGCGTCCAGTTAATGATAGTTTTTATTGCATTTACCGTTGTTGGTGTTGGGATATTGAGATTTAGTTCTTGTTTGAATATATTCCAGGTATTGGCGTCACCGGGTAAAAGATAATTTGAAATGTTATCTGTCAACTCAACGTTTGCGTTGCTCAGTTTCAAATTAAAGAGCGCTTTATTTATTCTTTCTAAAATCCTATCCCGAAGTTCAAAGTTGTTTTCCGTTAGGTTTAAATGATTAGCTATACTGTCTACCATTCCCTGCACAGTATAAATTTTTTCTGCTTCGGGAATCGGGATTTTAATCCCAAAATATTTTTCGACTTCCACCAATAATTCCACGCTGTCAAGTCCCATAATCTTGTCTGCCTCTTTAGTGTTGTTACCACAATATCATCGGATGTTTGGATGACACACATTAAAAAAGTGTGTGTGTATTTGTGTTCAGTTGATAATTAAGTTTTTACAAAAATAAGGTTATAACTGCTCGATGCTGGTCCATTGCAGAACTGCCGGAAAATTAATCAATTTTAGCGCAATTGTTTCCGGGTTTCTTATTCCCGGGAGGCTTAACGGCTAGTCAATAATTCTTACCTTTGCAAACTTTAAGTTTATATATGGCACTCAGTAAGAATTATACACCGCAAGACGTTGAAATTAAATGGAATACAGCCTGGAAAACAGGAGGTTATTTTAGAAGCATCCCCGATGAGAGGAAGCCTTTTACGGTGGTAATACCGCCACCCAATGTAACCGGAGTGTTACACATGGGGCATACGCTTAATGAAACAGTGCAGGATATCCTTGTTCGCAGAGCCCGCATGAAGGGTTTTAACGCTTGCTGGGTACCTGGCAGCGACCATGCTTCTATTGCTACAGAAGCAAAAGTAGTAGCCATGCTCAAAGAAAAGGGAATTGATAAAAATACTCTTAGTCGCGAGGAATTTTTGCAATACGCTTTTGAATGGAAAGAGAAATATGGTGGTATTATCTATCACCAGATAGAGAAATTGGGCTGTAGTGTGGATTGGGATCGGGTGACTTTCACCATGGACAAGGACTATTATAGTGCCGTTATAAAAGTATTTACAGACTTATACCGTAAAGGGTTGATATATCGTGGCGCCCGTATGATCAATTGGGATCCGGCTGCTAAAACGGCTCTCAGCGATGAAGAAGTAGAATACAAGGATGGCGAAGGGAAACTGTATCACATCAAATATGCTATAACGGATGCTGAGGGGAATCCCTTAAAAAGTCCGGTAACCGGAGATGCTGATATCGTTATCGCCACACAACGTCCGGAGACCATTATGGGTGATACTGCTATATGCGTGAACCCTACCGATGAACGGTATGCTCACTTGAAAGGTGCATTTGCTGAAATTCCGCTAATTAACCGCCGGATACCCATCATTTTTGATGACTATGTAGATGTAGCTTTCGGTACAGGTGCCTTAAAAGTGACGCCGGCACATGATATAAACGACTATAACCTGGGTTTGAAACACAATCTCGAAATTGTAGATACGCTGAATGAAGATGGCACGCTGAGTGTGGCGGCTACTATTTATGTAGGAGAAGACCGGTTTGTAGCCCGTAAGAAAATAATAGCAGCGCTGCAGGAAAAAGGACTAATAGTTAAAGACGAAACCTATGCCACCCGTTTAGGCTATAGCCAACGCAGCGGCGCCGTGGTGGAACCACGGATCAGTACCCAGTGGTTTCTGAAAATGAAAGAATTGGCCGAACCAGCTTTAAAAGCTGTGGTAGAAGGAGATATCACTATTCACCCGGGAGACCGTTTTTTAGCTACTTACAAATACTGGTTAGAGAATGTAAAAGACTGGTGTATCAGCCGGCAGCTTTGGTGGGGGCAACAGATACCCGCATGGTACGATAGCAAAGGCAATTGTGTAGTAGCCGAAACTGAGTCAGCAGCTAAAGAATTGTATCATCAACAGTTTGGCACAAACGAAGACCTGACTCGAGATGTGGATGTACTGGATACCTGGTTTTCTTCCTGGTTATGGCCAATGGAAGTATTTAAAGGTATTTCCAAGCCCGGTAATGCAGACATCAATTACTATTATCCAACCGCTGTTTTGGTAACGGGGCAGGATATTATTTTCTTTTGGGTTGCCCGGATGATTATGGCAGGATTGGAATACAACAAGGAAAAGCCAATGGTAGACGCCATACCTTTTAAGGACGTCTACTTTACAGGTATGGTGCGGGATAAGCAGGGGCGAAAAATGAGTAAATCGCTGGGCAACTCACCGGATCTGCTGGAGCTGATTGAAGCCTATGGTGCTGATGCCGTTCGCTTTGGGATCATGATTTCCTCACCGGCCGGAAACGACCTGTTATTCGATACAGCATCGTTGGAACAGGGGAAGTTTTTCAACAATAAAATGTGGAATGCCCTGAAGTTGGTGAAAATGTGGGAAGAAAAAATGAGCGTGGATTTACCGGAGCAGGATTCTTTTGCCACTGATTGGTTTGCCAGCAGACTGAACGAAGCCAAAAAACAAGTAGACAAATTGATCAGTGAGTTCAGGTTAAGTGAGGCATTGAAAGTGATTTATTCTCTAATCTGGGATGATTTCTGCAGCTGGTACCTGGAGTGGGTGAAACCCGATTATGAACAGCCCATCGCTGCTGCCGTATATTATAAAACTACCGGATTCTTCAGTGAGTTGTTGCAACTATTGCATCCGTTTATGCCTTTTATAACAGAGGAAATTAACAGCGAACTAGGCAACCAGCATCCGCTTTGTGTGAAGATATTGCCTATGGACGGTATTGTTGATGAAACAAGGTTGGCAGAGGGGGAACTATTGAAACAGGCTATAACAACATTGCGTGATGCCAAAGCTAAAAATCAATTGAAACCGAAGCAGGAGATTGCCTTGTTTTTGCAAACAGATAATGCGCAGGTATATGAAAAAATAACTTCGGTGTTGGCAAAGCAGGTGAACGCTACAGTTATAGAATTGGTTAGTGATGCTGTACCTAATTGTTTGAATGTGGTTTTGGGTAAGGATCGGTTGTATATTCAGGCTGAAAGCCCGGTAGACACCGCCGTACAAAAAGAACAATTACAGAAGGACCTGGAATATCAAAAAGGCTTTCTGGTATCTGTAGATAAGAAGCTGAGTAATGAAAGATTTGTACAAAATGCCAAACCGGAAGTGGTAGAGCTGGAACGAAAAAAGAGAGCAGATGCAGAAGCAAAAATTAAAGCTATTGAAGAAACGCTGGCGCAACTAGGCTAAGATCAATCTGCTGATGTGAAATGGAAACAGTAACACCGAAAGTTTGAGAAAGAAATGCATTTGAGACTATTTCAGATTTTGTATATTGTACCATTATTTTTGAATAAAACAACTTAAATATGAGCATTCGATTGCGTTATGTATTAGGTGCAGCACTTAGCTTAGGTATTTTAGGTGTAAATGCACAAACCGCACCCAGAACAGGAGATCCCAAATTGACTGAGTATTGGGATCCTGCAGTTAGAATTTTATCTCCCGGCAAGGCGAATTCAGATGCTCCTTCTGATGCTATTGTATTATTTGATGGCAAAGATGCTTCTAGATGGAAATCTCAAAAAGACGGTGGTAATGTAAAATGGAACGTTGCAGATGGCGCCATGACGGTTGTAAAAGGCGCAGGGGGGATTGTCACCAAAGAGAGCTTCGGCGATTGCCAGTTGCACATCGAGTGGCGTACACCGGCTGAAGTAAAAGGCGAAAGCCAGGGTAGGGGAAATAGTGGTATTTTCCTTATGAATAAATACGAACTGCAGGTTTTGGATAACTATAATAACAGGACCTATGCTAACGGACAGGCAGGCAGTATTTACAAGCAAACACCACCATTGGTAAATGCTTCGCGTGGTCCGGGAGAATGGCAGACATACGATGTTATTTTTACAGCACCTGTTTTTGCAGAAGATGGCACACTGAAAGCTCCTGCCAGAATTACGGTTTTTCACAATGGCGTATTGGTGCAAAACAATACCACCATATGGGGTAGTACACAGTATATCGGAACACCACATTATGAACCACATGGTAACAAAGAGCCGATTTCTTTGCAGGATCATGGCGATCCGGTTTCTTTTAGAAATATCTGGATCAGACCTTTGTAACTAATCGTTTGTGCAAAATAATTGGGGCAGTAACAGGTAATCTTGTTACTGCCCCAATTATTTTCAGTATCAGCAAGCAACCAATAGTAATATTCTGACTAACGGTGAGAGCTCATTGGCAACCCTCCGAGTTTCGGTAGCAGTTGTCAGCAAATAAATTACTTGCGGTTGCATAACAATAGCCAACAAAGGCAAATGGCTCTTTCCTGCAAATAATAAAAGCCGCCTAACCAATGCAATGGTTAAGCGGCTTTTATTATTTAACTGTTGTCCCGTCCTTATTTGTTTGCAGGCGGTGCAGGTACAGCGGGAGAATTCTTTACGTCCAGTACCTCTATTTCAAAAATAAGGTTGCTGTTGGGTTTAATTACATTTTGACCGCGGGAGCCATATGCCAATACAGAAGGAATAAACAAACGTCCTACGGCACCCTTTCCGAGGTTCCGCAGCCCATCATCAAACCCTTCAATAGAACCGCCAGCCCCAATGGTCAGATTGAATGGCTCTGTGTGATTAAACGAAGAATCCACGTTGCTATCAAATGTTGTTCCATCCAATAATTTACCAGTGTATTTTACAGAGATAATTTGCCCGTCTGTCGCTTTTTCTCCACCTGGTTTTTGAATTTCGTAGTAGGTACCTTTCTCTGTCTTTTCAGTCTTAATATTATTTTTGGAAAAGTACTCGTTCAGCAATCTGTCGTCTTCTACTCTCTGTGTAATTGCATTTATAGAGTCTGCCTCTTGTATTCTTTTCACCTCTAAAGCGTAATCATCCTGTACTTGTTCGGGTTTGAAAATATCTACTACTTTAATTGCAGTTACAAGATATTCTCCTTTCTTAAACTCTTTAGGCATCATACCCATTCCATCCTTAAATACACTGTCTGTCAAAATTCTCGCTACTGCACTATCACCTTTTTTCAATTTGGAGAATATAGCAAAATATTCACCCAGCTGCATACTATCCAGGGCTTGGTAAAGCGGCAATTTGTCGTATGTCTGCTGTGTTACAGAATCTTTATACTTCCTGGTGATATGAACCTTTAATATATCTCCATAACTTGCAACGGTATCCTTGCTGTTGCTAATAATTTTATACTCCATTCCCGACTTGGTCTTTGTATATGCACTGTCGCCACAGGAATATACCATGCCCAGCAGGCAGGCCGATGCGACAAATCCGATTGCTTTTTTCATAATTGTTTATTGTAATTGATCGTTTATTGTAATTGTGTTTCGTTGTCTTTAATTGCTTTTTTGAACTCGGCCACTGCGTCAGAAAGCGATACACTACTTCTGCCACCAGATGCATTGTAATGACCGCCACCGTTAAAATATTTTCGGGCAAAAGTATTTACATCAAAATCTCCCTTGCTTCTGAACGACCACTTCCGTTCTTCATCTCTATCTATAACCAGGGCTGCCATTTTTATGCCCTGTATCGATAGTGGATAGTTTACCAGTCCCTCTGTATCTCCTGTTCTTATATTATATCGTAACAGGTCGTTCTTGGGGATAGTTATTAAAGCGGTGTTCAGTTCGTAGAATACCTCCATCCTGTGTAAAAGCACATGTCCAATAAATCGCAACCTGTCTTCAAGGAAATTGTCATACAAATGTTCATGTATTTTTGTATGCACCAATCCTTTTTTCTTCAGTGCAGCTACCATTTCATGTACGGCCGCTGAGGTGGCTGGAAAACGAAACGAACCGGTATCGCCAATAATCCCTGCGTACAAGCAGGAGGCAATGTCATTGTCAATCAAATCAGTATAACCACCGCCCACTATCCAATCATACACCATTTCGCTGGTAGAGCTCTTAGATGTATCACTGATACCATAACTAAACACACTTACTTCGGGTTGCTGGTGATGGTCAATTAAAATTCTTGTTGCCTTTGCCGATGCCAGTTTGCCAGCCAGATGTTTGGTCCGGTGGAGCGCATTAAAGTCCAGGCAAAAAATCCAGTCTGCCATTTCCAGTGCCAGCTCAGCTCTTTCCGGCGTTGCCTCATAATCTATCACTTGTCGGGCGCCCGGCATCCATTTCAGGAATTCAGCCCAATTGGTGGGAGAAATTACGGTTACGTCATGTCCAAGTTTTTTTAATACAGCCGCCAAAGCCAGCGAAGAGCCCATTGCGTCCGGGTCCGGCTTTTGATGCATTGTGATCACTAGTTTGAGGGGCTTATCCAGTAATGCGTAAATCTCCTGAATGGGTTTCATAATGAGGCGCAAAAATCAGCCTTAATCAGCATTTGATCAAATCTTTTTTAACATATGAATTTTAAACTATGGCACTACTCATATCTAAATTGAAAATCTGGACTTACCTTTGCGGCCAAATAAAAATGAAATGAGTAACAGAACATTTACGATGATAAAGCCGGATGCTTTTGGTAACGGACATTCCGGGGCTATCCTCGACAGGATTATTAAAAACGGGTTTAAGATCGTAGCACTGAAATTAACATCTCTTAGTTCCGAAAAAGCCGGTGAATTTTACGCCATCCACAAAGAGCGTCCATTCTTTGGCGAACTGGTTGATTTTATGAGCAGTGGTCCTATTATAGCTGCTATTCTTGAAAAAGAAAATGCCGTGGAAAGTTTTAGAAAACTGATTGGTGCTACTGATCCCGCTAAAGCGGATGCCGGAACCATCAGAAAAGATTTTGCAGAGGATGTTGGTAGAAACGCGGTTCACGGAAGCGACAGTGATGCCAACGCGGTTATTGAAGGTAGTTTCTTCTTCAGCAGTTTAGAACAGTATAAATAAAAACTTAATAACATCACCACTTAGTGGTATAACAGCCAAAATGCATATACCTCAAAGTGGTAAGTTTTGTCAAATTATAGCCCTTTTTCCAAGTTTGGCATAATCTTGGAGATATAATAAACATCTTTCTCAAGGGTTTAGGGTTGAAACTAAAGGGGGCTCATTTCCATGAGCCTCAATTTTTTTATATATACCTCAACCGCCTAATTCACACTTACTATATCTGTTATACAAAATCTCCTCCCCGTAATATGGGTTATAAATGAAAACCCATAAAATGCCAGTATTAGCACTTATGGGTTGTACATTTAGCAATGTCAGGTTAGATTCTTACCCCCAGGCTAACGCCCAGTGTTCTCGGTTCGCCTAAATGTGTTGCACCAAAGTCGTAAGCGTATGAAATATACTTTTTACCGCCCAGGTTTCTGCCCCAGAACATGATCTCAAAATTTTTAGCGGAAATTCCGGCACGGGTGTTAAACAGACTATACCCCTTTTGTTCGATGGCATTGTTCAGATCGAAATATTGTCTGCCCAAACAAGCCCATTCGCCCCTGGCAACTATCCTTATCCGCTGACGACTACCAACCGGAATACTGTATTGGGCAGCAAACAAGGAGGTATATTCTGGTGTATAAATCTGCTTTTTCCCCTTAAGATCTATGGAACCGCCATTCTGTGACAATTTAAGATTGGTATAAGATGCATCTGTATAACCCAAATTATAGGTAAGCTGCAAACCTTTAACGGGGGTAGCGCCCAACTCCAGTTCCACCCCTTTACTATTCAGCCGTCCGGCATTACGCGTAATGGTAAATGCATCCGGTAATACCAATGTCGGGACTTGTATATTGGTAACATTGGTGTAGAAAAATACCAGGTTGGCATGAAGCCTGTTTTGAAGAAAACTGTTTTTTATTCCTACTTCAAAGTTGTCACTATATTCGGGATCAAATGGATGTAAAGGTGGCTGAGACGGATCAGAAGACAATTGCGTTAACCCACCCGTGCGAAAGCCACGGCTATAGGTTCCGTATACATTGCTCAATGCCGAAACATGCCAGGTTAACCCCGCTTTTGGAGAAAAAGCGCTATAATTAACTTTGGCAGCAGTATCCGGCAGCGTCACGATAGCGGGCTGCCCATCTTTCTGGTACTCACTGAAACCGCTGTAATTTTTGTTTTCATAGTCATAACGCAAACCGGCAGTCAAATCCAGTTTATCAGTAAGCGAGTAAGTAGCCTGTCCGTAAAAAGCGATTCCTTCGCCTTTTGCAATAGTGGTATTGATAGTGGCAAAATTCACATCCGGCAATCCAAATATTCCGGCGTCTGCCCCATAATGCGTGCCTTGTTTGTTCGGACGATCATCCAGGAATAAAAAAGCACCGGCGGTCCACTGCAGCTTGCTGTCGGATGCAGCCGGAGAGGTAAACTTAAACTCCTGGGTCCATGTTTTTACATTATTCCATTTTTTGCCATAGTCGTTAATAATAGTAACAATATCTAATGGCGAAAAATCGCCATCAATAGGCGTTTTATAATAGCGATGATTAGCCTGGTAAGCTGTTTGCGAACTAAAAATAAAGTTACTACCGCTATAGTTAACAGACAAGGAGCTAAAGACTGTATTATCGCTCATCCTGGCTTTGGCGTTCTGCGCCAATTCGTAGGGTTTGTCAAATGCATCTTTTACACTGCCTGCCAGTGGAAAAGCACCGTCATTTTGGGTTGACTGATGGCGAAGGTTCAGGTTTATGTTCCATGCATTTGAAATTTTATATTTCAAAAAATAGTTACCGGCGAAAATTTTTCGTTTATCAAAAGATTCATTCAAAAATGTGTTGGTATAATAGCCATCTCGGGAAGAGTACATAGCAGAAGCGCCCAGGTATAATTTATTTTTTACCACCGGCGTACGGAACCCCATTTCGTAGCGCTGCAAGCCGTAGTTGCCGAAGTTGGCTTCCGCAAAAGCCGTAGGCTTGTCGGAAGGCTGTTTGGTAATGATGTTGATAACGCCTCCCATGGCATTTCTGCCATAGAGTGTGCCTTGCGGACCACGCAATACTTCAATGCGCTCTACATCTACCAATTGGGAAGAGTAAGTGTCCAATGTAAATTGGTTTACACCATCTACATAGGTAGCAATAGCCGGATCATAAGAGGTGGTACCAATGCCGCGAATAGAGGTTACATTTCTTTCATCACCCGAATTGGAAGAATAAAGATTGGGCACTAATGCCGTAATATCTTTTGCATTCCAAAGTCTATATTCTTTTACCTCTTTTGCAGAAAGAGCTGTAACGCTCAAAGGTATTTTTTGTAATTGTTCTTCCCTTTTTTGTGCTGTTACCACTACCGCATCCAAACGTGTATCTGCATCTTCAATAGTAAACAGCAGGTTGCTGATTCCGGATGCTGTTACATTTATTTCTTCATTAATGGTAGTATATCCTACTGCAGACACCTGTAGTACATATTTTCCTTCCTTTAATTTATGGACAGAGAAATTACCAGTGTTGTCGGTGATTGATCCATGACTGGTATTCAGCAAGGATACAGACGCACCTACAACCGGGTTGGCATTTTTATCAAGTACTTTTCCAAGAATGATGATATTGTTTTGAGCGGAAACGGAAAACGAAAGCAGAACAATGGCTGCGGAAAAAAGAAACTCCTTCATGTTGTCTGTTATTTGAAAATAGTTTGCAAATATACCAAGCAGTTGCGGTAGACCAACAAAGAAAAAGTGAATTATAGTCTATCAAAGCTTTGCTACACGTGAAAGTTTTTGTTAAAGCTTGCATACAAAATACCTGTGAGTGTAGAAACCATTTCCTCCGCCTACATATTAAATCATTTTTGAATTTCGCAGGCACACTTTGTGGTGGGGAAGAAATCATGTTGTTGAAAAATTAATTAGTTAATCTCTTGTTTCATAAAACTGTCTATCTTTGAGGCTACTATAAATTCTATCCTTTCCCTATTTACGCTGTCGACCTACTTTTTTCATCTAATGCTGTAGTAAACCCGTAATATGAACCAATATCAAATTTCGTTGCCTAAAAATATTATGGCTTTGGTACTTCATAAGAGGGTTGGAGTACGGAGACCGCAGAAATTCTTGTTTTTTAAAATAAGAAATAAGGAGCGACTTATCGCATATACAACCCTCTTACAGGTGGGCCAGCTCAAAGAAACCGTAGAGTTGTATAAAATATGGAAAAACGGGCAGTGGGTGGAAGGCTTGAAACGAAACGGAGAAAGGTTCAATGACGAGAACGAACTGACAACGCAGTTGAAAAAAGAGATTGACCGGTATGAAAATACTTTCGGTAAAGATGCCTATACTCAGTTATTTTAAACCCCAGCCCCATTTCAGAAAAATGGGCATTGCTTTTGCCCAGGTTGCTACATCGTGTTTACCATCAGGCAATTCCAGGTATTTGATAGCTGTTTCTTTATTGTACCCTTTCTTTTCCAATTCATTTATCAAATCAAGTGTATCATCAATTGAGTCTATAATTCCATTATTATTTCGGTCTTCCGTTTCATCCAATGTGCCGGTTTCAAAAAAGAATTTCAACCACGGGGCATACGCTCCTTTGCGGATTTGGTCATGCATGATACGATCCGTTTCCTCTACATAACCGTCATCAAGTCCGCGGGAGCGCCACCATAGTGAGCCGCTGAATACTCCTATTTTATAAAATTCACGAGAGTGTTTCCAGGCTATATCCAACGCAGACAAACCACCCAGCGAAAAACCGGCAAAAGACTTGTCCTTAAAAGAAGATATTCCGCTGTTTTTGCGGATATAGGGCAATAGTTCATCAAACACAAATTTTGTATATAACGCTGCTTTAGCACCCCGTCCTTTAAAATCGGGTACACCGGCAACGCCATATTCGTTTTTTCTGTCCTCACCACAGTGGATCCCCACGCAAAACAAGGGGGCTATCTCTTTTCTCTCTATCAGGCTGGTCAGGATGTCTTTTAGCCCAAGTTCTTTCATATCCTGCCCGTCATTTATAAGTAACAGACTGATTTCTCCGCCGGTGTGGTGGGGCAAAAAAAAGTCAACTTTTACCTTGCGCTTCAGGAAAACAGAATCAATAGTGTGGTAAGAAGTGGGTATCGCCGTCTTTGTCATCATCGCTTTAAAAATAACTGTGTTTTCATAGTATAACGGTGGCAAATTAAAAACAGTATCCTCAGAAAACCATACAATTTCTGATTCGGCCGCTATATTATCGAAAATATTAAAGCATTTTGGTGATTCGGCGGGAAAAAAATAGATTTGGGTAAAATCGGGTACCGCTTACATTAGTACCTGAAATACAGCGAGAAACAAGATTCTGTAACCGGATAAAACACATACGCATGAAAAAAATAGGCATACTACATGGTAAAGAGCGTTCATTTCCCAACGCATTTGTTGAAAAGATTAATAGCAAGAAACTGGATGGTATAGTTGCAGAGCCGGTTAGTATCGACAAGGTTGTACAGGGAGAAAGTAGTGGGTATGCGGTAATCATTGACCGGATATCACAAGACGTTCCCTTTTACAGAGCCTTCTTAAAAAATGCAGCCATCAGTGGTACGGCTGTAATCAACAATCCTTTTTGGTGGAGTGCCGATGAAAAATTTTTCAACAATGCGCTGGCTACTAAAATAGGAGTTCCGGTACCCAAGACAGTGATACTCCCGTCAAGGGAATTGCCTACAGACACTTCTGAAGAGTCTTTTGTAAATCTTGCCTATCCGCTCGATTGGGAAGGCATTTTTAAATATGTGGGCTTTCCGGCCTATATGAAACCCTTTGCTGGTGGAGGATGGAAGAATGTGTATCGTCTCGAAAATATGGATGATTTTTTCAATAAACATGCGGAAACCGGTCAGTTGGTAATGTTGCTGCAAGAAGAAATAGTTTTTGAAGAATATTATCGGTGTTACTGTATCGGTGGGAAGCATGTTCGTATTATGCCCTATGAGCCGCGAAATCCGCATCATTTGCGGTATGTAGCCGATTTTACACCAAGTGAAGAGCGCTATCGCGAAATGGAAGAAATTGTGTTACGGATCAACAAATACCTGGGATACGATTTTAATACAGTGGAACTGGCTGTTAAAGATGGAATACCGTATGCTATCGACTTTTGTAACCCCGCACCGGATGCGGATGTAAAAAGTGTGGGGGAGGAAAACTTTGAATGGGTAGTGGAAACAGCCGCCAATTATGCCATCGAACGAGCCCGGACTTACAAAGAAGGAGTAGACAATCTCACCTGGGGACAGTTCATCAAAAAAAGTGTAGTTCAGGAAAAACTGTAATCTGACCAAAAAACAATAACAGCAATACGATGGCTAATCTTAATTTCAAGCAATTTACGCTGGGCATAGAAGAAGAATACATGGTGCTGGACCCACAGACTTTTGAACTAAAGAGTCATGAACAAAAAATTGTGACAGAAGGACAAAAGATCATTCGCGATAAAGTAAAAGCCGAAATGCACGAAGCAGTAGTGGAGGTAGGCACCGATATCTGCGAGAACATTGATGTGGCCTATAATGATGTAAGTATTTTACGCAAAACCATAGCAGGGATAGCAGGGGAGCTGGGGCTGGCCATGGGAGCAGCCGGTACCCACCCTTTCAGCTTATGGGAAAGCCAATTGATTACTGACAATATACGCTATCACGAGATTGTAAATGAAATGCAGGATGCAGCCCGCAGTAATCTTATTTTCGGACTGCATGTGCATGTGGGAATGGAAAACCGACGAATGGCCATTCATATCGCCAATTCTGCCCGTTATTTTCTGCCACACGTATTTGCACTTAGTACCAATTCTCCGTTCTGGGAAGATCGCGACACCGGCTTCAAATCGTTTCGTACCAAAGTATTCGATAAATTCCCACGTACCGGCATACCGGATTATTTTGAAAGTATTGAAGCTTATGACAACTACGTGAACCTGCTTATAAAGACGAATTGCATTGATAATGCCAAAAAAATATGGTGGGATCTGCGGGTGCATCCGTTTTTTAACACCGTTGAATTCCGGGTTTGTGATGTAACCCTCACTGTAGATGAAACCATTGCGATTGCCGCTTTATTTCAGGCTATATGTGCTAAGTTGTACAAATTGCGAATGGAAAATCTGAACTTTATACAGTACTCACGTGCATTGGTAAACGAAAACAAGTGGCGTGCCAGCCGGTATGGACTCGATGGACGCCTGATTGATTTTGGGAAGGAAGAAGAAGTGAATACACGGGTACTGATTTACGAACTACTCGATTTTGTAGATGACATTGTGGACCAGCTTGGATCAAGGCATCGGTTGGCGTTGGTGCAAAAGATTATTGAAAATGGCACAGGCGCTGATCGTCAATTGGCAGCGTATAAACAAAGCCAAAGCCTTCAATCAGTGGTACAATATATCAACTCTCAATTTCTCGCAGATCTATAAGTTATTCTTTTATAAAGCGTAACACAATAGGTTCTCCGTTCACTAATAATTGTAAATAATACACTCCCGGCAACAGATTACTTACCGGTATGGGATACCTGCTGGCATTTTCTGTTAGGTATGTTGTATACACTTCCTGCGACATACTGTTTCGTACGCTTACCCTTGTTGATTTGTCCAAAGGTTTGTCAAAAGATAGCGTAACGATATCTTTAGCGGGCACCGGCATCAGTTTTGCTACATTTTTTTTGTTGATTTTTACTGCAACAGTGGGGGCATAACTAGCCTGCCCGTCAAAGTCTGTTTGTTTCAGACGGTAGTAATGGGTTCCGTTTTCAGGCTGCTCATGGGTATATTGATAACTATGTCCAGATTCCGTATCGCCTTTTGAAGGACTGATAGCTAATATGGTAAAATTTGTACCCTCCATCGAAGTCTCCAGTTGAAACCCGGCATTATTTTTTTCCATCGTCGTTTTCCAATTGATTAACACATTCTGCCTGGAATCTGCCATCGCCTTAAATTCCAACAGGCTGACAGGTAACACCGAAGTGATATTGGTTAAGAAGAAAGTGCTGAATCCTGAAAACGATGCGGTGAAAACAGTAATATGAGCACCTAATGTTGATACCGCTGGAACAGCCAATATGGTGTTGTTTCCATCGGCGCCGGCTATGGATATTGCATTTGTTTTCGCTATTCGGATAGTCGAGGGGTCTATGCCGTTCAGCTCTTCGTTGGCGAAATATAATGAAACAGAATAATTTGCAGTAGCTGCATTGACAGACGGAACAATCGTGAGCAATTTGGCAGAACGTTGTCCGCCGAGAAATGGCTGCCAGTTATTTCCGGTTTCTGTTACTGCAACATTCACACACTCAAGAGATTTGTCTGTATCAAATACTCTTGCCATCAGCCTGTTGTTACCGGAAAAAAAATATTCACTGCCACCGCTTTCTGTATGCTGTGTAGCAGACGCAGCAGCAGTCTCAATGTTTGTACCTTCAATATTTATACCCATCCGGATGACGGGCTTATATCCATAGGGGTAGTAATGAATAGTACTGAAGTTGTTGGAGCAATTGATCGTGTTTTGAAAAATGAGATTGCTTTGGTTTTGATCGGAACCGTCAGAGTAAACAGCAATTAAGTCTTTTCCGGCATTACTACCGTCGGTTCCCATATCAAAACAAAACTCCACAGCCATGCTACTTTCACCATCCCACCAAAAAGGAGTGTTTAAAGTAAATGTATTCCATCCCACATTCGTGTTGAACGATGGGGTATTGAATACTTCTATCATAGATGGTACGGGTGTAGTAGCCCCCGACCTAATATGGGTGAGCTGTGTTAATGCTGCCCTGATAGAAAAATTAGTAAAGGGGCGGCTACTGGCTTTTGACAGCACATTCAAGGCTATAGATTCAATATAGCCGGCACTCAGCCCTAAAGCCGATAGTTCCCGTGCCTGGTACAACACTTGCGACCGTTGCCTGGGAAGCGTAGCGTTAAAAGGAACTTCGTCCACGCTTCCGTTCGGAGTGCCCAACGTGATATTACCATTAAAAGGAGTTACCAGTTGGTCATTATCGGCAATGGTAATGGTGAGAGTAGGAGCGTAGCTACCCTTTACAGCGGTTCCGCCGGCAGCGTCAACACTAAAGTTTACTACAACATTTTCTACGGATTCTACATCTCCGTCATCGTATATCCTCAGTGAAACAGGTTGTGGGTCGGCACTGGCATTGGAAAATAGCAAATTCAAGGAAGGACTGCTAAAATTACCATTAGTGGTAATATCATAGTCCAGCCCCTTGATGGCTGTTCCGCTGATGGATAGTGTTACTGTTGCATTTTGGGAAGGAACGGCGCCAATCTCCAGATAAAAGGTATGGTCGGTATAGCGTCGGCAACCGTCCAGCGTGCCACCGGCGTTTTCGCGTACCGATAACGTTGGAACAGAAAAATTTATAGCCGGTATGCCACAAGGGCTCAAAGACAAATTAGAGGGATCTACAAGACTGGCCCTCGAAGGTATAGACATCATTGCCAGCATACGATCTTTTTGCCCTTCGGTAAAAAGATAGGAACAATTCGTGTAGGCCATCAGG
Source organism: uncultured Terrimonas sp. (assembly GCA_964604365.1). Classification (GTDB taxonomy): domain Bacteria; phylum Bacteroidota; class Bacteroidia; order Chitinophagales; family Chitinophagaceae; genus Agriterribacter. The sequence continues at coordinate 111,444 of CAZRYS010000009.1, forward strand.
TTATGTTCCGTATTAACGGAATAGTTACGTTCAGGACTACTGGTGCAACCATTAATGCCTACGCGGCAGGTAAAATCATACACACCACCCGTCACGTTATTGCTGACAGGGTCGGTGTCGCATACCATGTCTCCCTCAAGAGCACAATTGTTATTTGTAGGACATTGTGTAGTGTTTGAGGAGTTATGAAAAGTATGGTGCAAACCAAATGCATGGCCGATTTCGTGCGGCAATACTTTGTTGCCCGACATGGCTTGCGTGGCCAACATTACGGTTCCGTCTACTTCGGGTGGAAAACCTGGCAGATAAGCATAACCCGCTACATATTGCCCTGCGGTACCATCGCGGCTGTCAATTTTATTAACGATCCAGATATTGTAATACTGCGCCGGGTTCCAACGGGAAAGATTTTTCAAGCTGATTTCCGGCACTCCATCAAGATTAGAAGCATTGATGCCTTTGGTTACATAATCAGGTAACGAGGAGGCATCCACCCGGTTAATGCCTGTGGTGAATCCGCATGCTGGTGTTCTTTTTGCCAGTTCAAATTGAATCTGCACATTGGTAACAGCAGAAGCACCTTCCTGTGGTATCATACCCGGCCATGTACCGGCAAACGTTTCGTTCAGGTAATCAATCATATCATGGATGCGCTCGTCAGAAGGGTTATAGAGGCTGCCAACTGCATCACCCGTATGCATCACATGCACTACCACCGGAATAGTATACAGCGTTGTTTGTGTTCGTCTCGAAGGTTGTAGTTTTCGTTCGGCAATGAATGTTCTCACTTTTGTATTGATTTGATCGATATCTGCCGCTATCACCGGGTCGTTTTTATAATGTCTATACCTTTCATCAAACGAGCAAATCGCCTGCCCATGCAACTGTAGCGTACAAATTCCAGAGAGCAGCAGAGTGGTGATAAAAAATAAATATTTATGCATAGTATAGTTTATAGGTCGTACCTGTTTGATAATCAAACTAATAAATTAAAATTCTCTTAACAGAAAACGGATTATTATTATGGGGCAAAAACAGACTAAATATACATTCACAGACTATTTTTGCAATTCAGGCAATAGGGCTATCCTTTAACGTCTAAATGCCTATAAAATATTTGACGCACATGAAAAAACATTTGATACTGGCCATATTTTTTGGTCTCAGTTACATTCAGTTGCAAGCCCAGGAAGAAAATCAGGAAGAGCCGGTCCCAAAGGGATTCGATAAATCCAAATTGTTTTTTGGGGGTAATTTCGGGTTGACCTTTGGCACCAATACGTTTGTCAATATTTCGCCACAAATAGGATATCGCTTCAACCAATACCTGGCGGCCGGCGCCGGCCCGAGTTTTATGTATTACAGTTATCGAACATTTGAAGGACGTTTCAAGCAAGGCTATGCAGGAGCCAATGTTTTTGGACGGTTTTATCCGCTGCCTTATGTTTTTGGGCAGGCGCAGCCTGAGATTAATTATGTATGGGGGTCTCTGGAGAGTAGCGGGAACAGACAAAAGATTGGCGGGGAAATGGTGCCTTCTCTTCTGCTTGGAGCAGGAGGAGCCATACCTACAGGAGGCAACGGAGCCCTTATACTGATGGTACAATATGATGTAATACAGGCTCGCTATAGCCCTTATGGCAGCAGGGCATTCTTTACAGTCGGGTATAACTTCTAACGGTAAATATTAGGTATCTTTTTGGATAAACGAATCGAAGCTATCGATGCCGATCATTTTCTCCGTACGGAACCCTTCCGCATACGGCACCCCAATCATTTTTCCAAACATTGCCTGCCGGCCAATAATGGAGTTTAAAAACTCAGGGGTGGAAATATAGGTCTGGGGCTCATTAGCATTGTATGCGTCAGAATGAAACTGCGAACTATATGCTTTGATGGAATTGATTTTTCGGTCAAAAACCTCGGAAATATCATAAACGAAATCCGGTTCGTAATATCTATCCTGGATATAATGAAAGATGTATTTGGGACGCCAATGTGCTTGCGCCAAACCGTCATCATCAACCGTTTCTATTTTTCGCAAACCACTTAAGAAGCAGGCATCTTTTATCAGGTGCCCGGCTCGTCCATGATCCGGGTGCCGATCATCCAACGCGTTGGATAGGACAATCTCAGGCTGATATCTTCGAATATACTTTATGAGTTGTCGCTGGTGTGCTTCGTCATTTCGAAAAAAGCCATCTGCCATACCCACATTCACCCGCACATCCAATTGCATGATAGCTGCTGCCGCTGCGGCTTCCAGCGCCCGGGTTTCCACGCTGCCGCGGGTACCCAGTTCACCACGGGTAAGGTCTACTACCCCCACTTTTTTATTCCGCAGTTTTTCCATCATCAACGTTCCCGCACAGCCCAATTCTACATCATCCGGATGAACAGCAATAGCCAATATATCTAGTTTCATGGGTGCAAAATAAAGATATTTACAGCTTGTTTGCACCCATGAATATCGAAAAAAAATCTATCGGGCTGCTATCGCCTCTATCTCTATCAACATATTGGGAAAGGTTAAGGTTTTTACTTCCTTTAGTGTGCAGGATGGTACCAACTTGAAAAATTGTAACCTGGCGGATAGCGTATCATAAATACTAAAAAACGATTCTATGGAAGTTGTGTAAAAATTCAAGGTAGTTACATCAGATAATATGTATCCTCCCTGAACCAGCTGTTGTTCAAGGTTGGTAAAACATTGCTCCAATTGTTGTTTCATATTGCCATATACCGGGTTGCCGGATTCATCGATCATTATTTGCCCGGAACAGGAAATGATAACCGCTGAACCCGGAATCTTTTCAACGGCTGATTCTTTCAATTGATTGGCCCACGGATTTATCATTGTCTTCTTTAACGGAATTGCTACAGCGTCCATCAGTTTGAGGTTTTATCGTTTGGAATTTAATGAAAGTAAAATTTATCAATAATGTTGTTTCGTGCAATGATGTTTAAGATCAAGTCAGGTTTGAATACGTTGCATCAGAAAAACATCTATTTGTTTACAGCTTGATGCAATCATGACGCAAGTTGTATTCCTAAACGATAAATTTCATAAATTGTAGTGTTAAACACGTCACAATAATTACAACCGCTTCTAATCGATGATGTATGGCTAAAAAAATAGTATTCTTTTTAACATTCCTTTTTCTATGTGTTTATCTGAATGCTCAAAATGAGTTATGTGTTGGAGCATATTTTACAGAAGAACAAGGACGAAATTTTTTGAAAGCAAATACACCGGCTAGTATGGCTGAATGGTCTACCCGCTCAAAGTTGGTACTGCACCACTTAAAGAAAGGTATGGAACTGGAAAAATGGCCAGCTGTGCCTGAGAGTACACCTGTGATTCACAGCAAAAAAATGATGGAGGGTTATACAGTAGAAAACGTTTTTTTTGAAAGTTTACCGGGTTTTTATGTTACTGGAAATCTGTACAAACCGGCTAAAAAGCAGAAAAGCTATGCTGCTATCTTAAGCCCGCATGGTCATTGGAATGACCCATACGGACGTTTTCAAGAGGAAATACAAAAACGTTGTGCTACGCTTGCACGTATGGGGGCTATTGTATTTGTTTGGGATATGATTGGACAGGGAGAATCCCGGCAGTGTACACATAAACTTTCTAAAGGATTGAAGTTGCAAACCATCAATAGTAAGCGTGTTCTTGATTTTGTTTTGTCCCTCCCGGGGGTAGATACAAACAGGGTTGCAATAACTGGTGAATCAGGTGGCGGTACTCAAACATTTATGCTAACAGCACTCGATGACCGCATCAAAATATCTGTTCCCTGTGTAATGGTATCTGCTCATTTTTTTGGTGGCTGTACCTGCGAGAGTAATATGCCGGTTCATAAAGTGGGTAGTTATCAGACCACCAACGCCGAAATTGCAGCACTGGCAGCGCCACGCCCCATGTTGTTGATTTCTAATGGAGATGATTGGACCAAAAACAACCCGACAGTTGAATTTCCTTACATGCAGAAAATTTACTCTCTATATGGAAGGACCGGCAATACGGAACTGGTGCATCTGCCGGATGAAAAACACGATTATGGTCCTTCGAAAAGAAAAGCGATGTATATTTTTATGGCTAAACACCTGAATCTGGATTTGCAACTGATAACACATAAAAACGGCGACTTTAACGAAAGTCCATCTCTTGTGTTGAGCGAAGCTCAGTTATCTGTATTTACTGATAAACATCCTTTGCCTGCCAATGCTGTGCAAGGCAATGAAGCTGTGTTGGAACTATTAAATTATTAGTTGTAGAAGCTAGTAAAAGGAGTAAATTAACATAATAAAAAAGGCAAACGAGTGGTTTGCCTTTTTTATATACTTTTTTTGAGCCTATACACTTACATTAAAATCTCTCAAGGCATCATTTAAGCTTGTTTTCAGATCTGTGCTTGCTTTTCTTTGTCCAATAATCAGGGCACAGTTTACATTGTAGTCGCCAGCAGGGAATTTTTTACTGTAGGTACCAGGGATCACCACACTGCGAGCAGGGATTCTTCCTTTATACTCTACTGGTTCAGAACTACTTACGTCTATTATTTTAGTGCTTTTCGTCAACACCACATTGGCTCCTAATACAGCCTCTTTTTCTACTACTACGCCTTCCACCACAATACACCGGCTTCCTATAAAACAACCATCTTCCACTATTACTGGTGTTGCCTGCAAAGGTTCCAATACGCCTCCGATTCCTACACCACCGCTAAGATGTACCCCTTTTCCAATTTGTGCACAACTACCTACAGTAGCCCAGGTATCTACCATGGTTCCCTCATCTACATATGCCCCAATATTTACATAAGACGGCATCAATACCACCGTTTTAGCTATGTAAGCTCCATAACGGGCAACAGCATGTGGAACTGCCCGAACGCCTAATTCTTTGTAACCGCTTTTCAACAACATTTTATCATAGAACTCCATGGGACCTGCGTTCCAGGTCTGCATGGGTTGAATGGCGAAATACATCAGCACGGCTTGTTTCACCCATTCATTCACCACCCAGCCGCTATCAGAGGGTGATGCAGTTCTTAACCTTCCTTTATCAATATCTTCTATCACCGTTTTAATGGCTTCAACATATTTTTCGTCTTTAATAAGTTCCCTGTTCTGCCAGGCTTCTGCAATCAGATTTTGTACATCCATTGTTAATTCTTTTTGCAAACATAATTAGTTTGAATTTCTCTTCCTTAGTATTTTTGCAGAATGAATTTTTCAGATGATGTAGACAATTGCCTGGAAGTATTACAAAAGGGAGGCGTCATTTTATATCCGACAGATACTGTATGGGGATTGGGTTGCGATGCGACCAATAAAGAAGCGGTCAAAAAGATAGCCAGTATCAAACAGCGGGCGGAAGCTAAGACAATGATCATACTGATGGCAGAAGAGCGGGAAATCATCAAGTATGTGGCCGCTCCGGATCTTAGTGTGTTCGATTATCTGCAGGAAACCGAGCGCCCCACTACTGTAATTTATTCCGGTGCAATGGGAGTAGCCCCCAACCTGATCGCCGAAGACGGTAGTATAGCCATACGGCTGGTGAAAGACGATTTTTGCCGCCATCTTATCAAAAGACTGCGTAAACCGCTGGTATCTACTTCGGCTAATATCTCCGGGCAACCTGCTCCGGCTTATTTCAAAAGAATTAATAAATCGATATTGGAATCAGTAGATTACGTGGTAAAATACAGGCAGGATGAAGAGAAAGAAGGTGAGCCATCTTCGCTGATCCAATGGAATGAAGACGGAACGGTTACGGTTATACGTAGTTAAGCCACTATGCAAAAGTTTCTGGTCATACAAACAGCCTTTATCGGAGATGTTGTGCTGGCTACCAGTCTTGCAGAAAAACTGCATTCTTTCTTCCCTGAAGCACAAATCGACTTTTTGTTACGAAAGGGGAATGAAGGGCTATTAGCCAATCATCCATATATTACCAATGTATTGGTCTGGAACAAAAAGCAGAAATACCGATCGCTATGGCAGCTTTTAAAGATCATTCGGCACAGTAACTACGATAAGGTAATTAATGTACAGCGATATGCAGCTACAGGGTTATTAACGATATTCTCAGGAGCTAAGGATCGCATAGGATTTGATAAAAATCCATTAAGCTTTGCGTACACAAAAAAGGTAAAACACGTAATTACCAATGGTGAAAATCTGCCACATGAAGTGGAGCGAAATTTTGGACTAATTAATGATTTTACGGACGCTTCCATTTTCAAACCAAGACTTTATCCGTCGGAGGAAAACTTTGAGGCAGTAGCTCATTACAAACAGAAATCATATATATGTATTGCGCCGGCATCGGTATGGTATACCAAACAATATCCGGCTGATAAGTGGCAGGATCTGATAGAGCACTTACCGGAAAGCCTGACTATTTATTTGCTGGGAGGTCCATCGGAGTTGGCATTGTGCCAGTCGATTGCTGAGCAGGTACAACATCCTGGTGTATCTGTATTGGCCGGTAAACTCAATTTCCTGGAATCGGCAGCCCTTATGCGGGATGCGGTTATGAATTATGTAAATGATTCTGCACCTATGCATTTTGCGTCGGCAATGAATGCACCGGTTACGGTGGTATATTGTTCTACGATTCCTGCTTTCGGTTATGGTCCGCTGTCTGACAGAAGCATTATTGTACAAACAGCAGAAAAACTGGCTTGCCGTCCCTGTGGCTTACATGGACACAAAGCCTGTCCTGAAGGCCACTTCAAATGTGCCTATACTATTCAAACTTCTCAATTGATACTGTAACCATCCGGGGTTCAAAACCCTTGGTGATTATTGGTCGAAGGCGGATAGCGCCTGTTTGGCTCTGCTTTTAAAAGCCGCTGTCTGGTTAGGTAATTGATCTTCTATTAGCAGTTTTATTTCAGGAATGATTTCGGGGTATTGTTTTGCCAGATGCTGGAGAATAGTAAGCGAAAACGCTTTTACCGCTACCGCCTCTTTGGGGTCGGCTACATAATCAAAGCATTTGTTCATTACAGTGCCATGAAGAGCTTCCGGGATGTCGATGAATTGTAATAGTCGAACTGTATTTCTTTTTACGGCATTGTGAATCCCGGATTTATTGAGGTTCCGGACGATACTATCCAGGTGCCCGGCTACCAGTTGCGGATGCCGGCTGACACAAATGCTCAATGGCCAGGCTGCCCGCTGAACAACCCGGTATTCATCGCGCAAAAATATCTGAACCAGTTTATCAAACCGGTGTTGATTATCTCCGATATAATCTGCTATTCTGGTGCATTGTTCTTTTGAGTGTTCGGCTAAAAGAAGTTCCCTGATGTCCATAGCGCTATTTACGAAAACGATTGAGTGAATTCTAAAGAATACTGTTTGAAACTAGCTGGCTTTTTTGTTATTCAATTATCTTTAAACAATTTTTAGAGATAATGATATACAAAGTACTAAAAGCATTTGGATTGACTGATAATCTTGAAGTCAATTCTTTTGGTAGTGGGTTAATTAATAATACCTGGAAGGTGGCAGACAACAACGTTGCTTATATTTTGCAACGTATCAATCATAATGTATTTAAGGTACCGGAAAACATCGCCCACAATATCCGCCTCATAGGGCAGTATCTTTTGGAAAATAATCCGGACTATCTTTTTGTGCGTTCGATGCTGACTGACGGGGGTAGTGACCTTCATTTTGTGGAAGGAGAGGGGTACTTCAGGCTTGTACCTTTTGTAGAAGCCTCTCACACGGTTGACGTTGTACAAACACCTTTGCAGGCCTTTGAGGCGGCTAAGCAGTTTGGAAGGTTTTCTTATTTGTTAAGAGATTTTCCAGTAGGAGAACTAAAAGTGACCATACCGGATTTTCACAACCTCAGCCTGCGTTACCGTCAATTTCTCGAAGCGGAAACAAATGGCAATGCTGAAAGAATAACCGCAGCAGCCAATGAAATTAATTGGCTTAAGCAGCAGGATTTTATCGTTCGGAACTTTGATGCCATGCAGCAAAACCCCGCCTTCAAACTGCGGGTAACGCACCATGATACCAAGATAAGTAATGTGCTTTTTAACAGTGAGGATAAAGGATTATGCGTGATAGACCTTGATACGGTAATGCCCGGATATTTTATTAGTGATGTCGGAGATATGATGCGGACCTGTCTCTCGCCGGTAAGTGAAGAAGAAAAGGACTTTAGTAAAATAGAAATTCGGGACAATTATTTTGTCGCCATCGTAAGAGGTTACCTGGAAGGCATGAATGGTGAGCTGAGTGAAGACGAAATGGCTGCTTTTTTTGATGCCGGATGTTATCTTATCTATATGCAGGCATTACGGTTCTTAACAGATCACCTTAATAACGATGTATACTATGGTGCCCGCTACGAGGGACATAACTATGTTCGCGCCGCCAACCAGATTACGCTGCTTACAAAAATGCTTGAAAAAGAAGCCTATTTCAGAGCTGTTCGATAGTTAATGTGAACAACCGCAGCCGCTACCACAACTACCGCCCCCATGTTCGTGCTTGTGCGCATGCGCATGCTGATGGGTAAGCTCTTCGGTAGTGGCTTCGCGTATACCTTTGATTGTTACAGAAAAATGAAGGGTTCTGCCCGCTAGCGGATGATTGCCATCCAATACTATTTTGTCGCCATCGATATCAGTTACGATCAGTTCCAATCCGTCTGAAGATTGAACCATGCTGCCCAATTCCAACCCGTTCGCTCCTTCGGGAAATTGCTCTTTGTTTACCTCAACGACCAACCCGGGATCAAAATCACCATATGCCTGATCAGCCGCCAGGATCACATCTTTTTTCTCGTCAACCTGTAACCCGTTTAATTCGGATTCCAGTGTCTGTAATATATTGCCGTGTCCGTGCAGGTATTGCAGGGGTTCAAAATCGAGGTTACTGTCTACAATATTTCCGGTTTCATCTGTGGCACTATACGATATACTAACCACTTTATCTTTTTCTACTACCATGTCTTTTATTTTAATAAAGATACTATGTCGTTTTATTGCCCTACAGGCTGATCAAAACTATATTTTTTTGCCAGCCAGCTTTGCCCTGCTGCTACAATCCAGTGGTCCTCCAGGTCTTTCCTGGTGAGAATTGTATTGTTAAAATAGGGGGTATCGGACTGGATAAATCCGTTTTCAATACTGTACTTCAATTGATGCATGGGTAATACCTGGATCTTATCTTTTATAACAAAAGCCAGGAGTTGTCTGTCGAAGAGGCTGATATTGAATTGTTGTTCTAAATCTTTAATAAACCTCACCGAACTATCTGTGCTACAACCACTTACCTGTGTATAACGCTCGTCGGCCATCAATACAATAAACTGTCCGAAAAAAATAGTGCCAAACCCTTTTACAGGCGTACCATGTGCCTTCCAGTCTGCCACGAAATGGTGGAGCATTTTTTCTGCTTCCAATACCTCAGACAACGACAATAATCTATTGCTTTGGTACAGCCAAACCCGGGAGGAAGAAGCAAAGTCTTCCGGCAAAAGATTTTTATATTCAAGATTCATAACAGCAAAATTACAGATTAAACACTAAACCATTGATGCCGCTACTAACTCAGCAATGTCCATTACACTTACGGTCTCTTCTTTTTCGTTGCTTTTAACACCATCAGTGAGCATAGTATTACAAAATGGACAGGCTGCTGCAATTACAGTGGCTTGGGTATCAAGTGCTTCGTTTGTTCGTTCCTGATTGACGCGAATCGCCCCCTTTTCCTCTTCCTTAAACATCTGTGCGCCACCGGCCCCACAGCACAAGCCTTTGCTACGGCAACGTTTCATCTCTACCAGTTCTGCATCCAGGGCTTCTAATACCTGCCGCGGCGCTTCATAAATATGATTGGCTCTTCCCAGGTAACAACTATCGTGGTAGGTGATACGTTTTCCTTTAAAATCGCCGCTCTCTTTCATTTTTATTTTCCCGTCGGCTATCAATTGCTGAAGAAAAGAGGCATGGTGTATCACCTCATAACTGCCTCCCAGAGCGGGATATTCGTTTTTCAATACATTGAAACAATGTGGACAAGCAGTCACAATTTTTTTTACACCATAATTATTCAGCAACTGAATATTGTTGTATGCCATCATCTGAAACAGAAACTCGTTGCCTGCACGGCGCGCAGGATCACCGGTACACATTTCTTCTTTGCCTAAAATAGCATATTTAATAGCCAGCTTATTGAGAATGGTAGCAAATGCTTTTGTTATTTTTTGAGCCCGCAGGTCGAAACTACCGGCACAGCCCACCCAAAATAATATTTCGGGTGATTCACCGTCAGCTAACAATTGTGACATTGTTGGAACATGCATTATTCGTATTTTTTTCAAAACTAGTTTAAAATTGGCAATCAAAAGATTAGCAAACTCATAACGTGAAAACATAGCATTTTGTATATTCAACTATATGGTGCCAATTGTGTTCATGTTAAATATTTTGTTGCATTGTTCAGCAATACCATCTAATGAATATCTTTGAATTGGACTAACCTCATCAATACCTCCATTATGAAACTTATTTTTACCCTATTCTTTGTTTTACTATTTCACCTGCTGCATGCCCAACACTATACCCCTACAGATGAGGGATCGGAGGTGGGCTTTACTATCCGCAATTTTGGGGTGAATGTGCGTGGTACATTTGCCGGGCTGGAAGGGGATATACAATTTGACGAAGCACATCTGTCATCAGCTAGTTTTCGCGTATCAATAAAGGCCAATACCATTAATACGGGGATCAAACGGCGGGATAACCACCTGAACCAGGAAGAGTTCCTGGATACAGAAAAGTTTTCAACCTTACAGTTTATATCAGAAAAAATAACCCCCAGCACCGATAAAGATCATTGGTTTGTTTTCGGGAAACTCACAATTAAAGACGTTACCAGGGAAATTTCTTTTCCTTTTAAGGCGGTTAAGACTAATAACGACTATGTTTTTGAAGGAAACTTTACCGTTAACAGAAGAGATTTTAATGTAGGCGGTGGAAGCATTAGCATGGCAGACGAACTTACTGTGAGCCTGAAAATACATGCCAAAGCAAAATAGCAGGCTTACTGGCTTATGATCATTCTCATTGCCTTTATTGACGGACATTAGTTTTTGTTCGATGGCGCAATGGTAGTTTCGCTTTATTCAAATACAATCACCATGATCGGACAACTGAATGCAAGCGAAATAGATGCCTTATTTTCTTCTCAACAATTAGCCAGACTGGGCTGTACCAACGGCTCCCGGGTATACGTGGTACCCATTAGCTATGCGTATGATGGCGAATACTTTTATGGTAGAACCCGTGAGGGAATGAAAGTGCAGTTTATGCGGCAACAGCCGGAGGTATGCGTAGAGGTAGAGAGCATTACTTCGATGGCAGAGTGGAAGACCGGCATCGCCTGGGGTATATTCGAAGAATTAATTGATCCGGTGCAAAGGGCAGAAGCATTGCTGAAATTGGCATCCAGGGTAGTGCCCGGGGCGTCCAGCGAAACCCTGCGGTTTTCTGATGATTGGCCTTTCAGCCCACCGGATATCAACTCTATTGAAGGAGTGGTGTACAGAATTAAACTGCAGGAAAGAAGCGGCAGATTTGAACATCCATAGTGATTTAGAGACAGGTTATTAAACCCCGGGGTTCGTTTTTTTGTTATACCAGTAAGGTCTGTAAATTCCAGAAAAGTTTATTTGCAATCTTTAGTTATAGCAGCTTCTATTGTTATTCCATTTTTTCCCGCATAGTGTAGGTCAAGACAGTAGTCATCGTGATTAAGGAGATGTTTGATCTGTCCGCGTATATAGTAGGCATAGGCAAAATTTTTATCAGATGCAACGGCTTTATTACAATCATCCAGCGCAGATAAAATAAGTTCCTGCCTGTTGTTTGTAGTTCGTTTTACGGGAAATATCCAATCTATATTTACAGCTTTGTTATTAATTCCACCCTGAATAGTATAGATTCTGTAGGGTAGTCTTTCTGCCTTGCTTACCTTTGCAATTGCTTTATTAATATAGGCAATCAGGTGATCAGGTTTCAGTTCAATACTTTTATCAAAATCTTTAACAGCGGCATCTACATTACTCTTTAGCAACTGCAGATAGCCCCTCATGTTATAATAAACACCCTGAGCATTGTCTATGTCGGACCCGAAAGATATAGCCAAATTAATATCCGCCAACGCATCATCAAATTTCTCAAGGTTCATTTTACATTCTGCCCTGCTGGAATATATATCTGCAAGTATCCCGTCAATATATTCCTGAGGAGACGGACTATTATTTTCTGAAAATTTAGCATTTTCTTTTAGTTCTTGCGGCAATTTGATTTTGTTATTGATACTAAGGTTATAACATTCTATTGCTTCAAGGTATTCACCTAAAGCCAAGTGTGCATTCCCTTTAAATGATAACATCATGGAATGGTTAGGATACTTTTTCAATCCTTCTGTATAAAATTGTAACGAACCTCGAAAGTCCTTTAGATTGTACCGGGCAATACCACGTTGGTAATAATAAACAGACTTGTTTTTATTACAGAAATTTTCGTTCTCAAATTTAATTTGCCGAATGGTAGTGGTATCCGTTATTTGCCCTTTCTTAATATAAGACTGTAGTACGGTGTAGTCTGCACAGTAGCCATCCATATTTTCAAGCGCATAATAGCACGATGCGCGATTTAAGTACACATTGTAATCGTCTATGTTCAATGCAATAGCTTTGTTATATTCAATGATAGCCGAATCTATTTTGTCAGTTGCCTGTAGTATGACTCCCTTTAACATAGTTGCCTGAGCATGCTTATTATCTATTTCAATAGCTTTTTCGGCGTCTTTCATTGCCTCAGCATATTTTTTCGAATAAAAATAGACAATCGCTCTTTTGAAATAGGGGTCAAAAAGCTTAGGGAATAACTCAACCGCCATGTTCAAATCATCCATCGCCTGCGTTAGGAAACCACGGTTGTAATTAAAATCTGCTCTGTTGAAATAATGATCTGGATTATCGGGTGCTAGTTGAATAGCCAGACTAAAGTCTGACAATGCGCCGATTTTGTCACCCAGGGATTGCTTAATTTCTCCTCTTGAGGAATATAATCCGGCATTCTCAGGTTCAACATCGATTGCCCGATTTAGATAGGTTACGGCAGTTCTGAAATCACCCCTGTTGGCATACACCCATCCTAAATTTTGATAACAAGCCCTGCAAGATGGATTCAATTCTAATGCTCTGGAGTAATGCTTTTCGCTTTCATCAAACTGCTTATTCAGCAAACAGGAGTATCCCAGCCATTTAAGTACCAGCGCATTATCCGGATATTTTTTCAGTTCAGCCTTCATTAAAGTGATTGCTTTTTCGGGGTATCCGGCTGATGAAACGGAATCTACAATCTTCTTGTATTCCGAATCATCTTGACCATAGCCAAGTCTACATGCTAATAAAATAAAAATGAATAATAATGGTGGTTTCATTTTCTCAAGTATAACATAAAAACCTATAAACAAATTTGCTTTCAGGTTGTAAACGAAAATTATGCTATTTACGATATGGAGGCAAATTCATACTCTGTTGTTTAGAAGTGGGGTTATTCAAGAATATACTATTTAACATAATATAAATTATAAGACAAAACATACTGATTTATATGGATGGAGCTGAATATATTTTACCATCGCGCCAGTTGATGTCGATCATAGCGGATAACTGAATAAACCGTATGCGCTCCATTGCAATACGCTTAAGATAACAATTGTTTTCTACAGCTTATTTCCAGCTTTATACACTGCATTTATCTGCTGAGTGTTTTTTATATCATCCAAAGGGTTCGCATCCAGCACAATAAAGTCGGCTATTTTTCCTTTTTCCAATGTGCCATAATCTTTGTCTATCTTTAGTATGCCGGCACTATTAGCGGTAGCAGCCTGTATTGCCTGCATGGGCGTTAGTCCTGCTTCCACCAGCAATTGCAGTTCACGATGTTCAGCAAAACCCTGCGCCCTTGCCGGTTGCGCACCGGAGTCTGTTCCCATCCCGACAATGATACCTGCTTCGTGAAGTTTTTTTACATTTCTGAGGGCTATCTCAAGACCTTTTTTGTTCCGTTCGGCCGATGAGGGATTTTGTTGTGCCTTTTTAAATTCTTCGGAAGTGAGTAAATCATAAACACCCGGCTCTAGCGACGATTTGAAAAATTCCTCGGTTAGCCATACGGGTTGCTCAGCACCATATATATAAGCAAACTCATCCAGGGTTAGTGTGGGGACGTAAGATATCCCTTTTTGTTTCATTACCTGTATGGTAGCATCATCTATTTCGGCATCTCGGATAGAGTGTGCAAATATAGCGACACCGTCTGCGGCCAGTCGTTTACCATCGTTGAGGTAATAAAGATGAGAGGCAACCCGTAGGCTATATTTGCCTGCTTCGTCTACTATTGACTGGTAAACAGCTTCATTCATCTTCGTCATCTCCGGGTTTCCGAAGTCGTCCACCCATATTTTAATCATCGATAACGGATACTGGCTTAAACGCTGCATTTCAGCTTTCACATCGTCCGGATGTTGCGGACGAAAAACATTGTCGGGACCGCTATGATTCGAAAACGGAGGAGCTCCTCTTTCAACACCAAAGCCCCAACCCGCCGACAACATCCGGGCACCCTCTGTATGCCCATTACGAATACTATCATATAATCCGTTTTGAAATAAAATCAGCCTGTCTGTTCCCAGCGATTGAACGTTCAACACTCCAAACTTTGCATAGTGTTTTAATTGTCGCAATACATTTTCCCTATCGAAATTCTCTCCGCTGGTACTCGTACCCTTCAAATTCCCCACATGCACATGCGCACTGATTAAAGCCGGCATTACTGTTTTTCCTGTCAGGTCCACTATTGTCGCATCGGGCACCTCCAACTCCTGCCCAACGGCAGCTATCCGGCCATCCTTTATCAATAGATCCGCTCCCACCAGCGGAATATCATCTGCACCCGTCAGTACTATTGCATTTTTAAATAGTACTGCTTCTCCGGGTGTTTTTTTTGAGTCACCGCAAGATGTCAGGACCATGGTGGTCACAATACAAACTAATATTTTTCTCATAACTAATCAATTGGGGTTAACCGTTCGGGCCATAGATCTGGCAATTCACCACTAAAACCCATCTTCGGTAATTTATTAATATGTTCAAAGTCATCTTCAGTAAGTGCAAAGTCAAACACCATTAAGTTTTCAACGATACGATCGTTGGTAGTTGATTTAGGAATTGAGGCTACATTATGTTGCAATATCCAACGCAGGCAGATTTGCGATATGGTCTTTTGATATTTTGCTGCCAGTTGCTGCAGATATTCGTTTTTGAATACACTTCCTCTTGCCAATGGCGACCAGGCTTCCACCTGGATGTCATGCTCTTTACAGTAACTTGTGACATCAGGTTGCCAATACCCGGGATGAAATTCGATCTGGTTAACGGCGGGTTTCACGCTGGCTGTCTCCATCAATGCATCAAGATGCACCGGAAAAAAATTACTCACTCCTATAGACCTGATTTTTCCTTCTTGTTGCATTTCTTCCATCGCCTTCCATGTCTCAGCATTTGTCTTTCGCCAGTTAGTATAATTTCTTTCATTGGCCGGCCAATGGATCAGGTATAAGTCGACGTAATCAAGCTGCAGGCGCATTAGGGACTTGTCCAGTGCTTTTTTAGTTTCGGCATAGCCCAACTCTTCCCGCCATACCTTTGTCGTAATAAATAAATCCTTTCGGGAAACCCCGCTCTTTCGCAAACCGGCACCCACTACTTCTTCATTTTCGTATTTAGCGGCAGTATCAAACAGTCGATAGCCTTTCTCCACAGCAAACTTAACAGCAGCAATCCCTTCCGATTCGGAAGCTTTGTAAGTGCCGAATCCGATGGCAGGAATTGTATGGCCATCGTTAAGCGTAAACATTTTCATGCTTTAAGTTACGTAATATTAATTTAACAGTTGTTTTACACAATTATAGTGCCACGCGTAGCCATTATTGCACAATAGCCGATTGGGCAAACTAATGTACCAGCCAGCCTGTGTTTTCAGTGTTATCCACTCAAAATTATTTTCAATAACAAATGGAATTTGTATTGAATCCTCTTTCACGAATTAGAAAAAAAATGTTAAAACTGAGTTTATAGCATTTATTTTAATAAGTCCTTGTTTATTGGTGTGACAGTAGCAGGTTTAACAGTTTTACGCTGCAATTTTTTTTTGTTTTAATTACTTTAGCACAACTCCTATGGTTATTTCTAATCATTCTGGAACGCAATTTGAATAGGTTACATTGTTGTACATCTATTGAGTATCTAAACCTGTAAAAAACGCTTATGATCAAATCAATACTTTCGCTTTTTTTTACTTCCGTTCTTTTTTTACATACCCAGTCCCAGGAATTATTAGGATTGGGTACCAGTAACTACGGTGGTGTGGCTGGCATGAGCCTCAATCCTGCCAGTATAGTAGATAGTCGCATAAAGTTCGATATCAACCTCATTGGTGTCAGCAGTTATTATACAAATAACTATTTATCGGTAAAAAGAAATGCATTACTGAATGGTTCTTTCTTCAAAAGCCGTTATAAAGATTGGTCGTTGGTGCAAAAAGATTTATTGGAAGAAAACACGCTTAGACAGCACGAACGGGTAAATGCCAGGCTGCATACAAATGTAATGGTGCCATTATCATTCATGGCATCCCTCAGTGAAAAATCAGCTATTGCATTTACAGTTAACAACAGAACCAATGTAATGCTTAACAACCTGGATCAACGGTTTGCCCGATTGTTCTATAGTAATTTCAACGACGCTTCCTTATTTAATACATCCATGCAATTGGGAGGAATACGCGCAGATGTATTGAACTGGTTGGACGTTGGATTTACTTTTGGCCATGTATTGCTGAATACCGAACAACACTTCTTAAAAGCAGCATTTACGGGAAAATATATTGGGGGTGTTGCTTCCGGCTATTTGGAAAGCCCGAACCTCTGGATTATTTTTTCAGAAAAGGATGAATTTAAAGCGGGAACCGCTTATACACAGTACGGTCATAGCAACAGGTTGAGTACAGATATGTTCCGGGCGACTAATATGCGTTCTCTTCGTCCCGAAGCAGAAGGTTTCGGCTGGAATGCAGGGCTGGTGTACGAATACAGAGGTAATATTGAAAAATTTAAATACGTCACACCAGAGAACAAATCTAAAACCAGAAGAGATGCGAACAAATATGCTTTCCGGTTGGGCGTCTCTATTATGGATGCCGGTAAACTCAGATTCAATAAAGGAGGCTTCAACAACGATTTTACAGCAGACATAACGAATTGGAGCCTCAATAATTACAAGATCAAGAGTATCCAGGATGTAGACAATATGCTGGCAGATCATGTAACTCACACAACTACGGGCGATGGAAGTTATACAGTAGCGTTACCAACCGCCTTTAGCGCTCAATTAGACCTGCATATGGGGAGAGGTTTTTATCTCAATGCTATGACTTATCAACCAGTCAAACTCACCAATGCCGACCGCTATATGAGTGTTGAGCCGGCTTACGCGATTACCCCTCGCTTCGAATCGAAGGCGTTTGGGTTATACGTTCCTGTTACCTATAACGAATTTGACAAGTGGAATTTGGGTGCTACACTTCGGTTAGGGCCTGTATACATAGGCTCCGCCAACCTGGCATCGCTCATATTTAACGATAAAGTAAAAACGGCCGATATACATGCCGGTATAAGAATTCCAATTGCCCATGGCAGCCGCGGAAAAGTTGCAAAATTCTACGACCGGATAACACAAAAAAAGCAAGAAGAAAAAGATTCAACGTTGTTTGTTGGGCAGCAGATTGATTTCAGGGATTCCCTCGAAAAAGCGCAACAAAGGCAGATAGAGTTGTTAAATGCCAGGCTGCAGGAAATGGAAAGGCAGCGTATTATAGATTCCATGCGTCTATTGATACAGCCGCAACAGCAACTCAGTCCACCGGTGAATATTTTTATCAACAACTATCCGGCGGAATCCAATGCTGGAAGAGTTTCGCTAGATTCTATTTTAGCAACCAGCAAGGCCGTACCAGCAACACGTAGTGTACCGGATACCGTTATATCTAAAAGAGCCATACCAGATACAATCAGAAGAGTAGATTCTGTTATTATATTAAAGAAAGACACTGTAACCGATTCTCTCCACACGGTAGAACCTGCTACAAAGAAAGAACGAGCACGAGTTGAAAACGCAGCAGAAGAAGAAAAAAGTAAGCAAACAACTGCTTCTTTGATGGATGCACGCATCCGGACTGAAAAACAATCGCCGGAACTAAGCGAACAAAGAAAAGCTGAAAATGATAAAAATGTCCCCTCTCAGCCTACGGCAGTTGACAACGCTGTAATATTACAACGCCTGGATAGCCTAGAGCTGCTTCAGCAAATTGCGGCCCCGGCCCGAACGCAGGATAACAACGAAAAAGTGGAAACGGACCGGCGCAATATGCAACGAAACATGGAGCGGCAACAGCAACAGCTACGACAGGTGGAAAGAGAACTCGCACGACTAAAAGCTGAAGCTGCCAGAAACAGTGCGAATAACGTGCAGAATATCTCAGAAAAACAAACCACGTTGGCTGGTACTGTACAGCCAGAGAAAAAAAGAAAGCAGTTCTTCGGATTCCTGAAAAGGAAAGACAAGGATGTTCTAACCGATAGTATTAATACGGATAGTACAAGTTTCAAAACAGCAATGGCAACTGAAAAGAAAAAAAATAGCCCATTCGCTTTTCTGAAAAAGAAAAATAAAGAAACAAGCTCCGACTCTTTGGCGGCTTTTGAAGAAATACAAGTGAAAGAAAAGAAAAAATTCAGACCTTTTGCTTTTCTGAAAAAGAAGGATAGCGGCGAAAAAACCGTTAGTACAGAGTTGGTGGAAAAAGAAACGATAGTTAAAAAGAAAACTTTTAAACCTTTTGCCTTTCTTAGTAAAAAAAATGAGCCCAAGGAAAACAAGAGTACAACTATTGAAGAAGAAATAACCGTCAAAAAGAAATATAAACCCTTTGCATTTTTAAAAAAGAAAAATAAAGTGGAGGATGTAAATAAACCGGAATTAAATAATGAACAAACCAAATCCAAAAAGAAATGGAATCCTTTTGGATTCCTCAAAAAGAAAAACAAACCGGAAAATGAACAATAGTTGTTCCTGATTAAGTAAAATATATTTATTAAATTAACGGTATGGCTTTAAAACTAATTTAAATGAATTTTATAACTCTCCTGATTTTGTTAGTTAACACATCTCTCAGTATGGCCCAGGATGGAGATATAATTGGTAACTGGTTGAATGAGGAGAAAGATGCCAAAATTGAGATTTATAAAACGGGGTCTAAATACTTCGGAAAACTGATATGGGGTCAGAATCTAATGATGGCAGATGGAAGCTTGAGAAAGGATGATAAAAACCCGGATATAACGCTCAAAACACGAACTTTGTTGAACACCGTCATAGTGAAAGATTTACAGTATAAGGGGAAGGAATGGACCGGCGGTACTATTTATGATCCTAAGTCGGGTAACACTTATAGCTGTACCATCAAGCTTGAAGGCAACACCCTGCAATTAAGAGGGTATAAAGGTATTTCGTTGCTGGGCAGAACTACCATATGGACAAAAGCGGAATAACACCTTGCTGATAATAGAGAAATTACCAGATATTAATCATTCACCGGGATATTCAGCCATAATAATCAATAATTTTAGGCAGATTTTCAATAGTTAAGCCATGTGGTCTGCCTTTTTGCTTTTTCAAAAAAATATTTTCAGACAAAAACTATTTTGTCTTTTACTTCTACCCTGCTTCCTAATGGGGCAGGATGGCAATATGCAAATTAGGTTTGAACACAAAGTGGGCAACCAAATACTTCAGCTTGACAAAAATTACACCAATAGCTTCAATGAAACTTATACGGTCAGCAGATTTCGTTATTATATCAGTCAAATAAGATTAACGGATACCATTAGCGGCAACACCCATTTGATAGATGATCACTTCCTGATAAAAGAGGAAGATGATGATTCAAAAGCAATCAATTTTAACCTGCCACCTGGTAAGTATAACAAATTAGAGCTTTTGCTGGGGGTAGACAGCATAAGAAATGTAAGCGGTGCTCAATCGGGCGCATTAGATCCGCTGCACGGCATGTTCTGGACATGGAAAACCGGTTATATTATGGCAATGCTGGAAGGAAGGTCTGACGCCTCTGCGCTTCAACGCCGAATGTTTGAATACCATATTGGGGGATTTAGTGGAGAGAATAGTGTTATACGTACATTGTCACTTCCACTTACACTTTCTATATCACCAGGTAAAACGACTGCCATTTTTTTGGTAGCGGATCTCAATAAATGGTTTAAAAGTAAACATAACTTGTCTATATCCAACCATCCTGCCTGCACCACGACTGGACTGTTGGCAAAGCAATTTTCGGAGAACTACCTGGCGATGTTTACCCTCCAAACAACAAGAAACAAATGACTGCCAGGCTCTACATAACATTATTGTTGCTGGTGTTGATTGGCGGCGGTTTACAACTGTCTTTTCGATCTGCTGGAACCACAAAGTTACAACAACGGATACCCGAAGGATTCCCCCCCCCGGTATATGATTATACAAACAATCCATTAACCAGGGAAGGTTTTGAACTGGGTAGACGTTTATTCTACGACGGGCAACTGGCGGTGGATGGACAAACAGCCTGCGCCTCCTGCCATCAGCAGTTTGCAGCCTTTGCAGACTTTGAACATGTATTCAGTCATGGAGTAGACAATCGCTTTACTTTGCGCAATGCCCCCCCTTTATTTAACCTGGCCTGGCAAAAAGAGTTTCATGCCGATGGTGGTATTAATCATATTGAATGGCAGCCACTCTCTCCGCTTACCGGAGCCAATGAAATGGACAATAGCATCGAAAATATTATTCGGGTACTACAAAACGATAAAGTATATCCGAAAATGTTTACCAAAGCATTCGGTAGTGACAGTATCAACAGCAAACGTGTACTTCATGCTTTGGCGCAATTTACAGGGTATATCGTATCTGCTGATTCTAAATACGATCGGGTAAAAGCGGGAAAAGATCAGTTTACAGAATGGGAAACCCAGGGCTATCGGATCTTCCAGGAAAAATGTGCCAATTGCCATACAGAACCTTTGTTCACAGATTTGAAATATCACAATATTGGCCTGCCAGTAGACAGCTTTCTGAACGACTATGGCAGAATGAGCATCACCGGTCTAAAAGAGGATTCCCTGAAATTCAAAACCCCTACCCTACGCAATATTACCCGAACGGGACCGTATATGCACGATGGCCGTTATTGGGGACTGAGTACGGCCATTGACCATTGGGAATCTGTGGCCTCAACAGATTCAACGGCAAGTGATTTAATACGGAAGGAAATGGCTCCTTCTGCACAGGAAGTGCGTTACCTTGTATCGTTTTTACATACTTTATTAGACACCGTATTACTGAAAGATAAACGACTGGAAGACCCTATCCCTGGCAATCAGATTCATGGTTTTATGCAATGATTTCCCCGATTGGGTTTAATTGGTTAAATTTAAATAGCGATCTAACAGAAAAAAATACACAATGAAAAGTTTATTAATTGCCTTGTTTGGTTTGTTTTCGGTGCCGGTTTTGAAGGCGCAACAACCAGTGGAATGGTTATTTTTCAGCAAAAAAATTAATAACAATACTTACGAAATACATCTGGCAGCCACCATTGATAAAGGCTGGTATGTTTACTCAAAGGCCTCTTCCCAAAAGGGACCTTCGCCACTATCTGTCACCATCCTTCCGGTTAACAATCTGAAGGTATCGAAAGGGGTCAAAGAAGAAGGTACGCCGATTAAGAAAAAAAATGTAGAAGGAATCAATACCCAATATTTTGAAAATACAGTAGGTTTAATACAAACCGTTACGGTCTCCGGATCAGTATCGGAACTGGTAAAGGGAAGTGTATCTTATGTGGCGGCGAGTGCCTCTCAAACACTTCCGCCCCAAACGGTAGAGTTCTCCCTAATCCTAAACCAGGAATAAGTTACGCACTTCCGAAGTCATGGTTAATATGTAATATTCATGTACCAATATACAAGCCCAAATTGTATTACATTTGAAGCTATTGTGACACATGAAATATTGTATATACACTTTTTTATTCCTGCTGTGCCATACAGCTTCTGCCATCGCACAAAAGAAAGTTTCGCCCTCCATACTGGAAACCCTGACACAACAACCGGATGCCGGCAAATGGCTTTCTCGTGACGCCTTACCGCTGCAGTTTAAAACGCACCATACACAAGGACTCCTGAAAATTGGTGAATATTTTTACCTGAGTGCAGTGGAAGTACGCACCTGGCCCCGCCCCTATGGCAAATGGATCAATGGATATGAGAGGGATACCGGCGATGGTACCGGACACCTGTTTAAATTCGACAAGGCCGGAAAGCTGATTGGACAAATACAGTTGGGTGAAGACGATGCATACCACCCGGGCGGTATAGACTTTGATGGAAAAAATATCTGGGTACCGGTTTGTGAATACCGTCCTTATGGACGTTCTGTTTTGTATAAAGTAGACCCGGAAACGATGACCGCCTTAAAAATAGCGGATTGTGATGACGCTATTGGCGGTGTAGCATTTAACAGAGAAACCCGGGAATTGGTAGGCGTAAACTGGGATGCTGAACATTTCTACCGATGGAAGTGGCAGGAAAAGAAAGGTGCACTTTCACAAATTGATAAACAGAAGAACCCACACCATTTTATAAGATACCAGGATTGCCAGTATATTGGGCAGGGCATGATGATCTGTTCCGGCTTGCGTGGTTATGCAATAGGCGAAACGCGTATCAGGCTTGGCGGACTTCAGATCATCCGTCTAAAAGACTACACTTCTGCCTGGGAAACCCCGGTACCGATATGGGTTGCCAATAATATCCCATTAAATAACAACCCGTTTTTTGCTGAAACGACGGCAGAAGGTCTTATCCTGTATTTCATACCGGAAGACGATGAGTCGCAAATGTACAAGTACGAAGTAAGGAATCCTTTGTAAAATACCCGGATCCTGTGCCGGGCAGTTAAGCCAATTACTTGGCTCATTTGGCTGTAATAATCATGTCGTGATTTTGATGCTGCTACTGCATTGGTAGTAGTAAAAATATGCGCTGCAGCTATTAGCTTTGATTGAAACGCGGTACCACTTGTAATAAATAGTCAAAATATCTGTTATACTTACCAACTACATCAATAAACGCAACAAAATGAAAATCATCCTCATTATTATTGCCAGCATTATGGTCCTTGGATTTTTGATCATCTTTTTTTCAGCCACCTCCAAATCAAAAGTTTATACCTTTCAAACGGAATGCAGTGGCACCCCGCTAAGGCTGGAAGTGTATAACCAAAACAAATATGCCTCTTCATACCATTTCATGCTGATTACGTATGGCAACCTGAAGCCCATCCGGCTTACCACTGATGATATTACGGGTAGTTGGTTTCCCTGGAGAAAAGACCTTTACCAGACTGCACCTTTTTATCAGTGGGATACTACGAGACAGGTAGTTCCCGAGGAAAATTCATCATTTGCTGATAATCTTAGTTGGCCATATTTTATCTATATCGACCCGCAACAGTATACAAAGCAAGACTTTGAAAGTTTGGCGACCTGTTTAAAGGAAAAAAACACAGAACTGCAAACAGCATTATACAAAGATTTCATCCGACCTGCTCACCACCTGAACTATCCGCAGTTAGTTGGAATAGTATATGGTCGACGCGACAATTTTGTTTGGGAGTACAAAAAAGATAACCTGATTTGTTTGATACAACCCAATAAAAGAATAGAGATAAAAAAAGCCAACGACCAGGAAAATATGCTGGTATTTGGATTGTTAACGTCGGAAAACAATATTCAGTTTCTAAAAACGGAACTTACAATCCTGGCTCCGGTTACAATCGCAGATTTTGTAAATACT
The DNA here is from genome assembly GCA_964604365.1 of uncultured Terrimonas sp. Lineage (GTDB taxonomy): Bacteria > Bacteroidota > Bacteroidia > Chitinophagales > Chitinophagaceae > Agriterribacter. The sequence continues at coordinate 135,537 of CAZRYS010000009.1, forward strand.
AAAACAGGCAATAAACTAACAGAAGATTTTACAGTGGAAATTGTAGAAGAGCTGGATTACTGATGCGCCAACAACATTCTTGTTATCAATAGTTTTTTTAAAAAGTTTATATATGAGACGATTGATCTTCTTTTTCCTCAGTGTTGTTAGTATGTTTTCGTGTAGGAGTCGTAATGTATACCAGAAGGGCGTTTATCGGGAGGAGAATTATCAATTGGCATCTATTTCAAGAGCAGGCTCTCTTACAGGTGGCTCTGATATAGAAGTTAAGATAGAAAAGCGTCCGGGAATCATGTTGGCTTATCCTAATCAGGGTTTGTACGACCGCCCTTATTCTCCCGATATATTTCAGGGACATCCCCATCAATACTTTGACACCAATCACACTGCCTATACTAATAATATCGAGTTTAGAAGAGCATCACCTGTAATGTTGCATTTTGACGAGAAGAAGTTTAGCATTGAAGACTATGAACACTATACATCATTTTTTGCCCATGAATGGCCCAAAATAGTTCAGAGAAGAAATGAGGAATATAAGGCAGATTGGCTATCTGCTGGTGGTAAAGAGGAAGATACTCCTTCACCCTACGGCTTTCGGTTAATCGGTACTGCCTATGGCAGCCGTCTCAGCTACAGCCGGATATTTGTTGCCAAAGAAGACGATGGCTATTATCTTATCCGGGTGACGCCCGAAGGAGATATTACCTATGAAAAAGGCAGAAATCCGGAATCCGCCAGTGATATGCATACGCGATTTACTTTCAACCTGACATCAAAAATACAAATGCCGGGAAAAATTGTAATACAACACTTAGCTCCCGGAACAATGACCAAAGAACAATTATTACGATATAAAGATAGTGCTGGCAAAAGTATCGCAGACTATTTTACCCTGCAACCGGAGAACAAAATGCAATAGTGTAAATTTCGCTATGTTTTTCGTCACCACTAAAGACCGATATTTGCCCTTTATTTTATAATTATGTTCAGGTGGTACCTGCTGGCGATTATTCCTGGCATTTTCTGGGGCATTTCCGGCGCCTTTTGTCAATATCTTTTCCAGGTAAAGCTGGTGAGTCCGGAATGGCTCGTCACCGTTCGTCTATTAATTTCCGGTATGATTCTCTTGCTGATTGCTGCAGGCGCTAAAAAAGATATCTGGTCAGTGTGGAAAAAGCGGGAGGATGCGTTGCAACTGGTTGTATTTGCGATTGCGGGTATGGCAGCAGTACAATACACTTATTTTGCCGCTATTCATGCTTCCAATGCCGCCACAGCTACGGTCCTGCAATACGTTGGTCCTGGAATGATCTGCATTTACCTGATCATACGCAACCGAAAAGCTCCCACACTGAAGGAAATAATTGCTTTGGTACTGGCGATGACCGGGACTTTTTTGTTGGTTACCCATGGTAAAACCAATGCTCTGTCTATTTCAGCACTGGCTCTTTTCTGGGGATTAACTTCTGCCTTAGCGTTAGCATTTTACAGTTTACAGCCACTGAAACTTTTGAAAAAATGGCCTTCAGCAGTGATTGTGGGATGGGCCATGTTACTGGGTGGATTGGCTTTTTGTTTGGTACAAAATCCACTGGAGGTTGCCGTGGAATGGGACGCCCCCAGTCTTCTGATGGTTGCCTTTATTATTCTGCTTGGCAGTCTCTTTGCATTTTATGCTTATCTTATCAGTGTTCAGTATATCGGGGCTGCCAAAGCCAGTTTGCTGGCCTGCGTAGAACCGCTGGCTGCGCTATTTTTCGCTGTTTCGTGGCTCAACGTGCCATTTGGTGTGTACGACTGGGCAGGAGCTGGGCTCATACTGGCCATGGTATTGATACTAACCTGGAAGCCCAGACCCAGATCGATACCGGATGTTGCGAAATCCGGATCGAACAACTTGTAAAAGAAGAATTGCAAACTAAGCGAGACCAGTAGCTCTCTTTTATATCGATGATGCTCGTTAAGTTCAGCCGTTTTGCTGAGCGTGATTTTTGTTGTAAAACTCTTCGAGTTCTCTTGCCATCTCTTTGAGAATGTGTTTGGGGATTCTTAGATCGGTGTATGCTTTCAGAATATGTTTGTGCGAATTGAATATTTTTTCCATTTCCCTTACAGTCTCTCTTGAGACGTTTGAATAAAGCATAGGTTGATGCATAGCCAAGGTTTTGCCTAAAACTACGAAACTTAGCTTAACAGAACAGCTTATTGGCAAAAAAAATGTCCAGATTTTCCGCCCAGGTAAAAGGCTATTTGTCTATCAGATGCTTTATGGAGTTTTTTACAATTCGGTATTTACCACTTTTTTCTACGGGGATGTCAGCTACTATTTTTGTCTCTATTTCCATCTTCCTGCCCACCCGCTCCCGCCAGTTTTCCAGAAACACACTCAGATCTTTTTCCGTAAAAAGGTTGCGGTCCGTAACCATTATTATGATGATCTTATTCAATGCATCCTGCTGTACCTGGTATTTTACAAGACCGTGCACGCCCTTGGTGGCATTGGCCATATTTACGGTATTTATTTTTCCGTTTTCGGGTGAGTACACATAGTCATCAATTCTACCCAGTATTGTTTTGATAACCGGGTTATGATTACCGCAGTCACAGGTTTCATGGCCTTTCTCCACCGTATCTCCTATATCGTATCTAATCAATGGCGTTCCATAAGTGGTAAAAGAAGTTACTACCAGGCGCCCACTCTCAGCTTCCCGGTTGTTATCGTCCAGTACTTCATATACGCCATTTGCTATATCCAGGTGCAATTTACCTTTGCTGCATTCAAAGATGAAGGGAGCACCCTCCGAAGAGGCATATTGATTATAAACCTTTGCATTGTAGAACCGCTCCATGATGTCATACATCTCCGGAGTGGTTGTCTCGGAGGTAGGGAAAATTGCTTTCACAGTCCCCTTGGGAACACTGAGGTTCATTTTCAGACCATGACGGGCAACTTCTGTAATGGAGGTGGGAAACCCGATAATGTACTCCGGCTGGAATTGTATTATATTCTTTACGTAGTAATCGAGGTAGTTATCTTTGATATGAAATGTTGAGTAATACCTGATGTTATTTAGAATGTCTGTTTTCCAGAACCGGGATGCGGATACATCTTTATTTGTTAGTAAAGATTTGCCACTAAACCAGGCTGTTTTTTTGCCAAAGACATAGCCGGTTTTTGCCCGGAATGTATCAAGTATAGCAAACCGCTCCTGGATATCATTCATGGTGAATCGCACTTCCAAAGAAAAGCCGGTAGTACCACCTGTTTTTGTTACTGCGGCACCTTTTGCCGGTATCGTATAAATATCCTCAACCTTGCTTCTGAACTCATCTTTCGAGATGATGGGTAAAAAATCGATCTGATCAACAGTCTCTGGCAATAGGAGACCTTTATATTTCTCCCGATAAAATTTGCTATTGCTAATAGCAGTCTGCAAAAAGCTGATAAACTTCTGCTGTTGTACTTCTTTTAATTCGTCTGCTGAAATTGACTGATACCTTTCCTGTGTAGCACGAAACTGTTTGTATTTTCCGCCATGTCTGTCTTTGTAGGCTCTTTTATTGAAAACACCAATCAGGAAATTTTGAAAAAAAAGAGGCAGTCGATTGTAGATTTTTTGCTGAAAGCTCATGAATTCAGAATTGCACTACAAAGAAAGAGTTTATAAGCTTATCAAAGAAATACAATAACATTTTTGCCAGTAATTTAAACAAAGGACATTTAGCAAAGTATATTAAGCACCAGCTTTGATATCATTTATCAACTATATGAGTATTTGCCACAGATATTTTTGTCCCCATTCGCCCCATTTTTTAAGACTTTCCAAAACAGTCTTTTCCATACCAGCTGTGGTCGTTGGCTTTCTACCTTTTTTGGGTGCAACGATTGCCGCTTCTTTTACCGTTTCCAGTTCTATTTTAGTGGCATACCAGTTGGTGTACAACCTGGGAATTACAACGCCCAGTATCATACCCGGCAATCCGTTAAAAGATTCGGGTCCGCCAGGCGCCACAATTTCATCAGTGTAAAATGCTACTACAAAAACGGAGTCCATGATAATGGTGGTAGCTCTTCTACATTCAAAACCAGCTATTTTTCTAGTATCGTTAGTAATGCGCCATTTGTACTTTTTTACGCTGTCTTGTATTAGAAACGTTTCCTCAAACACCTGCTTGTTGGTGACTGCCTGTTCGTTTACGAAGTCGGTATAAACAACATTTGCGGATGCAGGAGCATCTCCCATAAAAGGGCTCTTTTTTTGTTGTATTTCTTTGCCTGGCTCATACAAGGATTTCTCGTTATTAAAACTCAGGTTAAAATAGGTAGTATTAAATTCAGGAATACTCTTTTTGACTTCAGAAGACCAAAAGTTTTCTCCAATTTGCTTATGAACATTTACCACTTTTTCATATTCAATTTTTCCTTTTAATATGAATTGAGCTTGTCCGCAAACAAAAAATAGTATAAAAAATATTCCAGCGATTAGATGTTTCATACAAATAGATTTTATTGGTTTGGTACCTGAGCGCTACTTTTGGTAAAATTCCAGGTGAAGCTTAGCATCCAGAATCGCCTGAGCGTAAGGTTGGTACTTTCCGAAATAAAGTTGCTTTGGATACTTCTGTTGAATCCGATATTCTGATTGAGTATATCATTAACACCAAATTTTAATAAACAAGTTTCTTTAAAGAGTCGCTTGCCTATATGCGCATTCCAAATAAAAGCATTTCTATTTTGATCGAATACGCTTGTTTGTTGACGGAAATTTAAGTTTGCATCTGAGCCTATCTCTGTATTGAAGGGCAGCGTTTTTAATGCATCCATTCGAATCGTATAAATCCAATAGTTAGTTTTTAGGTCTGGATTGATAGATGAAACTGAAGTGCTATATGTTAAGCTTCCTTGCAGTTCTGCATGACCTTTTTTCCCGGAATAATAAGAAATGCCGGGACTCAATGTATAACTATTGTTTATTGTTGCATTTCTTTGGTTATTTAAATAGTTCACCATTCTTCCTCCAGATAAATTTCCATTAATACTAGCTCTTATGTTGGTAGCACCTAGCTTAAGGTGATATCCGATATACCCCCAGTAATTATACACTCCATTCGCGTTTACTGATTGGTAGATTCTTTTCCCGGAATTATCTACAGTATTTGAGGTTGTGATTGCGTTGTCTATGAAGTTGATTCCAACATTAGCCCACAATCCCCTTTCCTTCAAAACTTTATAATCGTTGAAATAAAGGTTGAAGTTGTGATTGAAAGCCTGATCCAATGAAGGATTTCCTATGAAGATGTTCAGTGGGTCTTCATTTTCTGGAATAGGCTGTATCTGTTGTAAGCTGGGTTGTTGGGTTCTTCCATTGTAATTGATTCCTAGTCTGGTTTGTGGTTTGAAGTTGTAGTTAAAACTGGCTTTAGGAAAGAAATTGGTTCTGTTATAGGTGAATGAGGAGTCTTTCCTGTTATCTGTTTGTTCAAAGGCCTGGTATGCCAAATCGCTACCAAAAGAAACATTATACTTCTTTTTAGCAATTCTATAAGCAACCCCACCCACATAAGTATTGATTAAAAAGCGGTAATCATTAGTCAGCAGTTCGTTTAGCTCATCATATTTACCATTTTTGAAGTCGTAAGTGACTCTGTTGGCATCGCTGGTTGTATTGGAGTAACCATAATTCAGTTCTATAAAGTTGTCTTTACTTACAGGTTCAGTATATGTGACTTTTCCGTTAAAAGAAGAGAATTTACTGTGATTGTCTTTTTGCTGGTTGATAGAATCCCTTATGGATATATTTCCATCAGGTCCAAAGTAGTTGATAACCGAACCCAGATAGCCTTCAGACTCGGTGTTGTTGTACTTTTGCTCTACTCGTATAGACATAGTTCTGCCTATTTTCTTAAAACGTTTCCGCCAGAGTATGCTTGCATTTAATGAAGACTCGTCAGCTTGAGCAGAAGTATTTCGTTTGTTATTGTTTACAAATTGTTGATTTTCATTAATAGCTTCGGAAAATATGTCGCTTGATGACTGAGATTGTCCTTTGTAGCCATTAACAAGAATTTTCAAAGACGAACTTGAGTCTATTTGCCATTCATATTTGCCACTGATGCTGTTGCGAATGCGCTGGTTGAAATTGTTGCTTTTTTGATTGTTATAATAAACGGTATCGGGTAATATGTATTGAGACTTTGTTTCATTTTCACCATATACATTCAGCTTCTTATAAGTGTAGCTGCCGTTGAGGTTTTGTTTGTCTTCATTCCATTTGTTGGAAAAATGTGCGCCAGCGGTCCACATGGTGGGTAGCCCATTGCCGTCGAATTGAAAATTGTCACCTCCGCCGAACATATAGACACCGCCAGAATTTTCATCATATTCAAAGTTGTCTTCTGTATTGGCATATTTACGGGCATCGTCCCAGTTTAGCCGTGTTAGACCCGTGTTAGACATGATACCATAACCCGACACTTTTTTCTTTCCTTTGAAATAGTTAATCATGGCTTCGTTACTGAATTTGTCCTTCAATCCGCCACCGGCAGAGACTTTTCCGAAATAGCCATTTTTCTTATCCTCTTTAAGCGTCAGGTTCAGGGTTTTGGTTTTCTCACCATCGTCAATACCTGTAAACGCTGCCTGGTCGCTTTTTTTATCAAAAACCTGCACCTTGTCTACGGCATCAGCTCTTATATTTCTGGTGGCCACGGTGGGGTCGTCACTAAAAAACTCCTCTCCATCCACCAGTACTTTTTGTACTTCCTGTCCCTGGGCAACAATTTTACCGTCTTTATCCACCTGTATACCCGGTAGGGCTCTCAGCAGCTCTTCGGCACTGGCATTTGCCCTCACTTTAAAGCTGTCTGCATTGTATTCCAGTGTGTCTCCTTTCATCCGCATAGCCATATTCTGGCGAATGACAATTTCATTAAGCAACACACTTTTGTTGATAAGGTTTACATTGCCCAGGTCCACATTGTCATCTGGTTGTACCACAAGTACGTCTACATAGTCGGCAAACTTGGGATAAGAGACGATGAACAAAACATTGCCCTGGCTAACATTTTTTAAAGTAAACCGGCCCGAAGCATCCGTGCGGGTAAATTGTATCAAAGTGGAATCATCGGGGTTCAGTAATGTTACAACGGCATATTGGAGCTTTTTGTCATTGGCGGTATCTGCAATAACACCAGTAATAGTACTTTTTTGACTATAGGCGCTATCGAATACAAAAAAAGTGAGCAACAATAACCCCAGCAGTTTTGGTTTAAGCATTCTTTGTGGAATAGGTTGTTATGATAATTAAAATTCAATTAATTAATCCTAAATTGAACCACCAAGTAATATAATCTTACGTTAAGATTACTTGATGCAACTAAAGGCTTTCTTCTATTATGAAGCCGCTGTGGCAAAAAAAGGCATCTTGAGCTGAATTAAAACAAAAAATGTGATGAGCAATCAAACTGGTGGGATAAAAGGCAAACGTTATGAGGATACTCATTTTGTTGATACTGCAAGGAACGTGTGGAATTATTCTTTGTTTAGCGATGAGGATATCAGCAATTTTCAACAGGGAACACACTACAGGTTATATGAGTTTTTCGGATCCCGTCCACTAACGGTATTGGACACAGAGGGATACTATTTTGCGGTATGGGCCCCCAATGCAACCTATATCTCCGTTACCGGAAATTTTAATGATTGGAATGAGGAAGCGCACCCTTTGCTTGTTCGCCAGGATAATTCCGGTATATGGGAGGGGTTCATTCCAGGGTTTAAAAAAGGGGAGGTTTACAAATATCATATTCACGGATTCAAAGGGCGGAAATTGGACAAAGGAGATCCTTTTGCGTGTTTTTGGGAAAAAAGACCGGACACAGCTTCCATTACCTGGAACCTGGATTTTTGGTGGAATGATAAAGAATGGATGTTGGAACGAAAGCAACATAACAGTCTGGAAGCCCCCTGGAGTGTATATGAAATACACTTGGCCAGTTGGATGAGACCTGATAGAAATGATGAAGAAAGCTATTGTAGTTATGATGAGATAAAAGCGAAGTTAGTGCCTTATGTACAAGAGATGGGATTTACACATGTGGAATTTATGCCTGTGATGGAACATCCGTTTGATGGATCCTGGGGCTATCAGGGAACCGGATACTTTGCACCCACTTCCCGTTATGGTGATCCGCAGGGTTTTATGTCACTGGTAGATGTATTGCACCAGGCGGGCATTGGGGTTATTTTGGATTGGGTACCTTCTCATTTTCCTTACGATGCGCATGGACTCTTTATGTTTGATGGCACACATACCTATGAATATGCAGATATGCGAAAAGGGTTTCATCCCGACTGGAACAGTTATATTTTTAACTATAAAAGAGGAGAAGTAAAATCATTTCTAATCAGCGGGGCACGGTACTGGTTTGATAAATATCACATTGACGGTATCCGGGTAGATGCCGTTAGTTCAATGCTTAAATTAAATTATTCCCGAACCACCGGACAGTGGGAACCCAACGAATATGGAGGAGACGGCAACCTGGAAGCTATAACTTTCATTAAAGATTTGAATGAAACCATCTTTAGAGATTTTCCCGATGTGCAAACCATTGCAGAAGAAGCAACCGATTGGCCGGGTGTAAGCAAGCCCACATTTAAGGGCGGATTGGGGTTTGGAATGAAGTGGATGATGGGATGGATGCACGATACACTGGACTATTTTAAACTCGATCCCATTCACAGAAAACATCACCAGGACAAGTTTACATTCAGTATGATGTACTACTATGATGAAAACTTCATGTTGCCATTGAGTCATGATGAAGTGGTGCATGGGAAAAGCCCGATGTTGTATAAAATGCCTGGCGATGAGTGGCAAAAATTTGCTAACCTGCGGCTTATGTATAGTTATATGTTTACCCACCCAGGAGGTAAACTGCTTTTCATGGGAGACGAGTTTGGACAAACAACAGAGTGGAACTATAAGTCTGACCTGGATTGGCATTTGTTACAGTTTGATGCGCACAAAAAACTGAAAGATTGTGTTCGGGATTTGAATAAATTATTACGGGACCAGCCGGCTCTATACGAAAATCAATTTAGTATTTATGGATTCGAATGGGTGGATTTGAGTAACCGGGAGCAGTCTGTAATTGTTTACAAGAGGAAAGGGAAAGATCCGGAAAATGACTTGCTGATTATGCTTAATATGACTCCAGTTGTACATCACAACTGGAAAGTAAAGGTGAAGGGTAAAACCGAGTGGAAGGAGATTTTCAACTCCGATTTGGAGATGTATTGGGGTACAGGAAATGTTTTTAACCCAGCTATTCCCGTGAGCAATACACAAGATGATCAAGGGTATTTTGAGCTTACTGTTCACCTCCCACCACTTGCTGCGCTGGTGTTAAAATAGTTATAAAGCCTCGCACTATCCTGGGCGTGCTATGTATATTTAGTTGTATCTTTAAAAAGTCATTGTCGCTCCATTGTACAATGGGCAGGAATCTTCTCCAGGGTTATTTAAGAACCTGTTAGCAAAAGATTGATATTATGGCACGGGCTTTGTTTTACTTGGTATAAGTTTATCTCACAGTTCAGTATTCGCTGAAAACCAAGAAAATCGTACCTATTTTATTTCGGCAGTATTTATTTGAACAAACTGGTTCGATATGGGTTCAGTTAAACAATCACTAAAATAAAAAACAAATATTATGAAATCAGATTCCAAAGTTGTTTTAGGCGTTCTCGCAGGTGTTGCTATTGGAGCTATAGCCGGGATATTATTTGCACCGGATAAAGGTTCAGAAACAAGAAAAAAAATAGCAAAAAATACAAATGACCTAGGAGATAACCTCAAGGATTCTTTTAATGATTTTATTGACACGGTAAAGGATAAGTATCGTAAGGCAAAACATGAGGCTGAAGAAGCAGTTGAAAAAGGGGCAGATAAGCTAAACAAGCAACTTAAAAACACGGAAGCCTGATTTTGGCTATAAACCTGACAACAATAAACTTCCTCCAGCTCTGCTTTTTTGCTGGAGGAAGTTTATTGCTGTCATAAAATCTTTCAAGATGATAACAGAAAACGTAGAAGCAATATTGAAGGACGCAGGGCGATACGTGGAGGTAAAGACAGAAATTTTGAAATTGAAGGCATCGGATAAGGCGGCGGATACAGGTTCCAGCATTGTTGCAATATTAATAGTAGGTGTTGCTGTAATGACAGGTTTGTTGTTGGTAAGTATAGGGGTTGGCTTTTGGCTTGGAAAGTTCCTGGAGGAAGTATACTACGGTTTTTTTATAGTGGGGGGATTTTATTTTCTGACTGCATTGGTTCTATACATTTTCAAAAATGATTTAATGAAAACGCCTGTATACAATTCTATCATCAACAAACTGAATCGATGAGTAAGATCACTACATCTGACAACATAAAGGAAAAGATTGCCGAACTGGAAGCTGAGTCTAAAAAAATAGAAGAGGAAATTAAACAGCGGGTGGATAATATATATGAAGGCTTGAAACCTGTTAATGCAATCAAATCTGTTTTTAAACAAGTGAGTTCCTCGCCTGACACAAGAACGGATCTTTTGAATGCAGCACTGAATATTGGATTAGGTTTTTTGGGTACCAAGTTTTTGTGGGGTGCCAAAGGCGGCGTAGCAAAGCGGGTAGCAGGCGCAGCATTACAAATGGGAGCCGGCACCAATCTTGTCAGGAAGGCGGATGTATTGAAACGTTTCGCTACCAGCTTATTCAAGAAGAATAAGAATAAAAAAAAGCCGGAAGTCATCCCCTTTGAAACTGTTGAAGCGTAAAATGTAAAAGCGAGATTCAGTTTAATTATAATCGTCATCCTTAATCTGACAGTTTAGGTTTTTAAAACATTGAGACAAAACAACTGCGGTTTTAAAATAGTATGATCGTCAGATTAATTGTCTAGTAACTAGAAGCTTGTATACCCACTACTCAGTTTTTCCGCTATCATCTTTTCTTTTTCTGCAGTCGCCTTGTTTTTGTCAGCGAACGAACGAATCTGGGTCTGACCACGACTGCCGGCTTTGCCAAAACGAATCAGCAATTTCTGTTCCTGTTGGGCTACTTCCCAGAACCTGCCTCCTTTATCATCATTGAGTACCAGGCGTTCATAAGCAACTGCAATGTTTCGCTGAAAATCAGGAATAATATCAATTGTATTTTGTTCAACTGATTGCTTTGCACCTTCTTCGTCTGTCAAACGCTTAAGGATAATCGCCATTACGGATTTCGGTTGCTCCAGCCAGTCTTTTACAAACACATTCACTGTTCGCCATCCGAACGCCTGCAATATATCCGGTCTTTGATAATATTGTTCTACCAGGTTAGGATTATTATAGTGTTTATCGTCATCTACCAGTATACTCAGCGCATACTCGCCTGATTCGTCTTTTTGCCGGATGGCTAAAGAGCAGGTGAAATCAGATTGCCCTACCGAAGTATCCACCTCATAGCCCAATTGTTCTAAGGTTTCTTTGAGCTGCAGGGCAACCACCGACGCGGTGGCCTTGTCCTTGGTTTCTCCATCAGTAATCACCAGGCTGTCCAGTATCAACCTAGCCCTTTCCATATTACCTAGACTCACACTTTCCGCATATTGCAGAAAACGTTTAAAATAGTTGGCACCTTCGTTGTACTCGTTGGTAATATGGTGATGTTTAATGCTGCTGATTACCGCCATATGTTTTTTAGCACGACTAAAAATTACATTCAATCTTTTTTCACCTCCTTTTTTGTTGATAGGACCAAAATTCATGATCATTTTTTTGCGACTATCAAATCCATAACACACACTCATGATAATGATATCCCTTTCGTCGCCCTGGATATTCTCCAGGTTCTTCACAATCAGTCCTACAAATTGCCCGTCTTCTGTCCGGCTCCAGGCCTCTTCCAGCAAAATTTCAAATTCCTTATCACTATCTGCCAACGTCGATAAAGCGTCTTCAATGGTAGATTGCTGCTCCTGGCTAAATGCAACAATGCCGATGGTTTCGTTTACTTTCTTTTTCAGTAGTTCCCGTACCATTTGCGCAATATAAGCAGCTTCAGCCTGGTTGTTTCTTCTTTCGTAAATGCCGTTGGTCAAAAAATGATAGCTGATACTTCTGTCATATAACGCATCAGTATTCTCTAGTGCTTTGCCCGGTTCATCCACTAACAATGCTGTTTTGGCTGACCCGTGTATGGTTCTGTCGGGGATGGTTAATAAGCCGGCTTTATAAAAAGCATGATTGCTAAAACTGATCAAGGTTTCGTAACGGCTGCGGTAATGCCAACTCAGCATACTACTATTGAGCTTGCGTGTACCTTGCACCAGCAGGCTGTCTGCATCATCACTCAACCACTCCTCTCCTTCCCCGCCATTTGTCATCAGATCGTCTGCATCTTCTATTCTGGCAGTAAAAAAATTGGTAGGCGGCATTTGTTTGTCATCACCTACAATAATCGTTTGGGGCGACCGGAACAAAGCAGGGATTCCCTCTTCAAGTGTGATCTGGCTGGCTTCGTCAAAAATTACCACGTCAAAACAAGCATCTTCCAGGGGAAGACTATCACTCACGCTCAAAGGGCTCATCATCCATACCGGCTTCAGGTCCTTCAATACCAGGCCACTTTCCCGGGCACTTAATTCCCTGATACTTTTGTAGCGCATAGATTTACTGAACTCATTATCCAGTATTTTTCTGCCTTCTGTATATACTTTCTTAAAATCCTTTTGTTCGTTATCCAATTGACTCAATACGGTGTTGCTGATTTCCAGGTTACGATTAAATCGCTTGCGCACTACAGAACGGATGTACAATGCATTTAGTTTAAGCAGCCGCTGGTAAAGTGACCTGATTTCGCTAACAGCCCTTTCTATTTCTGGATAGTTGATATCAGCAAAAGCGGGGGTATTGACCAGATAATATTCCAGCGATTTTTGCGCAATAACCTTTTCCGCCTGTATAGCGGAAAGCGGGATTTCTCTTAAAGATGATTTTACGGCATCCGGTAACCGAGCAAAATTTTTCAAGGCCGGCAACAACTCTCGTAGCGCATCGTAATTCATATCCAGCGATTCCAACTCATCCATTGTCTCACCCAGGCTTTTATTTTCATAACGCACAAAAATCTGCTTCAACGCCGACGCCAATTGTATAAAATCATCGCTGAAAGCGTACAGGTTCATCACCTGCTTTTCCGCATCCGGCTGTTTACTTAAAAAAGAAACTGCCTTCTCCCCTATTCGACTACGGGCCATTTCCGTGGCTGTTATAATCGTTTCCAGATCATCAAAGCCATATACATCCTCCAGTTCTTTTTTCTTATCGCTCACCTCGTCATTTGTCATATACTCCAAATGCAATGACTGCAGAATCGTATGATAAGAAGGCCTTACAGCATGCGCCGACATATTATAAGCATCTCGTAGCTGTTTTCTGAGGTGCCGCCAACTACTACTTAAAAAGCGAAAGAAAGACCGCTCCTGTTTTTCAGCAATGGGTATGGCTGTTTCCAGGTCCTGTCGACTAAATTTATGTTGCCAATGCTTGTTTTCCTCCAATAGTTTAGTGTACGCTTTCTGCTGTTTTCGGTATTGCCGCAGTTCCTTGTCAAAACGTTTACCCTCGACCGAAGTGTTTTCAGCGAGTTTCAGATTGCCCGTTTTTGCCAAAGGTTTCAACAGTACTGCTGCTTCAAATAGAGATCGCACTTCCGCTATCGAACTAAACTCGTCTTCTGCCCCTACCACCTCCTGTAATACTGGTTGCAACAAACCTAGCCTGGTTTTCGCATTTTCTGACGCAGTACGCAATACCATTATCGTATTCTCCTGCAATAACACATGATCGCTGAGATTACTGAACAAATGCCGGGCAAATATTTCTTCTCCGGTAACTCTTTCCAACGCAGTAGTCAGCTCCACAATAGTATCGCCATAACTCAACCAGTCGCTATACCAGGGCAGTGTATCAGCTTTTCTCTCATCTACAGTATTCGCATCGCCCAACTCTAATATTCTTTCCATCAGATGCCGGATACCAATACCCGATTCGTCAGTGATGGCGGTATTAGAAAAATGGAAAGTCTCCAATACATTTAACTGGTTATACAGTTGCGCCAGCAAGGCATTTCTTTCCTCTTTTATTTTTTTGTGGTCGAGATGGTTTCCACTAAATTCTTCGTAAGTGGCTTTCAAATCCTGGATGAATAAACGTTTATCGCTCTGGCTATCGTGTATATAACAGCAGAGTTCATCCAACCCACTTTGCTTCAGGCGATGGTACACCACGTCCAATGCTGCTCTTTTTTCGCACACAAATAATATACTCTTACCCCTGGCTACAAAATCCGCTATGAGGTTGGTAATCGTTTGGCTTTTGCCGGTACCGGGTGGTCCCTGGATGATATAACTTTTGCCATCGCGGCTCTCCATTATGGCCTGGGTTTGAGTAGGGTCTGCAGTGATGATATGAAACCAGTCTTTTATGTTATTGGCTGTAGTGGCTGGTTTTACGCATGGCTTTGGTTGATTAGAAAATAGACTATTGAACACTGCATGCTGTAAGTCGTTATCTGCAATAAAATTATAGTCTCTTACCAGGCTCATCTTTTTATAATTGAAATTGCCCAACACCATATTACAGCTATCAAATTCCCACTGGTAGGGATTCTCTTCGGCGTCTGCTAATTGATACAATGCACGGTTCTTTTCATTGTCACCTGTCAATTGCTTTTTCGTTATACCGATGTCTTCATTCACCAAAAACTCAAGAAGGCTGGACCTGGGTTCTATCATATTTTTGAAAATTTCCAGTCCAAGAGGTTTAAAACTACCTGCCTGGTAGCTGTACACCAGGTTTTTATATTGCTCCAATCGCTTGTTGCCTGTTTTTAGCCGACGGTTGTAATTACTTAAGGTCTGGCGGGCAACCGAATGAATCAGCCTTATTTTTGGCTTATCCACATAACAGAGCCGTATACCCTGGTTTGCTTGTTCTATTTGTAATTTTAAAGTTTCATAAAACTGTATGAGTTCGGTTTCGTCCAACTGCACATATTCAGGCAAGCGTATATCGTACAACTCTTTCAACTGGTTTGCCAATATTGGATTTACTTCAGCGGCATTATCCAGTACTTTTAGTGTAAAATGATCTTCTGTTAGTCGCTTATTGCGCTTCAATTCCACAGGTACCAACAACAAAGGACTTTGAATCCGTTCATTTGTCGCTTCTTTCAAATTGTGCCAGCTCAAAAACACAGGCACCAGTCGCAACTGGCTAAAACCATATTCCTGCGTATCTTTTTGACTTTCTACCCTTATTTTGTTCAGTGCCGCCGGCAAATAAGTATGCTCTTCAAAACGCAAATATTTATTCAATACCAGCTCTTTCATGCCTTTTACCCGGGAAGCGATTTCTTCATTCCAGGTAAATAAAAGATCTGGCCGTATGCTTTGATAATGCAATACAGAAGGCACGCTTCCAACGGTAAGATTTACGAACCGGGCATTGGGCTTGTAATATAACAAACGGTTTCTCCGGGTAGTATCAAACAAACGATTCTTTAACCGGTTTAGGATAAACTGGTTTCTGTTGCCTGGCTGCTTACCTGTCCAACCATAGGTTTCACTGAGGTCGACCTGTTTGTCTGTATCGTAATTACGATAATTCTTCAACCGGGCAATAATATCATAAAGATCAGCACTTCTGTCCGCCCTGTCCAGGGCTGTCATATCTGTAATCAACCCCGCTATCGTTGGGTGAATCCTGCTGTTGTATCGAACGGGGTTTCGTCTGTTGGCGGCAAGTGTCCCTACCTCTTCTTCATTGTATAAATTTAGTCCCATTGCCATACTGCCCAATACTAACCCCAGGCAAAATATATCAGTCAGCGCATCGTGATGACCACACACGATTTCATAACAACTATATCCGCGGATATAAACGGGTACTTCAAAATCTTCTCCATCAAAATTCAGTGCTCCAGACCCGATATTATATCCTCCATTATCCACGTCCGTTTCAAGCCGCTCCCTCGATACGATTTCAAATTGATCCGACCGATTTTTTTCCAACAACTTATTTAATGCAGTGGTATTCAGCGTAGGAGTATGCGCCAACGCTTCGTTTATGTCCAGGTAGTTTTGTTCCACAAACAGGCAAGCCGGGTTTTCAAAAGGAGCCACCATATGTTGTTCGTGTAATTGCTGCACCGCTTCAAATAACGGCAATACAAAAGCAATCACATCATCCGTGGTGTACGTTCCCCGATTAAATGCGGTCTTAAGAAAATCGGCAAAAAAAAATTTTGTTTGTTCCATTACAGCGAATTATTATCCAACAATCTGCTCCCTTCATTTTCTTGTACGGTGTTATAAGCGAGCAGGCATTTCTCCCGGTAGTCCTTTGTTTTTTTATCGTTCAGCTCCAATTCTTTTTTGACAATGCGTTCAAAAACATCTTTCAATGTCATTTGTTCTGCCACCCCGAATGCCCTCCCCATCGGTACCAGCTCCAGTTCCGCATCTGCCAGTGCAAAATCTAGCAGCAGATAACACAGGTATTCATGAATACTATAATGATACTTCTCTATTAAATCTTTTAATGTATCAGTTAAAACAATATTTTCATCAATAACAAAATCGCTGAAAAACTGTTTTGCATGCGAAAGTATAAGTGATGTCTGTATCCACTTTGGTTTTAAATACAACTGCAAAAAGAACTTAGTAAAAGCTGACAGATCTTTTTGTTGAAAGATATCCAGGTGATCGAGCGTAGTCCTTTCTTCTATCATCCCGCTTATCTTTTCCGTAGCCATATCCGATTCCTCCCGCCATAGTCGCAAACTCCGGGCACGAATAAAATTTTCGGGGTGAGTAATGCGGGAAGTTGTCAGTTCACTTTCCTGCGTAAAGATCTCCTCAGCCTGGTTGAGATAGTTTTCCGCGTTCACTTTGTCTAACCCTGTAGCCATTTTTACCAACGAAGTAATAACAGGATGAATATCCCCCACTACGATATAGGCACCCCGATCACAAAATATTTCTGTATACAATTTGAAAATCCTTGCAGTTTCATAGTAGGAAGGCTCACTGTTATGGTTGTTGGCAATGGCTGTAATGATACGATCCGCCACTTCCACCTGTTTATCCCATAAGGTATACAATTTCACGTGGCTCAATTCATGTGCCACTATTGCCAACAATTCTTCATCATTTAGCAAACGGGTAATAGGGCCACTGAATACAATATGCGCTTCGTTTTCTATATAAACAATGCTTGCGTTTAGTTCATCGCTATGTTGTGCCTGGTACACCCAAACAGGCATATCCAAGTCCAGCTTATCTTTAACAACTGCTACCTTATCATAAATAAAGGCATCTGAGGAAGGATGAAATTTATAAGAACTCTTCAATAATTCATTCTTAAACGCCTGCAGTTGCCCCTCTCTGGTTTTGGCAAGCGCAAAATAATCCCAGGTTTTAGGCAGTTGTTTAAAATACTGAACTACTTTCTGATGATAAGGAAGTGCTTTTAACATATGGTATCGATCAAAAATATATTTAATAAATGTAGGAAAATGTGACGTCTTTTCGACCGAAAGGAGAAATCAGCTAACCCTGTTTAGGTAGTAAGGTTGGATATCTGATTTAGTGTACTTATTCGAAACTTTTACTGTTATATACAGGCAGTTTATTTTTTTACATTTTTTTTTTGTGCAAAAACACTGCACAGAAACATTATACTTTTGATGTATAAATTGATTGTTATGGCTATAGCAAAATTGACAGGTAAAGAATTAAGGGCCATCGGATATCCTCAAGGACCGATAATAGCAGTTGTAATAAACGTGATAGCGCAAAACTATCGCAATGAAACAAAAGAGGAGGTGATGGAATTGTTGGCGAAAATCCTGGCAGCGCCGGATGACTATGAAAATGACGCAGTATTGGGTTTAATAGCTGGTCTGCTGTTAGCCAAAGAAGATCCTGAGGGAGAAAATATAGTGTTGAATAGTTCCGGTATTGAGTTTAGTGTGTTTGGAAAAGAACATATTGAAGAAGGGGCAATGCTGCAAATGATCCAGGCAGCAAAGTTGCCTGTGTCGGTAGCAGGCGCATTGATGCCGGATGCGCATGCCGGATACGGTTTGCCTATAGGCGGTGTGCTGGCGACGGACAATGCAGTAATACCATATGGTGTAGGTGTAGATATTGGTTGTAGGATGTGTTTAAGCATATTTGATATTAATCCAAAAGAGCTGGCAGAGAAAGAATCATTTTTTGTGAGAGAACTCGGTGCAGCTACTTTATTTGGGAGCGGCGGCGTATTTGCAAAACCAACCGATCATGCTATAATAGATAACGTTCTGTTTAATGAACTGGCTATTTTGAAAGGATTGCAGGACCGTGCCTGGAAACAGTTGGGCACATCGGGATCTGGTAACCATTTTGCAGAATTTGGCGTAATAGAGGTGAAAGAAAAAGATGCTATACTGGGTGTAGAGGCTGGACGATACGTCGGGTTTCTTACACACTCCGGGTCCCGGGCTTTGGGTGCCAATATTGCCAACCATTATACCAAACTGGCCATCGGTAAAAGACGATTACCAGTAGATGCCCAAAAACTTGCCTGGCTGTCATTGTCCGAAGAAGAAGGAATAGAGTACTGGAATGCTATGAACCTTGCAGGCGACTATGCTTCTGCCTGTCACCATGTGATACATGAAAAAATAGCGGTGCAATTGGGTCGTAAGCCGCTAAAATTGGTAGAGAATCACCACAACTTTGCCTGGAAGGAGCAGTGGAATGGAAAAGAAGTAATTGTACACCGTAAGGGAGCCACACCGGCCGGAAAAAACGTACTGGGAATCATTCCTGGATCGATGACGGCCGATGGATTTATTGTAAAAGGCAAGGCCAGTATAGCGGCAGTCAATTCGGCTTCGCATGGTGCCGGAAGAAAGATGAGTCGTACAAAAGCGATGACCATAGTAACTGATAAAGCCTTTAAGGAAGAGCTGAAAAAGTACGGTGTAAAGCTGTTGGGGGGTGGATTAGATGAATCTCCATTCGCTTACAAAGATATCCATGTGGTAATGCAGTCTCAACAATCATTGGTGGATATCGTCGGAAAATTTACCCCAAAAATTGTGAAGATGGATAGCGCCCCACACAAAAGCTGGGGAAAAAAGAAAAAGGCTGAAATAATTGGTGAATAGCAGTTTGCAGGGCTTAGAAACGCTCTCCATTTTGTAGTCCATCAAAAAAGCGCACCGGGGTGCGCTTTTTTGATGTCAGTTATTTTTTATCGTATAATTAAAAATGCCATCTTACGAAAGCCTCCATGGCCGCATATTTTGTCAGTCCTAATTGAGCGTACAAATTAGCGGTATTGGCATTTCTATCTTCAGCCCTTTGCCAAAATTCTCGCGAGTCTGTTCCCTGGAAAGGAACGGAATCTTTTTGCGATTGGTGAATAAAAATGCCAAAACGTTTTTTCAACACCTGTTCCGGACTCATAGGAATAGCCATTTCTATTTCAGTAATATCCCACTCCTGCCATGCACCTTTGTACAACCACACCCAACAATCGTTTATCCAGTCGTCTCCCTCCGCTTTAATGCGACGCAGCGATTCAAACACTATTTCGAGACAAACTTTATGTGTACCGTGCGGATCAGCCAAATCGCCGGCACAATACACCTGTTGTGGCTTGATCTTTCTTAGCAGTTCCATGGTCACTTTTACGTCTTCCTCTCCCATGGGTTTCTTTTCTATCGTACCTGTTTCGTAGAAAGGTAAGTTCTGAAAATGCGCTCTTTCATCTCCAATACCCACATAGCGACAGGTAGCTTTGGCTTCGCAGCGGCGGATCAAACCTTTGATACTTCTTATTTCCTGGGTGTCCGATTGCCTGGAAGTTTTTTGACTAAAATAGTCCCGGGCGTCTTTTGAAATCTTTTTTGAAACGGAAGGATCTTTATCAAACATTTCATCAAATCCTACAGCAAAATCAAGGAAGCGGGTAACAAATTCGTCGGTAACAGCAATATTGCCCGATGTTTGATAGCCTACATGCACTTCATGCCCTTGATCGTGGAGGCGTTGGAAAGTGCCCCCCATTGAAATAATATCATCATCCGGGTGCGGGGAGAAAATAATTACTCTTTTAGGAAAGGGCTCAGACCGCTCGGGATGCGTTGGTAAATTTACATTCGGCTTACCGCCCGGCCAGCCGGTAATGCTATCTCTGAGCATATAATACACCTGCAGGTTGATACCATAAGCATCTCCTTTTTCCACCAACAGGTCGCCCAATCCATTATCGGTATAATCACTATTGGTAAGGCTTAGTACCGGTTTTTTTAGTTTAAGGGCTGTATTGATAACGGCTCGGCGAATCATTTTCGGTGTCCAGTCGCAGTCGCCGGTGAGCCAGGGTGATTTATAACGGGTAAGTTCAGCCGCTGCAAACTCATCCATCACAAATTCACAATTGTCGTGATTCTGTAACAATGAAGCCGGAATAGCTTCCGTTACATTGTCTTCAACAGAAGATTTTATAACAGGGGCTTTCGACTGTCCCCAGGCGAGTAAAACAATCCGGCGGGCTTTCATAATGGTGCTGATACCAGCGGTGATGGCCAGGCGAGGCACTTGTGAAATATTTACAAACTCATATGAGTTAGCCAGTCGTGTAGAATTTTCCAGCGTAACCAACCTCGTTTTGGAATATACGCTTGAACCCGGCTCATTAAACCCGATATGACCATTTACACCAATACCCAATACCTGAAGATCTATTCCACCGGCATCGTCTATCAACTTTTCATATTCTGCAGAATATTTTTTCACTTCATCCTTTGGCCATTCGCCGCTGGGAATATGGCAATTTGCAGGATCAATATCGATTTTGTCAAACAGGTTCGCCCGCATAAAACGATAGTAACTTTGTAACGCATCTTTGTCGAGCGGATAATACTCATCCAGGTTGAAAGCCACTACGTTTTTAAAACTCAAGCCTTCTTCTTTATGCAGCCGGATCAATTCTGCATACAACCTTTTAGGAGTAGAACCGGTGGCCAAACCTAATACAGCCTTTTCGCCTTTACTTTGTTTTTCTTGTATCAACGCTGCTATTTGTCTTGCAGCGTATTCAGAGCCTGATTTAAAATCCGGAAAAATTTGACACGGAATTTTTTCAAATGAATCTACCATACTCATTGCGCAATTATATTTAAGGGGTGCGCTAAGGTAATTTCTTATTTTGATTTTGTTTGATATTTCAACTGTGATTTCGGGAAAAAATGGTTTTAACAGACTTCAAACGATTGCGTATTTCCAGACGGCATAATTGTTTGTTATGGCTTTAGCTGCAAGTGGTATAATTTTAAATTTCTCCAGCCCGGAATTCTCACATATATTTGCCGCATGTTATGCCTTGCAGTATCTGCTATCAGCTCCATCGCCCGATGTATATAGGGTTATCCTGTATGTTTTTATTTCGAGTATTTTCTAACGGATTTTTTGCCTAAAAACATCGTAACCCTGCGAATATCAGCTTCGCCGGACTTAATTTAATAAATAAAAAACTGTATGTCGGGAATTTTAGAACTGGTGGGTAACACACCCATGGTTAAATTGAAAAAAATCTACAACAACGATAAAGTAACAATATACTGCAAACTGGAAGGGAATAATCCCGGCGGAAGTGTAAAAGACCGTGCCGCTTACGGCATGATAAAAGGTGCCCTAGACAGAGGAGAACTTACGGATGGTGTAAAGCTGGTAGAAGCCACCAGCGGAAATACCGGGATTGCTTTGGCAATGATTGCCAGTCTTTTTGGAGTGGACATAGAACTGGTGATGCCCGAGGATGCTACCCGCGAGCGGGTATTAACAATGAGAGCTTTTGGTGCAAAAGTAACCCTGACCCCAAAGAAAAGAGCTATGGAAGGAGCCATAGATTATGCGACAGAACTGGTACGGCAGGGCGGGTATAAAATGCTTAATCAGTTTGCCAATCCGGACAACCCGGGCATTCATTATAAAACCACCGGGCCGGAAATATGGGGTGATACCGAAGGTGCCATTACACACTTTGTGTCCTCTATGGGTACTACCGGCACTATTATGGGAGTTTCTGATTTTCTGAAAGAGCAAAACCCCAACATAGTGATTGCTGGTTGTCAACCCACCGAGAATTCCCAAATTCCTGGTATACGAAAATGGCCGGAAGAATACCTGCCTAAAATATTCGATCGTTCCAAAATTGACCGTATATTGGAGGTAAGTGAAAAGGATGCCCGGACAATGACTAAGAGATTGGCAAGAGAAGAAGGTATTTTCTGTGGCATGAGTAGTGGCGGAGCCGTACATGCTGCTATAGAACTGGCTAAAACAATTGAGCAAGGGGTTATCGTCTCTATTATCTGCGACAGAGGCGACCGTTATTTATCGTCCGATTTATTCGACTAAAAATAAACGCATGACTATGATCGTCAAAAATAATCTTAGTCGCCTTCGGCATGTTATTCAAAATATTCACGACCGGTTTCGCGGGGAGCTACACCCGATTCCTCCTAATGATGAAACCCGCAAATGGATTATCAGCCTATTCGGATTTTTATTTCCGGTAGATTCTGAGAAGGAGTTTAAGGAAGAAGAAATCGAGACCCTTCAGAATGAATTACAAGATCTACTGCTTCCCATATTGGGCGATGCCGGTAAGACAACAGATATCGTACAGGCTTTCTTTGAAAAAATGCCTGGTATTTTTGAAGAGTTACACCGGGATGCCATACGCATTCTCAACTTTGATCCGGCGGCACATTCGATCGAAGAAGTGCTGGCCGCTTACCCTGGCTTCTTTGCTGTAGCCGTCCACCGGTTCGCTCATCAATTGTATGGCCTGAAAGTGCCGGTATTGCCGCGTTTGATTTCTGAATATGCACATAGTGTAACCGGTATCGACATCAACCCCGGTGCTACCATTGGAAAAGGATTCTTCATTGATCATGGGACCGGCGTTGTGATCGGAGAAACGTGTGTGATTGGAAACAACGTAAAAATATACCAGGGGGTAACACTAGGAGCCCTCAGCGTGTCAAAAGAATTGGCCGATGTAAAACGGCACCCAACCATCGAAGACAATGTAACGATTTACTCCGGCACTACTATTCTTGGAGGTAATACCGTTATCGGTCGTGAGTCAATCATTGGTGGTAACGTGTGGCTTACCGAAAGTGTACCGCCTTACTCACTTGTGTATCATAAAAGTGAGGTGCGGGTACGGAGCACTAAAGGGTTAGACGGAATTGATTTTGTGATATAACAATAGTTTTTCTCATCTAACACAGACAGTTTTCCTATTTTTGAGCTTCTTATAAACCATACGCTTCCGGCGTAGAAAAAACTTTTTGTTATGAAGTATATCCAATACTTGATGGTAACCTTTTTGGTTTCAACTGTTTTTTTTTCCTGTGTCCCTAAAAAGAAATTTTTGGAAGCCACCAACTCAATTATCGGGCTTCGCCAGGACAGTACCCGGCTGGAACACGAACTGAGCAACACCCGAAATAGCCTGAAAGAAACACAGGATGCCGTTGCCAATTTGCAGAAAAAAATGGATGACCTGTCTTCTGCCAAATCACTGAGAGAACAGGAACTGAGCCAGGCGCAACAACAGCTCAGCAGCACCCGCGAACGTTTGAGTTCTACAGAACAACAGTTAAGCAGCACCAACCTCACGGTAGAGCAACAACAAAAACGATTGGAAGACTTGCAACGGTTGATAGACCAGCAAAGAAGTGTAGTACAAAATCTGCGAAAATCCATTGATAATGCTTTGGGACAATACCGGGCAGAAGATCTGGATATATTCGTAAAAAATGGCAAAGTATATGTGTCTTTACAAGAGAAGCTGCTGTTTAAATCGGGTAGTGCCGTAGTAGGCAAAGAAGGGCAGGAAGCATTGGGCAAAATCGCCAATGTATTAAACTCCGACCCCAAAATTCAGATAGTCGTAGAAGGACATACTGATAGCATTCCTATCAGAAGAACTTTTGAAGACAACTGGGCTTTGAGTACAGCACGGGCAGTATCCATCGTACGTATTCTGACTAATACCTATGAAGTAGATCCTGCAAGAGTAATTGCTTCGGGGCATAGTTACTTTGATCCGAAAGATACCAACGCCACCCCGGAAGGAAGAGCGCTGAATCGCAGAACTGAAATTATATTATCACCCAACCTGGATGAATTGTACAGATTGATGCAATAAACAGGACCCCATACATAGCGAAAAGGCTGCCGGATAGCAGCCTTTTCGTTTTTATGCCGTGATTTTCCACAAGGAAAATCGGGAAACTCAATTATCCTATAGATACCAATTCTACTTCAAAAATCAGTTCTTTGCCCGCCAGTGAATGGTTGGCGTCCAGTATTACCACCTCTTCTTTCACTTCCGTTACCACCACATTTACCGGGTGTCCCTGCGAGTTTTGAAGTGTTAACTGCATTCCTGGTTCCAGTTTCATATCTGCAGGAACCTGGTTCAAAGGGAATTCTATTACAGCATCATCATTCCTCAAACCGTAGCCGTCTTCTGGCGCAATGCTGATACTTTTCGTTTCGCCTACAGCCATTCCTTCCACACCAGCATCAAACCCCTTAATCATCTGACCCGCTCCAACCTGAAATTCAAGCGGTTCGCGCCCTACAGAGGAATCAAACTGTTCTCCGTCTGTTAAACGACCGGTATAATGAACACGTACTGTATCTCCTTTTTTTGCCTGTTGCATATCGTATATTTATATAAATAAAGGGGTGAAAGGTATGTTATTTATCCCGCTTATTTTAAAATCTTTGGTGATATTTGTTTTAACTTAACAACTTCATATGTCCTTATTATTCAAGCCAGTATTCTTTCTTTTCCTTAGTTTTTTGTCTATAAACAGCAGTTGTTCCGAACATTCAACCACAAAAGGGGCAACAACCGTTGGCGATACCACTTCCACAGTCAACGAAATTACTCCCGGCGCACACAGAACCGCGCTATATCTATCGCTGTTAAAGGGACAAAGGATAGCATTATTTGCCAACCATACTTCTATGGTAAAAGATAAACACCTTGCAGATGTGCTGGTGGAAAATGGTATAGAAATCAAAAAAGTATTTGCTCCTGAACATGGTTTTAGGGGCAGGGCTGATGCCGGAGAAAAAATAAACAACAGTATCGATGCAGAAACAGGTATCCCGGTTATATCCCTGTATGGCAGTAAAAGAAAACCTTCTGCGGAAGATATGAAAGACGTAGATATAGTGATATTCGACATCCAGGATGTTGGGGTACGTTTTTATACTTATATCTCTTCGCTACAGGATATGATGGAAGCCTGTATCAGTTTTAACAAGCCACTGATAGTAATGGACAGACCCAACCCCAACGGCTTTTACGTAGATGGTCCTGTTTTGGATATGCAATACAAGTCGTTTGTGGGTATGCAACCGGTGCCGGTAGTGTATGGGATGACGATGGGTGAGTATGCGGCCATGTTGCTAAAAGAGAATATGCTGACAGTAAAATCCCCTGTTACTACAGTTAACATTGACGGGGGAAAGCTGGAAAAGAAGTTTTCCCTTACCATTATCAAAAATGACAATTATACACACCTGTCAAAATATGTTTTACCCGTGAAGCCCTCCCCCAACCTACCAGATATTCAAACTATTTACCTCTACCCTTCCACCTGCTTTTTTGAAGGCACCGTATTAAGCGAAGGCCGGGGTACAAACAAACCTTTCAAAGTATTTGGTCACCCATCCCTGCCAAAAAATTTATACTCCTTTACACCCAACCCAACAGAAGGAGCCAAAAACTCCAAACTTTACGGACAGCAGTGTTATGGCTGGGACCTGGATGGCTCTGTTGAAAATGTATTAGCCGAAGTGGACAATAAGCTGCAGTTAAAATACCTGATCGAAGCCTACAAGTTGTTTCCCGACAAACCAAAATTTTTCATTGTGCCCAAATCCGGCAGGATGGAAGAGTCTTTTTTCAATAAACTGGCCGGCAATAACGAATTGTGGCAGCAATTGAAGGATGGCGTTTCTGAAGAGGTTATTCGAAAGAGCTGGGAACCTAAGTTGAAAACGTTTAAGCAATTGCGCAAGAAACACTTGCTGTATGAAGATTTCGAATAAAAAGATCACCCTGTTATTATGGCCGTTTCTATTGAACCATATAACCCTGACTGGAAAGCGGCATTTGAGCAACTGGCAGACTACCTCCAATCTGGATTAGACAAAATAACCCTGGATGTACAACATGTGGGTAGTACTTCGATACCAGGCGTTTGGTCCAAACCAATCCTGGACATTGATATAGTCATCCATGATAAAACACTGTTGCAATCTATTGGTCTACACCTGGAAAACCTGGGATACCAGGCAGAAGGAGAAAGAGGTATCCCGGAAAGGTTTGCCTTTAAACAAGTGCATAATCATGTCCCCCATTCCCGCCCGCAACGATATTGGCCGACACATCATTTATACATTTGTATACTGGGTAGCCTTTCGCTAAAGAACCACCTCGTATTCCGTGATACACTTAGAGCTAATCAGGAGTTGGCAGAACCCTACAGTCTGCTAAAACAACAACTGGTTAAAATCAAAGGTCTATCCGGCTTGGAATATGGGATACGCAAGACAGACTTCATCTGTAAGGTACTCGCAGGTGCAGGTTTTAGCGAAATAGAGTTGATCAAAATAAAAAATGCCAATCTACAATAATAACCCCTTGGTGTCACCGGATATAAGACGATGGATCTTATTTCGCGTATATCGGCTTTGTCAACCATTTCAAACATGATGTACAGCTCTACCTTTGTGTCTTTTTAGAGGATCTGGTACTTTACACCATTGGATTTACCGGTGTAAAACTCGTTCCTCCCTTTGCAAAAAAATTGGATAATAGTATAATACTTTCCAGACCCGATAACCCTCAGTCTATGGCCTTTATTTAAAAAACGCGTCAACAATCAACCCAGGAACAAAACAATTTATCAATCCACTATTTCAAAGGCGCCTACCACTATTGGACAATCATCTTCATCATTTTCATTGTACTCATCTATTACCGCTTGCATTGCATCCCAGTTTCGGATTGATGTATCCGTTCGTTTCTCTACTTCCGCAAACAAAGCCGTTTCAGTTTCAAAATACATGGGCTCCTGTTCATTTTGCTCCAGCAAATAGCGATCAGGAAAATATTTTCTTTCCCGATCATTGGTTACAAAGTATTCGCCACCAGGCTCTTCAGCGCGAAAGTAATATCGCAAAGTTTTGTATTGCTGACAAACAAAATCCCAGGTTGGCCGCATTTCATCCCAGGCGGTATCTGTATACAATACCAACGTATCATTACTAATTTCAACGGATTCATAGGTGCCTCTGCAGGCGACTTCGTCAGGGTTTCCACCCAATAATGCTACAATATTTCCCAACCAATTCTTTCCAAACCCATTCTCCATCAGAGACGCCTCACGTGCCTGCAGAGAAGAAAGCTTATCAAAAATATCCTTAATTTCTGTTGTATCACCTTCGAAAATGTAGAGACTTGAACACCAATTTGCCATAATTATTTTTGTTTGTAGGCTGTAATCTAAATGGCTTCAAAGATAATTGGCTACGTTTTCTTTACAATACCACTAAATCAGTAGAATAATTTGTATTTATAAGTGGTTTACAGGCGGTAATTAACAAAATCTTACCAATCTTGTTTTGGAAATTCTGATATGGGTTTCGCAAATCCCTACCTGATAAAACTCAGTTCAAATACCCTTTTTAAAGTAAGGAATGCATCCTTTTTTGGTATAAATTCGCAGACTAAAGGAGTTTCCACCACATGAAGAAGACACATATAATTGCACTCATTTTGATTGCCGGCGCGATTGCTTATATGTTAGCGACCCTTTCAAAAGACTTGACTACATACGATACGATTGCCTCTGCTCAACAAAAGCAGGGTCAATATCTTCATCTAATTGCCAAACTGGACCATTCCGAAAAAATAGGGTACGACCCCATTAAAGACCCCAACTACCTGGAGTTTTATGCTGTTGACTCCCTTGGCGGCAAAACAAAAGTAATATACCACAATACAAAGCCACCAGAACTGGAAGTGAGTGAACGCATAGTGATGAAGGGAAAGATGAATGGTGATGTTTTTGAATGCAAGGAAATATTACTGAAATGTCCTTCCAAATACAAAGATGATCCTGCACAGCAAGGAAAGGAATTTGAAACCAAAACGGAGTATTAACATTAAGACATGGATTATCAGGGAGAACATTTGCTTGTAGGTCAATTGGGCCATTTCGCGGCTGTTTTATCGTTTGTTGCTTCATTGGTTGCTACTTTTGCCTACTTCAAAGCTACCCAAACTGCTGCCATAGCAGAAGCACATGCCGCCTGGAAGAAACTGGCAAGAACCGCGTTCATCATTGAAACAGTGGCAGTAGCCTCTATCATGATATTGTTGTATATTATTCTGTACAACCACTATTTTGAATATAAGTTTGCTTATCAACATTCCAATCGTAGTCTGCCCATCGGGTACTTAATCAGTAGTTTCTGGGAAGGTCAGGAAGGCAGTTTCATGTTGTGGAACTTATGGCATTGTCTTATTGGACTGGTGTTGATAAAGACGGGCAAAGTATGGGAAGCCCCAGTGATGACAATCCTTTCAGTAGCGCAGGTGTTTATGTCTACCTTCCTGTTAGGCATTTACTTTTTTGATATCAAAATCGGTAGTAGTCCTTTTGTGTTGATGCGTAATGAATACAATTTTCCCATTTTTAAAGACCCATTGTACATACAAAAAGCACTACGGGATGGACAGGGGCTGAACGTATTATTACAGAATTACTGGATGGTAATCCATCCGCCTATTGTGTTTATCGGCTTTGCTTCCAGCACTATTCCCTTTGCGTTTGCGCTGGCTGGTTTATGGACAAAAAAATACCAGGAATGGATCAAACCCGTATTGCCCTGGGCATTGTTCAATGCGGCATTTTTGGGCATCGGCATTATGATGGGTGCGGCTTGGGCCTATGAGTCTCTCACTTTTGGCGGATACTGGGCATGGGATCCTGTAGAAAATGCTTCGCTGGTACCCTGGCTGATTATTGTAGCCGCCATTCATATTATGTTGTTGAACAAATCAACAGGCTACTCTTCCAAATCGGTTTTCTGGTTCACTTTTTTATCTTTTCTCACACTGTTCTATTCCACTTTTTTAACCCGCACCGGCGTATTGGGAGATACATCTGTACACTCATTTACCGGGGATGGTAATTCGCTTTTCTGGCACTTCCTGGTCATCATGACTTTCTTTACCGGCTTATTCCTTGTATTGTATTTTAGAAATAATAAACATATCCCGGTTGTCAAAAAAGAAGAAGACATTTCTTCCCGTGAGTTCTGGATGTTTGTAGGAGCACTGGTATTTCTTATATCTTCTGCCTACATTACTTTTTATACATCACTGCCGCTAATCAATAAAATTTTTGGCACCCACAAAGCTATAGGCGAAGACCCGGAGTATGTATACAACAGGGTGATGATTCTGATTGCTGTTGTATTGGGTTTGCTGACCGCAATAGTGCAGTACCTGAAGTATAAGAATACGCCCCGTGTTTTTTGGATGAAAAAAATTGCGGTGCCAACTGTTGTCGCTCTCATACTTTCCCTACTGATCAGTATTTTCGGCAATATTAATTATACTACTTACGGTGCCGGTTACCTGGGCGCTATACACCTCGCTATTTTTGCCGCTATGTATGCCGTGGTAGCCAATGCAGCCTATATATGGGTGGGATTGAAGGGGAAAGTGGCATCTGCCGGCGGGTCTGTCGCACACTTCGGTTTTGGTATCATGCTGCTGGGCATCCTGATTACTTCTTCCAAAAGAGAAACGATTTCCATTAACAGAACGGGAATCGTATTTGATTGGTTGAGAGATCCGAAAGGCAGGGAGGACAGTGGTATGGAAAATGTAACGCTGGTACAGGGCGTTCCTACACCGCTTAATAAATACATAGCCACTTATATAGGCGACACCAGCTATCCCAGAAGCGAAAAGAAGTATTTTAAAATACACTATGTATGGAAAGATACGCTGAGAGACATTATTAAAGAGGAGTTTACCTTGTATCCTAATGCCTTCCTGATAAAGGGAGAAGATGGGAAAACGCAGATATCTGCTAATCCTGACTCTCGGCATTATTGGAACAAAGACATCTTTACATTTATAACTTCCCTACCCGACCCAGAGAGTTTAAAAGACACAGCCAGTTTCAGACATGTTCCCGTAACTGCTGGCGATACAGTATTTTACTCCAACGGTTATATCATCGTTGATCAATTGATAAAAGCCGATAAGGAAACCAATAAGGACCTTCCCTTGGTGGATAGCGCCTGGTTAGCTGACGTAACTGTACATGGAAATAATGGCATGACCTATAAAGCGCAACCAGCTCTTTTTTCCAAAAATGATATTCCTATCCCTAAAAGGGATACTGTAATATCCCAAAGCCTGGTGTTGGAAGTAAATAAGAACGGGCAACGGATAGAGCTCGGCGTAAAGGAGTCAAGTGCCATTATGAACTTTATTACATTGAAGGCTTATATGTTTCCTTTCATCAACCTGTTGTGGCTGGGTGTAATTATCACTACAATAGGGACACTGATGAGCGCCTGGTACCGGGCGAAACGTAGATAACAACTGAAGGTGGATATTTGAAAGTCGTGCACAAAGAATATTCCCGGGAGGGAAGTGTTTACCTAAACCGTCAATACCCTGTCCCGGCAATCAAATGAAACGGTAAAACCCAATGAACTTGACGGCCGCAGTTTAATGCGGCATGCTTACTTTAAAGCTTTTGCTTCCAGACCACGGATATCAGCAAGCTTAAATGTAACATCACTCAACCGGTTTTTAGGAACACCAATCACCATATCACAAAAAAGTTGCAGATCCTGCCTGACTACAGTGCAGTTATATTGTTTTACTATTATCATTACGTCATTCATTATGGTATAGTCGAAATGAAGATGGTAGGGAATTTCTACCGGTTTTTGTATGACGGGGGTCGTTTGTAACGCCAGCGCTGCCGCCGTACGATAGGCATTAATCAAACCCGGCACCCCCAGCAACGTACCCCCAAAATAACGTACCACCACAATCAATATATCGGTCAATTGTTTACTTTCGATTAATCCGAAAATCGGTTTGCCGGCCGTACCCGATGGTTCTCCGTCGTCACTCACCCTGTAGGTATTTCCATCCAATCCTATCCGGTAAGCAAAACAATAGTGACTGGCTTTAGGATATTGTTTTCTGATATCTTCTAATAGCGGTTTGAATTCATCTGTGGATTTTAAAGGTAATATACAGGCAATAAACTTACTTCCTTTGTCTTTAAACTCTGCTACACCAGCCTGTTCAATAGAATAATAAAAATCCGTTTCTCGCATAATCTTTAGTCTACGGGGGTTATATCAGCAATCAATATAATCGAAAGCAAGGCCAGCACTATGCCAACCCAATTAGTTACCGACAATCTTTCTCTAAAAAAGAGTCCTGCAATGATAGCACTTAAAAGAACAACTGCCATATTATTAACCGGAATAATAAAAGTACTGGCGCCGGGAAAAGATTTCAATGCTTCTACCAAACACCATATGGAAAAGTAGTTAGGGATACCCAACAATATGCCGGCCAGAATGGCACCCGGCTGCAGTGTCGTTTTTATTCTAAAGTTGTTCACCAACAATGTTACCAGCCCAAAAAATGCTGCGAACCCGAAAGCCGTAGAAAGAAAACTATTGTTGTTAGTGCCATCAAGAAAATAGTGTTCTGTATATTTTATTGCGGTGTCCAACAATCCGCTACCCATAAAAATAATAACCGGTACAAAAATGTAGAGTGTGGAGATGCCATTGCTATTCTTATTTTCCGAAGTATAACAGGTAAGTATAACTGCTATTATGGCCAGTGCGATTCCAGCCCATTTAAATGCAGAAATATGTTCGTTAAAAAGAAATATCGAAAAAACAAAGGGTATAACCAACGATAATTTATAGGCCACCGAAGTAACAGCAATGCCAATATGTTGTGTGGAGAACGCAATTAAATTAAAGAGCGAAATAAATCCAATACCCATTCCTAAGGCCCAATATATCCAGTCACTTTCTACAATTTCAGTAACCGTGGGCAGATCGGATTGCATGAATAGTCCGGTAATAACACAAGTGATATAATTGAAAACAATCACCTGCAATGTATTCAACCCCAGCCGCCCTGAAACTTTAAAAAAAATGCTCAGGTATGTAGTAAATAATATACTTCCTGCCAGATACAACATGATGCTACTTTAAGATAAGAAAGGTGCAATATCTATTTAAATTTCATACTGATACCATACATCAACGCAATTCTGAATTCACCAGCGAGACTACAAATTTGGAGCAGATTCCATTAGCATTCGTTAATGGTCAATGCGTATTCAAATAATAGGTGTTTGTACTTATCGTAGAAAAAAGATCCCTTATCGACGCGAAAATTGCAATTGGCGAATAAAGTTCCAAAGACGATCTTTCATCGCCATCTTTACATCATCAAAACAAACAAAAAATATTAGGATAAAGGACACAGAAACTGGCTCAAGAACTAAGGTTGTTTTACGAATGGTAGATTAAGTACTAAAACAGGGTTTCTGAAAACAAAACCGGTCAAATGACCGGTTTTCGGTTTTCCCTAGGTAACAACGGTTCAAGGATTGGGTCAAACAGTTAGTAGGAAACTATCGATGATATCTAATTTCAACACTATAAAAGAATGCCCCGTCCATCCCAAAATCAATACCGCGAATCGACATTTCTGTTTCGTGATAAAAGGAGACACCTTAATATTAATCAACATTAAAGCTTCATAGGGCAGGCTTTATCACAGGTCGGGATAGAAAAATATCTTGTGCTGAAGTATTCAGGATTATAGATAAGTTTAGGGGTGCGATCTGGATTTTAAAACTGTGCCTCCGAAAAGAAGCACAGTTTAGCCAGTCTGCAGCTCGCAGTTTCTCAATTCTGCATACCTCTCCCCAATTGTTGAATTAAAAAGTAAGCAAGGGACTAAAGTTTTGAATTAAAAACATGGAAGAGCGCAGAATCTGGGGTGTCCATACGGTTAAGGTTCATTTCTTTCATGGATAGTGATATTAAAAAAACGGGGATACTTTTCCAGAAAACTGTGCCCAAAATCTTAATTTCAAGGCACAGTTCTTTGATTGCATTTGATGGTTTAAAACGTATGCAAAGGGATAAAACCAATTGCACTTAGAAAAGAGCTTTTAATACAATCTAGAGTTTTCACAGGGATAAGGATTCCTGTTTCTAGGGGGCCGGGTTGTGATTTCTAAAGGGGTTCGAATAATTTATTGAAATATTTTATACGCATATAATTGATGAAGGAAGTCGAAATATGGTTGCATCACTAACTATTTTTTTTTGAAAATTTCTAAAATATTCTAACAATCAACAATTTTACCCTGTTAGAATGGTGGCAATTCTTTTATTTTTGGTATTTTATGAAATATTTCTGTTATTTACTGCCGGTGTTGCTTTTTTTGGATAGTCGTGGACAAAATAAATTATCTGCCGACTCCTTTATTGTTTCCAATGGCAGCCTCGTATATAGTCTTCAGCAAATTCAGCAGAAAAAGCGTTGTACAGTGGCATTTTTGGGTGGTTCTATCACCCAGGGCCCAGGCTGGAAGGAAAAGCTGGTTACTTATCTGGAAACTACCTATCCTGAAACTGAATTTACCTTTATTTATGCCGGTGTAGCTTCGTTGGGCAGCGTGCCACATAGTTTCAGGCTACAACGTGATGTACTGGATAAAGGAAAAGTGGATCTATTGTTTTTGGAAACTGCCGTAAACGACCACGTGAATAAAACCGCCACCGAACAGCAGGAACGTGCTATGGAAGGTATCATCCGACATGCACTGAGGTTCAATTCCCGAATGAATATTGTATTGATGGCTTTTGTGGATGAGGACAAAATAGCCGATTATGATGCTGGCAGAGAGCCAAAGGAAATTACTTTACATGCTACATTGGCAAAACATTACCGATTGCCATTCATCAACCTGGCAAAGGAAGTTCAAGAGAGAATTAGAAACAATGAGTTTACTTGGAAAGATGATTTTAAGGATTTGCACCCATCTCCTTTTGGTCAGCAATTATATTTCGAAACCATTCAACGGCTATTGGAAAAAGAAAAAGCCGCTTATAATTTTTCACAACCTGTACCCTATGTGCCCAAGCCATTGTACCACGGCATATATAACAACGGACAATATGAAGCAGTGAGCAAGGCTACGGGTTTACAGCATTTTTCAGTCGTGAACAACTGGCAACCTGAAGATAATAAACCCACCCGACCGGGTTTTGTAAATGTGCCTGTATTGGAAAGCACTGGAACGCCTGCATCATTCCAGTTTTCTTTCAAAGGAACTGCCGTTGGTATCTGTATTGTCTCGGGACCTGATGCGGGAAAGTTGCGGTACAGTGTGGATGGGGCTACTGTAAAAGAAATAGACCTACATACAGAATGGAGTAGTAGCCTGCACCTGCCTTGGTACCTTGTGCTGGCCGATAATCTGCAAAACAAGCAGCATACATTACGGGTGGAAGTAATCCCCCATCCCGATGCCAAAGAAAGGAATGCCTGTAGAATTGTTCATTTTTTGGTAAATAAGTAGTTTTTTAATGCTTCAAGCCAAACTCAATGCTGTTTAGATAAGTTTTTTATTTAAACCACGGACAAGATCTATTACAAAACTTTCCATCATTCTTCTTCGATACTTTTTGCGGAAAAAAGTATCGGACAAGCCGCTTTCAATTTTGCCACACATTCCATGCCCGACGGCTCTGGCGCAACTTTTTAACCGTCCTCAAAAGCTGCCAACGTAGCCTATGAGATCAGAATCGGGTAAAACTTATACGCATTGCTGGCTCCTCCAGACCAATTTCCCGACTCAATTCCTGGCCATTTATTGCAACTATTTAACAGCTATTTTCATTCCGCTTCTTCCTGTCAGTTGAATTTGCCGGGACGTACAAGTTCCCAGTAAAATTTAGTGCGGGCATTATTATAATTGCCAATTTCATTCATGGTATCAGTATCGTATAACCGACCGTTGACCATCACGTATTTCACTTTTTCGGTGTTGCGAATATTCTCCAGCGGGTTGGCATCCAGAATCACAATGTCGGCCAACTTTCCCGATTGTAGCGACCCAATCCATTCATCCAGCCCCAGACTAACAGCCGGGTTAATGGTGGCCGTTTTTAATGCCTGTAAGGGTGTCATTCCTCCTTGCTCCATCATCCAGGTTTCCCAATGGGCGCCAATGCCCTGTATTTGCCCATGGGCTCCCATATTGACTAATACACCTGCGTCATTTAACTTTTTTACACTTTTAGAGGTAAGAATATGCCCGTTAACATACTCTTCTTCCGGAATCATGATGCGGTGCCTGCTGCGTGTATCTATTACCGAACGGGGCGTATATTTTAATAATTTCTCATTTTCCCATACGTTGGTATGCTGGTACCAGTAGTACTCTCCGGATACAGAAGCATAATTGACAATCAATGTAGGCGTATAAGTGGTTGTAGACCTTTTCCACAACTCTATTACATCATTATACAACGGTGCCACCGGCACATTGTGTTCTATAGTGGTATGCCCATCGTTGATCATAGCCATGTTATGATAAAAGAAAGAACCGCCTTCCGGTACAACTAATATACCCAGTTCTTTGGCGGCAGCTATTACCTGCTGATTTTGTTCGCGCCGGGGTTGGTTATAACTTTTTACCGAAAAAGCACCATATGCCTTTGTTCTGCGGATGGCACTACGGGCATCTTCCAGCGAATTGATGACTGCTTTAAAGTCGCCATCGGCACCATACAATATTGTGCCGGTACTGAATACCCGTGGTCCTACCATTTTGCCCGCTTTAACCATTTCGCTTTGAGCAAATACCATTTCGCTGTTGGCAGATGGATCGTGAATGGTAGTAGTCCCAAAGGCAAGAGCTGCATAGTAGGGCCAATGTTTTTGGGGTGTGATGCCGTTTCTGAAATGATTAGCGTGTGCATGTGCGTCAATCATACCTGGCATGATTGTTTTTCCTGCACAATCTATTGTTTTAGTACCCGCGGGTATGGTCACATTTTTTCCGACGGCTTTAATCAGGTTACCTTCCACCAACAGGGTTCCATTTTCTATCACTTCTTCATTTACCATGGTGATGATCCGGGCGTTGGTAAATGCAATCAGTCCCTTCGGTTTATCATAGGTATACTGTACGCCAATATTTACTCCTTTGGGATCGGGCGGTTGTACAGCTTCCTTTTTACGCGTCAGGAAACTAAAATATTCATCCAACGGGATACTGAAATACTCATTTCCCAATGTGTAATGTAGTTGCCGGCTGTCCGTATTCCAATGAAGATTGGTACCAGCATCTTTGGCTACTTGTTGCACCGGTACTGATTTGGAGCCACTTGAAATTTCAAGCGTTGTACCCGTTTTAGGTAGGGCGGCAATATATACTTTGTGCAGGTCTACAAATGCTACCCAATTGCCATCTGGCGATACTATATACTGACTACCATAAGTACTCGTCAGCACCGTTTTTTCATCTGTACCGTCTTTTTTAACCGCTCCCAGATTTTTTCTTCCTTTCTGGAAATAAATGTAGTCTCCATTTTTATCAAAATAAGGGGCACTGCCAAAGTCAAGAATTCGGGTTGGTTTGCCTGCTCCATCCACTGCCTGCAAATACAAGCCGGTGTTAACATTAAACGAATTCCCTAAAACATCATCACCACCTTCTTTTGCAAAAACTATATTTCTTGCATCGGGACTAAAGGATGGATTTCTATAGATCCCTTTATCGAGGTTCAACTTTCTGCTGGTGCCTTTGGCAGCATCCAATATGTAAATACTGCTAAGCGCACTGTCGTTCCAGGTAACATAAGTAATCCACTTTCCGTCACTGGAAAAACTTGGTTCATCTTCAATATCATTGGTATTGGTTAGCCTTGTGGGTTTGCCATTGGGTAAAGTTTTCTTCCACAATGATCCCAATGCATTGTAAACTACATATTTTCCACCAGGTGCCGTTGTTACATTTTTTAGTACGTGTGCAGTATCCTGCTCTTTATTGATATTTTGTTTGAACCGTACCGCATCCGTTAGTTGCTGAGTTACGTTGCAGGTAAAAGGAATTTCCGTGCTATTATTATCTCCTGACGTTCTAACCCTATTAATTTTTCCATTCGCCCAGATAACAATTTCTTTTCCATCGGGCATCCAGGCGAAACCGGTATAAACGCCAAAGATCGCCCAGGCTTCTGACTGGTCTTTGCTCAATCGATCAAAGATCGGCCATTCCTCTCCTGTTGCCAGATTACGCAGGTACAAGACAGTTTGGGTACGCACTCTTCGTACAAAGGCCAATGTATTTCCATCGGGAGATATTTGCGGACGAAATGCACTGCCACCACCGCCGGTAACATTTTCCAGCGTACCTTTTTCACGATCGTATTTTCTAATTACATAAATCTGGTTATTGGGGTCCTTATTGTATTGAAAAAAGCCTCCCGGATACATATCTTCACTAAAATATACATAACGACCATCCGGCGATACAACAGGCTCGTTTACATCCTGCTGATCGTTCTTGCGTTTGGTGAGTTGGATGCCGTCACCGCCACTGATATGATACATCCATATTTCTCCCGCCCCCAATGATCTTCCGGAAGTAAAATGTTTGCGAGCTACTATATAGTTGCCGTCCGGCGACCAGGCAGCATTGTTCAATAAGCGAAAACTCTCTTTAGTTACCTGTCTCGCATTGCTGCCATCTTTGTCCATCACCCATATATTGTCGCCACCACCGGCATCCGAAGTAAATAGTACCTGGCTACCATCCGGACTAAACCTGGGCTGCACATCATAGGCCAGTCCTTTCCGTAATACTGTGGCGATGCCCCCTTTTACCGGCATCGAATAAATATCACCCAACAGGTCAAATACAATGATATCTCCCTTTGGGGATACATCCAGGTTCATCCAGGTACCTTCACTTACCGCAAAAGAAACTTCTTTATATGTTTGGCCGGGCGGATTGTTTACATCCCATTTAGTGGTTGACTTAATGGTGTCTTTAGGTGTTTGTGCAGATGAAAAAAACTGTACAAAACAAAACAGGGAAATGAAAAGGTAACGCATAATAATGTAATGATGGTGTAAATCAAACCGCTAAAATAGTTCAAAAATTGGGGAATGACTTTTTTAGCGCAAATGGTTCCTATCATTGCAAAACAAGCCACAACAAATAAATTGTATTTTCGCAAAAAAGTGTAGCTGTATATATGGTGAACAAACGATATTATATAATTGATTTCGATAATACCTTTACCCAGGTGGAAGCACTGGACGAATTGGCGAGAATATCGCTGGCTGACAGAGAGAACAAAGAGCAGGTATTGCAGGAGATAGAACAGCTTACGAACCTGGCTATGGAAGGCAAATTGTCCTTTTCGGAAAGCCTGAGTCAACGGGTGCGGCTGCTGGAAGCCAATACTACTCACCTGGAGGAATTGATTGAGTTTCTTAAGAAAAAAGTCTCCAAATCTTTTGCGCGTAACGCCGATTTCTTTAAAAAAAATTCCGAGGATGTTTTGATTGTTTCGGGCGGATTTAAAGAATTTATCATTCCGGTAGTTACCGATTATCATATCAAACAGGAAAATATTTATGCCAATACATTTGTAACGACGGGTGATGGAAAAATCATTGATTACGATCATGCCAACCCATTGAGTGAGGAAGGAGGGAAAGTAAAACTGCTAAGAAACCTGCAACTGCAGGGAGAACTATTGGGCATTGGCGATGGATACTCAGACTATCAATTAAAAGAAAGTGGCGTAGTATCGAAATTTTTTGCCTTCACCGAAAATATAGCCCGTAAGGCTGTTACTGAAAAGGCAGACTATATAACGCCAAGTTTCGACGAATTTTTATACCTCAATAATCTACAGGGTACTATCTCCTATCCTAAAAACAGGATCATTTGTTTGGTAGTGGGAGAAGTAAAGGAAGAGTATATTGATATATTGGAAGAAGACGGACTTACGGTAAAAAAAAGGAAATCGCTGGACACCAAATATCTGAAAGAGGCACGGATTATTTTGTTGGGAAAAAATACCAACATCACCAGGGAAGAAATCAAAGCGGCCAAAAAATTACGCTGCCTGGGCATTACAGACTATGTATCAACATTCGGCGAGCAACAGTTTTGTGAAAAACAGGGTATTGTTGTTTTTGCAGGCAATACCAAAACAAGACTGACCGATCGTTTGCTGGGTTATATCAATGAAGGAACCGTTTTTCAGAGTTTAAATTTTCCCGATTTGTTGCAGCCCAAAACGCCGGATACACATCGTATTATCCTTACGTTAAAGACAAACAAACCATCATTTCACCAGGTGTTGCAGGTGTTTTATCAATACCCCTACAAGATATTTTCTGCTACTATGCGTACCAGTGATACCACTTCTCTTATAGCAGTTGACATAGAAAAAATGCCCGACAAGGCTTTGGTGAAGGAGCTTAAGAAACTACCGGCTACCATACATGTCCGAACGCTTTTCTAATAACCTCGAAATCTGTTTGATGTTTCGTAAACGATTATATTCAATACAGGAAAAAGCGGGATAAAACACCGAAGCTAATCACTAAATAAATTGTAAGAAGTTCGGTAATAGAAATTTTTATCAATGGGAAAACCAATAATACCCGTCATTGTTTTACAGAAGAGTAAGATCTGACTAGCGCCTTACGCATCCTTAAATGTCACGTTTTTACTATTACAAATGTAGAAAATACTATCAGTAGATACCGAAGACGGTAGTAAATCCAATATCCGGTGCAGCTACGTTGCTCCCAGTTACAAACCGATAAAGCAAGGAAAATATAAATTCCGACTTTTTAAATAAGATCTCCGATATAAAAGCCTGCCAATTATTTTGCAGGCTTTAGTAGAGTTAATTATTTTTTTTCAGGCACCTAAATTTTAAAGTTTCCATTTACGATTTTAATGAAAAAATAAAAATCGGAATCAATCTAAAAGCTATTTTGTAAAAGACTTACCAGACAGTACGAATACTACGCGAAAAATAAAGAAAAGAATTTTGGCTATAGAAGTAGGGCCTACGGCAATTAACTATTGACAAAAATGACCGCCAGATCGTCGTTAATTTAATAGTTAAGTGCTCTTTTTGCAATCCTAATAAATCAATTTTCCGGTATTTTTTTCCTGGCTTCACCATAGTCGACCCTTTTCAAATAGGGTTTCACCATCCACAAAATAAATTATACGTAAAAAAATTTTGCCACTCCTTGCAAATGAGTTTGTTTGTCCTGAAATCTTACTACTACCCTATTTTATTTCTTACACTTCTTAAACGAATTCTTTTTGGCCAATTAGAATAAAGGGGAATCGAAAACCTTCATAAAAGAGTAGAGCTATAAATCAACTATTCAATTTTTAACCATGCTAGAAAAACATTATTACAATGATCCTTTTTGCAATGCTATTTCAATAGAAGAATTGGAAGAGCGACTTGAAATGGCTGGCGTAGCAGACACATCCTGCTCGGTACCCATACATGTAATTTAGATTTATGGAAAATCTCCAGAAATAGAGGACTATAAACCCTCTATTTCTTTAATCTTAAAACCTACGAAATGGAATACGCACTTAAAATAGTTCCCGAAAAAAATGGATGCAGATACCTGTTATGTGATACGAACGGTAACTACTTTTTACTTAGCAAACTATCTTATGAGATATTGTCCAGATATCGCCAAAATGCCACTTACAAGTCAATTGCTACAGAACTAAAAAAAGAATATTCAAACCTTTCAGAAAGAACTATTGAAGATACCATCAACTCAATCTTTTCGGCCATATCAAAAAACAAAAAAATAAAGTATCTCCTCCCCTTTTTTAAAATCTTTAAACCAGGGCAAGGAACATTTCTATACAAATCTTTAAACTGGCTTTTTAACCCAATAATACTTCCGATATTTTTGATAATAGCCTGTACTACCTCCTTCAGCTTCTATTTTACAAATCCACATAATATTATACATATTGAACAATTCTCTTTAATAGAGATTCCCTTGTACTATGGCTTGCTTTTATTAATTCTTCTATTTCATGAATTAGGACATGCAACGGCAGCATATCATTACGGTATCCGCCCCAAAGAAATTGGATTTGGGCTATACCTCATATTTCCAGTTTTTTTCACCAATGTATCTGGTATATGGGAGCTCAATATCTTAAAGAGAACTATAGTAAATATAGGTGGAATTTACTTCCAGTTATTGGTCAATATCTTGCTTGTTTTGTTGATTGTCGCAGATATTTTCGTTGTAATTTCACAAAAGCTTTTCCTAATAAACTGCTGTAGCATTCTTATTTGCCTCATCCCATTTCTACGTTATGATGGATACTGGATAGTGAGTGATCTGTGCAAAATACCAAACCTCCGCAAAAAGGCGCACGACCTAATGGTTCAAATAATCAGCAGACCATCATTGATAAAAAACTACATTTCCCAAAGTAAAGTATCTCCGTATCTGATAATTTATATGATCCTCTATATAATTTTTTGGACGCTTGTATATCTATTGCTCAATCACTTAATCGTTGGAT
Source organism: uncultured Terrimonas sp. (assembly GCA_964604365.1). Taxonomy (GTDB): domain Bacteria; phylum Bacteroidota; class Bacteroidia; order Chitinophagales; family Chitinophagaceae; genus Agriterribacter. The sequence continues at coordinate 177,442 of CAZRYS010000009.1, forward strand.
ATATGGCATCGATATTGAAAGAGTACTCCTCAAACGATCCACATAGTGCTATAGTCAAAGCGGAAGACCTATTGATTTTGTTTTGTATGTCAGCTTTTGTATCACTTACTTTTTATCGATTTCAAAAGTCGTTGTACCATGAAAAGAAAAAACTACTTGCCTGATGAAAGGCAAAAAATTGTAGACGCCATTTTAAATAATACAACTGATCATCAAACAATTACTTCCCATAGATTTAACCTGGTAAGTGCCAACCTATTTCACTTTTTGCCGAAAACGGGATTTGATCAGCATCCAACAGTTTACCAGGAGATAATATTGCACAATCAACTCACTCACTATGAGCAACGAAAGCCAGACATACTTAATTCTTTAGTCGTAGAAAACCTATCAATTGAACTTTTGCAATTGATAAAAAGTAGCCCTTGCATTTTTTCTAGCTTTCATTTTGGTATGTATCGGTTGATGAACCTTTTCCTTACTAAAAACAACATACCCTATACTATCCTAATCCCTCAAAAATCGTTACTTAAAGAGAGAGATATTTTTAAAAGCATTTACGGAACAATGTATCCAGACAGATCTTTCGATTCAATTAGGTTTATTGAATTAGAATCGCCTTCACTAACATTAAAAATGTTAAGAGAACTAAAACAGGGAAGAAGCCTTTTTGTCTATTTTGATGGTTACAGGGGATCAGGAAACATACAGGAAAACAAACGATACAATCAGGACGGACAAATCTCATTTTTAGGAAAAAAGCTACTGGCTAGAGTGGGTATTGCGTATATCGCCCAAATGGCAAGCGTTCCGCTCATTACGGGACTTTCCTACAGAAAGTCGATTGATGATCTAAGATTGCACTTTTTTGAACCGGTGTTTCCAGATTCATCAATCTCGAAAGAAAAGTTTGCACGTGATACTACTCAAACATTGTACAATCGCTTTAGTTCATTTTTAACAGATTTTCCCGGGCAATGGGAAGCATGGCTATATCTCCACCGATCGTTACCGCATTATGATTTACACAATGATACTTTCAACAAGTCAAAAAACATAATACCTCACTTAAAGAACTTTCAGATCAATCACCATGAATTTGGAATCTTCAAAATAGACAACAAAGCATATCTCTTCAACAAAAGATCCTATACCTCTTATCCGATTGACAATGAAGTATTCAACTTGCTTGAAAACTCTATTACCAGGACGATAAACCCAAATCAGATTAATAATCCGCTAATTCATCTGTTAATAGAAAACAAGGTTATTGTTCCTGTTGATGCGGGCTTTTCGTGAATATTATCAGCTACTGTACTTAAATAAACTAATGCAAAATACAGCCATGTATTCCAGCAATATAACCAATCAAGAAAGAGTACTTTAGAATAAAAAAGCCATGAACCTATCCGTAAATATAAAATCAAAAGCGGTAAGGCAACATGCGTTGGCTTGGTTGGCCTACGACACCTTGCTCTATCTTGTAAACTATATTGCCACGCCTGCAGCGAGGTTGATTGATGTACTGGCACTAAGTGTCATGTATGCCCTTGTATTTTATTCGAACCTTTTTCTTCTAAAAAGATTTATGAGAAAAGGCACCGTAATACAAGGTATATTCATCATAATGGCATCGTTCGTTTTGCTATCTGTGACAGGATATTATTATGTAACTATGCTACTACCGGTCCTAGGAGTAAATATATATTCCAAACCGGTTAGCTTTAACTCTTTTTTTGTAAGCGCATTGATAGCCCATGTAAGATTCTTAATATATGCCATTCTATACTTTCAGATACAAAGAAGAATAAACAAAGAACGACAAAATGCAAGGTTGGAATATTCTTTCCTACGCTCCCAAGTTAACCCGCACTTTCTTCATAATACGTTAAACGTATTGTTTTCTCAGGCTTTAACATGCTCTCCTACTTTGGCGGATAACATCATGAAATTGTCTAAGCTTATGCGATATTCAATAGAAAGTCTTGATTTTGAGTCTGGCAAAGTTTCTGTAGAAAAAGAACTGGATCATCTTCAGACACTCATAGATATTAACAATATTAGATTCGCCAGTACAAAATCGATCCAGTACTCGGTAGATGGCGAAATGCTGGGACAAACCTTGCCTCCTCTTTCAATGATTACTGTTGTAGAAAATGCATTTAAATACGGCGACTTAAAAGACCCTGATTATCCACTCATTATCAAAGTTTTACTATCATCCGATGCTATTTATTTCTACTGCAAGAACAAAAAAAAGAGAAATAACATTGAACTATCAACCCACAATATCGGATTAACAAACCTAAAAAGACGTCTTGATATTTCATTCAAGGACAAATACCATATGAAAGCAACTAATGATATGGGATCTTACACCTTTGAACTAACCATAAATAACTAACAAAATGAAATGTATTATTATTGATGATGAGATGCCGGCCATCAACATTCTTGAACAATATATCCAGCAATTACCCAATTTAAGTCTGACTGGAGTAGCTACCAATCCACTAGTCGGCATAGATCTGGTTAAAAAACACAAGGTGGATGTCGTATTTCTTGATATCCATATGGATGAAATGAGTGGAATAGAAGTTATGCAAATAATTGGCAACGAAACTAAAATCGTCTTTTGCACAGCCTATTCCGAATTTGCGATCCAGAGTTATGACCTAAATGCAGTGGACTACCTGATGAAGCCAGTAGAATTCAATCGATTTACAAAAGCCGTCCAAAGAGTGTATGACCTATTACATCCGACTGATGTTCAGCCTTTGGTAAAAGAGATACCGAATGATTACATATTCGTAAAAACAGAACAAAAAGGCAAACTTATCAAGATTGATCTTGATGATATCCTCTACATAGAAAGCCTGAATAACTACGTTTCATTTCACCGCATAAGTGGAAAAACAATTGCGTATTTAACACTTAAAGAGCTTGAAGCACGATTACCACAAAGTCAATTTATAAGAATTCATAAATCATATATCGTTTCCGTACGACAAATTACAACACTGGAAAATAACAGCGTACGCCTCAGGGGAAGTACTGTAAGTATCCCTTTGGGTGGTCAGTTCAAAGAAGCATTCTACAACAAAATGAAAGAGAAATTATTATAGGAGCATAATATCCGAAAATAGTTTGACAAAGCTCAAATGTCTTCCATCGATCACTCTATTTGAAAAAGTTTAGAAAACCACCTATGAGGATAAGCTCTACATTAGACAATGACATTCAATTTATCTCTAAAATTCCGAATGAATTACAGCATTTTCAAATTTCTGGAAGCGCCCCCTATACCGGCATCGGCAATTTTGGAAGTGTGTTTTTTCAAAAGCTTATCGAAAAGAGATATACTTTCTGGTATAGCATCTACCGACCTATAGAAAATGTTACCATCCGCGTTCATCAAACTACCTCCTGGCTTGGCTTCCGCGTTATGCTTAAGCATCATATCCGACATGTTATAAATGGACACATTGACGCCTACTTGCAGCAAGGTCAGTTCAATTTTGTATATTCCCCAACCATAGAAAACAGTTTCGACCTAAAAAAGGGGATAGAGTACTGCACCTTTGATATGCTACTCCATCGGGATATTTTAGGTTTCGTCAAAAGAGAAGACAACCTCCTGGAAAGCTTCTTCGCAGCAATAGATAAACGGCATACTACTTTGCTGGCGCCCTTTGCATCATGGTGTAATATTCATACACAAGATGCAATAGAGTTGTTGATGAAGTATCCGAGAAATGAGGCGCTCGTGATAGAAATTGTAAAATCCCTACTTGAAAACGTAAGTGACAATGCTGATAATGTGTATTTAAGTGAAAATGATGTAGAAGCTATCTTTTACGCCAGGAATCTCATTAGGCAAAATATACAGTCACACATATCCATTTCAGCGCTTGCAAAAAAAAGCGGTATTAATAGCCGACTGCTCAAGTATGGATTTTCTAAAATATTTAAAAAAACGCCCTATCAATATCTTTTGTACGAACGCTTGAAATTAGCCAGGCAAATACTAGAGCATTCAAACCTGCCTATAAAGACAATTGCTGAAAGAACTGGATTTCATTTTGACACCTCTTTTATAAAAGCCTTCAAAAAGGAATTTCACCAAACACCTCATGCCTGGAGAAGAAAGAGTCTGAGAAAGTAACGCATGTCCAAAATTATCCAACTCAAATCTTTTCCGATATTCTATTTGAACACGTTCAAATATCTCATATGTGTCCTTTCTCAATTATTAACCTTTAACAATAACGCTATGAAAACAAACCCGTCTTTGCCATTCTAAAAAATGATGGCTATACTCAATGACCTGCAAGGCTTAATTAAACCTGAATTTGATGGAAGAATGTTCTTTTATCTGATGCTCCTCAAAAAATTTAATTACCATTCTACTATATCTGGCTATGAAACTCTTTGCTTAAAAGCATACCAGGACGTTCAGAACGATCCCTTCTGGCTATATTTAAAATGGGATGCACTCACTTTGACCAACATTATTTTTTGAGAAGATCACTAAGTACTGAAATAATTTACGAAGAACACCAACTGTACTATGACCGAAGAACCAACGCATTAATGAGTGCTAAAGCTGCCCGTATCATTGGTTATGATCTGCTTGAAAAAAAACTTTATCTGGAAAGGCGGCAGCGTGATATCCAAACAAACAACGCAAAGAGCACAAATATTTCGACACTTCAGTGGGATACATCAATAGCAGCCATAACTAATCTTATCTATGCACTACACGAATACGGGGCGTTTGGAAAAAGTATTGAAATAAAAAAAATAGCTGACTATTTTTCAATGGCTTTCAATATACGAATTACTAACATTTACAAAACCTGGGAAGATATCAGGCTTAGAAAAAAAGATCGCACCCCTTTTATTCGCTCTTTACTCACAACGCTGCACAACCGCATTGACAGAGACAATGAATTTGCACGATAAAAACCACTTTTGTTCTTCAAAAACTGTCCAAAGAGTACTATTACCTATCCGAAAAGCACTTTCTAACTCATGCTATAGGATTAATAAATAATTGTTCAGAACTTTATTTACATAGAAGTAATTGATTGAATTGGGTATAAACTTTCTGCAGCTTCAAATTACCCTCTGAAGACTTACTAGTTTTGCAAAATTGTCTACAACTGCGGTGCCGTGCTCTTCCCTACCCTTCTTTCATTTACCCAACGAAACGGCACTTATAAAACTGTCGGACAACTAAAATGTTTCTGTGGCAAATACACCATAAAACTTCGCATTGCATGCGGAGATTGACTTTTCATTGCTCTACATTTTTGTTTAACTAAATATACAATGACCATTCACAATCGTTTTAAAACACAGGGAATCCACAACAGATACCAGATGGTAGTTGAGGTGATTAGTGCACTGCTTCTACTATTATTTTTATATACTGCCCTTTCCAAAATAATGACCTACAATGCATTTGTTGCAGCATTGAAGGACATCCCATTGATCGGCATCCATGCCAGTATTATAGCCTGGCTGATACCAGCAGCGGAATTGATAATAGCCCTACTGCTATTTTTACCTGCCGCCCGCTTGAGCGGACTTTTTGTATCCCTCTTTTCCCTACTATTGTTTACCGGCTATCTATTGTATATGATAGTGTATGCCCCCACCCTACCCTGCAATTGTGGCGGTGTTATCAACAGCTTTACATGGAAACAGCATATCCTGTTCAACCTGATTTTTATAGCCATCAATATTGTGGCATTACTAAGTCATACAAAAATTAGATCCGCTAAGAAGAGAACGCCGCCTTAGTTCCCTTCAGAGGGAACAATACAATACAACGCAACTCATAAAACAATACATTCTTTCATTAAAACCAATTATCATGAAACGTTATATTTTAAGCATCGCAGCAGTGGTTATTGCCTTTTGCGCCATTGCGTTTAAATTACCAGTGAATGAACAATCAATGGTTACCTTCAGATTCAATCCCGGCTCTCCTGAAAATTACAGTCAGGAAAGGGTACAGGATAAACAATTCTGGTCAGCAGGCTCTCAATCATGCGATGAAGAAGAAGACAAAGCCTGCACAATACAGGTACCGGTTGCTCAAACAACTGACAGCGGAACTAAACTAGGTTCAAGTGTTACAATCACAGCTGCAGAAGGCGGAGAACCTGGAAAATATCGTGTCACTGGTGGAACACATATCTCCAACATCAAGAATAAAGATTAGCTATTTTAACTATTTGTTTGGAAGAGGAAAGACAAAATTCGTGTCTTTCCTCTTTTTATTTTAGAATTCGTTCTGGGCAATCCCGGACTGTTCTATAACATCTTTGGGTATCGGCAGTGCATATTTATTGTCATTTGGAAGAAGAACAAACTTTTCTCCGCTGATTTCTCTCTGCAGTATGATGTCTGCGCCTTCGTTGTTCAGTCTCTTAATGTCAGACCATCTCAACCCTCTGAACAATAGTTCTTTCCTTCGTTCAGTAAGTATCAGACTTAACGCCGCTTCCTTTGTGGTAACTTCCACCGGAATAAAAAATTCATTGATTACATATCTTTTTGATAAAAGTTCCCTTAGATCAGATAATGCCTCTTGTATATTACCTGACCTGGCTTGACATTCAGACCGTATTAAAAATAACTCATCTGTTGCTATTCCTGAAAAAAGCCTGGATACATGGGCCGCATAACTACCCTTGAATCTTTGGTAGTCGCCCGTCGGTCTAAAAAATGCTAATTTTCTTAAATCAGTCTCCTCATATTGTTCATATAAACTTGTATCCACCCGAGCTCTGTTAGTTGCAATATTGACACTTATGGGGTTCATTGTTGAATAAAATATTATTTCAGGATTAAATGGCTGAAACGGAACATTTGATGAGTAACTAACTGCACTCTCGTCATTGTAGTCGAGCAGAATATTGTTTACAAGTAGGCCCAAATTGGCATATTTATATGCGCTGTCATATTTCTGCATTGATAAGTAAGCTCTGGCAAGAGTTCCAAAGGCTGCACCCTGCGATGGACGCATTACATTTAACGCATTTTCAGGCAGGTATAAAAGGGCTTCTTTCAGATCTGAGATTATTCTATCATAGCTAGATTGAATACTGGACCTGAAAGATGGAGTATTAAAGTCTGCATTTAATCTCAATACGATACCATTGTCTGAAGATGCCAATGCTTCATCATATACTTTGGCATATACCCAGACAAGGTTGAGAAAATGATACGCCCGAAAAAAAAGAGCACTCCCCTTAATATTGTTATATAACCGGCCATTGCTTTCTGTTGTATGAATATTGTTCAGCATTTCAAGGCAATAATTTGCATTGTATATGCAACGATATCCATAGGACCAGTCGTTAGAAGCATAATAATCGTATGGAATCCAGGTGTAAGCCTTTTTACTATCGTCGCTCAAAGCAGAATAGATATCATCCGGCAGAAAGTAGTTATCAGTTGATGCTTCTGCGGAAGAGGGTGTTGCCCAGTCATTCATGAAATCTGCATCATCTAAAAGGGCCTGTAAGTCTTCGAGCCTTTTTGGTACACTCAAAGAATTGTCAGACTGTTCGTCAAGAAATTTATTGCAGGATATCAACCATACATTCGAAAATAATACAATAAACAAATAGTATTTTATAGATGCACGCATACCAATATTTTTTAAGGTGAATTAAAATTGTGTTTTTATGCCAATACTATAGTTCCTAAGCATCAGAAGTGTACCCGGATAGTCAGGGTTCAATCCAAAACGATTCGCTCTCCATATAATTCCGGGATTGGCAATGTTTAGATAGGTAGTTAAGCCACTAAAACCTTTTCCATTTTCTTTGACTTTAAAAGTGTAGCTGATATTTACATACTGTACTCTTATATTGTCGCCTTTTAAGAAGTTTATCTCAGCATTCTTATAGAATTCATCTCTGGCATCAAATTGATCATAATTAGTGTAGACAAATGCGGGTGTATTCGTTTTTATTTCATCACCGGAGTTTTGCCATCTATCCTCAAAATCTCTATGACCTATACCAGAGTGTATTAATCCAGCATTAGAAACAGTAGGCTTTGCGAAATAGTAACCGAACTTGTAGCCAACATTAACCGACAAACTTATTTTCCTCCAGGAAATAGTATTGATGAGAGAACCAAATACCAAAGGGGTAGCTGAACCCACGTATCTTATAGCATCAGACTCCACTCCTTTTTCACTGGCATTTGTCCTAATAGCAGCATAATCGGTAGTCTTCTGCCCATTTAAGTAGCCCTGTGGATTTCCTTCTGCATCCAGTCCACCCCATTTATAAGCAACAATACCATACAGTGGTTTGCCTATTACCGGTAGTATTGTACTCCCCTGTCCTAACATTGTAAATATATTGGACGCATCTACAGTATTATACTTTGTAGTTTTTGTAGCATTATAGCTAAACAGCCAGTTGGTAATCCACTTGATCGAACGAGTGAGGTTGTTTGATATAATAGAAAGATCGAAACCCCTGCCGGACATATTAGCTACATTTCGTACAATTGATGTATTACCACCCCATGCAGTGTAATCATAAGGCGTTTGTCCGTAAAGGTCAGTCCCCTTCTTAATGTAATATTCTACTGTTCCGGATACACGACTATTTCGGGTTTGAAAATCTACCGCAAAGTTTAGTTGGGCAGACTGTTCCCATGTAAGCCCCGGGTTATTTATTGTAGTTACTCTCTGATATGGAAAGCCTGTTATTGAGTTCGTTCCGCTATAAGCAACAGGTAAAGGCGACATAGATAAATCTACGTTTCCGCTTACACCGTAGGTGGCTCTTAGTTTGAGAAGGGATAGATAATTACGGAAAAAAAAAGCCTCTTCTGAAATATTCCATGCTCCCCCAACAGACCATAGCGGTTTCCACTTATCATTGGTACTCAGTCCAAAGATATTTGAGCCATCCCTTCTGGCAGAACCAAAAACAGTATAACGCTTATTGTATTGGTAGGAAAAATTGGCATACATAGAAAGAAACCTATTAATATAGGTTGGCGAAAGAAAAGCCGCACCGGGTATGTATTCATAATTACCTGTGATATTTGTTTGGTAGGGAGTGTTGAAATTTACATTCTGGTATGTCAGTGGATCATTTTTATACCCATACATTCCAAAGCCGGAACCGGTACTTTTAAAATCTCTTACTTCAAATCCTCCTATTGAGGTAAGAGAATGTAATCCCCAATCGCGACCAAAAGAAAACTGAGTACGAAGGTTTTGAGCCCCCGAAGAGGATAAGATATACTGACTAATATCACCTATCGGAACAGGATAATCTAGGAGACTATTATTTCTATCTATCTGAGTGAACTTATTAATGAGATCTCTGGTATAGTAACTGTTTGTGGTGGCTTCACGAACATAATTAACATGTTGTTGTTGGAATTGATAATCGATACTCAACTTTAAAGCCGGCACAATGGTATAGCTTAATCCGACACGGGCGACATAGTCCTTTGTATTTGATTTAGTCTTATCATATTTATAATCTCCCAGTGGGTAATAGTTCCAATCCAGTAAGTATCCGCCGCCGAGAGTGTCCAAAAATGTTCTCCGGTAAAGTTTATCAACAGCCAAATCATTCCCGTCAACCCCCTGAAATTGGATATACGGAACAGACCTTCTATTCCCTACCGCACTTAGCTCTTCATATCCCGGATTACCGCTTTTGTTGTCCGCATTGGTAAAGTATAGTCCGGAAGTTACCTCTAAATTTCTCGCAGGACGATAAGTATTTTCAAACCTGAGATTGAGCTTACTCGATTTTCTATTTAGTTCGCTAACAGCCGTATTGTATGAGCCAGATATTAACCAATTATGATTACCACTTCCACCCCTGAGGTTAAGTGCGTATTGCTGAACAATGGCATGACGATAAAATTTATTTTTTATTTCATCTCTGCTGTCAATCGATTTCAAACGATTGAGTTCTGCGTTAGCCGTTTCCGTTGATATATTTCCATTCCTTTTATCCAAAAGTATTTGAACAGATGGTGTGAGCGGTATTTGAGGATCGTTGATATGAGCGTCGAAATAGCCGCGTTCAAATAAATACTCTTCTACATCTACATAGTCCGAGGATTTCATCTGACCCAAATAATGCAAATCAGGAGAAGGAGAAACTGTAGTAGTCGCATTAAAATCCAGCTTCACACTCTGATTGTAAGCTCCTTTTTTAGTTGTAATAACAATTACACCATTACCCCCTCTTGCACCATAAATAGACGTTGCAGCTGCGTCTTTCAGTACCGTAACACTTTCTACGTCATTTGGATTAATATTACTTAAATCTCCTTCATAAATAAACTGGTCTACAACTATAATTGGGTCCAGAGGACCGTTAATCGTACTCATCCCCCTAATAGAGATGGCTGTATTGTTCTGCGGATTGTTACCACTTTTCCCAATATTAAAATATAACCCCGGAACAACCCCGTCGAGACGGCTTAGTATATTTGTTCCTACCTGATGATTTAGCAAATCTTTGTTAACTACCACCAGAGATCCTACAACCTCATTGGGTTTAATTTTTTGATAGCCAGTATTCGCCTCCACGATAATCTCCTTGCTATCTTTTATTCGCGGTCGAGCGTAGATAGTACCCAGCTCATTTTTTCCATTCACCACTATTTCCTCTTGTTCGATGTTGACCCCCTCAATAATTATCAAACCGATTTTCTTCTTGTTTTCTAGTCGAAATATTCCAAATTCATTGGTTGTGGTATACACAGACGTTCCTTTGATATACACAGTCACCCCTATTAGTGGGCTCCCCTCCTTATCAACAATTTTTCCTGTAGTATTATTTAAAACAAGTGTATCTAACTGAAAACACCAACCTTTCTGACAAAGTATAGTGCCCGCCAATAATACTGAAAAAAGAATGTGAAATTTTTTCATTTTGTATCTGTTTTGTTACAATGCACGATTGCTTTGGTAAATAATAATAGCCGGAAGTACTTTGTTTGATGAAACAAGGTTGAATCCATTCGCCTTTAAAAACAATCTCAGTTCCTGCAACGATAGCTTGTGGAATTCCTTAGGAAAAGTAATATCAATTGACAGCCCGTCAGACGCTTCGAAAATCACCGGTGCATCCAATATGCCCGACAAGTACTGCTGCAATTGTTGAACAGGTTGATTTTTCAAAAATTTAGTGCCGCTATCATGCGAGAGATCCATTGAAGGTTTTCCGCCGCGGCTTCTGATATTTCTTATATTGTCGTTTGGTTCCAACAGAAAACAGGAAAAATTTCTGTCACCTCTTTTTGCTTCTATTCCGAATGTTCGTAAAAGGTCTTCTTTAAGTCTGTTCGTAAGTGCAGTTTCTGCTACAGGCAACGATATTGTTTCGTAACAAAACTTGAATTCTTTTCTCTTTTCAATTTTTTCTTTGATTTCCTCCGTGGTTTCAACAACAATTCTGTTCAAAGGCAGGTCGAATATATCGCTGTAAGCAATCTGCAGAAAACTTATCAATGAGTAATTGATAATAAAGTATCGGCTTACTAAACCATCTTCAGTCACCTTTTTTCCTATTGTTGTTCCTAATTCCGGTTGATAAGCTGTAAGTATTGAACGGTATAAAAAATGTATATCCCCTTTATCACTTCTGTCTGCCAAAAATGATTTATTGACATCAAATCTCCTAAAATCGTTCTTCTCTGTTAACTTGAATGCTCCGTCCATTATTTTGGTAGCATTCGCAGCATGTACTTCATCTCTCCCCGTTACCGCACAAACAACACCATCCTTAAGCCATACATAGTGGGGAATACTTGTGTGTGGAAAGTAGTTTTTAAATATTGAGTCCTGCACTAAAACGGGTAGTGAAAAATGTTGACCAGTTCTGGCTGCCCGCTTTTCAAAGAAATCTAGTACCTTCTTTTTATCCTCTCTTGGTTCAGTATTAACCATTATTATCTGCAATCGGTCTCCAAATGACTTCTGCAAATCCTGCATTTTCGGAAACTGCTCAATGCAACTACCACACCAGGTAGCCCAAAAGTCAAGGATCACCAGTTTACCTCTTAAATCGGATAGTTGGATTGTAGAAACGGGGTGGTTTAATACATTGGTAAGGGTAAGACCTGCAGGCAGGGTATCACCTACTGCCAGGGGTTTTATATGAGTTTGGGCATGGGCCATATGCAGGCATAGCGCTGCCCATAAGCAAAAAAATATTTTCATTTTTGCAGTTCATTAAGTGCATAAAAGCAACTGCCTACAGCCCCTTGAGAGCTATGCAGCCAGTGCGTTAATAATAGTGGGAAAATGGCACAGGGGTGGAGTCCGTGGCGGAGTATAGCCGTAAACATGAGAAAAAATTGGTGCAACAAACCACGGCTCCATGCCCCGTACCAGTAGCTTACACCGGGTTCTTCGGTTTACAGGCAAAAAGGATCTTATAGGAATGGAGAAAAGCGAGTAGGATATATAGAAAGTATATATTAATGATTCCAGAATTCAAATAAAATAATATGTTAGTTCTTTGGTTCATAGCTGCTTTACCTATAAGCAAGTCTGTAAGCGAGATGCTCATAAAACATAGGGCGAGCCTCGTCTTATCGTCAGAGGTACCGCGAAGAACCCGAAGCCGATAAGCTGATAGAGGCCCACCCTATACTTTGCAATATAAAGCAGGCTTTCACTACCATCTCGGCTTCAATGAAAATTCGCGGTTTTCTGACGAGACTTATAGAGAAATTCTTCAACATGGTTGAAGAGTTTCAAAGTTAGTAAAATTCTAACCTAGGGTTAGAATGTAAATATATACAATTATTCGATATAACCCAATTTTTATAGAGTCACTTCTCTTGACTTTTAAAGATGTCCAGAGAAACATTACATAAAACAGAGTTAAATAAATTTAGTAAACATTTAAAAAGAATAAGAACTACTCTGTCGCTAACTCAAAACCAGTTAGCAGCTATCTCGGGTGTGTCGCAATCGAGAATTAGCCTGCTTGAAGATGAAAAAATTGAGTCGAATCCAGTATTTAAAACCTTGTTGCAAATTTCGTCAGGATTACAGATAGAGATGAGTCATTTATTCGACTATAATACGAAGAAAATAGAGAGAATAAAAAAGCCATTTCCGGCTTTAGAAAAAAGATTTGCACTTGAAACAAAATTATTTGCAAAAAGAATCAATGAATTAATAAAATTTAGAAAAATTAGGCAAGAAGAATTGGCAATATTATCCAAAATTGACTCCTCGGAAATAAGCAGGTTACTACAAGGTGGAGAAAACACTGAACTACACAATTTAGTTGATTTATCTATAGCCTTAGAAGTAGAAGTCAAAAGTTTGTTTGACTATGATGGACCAATGCCAATTGGTACATTCACTGCCAAAGTCATAGACTGATACTGTAACTTGTCACCACCTCTTTAACTTCCATAAAATAAAGTACAAACAAAAAATCCCGGACAAGAATGCCCGGGATGTTGCTAACCTATGAAAACACCTATTGGTGTAAAAGATAAAATGTCTTATTACTACAAGTTACTATATTAAAGTTTCTGGTTCGTTTTTTCCTTTATATTTTTATCATATGCAACCGAAAATTATTTTATTTTGTCTTGTTCTATAAGATAAGGTTTAAACAAGGAATCTTCCTTGTTAATCTCCACAATTCTTTGTGGAGATTTTTTAATGTCCCACTTTAATGCAGGGTACCGATTGATATTTTATTTTAATACCTGCGTGGAAAACACCCAGTTTGACAGTATGCCATTTTCGAACCTTCTTGATTTCCTACCCCCAAACCCCGCCCGGATGGAAAGCTGAAAGATGAACATTGGGGATGGGAAAATTTGCAGGAGTTAGAGGTTTAATAATTTCATTTCCAAGATTGTTTTAAAACAAAGAAACAGGAAAGCAAAAACGAAAAAGCGTAATTGCATATTCTGAAATGATTTTTTCATGTAGCAATCACCACGACACCGATATCGGTACGACTCCTCTTAATTTCTCATCCATTGACCATTGAATTTGGTACACCCGACCGTCAATTTGATCTAATAATAAAAAGTTGTAAATATTTTCAGTTGGGTAAAGCGTAAACCGCCCATTTACTTCATCACTTTCTGTTACCAGTGTAGATGAATTTAATTCTGTTTGACGTCGGTTATCACTATTTAAACTGAAGTGTACTTGCCACATTTTACCATTTCTAGTGTCTAACTTTATAAAAGTCCATTGGTTTTTTGTAGGAAATAATTGATAAATATTCTTTTCTGGTCGGCTGGACTGGTTATCTATTTGGCAATATGAAGTATATGACAGCAGCATTAAACTCAGTGTAATAAATTCCTTCTTCATATAGTCTGGTTTGATACATATAGTTTTTCAACGTCAATGATTATCAATATCGAATATTCGGAATTTTGTGAATTGAATATAAATATTTTTAAAGTCGTTCACATGTCAGCATCCTCCAAAGCTTCTCCTATCGCCTGGATCAGTTGAGAGCTCTTGCCGTCAGCGGTTTCCTAAAGTACTTTATCTTGACTGCCGATGTTTGGAAAAATCACTGTGTCAATACCGTCAATAATTGTTTGGTAGCCTAATTTACCATCCGAAGTTTCAATTCGTTCAATTTCATATTCAGCATTTTGAATTTCAATTTTCATAGAATTTCAGTTTCAATTTTTACTTCCTGAAGGTATAAACCGAAACCCGTAACGTCTACCAAACTCAGAACTAATAATATTTACGCTATCCTTCAACTGATGAGTAATTGTCTGCTTTTCCTGCATCGATCGAACAAATTCCGGTAATGCTTGCTGTTCACCTTCGCTTAAATTTTCCCAACCAGATTTATAAATTTTTATGTACATGTTCCCAAGATCATTCCAAATAGTACTTTCATGGTTCAGAAAGTTAATATTAGCCTGTACAACTTTATATTCTTCATCAAATTCTGGAATTGTTTTCAACTTGTAAATTCCGCGATCAATAGCCTTTTCATAGTCCTTTAGTAGCCTACTGAAAGAATCTAATTGTTTACCGCCTATGGGTTGCTTGTTATTCTCTGCAAATTCTTTTGCAATTTTCTGACTGTATTCATCATATCGGTTGCCAAATTGATCAATATCAGCGTGCACACTATCTATGCGTGAGAGAAAACTACGAGCATGAGTCCCTTTATCAGGTCTGCCGCAAGCCAATAATGTCAGGAGTATTATGACGGTTGAAATTTTAAGCATATAGCGCTTTAATATTACATACAAATGAAGTTCAATAATTCATCGTTGCCAAATAATATCCGGAAAGGTCAATAGCATATTGCTTTAGTAAAATTGCACGCCGACTGCGAAGCGATAATATGAACATTGGGAATGGGAAAATTTATCGGAATTATGAAAGAGATTTGTAAATCAATATTTAAATATTAGAGAAATTCTTCCAAATTTTAGATCGGACCTCTGCTTCAGATACGCAACTTGAGATCTGTATGCGTGTAAATAGGAAATGTACATGCTGCCCAACTTGACCCTCAATCCACCTTCAACGAAATTATTCCAATTTCGAACTTGTTCTTTCTCAAGCGTGTAAACCGAAGATCTGAAAGGGATTCCTTGCAAATTTGAATTCCAAAGAATGTAACTTCCAACATAATTCAGAATTAGTGACGCACCAAACCATCCTACCTTTTTTGTATTAGGTTTTGAGGAGTTTAAATCTTTGAAATATTTCAGACCACTACCGAAACTTTTTTGATTAAAAAACCCGATCTCAAATCCTGACCTTACGCCTAGGCTGTTGTACAGCATGCCTATATCAGCAGTGCCTCCAAGATAGCTGTAGAGGCTAAATCGCTGCTTAGTATACGTATAAACATAATTGTAATCCATTGAATAATTGTAGAATGGCATTTCGCTATAGTTTTCAATGGCATTAGGCCAACCTCTTGGCACGGGTCTGGTATCATCAAAGTTCACATCGTTTTTCAGTGCTGCCTGCCCAGAGTGAATTCCACTCTGAACAAATTGTCCAATCTTAGACGGTAAATATCCGATTAATCCCAACGATCCTTGAAAAGATACTTCTATTCCGATTTTACTCAAATCATTTAATTTACGTTTTTCTTTGTAGAAGGTCCTTTTTGAACTATAAACTACGTTAGCAGAATATGGTCGATCAGTACTGTCTACTTTGTACAACGCTAAGCTGTCCGGAGTAAATCCACTAAAAGTAAGCCCATGGCTGTAGAAAGATTCTGCATCAGAAAGTTTCAAAACTTTAGTGATAAAAGATCCGTCATTGCTGAACGAAAGCCTTAGAGTCCTCAATATATGTTTAGCCAACTTACCAGTTACCGAATCAGTATGCCAAAAAAAACCCACCCCCATCGTATAATCTTTATCTGTTTTAGTGCCGAATACTAAATAGTCCTGATCAACAGCTATTTCAAAATAGCGATTGACATCAATCTTTTGAGTGCTGTCAAGATATCTCTTTGTTGTGACCCCTAGATTTAACGTGCCGTTTGTTTTATATATCAACCTAATACTATCAAATCCACTTAGTGATTCTTTAAAATACAAGTTGTCTATTTTTTTTTCAATTGTTTCTCCCGGCTTGATAATAATAGGATGCTGCGCTGAACATTCAACTTGGGCTAATATAGAAATTATGCTAAAGCAAATTATTACTTTGAAATAATACATGTGTTATTTATTTGATTAGAGTTAAGATGCTTAAAGGACTTTATATAGTCTGCTAAAGTCGCTTTTCCTGAGAAACAGTATTCTGCTATCAATGGTTTGGTCTTAAAATAATTAGAATCTTTAATATCCCCATGATCGGTCGGTTCGTAATTATAATAACACATATGTGCGAGTTCATGAACTATCGTCCGCCTTAGCTCTTCAATGTCATTAACTAAAATGATAGATAAAGAAATTTCATGTTGCCTCGCAGGGGTGTAAGCACCGTAAACTTTGGAGCAGTTAAAAAGTCTTATAGTTACATCATCATAATAGGCATAGTTTGCAATTCTTTTAATAATTCCTGGGCAAGGTGCAGGTGTCATTGCATCACATTTTGAACATGGGATAAAGTTTTCTGTAGGAATAATAATTGTCTCCTCATTTGCAAATTCTAAGATTAGGTTATTCAGAGTATTCGTAAAAAGTTCTCTGGCGTAGTCGTTTTTAACGGAAGCTTCCAAATTACAGTTGTTAAATACAAATTCACTTACACCTTTGTCTCTATTGCAACGTATTCGTACTAATATTATGACGATAGTCAGCGATAGAAGACGCAGAATAAACCGAATTTCCTTTTTCATTACTTAAATTTTATAATGAAGTCTCCGGTAGGGATAACGAATCGGCAGTATTTAAGTCTCTATTGATGAGAATTAAGAAATAATGGATTGATTGAGTTGGAGTAAAAAGCGAGATAAATGTACAAACAGAAACTAATATTCCAAATAATTTTCGAATCTTATCCGCTACCCCAAGCGCCATGCCAGGTGCTGGGAGAAGCCGGGAATGCGGAACGCATGGAGGCTGCAACACAGCGTGGCATATTTACGGGCGGTCAGGCATGCTTGCATGAGCGTAGGTTCGCACGGTAAGATACGCAAAGCCATTGTGCCAGCGCAACAACTGGCAAGCCGGGGGGCGCATAGGCGGCGCCAACACGATCAGCCACCAGGTACAGCGCCGCCGGGCTATATAGGAGGAAGCCGTTGCAGCTGAAGGATGCCAATAGCGGCTGACCGGCTAGGCGCCGAAGGGCAGCAAAACCATGACAGGCACGGCTCCGGATTTTGTGTGTTGGCAATCCTGCCTGGCGTGTGTTTTTTCTTTTCCTACAAGCGCAACAGCCTACCGATTAACCGCTTATCGGAGCTACTACTGTTGAAATATTTATTCTGAAGGCTAGGTTTATTCTGGTGTTTGGCATGCCAAGCCAAAATGGCTTGCGGAAACCAAGTGCAACCGGAGCTGTCGTCCTCGGGCGGTGTGGAGCGAAGCGATAGTGAAGGGTGCAGCAAGCTATTTTTTGGTGTATTACAAAAACATGGTAGCGACGTGCGGGTATTGTGTTTGGCGCTACGATGTTTTATGTTGATACTTATTGACTTGTTTTGCCCAAAGAAGTTGTTGTCGCTTTCTTTTGCTGAGCAAAAATGGCTTAACCCTTCAATATCAAAGGAACGAAGATCACGATAGCTAGACTTTTTTTCTTTTCGCAACAGTCAATGCCAAGTCTTTTGTTTAAGTAAGTTTTCTTTATTCTAAAAGTCAATTGCAATACTCTGCATCTTAAAATGATTTATATTAGGGTTAGTAAAACCTAATACTATGACAATTTTGGAATCTACAATCGGCATCCCCTCTTCTTTGGGTGGGCTTTTAAAAGAAGTTGATCCTTCTTCCACTATTGATAACATTTTCACTTTTGAGTTTGGAGGAAAAAAATGGTCTAGAGTCTTTGATAGCGGTATAAGCTCGTTTAGAGCTTCTTGGCTCGATACCTCTACAGATCTTTCATCTCGTCTAATAATTGTCCTTGGCGACGTCCGGATTAAGGAAATAATTCTAGATGTACCAATTACAATCGCTGCTACCATCGACTTTAGTGGAAAGACGCTTTGTGTAAGCAGCGGAGGCCTAATCTCTGGTCCAGGAAAAATTTTAAATGCATGGATTGACGTTTCCATATCAACGAAAATCTTTAATTCGATTCTAAATCTTGATCCAACTGTTAAAAACGCAGAAATCAAAGCAGGATGGTTTGGAGCTTCTCCTACAAGCTCCGATAATGGCGGACTAATTCAAGGTTTATGTCAAATTTTCGATCGAGACATTATTCTTGATGAAGCCGGGACTTATATATGCAATTCTAACCTGAACGGTGAAGGAAAAGGAAGGCTGGTTTTTCGATCAGGAACACGACTCGGAGGAAATGGATATATCACTAACATCAATGTTTCGGCGGACTTTCATCAGATAATTTTTGAATCGTCTTTAAATCTATTAACGATAAATACCAATACTGATTTTTCAATTAAATGGATAGGTTGTTTAGGAAATGGATTAAATGATGACTCTCCTGCTCTGAATACCATTTCTGGCTCCACTAATTTTAAAACTAAAAGGTTGGTTGTTCCTAAAAGTTCCGGAAGCTATGTATTAGGTTCAAATGTAACATTTGCCACTAATTCAAATGAAAATGCAGTCAAAACTCTTTATTTTGAAGAGGGAGCTAAATTTGTTAAAAAGGATGGCGCTGGCGAAGTTCGAATACAAGGTGCCGCAATAGATGCGCCTCTTAAGTGTCATATAATCGACAAAGATTTAACCTTATACAATTGCTATCCGGCGATAGAATACTTTTCAGCGATGTGGTACGGTGCAGGTTTTGATTCAAATAGTACAATAGCAGTTCAAAAGTCAAATGATAATGCGGCGGAAAGGTTTCCTATTTATTTTCCAGCCGGCACTTATCCTGTCGATGGTCCTTTTTTTACAACAACTGTAATTGGAGAAGGAAGAGGAACAATTTTCACTTATGCCAGTGATGGCACTACTGGATATATCCTTCGTTTTGGAAGACATAAAAAGGATGGAGATGGTTCTCACGTAAAAGTTTCAAATTTTGTCATAAACGGATTGGGTTCTAGTGCATATGGTTTAGGATTTTATAATGGTGGGGTAGATGATGAATTTTCTGGAAAATGGTCATTCGAATATATAATGATCAATAACTGTGTACGTTCAATTAATAAAAGTTTTGGAAATTTCGGAAACACGTTTTGGGGCTGTGAATTCAAGAGTAGTAACCATAGTTCAGAATTTCACTATAGAGCTGAAGATATTTCTGGTGTTATGCATACAGGGCTTGACGACTTTAGCAATTGTAGATTCTCTATGTCAACTTGTGCAGCGGTGTATATAAATGATGAAGAAGGTGGGGGTACTAGATTTCAAAAATGTATTTTTGAATACAATAGAGGTTTTGATATTTTTGTTGCTCAAAGTGGAGCTAATGTCGCAATACTTCCAATAATTTTTGATCAATGCTGGTTGGAAGGTGACTCAAAAAATTTCCCTGTTACTATAGATGGAAATATTTACTCTCAACCATACGAATTTTATTTTAATAGTGCTCATAATGTTGTCTTGAGAGATTGTACACTAGGAAGGATGATTCTAAAAAATCGTTCTTTTGTCAAAGTAAGAGGAGGTGCTGTTGCTTATGCATTAGGACAACATCCAACCAATGTAGATGAATCATCCTATTTACAAATTACCGAATCTGTTGCCGGGTTTAATGCAGCAAGTAATTCGGAATGGCATTCAAATGGTTTACAATATCAACCCAAGGGTACTTCTTTTAGCAGAAGTCCTTTTCCTAGCTCTGTAATATCTGCATCTAATCTTGCCCTTAAAGTGTCTTTTAGTTTTATTGACCCATACCAATCTGATTATTATGGAGCTGGAGCTTCAATTTCTGTCGAGTCTGATAATCAATTAGTATCGAAATGTACTCAATTTAGCAATTCATTAGGAGCAGTCGGAGTAGCTAAGCTTTCTTTTACATCACTCCCTGGAAAATGGTATGTTACATCTTGCGGAATAAAGATTATCAGCGGGACTAGAGTAAGGTTTTACCAAACAGGTCCAGAATCTGGGTTCGCATTAGATTCTACATTTGGTATCAAACCCGGAGAGTGGGAATATTGGTATTGCATCAGACAGGCAAAAACGGCTGCATTAGTTACTACAGAAATTTCTCCATTAACCACTAATGACGCTATCTTCAGGGTTTCTTGTTACCAAGTTCTGGAGTTCGAAACTTATAGCCAATGTGCTGACTTTATCAAACAAAAAGTTTTCATAGACAACTCAAAATTTATTTCAAAACAAGTTTCGTTGGATTTTCCTGCTACTCTTTCTGGCAATACCAATGTTTTGACTGTTTCAGTTGATGGAGCTTCAGAAGGTGACTCTATTTCTTTAGGAGTTCCATTTGTTGCGCAAATCATTGGAGTAATATACACGGCCTATGTAAGTTCAACAAATAACATTACAATATCATGTACTAATATTACATCTTCTACTGTTAATCCCCCTCCCTCGCTCTTTACTATATCAATTGTAAAATATTAACGCTGCTTTATAAATCGGTAGAATGATTAATTGTCGCTTTTAAACAGGCGTGCCTAGCCAATGGCTTTGCCGGCAGTTGAACGTAAAATTTGTGAATAGCGGGTCGGTCTTAGTGAAATGTACGGCAAAGCTATTTTTGTCGAAGTGCAAAAACATAGTAGCGAAGTGTGTGTCTTGTGTTTTGCGCTAGGATCTTTTTGCCTGATATCTTAATGATTTTTTTTGGCAAAAGTTGGTATTGTCGTTTTATGTTGCCAAGCCAAAATGGCGTTGCGGAAATGAATAATTAAAAAAGTGTGAGGGTATTACTAACTAGTGGAACTACTTAGTGGCTTTTGTCATTTTTCAAGATTTATCGCAAACATTTTAATTAATTGATTTATAAAGTTATATTGGATAACAGAACATTTTTTTAATTACTAAAAATCTAACGATGCCAGACAACCAAATCAACACAATTCTGCTAGACGGAACTTCACCCACGTTGACTCCGTCTTCAACCATTTATCCAGATGACCGCGCTGGTACTCTAGCAAAAATCAATAATCTACCAAGCGGAGCCAGTATCGATAATATTTTTTATTTCCTTGTAAATGGAGATATTTATAAGAGAGTTATTGATGGACCATTAAGTGCCAGAAATTGTGGCATATATCCGGAAAGTGGAAACCAATACGACAATTTCGTAGCGGCTTTCAATGCTGGTGTTAAAACAATCGTATTTGACGAGCCAAACGGTGGAACTTATTATTTAGACGATATTATTAATCCCAACCCCGGTCCTCCGACCTTACCTCTCAACATTCCTCAAGGGGTTGTACTACAATTTTACCAAGGAAATAAGTTATCTGGAACAGGAACTCTAAACGGTGGTATAATAGATGCCGATCATCAATTTCATATTTTCGACATTGACTTAACTGTTAATCCTGAGGCTGTTCGTGATGATAAATTTAGCGTTAGATGGTATGGAGCAAAGGGAAATGGGAGCTCACCTGACCATACTTTTATTCAAAGAAGTATAGATTTAGTAATAAGGAGTTTGGGTGTATTGAAAACTGTTTGGTTTCCTAATGGTTATTATAGAATAGATGAGCCTTTAATCGCTTATAATTGGAACGGTACTGCTTATAGTCAGGTTACCATCTATCTAGAGGGTGACGGTTCATTTTGGCCATTTTCTTATACTGGTCCAAGGATACAAGCGACATTCAATAATAGTTTTGCTATTGGCATTCAATTGGGTAAAGGTTGCAGAATCAAAGGGCTTCAAATTTTAGGAAAATTTACACCACCATTTTCTGGTGCTACTTTTGAGTTCTTTTCATGTGCGTTTGAGGACTTCAAAGAAGACATAAACAAACCGGGAGGACCAGCGCGGGATAGTCAGTTTTCTCCATATTCAGGAATTTCTATTGATCCATTTGGTCCTAGGAGAATTAAACGCGACGAACTTGACGAGTCTGTTAACGATATGTATCCAGGTCTTGAACATATGTATAGAGGTGACTCAAAGAGTGGATCTACAGGAATAGTAATTGAGGATGTAGTTATTAATAATTTTGTTGTGGGTATTTGTTTCTCACCGAACGGAATTACTCAAAATGCAGAGCTTATTCTAATCACAAAATATCAATTTAACAGCGTTAAGTTGGCCGTTTCAGGCGGACAAGACCAGGAAAAAATGAATAAAGTTCAATTTGCTGCAGGATGGGTTGACGTACATACGGTATTTGCCACATCGTTTTATGGAGCTGGCACACCCGGCAATTGGTATATAGAAGATTTGAATTTGGCTGGAAACGTTAATAGGTTAATCTATAACAATCAAGGAGGTTATTTTCCCACTTATATTAAAAATGTATTTGCAGAGAGGATTGGAACTTTTGGTGTTATGAATTCTAGTGTTGGCGCTGAGGTTGATTCCTGTGAAATGGCATTTGCTCTTCCTATTGTAACTAAAATGACCCAATTTAATATTGAATCTAATGGAGTAAAATTCAGTAACTGTTGTTTTAGACACTATGGTTCTAGTATACCAATCTCTATTAAAGGGACTGCGATGTTCGAAAATGTGGCCTTCAATGCTACTCCGTATATTACGGCAGACCAATCGGGACAGTTAGGATTACCTACATTTATGAATTGTACTGCTAACACTTATCGTTTAGGTTCTACTAATACTGTTTCTCAAATAGCCAGACATCAAAGTTTTATTTATGCCTCTCCTTACGCACCAAACGGAAGCTACAAAACATATGACCCCATTGAATATCGAAATTCTCGAAATGGCTACTTATTTTCAGGAGATGAAATTAACTTAGTAATTGCTTTAGATCGCGATCCATTCGTAATTAACATAGTCGGTCCTGAAAGAAAGTTTATAATTAATATTTCTCCAAATAAATTGCATAAAGTTTCAGTAAACTGTATAGTTACTACTATAATAAGTGGAATGCAACAGCCTATTGGAGTAATTACTGATGTTATGCCAACCGGAGAAATAGAGATATCATATGCTTCTAAACTTCTAAATAATGGTAGCAATTACTATTTAAGCACTGTCCATCCATTACGTTGTGGCATATCGTTTATTGGAGATACGGTAGTCTCACAACCAACTATTGGAAACGTTAGATTTGCTGATAATTTTGGTACACCTGATGGTCAACCCACTGAGGATTTGTTGATAGACTTATGGGTCAAATCACCCGTTCATGTTGCTGACGGAGACAATACCTATACTCCATATACTAGGATCATTGGATGGAATCCAACTTCAAGAACTTTAACTGTTTCGTACCATGCATATTATTCTCAAACAGCGGCTTTTTTTAGTAACGAGGGAATGCAGTATTTCGATTTAAGCAATGCTAATAGTCGATCACTGTCTAACCCAGCCAAGCTTCTACAAAAAGGTGCATTAATAACGCTGGTTAACAATATCCTTGGCTCAATTCAAGGTAAAGATGGTCTAAAACAAACATTCAGAGTAACAACAAGCGGATATATTGACCCTGGTTTAGCTGGTGATACACGACGAGCATATTTTATGCCTTTAGATATTGCAGAATTTGATCAAAACCCAGAGGGTATAATATCTTTCCCTTCAGGATCGATGTTAAGAAACACTTCTACAGGTGATGTTTATCTTAAAACCCAAACAGATAATACTCAGATAAATGGAGGCTCTATTGGTTGGGTTAAAATGTAAAGTTGAATTTTCTATATTTAAAATGGCTTTCGGTAGTTGAATGTAAAACTTGCTAATAGCAGCTTGTCCTTGTTGAAAGTTACGGCAAAGCTATTTTTGTCGAGTGCAAAGACATGGTGGCGAAGGGCGAAGTGATGGATACTGTGTTTAGGACTAAGATTTTTTGTCTGATATCCACGCTTCTGGATAAACAAATAACGGAAGTTATTCGTGAAGTAAATGAGCCAATTAAGATATACATGTTCAGGTAAATATTGAGTTGTTAAACTCAATCCCTGGTGTGGGGTTATTAACTGCCGCAACAGTATTGGCAGAAACAAATGGCTTTGATTTAATCAGAAATAAAAAGCAGCTTGCCAGCTATGCAGAATTGGATATAAAAGAAAAGCAATCGGGTATATTGTGAAAGGTAAACCCAGAATATCAAAGGAGGAAATAAGGATTTAGCAAATGCTATGCATATGCCGATATTGGCAGCTATCAGGCATTGAAAGATTTAAGGCAATTTTCTCAAGACTGGTATAGAAACATGGAATTAAAATGAAGGCAGCCGTTGCAGTGCAACGCAAACTGTTAGAACTTATGTATACACTATATAAAAAACAGGAAAGATATGATACTGTAGGCTCCCCCTTTTTCGGACAGTTTGTAAATATACAAATACGAAGATAA